>NZ_JBBOTI010000011.1:0-2236 GCF_038005505.1 Bacillus sp. FSL E2-8868 | reverse complement strand
CCTATATTACACCTCTATATAATAATAGTCAACATTTCTTTTTCATTTTCTACAAAAAAAATTCCACACACTCATACCTCATCTTTATTTTACATATATATAATCAAGATACATGAAAGGAGTGCATCAATTGTTGGATCCCTCCTTATTACACATCATTAGTACTAATGCAAGAAGCCCACACTATCATAGAAACTTTCCTCTCATTCTATTTTGGAGTCAAAAAAGTGGTTGTACTTCCCTTGCTAAGTGGTTTTTTTACCAGATTGATTTATTACAAACAGCTTTAAACTATCACCCCTTCATCCATAATTTCGAATATGAAATATACAAAAGTACACTGGCCTATAATATACGGCTAAGTGTAGCACTACGAGATAAACAAAAGGAAACTTTCAAACTGGTTCGCAATCCGTTTAGAAGAGCAGTCAGTTCTTTCGTGTCCTTAATTGCACCTCCTTATGTAGAAAATGAAGAATGGAAACCCATTCGAAAGTTTTTATATCAAAATGAAAATTCTCCTAAAGGAATCTCATTCAAACAATTTTTATACTACCTATTTACTAAAGGTGCTCATGCAAATGATATTAACGCTCACTTTACACAACAATATATAGCAGGTGAAGAAGAGTATGTAACCAATTATATATACTTAGAAAATTTCGATCAGGAAATGAAAGAATTAGAAAAACGTTTCGAATTAAAACCTGCACCGATAAATGAGTTTTCAACATCATGGCATCATCAAACCCCTGCCATGATTTATAAAGGGAATTTCAGCGATGCCGATATTACTGATCCTTTATTCCCTCGTCATCCGACTTTTGAAAGCTTTTATGATGATGAATGTATACAGCTCGTCAAAACAATATTTCAAAAAGATTTCGATACATATAGATATAACAAAGAATATCCCTACTAATTTAAGTCCATTATCTTCGCTAAATATAAAAAGATACCTTATACATATATATGAGGTATCTTTTTAACATTTAAACTATATAAAACATACAATTTAACAGTCCCTACTATCCATTTTATTACCCTTTAATAGATTACGTAACTTTTGCTTATCCGCCCATCCTACTCCAATTAAAACTAGACTCCCTCCCATTATTATCTTCCATGTCAGAGATTCATTTAATAGGATAATTGAAGTAATGATACTTATTAACGGCAATCCATTTAAGTACAGTCCACTTATTGATGCTGAGACCGTCTCTAGCGCTTTATTCCAGAACCAATATGCTAAAATTGTTGCCCCAATAACAAGGTATACTACACTAAATCCAATCTTCCATGTTTCGATTTTTGGGAAACCGTAGTAAAAAATTTCTATCATTGCAAATGGCAACACAATAGCTGCACCTATCATTAGTGTTACTGTAGTGAAAACTTTATTAGATAAACGTCGTTCTTGTTTTGGCCGTTTTAACAAAACTGTGTAGAACGCAAATAAAAAGGTACTTAATAAAATAAGTATATCTCCTATTAAAGACACCTCTTGATTAGTATCGCTAGATGGAATTGTAATAAAGAGCACTCCTATAGCGCCCAACATAATCCCGATCCAATAATCCATCTGAATTTTCTCTTTCAGAAAGAACGCTGAAAAGAGAATTGTAACTAATGGCAATGCAGCATCAATAATACTAACATGTAATCCACTTGTTAAAGAAATACCATAGGATGTGAACATAAAGTACCCAGCTACACCAGTAAAAGACAGTAAACTCATTCTTTTCCACGGAATATGTTTATGTATAACTGCTTTTTGTAGTTCGTTAAATGAGAAAAACATACAAATCCCACCCGCAAAGAAAAGACGAATAAATAACAAAGTAAACGGTTGAATGGATTCTAATGCCCATTTCGTTGGTGCAATGGCTGTCCCCCATAATATAACAGCCACTAATAACATGCATATTTCTTTCATAATCCCCCACACCCATCAAAAAATATATGTTAACTACCTTAATTATAGATTTTTTCTTAGGTAAAATCCTTTAAAACCACAAAAAGGTTATGCAAAAAATAGCCATGCAGCTCTTTTTTACATAACCTTTTCATATTAAATCAAAACATTATTGTTCATTCGACAACTAAATTAACATAAAAAGGAAATCCTTGCCTTCAATTTATATTTAAACGTATTACTTTATCATCCGAATTTTATTTTATACCGTTTCTATTCCATTCTTTTTTCATCTTTAAGGTTATTAAATTTATGGATTTC
>NZ_JBBOTI010000010.1:0-2386 GCF_038005505.1 Bacillus sp. FSL E2-8868 | reverse complement strand
TGAGAGTAGGACGTCGCCAAGCAACTTTAAGACGAGTCAGAATGACTCGTCTTTTTTGTGTTTTAAACTTCTTATCAGCCTCAAGTAAGTAATCCTTATTATTTTGATCCTCTCATATTCATTTTCTTTCATCATTTTTGATGTGTAGTTTAAGATTTTCTATTCTATTTTTTGTAGAAGCAATCTATCGGTGTGTTAAAATAGTACAGTTGTTTTTCGAGGTACTTTAATATAGGAAGATTTAAATTTTTTAAGGAGATAATATGAAGAAGATAGGTGTAATTACTATAGTGGTTTTAGTCCTTCTAGCAATTACTTATATGTTAGTCGGGAATTATTTTTATAATTATGCGTTGAATGCGAAACAAGAGAAAGAGTTTTTAGAGGATAATCCTCACTTAGTAGAAACTGTGAATGCATCGGGAGGTGTGTTTGCTACAAATGAAGAAAAGGATGCGAACTTTGTATCAAATCATAAACCTAATATACGAAACATAAATTCTTTCGATAAGTTGAAATTAACAGGTTATGAATATATGAATGAACAATCTAGCCATAAATGGGCAATTGTAGTTCATGGATATGATAGTAGGGCATCGAAAATGACGAAATATATCCGGAATTTTTATGAAGAAGGATATAACGTCATAGCGCCAGATCTTCGTGGGCATGGAAATAGTGAAGGTGATTATATAGGGATGGGCTGGCACGATCGTAAAGATATTTTGATTTGGATTCAACAAATTGTAAAGAAAGACCCTAATGCTGAAATAGCACTCTTTGGAGTTTCAATGGGGGGAGCAACTGTGATGATGACTTCAGGTGAAGAGTTACCCTCTAACGTTAAAGTTATTATTGAAGATTGTGGATACTCAACTGTTATTGGTGAATTTACTTATCAATTAAACGATTTATTCCACTTGCCGAAGTTTCCTGTTATGAATGCGGCAAATACAGTTACAAAATTAAGAGCTGGATATGATTTAGAAGAAGCTTCAGCTGTAAAACAAGTAGCGAAAAGTAAAACACCGATGCTATTTATTCATGGGGACGCTGATACATTCGTTCCTTATGAAATGTTAGATGAAGTATATAATGCTGCAAAAGTAGAAAAAGAGAAATTAATTGTTCCAGGTGCTGGACATGGAGAAGCCGAGAAGGTAGATTCGAATAAATATTGGAATACCATATGGGAGTTCGTGGGGAGATACATTCCAGCGTAATTAGATTGTTTTAGATTTGTATTTTGTATATACGATAATCAGAAGGAAATGTTTTTATACTTTTGATTATCGTTTTTTCTATTTAAAAACTCATTTTAGTTTGTAGTATATAAGGTTTGAAGCATAAATTTTTGAATTCCTTATTGCCAGTGCTACAATAATTGAAAACTACATGTTAATGAGGTGTTTCTATGAAAATTGAAGTATGGTCAGATTTTGTATGCCCATTTTGTTATATTGGGAAACGTAGATTAGAAATGGCTTTAGAGCAATTTCCGCATAAGAAAGATGTTGAAGTTGAGTTTAAAAGTTTTGAATTAGACCAAAATGCTCCAATCTATTCTGGAACAAGTATTAATGAAGTACTTGCATCAAAGTATGGGATTAGTATTGAAGAAGCTAAGCGTAATAATATACAACTAGGCAATCATGCAGCTAGTATGGGGTTAAGTTTTAATTTTGAAGAGATGAAGCCGACGAACACTTTTGATGCGCATCGTCTTGCCAAATTTGCAAAGGATCAAGGGAAAGAAAAAGAGATTACGGAAAATCTACTTTGTGCATATTTCACTGAATCGAAAAATTTAAGTGATGTGGATACGCTTGCTACTATTGCTGAAGCTTCAGGTTTAGATAAGCAAGAAGCTCTACATGTTATTAATGATAAAAGCGCATATGCAAATGATGTTAGAATTGATGAAGCGATTGCTCAGCAATATCAAATTTCGGGAGTTCCTTATTTTATTATTAATCAAAAGTATGCTATTTCAGGTGCGCAACCACTTGAAACTTTTGTTGGTGCACTTCAGCAAGTTTGGGAAGAAGAGAATCCTGCACCTAAGTTACAAGAGCTTTCTTCAGAGGGTGGAAGCGATATGTCTTGTACGGATGAAAGTTGTTCTGTACCTTCAAAAGAACAATAGTTTTTATGATGGAATAGCAACCCATAGAGTGTTTCATGGGTTGCTTATCTATTCTTATAGAAGAGGTATATAAATAGATAAATTAATAACGTAAATAGGATTTATAAAAAAATGAAGTTTTTTATAAAAACATATTGACGATTGTAGGTTAGAGGTGTAATATAGAACAAGTCGCTGATAGCAACAACGTAGAAAGCGACAAAAGAAATAAAAAAACTTGGTTGACATTGAAATATGAAA
>NZ_JBBOTI010000009.1:0-4047 GCF_038005505.1 Bacillus sp. FSL E2-8868 | reverse complement strand
GATTTTTTCATGGGAAAAATTAGAGTCACTTACGATGTAGAATTTAAGAAACAAGCTATAGATTTATACTTAAAAGAAGGCATGAGCTATAAAACCATTGCGAAAGAATTAGGTATTCATCACTCGGTTGTAAGTCGTTGGGTGAAACACTTTGAAGCTGAAGGAATCAAAGGACTAGAAGAAAAACGCGGTAAAGCGAAAGGACCAGGTTTAGGTAGACCAAGGGTTAGACCCGAAGATCCTGAAGCTAAGATCAGACGATTAGAAGCGGAAAATGAAATGTTAAAAAAGCTCTTAGGGATGTAAAAGGAGGAATGAAAGTCGTATCCAAAATAAAAAAATTCGAAGTCATCCATGAAATGACAAAAACAGGTTATACAGTGACCATTCTATGCGATATTGCTGGTGTAACCAGAAGTGGATACTACAAATGGCTAAAACGGCATACGACGCCTTCTAAAAAACAATCAGAGGATATCGAAATTAAGAAAAAGATATTGGAGTGTCATAAAAAATTAAGAGGAATTTATGGATATAGAAGAATACAAGTGTGGCTGAAAGCCACATATAACCTTCATTTGAACCATAAGCACATCCAAAGATTGATGAGTGAACTAGGTATCAAAGCCGTAATTAGGAAAAAACGACCTTATTACGGAAAAAAAGAAGCTTATGTGATTTCAGAGAACCATCTAAATAGGGAGTTTCAGGCTTCAAAACCGAATGAGAAATGGGTAACCGATATTACCTATTTGATTTTCAATGGACAGCGCTTGTACTTATCCGCTATTAAGGATTTATACAATAATGAAATTGTTGCCTATGAAACCAGTCGTAGAAACGACTTAAAGCTTGTGTTAGATACGCTTAAAAAGGCAAAGAAAAAACGAAATGTGAAGGGAATCCTCTTACATAGTGATCAAGGATCCCAGTATACATCTCGTCAATATAATCAATTACTTAAAAAATATCAGATGAAGGCAAGTATGTCTCGAAGAGGCAACTGTTGGGATAATGCTTGTATGGAAAACTTCTTCAGTCACTTTAAGGCAGAGTGTTTTCATTTATACTCCTTCCGTAAAGCGAATGAGGTCAAACTTGCCGTGCGTAAATATATGCACTTTTATAATCATCAAAGATTTCAAAAGAAATTAAATAACCTGAGTCCATATAAATATAGAACTCAGGTTGCTTAGTTGCGCTTTTTAAATACTGTCTACTTGACAGGGGGCACTGCAGGTCTCCGGTCGCTTTTTATTATTTTATTGAAAGGTACATCGGTATATTCAAACTAGAATGGGTATGCTAAAGGAAAAGTCTAGGAGGGATGGGCTTGATTCCGATTCAATCAAAATTAGAAGGATGTACATATGCGTTATATAAGTTAGAAGAGGTTATGAAACCACTTGGATATAGTATTGGCGGCAATTGGGATTATGATAAAGGATGCTTTGATTATAAAATCGACGAAGAAGAAGGGTATCAATTTTTACGCGTACCATTTACAGCGGTGGATGGGGAACTAGATGTGCCTGGTGTAATAGTCCGTCTTGAAACGCCGTATATTCTTTCGCACGTATATCAAGACGAACTAGATGATAATGTTAATGCTTTAACAGCTGGAACGAGTGGATTGGATCAATTTGCGGAGCCGCAAGATCCAGATGGAGATGTGAAAAGAAAGTATGTCAATATTGGTAAAGTATTGGTACAAGAACTAGAAAATCATTTTTTTAATGGTGAATAACGATGAGTATGTCGCTTTCGATGAGAATGAAAGAATGAACTGGATTGATCATATATTGTTCGTCGCGCTTTACACCTAGTAAGAGAATGTTTTGCTTTAAAAGAGTATAGCTACAATTTGCAAAGGATTGTCCGGTGCAGGACGGGGGAATCTCCATCAGTTGTAATTTGTTATCAGAGATTTCATCGTAAAGTGAGAATAGTACACCTGAAATGGAAGGGAATAAAAGAGAAGCGGTAAATACATAGCTCGTTAATTTATTTCCTTCTATAATTTCTGATACGCCAGCTCTCGTTGCATTTTGGATTTGTTCAGAAGTAAGAAGTTCAGCGATGCAGTGAATGTTTGGATTAAGTCCTTTTGCAGTTAAAATATTTAAAATGGACTGTGTATCTGCTAAGCTTTCGTTCTTCTCTTTATCCGCTGTTATTAATATAGTGTGAGCTGTTGTAATGTTAGCTTTTAATAAAGTTTGATCGTGATGCGGACAACCTTTTATAAATTCTAAATGATGAAATGGCTTTGGAAGTAAAGAAAGTGTTTCATCAATTAAAACGATATCAAGGTTCGGTTGTAATATGTGCATTTGTTTTACAACATGTTTTGCACGCTCATTCCAGCCAACGATAATCATATGACCATTAGAGGTAGCAGCTGTTTCACCCTTAATTCTCATATATTGTTTATTAATCATGTCGGTAGCGAATAGAACCATATAATAAGAACAAAATCCCGTTCCTAATAAAATAATACATATACCAATAAGTTTTCCTATCGTTGTATGGGGGGCGAAATCGCCGTATCCAACGGTGAAAATGGTAACGATTGACCACCAAACCCCGTCGAACCATGTGGTGAAGTGAGATGGCTCTAATATATGTATAAGAAAGCCGGAGAAGGTAGTAAGTACAATAATAAAACAAATTAAACGAAAAATAATGGAATCACGAAATGTATCTACTAAATTCGGACGGGATTTCAAGTTCCTATTCCTCCTTACTTTTCAGGACTACATTCATTGTTACCATTATAGAAAAAAGAAAAACTCTCTAATTAAAAAGAGAGTTCATTTCATAATTAATACATACTTTCAACTTCAGTTTGTTGAACACTTTCAAGATGCTGAAGAGCATAATAAACATCAGCAGTATGTCTTTTTTGATCGATAGACAATTTTAAATGTAAATAGTGCGAACCATTTTCCAATGTTTTGAGCTTCATGTTCTTAACTTTTATATCCATTTCTTTTATTTCTTCAATTACGGTCGGGATATTGTCCATATTTCGTACAACGAGTTTCACTGCGATATCACGTTGGCGAAATGATCTAGGACCGACGTATTTCATCGCTAATGGTATAAGTTCTACACTAATCATAAGGAAACACATTCCGAAAATAGCCTCGATATAGAAACCAGCTCCAACGGCAATGCCGATGCCAGAAGCACCCCAAATCATAGCGGCGGTCGTTAACCCCGCAATACTATCGTTTCCTCTGCGTAAAATTACACCGGCACCTAAAAAACCAATTCCTGATACAATTTGAGCGGCAAGTCGAAGTGGATCCATATTCATATGATCGGTATGTGGTAAGTTGTAAGCTGCTTTAATAGAAACAATAGTTAGGAGGCAACTAATAATAGAAATAACTAAACACGTTTTTAAGCCGAGTGGTTTACGTTTTAATTCGCGCTCTAAACCGATAGCGAATCCTAAAATAGCCGAGAGACCTAGTTTTATTAATAAGTCGGTGTAGTCCATGTATATTCCTCCTTGTATGATATGGTATATGAATAAAACGTTTATCCCACTATTTGCGGGCAGTCAGCCCCGCCTCAAAATTCGCCGAATGCGAGAAAGTTAGGTGGGAGACGACTGCCCGTAAATGCCCGATTGGTGAAGGCTAATAATCAGTGGGGGATGAACACCCCCCACTGATTAAAGTTTCACTTTATATAGAAAGAAACGTTTTTTGACAGAGTGACTTTCTATAGAATATATGTAGGAATTACTTAGAAATGAAAGAGATGTTTCGTTTAAGTATATGATATTAAAAAAGAAATGTAGTTGGTTTCAAAAAAGTTTTCAAAAGGTGTTGCATTTCATTTTTTCACATGATATATTAATAAACGTCGCTGATGCAGAAACGCAGAAAACGACAAAAAAGAAATTGAAAAACATAGTTGACATCGAAAAATTAAGATGTTAATATGATGAAGTCGCTTCTGAAGCGGCAGATAAGTTCTTTGAAAACTGAACGAAACAAACAACGTGAACGTCAATTTTTATTTTTAGATGCT
>NZ_JBBOTI010000008.1:0-2500 GCF_038005505.1 Bacillus sp. FSL E2-8868 | reverse complement strand
ACCCCGGAAGGGGAGTGAAAGAGATCCTGAAACCGTGTGCCTACAAATAGTCAGAGCCCGTTAATGGGTGATGGCGTGCCTTTTGTAGAATGAACCGGCGAGTTACGATCCCGTGCGAGGTTAAGCTGAAGAGGCGGAGCCGCAGCGAAAGCGAGTCTGAATAGGGCGTTTAGTACGTGGTCGTAGACCCGAAACCAGGTGATCTACCCATGTCCAGGGTGAAGTTCAGGTAACACTGAATGGAGGCCCGAACCCACGCACGTTGAAAAGTGCGGGGATGAGGTGTGGGTAGCGGAGAAATTCCAATCGAACCTGGAGATAGCTGGTTCTCCCCGAAATAGCTTTAGGGCTAGCCTTAAGTGTAAGAGTCTTGGAGGTAGAGCACTGATTGAACTAGGGGTCCTCATCGGATTACCGAATTCAGTCAAACTCCGAATGCCAATGACTTATCCTTAGGAGTCAGACTGCGAGTGATAAGATCCGTAGTCAAGAGGGAAACAGCCCAGATCGCCAGCTAAGGTCCCAAAGTGTGTATTAAGTGGAAAAGGATGTGGAGTTGCTTAGACAACTAGGATGTTGGCTCAGAAGCAGCCACCATTTAAAGAGTGCGTAATAGCTCACTAGTCGAGTGACTCTGCGCCGAAAATGTACCGGGGCTAAATACACCACCGAAGCTGCGAATTGATACCAATGGTATCAGTGGTAGGGGAGCGTTCTAAGTGCAGTGAAGTCAGACCGGAAGGACTGGTGGAGCGCTTAGAAGTGAGAATGCCGGTATGAGTAGCGAAAGACGGGTGAGAATCCCGTCCACCGAATGCCTAAGGTTTCCTGAGGAAGGCTCGTCCGCTCAGGGTTAGTCAGGACCTAAGCCGAGGCCGACAGGCGTAGGCGATGGACAACAGGTTGATATTCCTGTACCACCTCTTTATCGTTTGAGCAATGGAGGGACGCAGAAGGATAGAAGAAGCGTGCGATTGGTTGTGCACGTCCAAGCAGTTAGGCTGATAAGTAGGCAAATCCGCTTATCGTGAAGGCTGAGCTGTGATGGGGAAGCTCCTTATGGAGCGAAGTCTTTGATTCCCCGCTGCCAAGAAAAGCTTCTAGCGAGATAAAAGGTGCCTGTACCGCAAACCGACACAGGTAGGCGAGGAGAGAATCCTAAGGTGTGCGAGAGAACTCTGGTTAAGGAACTCGGCAAAATGACCCCGTAACTTCGGGAGAAGGGGTGCTTTCTTAACGGAAAGCCGCAGTGAATAGGCCCAAGCGACTGTTTAGCAAAAACACAGGTCTCTGCGAAGCCGTAAGGCGAAGTATAGGGGCTGACACCTGCCCGGTGCTGGAAGGTTAAGGAGAGGGGTTAGCGTAAGCGAAGCTCTGAACTGAAGCCCCAGTAAACGGCGGCCGTAACTATAACGGTCCTAAGGTAGCGAAATTCCTTGTCGGGTAAGTTCCGACCCGCACGAAAGGTGTAACGATTTGGGCACTGTCTCAACCAGAGACTCGGTGAAATTATAGTACCTGTGAAGATGCAGGTTACCCGCGACAGGACGGAAAGACCCCGTGGAGCTTTACTGTAGCCTGATATTGAATTTTGGTACAGTTTGTACAGGATAGGCGGGAGCCATTGAAACCGGAGCGCTAGCTTCGGTGGAGGCGCTGGTGGGATACCGCCCTGACTGTATTGAAATTCTAACCTACGGGTCTCATCGACCCGGGAGACAGTGTCAGGTGGGCAGTTTGACTGGGGCGGTCGCCTCCTAAAGTGTAACGGAGGCGCCCAAAGGTTCCCTCAGAATGGTTGGAAATCATTCGTAGAGTGCAAAGGCATAAGGGAGCTTGACTGCGAGACCTACAAGTCGAGCAGGGACGAAAGTCGGGCTTAGTGATCCGGTGGTTCCGCATGGAAGGGCCATCGCTCAACGGATAAAAGCTACCCCGGGGATAACAGGCTTATCTCCCCCAAGAGTCCACATCGACGGGGAGGTTTGGCACCTCGATGTCGGCTCATCGCATCCTGGGGCTGTAGTCGGTCCCAAGGGTTGGGCTGTTCGCCCATTAAAGCGGTACGCGAGCTGGGTTCAGAACGTCGTGAGACAGTTCGGTCCCTATCCGTCGTGGGCGCAGGAAATTTGAGAGGAGCTGTCCTTAGTACGAGAGGACCGGGATGGACGCACCGCTGGTGTACCAGTTGTTCTGCCAAGGGCATAGCTGGGTAGCTATGTGCGGAAGGGATAAGTGCTGAAAGCATCTAAGCATGAAGCCCCCCTCAAGATGAGATTTCCCATAGCGTAAGCTAGTAAGATCCCTGAAAGATGATCAGGTTGATAGGTTCGAGGTGGAAGCATGGTGACATGTGGAGCTGACGAATACTAATAGATCGAGGACTTAACCATATAATATGAAGCTAATGTTATCTAGTTTTGAAGGAATATACCTTCATCAGTTTGGTGATGATGGCAGAGAGGTCACACCCGTTCCCATACCGAACACGGAAGTTAAG
>NZ_JBBOTI010000007.1:0-8342 GCF_038005505.1 Bacillus sp. FSL E2-8868 | reverse complement strand
TCTATATTACACCTCTATATCCTAATCGTCAATACCTTTTATCCTTTTTATTTTATAAATTCTAAAGGGTATTGAACCTTCTTCATTTATACACCGTTCCTAGAGATTAATAGACTGGTGCAATCACTTTCATAATCGACAGTTTATACTTTCTTACTTACACCTTTCTAAAGAATGAATAGCAAGCCAAACAAATATATATTAAAGGTAGCACTTTTTATTTCGAGTACATTCCAGCTGCATTCACAATTATCTCCTACCACTTCTCTCTAGGAATTATACATACACCATGCATTTACTAAAAATCTAATTAACTTAGGAGGCGTTATGAAATGCATGTTAATAAGAAGATCATTTATGTATCCCATGATGCCCATTTCCACGGAGCACAGCTGCTTTCTTTACATACTATTAAAGCTCTTAAAGAAAACTTTCATTACTCCGTCGCAATTATTTCTATTGGAACGGGCATTTTAATCCACGATTTTCAAAAGTATGGTCCTGTTTATTGCCTAGAGGAAGACTACCCAACAGAAAAAAGGGTCGAATTATTAATAAAGAAGTTACTATCACAAGACTATACCATCGCCATATGTAGTACCGTCATAAGTGGTGATATAGTTGCATTACTAGCTAAACACAATATAAAAGTTATTTCATTAATACATGAATTGCCGCATTTAATACAACAGTACTCTGCCGAGGGGAAAGCTAGAAACATTGCCCAGTTCGCTTACAAAATTGTCTTCCCTTCACAGTACGTGTATGAAAAATTCCGTACAATCACCCAATTAGATCATCAAAAATGTCACATCCTCCCTCAAGGCTTGTTTAACCACAATCCTTATAAGAACAATATTGCAAAAGCTAGAAGCGAATTACGAAAAAAACACAACCTGCCTCTAGATAGCAAAATCATTTTAGGAGTAGGTTTCGCTGATCATCGGAAAGGGATAGATTTATTCTCACTTATTGCTTACTCAGTAAGAAAGGTTCATACGAATATTCATTTTATCTGGGTCGGGAGAACAGATGTTCATTTCTTTAACACGCTATCCCCAAGATATACAGCACATTTCACATTAGTTGAGCCTACTCCAGATATCGGTTTATATAACGCCGGGGCTGATTTATATTTATTAACTTCAAGAGAAGATCCTTTTCCAAACGTTGTTTTAGAGGCATTAGATACAAAAGTCCCTGTTATAGGGTTTAAAAACGCTGGAGGTTTTGAAGATGTTGTTACGGAACAAACTGGCGCCTTAGTAGACTTTTTAAATTTACCGCAGATGCTGGAAAGAATATATGAATTTATTGGAGATGAAGACTTACGATTACAAAATGGGCGCTTTGGCCAAGAGCTTATTGAAAAAGATTTCAACTTTCTTCATTACATTTATCAACTGTTAAACCTACTTGATCATAATTACAAAAAAATAAGCGTAATCATACCGAACTATAATTACGAAAAATACTTATCTGACCGAGTTAAATCCATATTAAACCAAACCTATCCCCTTTACGAACTAATTTTCCTAGACGATGCCTCTACTGACAATAGCGTATCTATATTTGAACAGCTGCTCTCAAACGAAAATAAGCCCCACCTAAAAGTTCAGCAGATTATTAATGATAAAAACTCTGGTTCTGTATTTAAACAATGGATAAAAGGCATCTCTGCAGCAACCGGTGATTATATTTGGATTGCAGAGGCCGATGACTTATGTGATCAGACATTTTTAGAAGAAGTAATACAAGGGTTTCATATAAATGGTGATGTTACCTTAAGCTACACACAATCAAAACAAATAGATGAACAAGGAAATATCCTAGCCAATCATTATTTAGATTACACAAATGATATTGATAAAGAAAAATGGAAAAGTTCTTATTTCCGAAAAGGGATAGATGAAATACAAGATACATTACTTATTAAAAACACCATACCTAATGTCTCAAGTGTAGTTTTTAAAAACATAGATATAAAAACAACAGAAAAACAATTAGAAAAGTTTAAAGTAGCTGGTGATTGGTTTTTCTATGTTTCTATTCTTAAAGAGGGGAACATTTATTTCAATCCAAAACCGCTAAACTATCATAGACGACATACAAATAGCGTAACGAGAACAGAAGATTCATATTCCCATTACAGTGAAGTTGTACAAATGCAGAATTTCATTAAAGAAACCTTTACTATCGACGACATTTCAAAAAAGAAAATGTACACATATAGAAAGTATCTTAAAGCATATTTGAAGATTTAATGATATATTTTCTTCGCCATCAGTATCTCTTGTAAAACGTTACTATCATTTAAGGGGGGTTACTCTTTGAAAGAATTTATAGAAGCAAATAAAGATTTGCTTTCTCAAATTGCACACAAATACAATGTAAATGCAAGTATCCATCCAGAGGATCATATCTTTCAATTCCTTGTCACTAATCCAGTCTTCCCATCTAAAAAAGAAGCGATAGATTATTATTTTCAAGATGGGAGAAAATCCGCAGAAACACTTTTAGATTTAATTACTTCCTTTTATCCCCCTATAGACACTCCAATTAAATTATTAGAATTCGCATCCGGATATGGCTGCGTAACACGTCATTTATTAAACCCACAAACGAACTTAAGTATAACTACCTGTGATATACATGAAGAGGCTATTACTTTTATTGAAAACACATTAAATACTTCTTCTATCTTATCTCACCCTGAACCTGAACAAGTAAAATTGGCCTCGTCTACGTATGATATCGTCTTTTGTCTATCCTTTTTTTCTCATATGCCTGATACAACTTGGTTTCGTTGGCTTCAAACATTGTATAATGCTGTTTCTCCTGAAGGCTTACTCATTTTCACAACTCATGGTTATCAAAGTAAAAAGTACTTCAGCTTTCCAGATTTAAATAAACAGGGTTATTGGTTCCTCCCTTCTAGTGAACAATTGGATTTAGATGTTCATCAATACGGGCAAACGATCGTTAGTCCCTCTTACGTATGTGACAAAATTAAATTATTACCTTATAACCCTGTCATCAAAAAATACATTGAAGGTTTTTGGTGGGAACATCAAGACCTTTGGGTAATAAAAAAAGAAATAAAATAATAAACCACGCTCTACTGATACAAAAGTAGGGCATGGCTTATTATTTTTTACTATATAAGAACTCTTCAATCCATAGCTTATTTAATCTAATTCCACTTTTGAAATCTATTTTCGGTTCCCAATTACATTCTCGTCTTACTCTATCTATATTTAAAATGATTTTTTGAACATTTTCTTGCCTTTGTTTATAGCAGGTAAATTCCACTTTTCTTTCCGTTAATTTCTCCAATTCTACTATAATTCGTTTTAAAGAGAGACCCTTGCCGCTCCCTATGTTATACACACAAGATTTCAAACGATTTAATTGCGATAGTTGTATAGTGATTTCAACTAAATCATCGATATAAATATAATCTCGAATAATCTCTTGTGGATTCCCATATATATTAATCTTTTCATTACTGAGATGCTGATACAAAAAACAATTTATTGCCCCAACTTTCTTTAAAGGATTTTGATATTTTCCATATGGATTAGAATATCTACATACAACATAGTCAATTCCGTATTTTTTCTTATAAAAGTACAAGTAATTTTCAAGCGATACTTTTGTTATTCCATAAGGAGAAAGTGGTTTTAATGGATGTTCCTCATCAATAGGTAAATATTCTGGTTCACCATAAACCGTGCCTCCAGAAGATGCTAATACAATTTTTTTAACAGGAAAATTTTTAACACTTTCCATGAAGTTAAGAAAAAAAAAGCTACTGTTTATATCTCCGAAAACATCTTCAATTGAAGTTGCTACATTAGACGTTGCAGCTAAATAAATAATAATATCCACACTCACTAAAGCTTTATATATATCTTTAACATTCGCTAAATCACCTTTAATAAATTCAACCTCACTTATAATATTTTGAGGGAAATTATTTATATGTCTGGAAAATACTTTTACATTTTGACCTTGTTTCAATAAACCTAATGCGAGGTTTATACCAATGAAACTATTTCCACCTACTATTAAATAATTATTCTTCCTCATAATATCCTCTCTAGTAATAAGATTTTTGCTTATCACACCTAGAAATACAAATAAACGAACTTGGTCACCTCTATTATTCATTCTCTTATAATTGTATGCCCCTTATAAATTTTCATTATCTTTATTTTATATTTTCCTTTTAGAATCGATACCTTATTTAAGATGACCGCAAAAACACTCATAATATTTACTCATTCCCATGAATATATTGGATTAGTAAAAACTTGCCTTCTCATATTCTCGTTTATTCTATTTAAAAACCTTCTCCATAAATAAAACTTTCAAAAAGGAGCACTACATGTATGAAGAGTGTAAATCAAGAGCTTTTAAATCATGTAATCCTACATAAAGATCGAATCCCACATTTCCATAAAGACTTTCCACTTATACTATTTTGGAGCCATAGAAGCGGATGTACTACTTTAGCTAATTGGTTCTTTTTTCAAATTGGATTATTTACTGAAGCAAAGAAATACCATGACTTTATTCATTACTATGAATTCTGGGTGTATAAAAACAACACCAACTACATACCAGAGTTACAAAATGGGCTTCTAACAGCAAAAAAAGATGTTTGTAAACTTGTACGGAATCCCTATACAAGGGCGGTCAGCTCCTTTTTATTGCTTGCTGACAATCCATATGCTAGCCCTCAATGGGAAAGTATCCGGCATTATTTTTATAATGACAAATATAGTAATCAAGGAATATCATTTAAACAATTTTTATATTACGTTCAAGCATTCGGTTCCAATTCCCTAGCAATAGATATACATTTTAGTCAGCAATACGTCCCAGGTGAAGAAAACTTCATCCAATACTATATTCCTTTAGAAGATTTTAATACACAAATCACCAAGATAGAACACACGTACGATTTGACTAAATCAAATTTAGCGCTTCTTACAAATTCAGATCATCATCGTGCTCATAAGATGCTTTATACGGGAAGCTATGCAGAACTTAGCATTACAGATGCATCCTTCCCCCGCTTTCCAACATATGAAAGCTTTTATGATAAAGAAACCATGGGTTTAGTTACAGAAATATATGCACAAGACTTTGAAATGTATCCGTACACAAAAGGGACATTCTAAGTCGATACATTCTTCAATGAATAAAAGCGAATGTATCGCATAGCATAAAGTGAAACTTTAATTAGCGTGGGGTTCTCTCCCGCTAATTGTTCCATTCTACCAATCTCACTTTTATGAGTTCCCTAATTTCCACCCACTCTCTTTGATTTCGCTGGTTGTTGACGTGTGTGTCATATGCATTTTTTACACAGGAGTGATGTCATGTGGAAGGTAATTTGAAGCACAATAATGGATATTGCGTTATTTGTGAGAAGAAAGCTACATTTATAGAGCATAATGATTGGCTTAGAGATCACTACTTATGTTCTACATGCCACTCTATACCAAGGCAGCGCGCTCTAATCCATGTTTTAAATACATTTTTTCCAAAATGGGGTTCCTATCATATCCACGAATCCTCTCCTGGGGGAATTACAACTCAACTACTAATAAAAAACTGCAAAAACTATACATACTCTCAATACTTTAAAAACTACCCTCTCGGCCAATACTTTCAAGGGGTTAGATGTGAGAACTTAGAAGACATGACTTTTCAAAATGAATCTTTTGATTTATTCATTACTCAAGATGTCTTTGAACATGTAATGGAGCCAAACAAAGCCTTTAAAGAAATAGAGCGTGTATTAAAGCCTGGCGGCGCTCATGTGTTTACTGTCCCTTGGTATCATACACTCACAAAGACTTTACAAAGAGCAAGAATCAATAAAGAAGGAATCGAATATATTGAGGAGCCAATTTATCATGGTAATCCTATTGATGAGAACGGGTCTTTAGTAACATTTGATTGGGGTCAAGATATGATTGAATATATTTATACACATGCAAATATGTATACCATTGTTTATTTACACAAGGATAGATCACTGGGGTTAGATGCTGAATTTCTACATGTTTTTATTAGTAAAAAACACGAAAATGATTTTTAGGAACTATATAATTTGGAGGTTAACAAATGAATAACTTTAAGTTAGGAAGTGATTTTGATAACCTTGTTAGCCCACTTTCTGATGTTGAACTTCTTAATCTATTTATACAAAGTTGCTCACAAACAAAGATAAATGGCATCCCAGTACCTAAGTTCCCCTCCGAAGAAATTCAACAACAGTTTGTAGGTGCTTCCTATGAACATGCTCTTTATGAAGCATATTTGTTTTATAGCCTTGTAAAAACATATGCCCAAAATTTAGGCGTTCCCTTGAATAAAGAACGGAAAATTTTAGACTTTGGTTGCGGATGGGGAAGAATCATACGCTTCTTTTTCAAAGATGTTCGCCATAAAAATTTACTTGGTATTGATGTAGATCCTGCAATGATTAACCTTTGCAACGAAACGTTAGGAAGAGGCAGGTATAAAATAGCTCCCCCACAACCTCCTGTAGAATTTATTAATGACAATTCATTAGACATCATATTCGCTTATTCTGTATTCTCACATTTATCCGAAGAAACTGCAGAAAATTGGATAAAGGAATTTTCAAGAATTCTTCGTCCAGGCGGAATCTTCATCGCAACAACACAAGCACGCTATTTTCTCGATTTCTGTCAACAATTCAAGGAACACCCTGAATTAATTCAAACTGGGTGGCATAAAACTTTATCTCAAGCTTTTCCAGATATAAATCGTGCCATCTCGGATTATGAAAGCGGCAATTTTATCCACAGCCCTACGGGAGCTGGAGACGTTAGAAACAGTAGCTTCTATGGGGAAACCGTTATACCTAGAACTTATATTAAAAACCACTATGAGAAGTATTTAAAGCTACGGGACTTTTTTGATGATACAAACCGGTTACCCCAAGCTCTATTTGTTCTCCAAAAAGATTAACTCTTTTCGCTCATTGTATAATGAAGATCATTTTGTATCTCAGCCGTATATATTAAATCATCAAAGATTTCCATATCAAGCAAACTGCACAAAAGAATTCATTATGCAGCATAAACACAGTAAGTAAATAACATATCTCATGTTTTAACTAGATTCGAAAAATCAAAAGTAACTTCCCACCACTTGAACTACGAAGAACATAAGGGGGATATATTTTGAAAATAATCGCTTTTTACTTACCACAGTTTCATCAAATAAAAGAAAATGACCGATGGTGGGGGAAAGGGTTTACTGAATGGACAAATACTAAAAGTGCACGACCTTTATTTTCAGGACATTACCAACCTAGAGAACCTTATCAAGATTTTTATTATGACTTAACCACCCCATCCGTAAGAAAATGGCAAGCAGAAATCGCCAAAGCACATGGCATATATGGTTTTTGTTATTACCATTACTGGTTTAAAGGGAAGAGGCTATTGGAGGCACCCTTTAATGAGGTACTTAAGATGAAGGAACCAGATTTTCCATTTTGCCTTTCTTGGGCAAATGAACCGTGGACAAAAACTTGGGATGGTCTTGATAGTCACATATTAATGCCTCAAAATTATGGAGAATTATCGGATTGGAAAGAACACTTTGAGTATTTATTGCAAGCTTTCCAAGATGAGAGATATATCCGTATAGACGATAAACCACTATTCATTATTTATCGCCCTGGGCATATCCCTCATTGTGAACAAATGCTTCATTATTGGAATACACTCGCACAAGAAAATGGTTTGAAAGGTATATACTTTGCAGAAACATTAAACAGCTTTCCACTTCCTAATATAAATGGATTTGATGCTAGCATTCAATTCGAGCCTTTTTATACAATTGCTCATGATAGCTCTTCAGACATAAATAAGACAATATATGAGTCTGGTAAACAAATAAACGCTTGGGATTATGATAAAGTGTGGATGTATATACTAAAGCGATCTCCTCCAGAAAAAAAAACATTTCCTGGTGCCTTTGTTGACTGGGACAATACAGCACGCCGCAAAGACTTAAATAGCAGCATCTTCCTAGGTTCTACCCCTAGGAAGTTCACGATATATTTAAGCAAACAAATCCAGCGTACCTATTCTCTTTACAACAGCGAGTTTTTATTTATTAATGCGTGGAATGAATGGGCAGAAGGTACTTACTTAGAACCAGATAAAAGGCATGGATTCGCCTATTTAGAAGGAGTTAAGCAGGCAATTAACAGAGGTATGAAAGCATACAAAAAAGACGAGTCATTCTGACTCGTCTTAAAGTTGCTTGGCGACGTCCTACTCTCA
>NZ_JBBOTI010000006.1:0-15434 GCF_038005505.1 Bacillus sp. FSL E2-8868 | reverse complement strand
CAATGTCAACCAAGTTTTTTTATTTCTTTTGTCGCTTTCTGCGTTGTTGCTATTGGCGACTTGTTTTATATTACACCTCTAAACTCTAATCGTCAATATGTTTTTCTAAAAAAATATAAAAAGGCTTATTCCTTTTAAAATAAGCCTTTTTATCCTATAACATTCTATTCATTTATTATTTTTCTATAATTGGTAATGAAACGATGAACTGAACGATCCCGTCCTCATACTCAGCTCGAATACTACCACCTTGCAACTCAACAATACTTTTCGCAATAGCTAATCCGAGCCCCGAACCTTCTGTTACTCTACTTCTAGATTGATCTTTCTTATAAAACCGTTCAAACAAGTTCCCTAACTCTTCTCTCGTAAACTCTTCACTATGATTCGCAATAACAATTTGTATATTCCTGCGCTGCCTTTGAAGAGAAACTTTTATCTCTCCGTCATCTTTACTATACTTAATTGCATTCATTAGTAAGTTGTCGAATACACGAACCATCTTTTCCGAATCAATCATCGCATATGCACGTTCCTCAGGAAACTTCTTAACAAACATAAGCCCATGCTCTTCCGCTTGTGGTACTAACTCTTCTATTAATTGATCAAGTAACTCATTTACACACACTTCCTGTTTTTCTAATACAACTTGTTCATTCGTTAACTTCGTATACTCAAATAAATCTTCTATTAAATTCTTTAACTGCTCCGACTTTGCAAAAGCAATTCTCGTATACTCATCATGTTGTTCTTTATTTTCATATTTAGAATCTCGAAGTAATCGCAAGTAACCCATTATAGAAGTCAGTGGTGTACGTAAATCGTGAGATACATTCGTAATAAGCTCATTCTTTTGCTTCTCTAATTTACGTTCCTTTTCTATATTATTCATAAGCTCTTCCGCCATATTATTAATATTCTCAGTTAAAGACGCAATCTCATCTTCACCTTTTTTCTCAATACGGTACGCTAAGTTTCCTTTTTCTATTTCCTTTACACCTTGTGCCATCGCTTCAATTTGCTTCATCTTTCTCTTTGTTATATAGAAGAAAGAGAAAATAAATACAAGTACACCTATGAAAAACGGAAACGGTCCTTCTTGCGTATCATATATTACTTCACCTTCTGGAATCCCACTAACAAACATGTATAAATTCTTATCTTCTATTGTAATAGGTGCAAAAGCTATAAATTCTTTTCTCGTACTTTCAAATTCTTTTCTACCATTCATATAATTAATCGCAAACGACGATGCATTACGAATTGTATTATGCAAATCAATTTGCTCTTCTTGCGCCTGCTTCGTTTTATATAAAACTTTACCGCTCTCGTCAGCGACCAACACTTTTAAAGCTCTAGAGTTTTGTTCTAAATTTTGATTCTCTATTTCAATCATAGTTGATATAGCTTCTAATTTATTTTCATGAACTGAACTATTTGCCACACTTTGAGCTTGTTGATTAATTTGTTCCATACCAACCCGATAATCGATCGTCGCCTCTCGATTCGCATTCTCAAAAAACGGTGCTGCTGCCTTCGCTGACAAAATCCCTAACAACGCACAAGCAGTAAACGCAGTAATAAGTTGAATTCGTATACTCCGTTTCACACTCTTCACTATCTTTCCAATTAATTCTCGAATTTTCCTAACATAAGTAAATGGATTAAATATCTTTTTCAATCTTATACCCCACTCCCCATACTGTTTTTATATATATTGGCTTCCTTGGATTCTCCTCAATCTTTTCACGCACTTTCCGAATATGAACCATTACCGTGTTATCCGACTGGAAAGATCTTTCGTTCCAAACCTTTTCATAAATTTGTTCCGCACTAAAGACCATCCCCGGATTACGGACTAGTAATTCTAAAATTGAAAATTCCCTCGGGGTCAGTTTCACTTCTTCTCCATCCACAATGACTGTATGAGTGGAGATGTTTATTTTCATCTCTCCAATTTCTAACTCGTCCTCATTTTGAATAGCAAAGCCATTCATTTTCATATAACGACGTAGCTGCGATTTAATTCTTGCGATTAACTCTAACGGATTAAACGGTTTTGCTACATAATCATCTGCACCTGTTGTTAATCCTAAAATTTTATCCATATCTTGCGTTTTTGCCGAAAGCATAATAATCGGCATTTCCTTCGCTTCCCTTACTTTCATACACATATGAATACCATCTACTTTCGGCATCATAATATCTAATACGACTAAGTGCACTTCATTTTCTTCTAATATACGTAACCCTTCTTCTCCGTCCCCTGCTTGCAGTACTTTATATCCTTCGTTCTTTAAATAAATTGTAATAAGGTTCCTAATTTCTTTTTCATCATCTACGACAAGTATTGTTTCCCCAGCCATACTATCTCCCCCATCACTTTTTTAATCCCTAACTTCTATTATAAGAAAACTTCTGAAGAAAAACGCTCGGAAATCCTTAAGATTTTCTGAAGACGCAAAAAAGGTCTAGACTCCCCTCAAGTCTAGACCTTTCAAAAAACCCCTTTTATTTACGAACGTAGATGAAATATAGTACGAATAAAACTCCCATAACATACATAATTGGATGAATCTCTTTACGACGACCACTCACAACCATTGTAATTGGATAGAAGATAAACCCGATTGCAATTCCTGTTGCGATACTATACGTAAGTGGCATTGAAATGATAGTAAAGAATGCTGGTACTGCAATCTCGAATTTCTTCCAATCAATTTCGCCTAAAGATGAAACCATCAAGATCCCTACAATAATTAATGCTGGCGCTGTTACAGCTGGTGTCACAACACTTAATAGTGGTGAGAAGAATAGCGCTAACAAGAAGAACCCTGCTGTTACAACTGCTGTAAATCCAGAACGTCCACCCGCTGCTACCCCTGCAGAAGATTCAATATAAGACGTTGTTGTTGATGTACCTAGAATTGCACCAATTACAGTTGCAATCGCATCTGCAAATAATGCTTTTCCTGCACGTGGTAATTTATTGTTCTTCATTAATCCCGCTTGATTTGCAACGGCTACAAGCGTACCTGCTGTATCAAAGAAATCGATAAAGAAGAACGTTATAATAACAATCGCCATTTGAACAGTAAAAATGTCTCCAAAGTGAGTTAACGCCATACCGAACGTCGGTTCTAGACTCGGTATTGCTCCCACCACAGCTTTCGGAGTATCAATTAATCCTGTTGCTACTCCTAAAATTGCCGTAAGAATCATGCCGTAGAAAACAGCACCATTTATTTTCTTAATCATGAAGATGATTGTAATAACAACTCCGAAAATTGCTAATAACGTTGTGCCCTTCGTTAAATCCCCCAATCCAACAAGGACAGCATCATTCTTTACGATAATTCCGGCATTTTGGAATCCAAGGAAGGCAATGAATAATCCGATACCCGCCGCTACTGCAAACTTTAACTCTACTGGAATTGCATTAATAATTTTTTCACGAATACCTGAAGCAGTAAGAATAATAAAGATAATACCTGACATTAATGTTCCAGCAATCGCCGTTTGCCACGGAATTCCCATCGTTAACACCGCTGTATAAGCAAAGAACGCGTTTATTCCCATACCTGGCGCTAAAGCAATCGGATACTTCGCAAATATCCCCATAATTAACGAACCAATCGCCGCTGCTAATGCTGTAGCAACGAATACTGCACCTGGATCCATTCCTGTACCTGCCGGTAATCCTTTAACATTCCCAAGCGACAGCGTAGCAGGATTGACAAATAGTACGTAAGCCATAGATAGAAATGTCGTTAAACCTGCTATGAACTCTGTTTTATAATTTGTGCCGAGTTCATCAAACTGAAAATAGCGTTTCATCTTACGTTTCCCCCGTTATATGATTACTCGCCGTATTTCACCCTAGCCCTCTTTTATCTATAAAAATAAAAAAGGCTTCCATTGCATATACATGGAAGCGTTCTATGAATAAAGACAAGTTTCCCCTCATCTTTATCAAAACGCCTCGTAGTCAAGCCATTTACGGTAGCTAGGTAGAAACTTTCGGGCCATATCCCCGATATTATACGACGGCATAATATTCACTTTTCGTTTGAATTACATACTCATATTAACTCGAGGAGGTGGTTTTGTCAATTTAAAAACGAACATTTTTATAAACTTTTATATTTTCGTTCGTATTAAGAGTAAAAACAAAAAGATCCATCTATACATGAACGATAGATGGATCTTTTTTATTACAATACTATTCCCACTCAATAGTTGCTGGTGGCTTACTCGTTATATCATACACGATACGGTTAACGTGTTTTACTTCGTTTACGATACGTACAGAGATTTTCTCTAATACGTCCCAAGGGATACGTGCCCAGTCAGCTGTCATACCATCGATAGATGTTACTGCACGGATACCTACTGTGTAATCGTAAGTACGCTCGTCACCCATAACACCTACGCTACGCATACCAGGAAGCGCAGTGAAGTATTGCCAAACTTCGCGGTCTAATCCTGCTTTTATAATTTCTTCACGTAAAATTGCATCAGATTCACGAACGATTTCTAATTTCTCTTCTGTAATTTCACCTAATACACGAATACCAAGTCCTGGACCTGGGAACGGTTGACGCCATACGATTTCATCAGGAATTCCTAGTTCTGATCCTAATACACGTACTTCGTCTTTAAATAAAGTATTTAAAGGCTCAATTAATTTGAACTGCATGTCTTCTGGAAGTCCACCAACGTTATGGTGAGATTTAATTGTTTGTGCAGTTGCTGTACCACTTTCAACGATGTCCGTGTAAAGTGTACCTTGCGCTAGGAAGTCCATTCCTTGTAATTTAGAAGCTTCATCATCAAATACGTAAATGAATTCATTACCGATGATTTTACGTTTTTGCTCTGGATCTTCTACACCTTTTAACTTGTTCATGAAGCGCTCTTGTGCATCCACTTTAATAACGTTCATATGGAAGCCTTCGCTAAATGTTTTCATAACACCTTCTGCTTCATCTTTACGAAGTAAACCGTGGTCCACGAAAATACATGTTAATTGGTCACCAATCGCTTTATGAATTAATACTGCTACAACAGAAGAGTCTACACCGCCACTAAGTGCGCATAATACTTTTTTGTCTCCAACAGTTTCACGGATCTTCTCTAATTCTACTTCGATAAAGTTCTCCATGTTCCATCCTTCAGAACAACCACATACGCCGAATACGAAGTTTTTAATTAAATCGTTTCCGTGCTCAGAGTGACGTACTTCTGGGTGGAATTGTACACCGTATAAGTTTTCCCCTTCATTGCTCATACCAGCAATTGGACAAGACTCACTTGTTGCATCTACTACGAATCCTTCAGGTAAACCAGTTACTAAGTCACCATGGCTCATCCATACAACTTGCTCTTCTGGAAGGTTCGCATATAATTTTGATTCGTTCTCTACTTTAAGAACAGCTTTTCCATACTCACGGTGGTTTGCACGTTCTACTTTACCACCGAAGTGTTGTGTCATAAGCTGCATACCGTAACAAATACCGAAGATCGGTAATCCTAGTTCAAAGATTTTTTCATCACAATGTAATGCGCCTTCACCGTATACACTATTTGGTCCACCAGAGAAGATAATCCCTTTTGGATTCATTGCTTTAATTTCTTCTGCAGTAATTGTATGTGGATGAAGTTCACTGTATACACCGAACTCACGAATTCGACGTGCTATTAACTGATTGTACTGACTCCCAAAATCTAAAACGATAATTGTATCATGCTGCTTCTTCAAAATAATCACCCCAACGTTAGTTCTCGTATATAAATATTTTCACCAATTTGGCGAAAAGCATTACTAATATAATAAAAAAAGCCAGTCCTCCGCCTCTAGTCTCATGACAAAGAAAAGGCAGGGGTCTGGCTTTATAAAGAAAGATAGTCTTCCGCTCTTTATAAATATAAGACGCACTGCCTTCATAGTCAGGTTGTTTACGGTAACCCGGTAGAGACTCTCAAACCATATCATCGAGGATATATGAAGGATTGTTTTATATTATCTTCCTAGATTCTAACAATGAAGTATCGATATGGTCAAGAGAGAAAGCGACAAAATTCTACAGAAATTATTTTCCTGCGCTCAAAAACATAAAAAAACATCCACTTCTATATAGAAGTGGATGTTTTTCGGGAGAACGGAATTACATCATTCCGCCCATACCACCCATGCCCATGCCGCCCATGTCAGGCATTGCTGGTGCATTTGGTTCTGGCTTGTCAGCAACTACAGCTTCAGTTGTTAAGAACATAGCTGCAACAGATGCTGCGTTTTGAAGTGCAGAACGAGTTACTTTAGCTGGATCTACGATACCAGACTCAAGCATGTTAACCCATTCGCCAGTAGCTGCGTTGAAACCAACGCCTACTTTTTCGCCTTTTAGACGCTCTACAACTACAGATCCTTCTAGACCAGCGTTGATTGCGATTTGACGAACTGGCTCTTCTAGTGCACGAAGTACGATGTTGATACCTGTTGCTTCGTCGCCTTCAGCTACGATAGAAGCTACTTTTGTGTATACGTTCATAAGTGAAGTACCACCACCTGCAACGATACCTTCTTCTACTGCTGCACGAGTTGAGTTAAGTGCATCTTCAATGCGAAGTTTGCGCTCTTTTAACTCAGTTTCAGTTGCTGCACCTACTTTAATTACTGCTACACCGCCCGCAAGTTTAGCAAGACGCTCTTGTAATTTTTCACGATCGAATTCAGAAGTAGTTTCTTCTAATTGCGCGCGGATTTGACCGATGCGAGCTTCGATTTGTTGTGAATTTCCAATACCTTCAACTACAGTTGTGTTTTCTTTCGTTACAACAATTTTACCAGCACGTCCTAAAGATTCAACTGTAGCAGATTTTAAGTCACGTCCTAATTCTTCAGTGATTACTTCGCCACCAGTTAAGATTGCGATATCTTCTAGCATTGCTTTACGACGGTCACCAAATCCAGGAGCTTTAACAGCAACTACATTGAATGTACCACGAAGTTTGTTCACTACTAATGTAGCTAACGCTTCGCCTTCTACATCTTCAGCAATGATAAGAAGTGGTTTACCTTGTTGTACCACTTGCTCTAATACTGGTAAGATTTCTTGGATGTTAGAAATCTTTTTGTCAGTAATTAAAATGTATGGGTTATCAAGAACTGCTTCCATTTTGTCAGAATCAGTAATCATGTAAGGAGATGCATATCCACGATCAAATTGCATACCTTCTACTACGTCTAATTCTGTTGTGAATCCTTTAGATTCTTCTAAAGTAATAACGCCGTCGTTACCAACGCGCTCCATTGCTTCAGCGATTAATTGACCTACTTCTTCGTCAGCCGAAGAAATAGCAGCTACTTGTGCGATAGAAGATTTACCTTCGATTGGTTTAGAAATCGCTTTTAATTCTTCAATTGCAGCAGTAACAGCTTTTTCGATACCTTTACGAAGACCCATTGGGTTTGCACCAGCTGTTACGTTTTTAAGACCTTCACGAATCATAGCTTGCGCTAATACAGTTGCAGTTGTCGTTCCGTCACCAGCTACATCGTTTGTTTTGCTAGCAACTTCTGCTACTAATTTCGCACCCATGTTTTCGAATGCATCTTCTAATTCGATTTCTTTTGCGATTGTTACACCGTCATTTGTAATAAGTGGTGAACCGAATTTTTTCTCAAGTACAACGTTACGACCTTTTGGTCCAAGCGTTACTTTTACTGCGTTTGCAAGAGTGTCGACACCGCGAAGCATCGAACGACGTGCTTCTTCACTAAATTTAATATCTTTTGCCATAATAATTGACCCCCTTGGATTTTTAAAATGTATATAATTAACCGATAATTGCTAAAATGTCACTTTCACGTAAAATCAAGTAGTCTGTACCTTCGTATTTCACTTCAGTACCTGCATATTTTGAGAAGATGATAAGATCACCTGCTGCTACCTCTAAAGCAACACGCTCACCATTTTCAAGCACTCGGCCTGTACCTACTGCAATAACTTTACCCTCTTGTGGTTTTTCTTTTGCAGTTTCTGGTAATACAATACCACTTGCTGTTTTTTCTTCTGCTTGAACAAGTTCAATTACAACGCGATCACCTAATGGCTTTAGCATGAACAATAACCTCCTCATTTTGTTATGTAAATTTTATTTATTAGCACTCAAGTCACACGAGTGCTAACACACTTCTAATAATAAATAATCTCAATTTCTTTTGCAAGTAAAAAAATCATAATTTTTTCGCAAATTACTTTATGCACTTTCCTATATATCATTACTTCTTCTACTGCCTTTACTATATGAATCGTTGTTCCCACTTCTTGTATGTTACAATATGAAAGACACCCTAAGTTGTTTTCGCTAAACGTACAACTTTTTCCTGTCTCCTATTTTATTTTCAAATACTTATTTACAAAAAAAATATAATTCAAATGAAAGTTTATATCGTAGGTAGCATATTTACATGTTATCCTACCTTATCTCATACACTAGAGTTAGAAAGGATGGTTAAACCATTTGAAGAAACAATATTGGTGGATTATCGTTACATACATTTTAATGCAGTTATCTGGAATTGTTGGCTTACCACTACTCCTAAAAACAGGGCTCTATGATAATAGAGGATTTACCATGGAGGAAAAAGGTCAAATCATAACGGGACATTGGGCAATCATTAGCTTCTTTGTTGCATTATGTATCGTGCTTTGGTTACTTAGAATAGATATTCGTGACAGGCATTTAGATAAAATGCGTGTTACGATCCCAGCTACAGTTGGTTGGATTATAATCGGTATTCTCTTAGCTTTCTCTTCCCAAATAATTGCCGGTATGATCGAAATGCGTCTACTAGGAATTAAACAAGGTTCGGAAAATACAATGAAGCTGATGGAAATTGCAAGAACGACACCTTGGTTCCTCATTGTTGTATCTATAATCGGACCTATCTTAGAGGAAATCGTATTTAGAAAAATTTTATTTGGCACACTTTATAAGAGATTTAATTTCTTTGTTGCTGCTATCATTAGTTCACTTGTATTCGCGGCGATTCATTTTGATTTTACTCACTTATTGGTATACACTTCTATGGGGCTCGTATTCGCCTTTTTATATGTACAAACGAAACGCATTATCGTTCCTATAGTAGCCCATGTGGCAATGAATACATTAGTCGCTATTGGACAAATTTTTATGAGCAATGAGCAAATTCAAGAAATGATTAAAGAAGCTGAAAAAATGCAAGGCTTTATCGGAGGATTTTTAGTATGAGAAACTCACCATTGTTCATGGCTGCATTGTACTTTCTTCTTGGATGTATCTTTACACGCTTCGCCATTACGAACGTAACAGATACAATCTGGAATATGTGGACAATACTATTTGCAGTTATGGCAACAATTGATTTTAATTTGGCACTTCGCCTTATCTTAGTTAAATTCACAAAGAAAAAACAATAATAAAACGCAGAGGTCATCTCCTCTGCGTTTTATTGTGGATAATTCTTCAAAAAGTAAACAAGAGTTTGTAACTCTACAGCTAAATCAATGTGATGAATCCTTATATTCTCTGACACATTTAAGCGTGCTGGTGTGAAATTTAAAATACCATGCACGTTCGTTTCTGCCAATCTATCTGCCACAGATTGCGCTACTGTAGCGGGTACCGTTAATATTGCCACTTGTATATCAGTTGATAAACGTTCTTCTAGTTCATCCAAATGATATACAGGAATGCCTCCGATTTCTGTCCCAACTTTCTCTTCACTAACATCAAACGCCATTTCAATTTTTGTATTATTGTTTTTCGTGAAATTATAATGTAAGAAAGCGGTCCCTAAATTACCTACTCCAATAAGTGCCACGCGTGTTATATCATCTTGGTCGAGTGTTTCACGGAAAAATGATAATAAATAATTTACGTTATATCCATATCCTTTTTTCCCTAACGCTCCAAAATATGAAAAATCTCTTCGAATAGTTGCGGAATCAACCTTTACCGCTTCACTCAATTCGGCTGATGAAACACGTTGCTTACCAGAAAGAGATAAGTTTTGGATAAATCGATAGTATAGAGGCAATCGTTTGGCAGTGGCCTGTGGAATTTTTTGCTGATCCATATAACCTCTCCTCTCTTCCTATCTTTATTCTTATACTTGAATCAAATACAGAAGTTTAGTACTCATGAATTTCCTTGTATAATAAAGAGAAGAAGTATTCTCTCTTTATTTTAAACTATACACTATTTTTAGTATGATTGAGAAATATAAACATGGCAAAGTTAAGAAATTATTTGAGGTGAAAACATTGATATTATTACAAGTGAATGGGCTTTCGAAATTATACGGTGCAGAAACGATTCTTGCAAACATAAAATTGGAAGTACAAACAAAAGATCGTATCGCATTAGTCGGACGAAATGGAGCTGGAAAATCTACATTATTAAAAATAATAGCTGGCGAGTTATCTCATGATGGTGGTGAAATTATAAAACCGAAAGATGTCTCAATGGGGTATTTAGCTCAAAATACCGGATTAGAAACGTCTTTAACAATTTGGGATGAAATGTTAACCGTCTTTACACACTTGCAGCAGATGGAGACAAAACTTCGAAGGCTAGAGCAAGAGATGGGAAAAGAAGAAAACTTTTCAAATGCGGCTATATATGAGAAATTATTAGCTGATTATGACCAATTACAATTAGATTATAAAGATCAAGGCGGCTATCAGTACGAAGCGGATATACGCTCAATTTTAAGCGGTCTTGGCTTCCTAGTTGAAACGCATCAGACGAAAATTTCCACATTAAGTGGTGGACAAAAGACTCAATTAGCTCTCGGGAAATTATTATTAACTAGACCAGACTTACTTATTTTAGACGAACCTACAAACCATTTGGATATTGAGACACTAACATGGCTTGAACAATATTTACAAGGCTATCCTGGCGCGATTTTAATCGTTTCCCATGACCGTTATTTCTTAGATAAACTTGTTACACAAGTATACGAAATTTCTAATAAGGAAAGCCGACGATTTGTTGGTAACTACAGTAAATATTTAGACTCAAAATCAGCTCTATACGAGCAAGAAATGAAGCGTTATGAAAAACAACAAGATGAAATTTCTAAACTGGAAGACTTTGTACAAAAAAATATAGCTCGTGCATCTACGACAAAACGCGCTCAAAGTCGCCGTAAACAATTAGACAGAATGGAAGTATTAACTAGACCATTAGGCGATTCTAAATCAGCTTCCTTCCACTTCGATATTGAAAAACAAAGTGGAAATGATGTTTTACAAGTGAAAGATGCAACTATTGGCTATTATCAGGAACCGATTATTGAACATGTAAATATGCGCTTAACTCGCGGTGACAGTGTTGCCTTAGTTGGGCCAAACGGAATTGGAAAATCTACATTATTAAAATCCATTGTGAATAAGTTACAGCTATTACATGGAAACGTTGCTTTCGGCTCAAGTGTATCTGTTGGTTATTATGATCAAGAACAAGCCAACTTAACATCTTCGAAGCGAGTTTTAAATGAATTATGGGATGAATATCCCCTGCAGCCTGAAAAAGAAATTCGCACTATACTAGGCAACTTTTTATTCACAGGGGATGATGTACTCAAACCAGTATCTTCTCTTAGTGGTGGACAAAAGGCTCGACTAGCTCTTGCAAAACTTATGATGCAAAAATCCAATTTATTAATTCTCGATGAGCCAACAAACCATCTTGATTTAAATAGTAAAGAGATTTTGGAGAATGCTTTAATTGATTACCCAGGTACTCTTCTATTCGTCTCTCATGACCGCTATTTTATTAATCGCGTAACGACAACCGTTGTTGAGTTATCAACAGAAGGTGCACAAGAATATTTAGGTGATTACGATTATTACGTTGAAAAGAAAAATGAAATGATTGAACGTGCGGAACTAGAGCAAGAAGATGAAGTACCTGTTCAAAAAGTGGTGGCACAAGAAAAATTAAATTATCTCGAAGAAAAAGAACGTAAACAGCTAGAGCGTCAACGTACTCGAAAGATTGAAGAACTGGAACAAAATATCGTAGGCTTAGAAGAAGAAATTGCTACGTTAGAAGATCAGCTTTGCTTACCAGAAATATATGCAGATTATGAAAAGGCTAGTGAAATTACAACTAAAAAGCAAACACTGCAAGAACAGCTTGAAGCTTGTATGGCAGAATGGGAAGAACTGCATATATAAGAGAATTTAAAAGAGGAGGATGTCTCATAAGTCGGGCTTTTTGACGAGATGACCTCCTTTCTATTTTCTTTTTTGGAATCAATACCATAGTAAATAAAATTATATAACCGATTCGACAAGGATTGACAATAGTAGCACCTTATATAATAAGTGGAGGATGTTTTAAAATGTTTTTTTGCATCCCCTTGTTTTTTATTTCCCAAAAAAGAATTTCTTCAAAGGTCAGACTTCCTCTATGTTATCCACAAGGTTATGCACATATCCACCTTTATAATATAAACTTCCAAATAACTTTTCCACATTATCCACAATTAGATAAAAAGTTATACACATTTTATATACACAAAAAAACCCATATTATCAACAGATAATATGGGTTTTATCCACAGGCTGTGGTTAATTTTGTGTATAACTATGCTTCAATATCTAATCCTGGATTTGCATTTAAAGCTAATGTAGCGCGTTTTCCTTGTTCGTATGCAATTGTACCTGCAGCCGCAATCATCGCTGCATTATCTGTGCATAAAGATAGAGGAGGAATAATTAGCTCTATATTTTCTTTTTGTGCAAATTCTGCTGCTAAACGTGCACGAAGCCCTTTATTAGCAGCTACTCCACCAGCAAGAAGCACTTGTTTTACATTGTAAGCATCTGCTGCACGAGACGCTTTCGTTACAAGTACATCTATTACACTTTCTTGGAAACTTGCTGCTAAATCTTCTGGTGCAATTTCTATACCGCGCTGTTTTGCGTTATGCACAGTGTTGATAACTGCTGATTTCAATCCACTAAAGCTGAAATCATACGAATCAGGTTCTAGCCACGCACGAGGCAAATCAATTGTTGGTTTTCCTTCATGTGCAAGGCGATCAATATGAGGACCACCTGGATAAGGCATTGATAATGTACGAGCTACTTTATCGTAAGCTTCTCCTGCCGCATCATCTCGCGTTTCACCAATCACTTCAAATGAACCATGTTCTTTCATATAAACAAGCTCCGTATGTCCACCGGATACAACAAGCGATAGTAACGGGAATTGCACTTCTTTTACTAAACGATTCGCATAAATATGACCAGCAATATGATGAACACCAACTAGAGGGATATCATGAGCAAAAGCCACAGCTTTCGCTGCATTTACACCTATTAAAAGTGCTCCGACTAAACCTGGGCCTTCTGTTACAGCAATTGCATCAATATCCTCAAAAGTGATATTCGCTTCTTTTAAAGCTTCTTCTAACACAACTGTGATTTCTTCTACATGATGACGGGATGCAATCTCTGGTACTACTCCGCCAAAACGCTTATGACTTTCAATTTGCGATGCAACGACATTCGCAATGATTTCCGTTCCATTTTTAACAACTGCTACAGCTGTTTCATCACAGCTTGTTTCAATACCAAGTATAATTATATTTTTTTCCATTATATATTCACCCACATTACAAGACCATCTTCCTGATTGTCTGCATAGTATCGTTTACGAATCCCACCATTTTGAAATCCGTATTTTCTGTATAACTGCTTTGCTACTTCATTTGACATGCGTACTTCAAGTGTCATTGTTTTTACTCCTAACCCTTTCGCTTCGGAAATGACCTCTTTCAATAAGGCATCCCCTAGCTTTTGACCTCTGTATTCCGGCAGGATAGCTATATTTGTTACATGTGATTCATCAATGATTATCCACAATCCACAATATCCAATTACGAGACCATCTTTTTCTAGCACGACATAATGTGCATGTTCATTCACCTCTAATTCACGGTGAAAGGCATCTGCAGTCCAAGGGGTTGAAAAAGATGCTTCTTCAATAGCTACAATTTGAGCAATATCATCGAGTGCCATCTTTCTAAATATCATATCCATCTTCTGTAGGCCCCTATTGTTTTTGACTTTCTAACCATTTTGTTTCAGCTTCAGCTAAACGAAGATAGCTAGGAACAAACGTATGTACGTCTTGTTCTTCTTTTTGTAATCCTAAAAATGCTAATTCACTTGGTCTTGGGTTATTCTTAGTGAACGGAGCAAATACAGCTTGATCACCTAAATATTCTACAATTGTTTCTTTATGCAATTTAACATCGTTACCAATAAATAAAACAGGCTGTTCTTTATCTTTTAACATTTGCAACCAGTCAACAATAAGAATAATTCGGTCTTCTTCTATTGAAGTTATACGCTCTCCTTCATATGTATATAATCCCGTGTAAATTTGACCACGTCGGCCATCAAATAAAGGACAAACTAGTCCATTAAAATTAGTACCATTTGCAGCCACCACTTCCAAACTTGATACACCTACAATTGGTATTTGAAGTGACCAAGCTAATGTTTTTGCCGCTGTCACACCTATACGAACACCTGTATATGATCCCGGTCCAGCTGCTACAACAATTTTAGTCAATTCTTTCGGTTTTACACCGCATTCTTTTAACAGTTTCTCTACAGCTGGCATAAGACGTACAGAATGGTTTTTTGTTAAATTTGTAATGATTTCCCCAATCACGTTCCCTTCCTCAATAAGGGATACACCCATTACGTAATTTGAAGTATCAATTGCTAGTACTTTCATCTTGTAATAGCTCCTCACATAATCTAATATAGCGATCTCCAATTGGCTCGAGTACAATTTTTCTTGTATCATCTCCAGCATGGAATAAACTAATTTGCAACTTCTCATTCGGTAAATATGCTTCTATTAAATGAGCCCATTCTACTACTGTGATCCCTTCACCATAGAAATACTCATCAAATCCTAAATCTTCTTCACTTTCCGCTAAACGATACACATCCATATGATATAGCGGTAATCTTCCTTTATATTCTTTAATAATATTGAAGGTAGGACTATTTACGACTCTTTTCACTCCAAGACCTTTTGCTAGTCCTTTCGTAAAAGTCGTTTTGCCAGCTCCAAGATCACCTTCTAAAATAATTACATCTTTTTCTTTTACAAGTCTCCCTAATTTTTCTGATAATCGCTGGGTTTCTTCGGAAGATTTTGTTGTTATTTCATATTTACTCACAGACTTCACCTACTTTACTCACAATGTTCTCTGCTCTTTATTATACAGGTTTTAAATATATAAAAAAGTCCTTAGGAGTTTTCCTAAGGATAGTTTGACTGTCTTTATTAGTTTTTTGTTAAAACAAATAAAAAAATACGAAACAACTTGTTTCGTTCTTTTCTTTATA
>NZ_JBBOTI010000005.1:0-205424 GCF_038005505.1 Bacillus sp. FSL E2-8868 | reverse complement strand
AAAATCCATAAATTTAATAACCCTAAAGACGAAAAAAGAATGAAATAGAGGCAGTTTAAAATAATGGTAATGATTTTTTGTGCTCCGGATTTTTCGAATGCTCCTAAAATAATCCCTAAGAATAGAAAAGATTATTTCTATCATAATAATGAGAGTAGAAAAAATGGGATGATAGAAATAAGCATTCAATAATTACAGCAATTACTGCGATAGAGAAAAAAATAGGATAATAGCACAGTTATTTTTTTTCACGGTTATTCCTCCTTTGAAATTAAATCGTTATAATATAGGTTCTATCGATGTATAGAACACAAGAGAGTATACATATTGATTAAAACATACTGAAGTATTATATAAATAGTTATACGTAAAATAGATCTCTAGAAATATATATTCTAATTCCCTTTCCTTCTTGCATATAGTTGCAATTCTTCTTTTGAATATAACTAAAACACGAACGTTATCGATGACTAATAAAAAAACATTCGATTATTTATTGACATTGTTTATGAAATATTGTTAATATAGCCATAGAAACAATAATATATAAGACCTCATATAATCGCGGGGATATGGCCTGCAAGTCTCTACCTAACGACCGTTATTCGTTAGACTATGAGGGAAAGTCACTCGGTATTTTTCTATTCACAAGGGATACGTATGCCTGAGTAGAGCACTTTCTCTCATAGTAAAAGAGAAACTGTTCTATTTCAGGCTTTTTTTATTTGAATCGGGGGGATTCTAATATGAAATCACTAGTTGGAGTCATAATGGGAAGCACGTCAGACTGGGAAACAATGAAATATGCTTGTGACATTTTAGATGAATTAAATATACCGTATGAGAAAAAAGTTGTATCCGCTCATCGGACTCCGGATTATATGTTTGAATATGCAGAAACAGCTCGTGAACGTGGATTAAAAGTTATTATTGCTGGAGCCGGTGGAGCAGCGCATTTACCAGGAATGGTTGCAGCGAAGACAAATCTTCCTGTAATTGGTGTTCCAGTTCAATCAAAGGCGTTAAACGGCCTAGATTCATTATTATCCATTGTCCAAATGCCAGGAGGGGTTCCAGTTGCAACTGTTGCAATTGGTAAGGCTGGTTCAACAAATGCTGGATTGCTTGCTGCACAAATACTTGGATCATTTCATGATGACATACATGATGCATTAGAGTTGAGACGAGAAGCTATTGAGAAAACTGTGCGTGAAGGTAGTGAGCTAGTATGACGAGAATCATCTTACCTGGAAAAACAATCGGCATTATTGGAGGCGGCCAGCTTGGAAGAATGATGGCGTTGGCAGCTAAGGAAATGGGTTATAAAATTGCTGTTTTAGATCCTACAAAGCATTCACCATGTGCACAAGTTGCTGATGTTGAAGTCGTTGCACCATATGACGATTTAAAAGCAATTCAGCATTTAGCAGAGATAAGCGACGTTGTCACATATGAATTTGAGAATATTGATTATAGATGTTTACAATGGCTTGAAAAACATGCTTACTTACCACAAGGTAGTCAGTTGTTAAATAAAACGCAAAATCGTTTTACAGAAAAGAATGCAATTGAAAAAGCTGGGTTACCAGTAGCATCGTATAGATTGGTTCAAAATCAAGATCAACTTACAGAAGCAATTAAAGAGTTATCTTTCCCTTCTGTCTTAAAAACAACGACAGGTGGATACGATGGTAAAGGGCAAGTGGTTTTAAAGAGTGAAGCTGATGTTGTGAGAGCAAAAGAACTTACTAATAAAGCAGAGTGCATTCTAGAAAAATGGGTGCCCTTTGAAAAAGAAGTATCAGTTATTGTAATTCGTAGTGTAAGTGGTGAAACGAAAGTATTTCCGGTAGCGGAAAATATTCATGTAAATAACATTTTGCATGAATCTATCGTTCCAGCCCGCATTACAGAAGAACTTTCTCAAAAAGCAATTGCTTACGCAAAGGTACTTGCGGATGAACTAGAACTTGTGGGAACACTAGCGGTAGAGATGTTTGCTACAGCTGACGGTGAGATTTACATTAATGAATTAGCACCAAGACCTCACAATTCAGGACACTATACACAGGATGCATGTGAAACGAGTCAATTTGGTCAACATATTCGAGCAATCTGTAATTTACCTCTTGGAGAAACAAATTTGTTAAAACCAGTTGTCATGGTTAACATTTTAGGCGAACATATAGAAGGGGTCCTAGGACAAGTGAATAGACTAACCGGGTGCTATTTACACTTGTATGGAAAAGAAGAAGCAAAAGCACAGCGAAAAATGGGGCATGTTAATATTTTAAATGATAATATTGAAGTCGCTCTAGAAAAAGCGAAGAGTTTGCATATTTGGGACCATCAAGAACAACTGTTGGAGGGAAAAAGATGATTAATCGTTATACACGCCCTGAAATGGGTGCGATTTGGACGGAAGAGAACAAATTTAAAGCGTGGTTAGAAGTTGAGATTTTAGCGTGTGAAGCATGGGCTGAGCTTGGCGATATTCCAAAAGAAGATGTGAAAAAAATTCGTGAACATGCATCATTTGATATTGATCGTATTTATGAAATTGAAAAAGAAACACGTCATGACGTAGTTGCTTTCACTCGTGCTGTATCAGAAACACCAACATTAGGCGAGGAACGTAAATGGGTTCATTACGGTTTAACATCTACAGACGTAGTAGATACAGCGTTATCTTATATCTTAAAACAAGCAAATGAAATCTTGTTAAAAGACTTAGAAAACTTTGTTAGCATTTTAGCTAATAAAGCGAAAGAGCATAAATACACGATTATGATGGGAAGAACACATGGTGTACATGCAGAGCCAACAACATTTGGTTTAAAACTTGGTCTTTGGTATGAAGAAATGAAACGTAACGTAGAGCGTTTCAAACAAGCTGCTGATACAGTTCGCGTTGGTAAATTATCTGGTGCGGTTGGTACATATGCAAATATTGATCCATTCGTAGAAAAGTATGTTTGTGAAAACTTAGGATTAGAAGCAGCACCAATTTCAACACAAACATTGCAACGTGATCGTCATGCACATTACATGTCAACACTTGCACTAATCGCAACATCTGTTGAAAAGATGGCAGTTGAGATTCGTGGTTTACAAAAGAGTGAAACACGTGAAGTTGAAGAGGCTTTCGCAAAAGGTCAAAAAGGTTCTTCTGCAATGCCGCATAAACGTAATCCAATTGGATCTGAAAATATGACTGGTTTAGCTCGTGTTATCCGCGGTTATATGATGACAGCTTACGAGAATGTTCCGTTATGGCATGAGCGTGATATCTCTCACTCTTCTGCAGAACGCGTAATTTTACCAGATGCTACAATCGCGTTAAATTACATGTTAAATCGCTTTGGTAATATCGTTAAAAACTTAACTGTATTCCCAGAGAATATGAAACGCAATATGACAAGAACATACGGCTTAATTTACTCTCAGCGCGTAATGCTTACACTAATTGACAAAGGTCTGGTACGTGAAGAAGCTTATGATATCGTACAGCCTAAAGCAATGGAAGCTTGGGAAACACAAGTACAATTTAAAGAGCTTGTAGAATCTGACGAGCGTATTACAAGTAAGTTAACGCAAGAAGAAATTAACGAATGTTTCAATTATGAACATCATATGCAACACGTTGATACAATCTTTGAACGCCTTGGATTAAACGAAGCGTAAAATTTCATATGGCACAGAATAGAGTCATTCTGTGCCATTCTTTATAAAAATATTATTCACATTTTTCAAACTACAGGGGGCTTGCGAAATGCAAAAGCTAGAATTGCTGTATGAAGGTAAGGCAAAAAGAATTTATCGTACAGAAGCAGCAGATATGGTTTGGGTAGAGTACAAAGATAGTGCGACTGCTTTCAATGGGGAGAAAAAAGCGACAATTACAGGAAAAGGTCGTTTGAACAATGAGATTACAACTTTATTGTTCAGAAAGTTACAAGAAGTTGGAATTAAAACACACTTTGTGGAGAAGTTATCTGATACAGAACAACTTGTCAAAAAGGTGAGTATTATTCCATTAGAAGTTGTCACAAGAAACGTAATTGCAGGTAGTCTTTCAAAAAGACTAGGAATGGAAGAAGGAACTGCTCTTACAACACCAATCGTAGAATTTTACTACAAAGATGATGATTTAGGAGATCCACTTGTAACGGAAGATCATATTCGTTTGTTAAATGTTGCAACACCAGAGCAAGTAAGCGTATTACGAGATGCAGCTCTACAAATCAATCAAGTGATGATTGAGCATTTCGCAAGCTGTCGTGTAAGATTAGTAGATTTTAAATTAGAGTTTGGCGTAACAGAAGAAGGGGAAATCATATTAGCAGATGAAATTTCACCAGATACTTGCCGTTTATGGGATGAAACGAGCAATGAAAAATTTGATAAAGATGTATTCCGTCGTGATCTTGGGAATTTAACAGAAGCATATGAAGAAATTTTAAAACGTTTAGGGGGAGCTTCACATGTATAAAGTTAAGGTATATGTAACGTTAAGAGAAAGTGTATTAGATCCACAAGGAACTGCGGTAAAGGGAGCACTTCATAGTCTTTCATTTACAGAAGTACAAGACGTTCGAATCGGAAAATATATGGAATTAACAATTGATAAATCAGTATCTGATCTGGATAGCAAGGTAAAAGAAATGTGTGAAAAATTATTAGCAAACGTTGTAATGGAAGACTTCCGTTATGAAGTTGAGGAGGTTGTCGCACAGTGAAATTTGCAGTCATAGTATTCCCAGGTTCGAACTGTGATGTCGATATGTTCCATGCAATTAAAGATGAGCTTGGTGAAGAAGTAGATTACGTTTGGCACGATAGAGAGAATTTAGATGAATATGATGCAATTTTACTACCAGGTGGATTCTCTTACGGTGACTATTTACGTTGTGGTGCTATCTCTCGCTTTGCTAACGCAATGAAAGCAGTGCAAAAAGCTGCTGAGCAAGGAAAGCCAATTTTAGGAGTGTGTAATGGATTCCAGATTCTTGTTGAATCAGGATTACTACCAGGAGCATTAATGAGAAACGAAAACTTAAAGTTTATGTGCCGTACGGTTCAGTTACGTGTTGAAAATAATGAAACTATGTTTACATCACAATATGAAAAAAATGAAGTAATCAATATTCCAATTGCACATGGTGAGGGGAATTACTATTGTGATGAAGCAACTCTTAAACAATTAGAAGAGAATAATCAAATCGCATTCCGTTACGTAGAAAATCCGAATGGAAGCGTTTCAGATATTGCAGGTATTGTAAATGAAAAAGGAAATGTTCTTGGTATGATGCCACACCCAGAGCGTGCTGTAGATGAATTACTTGGCGGTGCTGAAGGGTTAAAAGTCTTTCAATCTATCTTAAAACAGTGGAGGGAAACATATGTCGTTAATGCTTGAGCCAAATCCAACACAAATTAAAGAAGAGCGTATATATGCGGAAATGGGGCTAACAGACGAAGAGTTTGCCATGGTTGAAAAGATTTTAGGCCGTTTGCCGAATTATACAGAAACGGGACTATTCTCTGTTATGTGGTCTGAACATTGTAGTTATAAAAATTCAAAGCCAGTTCTTCGTAAGTTTCCAACGACAGGTGAGCGTGTCTTACAAGGACCTGGAGAAGGCGCTGGAATTGTAGATATCGGTGATAATCAAGCGGTTGTATTTAAAATGGAAAGTCATAACCATCCTTCTGCAATTGAGCCATATCAAGGGGCAGCGACAGGTGTCGGTGGTATTATTCGCGATGTATTCTCTATGGGAGCACGTCCGGTAGCTCTATTAAACTCACTTCGCTTCGGTGAATTACAATCACCACGCGTGAAATATTTATTTGAAGAAGTAGTAGCAGGAATCGCAGGATACGGTAACTGCATTGGTATTCCTACTGTTGGCGGCGAAGTACAGTTTGATCCATGTTATGAAGGAAATCCACTTGTAAATGCAATGTGTGTAGGCCTAATTAATCATGAAGATATTAAAAAAGGGCAAGCACATGGTGCTGGTAATACAGTAATGTACGTAGGAGCATCAACTGGTCGTGATGGTATTCACGGTGCAACATTCGCATCTGAAGAGTTATCTGAAAGCTCAGAAGCGAAGCGTCCGGCAGTTCAAGTAGGGGATCCATTTATGGAGAAACTTCTTATTGAAGCATGTTTAGAACTTATTCAGTCTGATGCACTTGTTGGAATTCAAGATATGGGAGCTGCTGGTTTAACATCATCTTCTGCAGAAATGGCAAGTAAAGCAGGTATGGGTATTGAAATGTACTTAGATGATGTACCGCAGCGTGAAACTGGAATGACTCCATATGAAATGATGTTATCTGAATCACAAGAGCGTATGTTAATCGTTGTGAAAAAAGGTAGAGAGCAAGAAATAGTAGATTTATTTGAGAAGTATGGTCTTGCAGCAGTTACGATGGGGAAAGTAACTGAAGATAAAATGCTTCGATTATTCCATAAAGATGAAATGGTAGCTGAAGTACCAGCGGATGCTCTTGCAGAAGAAGCACCAATTTATCATAAACCGTCAAAAGAAGCAGCATACTTTGCTGAGTTCCAGCAGATGAAAATGGAAACACCAAAAGTAGAAGATTATAAAGAAACGTTATTAGCTCTATTACAACAACCAACGATTGCAAGTAAAGAGTGGGTATATGATCAATATGATTATCAAGTGCGCACTAGCACAATCGTTACACCAGGTTCAGATGCAGCGGTTATACGTGTACGCGGCACAGAAAAAGGATTAGCAATGACGACAGATTGTAACTCTCGCTACATTTATTTAGATCCAGAAGTGGGCGGTAAAATTGCAGTAGCAGAGGCAGCACGTAATATCGTATGTTCTGGCGGGGAGCCACTTGCAATTACAGATTGCTTAAACTTCGGTAACCCAGAAAAACCAGAGATCTTCTGGCAAATTGAGAAATCAGTAGACGGTATGAGTGAAGCTTGCCGCAAGTTACAAACGCCAGTTATCGGCGGGAATGTATCAATGTATAACGAGCGTAGTGGTGAAGCTGTATATCCAACACCAACTGTTGGGATGGTTGGACTTGTACACGATTTAAAACACGTAACAACACAAGAATTTAAACAAGCTGGCGATTTAGTTTATGTAATTGGAGAGACGAAAGCTGAGTTCGGTGGAAGTGAATTACAGAAAATGATCTACGGAAAAATTTTCGGTCAATCACCAAGCATCGATCTAGATGTAGAATTAAAACGCCAAAAACAAGTACTAGCAGCAATTCAAGCTGGCCTTGTTCAATCTGCACATGATGTTGCAGAAGGTGGTTTAGCAGTTGCAATTACTGAAAGTGCAATTGGTGCTAACGGTTTAGGTGCTACTGTGAAATTAGACGGAGAAGCAACAGCAGTATTATTTGCAGAATCACAATCGCGCTTCGTTATAACCGTAAAACGTGAAAATAAAGAAGCATTTGAGAAAGTGGTTGAAGCAATTCAAGTTGGAGAAGTGACAAATACAAATGAAGTAACAATTCATAATGAAGAAAATGAAGTATTACTTACAGCAAATGTAGATGAAATGAGAAAGGCTTGGAAAGGGGCAATCCCATGCTTGCTGAAATAAAGGGGTTAAATGAAGAATGTGGCGTTTTTGGAATTTGGGGGCATGAAAATGCAGCACAAGTTTCGTACTACGGATTGCACAGTTTGCAGCACCGTGGGCAAGAGGGCGCAGGCATTGTTGTAAATAATGGGGAAAAAATCATCGGTCACAAGGGGTTAGGTTTAATATCAGAAGTGTTTTCAAGAGGTGAGCTAGAGGGATTAAACGGGAAATCAGCAATTGGACACGTACGATATGCAACAGCTGGTGGAAGTGAAGTTGCTAACGTTCAACCATTATTATTCCGTTTTTCCGATCATAGCATGGCGTTAGCTCATAACGGAAATTTAATTAATGCAAAAATGCTTCGTCGTGAATTAGAGGCAGAGGGAAGTATTTTTCAAACAAGTTCAGATACAGAAGTACTTTTACACCTCATTAAGCGTAGTACAAAAGATTCTTTAATTGATAGTGTAAAAGAGGCTCTAAATAAAGTGAAAGGTGCGTTTGCATATCTTTTACTAACTGGAAATGAAATGATCGTTGCGCTAGATCCAAATGGATTCCGTCCTCTTTCAATTGGAAAGATGGGGGATGCTTACGTTGTAGCATCGGAAACATGTGCTTTCGATGTAGTTGGTGCAACATACATTCGTGATGTAGAACCTGGTGAATTGCTTATTATCAATGATGAAGGAATTCACGTAGATCGTTTTACAAATGAAGTAGACCACGCGATTTGCAGTATGGAATACATTTACTTTGCACGTCCAGATTCTAATATAGCTGGTATTAATGTTCATGCAGCACGTAAAAACATGGGGAAACGTTTAGCGGCGGAAGCTCCTATTGAAGCTGATGTTGTTACTGGTGTACCAGACTCTAGTATTTCAGCAGCAATTGGTTATGCGGAGGCGACAGGAATTCCGTATGAGTTAGGGTTAATTAAAAATCGTTACGTTGGACGTACGTTTATTCAACCTTCTCAAGAACTGCGTGAGCAAGGAGTTAAGATGAAGCTTTCAGCAGTAAGAGGCGTAGTTGAAGGAAAACGAGTTGTTATGATTGACGATTCTATCGTAAGAGGAACGACAAGTAAACGAATTGTTCGTATGCTTCGCGAGGCTGGAGCGACAGAAGTCCATGTAAGAATTGCTTCACCACCTCTTAAGTATCCATGCTTCTATGGCATTGATATTCAAACGAGAAAAGAATTAATCGCAGCAAATAATTCAATAGAAGAAATCCGTCAAATCATCGGAGCAGATTCACTAACATTTTTAAGTGAAGATGGATTAGTAGATGCAATTGGACGCCCATATGAAGGGAAATACGGTGGTCTATGTATGGCTTACTTCAATGGAGACTATCCAACAGCTCTTTATGATTATGAGCAAGAGCTTTTAGAAAGTATGAAATAAGAAGAAAAAAGCTTCTACTTCTTTTGATGTAGAAGCTAGCTTCTTTCTTAAAACGGCCGCCCTGGATGGGGAGAAATTAAAAGACGAGGTGTAAATAACGATGGCGAATGCATATAAGCAAGCAGGAGTAGATATTGAAGCTGGATATGAAGCGGTATCTCGCATGAAAAAACACGTACAAACAACAATGAGAAAAGAAGTGCTAGGCGGTTTAGGCGGTTTTGGAGGTATGTTTGATCTATCAAAATTTGCATTAGAAGAACCTGTATTAGTATCTGGAACAGATGGCGTGGGAACGAAATTGATGCTCGCTTTTATGGCAGATAAACATGACACAATTGGTATTGATGCAGTAGCAATGTGTGTAAATGATATTGTTGTCCAAGGAGCAGAGCCGCTTTTCTTCCTTGATTATATTGCTTGTGGTAAAGCTGAACCTAGTAAAATTGAAAACATCGTCAAAGGTATATCAGAGGGCTGTCGCCAAGCTGGTTGTGCATTAATTGGTGGAGAAACAGCTGAAATGCCAGGAATGTATTCTACGGAAGAATACGATTTAGCTGGTTTTACAGTTGGAATTGTTGATAAAAAGAAAATTGTAAAAGGTGAAAAAATTGAAGCTGGTCACGTATTAATTGGCTTAGCATCTAGCGGTATTCATAGTAACGGTTATTCTTTAGTAAGAAAAGTGCTACTAGAAGATGGAGAACTATCTTTAGATCGTATTTACGGACGCTTAGAACTACCTCTTGGTGAAGAATTATTAAAACCAACGAAAATTTATGTCAAACCTATTTTAGAACTATTGAAGAAACATGAAGTATACGGTATGGCACATATTACAGGTGGTGGATTCATTGAAAATATTCCACGTATGTTGCCAGAAGGAATCGGTGCGGAAATTGAATTAGGATCTTGGCAAGTTCAACCGATTTTTAGTTTACTTCAAGAAGTTGGAAAACTAGAAGAGAAAGAAATGTTCAATATTTTTAACATGGGTATTGGTATGGTAGTAGCAGTAAAGGAAGAAGAGGCAAAAGATATTGTTCGTCTTCTTGAGGAACAAGGCGAGAAAGCTCATATTATTGGACACACTGTACAAGGGTCTGGTGTTACCTTTATTGAGGGAACAGAAGTATGAGTAGATTAGCAGTTTTTGCTTCTGGGAGCGGCTCTAACTTTCAATCTCTCATTAATGCGGTAGAAGACAAAATATTGGATGCAGATATTAGTTTATTAGTATGTGATAAACCAGAGGCACGCGCTATTGGACGGGCACACTATCACCATATTCCGTGTTTTTCCTTTTCAGCGAAAGCATATGAGTCAAAAGAAGCATTTGAAAAAGAGATATTAAAAAAGCTAGAAGAGTATGAAATTGATTATGTTATTTTAGCTGGATATATGCGTTTAATTGGAACGACTTTACTAGAAGCGTACGGCGGGAAAATTATTAATATTCATCCATCAATACTACCGAGTTTTCCAGGGAAAGATGCTGTTGGTCAAGCGTTAGAAGCGGGTGTGAAAGTAACCGGAGTAACGATTCACTATGTAGATGCAGGTATGGATACAGGTCCAATTATTGCGCAAGAAGCAGTAGTTGTTTCTGAAGGGGATACGAGAGAAAGCTTACAAAAGAAAATTCAACAAGTTGAACATAAATTATACGTAAATACAGTGAATCAAATTGTTCAGTCTGTGAAAAAACCAACTGTTAACTAACATACAACCAGGGGTGAAGGATAAATGAAAAAGCGTGCATTAGTAAGTGTTTCAGATAAAACAGGAGTAGTAGAATTTGTTAAAGGTTTACTTGAACAAGGGATTGAAGTTATTTCAACAGGAGGTACGAAAAAATTATTAGAAGAAAACGGCTTGCAAGTAATTGGTATTTCTGAAGTAACTGGTTTCCCAGAAATTATGGATGGTCGTGTAAAAACATTACATCCAAATATTCATGGTGGTCTATTAGCAGTTCGTGATAATGAAATGCATGTAGCGCAAATGAATGAATTAGGTATTCAACCAATTGACTTTGTTGTTGTTAACTTATACCCATTTAAAGAAACAATCGCTAAGCCTGATGTAACATTTGCTGATGCAATTGAAAATATTGATATCGGTGGCCCAACAATGATTCGCTCTGCTGCGAAAAATCATAAATTTGTATCGGTAGTTGTAGATCCAGTAGATTATGATGTTGTATTAGCAGAACTGAAAGAGAACGGTGAAGTAACAGAGGGAACGAAACGTAAATTAGCAGCGAAAGTATTCCGTCATACAGCGGCATATGATGCGTTAATTTCTAACTACTTAACAGAGCAAATGGGCGAAGAAAGCCCAGAAACATTAACAGTGACATTTGAGAAAAAACAAGATTTACGCTATGGCGAAAATCCACATCAAAAAGCAACGTTCTATAAAGCGCCATTCGCAGCAACTTCTTCTGTTGCATATGCAGAACAATTACATGGTAAAGAATTATCTTATAACAATATCAACGATGCGGATGCAGCGCTTAGCATCGTGAAAGAATTTACAGAACCAGCAGTAGTAGCGGTAAAACATATGAATCCATGTGGTGTTGGAGTAGGAACTGATATTCATGAAGCATATACTCGTGCTTATGAAGCGGATCCAGTATCAATCTTCGGCGGTATTATTGCAGCAAATCGTGAAATTGATAAAGCTACAGCAGAAAAGTTACACGAAATTTTCTTAGAAATTGTTATCGCACCTTCTTTCTCACAAGAAGCTTTAGAAGTATTGCAAAGTAAGAAAAATTTACGTTTACTAACTGTAAATATTGAAAAAGCAACAAGCGCAAGTAAAAAGCTAACTTCTGTACAAGGTGGACTTCTTGTTCAAGAGGAAGATACGTTATCATTAGATGAAAGTACAATTTCAATTCCAACGAAACGTGAACCATCAGAGCAAGAATGGAAAGATTTAAAACTAGCTTGGAAAGTTGTAAAACATGTGAAATCAAATGCAATTGTTTTAGCGAATGATAACATGACAGTTGGTGTAGGTGCGGGACAGATGAACCGTGTAGGTTCTGCAAAAATCGCAATTACACAAGCTGGCGAAAAAGCACAAGGTAGCGCACTTGCATCTGATGCTTTCTTCCCAATGCCAGATACAGTAGAAGAAGCAGCAAAAGCTGGAATTACAGCAATCATCCAACCAGGCGGATCGATTCGTGATGAAGATTCTATTAAAATGGCAGATGCGTATGGGATTACTATGGTGTTCACTGGCGTACGTCATTTCAAACACTAATAGAGGATGTTAAAAAAGTCCGGTCAAGATAACTGTCGCATGTCGTCGTTGCAATGCCAGTGCGGTACTCATGTAGGAAAGCTACACTCCGTGTCCTCCTGGCAAATGCGCCTTGACCTGCTCGGTTCTCTTGATCCTCCTTTTTAAACTTTTATTGATATGAAAACAAACTAGGAGCATAGCTTCTAGTTTGTACTTATTTAATTATTGGGGGATGGAATATGAATGTTTTAGTAATTGGCCGTGGTGGACGTGAGCATGCTTTAGCTTGGAAGTTTGCACAATCTGAAAAGGTAGAAAAAATATATGTAGCGCCAGGTAATGAAGGTATGCGAGACGTTGCAACACCAGTTGATATTGATGAGAATGATTTTGATGCATTAGTCTTATTCGCAAAAGAAAACAATGTAAGCTTAACTTTCGTTGGACCAGAAATTCCACTTATGAATGGAATCGTTGATCGCTTTAAGGAAGAGGGACTTCGTGTATTTGGACCTAATAAAGCGGCTGCGGTTATTGAAGGTAGTAAAGCTTTTACGAAAGAATTGATGAAAAAGTATGATATTCCAACTGCGGCATATGAAACTTTTACAGACTATGAAGAGGCAGTAAAGTACATTCAGAAAGTTGGTGCACCGATCGTAATTAAGGCAGATGGGTTAGCTGCTGGTAAAGGTGTAACAGTAGCAATGACGCTTGAAGATGCATTACAAGCTGTGAAAGAAATGCTGCAAGATGTGAAATTCGGTGAAGCAAGCAAGAAGGTCGTTATTGAGGAGTTTCTAGATGGACAAGAATTTTCATTAATGGCATTCGTAAATGGAACAACCGTACATCCAATGGTAATTGCTCAAGATCATAAACGCGCTTTTGATGCTGATAAAGGTCCGAATACAGGCGGAATGGGTGCATATTCTCCAGTACCACAAATTCCAGAATCAGCAGTTCAAGAAGCGATTCAAACAGTATTACACCCAACTGCCAAGGCGATGATTGCAGAAAACCGTTCGTTTACAGGTATTTTATACGCAGGTCTTATTTTAACAAATGATGGTCCAAAGGTAATTGAGTTCAATGCACGCTTTGGCGATCCTGAAACGGAAGTTGTATTACCACGCTTAGAAAATGATTTAGTTGATGTATGTAACGCTGTATTAGATGAAAGTGAATTAACGTTACAATGGTCAAAGGAAGCAGTTATTGGTGTCGTACTTGCTTCGAAAGGATATCCAGAAGCATATAAAAAAGGTGAAATTATTAACGGATTAGATGCACTGCAAGATGTAATAGTTTTCCATGCGGGTACAGCGATGAAACATGGTGACTTTGTAACAAACGGTGGCCGTGTATTATTTGTTGCTTGTAAGGCGAATAATTTACAAGAAGCGAAAGATAAGGTCTATAAAGAAATCGGTAAAATTGAGAGTGATGGTTTATTTTACCGAAGTGATATAGGATATCGTGCAATTGGGCATGAGATGACGAGAAGCTAATATATAAAAAATCCCGCTGATTTCTCAGCGGGATTTTTTATGCATCTTTATCTTTTTTTAATTTCCCTTTTTGCTTTGCCATTTCTCGAAGTAAATACTCGATGTGTGCATTGACGCTACGAAACTCATCATTCGCCCATTTTTCGATGACTGCGTGTAATTCAGGATCAATACGTAATGGAAAGCTTTTCTTTTTGGCCATAATCACTTACAACCTTTAGTATAGGCTTCCTGTATTAATAACCGGTTGCGCACCTTTATCTGAAACGATGGCAACTAATAAATTGTTCACCATATTTGCTTTACGCTCGTCATCGAGTTCCAGTACGCCTTCTTCATCTAACATATGGATTGAATCTTTCGCCATCTTCACAGCACCTTCAACAATCTCTTTTCTAGCAGCTAATACTGCTTTTGCTTGTTGACGTTGGAGCATTGCATGGGCAATTTCTGTTGCGTAAGCTAAATGCGTTAAACGAGTTTCTAATACTTCTACGCCAGCGATTTCAAGGCGTGCTTCTAACTCACGCTTTAATTCTTCAGAGATTTCTTCAGTATTTCCTCGTAACGTGATACAAGTTTCATCTTGGAAATTATCATAAGGATATTTTGTAGCAACGTGGCGGATTGCTGTTTCGCTTTGAATTTCTACGAATCGATCGTAATGCTCAACACCAAACATTGCTTTTGCGGAATCAACAACTTTATATACGATAACGGCTGCAATTTCAATTGGATTGCCCTCAACATCGTTTACTTTTAATTTCTTACTGTTAAAGTTTTCAACACGTAAAGATACAGTTTGACGAAACGCGAATGGAATTGTTAAAAATAAACCATTTTGACGAATTGTTCCTAAATAACTACCGAAGAACGTAATAACTTTCGCTTGATTCGGTTGAACGATACCGATACCTGTAGCTAAAACAGATGCTAATATGAGAGCTAAAATAGCTATTACAAACATTTCTTGTACAAGGCAAAATACACCGATAGCGGCTAAAACTAAAATTCCAATAACGCCGAGAAATCCATTAACATAAAATACTTGTTTTTCTTTCATATGATCGCCTCCTTGATATAAAAATGATATCACTTTTATATCATTACATGCAAGAGGGTTACACCTAATTTTCTGAATTTTATTGTTTGATATCTTTTATGTACGTTTTAAGGGTAAAAACAAGAATGTACGTTCTGTTTCGTGGTAAAATAAAGAAGACTTAGCTGCCCACTGCAGCAGCTAAGTCCCTTTGAGAGCATCTTGCATCGTGACAAATGATTCAAAGCGGTTTTGCCAGGATTAATTCTTCAATCGCTGACTCAATCTCTTTGTCAGAAGTGTCATAACTTCCATCTGACTTTGACTTTGGCTTGTCATGACTGGAAGCTGAATTAACTTCTTCTTTATTATGTCCTTTTTCAGTGAAATTCATGCTAGGCATTTTAAATGCGCTCATATTCATATATTTTCCAAACTTACAGGCTTCAACAATAGGGCAGAAACGAACGATCCCCTCCGCAATTTTCATGGCACCAATCCATAGCAAAACTTTAGACCAAGTGCACCAAGGTTTACGTACGAGTTTAGCTGTACTACAACCGAAGAGGATGAGTCCGAGTGTAATTCGAATTAGAGCACTAATTGTGCCGATGTTTTGCTTCATTAGAAAAACACTCCTTTTTAATTAACTTCGAAATAGAAAATACTATTTCATTTGTTAGTATTCCGTATAAGTTTTTTGATATGTAATCCAACATTTGACGTTGAAAAAGATGTTGGATTGGGCGTGTGTGTAGGTAGTTTTTTTTGTTATAATGAAAGAATGCGTAAAAGGAAGTTCAAAAAGTCCGGTAAAGATAGCTGTCGCATTTCATCGTTGCATACGCCAGTCCGGTACTCATGTAGGGAAAACTACATTCCGTTCCTCCTGGCGAATGCGCCTCGATCTGCTCGGCTCTCTATATCCCCCTTTTTGAACAAATATAGTAGGGAAGTTCAAAAAGTCCGGTAAAGATAGCTGTCGCATTTCATCGTTGCATACGCCAGTCTGGTAAAGATATAGCAAGGAATGTAAAAAATCTTGATAAAAATTAACTGTTATTTTGAACAGAAATTATATAACTAGAGAAAAGAAAGGGTGTTTTCATGTACGATATTTCCAAATGGAAACATGTATTTAAGCTTGATCCAAATAAGGAGTTAAGTGACGAACATTTAGAAATGATTTGTGAATCTGGAACGGATGCTGTTATTGTAGGCGGAAGTGATGGTATAACAATTGATAACGTATTACACATGCTAGTTAGCATTCGTAGATATGCAGTGCCTTGTGTATTAGAGGTTTCTGATGTGGAGGCAATTACACCAGGATTTGATTTTTATTACATCCCAAGTGTTTTAAATAGCCGAAAAGTAGAATGGGTAACAGGTGTTCATCATGAGGCATTGAAAGAATTTGGGGATATTATGGACTGGGACGAAATTTACATGGAAGGGTATTGTGTTTTAAACCCAGAAGCGAAAGTAGCCCAGCTTACAGATGCAAAATGTGATTTAACAGAAGATGATGTTATTGCATATGCGCGTTTAGCAGACAAGCTATTACATTTACCGATATTCTATTTAGAATATAGCGGGACGTATGGAGACATTGAGCTTGTTAAAAATGTAAAAGCAGAATTGAAACAAGCTAAGCTATATTATGGCGGTGGTATTTCTAATGCAGAACAAGCGAAAGAAATGGCACAGTATGCTGATACAGTAGTTGTTGGAAATATTATTTATGATGATATAAAATCGGCATTAAAAACAGTTAAAGCAGTAAAAGGAGAGTAGGTGCAGGCACATATGAGTACGACAGATAAGTTATTAAATGGTTTAAATCCGCAGCAACAAAAAGCAGTACAAACAACAAATGGAGCACTTCTATTAATGGCAGGCGCAGGTAGTGGGAAAACACGTGTGTTAACACACCGTATTGCATATTTACTTGGTGAAAAAGGTGTGGCGCCATGGAATGTACTAGCAATTACCTTTACAAATAAAGCTGCTCGTGAAATGCGTGAGCGTATTGATAAACTTGTTGGACCAGAAGCAGAAGATATTTGGATTTCTACGTTCCACTCTATGTGCGTACGTATTTTACGACGTGATATTGACCGCATTGGTATTAATCGTAACTTTACAATCTTAGATTCAGGTGATCAGTTAACTGTAGTAAAAAAAATTATGAAGGAGCGCAATATTGACCCGAAGAAGTTTGAGCCGCGCTCTATTTTAGCGGGTATTAGCAATGCGAAAAATGAACTGTTATCTGCAGATAAATATGCAAAAAAAATTACAACCGCTGATCCATATGAAAAATTAACGAGCGATGTATATACAGAATATCAAAAACGTCTTTTGAAAAATAACTCATTAGACTTTGATGATTTAATTATGACGACGATTCAGCTATTTGAACGTGTTCCAGAAGTACTAGAGTTTTATCAGCGTAAATTCCAATATATTCACGTTGATGAGTATCAAGATACGAACAAAGCTCAGTACCTTCTTGTTAAACATTTGGCATCACGTTTTAAAAACCTTTGTGTTGTTGGTGATTCGGATCAGTCTATTTACCGCTGGCGCGGGGCTGACATTTCTAACATTTTGTCATTCGAAAAAGACTATGAGAATGCACAAGTTATTCTGTTAGAACAAAACTATCGTTCATCACAAAATATTTTAAATGCAGCTAATGCTGTAATTGAAAAAAATTCAAACCGTAAACCGAAGAAATTATGGACAGAAAATCAAATTGGAAGCAAAATCTCGTATTATCGTGCTGCAACCGAAAAGGACGAAGCGTATTTTGTTGCGAAAAAAATTCGTGATGATATTCAAATGGGGAACCGAAAATATACTGATTTTGCAGTGTTATATCGTACAAATGCCCAGTCTCGTATGATTGAGGAGATTTTCCTAAAATCTAATATCCCTTACAAAATTGTCGGAGGTACTAAGTTCTACGACCGTAAAGAGATTAAAGACATTTTGGCGTACTTACGTTTAATTGGGAATCCAGATGATGAGATTAGTTTTGGACGTATTATAAACATGCCAAAGCGCGGGATTGGTGCGACTTCTATTGATAAAATTATTAATTATGGTGTGCAAAACGGAATCTCATTAACTGCTGTATTTGATGAGATTGAGCATGTTGGTGTAAGTGCAAAAATAACAAAAGCAGTAAAAGAATTCGCAAGTTTATTACACAACTGGGTAAATATGCAAGAGTATTTATCTGTTACAGAATTAGTAGAAGAAGTTATTGAGAAGACAGGCTATCGTGATATGTTGAAAAATGAGCGTTCTTTAGAAGCAGAAGGTCGTTTAGAAAACTTAGACGAGTTTTTATCTGTTACACAAACATTTGAATCCCAAAGCGAAGATAAGAGCCTTGTTGCATTCTTAACAGACTTAGCTCTTGTTGCGGATATTGATCGTGTAGATGAAGATCCAACTGCTGGTGAAGAAGTTATTTTAATGACGATGCACTCAGCGAAAGGATTAGAGTTCCCAGTTGTCTTTATTGTTGGCTTAGAGGAAGGGATATTCCCGCATACTCGTTCTCTTATGGAAGAGGATGAAATGCAAGAAGAGCGTCGTCTTGCCTATGTAGGTATTACTCGTGCAGAAGAAGAGCTATACTTATCCAATGCTCAAATGCGTACTTTATTTGGTAGAACAAGTATGAATGCAGCATCTCGATTTATTACAGAAATTCCGGCAGAATTAGTAGAACCATTAAACGAAACAGCACCGAAGCGTGAAACTTCGTTTGGTGCAAAAGGAAGAACGACAAGCGCAACTACAACACGTTCTCGTTCAGCTTTCGCGCGTCCGGCTGTTAAGACGACAGGTGGCGAGCAAATTGGCTGGGGAATAGGCGATAAAGCTGCTCACCAGAAGTGGGGAGTCGGTACAGTTGTAAGTGTAAAGGGTGAAGGAGATTCAAAAGAATTAGATATTGCGTTCCCAAGCCCAATTGGTATTAAACGTTTATTAGCAAAATTTGCACCTGTGACGAAACAATAAGAAAGGACTGAGGATATGTCAAAAGAGATAGCCAAAAAACGTATAGAAGAATTGCGTGATTTGTTAAATACATTTAACTATCAATATCACGTATTAGACAATCCTTCTGTTTCTGATGCGGAATATGACCGTGATATGCAGGAGCTTATAAAATTAGAAGCAGAGAACCCAGAGTTTATGAGTGAAGACTCTCCCTCCATTCGCGTTGGGGGGACTGTTCTTGATATATTTGAAAAGGTAACGCATAAATCACCAATGTTAAGTTTAGGAAACGCGTTTAATGAAGGAGATTTGCGTGATTTTGATCGAAGAGTACATCAGGGAATTGATGATGCGAATGTAAGATATATATGCGAATTAAAAATTGACGGACTTGCTGTTTCACTTCATTATGAAAAAGGACGCTTCATTCAAGGAGCAACACGTGGTGATGGTATAACGGGTGAAGATATTACCCAAAACTTAAAAACGATTAAAGCTATCCCGCTGCGTTTAAATGAAGAAGTAACGTTAGAAGCACGAGGCGAGGCTTATATGCCGAAGCGTTCATTCGTTAAATTAAATGAAGAAAAAGAGCAAAATGGTGAAGATGTATTTGCGAATCCACGTAATGCGGCAGCAGGATCGATACGCCAACTTGATCCGAAAATTGCAGCGAAGCGTAACTTATCTATGTTTGTGTATGGTCTTGCTAATGTAGAAGAAAAAACAATTCCATCCCACAGTGAATCACTGGATTTCTTAGGTGAGCTTGGATTTAAGACGAATCCAAATCGTCGTACATGTGAAACAATTGAAGACGTAATAGCCTATGTAGAAGAGTGGCAAGAAAAACGCCCGCATCTTGATTATGAGATTGACGGAATCGTTATAAAAGTAGACGATGTTGCTATTCAAGAAAGCTTAGGGACTACAGCAAAGAGTCCAAGATGGGCAATAGCTTATAAATTCCCAGCTGAAGAAGTTGTGACGAGATTAACAGGGATTGAATTAAGTGTCGGCCGCACAGGAGTTGTAACACCAACTGCAGAGCTCGAGCCAGTTAGAGTGGCTGGTACTATCGTTCGTCGTGCTTCTTTACATAACGAAGATTTAATTCGTGAAAAGGATATTCGAATTGGTGACTACGTTGTTGTGAAAAAGGCTGGAGATATCATTCCTGAAGTTGTGAACGTTATTTTTGATAAGCGTACTGGTGAGGAAGAAGAATATCATATGCCAACGCATTGTCCAGCATGTGAGAGTGAACTTGTTCGTTTAGAAGAAGAAGTAGCACTTCGATGTATAAATCCGACTTGCCCAGCTCAAATTCGTGAAGGATTAATCCATTTCGTTTCAAGAAATGCAATGAATATTGATGGACTTGGAGAACGTGTAATTACACAACTCTTTGATGCGGATTATATTCGTACGTTTGCTGATTTATATTCATTGACGAAAGAGCAATTATTAGAACTAGAACGTTTCGGTGAAAAATCAGCAACAAATTTAGTCCAAGCAATTGAGAATTCTAAGGAAAACTCATTAGAGCGATTATTATTCGGTCTTGGTATTCGTCATGTCGGTGCGAAAGCGGCACGTACATTTGCTGAGCATTTCGAAACGATGGATGAGCTTGTGAAAGCGACGGAAGAAGAATTAAAAACAATTAATGAGATTGGTGAAAAAATGGCTCAATCCGTTGTAACGTATTTCGATAATGAAGACGTATTAGAGCTATTACAACAATTTAAAGAGTATGGCGTGAACATGGCATACAAAGGTATAAAAATTGCTGATTTACAAAATGTTGAATCGTACTTCGCAGGAAAAACTGTCGTCTTAACAGGGAAATTAGAAGTTATGGGCCGCAGTGAAGCGAAGAAGAAAATTGAGGCATTAGGTGGAAAAGTAACAGGAAGTGTTAGTAAAAGTACGGATTTACTTGTTGCTGGTGAAGCTGCAGGCTCGAAATTAGCGCAAGCAGAGAAGCACAATGTTGAAGTTTGGAATGAAGAGAGGTTCTTACAAGAGCTGAATAAGTAAGAGGTGCAAACTTACGATGAAAAAAATAGCGTTAGCAGTATTAAGTCTTAGCCTACTTGTAAGTGGGTGTAGCATTGGTTCTAATAAAGATGAAAAAGCAGTTGAGAAATCGGGGAAAGCGAAAGAACAAGCAGTTATCCCGAAATACTCCATTTCGGATGAATATTATAAGACAACGGTTCAATTTGATCCAGGTAAGGCACGTGGTTTAGTTGTACAAGGTTTAAATAGTCGTCTAGATGTAGATGAATTTGAAACAGGATTAATGCGCATTGCCAAAGAATCATTTAGTACGAAAGATTATTTCTTTAAAGGCGGAAAGGTTCTAGAGGCTCAAAATATACAAATGCTTGTAAAAAGGAAGCGTACAGATGCTGAACAAAAAGAGCTAGAGGATAAGTTGAAAAAAGATGCAGTTAAATTTCCGAATATCGGACTGAATCCAGCCTTAAGTGAAGGTTCGGAGTCACTAGAAGTGAAAAATAAAAAACATCCAATGTATATCTCAAATATTTTAGAGCATGATTACTACGTACAAAAAGGTGGGAACGATGCTGAACCTGATGGCATTGTAATTGGATTAGCGATGAATTCTATTCAATATTATGAGGAAGAGCATGGGTATCCACGTGAGGCTGCAATCCCAAATGAAAAAATGTTAGCTGAAGGGAAAAAAATGGCCCAAGAAATCTTGAAATTCATGCATCAAAAAGACGCTGCGACAAAAAATGTTCCGATAACATTTGCAATTTATCGTCAAAGTCCAAAGTCTTCGCTTGTACCAGGGAATTTTGTTTCTTATGCTAAGGTAGAAAAAGGTAGTGAAACGGTTGAGGATTGGAAACCAATCAATGAGAAATATTATTTGTTCCCGTCAGAACAGGCAAAAGCGGATAATAAACGTGAAGACCTTGCAAGGGTGTCAAACTTTAAAGCGAAGTTAAGTGAGTATTTCCAAGGCGATTATACAGCTGTTATCGGTACTGGAATGTATAGAGATGATGAATTAAGAGAAATGAAGCTCGATATTCCTGTCCAATTCAATGGGAAAGCTGAAGTAATTGGTTTTACACAATATGTAGCTGGACTTGTTATGGAATACTTCCCGAATTATATGAAAGTACAAGTAACAATTAAATCTGTAGAACGTCCAGAAGCAATTATTATACGTGAAGCGAAGCAAGATGAACCATTTGTGAAAATTTTAGATTAAAGATGAGAGCTGTTCCATAAAGGAACAGCTTTTTTTCTTGAAAAATTTTGTTATAATTTTAAATGTTACAAATAAAGGGGTAAGGGGCAAAGTCATGGAAGAACTAAGCTTTCAAGTCATTATTTTATTAATTGCATTCGGATTTTTAGCTGCTTTTATTGATTCGGTTGTTGGAGGGGGAGGGTTAATTTCGCTTCCTGCACTTATGTTTGTTGGTTTATCACCAGCTTCGGCAATCGCAACGAATAAATTAGCTGCAACGATGGGGACGCTTACGAGCACAATTTATTTTATTCGATCAGGTAAGGTGAATTTTCGGATTGTAGGAAAGTTAATCCCGTTAACTATTATTGGAGCAGTCGCAGGGGCTTTAGTAGTAAAGTTTATTCCGCCTGATATTTTGCGTCCACTAGTGCTCGTAATGTTGGTTTTTATTGCCATTTATATTATTGCGAAAAAAGATTGGGGAAGTGCATCTACCTATAAAAAGATGACAAAAGGAAAAACATTGATGTTTTTCTTTGTTATTTTAATGATAGGATTTTATGATGGATTTTTTGGACCAGGGACAGGATCCTTTTTAATTTTTGCATTTTTATTAATTGGTTTGGATTTTATTCAAGCGGCAGCATCTGGAAAACTTTTGAACTTCGTTAGTAATATCGTATCTTTAATTACTTTTTTATTTTTAGATGTGATTCATTTTGAATACGGTATAATTATGGGCTTATCAATGATTTTAGGTGCTTATTTTGGATCGAAGTTTGCGGTTCAAAAAGGTGTTGGATATGTAAGGACTTTATTTTTATTAGTTACTATTTTATTAATCGGGAAAAATGTTTTGGAATATACTCATATTTTGTAGATTCATACGTATGTATGAATCTCTTTTTTTTATTATATTTTAAAAATTTATTAATTTTTAAAATATAAGTCTAGGAATATTTGAATAAATCTAAATTATCGTGTAGAATAATGTTGTAAAATGTAAACGTTTTTCTAAGGGGAGGCTAAAAAGATGGTAGTAGCATACAAACATGAGCCATTTACAGATTTTTCAGTAGAGGCTAACAAATTAGCATTTGAAGAGGGTTTAAAGAAAGTAGAATCTTATCTTGGACAAGACTATCCATTAATTATCGGGGGAGAAAAAATCACTACAGAAGACAAAATTGTTTCTGTAAACCCTGCAAATAAAGAGGAACTTGTTGGTCGTGTTTCAAAAGCAAGCCGTGAATTAGCTGAAAAAGCAATGCAAGTAGCGGATGCAACATTCCAAACTTGGAGAAAGTCAAAACCAGAAATGCGTGCAGATATTTTATTCCGTGCTGCAGCAATCGTTCGTCGTAGAAAACATGAGTTCTCTGCTATTCTTGTAAAAGAAGCAGGTAAACCATGGAATGAGGCAGATGCTGATACAGCAGAAGCAATCGACTTTATGGAATATTATGCTCGTCAAATGTTGAAATTAAAAGACGGTATTCCAGTAGAAAGCCGTCCAATTGAATATAATCGTTTCTCTTACATTCCATTAGGAGTAGGTGTTATCATTTCTCCTTGGAATTTCCCATTCGCAATTATGGCAGGTATGACAACAGCTGCTGTAGTTTCTGGTAACACAGTATTACTAAAACCAGCTAGTACAACTCCTGTAGTAGCAGCGAAATTTATGGAAGTATTAGAAGAAGCTGGTTTACCAGCTGGCGTAGTAAACTTCGTTCCAGGTAATGGCTCTGAAGTTGGTGACTACTTAGTAGATCACCCTCGTACACGTTTCGTTAGCTTCACTGGATCTCGCGATGTAGGTATTCGTATTTACGAACGTGCAGCAAAAGTAAACCCGGGACAAATTTGGTTAAAACGTGTTATCGCTGAAATGGGCGGTAAAGATACAATCGTTGTTGATAAAGAGGCAGATCTTGAATTAGCAGCTAAATCTATCGTTGCATCAGCATTCGGATTCTCAGGACAAAAATGTTCTGCATGTTCTCGTGCAGTAATCCATGAAGATGTATACGATCATGTATTAAATCGTGCTGTTGAATTAACAAAAGAATTAACAGTAGGTAACCCAGATGCAAAAGATATTAACATGGGACCTGTTAATGACCAAGCTGCATTCGATAAAGTAATGAGCTATGTTGCAATTGGTAAAGAAGAAGGTAAAATCGTATCAGGTGGCGAAGGAGACGATTCTAAAGGCTGGTTCATCCAACCAACAATCGTTGCTGACGTTGCAGAAGATGCTCGTTTAATGAAAGAAGAAATCTTTGGACCAGTAGTAGCATTCTGTAAAGCAAAAGACTTTGATCATGCACTTGCAATTGCAAATAATACAGAATACGGTTTAACAGGAGCAGTTCTTTCTAACAACCGTGACCATATTGAAAAAGCACGCGAAGACTTCCACGTTGGTAACTTATACTTCAACCGTGGATGTACTGGTGCAATCGTAGGTTACCAACCATTCGGTGGCTTTAACATGTCTGGTACAGACTCTAAAGCTGGTGGCCCTGACTACTTAGCACTTCACATGCAAGCAAAAACTACTTCTGAAACTTTATAAGAAATAGTAGAAAAGATCTTCACAGACTGTGAAGATCTTTTCTTTTTGAGAAACTCTCTATAGCAGAAGTAATCGATTTTATAGAAGCTAGTTAATTTCAATCAAGAAAAGGTTGCCAAATATTACTATTTGTTCTTTTGAATTAGTTAAACCCTATTAATATCGGGATAAACATGAAAATAGAAACAAAACAGCGAGAAAAATTGACTTATTAGTCATATTTTTTAGTATTCATTTTGAGGATTTCCTGTATAATACAATTTGAAAGAAAATCTATGGTTAGACAAGAGAACACTCCTTTCGGCTTTGCTAACTGAAAGGAGTGTTTTTTTAGGTCGCTAAAAACTCTTCTGTACTCATTATATTTGCGTATACTCCATTTAAACTCGCCAAAATTGTATTATGAATATAAACAGCTGGTATAGTAGCATTCTTAAATGAAAGATCTTTTGTAGCACAAGCATCGTGTATTACGGTACAGTGAAGGCCAAAATCAAAAGCAGCTCTTACTGTAGCATCAATACACATATGGGTCATCATCCCGCATATTACGACGTGCTCAACTCCTGAACGTTGTAATTGTTCTAGAAGATCAGTTTCTCGGAAGCTATTTGGATAATGTTTAAGGATCACGGTTTCCTCTCTAAGTGGACGGACATTTTCGTGAATATGGACACCTTCTGTATTGGGTAGGAAAAAAGTAGTGCTATCTTTTATAGCTACATGTTGGATATGAAAAATAGGTTCGTTTCTTATTCTAAAATGTTGTAGTAGCTGACTAGCATATTCACTTGCTTCTACTGGATTACGTAATTCCATCATTCCGCTTGGAAAATAATCATTTTGAATGTCGACGAGCAAAAGAGCTGTTTTCATATATCTATCTTCCTCCGATTTCATATTCAAATAATGTTATTCAATGAGTAGAGAAGATTCTCCTTTTTAAAAGTATGAGTGAGAAGGATTTTACATAACTTTAAAAATCACTATTGTATTGTTACTTCTTATTTTAAAATTCAAATAGAGAAATAATTAATATTTTTCCGAAAAATGTATTGACTCTCATTATTCTGAGTTCTATAATAAGACTTAATTAAACGACAATTAAATCGATACACTCTTATCCAGAGAGGTGGAGGGACTGGCCCTACGATACCTCAGCAACGGGTTTTTTAATACCGTGCTAACTCCAGCAAGCCTATAAAGGCTTGGAAGATGAGAAGATGTGAATGAGTACATATAAAAGTGCTCTCCTTCTTATCTTTTATTACTGATAAGAAGGAGAGCACTTTTTATTTTACCTCGAAAGCTCTACTTCAAGTTTTTACAGCATATAGGAGGGAAGAAAATGATTTCTTTTAACAATGTAAGTAAAGTATATGAATCAGGTGGGCAATCTGTTCATGCGGTTGAGGATGTAACGCTGTCAGTTGAAAAGGGCGAAATTTTTGGCATTATCGGATTTAGTGGTGCTGGAAAGAGTACGCTATTACGTTTAGTAAATATGTTAGAAAGACCAACTGCAGGAACAATTTCAATAGATGATAAAGATATTACATCATTATCGGCGAAAGAATTACGGACACTAAGACAAAGGATTGGGATGATTTTCCAGAGTTTCAATCTATTTAATTCAAGAACGGTGTTTGGGAACATTGCTTATCCATTAAGGTTAGCGAAATTGCCGAAGAATGAGATAAAAGAAAGAGTGAATGAACTACTAAAATTTGTTGGTTTAGAAGATAAAGCGAACTATTATCCAGAACAGTTATCAGGTGGACAAAAGCAGCGTGTTGGGATTGCAAGAGCACTTGCGACATCACCGGATATTCTCATATGTGATGAGGCAACATCAGCTTTAGATCCGGAAACAACAACAGAAATCTTAAATTTATTAAAGAAAGTAAATAGAGAGTACAATTTAACGATCCTACTTATTACACATGAAATGCACGTTGTGAAAGAAATTTGTCACCGTGTAGCCGTTATGGAAAAAGGAAAAGTAATTGAGGAAGGAAAACTGTTTGACGTTTTCACACAACCAAAAACAAAGACAACTCAAAATTTTGTACGCTCTGTTATTAATGATCACTTACCAGAAAGTGTTCTAGCGAAAATTCAAAACGGAGGTCAGATTTATCGCCTGACTTTTACTGGGGAAGAGACAGGGCAGCCTGTACTATCATATATTGCGAAAAACTATAACGTCGATGTAAATGTTCTTTATGGAAATATTATTGAACTCCAAAATGTGCTATTTGGAAATCTTCTTGTAGAACTACAAGGTGAACAGAAAGAAATTCAAAAAGCATTACAACATCTAAGACTGCAAGTGCAGCTGAAGGAGGTAGAAGCTCATGCGAGTTGATTGGAGTATATTTTGGCCTCGCATATTAGATGCGACGGGGGATACCCTCTTAATGGTAATTGTAACCCTTATATTTGCTACAATTCTTGGTATACCTCTAGGTTTACTATTGTATGTGACGAGAAAAGGGAATTTTTTAGAAAATAAATGGGTCTTTTCTATTCTTAATATCATAATTAATACAATTCGTCCGGTTCCATTCATTATCTTTTTAGTAGCTTTAAGCCCACTAACAAGAAGTGTTATTGGAACGACGATTGGAACGGCTGCAGCAATCTTCCCAATGACGTTAGTTGCATCAATTGGTATTGCTAGAATGGTTGAAACAAATCTTGTTTCTGTGCCGAAAGGAGTAATTGAAGCAGCTCAATCAATGGGCGCTTCACCACTTAGAATTGTTTTTGAAATCCTCGTACCAGAAGCTTTAGCACCATTGATCCTAGGTGTCACGTTTATGACGGTCGGTTTAATTGAATTTTCTGCAGTCGCAGGACTTGTCGGTGGTGGCGGTCTTGGTGACTTAGCAATGACATATGGTTATCAACGCTTTGATACGTCAGTTATGTTTGTAACGGTCGTTTTACTTATTATTCTTGTACAGGTGGCTCAAAATTTAGGGAACTACTTTGCGAAAGTCTTTTTACGCAGATCATAAAAAGGAAGAGGGGAAAAGAAAATGAAGAAAATTTTAGCATTTGCATTATCAGCGATCGTAGGAATTACAGCATTAAGCGGCTGCTCAGGTGGAGACACAGGTGCAGGAGCGAAAGAGAAAGTAGTTCGCGTCGGTGTAACTGGAACAGATGGAGACGTTTGGGAAATTTTAAAGAAAAAAGCTGAAAAAGAAGGGATTAAAATTAAACTGGTTGAGTTCTCTGATTACACAACACCCAACAAAGCGTTAGCTGATGGAGATATTGAACTAAACTCATTCCAGCACATTGCTTTCTTAGAGCAATTTAAAAAGGAGCATAAGTTAGATATTACAGCTGTTGGTACAACGCAAATTGCACCGATGGGCTTATACTCTGAAAAATATAAGAAAGCAAATGAAATCCCAGATGGTTCGGAAATTGCTATTCCGAATGATCCAACGAACCAAGCACGTGCATTAAAACTTCTTGATGCAGCTGGCTTATTAAAGCTTAAGAAAGATTTTGGTCTATTTGGGGATCCAAGCGGTATCGCTGAAAATCCGAAGAAGCTAAAAGTTACACCGGTTATCGCACAGCAAACACCTCGTGTGTTAAAAGATGTAGCGGCTTCAGTTATTAATAACGGTGTTGCTGGTCAAGCTGGATTAGACCCAGCGAAGGATCCAATTTTCTTAGAAGATCCAAATAATGAAAATGCAAAGGCCTATATTAATATTTTCGCAGCTCGTACGAAAGATAAAAATGATCCAACACTGAAAAAAGTAATTGAGTTATACCATTCAAAAGAAGTAACAGATGCAATTAAGAAAGAAACAAATGATGGTTCAATTTCAGTAGATCTTTCACTTGATGAGCTTGAAAAAATCGTAAAATAATTATTGAGTTTAACGACTAACAGTAGGAACCCCTCCGCTGTTAGCTCGTTCAACATATAATCTACTTAACAAACAAAACCCTAATTCTGTACCTTCTAATTTTGTATAACATAGAATCCAATGTTTGTTAAGTAGAGTGATGGACCAGGAGTTTTCCTGGTCTTTTTTTAATTAAAGTAGCTGGCTAATAATAAGGAAATCCAAATTATGATTGGGTAAGAGATTAAACTAAAAATGAGTGTACTTGCTAATTTCTTTTTAGGGATTAATAGTTTCTTTGATGAAAATAAGAAAAGAGAAAATAGGATAATGATAGATGCTGAGATTACTCCTGGATTATAAGAACGATAAATGAAATACAAGATAATATGCTGAACGGCGTTAAAGAAGATACAGCCCTGTATAAAAATGATCAAATAAATAGAAGATATGATGCTTAATTGATATAGAATGACTATGAGTAAGACGAAGGTTGTTAATACGGAAATTGCAATGAAAAATTGTTTGTTAGTTATAAAATGGATCGAAAATCGATTAGCGATATATTGTGGCATTTGGAAAGCTTCTTCAAGGTTATGAAAAAAGAATAGAAGGGGGATTAGCCAGATTGTATTAGTGGTGAAATGTCTTGTTGAAGATGTTTTTATCAACTTATATCAGCTCCAATAAAGGGATAGAAAGCCTATAAGAAAAGGCTTTCTACAAGGGTATAGTTATTCAATTATGATGCTTTTTAAATTACTCTCAGGTTGCGGTTGTTCTTCAGCATAGGAGGAGAGCTCCTCTTGCAAAATATTTAGTGCGTGCTTAGCTGATTGCTGAATCGGATTCGGTAGCTCTTCTAATATACGCATACCGATTTTTATTTTTGTACGAATTACCTTTCTTAGTAATTCATCATGCATGTACTACACCTCCAAACCGAATGTTTAGTACATCATCTTCAAACTTAGCTCCTTGAATAGAAAGGTGTGTTAATGTTTTTGGTAAGGTGATATTTCGCTTCATAGAGCCGGCTCGAATAATAAGCTCATCACCTTTTTGATTTAATGAAAGTTCACTTTTGTTTGAGAAGGGAATGGACAGAACGAAAATATACTCATCGCCATCTTTTTTTACATATTGTGTGCGGCCATTAAATTTTACTTCAGTAGGAGAAGGGTCTGATTTAAATAAAGCATTTCCTACACGCTCTAACATAGCTAAACCAACAACTTCTTGTTCAAACATGGGAGCTTCGTAAATAGGAAGTGGCTGAAAACTATCTTTAATTAACGCCTTATATTTCTTTTGTGTATCTTTCCATGCCTGAAAGTAAGGGTCGGTAACAGTGTTAGGGATGACGCGGTTAATCATAATGGCATCTACGTTATAATCGTATAAGTTTAAATAAGTAAAACTACGCTGAGCTTCTTTAATGACCATTTTTTCAGGATTTACAACAACGCGAATACTCGTTACTTTTCGGTTTGATAAAATATCTCTCATTTCTCCGAGCTGTTCAAGCGTATTCGTTAATTCGTCCATAATATCATCAGTTGGAAGGGGGACACCAAGAAGTGGTTGAGCTACAGGACGAACAACTTTTAAAATCTTCCTTTTAATAGGAAAGAGTTTTTCCATCCACCAGCCGAGCATGTCTGGAAAGCTAAGCATTGCTAAAGTTTCTCCAGTCGGTGCGCAATCAATAATGATGACGTCGTAAGTGTTGTGTTTATAGTAATCGAGTACTCGAAGTAAGCTAATTAAATCTTCCATACCAGGGAACATCGTTAATTCTTCTGTTGTAATATCATCAGCTGCTTTTGAAGTGAAGAGTAGTGTAATGTATTTCTGCAATTTCCCCCAGCCTTTTTCCATTTCATAAATAGTGTTAATTTCTTGTGCCCACAAGTTTTCACGAATTTCTAGTGGCTCAGAAGATAGTTTTATGCCAAATGAATCCCCTAAACTATGAGCAGGATCTGTACTCATTACTAATGTTTTTAATCCTTGTTTTGCACTTTGGATTGCTGTTGCTGCTGAAATGCTAGTTTTTCCTACGCCGCCTTTACCTGTATACAGAATAATTCTCATCATTAATATCCCCTTTGTTTCGAATTTCGAATATTACGAGTGTCGAAATATTTAATTGAATAAAAACCCAACTAGGGTCTTATCCCGCATTAACGGGCAGTAAGACTCCCGCCCAAAAATTCGACTGGAGCAAACAAATTAGGTGGGAGGTCAACTGTCCGTAAATGCCCGATTGGTTCAACTAATAATCAGTGAGGGATGAGAAAAACCCCCACTGATTAAAGTTTCACTTTATTCAATCGGAATGTTTTTCATTTTAGGTGTAGAAATCTTTTCTTCTGTTTTTTGCTGTGACGTAGCAATGTGATTCATGATCTTTTGGAATATTTGTAGTAAGAATGCTTTTTCTTCTTCTGACAATGCATCTGTCACTAGGCTAAAGTAATGGGCCGCATTTTGTTTTACTTCTTGAACGAGCATTACGCCGTTTTCTGTTAAACGAATTAATACAATGCGTCGATCGCTTTCATTCCGGTAGCGTTCAATATATCCCTTTTTTACAAGGCGATTTACAACGCCCGTTGTTGTACTCATCGGTATATCAAGAAGATCAGCAATTTTTGTCATTGTAATATCCGTATTTCGCTCCATCCAAAGTAAACAAAATACTTCTGTCTTGGAAAGTGTTAAATCAAGGCTTACCCATTCTTCAGGATAGAAAAGTTTCTTGGCGTTATCTAGCAGTAAGTCTAAAAAATGTTCATATTGTAACAATTATTTCCACTCCCGTATATTTCGAGGTTCGTAATATTTGTTTTTATTTTATGTGGAATTGAAATAAATGTCAATGTTTTTAACTGTTTTTTCAGATTTGAAAGAAAATTATCTTCAAAATAGAAATTTTTTGTGATAGATTAATAAATAGAAAAATGATTTTACATAAAAACCCATTGTGATAAATATATTTATCTATAATAGGTGTACAGCTAACGAGGGGGAGAACGATGAGAAGACGAAATACGCAAGCGTTCACGTTTTTAGCATGGACTTCATTTGTTTGTGCGCTTTCAGGAATGCTAATTGGGATTTATACGCTAGATGAAACGCTTAGTGTAAAAGGATACTATTTAATTGGAACATTATTTTTAACGATGTCTTGTTTTGTATTACAAAAAACAATTCGTGATAATGAAGAAGATAACGAGAGATTTCCGAAAAATAAATCGTTAGATAAAGAGTAAATTGTAAAGAAAGGCATTTGCCTTTCTTTTTTTATGTAAAAATACCGTAAGTGCCGTGTGTTGACTTGCTTGAAGTACTGGAAATTTGGTATCATCAATAGTATTGTAGATTGAACGATATATTATGGAGGTGGCCTAGCCGTGTCAAGAATTTCCGTTGAGAATGTAAAGCACGTAGCACATTTAGCACGTCTTGCAATTACTGATCAAGAAGCAGAAAAATTTCAAAAACAACTAGATGCAATTGTTACATTTGCAGAACAGTTAAATGAATTAGATACAACTGATGTAAAACCAACAACTCATGTATTAACTATGAAAAATGTTATGCGTGAAGATGTGCCAGAAAAAGGTTTACCAGTAGAAGAAGTATTAAAAAATGCACCGGATCACAAAGATAATCAAATCCGTGTTCCAGCAGTATTAGAATAGAGGAGGGAATTTCGATGTCATTATTTGATCATTCTGTATCAGAGTTACATAAGAAGTTAAACAACAAAGAAATTTCCGTTACGGATTTAGTAGAAGAATCTTACAAACGTATTTCGGATGTTGAAGATAACGTAAAAGCTTTTCTTACATTAGATGAAGAAAATGCACGCGCGAAAGCGAAAGAATTAGATGCAAAGATTGGTGCTGAGGATAATGGTTTATTATTCGGTATGCCAATTGGTGTAAAAGATAACATTGTAACTAACGGTCTTCGTACAACTTGTGCGAGCAAAATATTAGCAAACTTCGATCCAATTTACGATGCGACAGTTGTACAAAAGCTAAAAGCTGCTGACACAGTTACAATCGGTAAATTAAATATGGACGAGTTCGCAATGGGTTCTTCAAATGAAAACTCAGGCTTCTACGCTACAAAAAATCCATGGAACTTAGATTACGTTCCAGGCGGATCTAGTGGTGGTTCTGCAGCAGCAGTAGCAGCAGGAGAAGTATTATTCTCTCTAGGTTCTGATACGGGTGGTTCTATCCGTCAGCCAGCTGCATATTGTGGCGTTGTAGGTTTAAAACCAACTTACGGACGCGTATCTCGTTACGGATTAGTAGCATTCGCATCTTCACTTGACCAAATCGGACCGATTACACGTACAGTAGAAGACAATGCATACTTATTACAAGCTATTTCAGGTATTGACCGTATGGATGCAACTTCTGCAAACGTTGAAGTAGGAAACTACTTAGCTGGTTTAACAGGTGATGTTAAAGGTTTACGTATTGCTGTACCGAAAGAATACTTAGGCGAAGGTGTTGGCGAAGAAGCTCGTGAGTCAGTACTAGCTGCTTTAAAAGTATTAGAAGGTATGGGCGCAACTTGGGAGGAAGTATCTCTTCCGCACTCTAAATACGCTCTAGCAACGTATTACTTATTATCTTCTTCTGAAGCATCTGCGAACCTTTCACGCTTTGATGGCGTACGTTACGGTGTTCGTTCTGATAATGTAAATAACTTATTAGATCTTTACAAAAATACACGTAGCGAAGGTTTCGGTGATGAAGTAAAACGTCGTATTATGCTTGGTACATTTGCTCTTAGCTCTGGTTACTATGATGCATATTACAAAAAAGCACAACAAGTACGTACATTAATTAAAAATGACTTTGAAAATGTATTTGCTAACTACGATGTTATTATTGGACCAACAACGCCAACTCCAGCATTTAAAGTGGGCGAAAAAGTGGACGATCCAATGACAATGTATGCAAATGACATTTTAACAATTCCAGTAAACTTAGCGGGTGTTCCAGCGATTTCTGTTCCGTGTGGATTCGGTGCTAACAACATGCCACTTGGTCTACAAATCATTGGTAAACACTTCGATGAAACGACGATTTACCGCGTTGCACATGCGTTTGAGCAAGCAACAGACTATCATACAAAAAAAGCAAGTCTGTAAGGAGGCGAGCATAGATGAATTTAGAAACAATTATTGGTTTAGAGGTTCACGTTGAGTTAAAAACAAATTCGAAAATTTTCTCTGCGAGTCCAACAGAATTCGGAGCGGAGCCAAATACACAAACAAGTGTAATTGACTTAGGATACCCAGGGGTACTTCCTACTTTAAATAAGGAAGCAGTTAACTTTGCAATGAAAGCCGCAATGGCATTAAACTGTGAAATCGCAACGGAAACGAAGTTCGACCGTAAAAACTATTTCTACCCAGATAATCCGAAAGCTTACCAAATCTCTCAATTTGATAAGCCAATTGGTGAAAATGGTTGGATTGAAATCGAAGTAGACGGTAAAAAGAAACGTATCGGTATTACACGTCTTCATTTAGAAGAAGATGCTGGTAAATCAACGCATGCAGCTGACGGTTCATTAGTAGACTACAACCGTCAAGGTATGCCTTTAATCGAGATCGTATCTGAGCCAGATATGCGTACTCCAGAAGAAGCATATGCGTACTTAGAGAAGTTAAAATCAATCATTCAATATACAGGTGTATCTGATTGTAAGATGGAAGAAGGTTCTCTTCGTTGTGATGCGAATATTTCACTTCGTCCAGTTGGACAAGAGAAGTTCGGTACAAAAGCAGAACTGAAAAACTTAAACTCTTTCACTTACGTGCAAAAAGGTCTTGAGCATGAGCAAGTGCGCCAAGAAAAAGAATTATTATCTGGTGGTATCATCCAACAAGAAACACGTCGTTATGATGAAGCAACGAAGAAAACAATCTTAATGCGTATAAAAGAAGGATCTGACGATTACCGTTACTTCCCAGAGCCAGACTTAGTTGAACTTTACATCGACGATGAGTGGAAAGAAGAAATTCGTGCTTCTATTCCAGAACTTCCAGATGCACGTAAAGCTCGCTATGTTGAAGAAGTTGGCTTACCAGCTTATGATGCGCATGTATTGACATTAACGAAAGAGATGTCTGATTTCTTTGAAGCAACAGTTGCAGACGGTGCTGATGCGAAATTAACATCAAACTGGTTAATGGGTGAAGTACTTGCATACTTAAACAAACAACAAAAAGAATTAAAAGACGTTGCATTAACGCCAGCTGGCTTAGCTAAAATGGTTCAATTAATTGAAAAAGGTACAATTTCTTCTAAAATCGCGAAGAAAGTATTTAATGAATTAATTGAAAAAGGTGGAGACCCAGAAGAAATCGTTAAAGCGAAAGGTCTTGTTCAAATTTCTGACGAAGGAACACTTCGTAAGGTTGTAACAGAAATTCTTGATAATAATGAGCAATCTATTGAAGACTTTAAAAACGGTAAAGACCGTGCAATTGGCTTCTTAGTTGGTCAAATTATGAAAGCTACAAAAGGACAAGCAAATCCACCGCTTGTTAATAAAATCTTACTTGAAGAGATTAATAAGCGCTAAAAAAAGAGAAGAATTCTTATTTTTGAACGCTAAAATAGTATAGATTCTTAAAGATTAAACAGAAAAAACACCCGTATTTGGGTGTTTTTTCTGAGTTAATCAAACGTTTGTTTAAATGGGGAAAAATAATTTAAACAAACGTTTGATTAACTGTCAAAAGTGAAAAAATGTTTGTATAGCAACTATGGTATGATAGTTGCAAAAAGGTGGGAATAATGATAAATCTAGACATAGAGAGTTTTTTCATCTCATGAAATAATAGATAATTATTATTCATTATATGTAAATTGATGTGAGAGTTTTACTGCCCGTAAATAGCGGGATAAATTTCTTGGTTAAATAAAGCAAAACTATCAGGAGTGAATAGTTACTTTTGATGGGCTACACGAATCGGGTTCTTACTGCCTGTTTGAGCGGAATTAAAGAAGGATAGGAAGATGAGAGGAGGTAAGCATAGGGATACTGAATAAGGGTTCGGTGTATTCGTTTTTCAATGAATAAGGAATTTCCTGTGCTAATAAATGATGAAGCGAGCAAGAATTATTTATAATCCTACTTCTGGGCGCGAGCTATTTAAGAAGAGCTTACCAGAAGTATTACAAAAATTAGAACAAGCTGGATATGAAGCGTCTTGTCATGCGACAACTGGTCCTGGGGATGCGACTGTGGCAGCGAGGCAAGCTGCGGATCGTAAGTTTGATGTTGTTATCGCAGCTGGTGGTGATGGTACGTTAAATGAAGTAGTGAACGGTTTAGTAGGACATGAGCATCGTCCAAAGTTTGGAATTATTCCAGTTGGAACGACAAATGATTTTGCGCGTGCGATCGGTGTACCTCGTGTTATTGAAGAGGCTGCGGATATTATTTGTGAAGGAACAACGGTACCGTTAGATCTTGGTAGAGCAAATGATACATATTTCATTAATATCGCTGGTGGCGGCCGTATTACAGAATTAACATATGAAGTACCAAGCAAGCTAAAAACGGTATTAGGCCAACTTGCTTACTATTTAAAAGGAATCGAAATGTTACCATCATTACATCCAACATATGTTGAAATTGAGTATGATGGGAAGTTGCTACAAGAAGAAATTACGATGTTTTTAATTACGAATACTCGTTCAGTTGGTGGATTCGAAAAAGTAGCACCATATGCATCTATTAACGATGGATTATTTGATTTATTAGTACTGAAAAAAGGTTCTATCGCTGATTTAATTAAAGCAGCAACACAAGCGCAGCGTGGGGAACATATTAACAATCCGAAAGTACTATATACACAAGCGAATCGTATTAAAGTGCATTCACCTGATAAATTAATGATCAACTTAGATGGTGAATATGGCGGAGATGCACCAATGGAATTTGAAAATATATATCATTGTCTGGAACTATTTGTTCCTGAACATCAAGAGGATGCCCTGTAAAGGCATCTTTTTTTTGCTTTCACCTCACTATTTGCGAGCAATAAGATTCCCCCACTGATTAAAGTTTCTCTATGTGCAGATGAATTGTAAATTGTAAGTTAGTTTGATTTTTATGGTATTTTTACAATCCGTTTATTTTATATCCATATTTTATTGATACACTGGAAGAGATAAGAAATGAGAGGTAGGGTGCTATGGAGAAGGTAAAAGCGATACTATTTGATAAAGATGGGACATTAATGGATTTTCATTCAATTTGGATAAAAGTAGCTGAAGAGCTTGTTGCAGAATGTATAAATTTATATCAATTACCAGAATCAATGCAGCAGGCTTTATTAAAAGAGATTGGCGTAGATGGAGCATTTGTTCATCCGCGTAGTGCGCTCGCTGCTGGAACGAGTCTTGATGTGGCCAAGGGGCTTTGTAAGTATATTGCATCATCTAGAGAAGAAGAGATGCATCAATGGGTGAGTGAAAAGTTGTTTGCTCTTATGTACGAGCATCGTTCACATATGAGAATGACGGCAGATTTACCGAAAGTTTTACAAGCGTTAAAGGATAGAGGATTTATTCTAGGTGTCGTTACAGCTGATGATTTCGCGCCGACAGAATTATTTTTAAAGCAATATCAATTGGAAGCTTTTTTTGATTGTGTTATAGCTTCAGATACATTTCCAGCACAGAAGCCAGATAAAAAAATTGTAGAGTCGTTTTGTGAGAGATTTAATTTAGAGACATGTGAAGTAGCAGTCGTCGGGGATACACCGACGGATTTACATTTAGCGAAAAATGGTGGCGACTGTTATGCGATTGGCGTACTATCTGGTACGGGTGATCGTCAAACATTAGAACCACTTGCAGATTTAGTATTACAATCTGTTGAAGATTTAATTTCTCATTCAGGTGAGTTTATTTGGGAACAAGGAAAGTCTAATGTATAAATGAATAAGTCTATAAGGACTCTATATGAGTCTTTATAGACTTATTTTTTTATGCCGAGATAGTAAGAGAATGGGATGAATACTAGAAAGAGGAAGTTGGCATACATCTTGCAATATAAAGAGAAAACATTGTATAGAAAAGGATGGGGTACACAATGAACACAAAAAAATTTGCTAAAGTAAATGAACAAATTCCAGGACCGAAAGCAGCGTCTTTATTAGAACGCCGCCAAAATATAGTACCAAAAGGAGTAAGTAATGGTATTCCAACATTTGTACAGTCTGCAAATGGTGCACTCGTAACAGATGTGGATGGAAATCAGTACATTGATTTCGCAGGAGCAATTGGGACAATTAATGTAGGACACTGTCATCCAGCCGTTAAAGAAGCGCTTCATAAACAAGTAGATCAATATATTCATACTGGATTTAATGTGATGATGTATGAGCCATATATTGAATTAGCGGAAAAGCTTGCCGCAGTAGCACCAGGTAATTTCGATAAACAAGTGCTGTTTTTAAATAGTGGGGCAGAAGCGGTTGAAAATGCAGTGAAGATTGCTCGTAAATATACGAAGAGACCTGGAATTATCGCATTTTCTAAAGGATTTCATGGGCGTACATTAATGACAATGACGATGACAAGTAAAGTAAAACCATATAAATTTGGATTTGGCCCATTTGCTCCAGAAGTATATAAAGCGCCATTCCCATATGAATACCGTCGCCCAGAAGGTTTAACAGAAGAGCAGTATGATGACTTTATCATTGAAGAGTTTAAGAACTTCTTCATATCAGAAGTAGCACCAGAAACAATTGCAGCAGTTGTAATGGAACCTGTTCAAGGGGAAGGCGGATTTATCGTTCCAAGTAAGAAATTCGTTCAAGAAGTACGCAGCATTTGTTCAGAGCACGGTATTTTATTTGTAGCTGATGAAATTCAAACAGGCTTTAGTCGTACCGGAAAGTACTTTGCAATTGATCATTATGATGTCGTTCCAGACTTAATTACGGTATCTAAATCATTAGGTGCTGGTGTACCGATAAGTGGCGTGATTGGACGTAAAGAAATTATGAATGAGTCTGCACCGGGAGAACTGGGCGGAACATATGCAGGAAGCCCACTAGGATGTGCGGCTGCATTAGCTGTGCTTGATGTAATAGAAAAAGAGAAATTAAATGATAGAGCGATAGAAGTAGGGAAAGTCGTAATGAACCGATTCCAAGAGATGAAAAACAAATATAATTGCATCGGTGATGTGCGCGGCTTAGGGGCAATGTGTGCATTCGAGCTCGTTCAAGATCGCAAGACGAAAGTGCCTGATAAAACATTAGCGTCTAATTTATGTGCAGAAGCAAATAAGCATGGATTACTTCTACTATCAGCAGGAACATATGGAAATGTTATTCGTGTTTTAATGCCATTAGTGATTACAGATGAGCAACTTGAGGAAGGTTTAACAATAATTGAAGAATCATTGCAAGCTTGTTATGAGCAAGCAAATATCGCTCGTGTTTAAAGAATTGGGATAACTTAAAAAAGGGCATAAAGCTTTTCTTTTTAGGCGGAAGAGAGCATCTGGTCATGCATAGAATCGATCAGCCCCTTTTCCTTCCCCATGCCAAGCTAAAACAAAGTGAGGGTGTGGTTGCGATGGCATTCTGTATTTTTCAAGGCAGCGAATTATGTGTTGAAAAATATAAATAGATTTGTATAAATAACAAATTGAAAACATTCTAGCTTACTCTATATAAAATGCAGAAAATTCACTTTATAATAAAGGTAGTGAAGTGAATCGATGGATTTAAAGTAAGGGGTGGCTAGGATGGTTGCAGAAAAGGAACGAGTGTTGATGGATTTACAAGATGTATTTGAATATGCATTTGACGAAATTTTTGTTACGGATGATAAAGGAATCGTTGTACGTGTAAATAGCATGTGTGAAAGACATTACCAGCTCTCTGCTAAGGAATTAGTAGGAAAGCATGTAAAAGAACTACAAAAAGAAGGGATTTTTTATCCGTCTGCAACGTTAGAAGTAATTGAAAAGAAAAGGCCAGTTGAACTTGTTCAAACAACGAAATCAGGAGAGTATTTGCATGTTCGTACAAGGCCTGTTTTTGATGATGAGGGAAATTTAAGAAGAGTGATTAGTTATTCTCGTGATCTTACAGAACTCTATCAATTACGTCAAAAGGTAGAGGAAATGGATAATCAGTTAAAAACATATAAAAAAGAATTAAGAGAAACATATGAACACGAAGGACTTATTTTTAAAAGTATCGCTATGCAAAAAATAATCGAAACAATAAAAAAAGTATCAGTAGTAGATAGTACTGTTCTCGTATTAGGTGAGACTGGAGTGGGAAAAAGCCGATTAGTACGCCATTTGCATGAAGTGAGTCACCGGAAGAATGAAAGTTTCTATGAAATTAATTGTGCGGCATTGCCGACGAATTTAATCGAATCTGAGCTTTTTGGATATTCAGGTGGGTCTTTTACAGGTGCAAATCGTGAAGGGAAAAAGGGGCTATTAGAATCAGCGCATAAAGGAACTCTTTTCTTAGATGAAATTGGTGAAATGCCGCTTGAAATTCAAGCGAAGCTTTTGCAAGTATTGCAAGAAAAAACGTTTCGTCCTATAGGTGGAAGAGAATTAAAAAAGGTGGACGTTAGAATTGTAGCGGCAACAAATAGAGATTTAAGTACGATGGTGAAACAAGGAACATTCCGGAAAGATTTATACTATCGTCTGAATGTCATTCCAATTTCAATTCCGCCACTTCGGGAGAGAACAGAAGATATATTGCCGCTCATCTATCATTATTTACAGCATTTTAATAAAAAGTACGGACGTGATGTAAAGTTAGCTCCTAGTACGTTACAAATGTTTGTAGGGTACCCTTGGGAAGGAAATAATAGAGAGATTGAAAATGTAATTGAACGAATTGTTATCACTGCAGATGATTTTGTAACGGTAGAAGATTTGCCACTATCTATGCAAGAGGCCACAGTTGAACAATCCGGACAAAGTCTTTATAGAATGCTGGAAGAGGTAGAAAGAAATATTATTCTTAAAGCGTATAAAACGTATGGATCAAGTTATAAAGTGGCTGAGTTTTTACAAATAAGTCAATCTGCTGCCACTAGGAAGATTAAGAAGTTCATAGAGGAGGAAGAAAACATTGGATAAAAAAGCGACGTTCGTAAACTTAGATAAAAAAGCGATGTATATAAATGGTGAGTGGATTACACTGCAAGAACAAATCGAAGTGAATAATCCAGCGACAAAGGAAGTATTTGCAACTGTACCAAAGGGCGGGATTACAGAGGCAAAGCAAGCAGTTGATGCTGCACATGAGGCTTTTAAATTATGGTCAAAATTAACGGCAGCGGATCGTGCAGTAAAGTTAAAAAAATGGTTCACGCTCATTGATGAAAATAAAGAAGAAATTGCAGCAATCATGACGAGAGAGCAAGGGAAGCCGTTTGCAGAAGCACTTGGTGAAGTGAATTATGCAAATAGTTTTGTTGAATGGTACGCAGAAGAAGGAAAGAGAATATACGGTGAAATGATTCCTGCTTCTCATCCGAATAAGCGTATTTTAGTTATGAAGCAACCAGTTGGGGTTATGGCAGCTATTACGCCTTGGAATTTCCCGGCTGCTATGATTACGAGAAAGGTAGCTCCAGCACTTGCAGCAGGCTGTACGGCAGTTGTGAAACCAGCGAGTCAAACGCCATTAACTGCATTGAAGTTAGTTGAATTAGCACATGAAGCAGATATTCCAAAAGGTGTAATAAATATTGTAACAGGTAGTGCAAAAGCAATTGCTGATACGTGGATGGAAGATGAGCGCGTTCGAAAAGTTTCCTTTACAGGATCAACTGAAATTGGAAAAGAATTAATGGCTAGCGCTGCGCAAACGATGAAAAAGGTTTCGCTTGAATTAGGTGGTCACGCTCCATTTATTGTTATGAATGATGCTGATTTAGATAAGGCGGTAGAAGCGGTAATTGGTTCGAAATTCCGTAACGCAGGACAAACGTGTATATGTACAAACCGCATCTTTGTTCAAGAAGAAGTGTATGAAGAATTTGCAGGGAAGTTCACAACAGCTGTAGAGCAGCTTAAAGTCGGAGATGGATTCGGCGAAGGAACAACTGTAGGTCCACTTATTGATGCGAATGCAGTTTCGAAAGTACAAGAACATATTGAAGATGCAATTCAAAAGGGCGGAGAAGTTTTATACGGTGGCCATAAATTTGCAGAGTTAGATGGTTATTTCATTCAGCCAACAGTAATTGGATTGGCAAATGACACGATGCTTTGTATGAATGAAGAAACATTTGGACCGGTTGCACCAGTTGCGAGATTTAAAACAGTTGAAGAAGTAATCGAACGAGCAAATAATACACCATATGGCTTGGCTGCTTATATTTTCACAAAAGATATTAGCCAAGCATTCCAAATTAGTGAAGCGTTAGAGTACGGAATTATCGGCTTAAACGATGGCCTTCCATCAGTTGCACAAGCACCATTTGGGGGCTTTAAAGAAAGTGGTATCGGCCGTGAAGGAGGCCATTTCGGTATCGAGGAATATTTAGAAATTAAATATATTTCGTTAGGACTATAAGTAGTATACTAGAATCTCTATAAGGTAACAGAGAAGGAGATTCTAGTATGGTATATTGGCTATTATTACTCGTAACAATTATTTTTGAAGTAGCTGGAACGATTGCGATGAAGTTATCGAACGGTTTAACAAAGCTTGTTCCAAGTGTACTTATTTTCGTATTCTATGGAATTTGTTTCAGCGTGTTTGCTATCGTTGTTAAAAAGATTAATTTAAGCATTGCTTATGCAATTTGGTCTGGTGTGGGAACGCTACTTATTACAATCATTAGTGTGTACTTTTTTAAAGAGCATATTAATTTATTCCAAGCATTTTGTATTCTCTTTATTGTTTTAGGAGTAATTGGACTGAAAGTGTCATCGGCATCATAAAAGGCTATCTTCCGGCGTGGAAGATAGCCTTTTATTTTTATTAAAACGCCCAGTTACCTTTACGGAAGATCGGCTCATGTCTTCCATCAGCTGTAATGCCGTCGATATCAAGCTCAGCTGATCCAATCATGAAGTCTTCGTGTGTAATACTAGCGTTTGCGCCATTTTCAGCAAGTTCTTCTTTAGACATTGTTTTTCCGCCAACTAAGTTAAATGCATAAGCATTTCCGATTGCAAGGTGGCAAGATGCATTTTCATCAAATAGCGTATTGTAGAATAAAATATTTGTGTTTGAAATTGGTGAATCATGAGGTACTAAAGCTACTTCGCCTAAGAAGTGAGAACCTTCATCTGTTTCTACTAAATGTTTTAAAGCCTCTTCACCAGATTCAGCTTTATAGTCTACGATACGTCCGTTTTCGAATGTTAATGTAAAGTTATCGATAATATTACCTGCAAATGCTAACGGTTTTGTGCTAGATACTTGGCCGTTCACACCTGTTTTAAGAGGCATTGTAAATACCTCTTCAGTTGGAATGTTAGCCATAAATGCTACGTTCTTTTCATTTAAGCTACCAGCACCAGCCCATACATGTTTCTCTGGAAGTTCGATTGTTAAGTCTGTTCCAGGGCCTGTATAGTGAAGAGCTTTATAATGTTTTTCGTTTAAGTAATCTACTTTTGTATGTAGTGTTTCATCATGTTCTTTCCATGCTTCCACAGGATTTTCTAAATCAGCACGAGTAGCTTTGAAGATAGCATCCCATAGTTTTGTTTCTTGTTCTTCTGGCGCTACGTCAGGGAATACTTTTGCAGCCCATTCTTTCGTAGGAACAGAAATTACGCACCAGCTTACTTTATCTGCTTGTACATAATCACGGTATACTTTCATCGCTTCTCCAGCTACTTTATGAGCTGTTGCAATTTTCTTTGGTTCTACACCTTTTAATAAATCAGGATTCTCTGCATAGATGGACATAAATGCAGCGCCTTCTTTTGCTAATTCTTCACGAGCATTTGCTTTCCAAGAAGGGAATTCAGAGAAAGCTTCTTCAGGAGCTAGATCGAACTTTAAGCGTGTTAACGTCTCATCATTCCAATCAACATATACGTGTTTTGCACCAGATTTATATGCTTTTTCTGTAACGAGGCGTACAAACTGTACAGCCTCAAGAGGTGCACTGATTGATAAAGTTTGTCCGGGTTGAATATTAACACCAACATTGACTGCAAGGGCAGCATATTTCTCTAACGTTTGTTCAAATGACATATGTATAATCTCCTTTAGTTTGAAAGATTTCTTACTATATATAATACAAGAAAATTCTAAAAATATATATAAATATAACGTAAAAAGAGAGCTCAAAATGTATTGAGCTCTAATAGTTATTTAATCGAAGAAGCAAATTGTTCTACAGTCGTTGTATGGTGTATGCGAACACGCTTCATTTTTAACAACTCATCAGGTTCACCTTTCGTAATGAATTGTCCAGGCTTCGTTGTTGTTGCAAATTGATAGTGTTTCTTTGTTTCTGCGACAACTTTATCATCTACATGACCGAATGGATAAGCAATTGCGATAACAGGCTTACCTGTTATTTTCTCTAGCTTTTCTTTTGATCCTTTTAACTCTTCATCATAGTTTGTAATTTTCGGCAAGTCTGCGTGTGTTGCTGTGTGAGATTGTACAGAAAAAATACCTGAATCAACCATTTCTTTTATTTCAGATGTAGAAAGAGCTCCTTCTACATCAACGTTATCAACAATCATATATTCTGTTGCCGCTGGTTTAAATGTATCGTCTTTTAGTTTTTGTAAAACATGAAATGCATTCATATTATTTTTCATACCGTCATCAAATGTAACGAAAATCGGCTTGTTTACTTTATTTATATCGCTCCAGCGTTCAAATGTTAATAATGTATAACCATTGTCTTTTAAATACTTCATTTGTGCTTCAAAGTTAGCGGGTGATACGAATAAATCTTTAATACCTTGTCCATGATAATCGTCAATTGCGTGGTACATAAGAACAGGAACTTTTTGCTCGAAAGTAATAGTAGATTTCGTAAGTGGAATAGTTTTTCCGCCCTCTGTTGTTCCTGTAGCTTCAATTTGATATTCACCGCGTTTTCCTTCAAATTCTTTTATATCAAAGGGAAGTGTAAATTGTTGATTTTTCTCTTTAGAAGAAAAGGATTTAGCACTTTCCTTTCCATCAGCAGTGCGCCAAATTTTATATTGTACTTCGGTTAAAGAATCTTTTATGTCTGTAATATGAATATTTGCGTTTGTAGATTCGTGCGTAATTGGATTATAAGAAATTTTACCTTGTTCCCGCACCGTCTCTTCTTGTTTCTTAACCTCTTGAACCTTTTTTTCTTTTTTAGGCTCTACATTGCTAGTATTACATCCTGCTAGAATGGCAGATGTACATAAAGCAATCGCTGCGTATTTTCTCATAAAATCACCTTCTATTGTGTATTATGTTGCATGCTTACATTAAAATCCCCACCGCTATAAGAGAGGTGGGGATATACCCTTGTTCATCATATCATTTGAAGAAAATGAGGGGAATATGATTTTTAGGAGGAGCTATTAGGCGATAGATTAATGACTTTGAATCGATGTATTCTTTCGTTTCTTATTGGAATTGATAATAATATAACCTACTACAAAAATGAGAGGAATAATAAAGACATAGATAGGTATTCCCCATACATAATAGCTTTTCATGCTTAAAACTAGTAAGTGTAAGAAGTCGAAAAGGGCGTGAGCTTTCATAATATCCTCCAATGTATTTTTTTACAAATTATAACATTGTTCATTTGTAATTTGTATATTTTGGTAAAAGATTTAAGTTAATTTTAAAGTAAGAGAAAGGTTTATTAATATGCAATTTTGCATATGTAGAGTAGTTTATATTAAAATATAAGGGTTTTGGACTATAATAAAACCGCTATAAATTTAAGTAAGAATGATGTATGGAGTGGAGAATAGAAATGAAATATAAAAAAATAGTATATATCCTTCTCATATCGCTATTCATAGTCGGTTGTCAAAGTGAAACGAGTAAAGCGAATAGTGTGGAAGAGTATATTCCGCCGCATCTTATGAATGCGGAAGTGACGGCGGATATTATGACATTAGAGATGGATCCAGATGCTCTTAAAAAGGTAGGGAATATTGGTCAAAGAATGAGAGAGCATCTAGTGAATAATATGGAATGGTATTTAAAATACGTAGAAGAGCATGCAGAGAAAAAAAGTTTTCCATATCATCCTAATTTCGGTGTTACAAAAGAAGAGTATGAGTTTGTACTAAATGCAATTGATCAAAGTAAATTGGTTAATACAAAGGATGGAAAGCTGAAATTCAAGAAAAAAAGTGACCATGAAGTAGAGATTTTTTCAAGTGAAAGTATAAAACTTCTTAAATATATAGTTATTGATACGGAGAAGAATACAGTAAAAACATCTCTAGGCGAATGTGAATATTTTGGAGAAATACTGGCATCGCCAGAACAGAAGTTAACTGGTCCTTGGCACGGAAAACAATGGATGTTAAAAAAAGATGACTTAATATATATGTTTTCTTTAGGGAAAATGGAAACAGGAAATAAATCAATTATTGATATTTCGGTGAAAGGTGAATATAAGGGAGAAATTATTAATAAGGAAGAGGCATTAGAGTTTTCTTCAGTTTCTTAAATGATGATAATAAAAAAATCACCTTGCTGTCTAAGCGAAGGTGATTTTTTATTAAATAAACAATCCAGCGATTGTTGCAGATAAAATAGAAGCAAGTGTTGATGCAAATAGCATTTTCCAACCAAATTTTGATACGATGCTTCCTTGTTTTTCAGAAAGGGCACGGATTGTACCAACAATCGCACCAATTTGGCTAATACTTGCGAAGCTAATTAAGAATACTGTAACGATTCCAACTGTACGTGGAGCTAATGTTGCAGTAGCGCCTTTTAAATCAAGGATTGCTACAAACTCGTTTAATACAATCTTCGTACCCATAATACCACCAGCTGGGATAATATCTTGAGTTGGAATACCCATTAAGAATGCGAATGGAGAAAGTATATAACCGAAGATTTGTTGTAAAGTAACAGCATATCCCATTGCACCTGAAGCAGCGCTAATTACGTAGTTTACAACTTCCATAACACCAATGAAGGCAATCATTAACGCAGCAACGATACCAGCTACTTTTAAACCATCAAGCGCACCGTTAATCATAGCGCCGATAAGGCTATCTCCGAATAGGTTTCTATCAAATTTTTGAACCACTTCGTCTTCTTTTTTCGTATCAACTGGTGTTAATAATGAACAAACGATTAAGCTTGAGAATAAGTTTAGCGGAAGAGCCGCTAATACATATTTCGCATCTAACATCATAACGTATGATGCTGTTACAGAGGCAGAAACTGAGCTCATTGCAGAACAACAAATGATAAACATACGGTTTTTATTAAAATGTTGTAAATCATTTTTAATAACGATTAACGCTTCACTTGAACCAAAGAATACAGAATTTACTGCGTGGAATGATTCAACGCGTGGTAAACCAGTAATTTTTGAAAGTGCACCGCCGACAATACGAACGATGAATGGTAAAACACCTAAATAACTAAAGATAGAAAGTAGTGCTGAGAAAAATACGATAATTAGTAATACGTTTAAGAAAAAAACAAAATCTCTTTGAATTCCATTAAAGAGAAAATCGACACCTGTCGTACCAAGTTTAATTAGTTTGTTGAAAACTTTACTAATGAAGATGATAATTTGCTGTCCGATCTTTGTGCCAAACATAAACCAACCGATTAAAATTTGGAAACTAATCATAATAGCAATTGCACGGAAGTTGATTTTACTTCTATTGTTTGACAAAGCAAAGCATAAACCTAAAACGACAAGAATACCGATAATGCTCATTACATATTGCATGTAGTTGCCCCTTTCAGAAGTTCGTATAAAGTTTTTACATAAAACGCTCGTTATATTACTAAAAATAAAGTAATGGAAGTTTCATGTCATACGTAAGATGTCTGACCTTTTCGAAAAATAAAAAAAAGACCCCTATGGATTCACTTTCATCTATGAGAGAAAGCTAATCAATAGGAGTCTTTTTTATACATAGGCTAATATTCATTAGTTTTCCCCATAGTCCAGCAATTTAAGGTTGCCGGGTAGAAACTCTCGATCCATATTATCGACTATATATGAGGTAACATCGTCCGTATTAAATTAGTAGTAGCGTAACATTACTAGAGAACTATCGTCAATAGCTTTTTTTCTTCTAATAGAAATAGACCATATAAGTATGATAAAATGTAACGCAGTGTTATGAAAAAGAGAGGTCGGAAAATGAGTATAAAAATGACGCCACCAGTTGAAAAAAACGAGTTTATAGATGTAGTGTTTGAAGATTTAACACATGATGGTGCCGGTGTTGCGAAAGTGAAGGGATATCCTATTTTCGTAAAAAACGGATTACCAGGTGAAGAAGCGCAAATTAAAATTATTAAAGTGAAGAAAAACTTCGCGTTCGGTCGTTTAATGAAGCTTCATCAAGAAAGTCCATATCGTAAAGATGCAGAATGCCCCGTGTACAACGAGTGCGGAGGTTGTCAACTTCAGCACTTAACATATGAAGGACAATTAAAAGCGAAAGAAAAACAAGTACGTGACGTTATGCAGCGCATCGGTGGATTAAGTGATGTTCCTGTTCATCCTGTACTTGGCATGAAAAACCCGTGGGTATACCGCAATAAAGCACAAGTGCCAATTGGAGAACGTGAAGGTGGACTTGTAGCTGGTTTCTATCGTCAAGGAACGCATGACATCATTAATATGGAATCATGCTTAATTCAGGCGGAAGAAAACGATACATTAATTCAAGAAGTAAAACGTATTTGTGAAAAGCACGGTATTTCGGCTTACAATGAAGAGCGTAACAAAGGAACACTTCGCCACGTAATGGCTCGCTACGGACAAGTAACAGGGGAAATTATGCTTGTCTTCATTACACGTACAGCTGAATTGCCAAATAAAGAAGCAATCATTGAAGAAATCGCAGCGAAATTCCCAGAAGTAAAATCAATCGTTCAAAACGTAAACACGAAACGTACAAACGTTATTTTCGGAGACAAAACGACAGTACTGTACGGATCAGAATATATTTATGACTTTATCGGTGACATTAAATTTGCGATTTCAGCACGTTCATTCTATCAAGTAAACCCAGAACAAACGAAAGTGCTATACGATAAAACGTTAGAATACGCAAAATTAAATGGTAACGAAACAGTAATTGATGCCTATTGCGGAATTGGATCAATCTCCTTATTCCTAGCACAAAAAGCGAAAAAAGTGTACGGCGTTGAAATCGTCCCAGAAGCAATCGAAGACGCAAACCGAAACGCAGCACTAAACAACATGACAAACGCTGAATTTGGCGTAGGAGAAGCAGAAGTAGTCATTCCAAAATGGTACAAAGAAGGCGTAATCGCCGACACAATGGTCGTAGACCCACCGCGTAAAGGCTGTGATGAAGCATTACTAAACACAATCATCGACATGAAGCCAAAGCGCGTCGTATACGTATCGTGTAACCCAGCAACATTAGCACGCGACTTAAAAGTGCTAGAAGAAGGCGGATATAAAACGCAGGAAGTACAACCTGTTGATATGTTCCCGCATACTACGCATGTGGAGTGTGTGGCTTGGCTTAAGTTGGTATAATAAAAAAGCAGTTGATATAGAAAAATCTATACCATCTGCTTTTTGGTTTATAAAAATACCATTCAGCAACGATTTTAGTTAAAATAAATATTACTGATTTTCACAAATTATAAATGCCCAAATGTACTGGTGTTATTTGGATTTATATTTTTTAATTGAGAGTTTGAAGATGTATTCATAGTGAGAGGATTTGAATTTGAAATGATAGATAATTTTTGGAATGATTTACCACGACCGTTTTTTGTACTTGCACCAATGGAAGATGTGACAGATGTTGTTTTTCGTCACGTAGTAAGTGAAGCTGGTTGCCCAGATGTATTTTTCACAGAGTTTACAAACTCGGATAGCTATTGTCATCCAGAAGGTATGAAAAGTGTACGTGGCCGTTTAATTTTTACAGAAGATGAACAGCCGATAGTCGCACATATTTGGGGAGATACTCCTGAATATTTCCGCCAAATGAGTATTGGTATGGCAGAGCTAGGATTTAAAGGTATCGATATTAATATGGGCTGCCCTGTACCGAACGTAGCATCAAGAGGAAAAGGTAGTGGTCTTATTCTACGTCCAGACGTTGCGGCAGAACTTATTCAAGCAGCAAAAGCGGGTGGACTACCTGTCAGTGTAAAAACACGACTTGGCTTTAAAGAGTTAAGTGAGTGGGAGGATTGGCTAACGCACATTTTCAAACAAGATATTGCGAACCTTTCTATTCACTTACGTACAAGAGAAGAAATGAGTCAAGTAGATGCGCACTGGGAACTAATTCCGGAAATTAAAAAATTACGTGACCGTATCGCACCAAATACGCTAATAACAATCAATGGAGACATTCCTGATCGTCAAACTGGAATGGAACTTGCTGAAAAATACGGTATTGATGGCGTTATGATTGGACGAGGTATCTTTAAAAATCCATTTGCTTTTGAAAAAGAGCCAAGAGAACATAGCAGTAAAGAACACCTTGATCTTCTAAGACTACAGCTTGATCTTCAAGATCAATATGCAGAAGTACTACCACGCTCAATCACAGGGCTTCATCGCTTTTTCAAAATTTATGTAAAAGGATTCCCTGGAGCTGCTGAACTAAGAAATCAATTGATGAACACGAAATCAACTGATGAAGTGCGTGCGTTGCTTGATAAGTTTGAGGCGAGTGTTGATAAGGATGGAGATAGTGAAACAGTGTAACTTTTGAAAGTTAGAGGGGATAGGGTGTAGCGATTTTACGAGTGTTTGTTTCATTTTAATTAAGGTGAACCGTATCATAAGTAAGTGAGGTATTCTATGTAAAACAAGGGTAAGAAAAGAATACAGGAGAAAATTGAAAATGGCAGGTTGGTCTTGATTTTCACTGATATTATCATGTTTATTTTATTATGCCTATAACTTGGAGGCTATGTGAATGTTAAGTGATCAGACGAGATATTCTAGGCTCGCGAATATAACAAAAATAATAAATACAAAATTAGAACTACGTGAAGTATTGCAGCGTGTAACAATGGCGATATCAGAGGAGATTGTTAGGTGCAACGCTGTTGGAATTTATTTACCCCAGGAAGATGGAACATTTAGAGGGTTTGCAGGGAAACCAGAGACCATAAATGGCGTAACGCTCGATACTCAGGTAATTGATCCTGAAATAGACTTACTGGCAAAAGAAGTTATTGAAACAAAAAAAACCATCTATATCCCTGATACCTCAAAGGATCATCGGCCGGATCCAAGACCAGTTGATGCGTTCAAAATTAAGTCCTTATTAGCCCTGCCTATCTCATTTGGACAAGAGTTATTTGGTCTGGTTTTTTTATTTGATTATGGAGTTCCAATGAACTTAACAGATTCAGAGATTCAAAGTGTTGAAGCTTATGTAAATATGGCTGCGGTCGCAATTCAAAACGCAAATAATTTAACACAAAAGGAAAACCTTATTGCCGAGAAGCAGCTGTTACTAGATGTTACCCGTGATTTATCAATGTGTTCCTCGATACAGGAGAGTTTTGATAAATGTTTTTTTTACTTAGGACAGATTTTAGAGAGTAAAAACATGGCTGCCCACCTTTTAGACCCGCTAGACAAAACAACGATTAAAACAACGAAGTTAAGCAAGGACTGTGATTGGACAGAAGCGGATTGGATGGAGAAAAGCTATGAAGCCAAGATCCAAGAGGTTATTCAAACAAAAAATATAGATAGTAAGGGTCTACTGATGATTCCATTGGTTTCAATGGGAGAAGTATTAGGGGTAATCGTCGTTGGCAAAGAGGGAAAAGCTCACAATTACGATAATTCCCAAATTCAACTGGCAAAATCTATCGTTGATGCCACAGCTCCTACGTTTTCAAACTTGTTATATATGGATCAACTTGAAAGCATGGTGGAAGAGCGAACGAGAGAACTAGCTGCTGCTAATGAAAAAGTTACAAGTGTGATTGAAATTATTACGGATGGATTCTTTACTTTGAATAATAAATGGGAATTCACGTACGTAAATAAGCATCAATATTTTCCACAAAGAAAAACAGCAAAAGATGTATTAGGTAAGAATATATGGGAGGTCTTCCCGAGTAGCGTCGACGCAGTTATGTATAAGGAATTTCATCGTGCAATGTCAGAGCGAGTTACAGTTCATTTCGAATTTTTTTCTATCTCTGATGAATATTGGCACGAAGTTATTGCATACCCGTATGATGATGGTATTTGTTGTATTTTTAAAAACATAACGGAAAAAAAGCAATATGAGCAGGAATTGAAAAGGTTATCCAACATAGATTTAATAGGACAAATGGCAGCAGGTATCAGCCATGAGATCAGAAATCCAATGACAACAGTACGAGGGTTTTTGCAGTTATTAAAAGAAGAGCACACCTATGAGAAACATAATAAGTACTTTAAATTAATGATTGAAGAACTTGACCGTGCCAATTCTATTATTACTGAATTTCTCTCAATGGGTAATACAAAGAAATCGGATTTGCAGATGTTAGATTTAAATTCAATTATCCACGATATTATTCCTTTAATAAAGATTGATACGTATAATCAAAATAAATATATTCAAGTCGATACAAATGACATTCCAGAATTACTTTTAAATCGTAATGAGATACGGCAATTATTAATAAACCTATACCGTAATGGCTTAGAAGCGATGAGCACAGGGAAAATTCTAACCATTAGCACCTACAAGGAATGTCAAAATTGTGTGGTGCTTGCAGTGCGGGATCAAGGAAAAGGTATCAGGCCTGAAGTATTAGAGAAACTGGGTACTCCATTTTACACGACCAAAGATAATGGAACTGGATTGGGATTAGGCGTATGTTATGCTATTGCTACCCGGCATAATGCGAAAATAGAAATTCAAACAGGCTCGGAAGGCACTACCTTTTTTGTTAAATTTAATTATGAAAATAATGAACAATAACCTCATTTAGATTAGTTACGGTGAACCGTACCACAAATAAAAAGGAAAACCTAAGTAAACACAATCAATATATTTCACCTGAATTTTGCGTAACATTCATGTTTGAGTTGCCCACTAAATTAGAGTTGCATAAAAAGAAATGGACTAACCTATATCAGGTTAGTCCATTTTTAAGTGTGTTAATTAATAGTAAATCCCCATCCGTAATTTTGCGCGATTATCCCATCCTTTTTTGCTGTTTTAAAATCATCCCCAAAAGCATTAATCCACCTAAGACTACAAAACCTACCTCTAAAATGTTAAAGTAGTAACTTAACGATATTAATTTATACATGCTAAAAGCATTACTATAATCAACATTTCAGGAGGAAATACAATGGCAATGAGCAACAACGATATATTAAAAAGAGTAAGGTACGCTTTAGATATAAGAGATATAGATATGGTAGAAATCTTTGAACTTGGCGGGATGGAAGTAACGAAAGAGGACGTACTTGATATGCTTACAAAAGTAAAGAGAAGTCCACAACATGAAGCTGAAAATGATGATGTAATCGAAGATGAGTACGTATTAACATGCGACATGATGATGCTAGAGGCATTTTTAAATGGATTTATTACTTTAAAAAGAGGGAAGCAAGATCCGAAACCAGGGCAACCGGCACCTGTACAGAGCAAGGAGAGTGCCAATAACCTTCTTTTAAAGAAAATGAAAATAGCACTATCTTTAACGAGTGAAGATGTGCTTGATATATTAGACAGTGTAGGCGTCATCGTAACAAAAGGAGAGTTAGGCGCTTTATTAAGAAAGAAAGGCCATAAGCATTACAAAGAGTGCGGCGATAGATACGCAAGGAATTTCATTAAGGGATTAGGTGTAAAGTACAGAGGATAATAAGTTCGGTGAAACAGTAAATGATATAATAGATAGAGTAGGGCGTTTGTGTCCTATTCTTTTTTATTTGTAAAATAATACACTAGGTGATGAAATGGTACATACATATTTAGATGAGACAATTAATTTTCATATAACTTATAAGAAGAAAAAGTCGGTGCGTCTTTTTGTAGATTCGTACGGAAATGTGGAAGTGCAGGCTCCAAAGGGAACACCTGTTGAATACTTAGTCCAGCTGCTAGAGGAGAAATGGGATTGGATTCAGAAAACACGTAAGGACATGCAGGAGCGAGCGCTTGGACCACAGGAAAAGGATTATGATCAAGGCGAGGGCTTTCTGTATTTAGGGAATACGTATCCGATACAGATTTCTCAAGATGCAAGTATTACGCAAGACAATGCAGTTTTTGAAGGGGATAAGCTACACATTTACGTGAATGAGCTTAAGAATGAGAAAATCCAGCAGGCTTTAAAACGATTTTACTATAAGCAGTGCAAGGCATTAGTAGAGAAGAGTATTAAAGCGCATCAAAGTAACTTTAAAACAAAACCGCGTTCTATTCGTATTACAGATAGTAGTCGTACGTGGGGAACTTGTGATTCAAATCTACAGCTAACGTTTAATTGGAAGCTAGCAATGGCACCTCAAAGGGTAATTGATTATGTAGTTGTTCATGAAATGTGTCATATGGTTCATTTAAATCATGATCGCTCTTTTTGGCGTCTTGTTGGCAAGATAATGCCTGATTATAAGGAAATGGAAAACTGGTTAGCGTTATCTAGTTGGAAGATGACGGTTTAGTTATTACTTTAGATTGTGGAATGAAATAAAGTAGAACCCTAATGAATTAGGGTTCTCTTTGTACATAGATTATCGTCCAAACTTCACAGTGAAAGTATCGTCTATTCTCTCCATCGCATACCCACGATACCCCTCTGAAAGTAACGCTTGCTTTTCACTAACATCACTCATCGGAACACTTTTAACATTCGTCCAATCTCTTTCTGTGTCCTTACGCAATTCCTTCACAAAAACATACCGCATACTACCGCCATACTTCTCCTTCAGTGCAGCAATTTCCATCCCTTGCGCAAATTTATCTTTTAAACTTGGAATGTTAAAAGGTGCAACGGTGCAACAAACATAGTCGTACTGGCTGTCTTCTTTTTGTAATTCATCCATGATGACTGTGGCTAATATTTTTTGCATGCCATTTCCTCGACAGTTTGGATGAACGTTTGAGATTTCTTGATAGATGACGCGGTGTAGCTGACTTTCTGGTAGACCAATATCAAGCCCTAAATGTTCATCGTCGATAGGAGGGACTAGTAGGGCACGAAATGCGATGAGCTCGTTTTGTATAAACGCCCCGATCATCATGCCGTTTCCTTCTAGAATGTATTGAAATTCTTCTAGCGAGAGTGGTTGTAAACGACCTTTATCTTCTAGCGCTTCAACTATAACGTTTTGTAATGATAAAATTTGTTCCATATGTTCTAAAGATAGTAATGTAACGTGAAATGAATCGTTGTTTTGTTTTAATTTTCCTTCGTAAAGAATCGTCATGTGTTAGTCCTCCTTTAGCGTACAACGTCTTGAAAGACGGTTAATTCTTGTAATGTATTTTCGTTTATTTCAATGCCGAGTCCCGGCTTTTCGTTTAAGCGAATAAATGGTACGTCGTAATGTAAGTTTCCGATGTCTTTCGTGAATTTTAATGGTCCTGTTAGCTCGACGCTAGTAATGATTTTTTTTGAGAAAGCGACATGGAATCCTGCGGAAGAGGCAACAGATGATTCGACCATGGATCCAACTTGGCATTCAATGCCTGCCATTTCAGCTTGATGAGCGAGTTTTACAGCTGGATATATGCCGCCGCATTTCATTAGTTTTATATTCACTTTATCAGCTGCGTCTAATTTAATAATTTGGCGCATTTCACGAGAGCCTTTTAGTCCTTCATCAATCATAAGCGGAAGATCTGTTTTCGAACGAATATGAGCCATTGCATCAATATCATCCGCTACAACAGGTTGTTCAATCCAGTCGATGTTTAAATGTCCTAATGAACGAAGTGCTGTTAATGTGTTTGCGCTATTTTTCCAGCCTTGGTTTACATCAACACGAATCGCGATATCATTTCCTACACGTTCACGTACAGCTTCAATTCGTTTTACATCTTCTTTTACATTCGTGCCGACTTTCATTTTGAAAGATTGGTAACCTTTCTTAATCATGGAAGCTGCTTCTTCAGCCATATTTTCTGGATCGGCGATACTTAAGACGTGAGTGACAGGAAATTCTTCATGGTAGCGTCCTCCAATTAATTGATATACAGGTTGATTTAGTTTTTTACCCAGTATATCAAAACAAGCGATATCAATCGTAGCTTTCGCGGTAGGAATACCATAAATTGTATTGTCCATCATATCGTGTATTTTTTCGATATTCATTGGATTTTTCCCAATTAGAGCAGGAGCTAGTGTATGTTTTAAAACATGGAAAGTACTTTCCCATGATTCACCTGTAACGTGATCATCAGCAACGCCTTCACCGTAACCGATAATGCCTTCATCTGTTTCCATTTTGACGATAATAGAAGGCATATCAGAATAAGAACCATAACTAATAACAAACGGATCGCGAAGTGGTAAACGAATTGCGTAAAGATGAATAGCTGTAATTTTCATTGAATAAAGACCCCTTCCTGTTTACAATGGTTTTGTACATTTGATATAGTTGACGTTAAATAGTCGTTAATTAATGATAAGGAGTTAGAGAAAATGATGATAAAAATTGCAGTTGTCGGTTCAAAAGAGTTTATGGAGAATCTTTTACCTATTGCTCATAAACTAGAAGAAATAGAGATTGATCCATATATTTACCTTCATCCGGCAGAATCTTCTGAACTATTAAAGCGTTTAAAACCTTGTGATGCTATCTTTTTCTCGGGTGCCCTACCTTATTATATGGCAAAAGAAATAAGAGAACAATTACCAATTCCAAGTGTATATTTGCAGCAAGACGAGACAACTGTCGCATCTTCACTCCTTTCTATAATATACCATCAAAGTATTCAACCTCATAAAATTTCAATTGATTTAGTAGATCGTTCGTTTATTACAAATGTGTTCCATGACATCGGTCTACAAGAAACGCCGCAAGTGATGGATTATGAAAATATGTTATGGAGTAATGATGAAATTAAGAGCATCATTGATTTTCATTTAGCTAAATATCAATCTGGAGAGGTTGATTTAGCTTTAACTAGTATTCACGCTGTCTACGATGAACTTCAAAAAATAGGGATTCCTTCAGAGCGTATGATAGATCCAACGCAATCAATTATACATGGGTTAAAAGATGCAAAAATAAAAGCTGAGTTAGCAAAAAGCCATTCAGCTACTGTTGGTGCTTGTATTATATCCTTTATAGAGTTACAAGAAAGCTCGCTTGAACAATTAAATGTAATTTCAAAAGAATTACGTGGTTCATTTAAACAAGTTGATGAAATGACTTTTATTTTGTATACAACTCGTGGTGATATTGAATTGAGTATAAAAAAAAATACGATAGACCGTTTATTTATGAATATAGAAGGCGCAGTATCTATTGGATTTGGTTACGGAAAAACAGTAAATGAAGCGGAACAAAATGCAAAAATCGCTCGAGGTTTCGCAAAGAATAATCCGATAGAAAGCTGCTTTTATATACTAACAAGTGATAAAGAATTATTTGGTCCGTTCCCGAAAGAACAGAGAGTACAAAGTTTAAAAAACGATAATCCTGAATTAATGAAAATAGCGAAGGAAACGAAGCTTAGTCCTGCAAACTTGTCAAAAATTATTCAGTTTAGTCAATCGCATCCATCATTGAAATTTACAGCGGCGGATCTTTCTGAGTACTTACAAGTGACTCGGCGATCGACGGAAAGGCTGTTAAAGAAATTAGTTGATTACAGATATGCCAATATTTGCGGCGAGGAAATGCCCTATCAACAAGGGCGCCCTCGTGCAATATATGAGCTGAATTTACCGTTGTATTCGTTTCAAAAATTTTAAGCTTCTAGTTGTGCTTTTTGTTTTTTCAGTAGGTCTGCTTTTTCAATATCAGATAGCTTCGTAATTGTGAAGCCAGTTATACCATAAATGATTGAGATAATAGGTACGATGAAATTCAATATAGCATAAGGAGCATATTCGAATGCACCGACTCCAAGTGTTGCGAGTATAAATACACCACATGTATTCCAAGGTACGAAAACAGAAGTTAATGTTCCACCATCTTCTAATGCTCTGGATAAATTTTTAGAATGTAGTCCTTTTTCTGTGTACGCATTTGCATACATTCTTGAAGGAACAACAATCGAAATATATTGTTCAGAGCAAGTAAGATTCGTTGCAAAGCAAGATGCGATGGTAGAAGCGATAAGTCCTTTTGATGATGTCGCTAATTTTAAAATTTGATTTACAATTGAGCGAAGAATGCCAGTATGTTCTAGTACTCCGCCGAAAGTCATAGCGACAATTGTCATAGAAACTGTATTCATCATAGAGCTTAAGCCACCACGGTTAAATAGTTCATCTACTAGCTTGTTTCCAGTGTCTATGACAAATCCACTTTGGAGTGCACCGACAGCTGATGAGACAGAGCCACCTTGAATAAAGACTTGTGATAAGAATCCTAAAATAACACCTACGAGAATAGCTGGTATAGCAGGGACTTTTTTAGCGACCAATACCATAACGACTACGGGTATAATTAATAGGAAAGGCGAAATAACAAAGTTTTGTTGCAATACTTGTAACGTTTGATCGATGCTTTTTGCATCGATATTGTTATCGCCGAAGCTTCTTCCTAAGAAAGCATAGACGATAAGAGTAATAATTAAACCTGGAATTGTAGTAAATAACATATGACGAATATGTGTGAATAAATCTGTATTTGTTAATCCAGCTGCTAAGTTTGTCGTGTCTGAAAGCGGTGACATTTTATCGCCAAAATAAGAACCAGAAATTATAGCGCCAGCAACCATTGGAGCTGGGATTCCCATACTTAGGCCAATTCCCATTCCAGCAACACCGATTGTTCCCATTGTAGACCAAGAGCTACCGATTGCTAATGCAACGATAGAACAAATAATTGTAATTGAAACTAAAAATAGTGATGGAGTTAAAAGTTTTAAGCCGTAATAAATCATAGTAGCGACGATTCCGCCGCCAATCCAAGCACCGATCGTTAAACCTACAAGAATAATGATAACGATAGCGGGTAATGCAAGGCGAATTCCTTTATACATCGATTCTTCAATGTCATTCCATTTGTAACCGTATCGCCAAGCGACGATCGAAGCAACGGTTGTACCGATAATAAGTGGGACGTGAGGGCTTTGTTCTAATGCAACAATTGTAACCATCATAACTGCAACTGTAATGATAATAGGGATTATTGCTATGCCAAAAGGTATTTCTCTTTTCATAAACTGCCTCCTCATTATGTATGTTTTTATTTTTAGAATTGTCGCAAAATAGACGTTATTAAGTTATAATAACTAAAAATAGATGTAAGCGTCAATATAAAAACAGAAAATATCGAATCTTCTATTTGTATGGATATCTTTATAAGATGAGTTGAAATCGGGTATTAACGGTATTAAAAAATAAACAATTGACTTTTTTCTTAAAATTCAATATGTTCATAAAAACATCTGTTTTTCATAAGTATAATTAATCTGAATGGTTTGTAATTAGGGGAAGGAGAATGAAGCTTTGAAAACATTAGAACTACAAGAGCGTTTAACTGAAATTTTTCAGCATTTACATGAAAACCCTGAAGTAAGCTGGAAGGAATATGAAACGACAGCTTATATTACTAACTTTCTAAAAGAAGAAGGAATTTCATATAAAATATTTGATGATTGCCCTGGCGTGATCGCTGAAATCGGAAGAGGGAATCCAGTTATCGCGATTCGTGCTGATATGGATGCACTATGGCAAGAAGTAGACGGAGAATTTAAAGCGAATCACTCGTGCGGCCACGATGCTCATATGACAATTGTGATGGGCCTTATTTTACAATTGAAAAATATGAGATGGGATAGTGGTACTGTTAGATTTATTTTTCAGCCGGCAGAGGAAAAAGGAAATGGTTCCTTAAAGATGGTAGAGAAGGGCGCCGTGGATGATGCTGATTTCTTATTTGGTGTTCATTTAAGGCCGATTGAAGAACTGCCTTTGAAACAAGCAGCCCCATCTATTCGTCACGGAGCTGCAGCATTTTTAGAAGGGATGATTCATGGAGATGATGCACACGGGGCACGCCCACATCAAGGTATAAATGCAATTGATGTCATTTCGATGATCAATATTGGATTGAAAAATATATGGTTACCGCCGCAGACGTCTTATTCTGTTAAGATGACGAGATGCCAAGCTGGTGGTGATAATCTAAATATTATTCCAGGTAACGGGCACTTTAGTTTAGATGTAAGAGCAGAAAATAACATATTACTAGATGAATTGAAGCGAAAAATAGAGCAAGTAATTCAGTCAGCTGAATCAATGGGATCTAAACTTTCTTATGAGTGGATTGATCTCGCACCAGGAGCTGAAGTGTCAGAAGAAGCTGAGCGTTTCATGCGGAAAGGCATTCTTGAAGTGTACGGGGAAGAGGGATGTACTGGACCACTGTATACGACAGGAAGCGATGATTTCCATTACTATACAGTGAAAAGACCCCATTTAAAAGCTGTCATGCTTGGACTAGGGGCGAACTTACAACCTGGATTACACCATCCGTATATGAAGTTTGATCATAGCTGTATAATGGATGGAGTAGAAATATTGAAACAAACTGTATTGAAAGTATTAGAAGACAGGGGCTAGAAAGCTCCTGTTTTTTTGGTAGGAATTTGTTGTTAAGTCGATATATTCGATTTCGCGATAATATAATTTCACGTACCAATTAATTTGATAAAAATGAGCATTCAGTACGTGGTGTATAATAATAGTAATATTTCTTAATAGGAGCAAACGAATGAACGAACAATATTACGATGCTGTATTAAATATAAAAACCGTCGGTGAGCAAAAAGGATTTAATAAGTCTATGCATTATCACCGTTATGAACCGACGCCATATAGCGGATTAGATGAGTTATTGAATCAATATGAAATAACAAGTAGCGATCGAATTGTAGACTTTGGGTGCGGAAAAGGGAGATTGAATTTTTACATGCACCATAAGTGTGGTGCTTCGGCCGTTGGGATTGAAATGAATGAAGAGTTTTATAAAGAAGCAATGGATAATCGTGATCGTTATGCGCGAAAAGTGAGAAACAGTAAAGATAAAATTCGGTTTGAATGTTGTTTAGCACAGGAATATGAGATTGATCCACGTGATAACCGGTTTTATTTCTTCAATCCATTTTCTGTCCAAGTGTTTATGAATGTAGTAAATAACATTTTGCTTTCGGTAGAGGAAATAGAGAGGGAAGTGGATATTATTTTATACTATCCTTCTGAAGATTATATTTTCTTCTTAGAGAACCAGACTGCGTTTGAATTGAAGCGAGAGGTTAGATTGCCGGGTGCTTATGAGAAGAATGGGAATGAGAGATTTTTAGTGTATAGATTGGAGCGTTAATGTATGGGGGCTTGGGGAGTAGTGATATTGTCAGATGATATTGCTAAAGATATTCAGTTAATTTATAAGGATTTGTTAGGAAATGAATATTCAAATGAAGAAGCAAGTAGGATTGTAATTGAGGAATACCAGACTGAACTAGATGATGAAGAGATTATTGTTTTTTGGCTAGCATTTGCTTGCATACAATGGAAGTTAGGAAGACTTCAAGAGAATGTTAAACTTGAGGCATTGCAAATAATAGAGAGTGGTGCAGATTTATCCCGCTGGGAGGATGAACCTAAATTACAGAGAAAACGTGAAGTAGTGTTAAATAAACTTAGAGAACAGTTACAATCTCCGCAGCCACAAGCTAAAAAAGTACCGAAGAGATTTATAGCGAATACTTCTTTAAAAGCAGGCGATGCTGTTAGTTACGAATTAGTATCGGGGAATTATATTATTCTTAAAGTCATTGAGATTATTGAGGAATGGTACGGGGATCGATATCCTCTATTTGAAATGTGTGATTGGGAAGGGAAAGAGATTCCTTCAAAAGAACAAATTGACCAATTAGACTTAAAGAAAAGGATTTATGAAGATGGAAAGCAGGAAATAATTAAGCTTGCTATTTATTCTTCAGGAAAAAGAGATACCCCGGCCAAAAGAATACAAGTAGCAGCAGAAGATATAAATGTAGTATTAGATATAGAACCACCGTATGATTTAATATGTTGGAAGGCATTTGACGACCATTTACATACAATGTAATAAAAAAGACGCGCTACCAATAGGTAGCGCGTCTTTTACTCACGTTTATATAATTAGTTACGGATTAAGTAATCAAATGCACCTAAAGCTGCATTCGCACCTGAACCCATAGAGATGATGATTTGTTTGTACGGATTATTTGTACAGTCACCTGCACCAAACACTCCTGGTACGTTTGTAGCGCCGTGCTTGTCTGTTACGATTTCACCGCGAACGCGTTCAACTGTTTCGCCTAACCAGTCTGTGTTTGGCACAAGACCGATTTGAACGAATACACCTTGTAATTCAACATGGTGTACTTCTTCAGTTTCACGATCGATGTAAGAAATACCGTTTACTTTATCAGTACCAGTGATTTCTTTCGTTTGAACGTTTTTCAGAACAGTTACGTTTGGTAAGCTGTTAAGACGTTCTTGTAATACAGCATCAGCTTTTAATTCTGGCATGAATTCAAGAACAGTTACGTGCTTAACAATACCTGCTAAGTCGATAGCTGCTTCAATACCAGAGTTACCACCGCCGATAACCGCTACATCTTTTCCGATGAATAATGGACCGTCACAGTGTGGGCAGTATGCTACACCTTTGTTTTTGAACTCAGCTTCACCCGGTACGCCAACATTACGCCAGCGAGCACCTGTTGAAACGATTACGCTCTTACTTTTCAGAATAGCGCCGTTTTCAAGTTCCACTTCAATAAGTTCTTTTTTCTCTAAACGTTTCGCACGTTGTAGATTCATTACATCGATGTCGTATTCTTTTACGTGCTCTTCAAGGCTTGCTACTAGCTTAGGACCTTCAGTGCGTTTTACGCTGATGAAGTTCTCAATACCCATAGTATCCATTACTTGACCACCGAAGCGCTCAGCAACGATACCAGTGCGGATGCCTTTACGTGCTGCATAAATTGCTGCACTTGCACCAGCTGGGCCGCCACCAACAACAAGAACATCGTATGGATCTTTATCAGAAAGCTCTGATGCATCTGGACCGTTACCCATTTTAGCTAAAATTTCTTCAAGTGTCATACGACCGCTTCCAAAAGATTCGCCATTTAGGTAAACAGTTGGTACTGCCATGATGTCTTTACTTTCTACTTCCTCTTTAAATGCAGCGCCATCAATCATAGTATGTGTAATACCAGAGTTTAGAACGCTCATCACGTTAAGAGCTTGTACAACATCAGGACAGTTATGACAACTTAGGCTGATATAAGATTCAAAATGATATTCGCCTTGAATGTTTTTGATTTGATCGATTAATTTTTGTTCAACTTTTGGAGCACGTCCACTAACTTGTAGTAAAGCTAACACTAATGAAGTAAATTCGTGTCCTAATGGAATACCAGCGAATACGACACCAGTGTCTTCACCAGGGCGATTTACGCTAAAGCTTGGTGTTCTCTCTAGTTCAACTTTTTCTACTGTAATCTTAGATGACATAGTAGCTAATTCATCTACTAGAGATAACATATCTTTAGATACGTTATCGTCTCCTGCGCTTACTTTAAGTAAAATATCGTTCTCCATTAACTGAAGGTATTGGGATAGTTGTGTTTTTATATCTGCATCTAGTATCATTTTGATCGAACTCCTTAGATTTTGCCTACAAGGTCAAGGCTTGGTTTAAGTGTTGCAGAACCCTCTTGCCATTTAGCTGGGCAAACTTCACCTGGGTTGTTACGTACGTATTGAGCTGCTTTAATTTTGTTAACAAGGATGCTTGCGTCACGGCCGATACCGTCAGCATTGATTTCCATAGATTGGATAACGCCGTCTGGATCGATGATGAATGTACCACGAGCAGCAAGACCTTCTTCTTCCATTAAAACGTTGAAGTTTGTAGTGATTGTGCGAGTTGGGTCACCAATCATAATGTATTCGATTTTGCCGATAGTTTCTGAGCTATCGTGCCATGCTTTGTGAGTGAAGTGAGTGTCTGTAGATACAGAGTATACTTCAACGCCTAAGTCTTTTAGAGTTGCGTATTGGTTTTGTAAGTCTTCAAGTTCAGTTGGACAAACGAATGTGAAGTCTGCTGGGTAGAAACAAACTACGCTCCATTTTCCTTTTAAACTTTCGTCAGTAACTTGGATAAATTCTCCATTATGGTAAGCATTAGCTTTAAACGGTTTTACTTCTGTGCCGATTAATAACATATTAAAATTCCTCCTAAAGGTTGGTTTTGAGCATCGGAAATTAGTTTGCTCATAAAATATATTTTTTAATTAACTATAATAATTCTAATTCGATATTAATTATCATATAGAAGTGGTTATTTTGTCAAGAGAATAAACCAACTTTATACCAATTTAATTAATATTTATTCTCAATTAAGGCTGCTAGGGAATTAAAAGGTAATTTTCAAGTCATAAATTTTCAATGAGTGTTTGAAAGAGTAGTGTGTATGTTAGGACATGGTGTAAGTATAAATTCTTAGGAAGGAAATATTTCTTAGAAGTTGTGGATTTGAAAAGGAACTGCTTACTTCTATTTTACAAAGAATTGTGCAATAAATAAAACAAAATGTATCGGAATCTTTGTGAACAATTATTGTCATCTTAAATATATATAATAAGAAGTATATTGCAATGAGAAATAGAAACATTGACGCTCATTTCTAACAAGATATAATAAAAGCGAGATATGTATTGCAATAGAGAAGATATAGTATAGATTGAAAAAGTTTCAGTCTATTATTTTTTACGGCTTTTAGAAAACGTTTACATTTAGTGTGGAGGGGAAACCATGTCTAAGTTCACGAAGTATTTTTTAATGGAAGCTAAAGATGTGATTGCATATGTGCAAGAGAAATTACCTAAGTTCGAGCATGCAAAGGGGCTAAAGTGTAAAGAAATAGGTGATGGTAATTTAAATTATGTGTTCCGCGTTTGGGATGAACAGAAGAACATTTCTGTCATTGTAAAGCAAGCTGGGGATACAGCGCGTATTTCAGATGAGTTTAAGTTGTCGACGAATCGAATCCGTATAGAATCAGATGTTTTGCGATTAGAAGGAGAGTTAGCATCTGGACTCGTGCCAAATGTATATTTGTTTGATAGTGTGATGAATTGTTGCGTGATGGAAGATTTATCAGATCACACAATATTGCGTACAGCACTCATAAATCATCAAATGTTTCCGAGGCTTGCTGATGATTTAACTACTTTTATGGTAAACACTCTTCTATTAACATCAGATGTTGTAATGAATCATAAAGAAAAGAAGGAACTCGTGAAAAATTATATAAATCCTGAGTTATGTGAGATTACAGAGGACCTCGTATATTCAGAGCCATTTACAAATCATAATAAACGCAACGAATTGTTTCAATTAAACGAAGGATGGATTAGAGAACATATTTATAGTGATAAAGAGCTTCGTATGGAAGTAGCAAAACTTAAGTTTTCTTTTATGACGAATGCACAAGCGCTGCTTCACGGTGATTTACATACTGGTTCTGTTTTTGTAAAAAGTGATTCTACAAAGGTTATTGATCCTGAATTTTCTTTTTATGGACCTATGGGATATGACGTTGGGAATATAATGGCGAATTTAATGTTTGCATGGGTGAATGCAGATGCAGTGATGCAATCTGGTATTGAGAAAGATACATATATGAACTGGATAGAATCTACCATGATAGATGTAATTGATTTATTTAAGAAGAAGTTTTTAGATGCTTGGGATATTCATGTGACAGAGATTATGGCGAAGGAAGAAGGCTTTAACCGAGTTTATTTACAATCTGTATTAGAGGATACAGCTGCAGTGACGGGGCTTGAGTTAATTCGTCGTATTGTTGGTCTAGCGAAGGTAAAGGATATGACTTGTATTGAGAATGAAGAGGCGCGTGCTAGAGCGGAGCGAATTTGTCTTCAGACAGCGAAGAAGTTTATTTTACAAGCGAATCAATATAAAACAGGTAGCAGCTTTGTAGAAACGTTAAAAAAACAGTCAATGCATAGTGCGAAATAAGGGGAGAAGATGATGGCAGAGCAATTAATACCAATTCAGTGGAAAGATGATGCTTTAGTGTTATTGGATCAAACGGTATTACCGAACGAAGTAGTCTATGAATCTTTTAAAACGGCTGAGGGTGTGTGGGATGCGATTCAAGTAATGAAAGTACGAGGAGCGCCGGCAATAGGTGTTTCAGCAGCCTACGGTGTGTATTTAGGAGTAAAGGAAGTTGCGGAAAGTTCGGCGGAAGAATTCATAGCGGAAGTAAAAAAGGTATGTGCATACTTAGCGACATCAAGACCGACGGCAGTAAATTTATTTTGGGCGCTTGAAAGAATGGAAAGTGTCGCGAAAGAGAATGCTCACTTATCAATTGCGCAGTTGAAAGATAGATTATTAGAAGAAGCACAAGAGATTCATAGAGAAGATGAAGAAATTAACCGTCAAATTGGAGAACATGCATTAACATTATTCCATGATGGCATGGGGGTATTAACGCATTGTAATGCAGGTGCGTTAGCAACGACTAAGTATGGCACTGCGACAGCTCCAATGTACTTAGCGAAAGAAAAAGGATGGGACTTAAAAATCTATTCCGATGAAACACGCCCTAGATTACAAGGTTCAACGTTAACGGCATTAGAACTGCAGCGAGCGGGAATTGATGTAACGGTCATTACAGATAATATGGCGGCAATGGTCATGTCACAAGGGAAAATCGATGCAGTAATCGTTGGATGTGATCGTGTAGCAGCAAACGGGGATGTAGCAAATAAAATTGGAACATTAGGTGTTTCGATTTTGGCTAAATATTATAACATTCCGTTTTATGTAGCAGCACCAACGCCGACAATTGATTTGAAAACACTGACAGGAAAAGAAATTCCAATTGAAGAAAGGGATGCTTCTGAAGTGATCAATCGTTTCGGACAATACTCTGCTCCGCAAGAAAGTAAAGTATACAATCCGGCATTTGATGTCACGCCATATGAAAATATAACAGCGATTATTACGGAAAAAGGGATTGTAAAAGCACCGTTTATGGAGAATTTAAAAAATCTATTTCAATAAGTAGATAGTTTTTAGAAAAATAGTCATCATAAGTTTCTTACTAGGGGGATGTATATGTTACTGCAAAAAGAAAGAGAAGAAGTTGTAGCGTACGGAAAGAAAATGATTTCTAGTGGTTTAACAAAGGGGACTGGCGGTAATATTAGTATTTTCAATCGTGAACAAGGTCTTGTTGCAATTAGCCCAAGTGGTCTAGATTATTATGAAACGACGCCTGAAGATGTAGTTATATTGAATTTAGATGGTGAAGTGATAGAAGGAGAGAGAAAACCATCAAGCGAATTAGATATGCACCTTATCTATTATAGAAATCGTGAAGATATAAATGCGCTTGTGCATACACATTCTCCTTACGCGAAGACGATTGCATCATTAGGGTGGGAACTTCCTGCAGTATCGTATTTAATTGCTTTTGCAGGCCCGAATGTACGCTGTGCACCGTATGAAACATTTGGTACGGAGCAATTAGCAGAGGCTGCTTTCGAGGGCATGATTGATCGCCGTGCAGTTTTACTTGCGAACCATGGTTTAATGGCTGGTGCAAATAATATAAAAATGGCGTTTACTATTGCAGAAGAAATAGAGTTTTGTGCTCAAATTTATTATCAAACGAAAAGTGTCGGAGAACCGAAATTACTGCCAGAAGACGAGATGGAGAATTTGGCGAAGAAGTTTGAAGGGTATGGGCAGCAGTAGAATGAAATGAAAACACCCTCAAGAAAAAAATCTTGAGGGTGTTTCTCTATGCCTTCTTCAATAACAAATACATAAAGTAGGGTGCACCAATTAAAGCAACGACAATACCAGCTGGAATACCGCTAGGTTCGACGATATTTCGTCCAATTGTATCCGCTAGTAGTAATAACCATCCGCCGATTAAAACGGCGATAGGGATGAATATTTGATGCCTTGGACCTACTAAAGATTTGGCGATGTGAGGAGCCATAAGTCCGATAAAGCTAATGCCTCCTGTTACGGAAACAGCAGCGGCAGCAAGTGCAACGGCGGCGATTAATAAGTATCTTCGTTCTTTTTCAATTTCAATTCCAACACCGATTGCTACTGGTTCGTTTAATGCTAGTATATTTAATCGATTTGCTTTATAGAAGACAAATGGGATTAATACGATTAGCCATGGAAGCATTGCTAAAACAAATGTCCAGTCATCTCCCCAAATGTTTCCGGCAATCCATTTAGCGATAAAGTCTACTTTCATACGATCTGCAGATGAAATAAGTACAATCATCGCGCCAGATAGTGCAAATGAAAAACCGATGCCGGTTAATGTTAATCTTATTGGCTGAAGGCCTGTGGATTTGCTATATGAAAATACGTAAATTAGAACAGCTGTTAGAAACGCACCGATAAATCCAACGACTGGTAGTAGGTAAAGAAATGAACCTACGTCTATCGGGAAGTATAGAAAGAAAACAGAAACTGCAACACCAGCACCAGCGTTAATGCCGAGAATACCAGGTTCAGCTAAATCATTTCGGGTAATACCTTGTAATATAGCACCTGATAAAGCGAGTGCCATACCGGCTAATAATGTAATGACGATTCTAGGTAGCCTTAAAGAATATAAAACGAATTCTTCTTTAAATGTACCTTGTCCCATAAGTGTTGGGATTAATCTGTCATAGGAGAGAGCGGCAGAACCGAGTCCCATTCCAATTACAATTGTTGTGATGGTAAGTATGAGTAATGCAAGTATGATAAGGCGTTGTTTCTTTATAATAGATTGCATCATGAGAAAGATCTTCCTCCTTTACGTACAATAAATAGGAAGAATGGTAATCCTACAATTGCGACGATTGCAGCAACTGGTGTTTCATACGGAGCGTTAATTGTGCGTCCGATTGTATCTGCGAGCAGCATAAAGGAAGCACCAGCGATCGCTGACATCGGTATAACAAAACGGTAATCTGGTCCAACGATTGGACGAACCATATGAGGTATCATTAAGCCGATAAATGCCATGTTTCCGACAAGCGCTACAGAAGCACCTGCAAGCAAGATAATAATGATAAATAAAATTGTTTTAATGACGATAATCTTTTGACCGAGTCCAACAGCAACTTCTTCACTGAAACTAAGAACTGTTAATTTCTTTGCAAGTAAGATAGCGATAAATATACTTATTGAAATAACCGGAATAATAATTTTTAATTGGCTCCAACTCGTTCCAATTACGCCCCCAGCCGTCCACATTGATACATCTTGTGAAATTTTAAAGTAAATGCCAACACCTTCTGAGATTGCAAGTAGAAATGCTGAAACAGCAGCACCAGCTAATACAATTCGAAGAGGGGAAAGTCCGCCCTTTTTCACCATGCCAATTCCAAATACCATAATAGCGCCAATTGCAGCACCGATAAAGCAAGCTAGTGTTAAGTAAAGGTAGCTTATAGAAGGATTGAAGGCAAGTGTTAGTGCAAGTGCAGCATTTGCGCCACCAGTTAGGCCAAGTAATCCAGGATCGGCAAGTGGGTTTCGCGTTAATCCTTGCATAATTGCACCAGAAACAGCGAGTCCAGCTCCTACAAAAATAGCAGCAACCTCACGTGGTAAACGTATTTCACGAAGGATGGATAGCTTATCTCCTTTAGCAGAGGAAGTAAGTGCTAACCATACGTCTTTTATAGAAGTATCTGCAGCGCCTAACACCATTGCAAACATAAAAATAAGAAAGAATGCAATGATACTCAAAATTAATTTGTATGTAAAAGCGTTGGAACGTAGGTTGTCTTGCTCTTTTTTCATTCGTTTCACATCTTTTCTTTTTATAGAATAAAGGAAGAGGAATTCTTAAATTAAGAATTCCTCATGTTTGTATTATTGACCAAGAAAGCTCTTCTTGAAGAAGTCTAGTTGGAAATCTAATGTAAGTGGATCATTGAAATAGAATTCCATCATGTTTGCTTCATATACACGATTATTTTTTACTGCTGGAATGTTTTTATATGATTCTGTCTCTTGGAATGAGTTATCAGTATCTTTGTTTTTACTTACGATTAAGTAATCACCAGCAAACTCAGGTAATACCTCAGTAGATAATGCGTAGTATCCTTCTTTTAAAGCTTTTTCTTTTACTTTTTCAGGCATTTTTAATTTCATTTCTTGGTAAAGAATTTCTGTTCCACGGCCCCAGTTTTCGCCGTATACGTAAAGCTGTTTGTTGAAGTTTTCAACAACAGAAACGGTTGCATCTTCACCGATCTTCGCTTTAATGTCTTTTCCAGCTGTTTGTGCGCGTTTCTTGAAATCATCAACCCAAGTTTTTGCTTCTTTTTCTTTATTTAATAATTTACCGATTTCTAAGTGTTGTGTTAAGTAATCAACTTTTCCGTAAGTGTATGTTACAGTAGGAGCGATTTTCTTTAACTTATCAACATTTTTAATATTTGATAAACCAATGATTAAATCTGGATTTAATTCAGCAATCTTTTCAACATTCTCATCTGATACTTCAGCGACATTTTTCAGTTTGCTATCGAAACGTGGGTTTTGTTTAGACCATGAATCTACCCCAACAAGATTTACACCTAATGACATTACGTTACCAGCGAATGATGATAGGACAACAACACGTTGTGGATTTGCTGGAACTTCTACTTTACCATTTTCAGATTGGTATGTAATTGTTTCTGATTTCTTACCTTTTGCGTCGTTCTTCTTGTCTGTTGAACCGTTGCTACAAGCACTCATAACAAGGACGAACAGAACTGTTAGTGAAATAAATAATTTTTTCATCGTCTTTCTCCTTTTGATAGATGATATGTGATATACAATAAATTGTTTAGCTTTGATCTTTTGAAAAGTTAGTGGTAATACAAAAGTCTTATTAACAATCTTGAACTTGAGATTTTACCATGTAGTATTCACCATAGTAATAGAAGAAGATGTAATCTCACAGTTGCTAATAATTAACAAATTGATAATGATTATCACTATTGATTCTTTAAATACTATAATTTTATATAGGTGTATTGTCAATAGTGATTTTGATTGTAAAATTTATAAAAACAAGTTATATTTTATTGAGAATGATAATCAATTATTAGTAGCTGAGGAGTGACACGAATGAATCAAGAAGAATTGTTTGATGTAACTGTGATAGGCGGAGGACCTGCAGGGCTTTATTCAGCTTTTTATAGTGGACTAAGAGAGATGAAAACGAAAATAATAGAATTTCAACCACAGTTAGGTGGAAAAATACATGTTTATCCGGAGAAAATGATTTGGGATATTGGCGGATTATTACCGGTCACTGGTGAGAAATTAATTGAGCAACTTGTACAACAAGGATTAACATTTCAGCCTGAAGTTGTATTGAATACAAAAATAGAATCAATTATTCGTAATGAAGAGGGTATTTTTACGTTGAAAACAAGCTCTGGGGAAGAACATTTTTCAAAAACAGTGATCGTCGCAACTGGGAGTGGTATATTGAATCCACAAAAGTTATCAATTGAAGGTGCTGAGAGATTCGAAGTCTCAAATTTAAATTATACAGTTAAATCGTTAAAACGTTTCAAAGATAAAACGGTAATTATTTCAGGCGGAGGGAACTCCGCAATTGATTGGGCGAACGAATTAGAACCAATCGCGAAAAAAGTTTATTTAACATATAGAAAAGAAGAATTATCTGGTCATGAAGCACAAGTAAAACAACTTATGAACAGTTCAGCAGAGTGTTTCTTTAATACATCGATTACAAAATTAATTGCTGGTGATAACCATGAAGCGATTGAATATGTAGAATTAACAAATCATGAAACTGGAGAAGTTTCTCATTTATCTATCGATGAAGTTATTATTAATCATGGATATGAACGCGATATAACATTATTAGAAAATAGTGAGCTAGATGTTGCTATTGTTGATAATTATTATATTGCAGGGAATGCAAATAGTGAGTCCTCGGTAGACGGATTATATGCCGCTGGAGATATTTTAAAGCATGACGGAAAATTACATTTAATTGCAGGGGCATTCCAAGATGCTGGAAATGCTGTGAATAAAGCGAAACAATTTATTCAACCTGATGCAAGTGAGTACGGAATGGTTTCTTCCCATAATGAAGTATTTAAGAAGAGAAATCGAGAATTGATTAAGCAGATGATGAAATAATAAAGGAACAAGTATACCCCCATTTACATCTCTATTTCTATGGACGAGAGATACAAATGGGGTTTTTCCTGTTTACTATATTTTCAATCATTTTCATGACACCGTTTTCATTAGTTCATGTCATATGAATGTATTTCTATAAAAAGGGAACACAAAGACTTGAACATTTTATTTGTAAATCTTTCTAGGAAACAATGAATCTATAGTTGGTTTGTGCGGAACATTATTAAATTATGCTGTCCCTTTTTCCTGTTCATTAGGAAATGGGATATTTTGTATAGAAACAATATATTGTTTTCCGTGTTGTCGAGCTAATGATTCTAATATTTGACGAACGCGTTTTGTAAGATTGCCTTGTTTTTTTATAGCTTCACAATATGCATCATAGAAAACGTATTTAGCCCAAAGGAAATCATCTTGTTGGAATAAGAAATGATTTTTGTACCATTCACCAATCGTATGATAACAATTATTTTCATGTACTGCTGCACTTTGTGAAAGAATACGATCGGATAAAGACTTAGATAGATGAGAAATTGTGTTTTCTGTTTCAACTCGTAATGTTTTTTCTAACATTGTAATGATGTGACGAGTAGCCATATGTTAACTCTCCTTTGTGTAAATGGGTAATACCATTCTATATTTAAAAAAATACTTACTATACTATTATACAATATATGGAATGCATCTACCTGCTTTTTAATTTGTATTTACAAAATCTTTTTTATTTGTTTACAAAAATAAAGTAAGATACATTATGTATATGAAAAAATAATAAAGGAATGAACACATTGTATATAACGATAGAAGAGGCTGCGGAGTATTTGAAATTACCAAAATCGTATGTTGAAGACTTAATTCAGCAAAAGAAAGTTCGTGCATTGTTTGATGGAGAGCAATATTTAATAAATAAGGAACAGTTTAATACACATTTAGAACAAATGGAGAAATATAAGCAGCTAGTGGAAGAAATATTAAATGAACCAATTCCAGAAGATATGGATGTTAAAGACGAAGATTAAATTTATAAAAACCCCCCGTATTAAGATATGCAGAAATGTATCTTAATACGGGGGGTTTTTATATTAAGGGATGAAAAATTCATCCGAAATCCTAGAGTTACTTTAAGGGAAAGAAGATTTTATAGGGATTAGTACTATTAGTTAAAAGCATATTTTTTCATAGCGGGGACAAACATAGCGAACATAACCTGTACAGATACATATACTATCAGTGCAAAAGCTTATAAATTAATGGAAGGGGTTTTCTCGTGAGTTTATTTCATTGTGATTTTTTGAAAGACTTAATTGGATCTTACGTGAGAGTAAACAGAGGTGGTCCAGAATCTCAAAAAGGAATAATAGTCGCAGTATGTTCGGATTACTTTGTATTAAAGAGTGAAAAAGGAGAGCTTTCTTACTATCAGCTTCGCCATCTAAAAAGTGTTACAAAAAATACGAAAGATTGTGAAGCAGATGATTATGGATGGTTGGAATATGAAGATGACTTTGAAAAGCTACTTCAAAGCTTCAAATATCGCTGGGTGAAAATTAATCGGGGTGGCCCAGAAAAAATTGAAGGTATTTTACAAGATGTTTCTTGTGATTATGTGACATTAATTGTAAAAGAAGAAGTTATATTAATCTCAATAGCTCATATTAAGAGTGTTAGTTATAGCCCCGTAGTGTGCGGAGAGAGCGAAGAAAGTAACAGTGAAAGCAACAGTGAAAGCAATAATTCAGGTCGAACTCGTGCACAAAGACAATCAAGTAGAGGAAGATAATAAGGAAGGAGGATACGAACTTGGAGAGCGTATTATGCTGTGATCAAATTAAAGGTTTAGTCGGTGAGAATGTAAAAGTAAATCTGCGCGGACCAGAAAGTCGAGTAGGTGTACTGTTATCGTTAGGAAAAGATTACCTTACACTACAATTACCTCATGGAGAAGTAGTGTATTATCAGCTGAAACATGTGAAGAGTCTAGTCAAGAAAGTGAAAGAAACAAAATGTGACGATTACTATGGTTCATGTTTCTATTCTGATGAAGATACTTTTTTTGATGTATTAAAAGACCTGAAGTATAAGTGGATAAAGATTAATCGCGGTGGACCAGAGTGTGTAGAAGGTTTATTAAGTGAAGTGCATGAAGAATGTATTATACTAGTAAACTGTGATGAAGTTATTTATATAATTAATTATCATATTAAGAGTGTGAGTCAAATAGTGAAATGTAAAAAGAATGAAGATGAATAATGTTTAATAAATAAGAGGGGCATTATGATTGGAAGTAAAGAACGATTTCATAGTTCGCTACAATTATGAACGATATATGAAAAGGATCTCTTACTATTAAAAGACAGAACATTGCCCTGATTATTTTTTTAGAAATGGAAGGCAGGAAAAGTAGTATTTTATAGAAAGGAGGATATAGATGAATGAGTTAAACAAAAATATTGGAGAAAATATATACGTTAAATTAATCGGTGAAAAAAGATTTAAAGGTGTATTAATTGATGTAGGAAATGATATTGTAGTTCTTTACAATGGACAAGACTATGTATATATATCTTTATACCATATCCAGTATTATAAATTTTTAAGAGAGCATGATGAAGAAATATTAAAGCCTGGTGTGGACTCTGTAATTAAGAGGGAATCACCTTCAATTTCTTTGAGAAAAGTATTAATCACATCTAAAGGGATTTTTACAGAAATTTATGTGGCAGGAAATGTTCCGATACACGGTTATGTTACAAGTGTGATGAACGATTATATTGTTTTTTATAGCCCTGTTTACAAAACTGTATATATATCTTTAAAGCATTTGAAGTGGTTAATTCCTTATAAAGAGAACCAAGTGCCTTATTCCCTCAATAAAAATGAACTCCCCGTAAATCCATTAAATATTACTCTAGCTAGAACTTTTGAAGAACAGCTTATTAAAATGTCAGGGAAAATTATGGTGTTTGATTTAGGCGAGGAATCTAATAAAATCGGAAAGATGACGAAAATTGATGAAGGGCATATTGAAATATTAAAAGCACGTGACGCAAAAATGTACGTGAATATTCAACATGTGAAATCTGTCCATTGTCCGTAGGCTAGTTGAAAGGGCTGGCTTTTTCTTTTATATATAGGGAAGAAAAGGTCGAGCCTATTTGTTTAATTCGATTTGGATATGAGGGGGAAATGAATTGAATATCATATAGGTATGTTAGTGTGATCTTTGAAGGGGCAATCTTGTACTAAAGGTGTACGAGCTACCTTTTTGTGTATTCAACTCACTTTTGAGGAAGTGCTGCTCAACTACTTTATTAAAGGGGTTTTGTTTGTGGAGCAGTTTCCAGATTCGTTTTCGATTACATTACTTGGCAGTGCTGGTGGAGCAGCAAAAGCAGTGTTAGCAATTTTGAATCAAGCGGTAGTAAATGAAAAAGATCCAATTTATGAAGTGATAAAGAATGTGAACTTCCATTTGGTGGATATAAAACAAAAAGATAAAAGTTATTATGATGAGTTGTTTCCAAATTTGAAAGAGCAATTTTTTTTATATGAAATAAACCTTCAAGATGTAGTCAAATTTAAACATCATTTAAAGGAAAAAAGAACGAAGGTTGTTATTGATGTTTCAGGTGCAGATACAATTAGGGTACTGAGTTGTTGTAATGACCTTGGCATTTGTTATATTAATTCGGCTTTGGAAAATGAGGCAGTAGATCAAGACGATAGTTTACTTGGTTTTCAGCTTACGGAAAGGTATACGAGGTTTGAGAAGGAGAAAGAAACATTTACAAATACAAGAGCGATTATAGGCTCAGGTATGAATCCTGGTGTTGTTCAATGGATGGTTGTTGAGCTTATGAAAGAACGTCCAAATGAAAAGCCGCGAGCATGCTATATTGTAGAACATGATAATTCATTTTTGAATGATAAAGAGCTTATAAAACCTCATACACTTTATGCATCATGGGCAGTTGAGCGTTTTCTTGATGAAGCGATATGGAGTTATCCTATGTATATGAGTCATCATCGCCCACTTTACTTTTATGAGGATGTATATGCTTCAGAGTATAAAGTAAAGTTAGGTGAAAAAGAATTTTATGGTTGCTTAATGCCACATGAAGAAGTTTTAATTTTAGGGAAATCTTTTAATATGGAAGTGGGTTTTCTTTATCGGATCAATGAGTATACAACAAACTTAATTAGACAGAACTTAGACAAAGTGGAAGATTTATGGAATTGGAATCGTAAAGTATTTAATCCAGCAGAAGATGATATTATAGGAGAAGATTTAGTCGGTGTGTTACTCGTTTATGAACATAATGAGACATACATGTATAATGTAATGAATAGTAGCCAAGTTTTTCGAAAATATAAAACAAATGCGACGTACTTCCAAGTAGGGTGTGGAATTTATGCTGGCTTATGTAGTTTACTGTTAGATACTTTTGGACAAGGCGCTTATTATGTAGAAGAATTATTATTAAATACTGAAAGTAAGTATGGGGAATATTTAAATTTATATATGAAGGATTTTGTAGTAGGACATAATAATTTTACAGATGGATTGCTAAATGATAGGGTAAGATGGATATAAATTGTAACTGAAAAGGAAGGAGCTGTATCTCCTTCCTTTTAGTATTAGAAGGTTACATGTTGCCCTGAAAGCAATTTCATAATTATAATTTAAAGAGATAACACTTGAAATGTTTTTTTGTATTGATCAAGAGGAGTTTTTATATGAACAAATACAAGAGCTTGATTTATGAAGAAAGAGAAGCTTTAAAAGTATTTATATTATTATTCTATATTATATTCTTTTTATATGACGTTATCTATTATTTTGTTTATCCCGCTATGAATATTAATGAAGCAAGGGTAGGGTGGCCAGAAGGTGGTATGGGAATAGGTGTATATATATTAGTAATATCTTTATTTCCTATTTCAATATATCTTCAAAAACAAGGTTATGTATATTTTGTGAAATACTTATTTTTAATTGGGTACATGCTTATTGATCTTATTAATAACTTAATGATTTATTTACACAGTGATCGTGTTTTTGAAAATGGAAATATGGTTGAAATATTTTTAATTCTATTTGCACCGATTTTCGTGAACAGAAAATATTTTTATTTCGTTTCCTGTAGTGTAATTGGAAAATATGTATTTTTTACTTTGATATTACAAGATGTAAAAGTTGTGATTCCGCTTGTATTATGTATATTCTTTTTCATCATTTCGCATTCTTTATTAAAGAGATTTCAATCTTATGTAAGGACAGTTGTTGAGATGATGAACAGTATGAAAGAGACAGAAAATTTAGCGGTTATTGGGACTATGTCTACAACAATCGCTCATGAAATTCGAAATCCATTAACAGCTTTAAAAGGATTTACACAAATTCAAAAAGAAAGAAATCCTGAAGATACGATGAGCTATGAGATTATGCTGCAAGAAATTGAGAGAATTAATGGGTTTGTTAGTGAATTGATGTTATTAGGAAAACCGAAACCAACAAATTATGAATGGTGTAATATAGGGGAAATCCTTTTATATGTTGTACAGTTAATGGAAAGCTATGCGACTCAATATAAAGTTAAATTTAATTTGCAAGTAGATGGAAATTTACCCGTTATAAATGGTGATGATAAGCAATTAAAACAAGTGTTGTTAAACATCATCAAAAATGGAATTGAATCGATGCCAGGAGGCGGGAATATTCGGATTCTGGCATATGAAAAAGCTGGAGAGAACTTGTGTATTTCTGTTGAAGATCAAGGTCTTGGGATAGAAAATGAGAAAATAGAAAAGATCGGAAAAGCTTTTTATACAACAAAAGAGAATGGTACAGGTCTTGGATTAATGATTACATATAAAATTATTGAAGAACATCAAGGGAGTATCGCGATTGAAAGTAGTATGGGGATAGGAACGAAAGTGGAAATTTATTTACCAACAGTGTAGTGCATTAGACGAAATTACTTTTCAGAAAAGTGTTCTTGTTGTGTAAATATAAACATTTTATAAAATGTTTCAAGAAGGGTTTTTTTTATAAAAAACTTCGTTTATAATGGAGGAAAATATCGACATAGAGCTTTTAGCTCATGTAACGGTTCAGTAGTGTTATGAAAAGAAAAGAAGGGGTGCACGCGCATCCTTTTTTCTATGCGGATATGATGAAAGGGGTGGTATGATGGAATTAACATTAAATTCGACTGTATGTTTACACACGATTCAATTTCGAAAAGAGCAAAAGAACTATATTGTAAAAGATACGATTACAGGAGAGACATATGAAATGCCGCCACTTTGGATTGATGCACTAGCAATGATGCGTGACGGTTTTTTATTGGGAGAAATTGAGGAGAAATTAAAAGAAGAATATCCAGCAGAAGAAGTAAATATGGTAGCATTTACGAGGCAACTGTTAGAGCTAGAACTTGTCGAAATGGTAGATGGAGAAGAGATAGCTTGTACAAAGAAGAAAGATAAAGATTATTTAGCGTGGATACGACCAAAGGTGGAGCAATTCTTTTTTAACTTAAATAAAAAATATAAAAGCAAAGGTCAAAAGTGATCTTTGCTTTTTTTGTAGACCATGTTTAAAAAATAACAGCGAATGCCCTTGCGAAAGCACCGTCACTATTTTTAATTTTTAAAGGTGCTGCTGAGAAAAAGAATCGTTTCGCTTTAATGGCATCTAAGTTTGTTAAGTTTTCAATTAAGTAAATATTATTTCCTAACAGTATGTGATGAATCGGTGATGTTTCTGTCGTTACCTCATCAGGAGAAATAAAATCTAAACCGACAGATTTTACTTTTAATTGAACTAGTTCTTCAGCTAATTCTTCGGAAAGATAAAACGCTTCTTTCTCATAAGCTTCGGTATTCCATTTATTAGATAGATTGGAATGGAAAATGACAATATCGCCTTCTTTTATGTCGACAGTATGTAATACTTCCTTAGGTAATTTTCGCTCTTGAACATGAGTCACATCGATAAGAACAGCTTCGCCTACAAATTGATTTAGGGATAATTGATCAATAGTGGTTGCGCCTGAAATGAAATGAGCAGGCGCATCACAATGCGTACCAACATGAACGACAGAATGAAAATTCGTAACTTGATAACCTGTTTCTTCAACGCTTGTAATGGCTTCTAGTTGGATTTTTGGTGTTCCAGGAAATTGAGACATATTATTTTCAAACGTTTGTGATAGATCAATTACTTTCATTTTACATACCTCCAATATATTTTTTTCAAATAATAAAAAGCCCACCCTTCATAATCAAGAAAGATGAGCTTTACATACTAGTTGAGTTTTATCTTCCAAAATGCAATGCATTTTGCAGGAATTAGCACCTATTCAGTTTGCATAAACTGAGGTTGCTGGGCTTCAAAGGACCGGTCCCTCTGCCTCTCTTGATAAAGGTTTATTCGGTTTTAAATTCGGAATATTTGTGATATTTAAATTGTAATTCATTTCCTTTTTTCGTGCAATACAAATTAGGTGTTCACCCAAATAAAGTTGCTCGCATATTGTAGCTTATGTAAGTAGAATGCTGCGAAGGAGTGAGTGCAGTGACAGGGAATGTATTGAATTATTATGCCGGTGGAAATACAGCTAGAGGATTTCACAGCTTATACGAAGAGAATTTGAAGGGGCTAGACAGGTTGTTTATTTTAAAGGGAGGCCCAGGAACGGGAAAATCTTCTTTAATTAAGGCAATAGGTCGTGAATGGGTTGAAAAAGGATATGATATTGAACTTTTGCATTGTTCTTCTGATAATAAGTCAGTTGATGGAGTGATTATTCCGAAATTAAAAGTAGGAATTGTTGATGGAACATCACCGCATGTTATTGAGCCGAAAATGCCAGGAGTTATTGAAGAGTATATAAATTTAGGAGTTGCTTGGGACTCAGATAAATTAAGAAAGCAGAAGTTAGAAATTGAACGGTTTGTATTAGAAGCGGGCAAGGCTTTCAAATCTGCTTACGGATGTTTTAAAGAGGCGTTAGTTATACATGATGAGTGGGAGAAAATATATATTAATAACATTGATTTTAATAAAGCAAATGAACTAACAGATCAGCTAATTCAGAAATTATTTGCAGATAAAAAGGGAAAACAATCGATTGTGAAACATCGTTTTTTAGGAGCTGCTACACCGAAAGGAGCAGTTGATTTTGTTCCTAATTTAACAGAAGGATTACCACATCGTTATTTTATAAAAGGACGCCCGGGTTCTGGAAAATCAACAATGCTTAAAAAGTTATCGAAGGCAGCAGAAGAAAAAGGTTTTGACGTTGAAGTATATCATTGCGGATTTGACCCGAATAGTCTTGATATGGTTATCGTAAGAGAATTAGGATTTGCAATTTTTGATAGTACCGCACCACATGAATATTTTCCAAGTCGCGAAGGTGATGAGATTATAGATATGTATGCTCTTATTGTTAAACCAGGGACGGATGAGAAGTATGCTACAGAAATTCGTGACGTTTCCATTCAATATAAAGCAAAAATGAATGAGGCAATGTCTTTCTTAGCAAAAGCAAAATCAGTTCGTGATAAATTAGAACGAATTTATATTGCTGCTATGGATTTTTCAAAAGTGGATGCATATAAAGAGGAAATTCAAAAAGAGTTTGAACGCATTGGGGCTACTGTAATGGAAAAGAAAAAATAAGTGCTTTATTGAGCTGTCAGAAATTGTCTGACAGCTGTTTTGGTATATAGTAAAATTAGTCGTATATTTGTCGAATTCCCAGGGAAATAATCAAAAAATGGAGATGGTATGAAATGAGAGAGAAAATTGAATTAGAACTAGAGCGAATTGAAAAAGAGAATGGTGTGAAAATTTTATTCGCTGTGGAATCAGGGAGTCGGGCGTGGGGGTTTCCATCGAAAGATAGTGATTATGATGTTAGGTTTGTTTATATACACCCTGTAGAATGGTATTTATCAATCCATGATAAGCGTGATGTAATCGAATATCCAATTAGTGATGATTTAGACATAAGTGGTTGGGATATTAAAAAGGCATTGCAACTATTCGCGAAGTCAAATCCAGCCTTACTTGAGTGGATTCGATCACCAATTTTTTATTCGAAAAACTCTAACTTTCCAGAACAGCTTCAGCAAAAGAGTGAAAAGAATTTTGATCCAAAAGCAACGATATATCATTACTTACATATGGCTTCAAAAAATTATCGTGAATTTTTGCAAGTTGAAAATGTAAAGTTGAAAAAGTACTTTTACGTACTACGTCCTATTTTAGCTTGCAAATGGTTAGAAGAGAAAGGGACATTGCCCCCAGTAGAATTTGACCGGTTAATTATGGAACTATCAGTAGAGCCTAGTGTATTGAATGAAATTGAAAAGTTGTTAATAAAGAAAAAAGCAGGTACTGAATTGGACGTTGGATTGAAAATTGAGGTGCTAAATCAATTTTTAGAAGAACAAATTGATTATTATCAGCAATACGTGAAAGGGATTGAAAAGGGATTAGGGATTGATATTGAGAGTTTGAATACATTATTTCGAGATATGTTGTTTGAAGTATATGAAAAAGAGCACAAGTGAGTTTGTGCTCTTTTTTATCCCGCATTAACGGGCAGTAAGACTCCCACCTCAAGATTCGGCTGGAGCGAAGAAGTTAGGTGGGAGGTCAACTGCCCGTAAACGCCCGATTGGTGAGGGCTGATTAAAGTTTCACTTTATTTTGTAGGAATAAAGAAAACAGATATAGCTGCGATAAGACCTGCAAAGGAGAATAAGTAAAAATTCCACGCCAAGTCATATTGCATTGTCATAATAATACCGACAAGAATAGGGCCAGCAATCGCACCAACTCGGCCAAGTCCAAGTCCCCAGCCTAAGGAGGTAGCTCGTATATGTGATGGGAAGTATTGTGTTACATAAGCATTTAATATTTGAGTAATACCGACTGATCCAATTCCAGCAAGACCAATTAAAAGATAAATGATTGTAACAGATGGTTTAATTGTTAATAGTCCAATACATATGGCTGCCATAAGATAGGAGATACTAATAACAATTTTTGCTCCTATACGATCGGCAATCGCCCCAGCAAATAATGCACCGATAGCTGCAGTAATATTTAGTATAAGTAGAAATGATAAACTAGATCCAAGAGGGTATCCTGCCTGGCGCATCATCTGTGGTAGCCAAGTATTTAAACCGTATATTAAAAACATTCCCATTATATAAGTGAGCCAAAAAAGTAGTGTTGCTTTTATGTAATCTTTTGAGAATAACGTAAGAAATCCATTTTTCTTTTGTATATTAGATGGTGTTTCAGGAATTTCATCTTTTACATGGAATTCAATTTGAAAGCGATTAAGAATTTTATTCACTTCTTCTTGTCGATTTCGCGATAATAAAAATTGAATGGACTCAGGTAAATAACGAATAATGAAAGGAATGAGGAGTAGCGGAATCATTCCGATGCCAAACATAATTCTCCATCCGAAATCTTCTAGCATAAACATGGATAAAATAGCGCCTAACACGATACCTAAAGGATAGCCGGTAAACATAAGAGCATAAATAAAAGATTGCCGTTTTTTTGGTGAATATTCAACAGTAAGTGCTGAAGCCGTTGGGATAACACCGCCTAATCCGATTCCTCCGATAAATCGAGATAACCCAAATAATTCAGGAGAAGGAGCAATTGCAGCTAAGCCCATTGTGATAGAAAAAAGGGCTAAACAGCATATAAGTGTCCATTTTCGTCCAATTAGATCTGTAATGGTTCCAACTAGAATAGCACCAATAAACATCCCAAATAAAGCATAGCTGGCAATTGTTCCAGCGTGGGCTGGTGATAGTGCCCAGCTTTTGTCTTCTAGGAGCTTTGGCAGAACGGCGCCGTAAATACCTAAATCATATCCGTCAGCTAGAATGGCTAGCCAACAAATAAAAACAACAAGTTTTGTAATAGAACTTGAAAAGATAGTTTCTGTAGATTCTAGATGAGGTGGAGCAGAAGGTTGCATAGTATTCACTCCTTTTATTTGTAGATGAATATATTATTTTATTTTATTTAATGTTAATATTTCCCTGCGTATGTCGAAATTTATATGAAAAGGTGTCATGAAAAATAAAAAAGTTCAACAGGATTCCCGTTGAACTTCTTTGTTTTTTTATTCGTTATCAACTCGCTTTAATGGTTGATCTGCTGGACCTTCCATAACATCCCCATCAATTGAAAAACGGGAACCGTGACAAGGGCAATCCCAAGTACAATCACCGCTATTCCATTCAACTTCACAGCCGAGGTGTGTGCAAGTTGTATCGACGATATGTAACTTTCCTTCTTTATCTTTATAAGCACCTGCTCGTTTACCGTTGACATGTACAACAGAACCTTCGCCAACTTCAAGATTTTCTGGCTTACGTAATGCGGTTTCAATTTTTCCTTCAATTAAGTGTTTAGCAACATCAATGTTCTGAGAGAGGAAAGTTTTTATATCCGGATTTGCATGAAAGCGTGATGGTGCAAACAGTTCTTTATATGGGCTGTGGACTTTTAGAATGGAGTCCTTCAGTAAATGAGCTGCTGCAGTTCCAGTCGTCATTCCCCATTTACGATATCCAGTTGCCACAAATATATTTGGATTCCTTTCGTTAATATGTCCGATATAAGGGAGTTTATCTAGCGTGATTAAATCTTGCGCTGACCATCTATAAGGAATTTCATCTACTCCAAAAGTAGATTCAGCAAAGGAATATAGTGCATCATAATGAAGCATCGTATTAATTCCTTGGCCTGTTTTATGGCTCTCTCCGCCAATCAATATCAACTTTTCTCCATTGCTTGTCGTATAACGTATGGAGCGTTTTGGATCATCGATACTTAAATACATGCCCCCTGGATAATCCGTTTTTGCTTTTATTGCGAGGGCATAGGAGCGTTCTGCGTACATTCGCGTAAAGAAAAAGCTATTAGCATCATAAAAAGGAAAATGTGAACAAGAGACAATATATTTACAAGTGATGCGATGGTCACCCTTTGTAATAACTTGTGGATAATCTCCTTTTTCCACATCAATAGCTGTTGTTTGCTCATAAACTTTTCCACCCATTTCCACAAACTTTTCTAAAAGTGTTTTTAAATAAAGTAGGGGATGGAATTGCGCTTGATTTTTCATCACAAGTGCAGATTGTACGGGAATAGGAATCGACAGGGATTGAACATAGTCACAAGGAATATTTAATTTTTGATAGGCTTCATATTCTTTCGTTAAATTTCGCAGGCCATTATTGGTAGTTGTATATAAATACGAATCTTCATTTGTGAAATTACAGTCGATTTTATATGTTTGTACAGTCTCGTTTATGAATTGTAGAGCTTTATTATTTGATTCGTAGTAAAGCCTGGCTTTTTCGACACCAAAATTGTTTATTAATTCATCATAAATAAGATCATGTTGAGCTGTTACTTTTGCGGTTGTATGCCCAGTTGTTCCATTTAAAACAGAACCAGAATCAATTAAAACGACTTTCATTCCTTCTTTAGCGAGTAAATAGGCGGTGGTAATGCCTGTAATACCAGCTCCGATAACAGCAACTTCTGTCTTTATATTTTCGGATAAATGAGGAAAAGTAGGAAATTGAGTAGATTCAATCCAATAGGATGATGGTAACTGCGGAAATGTGTCATCTGTCATTTTGAAAACCTCCAAATTAGAACAATTTTCCTTTTAATATTTCCATATTATATGGAATTCATGTATGTTGTTTTCGTAGCGTTCTATTCTTACTAAACGAAAGAAAAAATATTTTAATATAATTATTTTATTGGGGCAGTATGAAGAAGTAGGATTTATATAAAGCTAAATTCAAGTGATTCCATTTGTTGATTACATAGAGAGTTCTTGAATAAGATAGAGTCTATGTTGTTTAAGTGGATAGGTATATATACCTGATAAAGCCTTATGAAATCTATGCTTTTTCTTTAGTGAAATAAAGTATAATTATAAAAATATAACCAACTTTTATTACTAGGTCATAAAAGTTGTTGACAATATAGAAATTCTATTGTTATGATTCATCATGTGGAAAGGTTGATAGAGAGTAAAAAGAGAAATGTTTTTCATTGATAATAAAAGCGAAAATTAAGTGACGATAGAGTGAGTATATTTTCCTTATGATAAATGCTTTTTGGATCACGTAGTAAAATCAATCTGGAAGCAAGAATTGATATATGCAAGTTGCGCGGGGCGCGGCATAAGAAAGGGGCAAAAGGATGAAGGAGCTTCATACGTTTGGGTGGTATGCAGCACGTGTAGCACCACATTTGCCGAAAAAAGCATTTAAACCAGTGCCTAATCGATTATTTGGTGGACTGGCTTATTTACTTGTGGCATTGGCTGGTTTAATAACGATCGGTGTATTTGAATTGAATGTGTGGGCAAATCTAGGAATTGCAATTGTTCTTGGATTATGTTTTGCTTCACTTGGATTTTTAGGACATGAAATTTTACATGGAACAGTTGTAAGAAAGGCATGGCTTCGTGATTTTTTAGGTGCGATAGCATTTATGCCATTATCAACTGGCCCAAAACTTTGGAGAAAGTGGCATAATGCAACGCATCATGTTCACACACAGCATGAAGAGAATGATCCAGATGCATGGCCGACATTTGAGAAACTGAAAAAGAGTAAGTTTTTGAGTTGGGTATATCGCATGCCTCTTCATGTACGTTCATTCTTTAGTTTCCTGTCACTAACAATTCAATTTACGTTACATTCGACTCGAATGTTCTTTCATTTTATAAAAGAATTTAAGTCATCCAATCAAAAATCTGTATGGCTTCAACTTCTTTTGCCCTGGACAGTTTGGATTAGTTTATTGTTTATTATGGGACCTACAAAGTGGTTCTTTGCATACGTGATTCCGTTGTTAATTGCTAACTTTATTGTAATGGCGTATATCGCAACAAATCACCGCTTAAATCCTATTGTTCCAGTAAATGATCCTTTAGCAAACTGTTTATCAGTAACAGTACCGCGCTGGGTAGACGTTTTACATTTCAATTTCTCATACCATACAGAACATCATCTGTTTCCTGCTATGAGTTCTAAATACTATCCATTAGTAAAAGATAAAATTAAAGAAATGTGGCCGGAACGCTATCACGAAATGCCGATGACAAAAGCTTTGGCAGCACTTTGGAATACACCACGTGTGTATTATCACGGAAGTGAATTAGTTGATCCGCATAGGGAGCATTTCTATGGTTCTTTAGGAAATGGATTGGATCCTCATAATATTTCATATCGTGAGGAACATATAGAGGAAAAAGAGACTATAAAAAAAGTAAATCAATAATAGACATATCTTACGATGAAAAAGCAAGCTCTCTTAGAGCTTGCTTTTTGTTATAAAGAGACTTCTTTCTTGTTCTTCGTCTTGACCTGGACAGAGTTATTTTCTTTTCGTTGTAGTCGTTTTTCTAGAAGACTAACAAGATAAGTAAATAGAAGAACTAGTGCGAGATAGTATACACCAACAATGATATATGTATCTAATTGCTGGAAGTTACCTGCGGCAATTGATAAACCGGATCCCCATAATTCGGACATTCCTACATAAGCGACAAGTGAAGAATCCTTTAATCCAATAATAAATTGGTTCCCTAGAGGGGGAAGAGACAGACGAAATGCTTGTGGTAATATAATCCGGCGCATCGCTAAAGGGTAAGGCATCCCTAAAGAGCGAGCAGCTTCCAATTGTCCACGATCAACGGACTGAATGGATCCGCGGAAAATTTCAGTAATATATGCACCGTTATGGATTGCTAAAGCAATTGCTCCTGCCCAAAAAGGAGTGAAGACAATAATCGATGTAATACCGAAATAGAGAATGGCAATTTGAACAATTAAAGGTGTACCACGAATAATGGCGATATATACATGAGCAATACTATTTAAAATCTTATTGTTAGAGATTCGAAAAAAAGCGAATAGTAATCCAATTAGTGAACCAAGTAATAGGGATGTTAGTGTTAATTGTAATGTGACAATAGTAGCCTTTAAGAGTGTGGGATAAGTAGACATAAAAATTTCAAACATATGTGTCACCTCATATTGTATGGATTTTAGTAGGGAATGAAATACCCCACATAAAAAGTGGGGCATAATGTATGAAACATTTGACTAGCTAATTTACTTCGTTTTTTCCTCTTCACCGAGAATATTACGCCCAAACCATTTTTTACTGATCTTTTCATACGTACCATCTTTAATGATTTCATCTAAAGCTTTATTTACTTTCTCAACCATTTCTTTATCATCTTTACGAATAGCAATTCCCATTTCATCAAGATTTAATGGTTTTCCAGCTTCTTTTATATTTGATTTACCTTCTTTGATCATACGTAAACCGACCATTTGATCAGTGATTACTGCATCAATACGTCCAGGCTCTAAGTCCATAAGTGCAGTAATATCGCTATCATATTCTGTGATTTGATCTGTATGTTTTGCAACAAGGTCTTTAAAGGTACTAGCTTTTACAACACCAATTTTCTTACCTTTCAAATCTTCTGGAGAAGAGATAGATGTATTCTTTTTAGCCACAAAAATTTGGGCACCAGAACGATAATAAGGATTGGAGAAACTAACAGCTTTTAAGCGTTCTTCTGTAATTGCCATACTGCCCAATATAGCATCATATTTTTTCGATTGTAGACCTTGAATTAGCGTTTCCCATGGATTTGTAATAGGAGTGGGTTTCATATTCATTTTTTTCGCAAGTGCCTCACCAATTTCCACATCAAAACCGGCAAGCTTTCCGTCATTTTCTTTATAGTTAAAAGGTTTATATAAGCCACTCATCGCATAACGAAATTCTTTTTCACCATTTGAAGAAGTAGTAGCACTTTCCTTACTACAGGCTCCTAGTATGAAGGATGTACATAATGTAATACTCGCAACAATGGTTAATAGTTTTCTTTTCATAAAACCCCTCCTATATATTGATCATACGGATGGTTTTAAGTATGTTACTGAGATATTTTATTTGGACAATTAGTTGTGCACCGTATGGATGTATTTCTTTTCATTTGAAACAGAAGTTACATTATAAAACGTTGCGTAAAAATTGTTTTGCTCGTTCATGTGATGGAGCTGAAAAGAATTGTGCTGGCGGAGCGTCCTCTACAATCTTTCCGTCATCCATAAATATGACGCGATCAGCTACATCTCTTGCGAAATTCATTTCATGAGTAACAATAATCATGGTCATTCCTTCTTCAGCAAGTTCTTTCATAACTTGCAATACTTCTCCAACAAGTTCAGGGTCTAAGGCTGAGGTAGGTTCATCAAATAGCATAATTTTAGGATTCATAGCAAGAGCTCGTGCAATCGCAACGCGTTGTTTTTGACCACCTGAAAGTAGGTGAGGAGTTACATCCGCCTTATCTTGTAGGCCGACTTTTTGTAGGAGTTGATTCCCAACATCCTTCGCGTCTGCTGTCTCCAATTTTTTTACGTGAATAGGTGCTTCTATGATGTTTTCTAGTGAGGTCATATGAGGAAAGAGGTTAAAGTGTTGAAAAACCATACCGACATTTTCACGGACTTTGTTTAAATTTGAATGCTTTGGATCAATTCGTTCACCTTGTAAGTGAATTTCACCTTCATCGTACATTTCTAAAAAGTTAAGACAGCGAAGTAATGTACTTTTACCGGAACCACTGGCACCAATTAAAACAACAACTTCTTTTTCTTTTACTTCTAAATCAATTCCTTTTAAAACATCAAGCGAGCCGAATGATTTTACTAGATTTCGAACTTGAATCATACAAAACCCCCAGTCAAAAATATATTTTACAAATGTTTCCCCTTATTTCTGTTATTAGTCACAAATTGTCAGAATCCTTTATTTTTTTGACGGAATTTGATATTCAAGGGAATTATGATTTTTAAAATCTCTATATCTTTCTATAACGAAAATATGGATAATAATATATAGGTAGCACTTATATTGCTTATAAGAAGGGGGAAAGAAGAGATGGAAAAAGAAAGAAAAACATTTTCCTTTGGCTTGCGTATACAGCTTATGTTATTTACTACAGTTTTAGCTTTCATTACATATTCAACAAGTTTAATTTTCATTTACGTTATATATGATTACTTTCAAAGTTATGTAAGTCAAACTGTTTATAATATTATCGTTATGTTATTAGGTGTAGTATGGTCTGGAATTTTAGCGTATGGGGCAGCAATATTTTTAATTAAACCACTTCGAAAGTTGGAAGAAGCAGCAAGGAAAGCGGCTGATGGTGATATTCGTGAAGATGTCCCGTTGCCAAAAGTAGATGATGAGATTAAATCTTTAAGTGTTGCATTTAATATGATGCTCGAGAACTTAAGAGGTATGGTAAAAAATATTGATACTACATTTTCGTATACAAATAATCAAGTTCAGCAAATTAGAAGACAAACAGGGGAAGCGACAAAGCAAGCACGCGGTGTGTCTGAAACTCTTGCAGAGATTTCTTCTGGCGCCGAGCAATCAGCAGCTTCCATTCAGGCGATTGTTTCAACTGTCGATACAACAACCTCTATTGCGAGTGAAGTAGAAGAAAAAGCAAAAAAGTCCGACGAATTGTCTTTAGAAATGGTTCAAGCTTTAGGACAAAGTACACGTGTCTTTACTTCTTTAATTCAAGGCATTCAAACATTGGCAAAAGAGAATGAAGATTCGATGCAAAATGTACAGAAGTTAGAAGAACGAATGAAACAAGTAGAACATATTGTTTCTGTTGTGAGTGAGATTGCTAGTCAAACGAATTTATTAGCATTAAATGCTTCTATTGAGGCAGCTCGTGCTGGAGAGCATGGAAGGGGCTTTGCAGTTGTAGCTGAAGAAGTACGTAAACTTGCTGATGAAAGCGATCATTCTGCAAGAAATATATCGCAGTTATTACGAAATATGCAAGAGGAAGTGCAACAAGTCGCATTGAAAATGACGGAGCAAGTGAAAACAGCTAAAGAAGAGGCAAAACGAGGAGAAGCTACTGAATTAATTTTAAAAGAAATGTCATCGAGTATTATGGAAGTTGCCGATGCAACTAAGCAAATTAGTAGCTATATGAACGAACAAGTGAGTCACATTCATCAAACAGGAGCACAGACGAAGGCTGTAGCAGCAATTGCTGAGGAAACATCAGCTGGTTCACAAGAAGTGGCACGTGTGACGTTGCAACAATCTAAAAATATGGTAGTAATCGATCAATTATTAAAGGATTTAGAGAAGCAAGCAGCGGACTTGAAACAAACCATTGAACGATTTTCAATGTAAAAAGGAAGAACAGAATTCTGTTCTTCCTTTTTACGTATGGAAAGGAGGAATGCTTTGTTGAAAACGAAAAACATTACAAGGGTCATATGCTGTCTTCACTTTACGCAACCTTTGAAAATTAGAGCCATAATAACTAGTTTGCCAATTTTTTATGTCGATATCGGGCCAATTGACATAGTCTCCTAGTGTGTAAGGATCTAAGCTTTCCCGTAAATCTTTAACCCAGCGTATATTTCGATTTTCTTCATCGTTGCATTTCCAAGAAGTAATATATTCTTGAGCAATGATTGCCTTGCGGTGGAAATAAGCTGTTTCATTAGGCGAAATGTTTTCTACAGCACCTACGAGTGATTGGTGCCAAATACTCGCATCTTTATTTGGTGCATGAGAAAGAAAATATTGTAAGATTTGAATACCTTTAAGAGGGATAGGTTTATATACGTAGGAACCAGAGCGTTTGAATTTTTTAGGAATATTGCCGCTATTAAAGAATTGAACAGCCTTTATATACGGGACTTCATCTATAAAGAGAGAAGGATTACCAGTTTCAAGAAGAGGAGATAATAGATGATAGAGTTCAGAAGGAGAGCCGACAAATTCACCTTTCACCTCGATTTTATTTCGTTGTTTAGAGAATAATTCAATTGATGAAGTGAGACGTTCATCTATATAAGGTGCCCAGTTTTGCCAAGCTTGAAATGCAGCAATAAAGTCTTTCCATTCCCATGTAAGTGAGAAAATTGATACGTTTTTAATAGGGTGGACTCGAAAGGTTAAGGAAGTAATAATCCCGAAATTTCCACCGCCACCGCCACGGCATGCCCAAAATAGGTTAGGGTTTTCTTGTTCATTTGCACGAATGATTTTTGCACCAAATTTCCCGCACGCTTGTACCATTTCGACTTCTACTAATTGATCACATGTTAGTCCAAATAAGCGTGAAAGCATGCCAATGCCACCGCCGAGTGTTAACCCCACAATTCCGACACTTGCACTTGTGCCAGCTGGTATTGTAACACCATATTTCCAAAGTTCTTTGTACACAGTGCCAAGATTTGCACCCGCTTCAATTGTTGCTGTTAATTTTCCTGTACTAACCGTAATTTGCTTCATTTCACTCACATCAATAATAAGCCCGCCATTTAAAAGAGAGAAATTTTCGTAGCTATGTCGTCCACTTCTTAAGCGAAATGGTATATGACGCTCACGTGCCCATTTTAAGGCGTTACACACATCATTTTTATTTTGACAAAAAACAATAATACAAGGAAATTTTGGAATGCTTAAATTTAAATTTATTCGGGCTATGTCATACCCAGGATCCGAGGGAACGACGATACGACCAGTTAATTTTGTTTGTTTCAATTTATATCTCCTTTCTGAAATAATATGAGCTTGTATTAGTATATGAAGAGTGTATTTAACACGCATGGACGAGAAGAAGAGAAGGGTTAGATTTATCCCGTTATTTGCGAGCGGTAAGACAATCCGGCTGAAAAAAAGAAGATAGGGCTGCTCGTAAAATCTCGATTGGTAAGGGCTAATAATCAGCGGGGAATGGACACCTCCTTAACGATTAAAGTTTCACTTTATCTTTGTGAGAAATAAATAAGGCATAAGAATAAGGAAACTACATAGAGTTCAATGAAAACAGTTGCAAACTATTCATATTTTGTTATGATAGTGTTACGAAAACGTTTGCATAAAAAATCCGATGGGATGCAAAAGGAGAGAATTAGTATGAATAAGACATGGTGGAAAGAAGCTGTCGCTTATCAAATTTATCCACGTAGCTTTATGGATTCAAATGGTGATGGTATTGGAGATTTACAGGGGATTATTGCAAAGCTGGATTATTTAAAAGATTTAGGTATAGATGTAATTTGGATTTGTCCAATGTATAAATCACCTAATGACGATAATGGTTATGATATTAGTGACTATCAAGATATTATGGATGAATTTGGTACGATGGAAGATTTTGATATGCTACTAGATGAAGTTCATAAGCGTGACATGAAGCTTATTATTGATTTAGTTATTAATCATACAAGTGATGAACATCCATGGTTTATTGAATCAAGTTCTTCTAAAGACAATCCGAAGCGTGATTGGTATATTTGGCAGGATGGTAAAGACGGCGCGGAACCAAACAATTGGGAAAGTATCTTTAATGGTTCTGCATGGGAATATGATGAAGTGACAGAGCAATATTATTTACATTTATTCTCGCGTAAACAACCAGATTTGAACTGGGAGAATAAAGAAGTTCGTGAAGTTTTATATGATACTGTTAATTGGTGGCTTGATAAAGGTATTGATGGTTTCCGCGTCGATGCGATTAGTCATATAAAAAAAGAAGATGGCCTCAAGGATATGCCAAATCCAAAAGGGTTAAAGTATGTGCCTTCTTTTGACAAACATATGAATGTAAATGGTATTCAGCCATTACTAGAAGAATTAAAAGAAAATACATTTGCTAAATACGATATTATGACTGTTGGAGAAGCAAATGGTGTGAAAGTTGAAGATGCTGATCTTTGGGTTGGAGAAGAGAATGGTAAATTCAATATGGTATTCCAATTTGAGCATTTAAGCTTATGGGATGCAGAAAAGAAGAAAGATCTTGATGTTGTTGAGTTGAAAAAAGTATTAACAAAGTGGCAAAAAGGTTTAGAAAATAAGGGATGGAATGCTTTATATATTGAAAATCATGATAAGCCACGTATTGTGTCTACTTGGGGAAATGATAAAGAATATTGGCGTGAAAGTGCAACGGCTTTAGGAGCGATGTATTTCTTTATGCACGGCACACCGTTTATTTATCAAGGACAAGAAATTGGTATGACAAATGTTCAGTTCCCGAATATTGAAGATTACGATGATGTAGCAATTAAAAATTTATATCGTGAGAAAATTGCAGAGGGCGTATCACATCAAGATATGATGGAAATTATATGGGCTTCTTGCCGCGATAATTCACGTACACCTATGCAGTGGAACGATGAAATGAATGCTGGCTTCACAACAAGTACACCTTGGTTTAGCATGAATCCAAATTACAAAGAAATTAATGTTGAAAAGCAAAAAAATGAAGAAAAGTCTATTTTCAATTTCTATAAGAAAATGATTGCCTTGAAAAAAGAGCACGATGTACTGAACTACGGTACGTACGATTTACTTTTAGAAGACGATCCACAAATTTATGCATATACACGTACGCTACAGGATGAAAAAGTCATTGTAATTAGTAATATCTCAAAAGAGGAAGCTGTGTATAATGAGAGTTTATTCGCATTAGAACGCAAACGTTTGCTTTTAAATAACTATGAAGTTGCGGAACATGAACAAATAATTACAATCACGTTGAAACCTTATGAAACAAGGGTTTATCGCATTTCATAATAAAAAATGATGCTCCTTGAGCATCTTTTTTTATGAAAAAAAATAAATTTCTATTGCAATGTGAAAACGCTTTTATTAAAATAGATTTATGAAAACGGTTGCGTAAAGAGAAAAAAGTAACATAAGGAATCGTTTTCATAAGAGAAACAGAAATTATAATTTAAATCATTATGTTGTTATAAATAAAGGGGAGGAAGAACAGATGAAAATTACGTCTTTTGATTTTTGGCAAAAGTTCGGGAAAGCATTATTAGTGGTTGTAGCTGTAATGCCAGCAGCTGGTTTAATGATTTCCATCGGTAAGTTAATTGGGATGTCTGCTGGGGATATTAACGCAGTTCATACAATTGCTCGAGTAATGGAAGACATCGGTTGGGCAATTATTACAAATCTACACATCTTATTCGCAGTAGCAATTGGGGGATCTTGGGCGAAGGATCGAGCAGGTGGTGCATTTGCAGCACTATTAGCATTCGTCTTAACAAACAGAATTACAGGAGCTATATTTGGTGTAAACGCTCAAATGTTAACGGATTCAAAAGCGACAGTTTCTTCATTTTTAGCAGGAGATTTACTTGTAAAAGATTACTTTACTTCTGTACTTGGTGCACCAGCATTAAACATGGGAGTTTTCGTAGGGATTATCACAGGTTTCTTAGGAGCTACTTTATATAACAAATACTACAATTATAATAAACTGCCACAGGCATTAGCATTCTTTAATGGAAAACGATTCGTACCATTCGTTGTAATTGTTTGGTCTACAGTCACTGCGATTGTATTATCACTTGTATGGCCATTTATCCAAAGTGGATTAAATGAATTTGGTCGCTGGATTGCAGCATCTAAAGATAGTGCACCAGTTATTGCACCGTTTGTATATGGAACGTTAGAACGTTTATTATTACCATTTGGATTACATCATATGTTAACAATTCCGATGAACTACACAGAGCTAGGCGGAACATATACGATGTTAACTGGCTCAAAGGTTGGACAAATTGTAGCGGGACAAGATCCGTTATGGCTTGCATGGATTACAGATTTAAATAACTTATTAGCAAATGGAGATACGAAAGCATATAACGATTTATTAAATAACGTTGTACCAGCTCGTTTCAAAGCTGGACAAGTTATCGGCTCAACGGCAGCGTTAATGGGGATTGCGTTTGCGATGTTCCGTAATGTTGATAAAGAAAAACGTGCAAAATATAAACCAATGTTCTTATCAGCTGCATTAGCAGTATTCTTAACAGGTGTAACAGAACCAATTGAATTCATGTTCATGTTTATTGCACCAGTATTATATGTTGTGTATGCAATTACAACAGGACTTGCATTCGCATTAGCGGATTTAATTAATTTACGTGTTCATGCATTTGGATTTATTGAGTTAATTACACGTACACCAATGATGATCAATGCAGGTTTAACGAGAGATTTAATCAACTTTGTCATTGTTTCATTAGTGTTCTTCGGCCTTAACTTTACGTTATTCAACTTCTTAATTAAAAAATTCAATTTACCAACGCCAGGGCGTGCAGGTAACTATATTGATAATGAAGATGAGTCAACAGAAGGAACAGGAAATGTACAAGATGGTTCATTAGCAACAAAAGTTATTGATTTATTGGGCGGAAAAGATAATATTGCTGACGTGGATGCTTGTATGACACGTTTACGTATAACAGTAAAAGATTTAGATGTTGTTGCACCAGAAGCACAATGGAAACAAAATGGTGCTTTAGGACTTATTGTTAAAGATAAAGGTGTACAAGCCGTATATGGCCCGAAAGCTGACGTATTAAAGTCAGACATTCAAGATATGTTAGGTGCGTAATAATATGAAATTGCTAACTTTAAATTGTCACTCTTGGCAAGAAGAGAATCAAATTGAAAAAATAAAGTATCTTGCTAAAGCAATTCAAGAAGAAGATTATGATGTGATCGCATTGCAAGAAGTAAGTCAGTCTATACAAGCTGAAAATATATGCGGTAACAAGAAAAAAGATAATTTTGGACTTTTACTGCTAGAAGAGTTAAGAGCATTAAATGTAAAAGAATACAATATTATTTGGGATTTCTCTCATATTGGATATGATGTGTACGAAGAAGGATTAGCAATTATAACAAAGCACAACATTGTAAAGGAAGATACGTTCTTTGTCTCAGAAAATAAGGATACAACGTATTGGAAAACACGCAAAATTGTAAGTGCAACAATTGCTTATAACGATAAGAATATAACGTTTTATTCTTGCCATCTTGGCTGGTGGAATGATGAAGAAGAATCATTCAAAGACCAAGTTGATCGTTTAATGGAGCGTGTAAATAGCAATGAACTTTCCTTCTTAATGGGTGATTTTAATAACAATGCTCGTTTGGAAGGAGAGGGTTATGAGTATATGATGCAAAAAGGTTTATATGACACATATGAACTAGCGATAGAGAAGGATGAAGGAACAACTGTCCAAGGAGAGATTGCTGGTTGGGATGAAAATAAACAAAACTTACGAATCGACCTAATATTAAGCAATCAAAGTAAAACAGTTACTTCTTCAAAAGTCATTTTTACTGGAACAAATCGAAATGTAATTTCTGACCATTTCGGTGTAGAAGTACAATTAGATATATAATAGAAGAAACCCTCACAGATAATGAAAAGCTGGGAGGGTTTTTTGATAAATACAAGTATTCCCAAGAGAAAATACTTGTATTTTTTATGACATTTCCTATATATTTGTTATTATTGAATGTAAAACTAATTTGGTCATTTTGTATGCATGCTTTTTTTACTTCGTTATATAATGAAGTAAGTGAAATATTTAATGGGAAAAATAGTATGTTTTCGTTTAATCCACGATGTAGAAAGTGATATAATTACAAAATGTATGTATCATTTTCTAAAGAAGGAAAAATATATAATTAGGTGATAACTTTTATGAAACAAATTTGGCGTATTTATAAGACAGATTTACGGAATGTAGCCAAACATTGGGCTGCAATTGTTATTGTTTTAGGGTTAATGATTTTACCATCGTTATATGCATGGTTTAACATTAAAGCTTCTTGGGATCCTTACGGAAATACGAAAGGAATCCAAATTGCAGTTTCTAACCAAGATGTTGGATCAAATTTAAGAGGGAAAGATATTAACATCGGGGAAGAAATTGTAGATTCACTTAAGAAGAACAAAAATTTCGGGTGGAAGTTTGTTGATGAAAAGCAAGCAATTTATGGAGTAGAGCGTGGAGATTATTCCGCAAGTATTACTATTCCAAAAGATTTTTCTGAAAAGATTGCAACGGTCTTGAATGAAAATCCACAGAAACCAGAACTTGATTACTATGTAAATGAAAAAGTAAATGCGATTGCACCGAAAATTACAGCTAAAGGTGCATCGGGTCTTACAGAAGAGGTTAGTAAAAACTTTGTTAAAACAGCAAACGGTGAGATTTTTAAAATCTTCAATGACCTTGGAATCGATTTAGAAACTAACTTACCGAGTATTGAGAAGGTCAAGGATCTCGTATTTAAGTTAGAAGCACAGTTCCCAGAAATGAATACACTTGTGGATAAGGCATTAGATGATGCGACTCGGGCAGAAGATGTTGTGAAAGTAGCGCAGAAAGAGTTGCCAGTTGTAGAAAGTGTTATTAATGATGGGCAAGATACACTCAAGAGTTTAGATGCATTTTTTGCAAGAAATGACGAAACGTTGAAACGTGCACCAGGAACTATTAAGAACAATTTAACCGTAATGAAACAGGGGATGGATGGTGCAGCTAAAATCACAGATTATTTAAAAAATCCGGCATTTGATTTTAATATGAATCTTCCGGATGCATCACAGTTACCTAATCTTCCGGAACTGTCTAACAATTTCACTATCCCACAGATACCAGAAATTCCAGCACTTCCACAAATCAACGGTGAAGGTTATAAAAATATTGCTACAAATATTGATCAAACTGTAAACAATGTTTTCAATTCTACTCGTGTTGGAACCTCATATGTGAAAAGTGTTATGGATGGGCTTCAAAATAAGGGTGTGGACCCAGCTGTAGCTCAGAAAAACGTTCAGGATGCTTCAAAACTTCTCCAAGACCGTATTGATAGTGTTTCATATTTAATTGATTTCTTTACAACTTTTAAAGAATCAGCTTCAACGGACTTTGGTAAGCAGTTCTTTGGAAACAGAGCGGAAAGTCTAAAAGTGCTTAAAAATTCTATGGTGGATGTTAATAACAGAGTTAAGCATGTAGGAGATTTAATTAGTTCGGGACAAGAAGTTAAACAAGATGTGCGAGATGGTATTAATCAAAAACTAGACACAGTGAATAATTTAGTTAATCAGGCGGAGAAGGACTATAATGCAACATTTGTAGCTGATTTTGAAAAAGCAGTAAGCACAGCTGATCAATTGAAAAATAAAGCTGAAAATTTACATGGAGATGCGCAGCAACTTCAAACAAACTTGAATCAAGATATACAAAAGGCTAATAGTGGAATACAAAAAGGTAGAGATGCATACGAACAGTTTAAAGGTAAATATGATACAGCGAAAAATGATTATGACAGAATAAAAGCAGAGCTTCAAAAAGCACAAGAAGATTTAAGTAATAAAGGCGTTAATGGATTAGATTCTACAAAAGTAGCCTTAAATGATTTAAATGGTCAGTTCCAAGCAGGGTGGAATTTAGTTAATGATATGATTCCTGTTATGGAAAATACAAATAAAGTTTTAGCCGATGTGAATAATGGAAAAAATCTTAATGGCACAATTGCTAAGTTAAATAAATTAAAAGATGGTTTGCAAAAAGGAATCGATTTAACTGATAAAGGAATTGACGCTATTAATAAAGGTCAAAAACCAGCAGCAGATGTTATTGAAAGTATTAATCAAGTGTCTAAAAATGTTTCGGGCCAAATTGGTGACATTTTAGCTAAATATGACTCAGAAATCACTCCAAATTTCAATGCAGCAATTGCTCGTACAAAAGAGATGTCTAAAAATACATCTCAAATTTTAGGCGAGGCAGATAAGAAGCTTCCAGATGTGAAAAAATTACTTGAAGATTCATCAAAAGGCTTAGTAGATGGTCAAAAGAAAATTGCAGACATTAAAGCTGAAATGCCGGAGACTGAGAAAAAGATTAAAGAATTAGCAGATAAAATTCGTGATTTTGAATCTGAAGAGGATATAAAAGACATCATACGCTTATTGAAAAACGATGTTGAAAAGCAAAGTGACTACTTTGCAAATCCAGTAAATTTAAAAGAGAATAAATTATTTGCAATGCCGAACTACGGTTCAGCAATGTCACCATTCTATACAGTGCTTGCATTATGGGTAGGCGCATTATTAATGGTTTCATTATTAACGGTAGAAGTACACGAAGAGGGCGCGAATTATAAGAGCCATGAAGTTTACTTCGGACGTTTATTAACATTCTTAACGATAGGTCTTTCACAAGCGTTTATCGTATCAATGGGAGATATATTCTTACTCGGTACGTACGTAGTCGATAAGTTCTGGTTTGTGTTATTTAGTTTATTTATTGGGGGAGTCTTTGTTTGTATCGTATACTCACTCGTTTCTATTTTCGGAAACGTTGGGAAATCGATGGCGATCATTTTACTTGTACTGCAAGTAGCAGGATCAGGCGGAACATTCCCAATTCAAATGACACCACCGTTCTTCCAAGCGATTTATCCGTTCTTACCATTCACATATGCAATTAGTGCAATTCGTGAAACAGTTGGCGGAATGCTTTGGGATATAGTAACTAGAGATTTACTTGTGTTAAGTGTTTTCGTAGTAGTTATGATTGTTGCTGCGTTATTACTGAAAACACCAATTAACAAATCAAGTGAAAAATTCGTTGAGAATGCAAAAGGAAGTAAAATCATTCATTAATAAAAAGGTTCCTACCGATAGTGGTAGGAACCTTTTTGTTTAATCAAATTTTAATTTCTTTAATGCTTCTGCGAATGGATTGTTTAATGGTTCTTCTTCTTTGTTCTGTTGTTTCATATATTTTTGAACGTCGCGTTTATCAGCTTTGCTGCCGGATTCTTTTTTACGTCTCTCTTGGAATGTAGAAAGTTTCTCACGATAGCCACATTTACATGCGAAAATTTGGCCCGCTCCTTCACCACGAAGTTCTAGTTTCTTTTTACACTGAGGACAGCGTGCGTTTGTAGTGCGGGATACATTTTTACGGTGACCACATTCGCGATCTTGGCATACAAGCATTTTACCTTTTTTACCGTTTACTTCTAACATCGGTTTACCACAGTCTGGACAAGACTTCGTTGAAATGTTGTCGTGTTTATATTTTTTATCACTCGATTTAATTTCAGCAACAATTTCTTTCGTATAGTTCTTCATTTCTGAAATGAATACTTCTTTCTTTAATTTTCCTTTAGCGATAGCTTCTAACTTTTGCTCCCATTCACCAGTTAGTGTAGGAGATTTCAGTTCTTCTGGCACTAAATCAAGTAACTGACGGCCTTTTGAAGTAATATGAATATCTTTACCACGTTTTTCAAGCAAGAACGAATTGAATAACTTGTCGATAATATCAGCTCGTGTAGCTACAGTACCTAATCCACCAGTTGACTTTAACGTGTCAGCAAGTTGTTTGTTTTGCGTATCCATGTATTTTGTTGGGTTTTCCATTGCTGAAAGTAATGTTGCTTCATTAAAGCGTGCAGGTGCTTTCGTTTGACCTGATGTTTGGACAATTAGTTTTATGTTTAATGTATCGCCTTTTTCGATGCGAGGTAAGATTTGTTCTTTTACATCATCGCTTGCATCATCATCTTCAAACCGATTTGCATAAACCTCTTTCCAACCAGCATGTAAAATCGTTTTTCCGCGTGCGATGAACGTTTCGTCACCAATTTTCGTGCGCAATGTTAGTTGTTCATATTCAAAGGCCGGGAATAAAACAGCTAAGAAACGTTTTACAACTAAGTCATAAATTTTACGTTCTTTATCTGTGAAAGCTGAGAAGTTTACATAGCTCTCTGTTGGAATAATTGCGTGATGATCACTTACTTTACTATCATCAACAAATGATTTATTAGATTTTACAGGTTTCTGCAATACTTTATGTGCTAAAGGACGGTATTCTCCAACTCCGCAAGCCTTCAGACGCTCTGGAAGTGTTCCGACAATATCAGATGAAATATAGCGTGAATCTGTACGAGGGTACGTTAAAACTTTATGCTGTTCATATAATTTTTGCATAATGTTTAATGTTTCTTTCGCAGAGTAACCAAATATTTTATTCGCATCACGTTGTAGTTCAGTTAAATCGTAAAGACCAGGAGCGAACGATTTCTTTTGTTTTTTATCAATGTCTACAACAGTAGCATTTTGTTTACTAATTTTGTTCACGATTGCATCAGTTTTTTCTTTATTAAAGCTACGGCTATTTCCTTTTGTATCTTGCCAAGTTAGCTTTAATCTCTCAGCTGTTTGAGCTTCGATACCATAGTAAGTTTGAGCTTTGAAATGTTTGATTTCATCTTCACGGCTTGCAATCATGGCTACAGTAGGTGTTTGAACACGACCACAATTTAGTTGGGCATTAAAGCGAGTAGTTAATGCTCGAGTCGCATTAAGTCCGATATACCAGTCAGCCTCTGAACGTGCGACAGCTGAAGCGTATAGATTGTCATATGCTTTTCCTGGTTTTAAATTTGCGAAGCCATCTTTAATTGCTTTATCGGTAACAGATGAAATCCATAGACGTTTAATCGGTTTCTGCATTTTAACTTTATCGATAATCCAGCGTGCGACCAACTCTCCCTCACGACCGGCGTCAGTAGCTATAATGATTTCATTTACATCTTTTCTAAGAAGCTGACTTTTTACAGCGTTAAACTGTTTCCCTGTTTGTTTAATAACGGTTAGTTTTAAACGCTCCGGTAGCATTGGTAAATCTTCTAAATTCCACTGTTTATATTTCACATCATAGCTTTCTGGATCAGCTAATGTAACGAGATGACCTAAAGCCCAAGTAACAATATATTTACTACCTTCAAGATAGCCGTTCCCTTTTTTATCACATTTCAGTACACGTGCGATATCACGTGCAACAGAAGGTTTTTCAGCAATTACAATACTTTTTGCCATATTTAAAAACATCCTTTCAAATTTCCATACGTTAAATATAGCATACATCTTTGTTCTATTCAGTCTTGCTGACGGTTTGAGTTATTTGTGGTGAAATATACGTGTGAGAGTTTTACTTATATAAAGGCGAAGAATGGTTGAACCCGGAGAGTTCTGATCCCTATCATTTTATAAAAGTAAAGAACTTGTTATTTTACTAGAATAAGAGTAGACTTTGAAGTAGATGAATAATAAACACATGGGAGTTTGTGGATGCAAACTGAGAGTATGACTAGTCCGTCATTGACCATTTGAACCTGTTGGATAATGCCAGCGTAGGGAGAGTGTAAAAGCACATGTTCAGGCACTTTGCGTACGCGCAAAGTGCCTTTTTGTGTATCTCCCATCACTATAGTTAGGAGATGAAAAGGATGAATATGAAAGAAATTAGTAAAGTAGTGGATTTGGTGAGAGAGTCTAATCCACTCGTGCATAATATTACAAATGTTGTTGTAACAAATTTTACAGCAAACGGTTTGTTAGCATTAGGAGCATCACCTGTAATGGCGTATGCAAAAGAAGAAGTAGCAGAAATGGCTAGTATTGCGGGAGCCCTTGTTTTAAATATGGGTACACTTCGTCCTGAAGAGGTAGAAGCGATGTTACTTGCTGGTAAATCAGCAAATAAGAATGATGTACCAGTATTGTTTGATCCAGTTGGGGCAGGAGCAACTTCTTATCGAACAGAAGTTGCGAGATATATTCCAGCTGAAATCGATTTAGCTGTTATCCGCGGAAATGCAGCTGAAATAGCTAACGTTATTAATGAGAAATGGGAAATTAAAGGTGTAGACGCTGGTACTGGCAACGGTAATGTTGTAAATATTGCAAAACAGGCAGCAGATGAATTAAATACAGTTGCGGTAATTACTGGACAAGAAGATGTTGTTACAGATGGAGAGCGAACTATTCTTATTCGAAATGGACATCCTATTTTAACGAAAGTTACTGGAACAGGTTGTTTACTAACTTCTGTAATAGGAGCATTTGTAGCGGTAGAAAAGGATTATGTAAAGGCAGCAGTAGCCGCATTAACATTCTATGGAGTAGCAGCAGAAATAGCGGCTTCGAAAACAGTAGAGAATGGACCAGGAAGCTTTCAAATTGAATTTTTAAATCAGTTAGCGAATACAACTTCAGATGATATTGAGAAGTATGGAAAGATTGAGGTTATACAGTAAGGAGGGGAACTAGATGCCGCGTATTACAAAGGCTGAAATGTCTAGGTTATTACCAGTATATTTTATTATGGGAAGTAACAATTGTACGAAGGAGCCACTACAAGTATTGAGAGATGCACTAGAAGGTGGTATAACAATTTTTCAACTTCGTGAAAAGGGAGAAGGGGCTTTAACGGGAGAGAAACGTATTGATTTTGCGAAAGAACTACAAGCGCTTTGCAAGGAGTACGGTGTACCATTCATCGTAAATGATGATGTGGAACTAGCCCTCGAGTTAGATGCAGATGGCGTGCATGTTGGACAAGATGATGAAGGAATTACATCTGTTCGTGAAAAGATGGGAGATAAAATTATCGGTGTATCTGCCCATACAATTGAAGAAGCACGCTTTGCAATTGAAAACGGGGCTGATTATTTAGGAGTTGGCCCTATTTTCCCAACGAGTACAAAAAAAGATACGAAAGCTGTGCAAGGAACGAAAGGTTTAGCTCATTTTAGAGAACAAGGAATTACAATGCCGATTGTTGGTATTGGTGGGATTACAATTGAAAATACAGCTGCGGTTATAGAAGCGGGTGCGGACGGTGTTTCAGTTATTTCAGCAATTAGTTTAGCGGAATCTGCTTATGAAAGTACGAGGAAATTAGCTGAAGAAGTAAATAAAAGTTTGTAGAAAAAGCCCATGTAATATTTTAAATGCTATATGGAGGAATAGACTGCCAAAAAAGTTTAAACAAACGTTTGATTAAAAAAGCACAAACCTTTTTAAATAAAGGTTTGTGCTTTTTCTTTAAAACATAATGGAAATTAAGAGCATTCCAATTCCAATAGAAGTAAAGGTTGCGATCAGGCCCGGAATCATAAAGCTATGATTTAAAACATATTTACCAATTCCTGTTGTACCAGTACGGTCAAAGTTAATTGCAGCAACGATTGTCCCGTAGTTTGGAATGAAGAAATATCCATTTACTGCAGGGAACATCGCAATAAGTAATGCCGGCGGAATACCAAGTGATAGTCCGAGTGGCACTAAAGCACGAACTGTTGCTGCTTGGCTATACAGTAAAATAGATAGAATGAATAGTGCAATAGCAAATAGCCATGGTGCACTTGTCACTAAGTGTTGAATTGATCCTTGAATTATATTTAAGTTTCCGTTGAAGAAAGTATCTCCCATCCAAGCGATACCAAAAATAGCAACAACTGCTGTTGCGCCTGCTTTAAAGACGTTACCAGTTACAATGCTTTCCACATTTGGTTTACAGAAAATAATAATAAGAGCAGCAATGGTTAACATGACCATTTCAATTGTGTTTGGCATGGAAAGACGAGCTAACTTCCCGTCAACCATCCATCCCGGACGAAGGGCTTCAAATGAACCAAGAAGTACGACAAGGAAAGTTCCTACTAGGAAAAGGATAACTGATAATTTAGCGCCTTTTACACCCGCAAATTCTTTTTTCTCTTCAAGTTTAGGGATCATTCCCTCTTTTAATCGCTTCAAGTATTCAGGGTCTTCATTTAATTCTTTTCCCATTTTACTAGCAACGAATGCAGCTACCATACAAGCAATAAAAGTAGAAGGGATACTGACTTTTAAAATATCTAACAAGGTGATTTTATAGTCGGCTAACATTGCTAAAAGTGCAACTGTTGCAGCCGATATTGGACTAGCTGTAATTGCCTGCTGGGAAGCGATAACGGCAATTGACATTGGTCGTTCAGGTCTAATTCCTGATTCGCGAGATACTTCGGCGATAACGGGAAGTACAGAATAAGCGACATGACCAGTTCCCGCGCATAGCGTGAATAAATAAGTAACAATAGGAGCAAAAAATGTAATACGCTTTGGATTTTTTCGTAATGCTTTCTCAGCAAGGTAGACAAGGTAATCCATTCCTCCAGCAGCTTGCAAAGCACCGGCAGCTGTAATTACTGCTAAAATCATAAGCATTACATCAATAGGAGGAGCTGTAGGTTGTAAGTGGAAGACGAAAACAAGTATTGCCATACCAACGCCACCCATTACTCCTAGACCAACTCCGCCTAGGCGTGCACCAATAAAAATGCAGAGTAGTAACGTAAGAAATTGTAGCCAAAACATGATAAACTACCTCCGAAATTCGTAAGTTAAGATATATTCGAATAGTTTAATTTGAATGAAAATTAAATGAATATCCGGAATAATCCTTGTGTTATATACGTTTTTTATTATATAACACAAGAAATGTAACATTCACTTATTTTGTTAAATTATTTCGAAAAAATAATACATTAAAACTTTATATTTACATCTTTAAATGGGTGGACATTTTAATTTTTATGTTGTAATATTTGGAAGAGAATATTGTAATTCTCATAGAACTCCCATATCGTTCAACTCGTTCAGCGAGAAAGGCAAACTTATGGAAACATGAGGACGCAAAACTACAGGAGCTAAGGTCGAAGGGCTAAGCTAGCCAGTTACCGGACGGATAGGGTTGGTCTTGGCCAATGCTTTTTCATTGGTCTTTTTTTTGGTTTATATTTGAGAATCGTTATCAATTAAAGGTGTGTTTTGAAATTATTATTTTGTATTAACTGAATTAAGGAAGGTAATGTGAATGAAAAAATATTGGCATAAGCTATCGTTTCTTCAAAAGAATGTATTGTTAACTGTACTCGTTATTTTAACGCTTGTTGGTACTATGGGAGCGTTAAGTTTTAATATGTTTCAAAATAGTATGATGTCTATATTTGAAAGGCATTCTTTTGAAACAGGAGATACGGTATTACATAAATTAGACGCAGAAATATTGAGAGATGTTGCAAAAGACCCAACGGCAGAAAGAGAAAAAAGAGAGAAATTAACAGAGAAATTAGATGAATCAACGAAAGAATTGAACAGTGTTGGACAAACGTATGTTGTTGGAGCGAAAAAAAATGAAAAAGGTGAGTTACAAATCGTCGGTTTGTCTACAGGTTTAGCAAATGTTGTTGAAGTAAAGCCGGGAGACTATTATAAACAACCAGATCGTTGGATGAAAGCATATGATAAAGTAATGAGTACGAAAAAAGCAAATATGACAGAAGTATATGAAGACGAATTAGGATCATGGGTAACGATATTAGAGCCAATTAAAGATGGAGAAGATAATATTGTGGCAATTGTTGCAGCCGATGTAGATGCCTCTATCGTTCCTAGTACAAAGGAAAAATTCATTATACAAGGTTTAATGTTTATTTGTATTTCTGTTTTAATTGCAACTGTTATTCAATTCTTAATTGTGCGTAACGCACTTGCTCCATTGCGAGATTTACGTGAAGGATTGCGCAAAGTCGGTGAAGGTAATTTAAGTATTAAATTAGAGGAAAGACCAGATGATATTGGTACTATTAATGCGTATTTTAATAATACCATCGAGAAGTTTAAAGGAATTATAGATAAAGTGAAGCAGACAGCAGAACAGGTTTACTCATCTTCACAAGAATTGTCAGTGAGTACGAAAGAGAATAGCATGGCAGTTCAAGAAATCGTAAGTTCTATGGTTGAGTTAAGAGCGGGCGCTCAGTCACAAGAAACTTCAGTACCACAGTATTTAGGTATTGTATATGAAATGGAAGATAAGATGGAAGAGATAACGAATGCTGCAAAACAAATGGCGAAAGAGTCTGAAGGTATGGATCATCATTCAGTAAAAGGAAATGGTGTTATTGAACAGACGATTAATCAAATGAACATAATACAAAATGCAGTACAAGATTTATCTTCTATTATTTGTTCTTTGGAAACAAGATCAAAAGAAATTAGTGATATTGTAACAGTAATTACAGGTATTTCAAATCAAACTAATTCGCTAGCTTTAAATGCTTCTATTGAAGCTTCACGTGCTGAGGAAACCGGAAGGGGATTTGCCGTTGTTGCTGATGAAGTGCGTAAATTAGCAGAGCAGACGGAAGCATCAGCAAAAGATATAGCAAAATTAATCGGGGAAACACAAGCTGAAACGGAAGAAGCTGTTGTTTCAATGCAAAAAGCTTCAAAAGAAGTAGAATCTGGAATTAAACTTGTTGAAAGTAGTGGTGCTTTCTTTGAAAAAATTTCAAAATCAGCACAATCTGTTACAAATCAAGTTAGAGCTGTTTCTAGCAATTCAAGTGATATTTTGCAAAATGGCCAAAATATTGTTCGTGTTGTAAATGAACTATCACATATCGCAAATATGTATGCGAATAGTAGTAGTAATATTGAAGAGAGTATGAAAGAACAGGAAATGTCTGTACAAGATATTGCTGAATTAGCTAGTTCTTTAAGTTGGCTTTCACAGGAGTTACAAGAGTTAATTGGGGAATTTAAAAGTTAAATGAAATGATTATACATGCTTTTGTTTGTTCAATAAAATAAATCATGCTACAATGAAAACGAATTAAGAACCGGGGAGCCAATTGGCTGAGAGGATGTAAGTATACATCGACCCTCAACCTGATCTGGATAATGCCAGCGTAGGGAGTTACTTTAAAGTGATGTAGCATAAGTTATTATAGAATAACTTGTATACAAGGCTTTCCTACATGGTAGGAAAGCCTTTTCTTTTTTTGAAACCATATTTTGTAAGGGGGATTTTATTATGTCACAACAAGTTACAATTTCATTTTCAGTAGTACCACAAGCGAAGAACAAAGATGTGTATTCCGTTGTTGATAAAGCAATTGAAGTTGTACAACAGTCGGGAGTTCGTTATGAAGTAGGGGCAATGGAAACAACGTTGGAAGGAGAATTAGATGTACTTCTTGACGTCATTAAACGCGCGCAACAAGCTTGCGTCGATGCTGGAGCAGAAGAAGTAATCACTTCTATTAAAATTCACTATCGTCCAAGTACAGGCGTAACGATTGACGAAAAAGTTTGGAAGTACCGTGATGAATATGCAAAACCAGAAGCGATCTAAAATAATCACAACAATTTGGCTTATCCTTCTCATTGCTATATGGGAAGGATCTGTTTCATTATTTAAAATTGAGCCGTGGATTTTACCGAAGCCGTCTGCAATTGTGCAAGAGTTAATTGGAATGAAAGATTTACTATTACCGAATACAGTGCAAACGTTACAGGAAGTAATAATTGGGTTGTTTTTTGCAATTTTACTTGGGACGAGTATTGCTATCATTATGGATGTCATCCCTTTATTTCGGATTTTAATGAATCCATTGCTCGTTATTTCGCAAACAATTCCAATCGTTGTGCTCGCACCATTATTTATTATTTGGTTTGGATACGGAATGTTGCCAAAAGTAATGGTTGTTATTCTTGTTTGTTTCTTCCCAATTGCGCTTAGCATTTTAGAAGGTTTCCAAACGGTAGATAAAAATATGCTGAAACTGTTACAAACAATGAAGGCAACGAAATGGCAAGTTTACCAGAAAGTAAAGTTTCCAGCAGTACTCCCATACTTTTTCTCAGGTTTAAAAATTGCTGTTACATATAGTGTGATGGGGGCGATTATTGGGGAATGGCTTGGTGCCAGCGAAGGATTAGGAGTTATGCTTACAAGAGCAACAAAATCCTTTTTAACGGCTCGAGTATTTGGTGTTGCAGCGATTATCGTCATGGTGACATTATGTCTGTACTTTATTGTTGAATTTATGGCAAGAATAACAGCACCATGGATATACAGAAAGGGCGGCAGAAAATGAAAAAAGGTTTAAAAATTATGTTAGCTGCATTATTAGCAGTAACTGTTGCCGGATGTAATCCGGCGAAGAAAGAAGAAAGTTCAAGTAAAGATAAAAAAGTAAAAGTCGTTTTAGATTGGTTTCCAAATACGAATCATACTGGCTTATATGTAGCGCAAACGAAAGATTATTACAAAAAGCAAGGGCTTGATGTAGAAATTATCCAGCCTGGTGATAATGTAACGGCAGAGCAGATGATTGCTTCTGGGAAAGCAGACTTTGCGATAAGCGCACAAGAAAATGTAACATTAGCTCGTGTTGAAGGAATCCCAGTTGTTTCTGTTGGTGCAATTATTCAGCATAATACCTCTGCTTTTGCATCTCTAAAAAAAGATAATATGACGTCACCGAAAGATTTTGAAGGTAAACGTTATGGCGGCTGGGGGGGACCAGCAGAAGAAGCGACGTTAAAGACGATTATGGAGAAACATCAAGCTGATTTTAATAAAGTTGAAAAAATTATTCTTGGACAAACAGATTTCTTTAAATCAATCGGTCGTGATGCAGACTTTGAATGGATTTATTATGGATGGGATGGAATTGAAGCGAAGCGTCAAGGAAAAGAGTTAAATACAATTATGGTAAAAGACTTAGATCCAGCGCTTGATTTCTATAGTCCTGTTATTATTACAAGTGAAAAACATACGAAGCAAGATAAAGATTTTGTGAAAAAATTTATGACGGCAACGACGGAAGGTTATGATTTTGCAATTAAAGAACCGAAAGAAGCTGCGGATATTTTAATTAAAGCTGTTCCAGATGTGAATAAAGAATTAGTACAAGAAAGCCAAAAGTGGTTAAGTACAAAGTATCAAGATGATGCAAAAGCGTGGGGAGTACAGAAGGAAGAGATTTGGACAAATTACATGAATTTCTTATATGACAACAAAGTTATTAAAAAGAAAATCGATGTAAAAGATGCCTTTACAAATGAATTCCTTCCAAGTGAAAAATGAGTGGATTACAAATAAAAGATATTGTAAAAGCTTTCGATGGAAAGAATGTATTAGCAAATATTAGTGCGTCTATACAAGAGGGAGAGTTTGTCTCTTTTGTAGGTCCGAGTGGTTGTGGAAAAAGTACATTATTAAATATGATTGCAAGTGTTGAAGAGCCAACGAGCGGAGAAGTGTTTTATAACGAAGAGTATGTAAAAAAACAAGATGTTGTTAGTTATATGCCACAACAAGATTTATTACTACCGTGGCGATCGGCTTTGCAAAATATCGTTCTTCCATTGGAAATCGAAGGGAAGCCTAAAAAACAAAGGCTGACAGAAGGAATGGAAGCATTAAAGCAATTTGAGCTAGATGAATATGCAGATCATTATCCAGATGAATTATCAGGTGGAATGCGTCAAAGAATTAGTTTCCTTCGTACGTATTTATGTGAAAAGCCAATTATGCTGCTGGATGAGCCTTTTGGAAAATTAGATGCATTTACAAAAATGGAAGTACACAGTTGGCTTTTAAATTCTTGGCATCAAGAAAAGCAAACAATTGTTATGGTTACACATGACTTAGATGAGGCAATTTTACTTTCTGATCGCGTATTTATTTTATCTCAAAGACCAGCATCAATAGTTGGCGAGGTCCAAGTGGAATTACCTAGGCCGCGAACGATGGATATGTTAACATCTCTTGAGTTAAAGAAGGATAAGGAAGAAATTTTAAGAGTATTGGCTCCTTACATGAAAAAATAGAAAAAAGTCTTTTAACAGTTTTTTGTATAATTGCTGTTAAGAGGCTTTTTTCTATTGAAGGAGAAAGATGAAATCTATAGGGGAAATAGTGGGTTCATTAACATCGGATAAATTGGAAGAAGGAACAAAAGAAAAAGTAGAGAATAGAATATAACAGAGTGGTTTATACTCTTAATATAACAAATGTTAAAGGAGTGAAAGGATAAAATGACTTTATCAACTGTTCTTCAAATGGTTTTAGCTTGATACGGGAGAAGTCTGCCCATTTTTAACAAATAAGCTAAATTGAAGACAGCAGGTAAAGAACCTTAATCCTTTCTTACGATAATATGTAATGGGTAAGGTGTATTCACCTTACCCATTTTTATATGTATAACTAAATAAGGCTTTATACTGTTGTTCTCTCTATTTAGCTTATGGATCATAAGAAAAGGAGAGAAAAAAGATGAGTATATTAACAGTAGAAAATGTAAGTCATTCATATGGTGAGAAAACCATTTTATATAATGCGTGCTTTCGATTATTAAAGGGCGAACATGTTGGGCTAGTAGGGAAAAATGGAATTGGAAAATCCACATTATTACGCTTGTTAACAGGAGAACTTATACATGATGATGGAAACATTGAATGGTTTCCACATGTGAAGATTGGCTTTTTGCAACAGCATATAGATTTACAAGAAGGCATAACAATTGAAGAATACTTGCAAAGTGCGTTTTCTAACCTGTATGAGTTGGAACGTGACATGTTAAAACTTACAGAAGAGATGGCTGGAGCAGGAGAAGTAGCGAAATTGTTAGTAAGGTATGGAGAGTTACAAACTATATTGGAGAATTCTAATTTTTATCAAATTCATACAGAAATTGAGGAAGTAGCAACAGGCTTAGGCTTGTTTGAAATAGGATTGGAAAAGGATGTTTCAAAGTTAAGTGGTGGTCAGCGGACAAAGTTGTTACTTGGGAAACTCCTTTTAGAAAAAGCGGATGTTTTATTATTAGATGAGCCAACTAACTATTTAGATACAGCACATATAGAATGGTTGCAATCATATTTACAAATGTATGAAAAAGCTTATATTATCATTTCGCATGATGAAATATTTTTGAACAATATTACGAATGTTATTTATCATCTAGAAGAACGAAAGGTTAAGCGCTATGCGGGAGATTATGAAACCTTTTTGCAAAGTTATCAATTACAAAGGAAACAATTACAAGCGGCGTATGCGAAACAACAAAAAGAAATTGCACATTTAGAGGGTTTTATTCAAAAAAATAAAATTCGTAAAGCGAAACAAGCGAAAAGTCGTGAAAAAGTATTAGAGAAAATGAAAAAGGTTGAAAAGGTTAACGATGTACCTCGCGCCCGTTTTGATTTTAATGTTTATACTGAGCCAGTGAGTCGTATATTACAGGTAGAGAAACTGAAAATTGGTTATGGTGAACCGTTATTTCCAGAATTGGATTTTCAAGTGAAAAAAGGGGAAAAGATTGCGATTATTGGTCATAATGGGATTGGAAAAACAACAATGTTAAAAACATTACTAGGACAAATAAAACCGTTAGGCGGCTCAGTTTCTGTTGGGGAACGAGTAAAACCCGCTTATTTTGCACAAGAGGAATTTTCCTCAGAAATAACTGCACTAGAAAGAGTATGGGCAGGGAGACCAGATATGACAAGAAAAGAAATCCGACAAGCATTAGCAAAGTGCGGATTGAAAGAAGAACATGTATTAAAACCTATCCAGTTATTAAGTGGAGGAGAACAAACAAAAGTACGATTATGCGAACTTATCGTAACTAAAAGCAATGTTTTAATTTTAGATGAACCAACTAACCATTTGGATACAGAGACTAAGACGGATTTACAGGAAGCGTTAAAACAATATAAAGGTACAGTTTTAATTGTTTCACATGAGCCCTCTTTCTATGAAGCATGGATAACGAAAATATGGAATATCGAAAAATGGAACGTTTAACAATAATCACAAAGAAAAGGCGTTAGCTTTTATGAGCTAATGCCTTTTCTTTGTGATTAACATGATTTTCGAGAACTCTCAAATGAGAATTGTAAGAAAAAGAACTCTTATGGTGCGCTTATAAGCGCACCATAAGAGTTCTTTTTCTTTGGTTATATTTATAATAATACTAGATGCCTTTCCCTAATAGGCTACTATCTTTTTTATATATATAGATAGTTTGAAATGGAATGGAAATGATTCCTATATATAAAGGATAATGTGATTAGTATGGGAAGACAATAGAACTTAAAGGAAATTCATGTAAAATTCAGATGAACTTCACGCGAACTTCATATTAGAAACTAAATATAATTATAATAGGTTATTATAATATAAATTGTGATTTTTCATAAAATTAAAAGTTTGAATTTAGGATAGAGCACTCAAACCTAAATTCAAACTTTAGTGAAATAATTAATGGAGGTTACGTTTAGTTTTCATTAATGGATGCATTTACAAGTTCGGCGGGATTGCCTGTTCCTGCCCCTCCGATTGTAACTGATCCACCAGGAGGAATTTCACCATTCCATCCTGCATTCGTAATTACGTAATGATTATTTATTTTACTACTAATTTTAGAATCCCAAACTTGTGTTAAATTGCCGTTATAATCAAATTCTAATTTCCAGTTTTTAATAGGGGTCGTTCCGCTATTTTTAATTATAATTGAGAAGTTGTAACCACTTCCCCAATTTGAAGTGACTGAAAAGGTAGCATTGCCATTTCCACCAGGAGGTGTTGTGTTAGCATCATCTGTTTTTATAAGAATAGAAGTAGGTTGTGATTTGTTACCAGCGGCATCTTTTGCTAATACTGAAAATGTGTATTCTGTATTAGGTTTCAAGTTTTTAATTGTAATGCTATTTGTTGTTGTACTCCATTTCTCTTCTCCGGCAGTAATTTCATATTCAGTAACGCCTACGTTATCAGTAGATGCAGTCCAGTTTAATTGAACTGAGTTTGAATTTTTATTTGTAACAGTAATATTTTTTACGTTTGTTGGTGGTTCAGTATCTTTTTGAGTAATAGGTCCACCAAGTAATTCTTTTACTAGCGTATCAAGTAATTTTGGTCCACTACAACTATATTTTGGACTTGTACGGCAATCCCCGCTTAGTTCCCAAAACATTGCGCCACTTAAACCCTTTGTCTTTATATAGTCTGTTTTATATTTCATAGATTCATTGTCATCATAGCTAATAAAGGTTCCTGTAGTCGCATTATATAAATAAGGTACTTTCGCTACATCGTTCCATCCGCGAACAAAACCATTTTTATTCACATAATTAGATGCTAAATCACCATAATCGTACACACCTGTGTCACCGGTAGAATAATCATCCCAAGTGCCTTTAGAAGCGAGCTTTCCGTCACTACCTGGTTTACAAGGTTGGTATTGCCCATTATTTTCTTTTCCGCAACTTTTCCATCCACGTCCGTAAAAAGGTACACCTAATACGAGTTTATCCGCTGGAACCCCTTCATTTGTATAAATGTCTATCGCACCATCTACGTAAAATTTCGTATCCGCTGCGGGGTCATTTGGATCTTTGTATAGTGCAGCATTATGGTTAGAAGTAGCTTCCCACCCACCGTGGAAATCGTATGTCATAATATTAATCCAATCCAGTATTTGAGAAATCTTCTTTAGCTCTGTATGATCCGCATAACGTTGGCTTGCACCTGACGCGATTGTTAGTAAATATTGTTTACCATCTTCTGCACCAGCTTTCATTAATGCATTTCGAACATCTTGAAGCAGAAGGGTGAAGTTTTGTTTATCTTCAGGACGATAACTACCACCAGGAATCGTTTCAACACCCGGGTATTCCCAGTCTAAATCAACGCCGTCAAATCCATATTCGCGAAGAAAAGCTACTGTAGATTCAGCGAATACTTTTCTTGTTTTTTCATCAGCGGCCATATCAGAAAAGCGGTTAGACCAAGTCCAGCCACCAACTGAAATAATTGTTTTTAAGTGAGGATACTTAGCTTTTAATCGTTTCAGTTCTCCGAAATTTCCACAGCGGGCATATTTATCACAATCTTCCCAAGTTGTACCCGATCCCGGATAAGATTTTGTGACATCAGCCCATGGTTCACCGAGTACGAGAGTACCATTAGGGACCTCTTTATTTTGCAGTGGTACACCAGATTCTTTACAGTTCCACGTTTGTTTATTTGGATTATCGGGGTGAGTAGAAGGGTTTCCATGTTTTCCATTCCAGCAAATATCAGCGAAAGCATAGTTTAAATGAGTTAGCTTTGATGCATCAATGTCTGCAACTTGATAATTACGTCCGTAAACGCCCCATGAAGGAAAATACCCAACAATTTTTTGACCTTGCTTTGGTGAATCTGCTAATGCGAAATTTGGAGTAATAAAGTTTGTGAGAAAAAGAGGTAAGAAAAGTAGTAGGGATAGTAATAGTAGCGTGAATTTTTTTGATCTCATAGTCATTTCTCCTTTCAAAATAAAAGATATATTTAAAGGCATGCGCCAATAAACCAAAGTGAATCTAGACGTATGAAACGTCTAGATAAAAATGATCAGACATCACGAAGTCTATACAAGGGAGCTGGGGGTGATTAAATCGTAGCAAATGCAAGATTTGGTGTAAACGCTTTATTTGATTCGCAAAGATTTTCTCAATATTAAATGGCTCTAATACAGACTACACATGAAAATAAAATATTGATTAGGGAGGAAAAGGCTCCTTGTAATTAAATTTGAGAAAAAATTGTATAAAGTCAATTTGTAATAGCGTAGCAAGATGAGAAAATATCATGTAAAATAATAGTAAAAATATGTAAAGGAGCGAATGGTGTGGATGTCTTTTTGAACATTGCTGAAGAAAAAATTCGACAAGCAATACGGAATGGTGATCTCGATCATATTCCGGGGAAAGGAAAACCACTACAATTAGAAGACCTTTCAATGGTACCTCCAGAACTTAGAATGAGTTATAAAATCTTGAAAAATGCAGGTATGATTCCACCAGAAATGGAACTACAAAAAGATATATTAAAAATAGAAGACTTAATTGCGTGCTGTTATGATGAAGTAGAGAGAAAAGAATTACAAGAAGAGTTAACAGCAAAAACGCTGCGTTTTCAGCAGGTAATGGAAAAGAGAAAGATTAAAGATAGTTCGGCTTTTCGTATGTATCAGGATAAAGTATTTCGTAAATTACGCTAAGAGGGATAAGATGAATACATTTGAAACGATAGAAGAATTAGCGACATATATTGAAGGACAACAATTGGTACTGCTGTTTATTAAAACGGAAAATTGTGGTGTTTGTGATGTTATGTTAAGAAAAGTAAATTGCGTATTAGAGAATTATGATTACGTAGAGAAAGTAGAAATATTACTACAAGACATGCAAGAGATTGCGGGGCGATATGCAGTATTTACAGGGCCAACAGTTTTATTATTTTATACTGGAAAAGAGATCCTTCGTGAATCGCGCTTCATTTCACTTGAAAATTTAGAGAGAACCATTCAATTATTCGAAGGTTAAGGGAGGCTTTTATATGGAATTTATTATTGTCATACTATTATTTGTTGTAGTTGGAACGATCGCAACAGCAGTTCGATCAAACAAAAAGAAGGTAAATCTTACAAAACAAAATAACATTCATAATTCATCCAACAGCTCATCACCATTATTTTTCTTTGCTGGATCGGATAATGATAGCTCGCACGATGGAGGTTCACATGATTGCGGAGGTTCTTTTGGTGGAGATAGTGGAGGTAGCTGCGGTGGTGGAGGCGGCGGTGATTGATGAGAATACGCCCTATAGGGGGCGTATTTCTTTTTAAACAAACGTTTGATTAGTTGGCTTCCACATGCATAAAAACAGTTAAACAAACGTTTGATTAAATATTTTTAACATGCTAGGGGAAATGAAAAGGGAACCGTATTTCTTACTAAATTAGGATTTAAATTTGGAATAATACATATGATTCGAATGTGGTTTGAAAGTACGTTTTCTTAAATAAGGAGTATAGCCTCTTGCGATAGAGGTTTTTTATTTGTTATTATTAGACTGAACGGTCGGTTTAAAGAGGTGTGAATATGAGAAGAAGCGCAGAAGAGATAAAGAAAGAAATTGCCTATAAAGCAGAAAGTCTGTTTTCACAGAAGGGCTATGCAGCTACATCTATGGAAGAGATTTGTGAAATTACAGAGAGAAGTAAAGGAAGCATTTATTATCACTTTAAAAGTAAAGAAGAATTATTTTTATTTGTAGTGAAACAGCATACGTATGATTGGCTTGAAAAATGGAATGAAAAAGAGAAGTTGTATAGTACTAGTACTGAAAAACTATATGGTCTCGCGGAATATTATGTAGAGGACATACAGCAACCCATTTCAAATGCAATAGAGGAATTCTCTATGAGCCAAGTTGTAAGTAAAGAAATTCTGGATGAACTGTTAGCTTTAACTAGAGAATCATATGTTATGGTTGAGAAATTAATTGAAGCAGGTATACAGTCTGGAGAGTTTCAAGAAGATGATACGCGTGATCTTATGTATATTGTGAATGGATTATTATCGGGGCTTGGAGTACTTTACTACGAGTTAGATTATAAAGAGCTGAAACGTATTTATAAAAAGGCAATAGATGTATTGTTAAAAGGAATGGCAGCTGAATAATAGGTCAGTTGCTTTTCTTACAAAATAAATTAGACCGAACGGTCGGTTTATGAAAGGGGAATGAAAATGAACGCTTTATTTAAAAACCGAGCATTTATGCTCGTTATGGCATCTGATATTTTACAACAATTTGCAATTTGGATCAGAAATATGGCTCTTTTGTATTTCATAATGGAGCGAACGAATAATGATCCAGTTTCAGTTTCTTTGTTATCGGTTATGGAATATGCACCTATTTTTATTTTCTCGTTTATCGGTGGGGCGCTAGCTGATCGCTGGAATCCGAAAAGAACGATGGTCGCTGGAGATGTATTAAGCGTACTGTCTATTGTAGGAATTGTCTTGTTGCTAAAGCTGGATTATTGGCAGGCTATATTTTTTGCAACACTCATTTCCGCGATTGTAGGTCAGTTTTCACAGCCATCATCTTCGCGTATATTTAAACGCTATGTAAAAGAAGAACAGGTAGCAAATGCGATTGCATTTAATCAAACATTACAGTCGCTATTTATGATTTTTGGACCAGTGGTAGGATCGCTTGTGTACACACAACTTGGTTTATTTACGTCACTATATAGCTTAATTATTTTATTTTTGTTATCTGCTATCGCTCTTTCATTTTTACCAAAATGGGTGGAACAAGAGCAAGTGGCGAGAGGTTCATTAAAAAATGATATAAAAGAAGGTTGGAAATACGTTCTTCATACGAAAAATTTACGTATGATTACGATCACTTTCACCATTATGGGCTTAGCTGTTGGACTAACGAATCCATTAGAAGTGTTTCTTGTAATAGAAAGGCTTGGAATGGAAAAGGAAGCCGTTCAATATTTAGCCGCAGCTGATGGAATCGGTATGTTAATTGGTGGTATTGTTGCTGCAGTTTTCGCTTCAAAAGTGAATCCGAAAAAGATGTTTGTATTCGGTATGAGCATATTAGCGATGTCATTTTTAGTAGAAGGGTTATCTACATCATTTTGGATTACTAGTTTCATGAGATTTGGAACAGGTATTTGTTTAGCCTGTGTCAATATCGTTGTCGGTACGCTTATGATTCAACTTGTACCAGAAAATATGATTGGCAGAGTAAATGGAACGATTTTACCACTGTTCATGGGGGCAATGTTAATTGGAACTTCACTAGCTGGAGGATTGAAGGAGATGACCTCACTAGTTACTGTATTTTGTATAGCAATGGCACTTATTTTATTTGCGATAGGTCCGGTTTTACGTATGCAAATAAAGAAAGAAGATATTGTGAATCGAGAGGAAATGACGAATTGATTAGTTTCGAAATAGCTATTGTAAGGGAGCAGAATTGCTCCCTTTTCTTGTGGCAATCTTTTGACAATGACATGTACCAACTATATACTGATGATGTAAAAACGATTTTACAGGTTAGGAGAAACGGTGTGAAAAATCAAATCTATGAATTGCGCACTGCAAATAATATTTCACAAGGTGCATTAGCGGATAAGTGTAACGTATCAAGACAGACGATAAATGCAATTGAGAATAATAAATATGATCCAAGCTTAGCACTAGCATTCCGGTTAGCAGAAGTATTAGGAACAACTGTCGATAAACTATTTTTGTACAAGCTTTAGAGTTTTTAATTGTGGGGCGTTATCGTTAAAAATATAAGAAAAAGATCCCCTTCTTGTGTGAAGGGGATCTTTCTCTTATATTGTTTTAGTTTTCGGATTAGGTGGTGTAACGGACGTATCATTTTCGGGTACTCTAGTTAATAAGAATCCACCGATAATAAATAAGACAATAATACTAAGGACACCAGCGTTTGTTTTTCCTGTTAATTGTGTTGTGACACCAACTAATACCGGACCCATAATTGCCGCGAATTTACCAAAGATATTATAAAATCCGAAGAATTCATTTGCAGATTCTTTCGGTACTAGTTTTGCGAAATAAGAACGGCTAAGTGCTTGAATCCCGCCCTGAGAAGTAGCAACTAACATTGCTAAAATCCAGAAATCAAACGTCGTTTTTAAGAAATAAGCATATGTGCAAATAATGATATAAATGATAATGCCGACATATAGCATTTTTTTACCGGTAAATGTTTCCGATAGTTTTCCATATAATAAAGCAAATGGACAAGCGACAATTTGTGTTACAAATAAGATGATTAATAGATTGGTTGCACTAATACCGAGATCTGTTCCGTAAGCAGTAGACATAGTGATAATTGTATCTACCCCATCAATGTAGAAAAAGTAAGCTATTAGGAACATAAATACAGTTTTATATTCTTTAATATTTTTAAACGTATTAGCAAGGCGCTTGAAGCTCATTGCAATTGGTCTTGGATGACGTTCAATATAGTGTGTTTGCTCTACATTTTTTAGCATTGGTATCGTAAATAGTCCCCACCAAAGAGCTGTTATTGCAAAGGAAATTTGACTAGCAATTCCGACTGATAAGGGGATAGTTCCTTTTTGAGCAAGAATAATAAGAGCAATACAACCGATAAAAGGAATTGTGCTCCCAATGTAACCTAATGCAAAACCTCGCGTAGAAATTCGGTCCATTCTATCCCCAGAGGTAACATCTACTAGAAATGCATCATAAAAAATATTTGCTCCAGCAAAGCCAACTAATGCGAGCATATAGCATCCTAGTAATAAGTACCACTGAGATGTTGGAACAACTGCTAGCATACTTGTAAATACGATACCGAGTCCAAAGAAGAATGTGAAAAATCGTTTTTTAAATCCCTTATAATCAGCAACCGTGCCGAGAATAGGAGCGAGTATAGAAATTAAAAGTGTAGCGAACGAGTTTGCATATCCCCAATAGGCTGTTGAAGTTGCACCAGATAGTCCAGCTTCTTTTGCAGCTGCTTTAAAGTAAATTGGAAATAATGCAGTTGTAATGACGAGCGAATATACCGAGTTCGCCCAATCGTACAATATCCAGCTTTTTTCTTGTCTGGACATTTTTTTCATATAATGTTCCCCCTTAAATTTGTTCTACTAACAGTGTACAAAAATAAAAATTATAAAAAGAGAAACAGTGATGATTTTTACATAACTTTTACATATATACACAGTTCTTTACAATTGAAGTAAATCCTCTACAATTGCGCCGTCTGTTTCACCTAAGTGCAAGCCGAGTAACCTAGCGATAGTCGGACCCTCATCAATCAGTCTCATATACGGAATTGTAACGCCGCTTTGAATGCCTTTCCCAGCAGCCATAAAAATTGTTTCATAGTTAGGTTTTGTTGGGGAATATCCATGCGTTCCAAATGTATATTTCTTACTAGAATTAACATCTTCTTTATTAATTTCTTTTATGAAATCACCTGTATAATTTTCAATGAAGTAATAACCTTCCATGGCCTCTAGCATAAATAAGCAATTACCATCAGCGCCACGTTCTTTTGCATCTTCATCGTGCAGAATAAATTCAATTCCATTTTGTTTATCCTGAAGAAGCTCTTCAAGAAGAAGTTGAATCTCTTTAATCGTTTCAGTATCATTTTTATCCTTTACATGTACGTAGGCAGATCCATCACAGCTTTGGCAATAAGCTTTCCAATCGTGTATTTTTCCACGTTTATTTACGGATATAAGCCCTTTTTGACAGAATAGGACATTTAATTGGATTGCCTTGTTTTCACTTAAAGCGCTATGGTCACCAAGTGCAATAATTGTACTTTCTTCGTATATACCACTTTTTTTTAATGTATGGATAATTTTTCCTAGGCGTTCGTCGTGTCTGTGGATTGCAGCTACTGTTTCCTCAGACTCGAAGCCATGGTAATGTCTTTGAGTATCTAAATCAGTAAAATGTACAAACATAACATTAGGCTTTTTTGTCTGAATTGTATGTAGGGCAGAAGCAAGGACGAAATTATCAAGCTCAGGCTGTGACAATCCATTTCGTATATGGCCGAAACGATGATTTAAATCTAATTGATATAGCGGGCTACCGCTAAATAATGAAACTAAAATTTGATTTTGCCATGGTCTATTTGGAAAAATTTCTGGTAAATTGTAATCGATATTTGCTCTTCCAGTAACAGGCCATAGAAGGGCTGCTGTCGTTAAATTTGCTTTGCGTGCTTCATCATATAAAGTTGTTCCTTTAATGGACTTTCGGTACCAATGCCAATCTGGTGAATCACGTCCTGGTTGAAGTAATGTATTGCTGACAACGCCATGCTTATTAGGATAATTACCGGTTACGATTGTTGAGTGGCTTGGATATGTTACAGAAGGATAAATTGGCTCCACTTTTTTCGCAATCGCGCCCTTTTTTATTAAAGTTTGGAAATTAGGTAGTTTTTGTAATATAGGAAAATCTAAAGCTGATAAGCAGTCGAAAGATAAAATAATGACGCGATTTGTTAATGCTTTATCCATAAAGTTTCCCTCCTGATTATATAAAACCTATTCTTATATATTACTATTAATACCTGGTAATAAAAATATATTTTTGAATAAAATTTCGTTATTTATTTTCAGAAAAATTAAACATATAATAAGTATAAGGGAATGAATGGAAGGAGGGAATACTATGGATTGGCTAGATGGATTTGGTATCTTTTACATCATTGGTGGAGTCACCGTTCTCCTTGTATTTTTTATGTCATATTTACTAAAGAAACGTTTTCCAGATAAACAGTTTGATATTATATTTGCACTTAGTTTAGTACTTCTTTGTTTAGCTTTCTTTCCTGTAACAATGATCGCTATTGGTGGTTGGGAAGGAATGGGATACGGATTTATTTGTTTCTTCGTTTTAATTGGTACACTAATTGGTATGGTTGCTCATCAACTTGTAAAAATAGTTCGGAAAAGTTACGTATAAAACAGTGATAATTGAAAAAAATGTATAAAAATAAGAAAATTGACTCTTGTTTTGAAATAAAATTTATATTATGATATTCAACAAATTTATTTTGTTATAACGATGAAAAAGGAATAGTACATGTCTTACCTTTTTGCAGAGAGAGAATCCTTTTGGCTGGAAGATTCTTAAAGAGGCGATATGGAACCTACCTTTGAGTTCTGCATATGCAGCGGGAAATTCCCGTTATCAAAAAGAGAGCATACTCAATTTTTTTGTGTATGAATCAGGGTGGTAACGCCGACAAAGCTCGGTCCCTATTTGGGGACGCGGGCTTTTTCTATTTTCTAAAGGAGGAAGAATAACTATGGTAAAAGAACAAGTACAAGCCATTACGAAAATGGAAGAAGACTTTGCTCAGTGGTATACCGATATTGTAAAAAAAGCGGAGCTTGTTGATTATTCAAGTGTGAAAGGTTGTATGATTTTACGTCCATACGGTTATGCATTATGGGAAAATATGCAGAAAGTGATGGATGAAAAATTAAAAGAATCTGGTCATGAAAATGTGTACATGCCAATGTTTATTCCAGAGAGTTTATTACAAAAAGAGAAAGATCATGTTGAAGGATTTGCTCCTGAAGTAGCATGGGTTACTCATGGCGGAGATGAGAAATTGGTAGAAAGACTTTGTATACGTCCTACATCTGAAACTCTATTCTGTGAGCATTTTTCAAAAATTGTTCAATCATATAATGATTTACCAAAGTTATATAACCAGTGGTGTTCAGTAGTTCGTTGGGAGAAGACGACGAGACCATTCCTTCGTACAACTGAATTTTTATGGCAAGAAGGTCATACGATTCATGAAACGGCAGAAGAATCTCAAATTGAAACATTAAATATTTTAAATCTATATGCTGCTTTTTGTGAAGAGTATTTAGCGATTCCGGTTATTAAAGGGCAAAAAACAGAAAAAGAAAAGTTTGCAGGAGCGAAGGCAACTTATACAATTGAAAGTTTAATGCATGATGGAAAAGCACTTCAAACAGGAACATCTCATAACTTTGGAACGAATTTCTCTGAAGCATTTGATATTAAGTTTTTAGACCGTAACGGTAAATGGCAATACGTACATCAAACATCTTGGGGTGTATCAACAAGAATGATAGGTGGACTTATTATGGTTCATAGCGATAATAACGGACTTGTAATGCCACCGAAAGTCGCTCCAGTACAAGTTGTTATCGTTCCTATTGCTCAGCACAAAGAAGGTGTGTTAGAAAAAGCAACAGAGTTGCAAGGACGTATTCAGAAGGTTGCACGTGTAAAAATAGATGTTAGCAATAAAACACCTGGCTGGAAATTTAATGAGTATGAAATGAAGGGTGTTCCAATTAGATTAGAAGTTGGTCCAAAGGATATTGAAAAGAATCAAGTTGTACTTGTAAGGCGAGATACGAAAGAAAAAGAGTTTATATCAATGGATCAATTAGAAGAACGCATTCCAGTACTACTTGAGGAAATTCACCATTCTTTATTTAGCAAAGCAAAAGTATTTCGCGATGAGAATACGTATAGTGTGACGAATTTCGAAGAGATGAAAAAAGCGGCTGATGAAAAGCAAGGTTTTATTAAAGCGATGTGGTGTGGAGAACTAGCTTGTGAAGAAAAATTAAAAGAAGAAGTTGGAGTATCTTCACGTTGTATTCCGTTCGAACAAGAAAGTTTAGCTGACGAATGTATTTGCTGTAGTAAAAAAGCGAAGCAGATGGTGTATTGGGGAAAAGCGTATTAATACTCTTTCTACTAGATGACAAAAAGGACTTTGATTGCATAATAAAATGCAATCAAAGTCTTTTTAGTTTTATCCCGCTATTTGCCAGGTAGTAAAACTCCCACTTCAAAATTCGGCTGGAGCTAAGAAGTTAGGTGGGAGCCCTGCTGCCCGTAAAAGCCCGATTGGTGAAGGCTAATAATCAGTGGGGGATGAACAAAATCCCCACTGATTAAAGTTTCACTTTATAATCTGTTTCATGTATTTTTAGATGGAAGGATGATTTTTTTATTTTGCGTTTTTACGACGAATAAATAGTAACACACCAATTAGGAATGTCGAAAGACCAATTAAAATAGATGCAGGATAATGCGTTGCAGTATTAGGCAATTTATTGCCTTGTTTTGTTGCATTATCTTTTGCGTTACCGCTTTGAGAGCCGCTATCGCCTTTAACACGGTTGCCTCCCTGAGAGCCATTGCCACCTTGAGAACTGCTGTCGCCTTTAACACGGTTGCCGCCCTGAGAGCCACTGCCGCCAGAACCACTGCCACCAGAACCGTTGCCACCAGAACCACTGCCGCCAGAACCATTGCCACCAGAACCGTTGCCACCAGAACCACTGCCACCAGAACCATTGCCGTCAGAACCGTTGCCACCAGAACCACCAGCCACCACTGCCACCAGAACCGTTGCCACCAGAACCGTTGCCACCAGAACCATTGCCGTCAGAACCATTGCCACCAGAACCACTGCCACCAGAGCCATTGCCACCAGAACCACTGCCACCAGAACCACTGCCACCAGAACCGTTGCCACCAGAACCGTTGCCACCAGAACCATTGCCGTCAGAACCGTTGCCACCAGAACCACTGCCACCAGAGCCATTGCCACCAGAACCGTTGCCACCAGAACCACTGCCGTCAGAACCATCGTGCCACCAGAACCATTGCCGCCAGAACCACTGCCGCCAGAACCATTGCCGCCAGAACCGTTGCCGCCAGTTGCCGCCAGAACCATTGCCGCCAGAACCGTTGCCGTCAGAACCGTTGCCGTCAGAACCACTGCCGTCAGAACCACTGCCACCAGAACCATTGCCGCCAGAACCACTGCCACCAGAACCGTTGCCACCAGAACCATTGCCACCAGAACCACTATCGTCCTGAGAACCATTGTTTCCTGGAGGTTTATTATTATCTTTTGAATTACCTTCTGCTAAAGTATCGTTATTTTGTACAATAGCGTTTGTTATTGGATGGAAGTTTTCAGTTGCAGCATTACCAATATTTAAGCCGCTAAAAAAGGATAAAGAAAGTGTTGATGCTAAAATGAAGATTTTTGTCATTGTTTTCCTCCTGAAGAAAAAATTATTGTTCCATCTAAAATACACCCCTTTGTAATATTTCATAGGAAAAAGAGTTTTATGCAAAAAAAACTATATATAGAAAAAGGTGGTGTATTTCTAAAGGGAGAAAAGAGTTAATGTAAATTCCTTGCAAATAGTAGAGTGATGGAGAATTTACACTCATAACAGTAGAGGAAGTGGCAACGGATGAAAGAATATATTGCATTTGATATTGGTGGTACGCAAATTAAATATGGAATTGTTTCAGAAATAGGGGTAGTACTAATACATAAAAAGGTCCCAACAGAAATTCACTTGGGCGGGGAACAAATTGTTCAAAAACTTATATGTTTATCAAAAAAGTTAATGACTGAACATACTATTTCCGGAATTGGTATTAGTACAGCGGGAATTGTTGATATTGATAAAGGAGTTATAACGGGAGGTGTGGATCATATTCCACGTTATGCTAATATTTCTATTGTTGAGAGATTACAAGAAGTATTAAAAGTTCCTGTATCTATTGAAAATGATGTTAATTGTGCAGCCTTAGGTGAGAAATGGAAAGGTACAGGGAGGGGAGAAAGCGATTTTATTATGCTTACGCTTGGAACGGGCATTGGTGGAGCAATTGTTATAAATGGAGAGTTATACCGTGGACATTCGTTTGGCGCTGGGGAATGGGGGAACATGTTAATAGAAGGGAAAACTTTTGAGGAGGTTGCCTCAATTTCAGGATTAATTCATCTCGTACGAAGATATAAAGGTAAAAAGGAGTGGGATGGTAAAACAATTTTCGAATTATATGATAAGGGTGATAGCGGTGTTACTCAAGCCGTGAAGATTTTCTTTAAACATTTGGCGATTGGTATTAGCAATCTTGCTTATATTTTTAATCCGAAAATGATTATTATTGGTGGGGGAATTACTGAAAGAGGAGATGATTTCTTAAATGAAGTGAAGGAAGAGATAGGAACATACTTAAATCAAGAGATTTATAGTAATTGTGAGATTAAACTTGCGCAAAGCGGTAATTGTGCAGGAATGATTGGCTCTATTTACCACTTATTACATCAGTATAAATAAATATAGTATCTGTTTTCATATAATTGAGAATTTATCCTTTTTCTCATTAGATAAATAATGCTACAATATAAGAGAAGAATACAATGTTTTCCGAGTTGGAAAATGCTTTGTAGAAAGGAAGAAACTTCATGCCTATTATTTTAGAAAAAGGACAAAAGATTGATTTAACGAAAGGACAACCGAGAGTAGCGAAACTACAGGTTGGCTTAGGCTGGGATCCAATTGGGCAATCAGGTGGGTTTCTGTCTTCTTTATTTGGAAGTAAACCAAGTGTAGATTGTGATGCATCTGTCGTTATGTTAGAAGGGGATCGTTTTTTAAACAAAAATGATCTAGTTTACTTCGGCAACAAACTTTCTACTTGTGGTAGTATTATTCATTCAGGAGATAATTTAACAGGTGAAGGCGCTGGTGACGACGAAACAATTTTCGTAGAATTACATAAGGTTCCGAGCCGTATTAATCGTTTAGTATTCGTTGTAAATATTTATGACTGTGTAAATCGTCGTCAAGACTTTGGGATGATTCGCAATGCATATATTCGTATTCAAAACCCACAAACAGGTGAAGAATTAGCGCGTTATAACTTGTCAGATAATTATGCTGGTAAAATGACTTTAATTGCAGGTGAAATGTACCGAGACGGAAACGAATGGAAGTTTTCAGCAGTGGGAGAAGGAACACAAGATAAAAACTTAAGTGAGATTGTATCACGTTACCAATAAAATAAACCAAGGAGGAATAGTATAATATGGCATCTATTTCATTGAAAAAAGGACAAAAGGTAGACTTAACAAAAACAAATCCAGGTCTTTCGAAAGTTCTTGTAGGACTTGGTTGGGATACGAATCGTTATGACGGACAAAATGATTTCGATTTAGATGTTAGTATCTTCTTAGTAGGTGCTAACGGTAAAGTTTCAGGTGCAGAGGATTTCGTCTTCTATAATAATCCAAAAGGTGCGAATGGTGCTGTAGAGCATTTAGGAGATAACCGTACAGGTGAAGGTGAAGGCGACGATGAAACAATTAAAATAGACTTAAAAAATGTTCCTGCTAACATTGAGCGTATTTGTTTCACAATTACAATTTATGATGGAGAAGGCCGCAGCCAAAACTTCGGACAAGTTTCTAATTCTTTCGTACGTATTATGGATGAAGAAAAGAATGCAGAATTAATTCGTTACGATTTAGGAGAAGATTTCTCTATTGAAACAGCTGTAGTAGTGAGCGAATTATACCGTCACGCAGGTGAATGGAAATTCAATGCAATCGGAAGTGGATTCCAAGGTGGATTAGGTTCTCTATGTAATAACTTTGGTTTAGATGTAGAGTAATAGATTTATATATCCATCAGTGAAACGCGTAATTACTGATGGATATATTTTTAAAAATTAAAATATAGAGGTGAATATATATGGTTATTCAATTGCAAAAAGGACAGAAAATTGATTTAGCTAAAACAAGCCCAGGTTTATCAAGAGCAGTAATTGGTCTTGGATGGGATATTAAATCTTATGATGGTGGATCTGATTTCGATTTAGATGCATCTGCCTTTTTATTAGATGCGAACGGGAAATGTACGAAGGAAACTGATTTTATTTTCTATAATAATTTACAGTCTCCTTGTGAATCAGTTTTACATACAGGAGATAACCGTACAGGTGCAGGTGACGGTGATGATGAGCAACTTGTTGTCGATTTGAAAAAGGTTCCAGCAGATGTTCATAAAATTGCTATTACAGTTACAATTTATGATGGTGAAGGCCGTAATCAAAACTTTGGACAGGTTGCAAATGCATTCGTTCGTTTAGCAAATGAAGAAACAAACGAAGAAGTTCTTCGTTTTGATTTAGGGGAAGATTTCTCCATTGAAACAGCAGTTGTCTTTTGTGAATTATATCGTCATAATGGACAGTGGAAGTTTAGTGCAGTAGGAAGCGGGTTCCAAGGTGGATTAGGTGCGCTTGTAAAAGCGTATGGCTTGGATGCATAAGAAGGGAAACGACATTCGTTTCCTTTTTTTGACCTTTCTATAAATCTAGCAAAGAATAGGGGATAAAGGTAAGATGAGTATTTTGCAAGGAATCCTTGATACGTATGCTCAGTTTTTCGACTTGGACATGTGGATTAAAGTGTTACAAGATCCAGTATCTTGGGGGTTAATAGGTACACTTGTTGTACTTGAAGGGTTATTATCTGCTGACAATGCACTTGTGCTAGCGGTAATGGTAAAACATCTTCCAGAAGAAAAACGAAAAAAAGCATTATTCTATGGACTGATTGGAGCTTATGTATTCCGTTTTATTGCAATTGGAATTGGAATGTTCTTAATTAAATTAGCATGGGTAAAAGTGTTAGGTGCACTTTACTTAGCTTGGCTTTCAGTTAAATACTTCATTGATAAAAGAAAAGGTAATGCAGAAGAAGAGGAAGCTCATGGTATGAACCAAAACAGTATTCTCTTCAGAATGTTTGGTGTCTTCTGGGGAACAGTTGCGATGGTTGAATTAATGGATATCGCGTTCTCTGTAGATAGCGTACTTGCTGCATTTGGTGTATCAAATCAAGTTTGGATTCTATTATTAGGTGGAATGCTTGGTATTTTAATGATGCGCGGTATCGCTGGCGTATTCTTAAAATTGTTAGAGCGTATTCCAGAACTTGAAACGACAGCATATATTTTAATCTTAATTATTGCAGCAAAAATGTTACTGTCTGTTATTCATATTGAAGTAAGCCATACGCTATTCTTTATTATTTTAGTTGTAGCATTTGGAGCAACGTTTATACTTCACTACATGAAGAATTCTGGACAAGCTAAAGAAGAAGTTGCAGCTACTAAAAATAATCATAAATAATTGAAATGGGTTTGCTCGTTATGCGAGCGCCCATTTTTTATAACTAAAAATAGTTTATAATAGAAGAGAGACTTTATAAAAAAAGTAAATGTTTTTGGAGGTGAACTGTTGTGTTTTCACGTTTTACACTTCAACCATGTGCATTAAAAGACGAATCAGATTTAAAGCAATTTGAAGCGCTTTTAGAAAAACGCCCACAATATGAACTGACAGAGAATGAGATGAAGTTTAGTTATATAGCAACTCGTATTCTTGGTGTTCCTAATGATGTAGATGAATATTTCAATGAGCTATTTGATTATAGCGAAGTGAAAGGGATCGTGGTTTTGCATGAACAAAATTTAAATAAGGTGATTGATCCCGAAAAACTGCGCCATATTCAAGAGGTTTTTACATTACATCAAGAAGCACCGAATGGCCTTACAGTAAATAGGCTTGTCGCCCATCTGTCTGGAAAACAACTATTACCGCAAGTAGACAATCCTGATTTACAGCATTATATACATACGACGTTTATTTCTGTATTGAAATTGTATGAGAAACAACATAATCAATCTTTAAAAACAGAAGGATTCCGGCGTTTCTTAATCGATATGATTAAATTAAGTGAAAATTACGTAGCGAAGTGGTTCTCTACGATTAATTATAAGAAACAAATGCCACGTATCGTTTGGTACGGTGATGCGACGGAGAGTCGTATATATTTCTTATACTTTCTTATTATGCTCGGCTGTGATGTGCTTTATTATCACCCAGAAGGAAAAGATGGATTTGAGAGTGTAGATGAGGAAGGAAAGACATTTGTCGTATCTCATTCAGGCCGTATTTCATTGGAACCATTTCCTGATCGGCGTCGTGAACGCGTCGCAACGGTAGCTTATCAAGCTTCAAAAGAAATCGAGCAAGTACTTCACCACGATAATTCATTATTATACAAACCGTGGCAATTCCGTTCGTATACACCTGTAGCCCGTACGCTCAAAACGACGTACGATGAACTCTTTTTAATTACGAAAGAAAAGGCATTTGTACGCCCAACATTCTTTGTTGAAAATAAGCATATTTATATTCCTTCTTTATTTGCAAAAATATCAGGTGTTTCAAAGAATGATAAAGAATATTTTCAGCGACTAAAGGCTGTTACATCATTTGATAACAGTTTATTAATTAATACATTCCCGTTTACGAAAGAACAAAAAGCGAATTTCCAATATCATTATCGAGATGCATTGGACCGCGGGGGGAAGTTACATCCGGATTTAATTATGAACAGCCATTGGTGGCCGCATAAGCGTTTACCAGAAGGATTACAACATGGTATTGCAGAAGCAATGATCCATACGTGTGAAAGTGAAATGTGTAAACCAATTGCGAAAGAGACGAAACAAGATGTAGCGCTGTATGTTTTCGCACAACTCTCTCAAATACCACCGAACATTTTAGAGCAGCTTGAGAAATTTGATTATTCGCAAGAAGTACCGAAAATTGTTATATTTAATAATGAGAAGAGCGGAGAATTAAGTCGTTCTGATGCTGTGTTATTACTATTTTTAAATCAAATTGGAGTAGATGTATTCCACTTTAATCCAACGGGGAGAAACGATATTGAACCGTATATTGAATCAGGAGCATTTGATTCACATTGGCTTGAAGAAGTTAATTTCGATCTTGAATTTCATGGTTCATCAGCCTATAAAAATTTATCACAAACAATAAAAGGACTATTTCGTCCATTTTTATAAGGAAAGGGAGAATACCATATGAATAACCCAGTCGTACTAGATTCGAAAACAGAATTGAATGAGCAAACCGCACAAGATGTTCGCTTGCAACTTAGACAAGATGCAGAAGTGCAACGTATTTATAACGCAGTAGACATTAAAGATCAATTAGAATTAATTGAACTCGGAAAAGAACCTTCTATGGAAATTTCACGTTTCGCTGATCAAATTTTACATACAATGTCTTTATCGAAAGTAGAAGACTCTGGTGAATTATTAAAGCAGCTTGGTAAAATTATGGACAGATTTGATAGTAAAGACTTTGCGGAAGAGAAAAGTGGTTTCTTCTCACGTATGTTCAAAAAAGCAGATAAAATGATTGAACAAATCTTTAGTAAGTATCAGACGATGGGTCGCGAAATGGATAAAGTATACGTAGAAATTACGAAGTATCAAGATGAAATGAAAAAATCAATTGGTACGTTAGATGGTTTATATGAGCAAAACTTAAAGTATTATTTAGACTTAGAAAAATATGTAGTAGCAGGGGAAATGTTATTAGAGCGTTTAAATACAGAGTTAGTTCCGATGTACGAAGAGCGCATACGTAATAATGATCAGTTAGCGGGTATTGAATTAGAATCGCTTAAAAACTCTGTTGAAATTTTAGAACAGCGTATTGATGATTTAGAAAAAGCACGTATGGTTGCTCTATTAACAGCACCACAAATTCGTATGATTCAACGCGGTAACAATAAATTAATCGGTAAAATCAATACGGCATTTATTACAACGATTCCTATCTTTAAAAATGGTATCATTCAAGCGGTAAATGCGAAACGTCAAAAGCTTGTTGCGGACTCTATGGCTGAACTTGATCGCCGTACAAATGAATTACTTAAGAAAAATGCACAAAATATCGCAACTCAGAGTGTGGAAGTAGCGAGATTATCAGGTTCTTCTAGTATTAAGATGGAAACACTTGAGGAAACTTGGAACATTATTTCAAGAGGTATGCAAGAAACACAACAAATTGAAGAGCAAAATAAACGTGAGCGTGAAGAAAGTCGCAAGCGTATGGCTACATTAACAGAGAATATCAAAAAAGAATTACAAGGATAAAGTGAAACTTTAATCAGTGGGAGATGTTCATCTCCCGCCTAACTTCTTTGCTCCAGCCGAATTTTGAGGTGGGAGTCTTACTGCACGGCAAATAGCGGGATAAACAAAAAGGCAATGAGGAATATTCCTCATTGCCTTTTATTTTCTCTTAAATAATTTAATGATTTCATTCACAACAAGCGGAATGATACTTAACAAGAGAACAAATCCCCAATCTCGCATTGTTAATGCATGCACACCAAATATATTGGCAAGAGGTGGGATGGAGATAATACACACTTGCATAAGAACACCGATTAGAAGTGAGAAGACTAAATATTTATTTGTAAATATCCCAATTGAAAAAATTGATTTCGTTCTTGAACGTAAGTTAAATGAATGAACGAGTTGAGAGAAACTAAGAACGACAAATGCCATCGTTTGAGCGTGTAATAGCGCGTCTTCATCAATTTGCTCTGGGAAGAGAGGAAATAAATTTGTATCTCCTGTATAGAGCTTTGCCCCAACGATAAAGGCTGTTAAAGTAAGAAGTCCAATTACAACCCCATTGAAAATAAGAAAAGGAACGCTGCCGCTAAATAAGCTTTCTTTCGCATGTCGTGGTTTTTCCTTCATCACATCTGGATCTTCAGGATCAACACCGAGTGATAATGCAGGCAGTGTATCTGTAATTAAATTTACCCACAAAATGTGAATAGGGCGTAGTGGTGTTGCCCAGCCGAGTAAAATAGCTAAAAAGAGAGCTATAATTTCGCCGAAGTTACAAGAGAGTAGGAAGAGAATAGACTTTTTAATATTACGATAAATATTTCTTCCTTCTTCAACAGCTTTCACAATAGATGAGAAGTTATCATCTGTTAAAACTACATCTGCTGCACCTTTTGCGACATCTGTTCCTGTAATTCCCATTGCTACTCCAACATCTGCTTGTTTTAAAGATGGAGCATCATTTACACCGTCACCAGTCATGGAAACGATATTTCCTTTAGCACGTAATGCTTTTATAATCTTCACTTTATGTTCTGGAGAGACCCTAGCGAATACATTTAAGTGATTAATTTTACTTGCTAGTTCTGTATCTGGAATGTTATCTAATTCAGTCCCAATCATGATTTCAGATATTTCTTCAGCAATGCCAAGTTCTTTGGCAATTGCAAAGGCGGTATCCTTATGATCGCCAGTAATCATAACTGTGCGAATACCAGCCTTTTTACATTCTGTAATTGAATCTTTTACTTCTGTACGTGGTGGATCAATCATACCAACAAGACCGATAAAGATGAGATTTTCTTCGAGATGATTTATATCCATATCGTTTAAGTCGTATCGTTTATATGCGAATGAAAGTACTCTTAATGCTTCTTGCGACATTGACCCGGCAGCTTCTAATATTTGATTTTTATCAGAATCTTTTAGGACCTCAAGTTTATTATTTATAAAGATATGGGTACAGTGAGGTAAAAGTTTATCACTAGCACCTTTCGTCATGCTATAGTAGCCTTCATCGTACGTATGTACAGTTGACATCATTTTACGATCAGAATCGAAAGGCAATTCGTTAACACGTTCATGTTTATTTTCTAAATGATCTTTTTGAATGTTAAAAGAGCTTCCGGCAACAAGAAGGGCAATTTCTGTAGGATCCCCTGTTTGTGAGTCGGCACCGTAAGAGGCATCGTTACATAAAACCATATTTTCTAATAATAGACGGTGTGCATCATTATTTACATTCAAATTTTCTAGCTGGTCGTATGTGCGATCACTATAAAAGTGAGTAACGGTCATTTTATTTTGAGTTAATGTACCTGTTTTATCTGAACAAATAATTGTGACAGAACCGAGAGCTTCAACAGCTGGTAGTTTACGAATGATAACGTTTTGTTTAATCATACGCTGAACACCAATTGCAAGAACGATGGAAACGATAGCTGGTAAGCCTTCTGGAATGGCTGCAACAGCTAAACTAATTGCGGTCATAAACATTTCTAACGTATCCCGGCCCTGTAAAAAACCGATGAGAAACATAGTAGTGCAAATAGCTACAGCGACAAATCCTAAATATTTTCCTACTTGTGCTAAGCTTTTTTGAAGTGGTGTCATATCATCGTCTGCTTCATGTAAAAGGGTAGCGATCTTGCCAATTTGTGAATGCATCCCAGTTTCAACAGCAACACCGATGCCACGTCCGTATGTTACTAACGTCGACATAAAGGCCATGTTTTTTTGATCACCTAATGGTACTTGCTCATCATTTTGCATGGAAGGGTGGTAGACTGCATCTTTATCTACAGGGACAGATTCACCAGTTAGAGCAGATTCTTCAATTTTTAAATTCGCAGTTTCGATAAGTCGTAAATCGCAGGGGATATACCGCCCGGCATCAAGCATGACGATATCACCTGGAACGACGTGCTCAGATGGAATCTCTTTTAGTTCACCATCTCGCTTTACGATAGCTTTAGGTGTTGCCATCTTTTTCAATGCTTCTAAAGCCTGTTCCGCTTTCGATTCTTGGATTACACCGATAACAGCATTTAAAACTACAACGAGCGCGATAATACTTGCATCAGCCCATTCACCTACAAAGGCGGAAATAAGGGACGCGATAATAAGGACATATACGAGGACGTCATTAATTTGGGCGAAAACGCGCTGCCATAAAGTACGTTTTTGTTTGGTAGCTAATTCATTATAACCATATTGCTTTAAACGTTCATTTACGATTTTATCTGTTAAACCGTGTTGTTCATTTGTTTCTAGGTCGATTAATGTTTGATTTTTCGTCTTACTGTACCAATTGCTCATAAGTAAGCACCTCCAGTAAAAACAGTTAGCAATGGTAGTGTGGCAATTTTTTGAGAGTAGTATGTATGGAGAAAAAATCTAAGGTGAGGTTCTACTTTCATTGTACAGTAATTTAGAATGTGAGGAGGAAAAGAGAAGAGTTGTCATGAATTTGTTGAAATTAAAAGAGCCTCGAATACGTGAGGCTCTTTGTCATTTTTTAATTAATGTACCTAATTCCTCAGTAATAGCTTGCATTTCACTAATACTGAATGTTTCACGTTTCATAACGTGCTCATAAATGTCACGTAAGTCCTCGTACATTTCTTCGTTAAAACTAGCAGCTCTCATTGCTCCAGCATTAACCATGCGTAATTTTTCTTTAATAGCTTCTACCATATATTCAACGTTTGCTTCTGATTTTACGGATAAATCCACCGAAGTGTCCCCCTTTAAAATAACATAAGGTTATCTTAACATTTTTTTATCATTTTCGTTAATGAAACTTTTCAATCCTATTAAATTAGTAGGGATTTCCTTTATAATTAATAATTGGTTGTTTATACTATATAAGTATATAGTAAGAAATGCACCAAGAAGGGAAGAAACAAAAATATGGTCCGAGTATTGTTTGTTTGTCTTGGGAACATTTGTCGTTCTCCAATGGCAGAAGCAATTTTTCGGGATCTTGTCGTAAAAGAGGGACTCGAAGAGAAAATTGTCATTGATTCTGCAGGAACTGGAGATTGGCATATTGGTCATCCGCCACATAAAGGAACAAAAAAAATTTTAAAAGAAAATGAAGTCTCTTTTGAAGGAATTAAAGCACGGCAAGTAGAAAAAGAAGACTTAACAAAGTTTGATTATATTATTGCCATGGACAACAAGAATATAGCGGATTTAAAAAGTTTTGGTAAAACTGAAGGCTATATTGGTAGACTGTCCGATTTTGTTCCAGACGGTGGCTGGACAGACGTTCCTGACCCTTACTTTACAGGGAACTTCCAAGAAGTGTATGACCTTGTAACAGAAGGGTGTGCAAAGCTAGTAGCTTTCATTCGAAATGAACAAGGAATATGAGGAAGCTTAGAAAGTAATACTTTCTAATATAAGAAATGAAAGGGTGAAGGAATATGGCAAAGAAAAATAATATTGCTCGAAACATTGCGATTGGTGTAGCTGCAGGTGTAGCTGTATCTATGTTAAAGAAAGAAAACCGTGAAAAAGTAAAAAACACGGCAGAAAAAGCAAAAACAAAGATGATTGAAATTGGTGAAAATTCGAAGATAAAAGAAAAAGTGCAAACTGTTACAGATAAAGGACGCGAACTTGCTGATTTCAATGTAGTAAAAGCGAAAGTAGCAGAAATCAAAAAATTGACGCCGTCTGTTGTAGAAACGTTAAAAGAAACGAAAGAAATTTTTAGTAAGAAAAAAATCGTGCCAGTAGAAAAGCCGGAAACGATTGAAATTCAAGCTGTATCTCCAAAGGTAGATGAGCTTAAAGCAGAAGAAGAGCCAGTAGTAGCTGAAGATGGTGGTATGAAAGAAGCGCGTGAATTATTTATGAAGGACTCAAATGCAGAGGAAAAAAAAACTGAAGCATACATTGAGCTAAAGCAAAATAAAGAAGAGAAGAAAAGCGTCTAAAAAATATGAGGAAATTTCTAGAAAAAGCAAAAAGAAATCGCACTTTTTCGTTTGGGAAAGATTTATATGACCGGACGATGCGCGATGATGTAGCGGGCTTAGCAGCACAGCTCGCTTATTTCTTCTTGCTTGCGATTTTCCCTGGGCTTGTTTTCTTAATTACGCTTCTTGGCTTTATTGACCTTCAAACAGAAAGTGTGCTCAATTTATTAGAACCGTACGTACCAGAAGATGCGATGAACTTAATTGAAGTAAACGTAGATAAAGTTGTAAACGAACAAAATGGTGGTTTATTATCATTCGGTTTACTATCGATGTTATGGTTTGCTTCAAACGGGGTGAATGCGGTTATGAACGCTTTTAACCGCGCTTATGATGTAACAGAAACCCGTTCCTTTATTAAAACAAGAGCTTTATCTATCGTGTTCACGTTAGCGATAATTTTTATGATTGTGTTTGCACTAATCGTCCCAGTATTTGGACAAGTGATTGGGGCAGCCGTGTTTAAAGCAATTGGTTTATCGGATAGTTTTTCTTATGTTTGGAGTATTACGCGTTTAGTAGCAAGTTTCTTTGTCTTAATCGCTTTGCTTAGCTTTTTATATACATTTGCGCCTGATCGGAAATTAAAGCGAAGAGAAGTCATATCGGGAGCAATATTTGCTACTGTAGGATGGATTGTGGTATCGTACTCATTTGCCTATTATGTAGATAAATTTGCAAATTACGCTAATACATATGGTGGTCTCGGTGGTATCATTATTTTAATGTTATGGTTTTACTTAACTGCGTGGGTAATTTTACTTGGCGGTGAAATTAATGGTTTACTCCATCATTATAGAACGGGTGACAATAATTCCCGTAATGAAAAATGAGCTCTTGTTCCATAATAAAAGGGAACAGGGGGGATATTTCATGAGTAATAATAAAAAGAACCACAATAATAAAAGTAATAATAAACAAAAGAGCAGTTCGCATCCAAAGCATAAAACGAGCAGTAGTGCGAACGGTCACAATAGCTACCATTAAAAAAAACGGGTCCTTTATCAGGGACCCGTTACTTATTTCCTTTTAATAATCGTAAGCCATTCAAGATTACAAGAATGGTACTTCCTTCATGTCCAATAACACCGAATGGAAGAGCTAAAAACTGCAAGAAATTAGAACAAATCAGCATTGCAATGACAGCTAAAGAGAAGATAACGTTTTGCTTCACAATACGGTTCATTCGTTTTGATAAACGGATTGCTTGAGAGAGACGAGATAATTCGTTTTTCATAAGAACAACGTCTGCAGTCTCTAATGCTACGTCTGTTCCTTCACCCATTGCAACACCAATACTAGAAGTAGCGAGTGCAGGTGCATCGTTTATACCATCTCCAACCATGGCGACTATGCCGTACTTTTCTTTTAACTGCTTTATCGTTTCAACTTTTGTTTCCGGTAAACATGATGCGTAATATTCTTTTATATTACTTTCATTGGCAATTGCTTTTGCTGTTTCTTCATTATCACCAGTAATCATGATTGCTTCGACACCAATGCTTTGCAAATCACGAATAGCCGCTATCGTTTCTTGGCGAAGGGTATCTTTTAAAGCGATCAGTCCAAGAATACCATCCTCATCACTAATATAAACGACAGTTTTCCCCTCTTTTTCAAGTGAAGCAGAAATGCCATTATGAAATGTCTTTGTTTCTTCTCCAATAAAATCAGCTTTACCAATTTTATAAGATTTGTTTTCTAATATTCCTTTTAATCCAAAACCAGTTACATCTTCAACGTTTTCTGGTTTTTTTATCGTAATGTCGTAAGCATGTTTTGCATATTTAACAATCGCTTCTGCTAAAGGATGTGTAGAGTGACTTTCAATCGCTGCTGTAATAGAAAGTACTTCACTTTCTGCTATGCCTTCTCGAACATATACATCTGTTACAGTAGGTTTTCCTTGTGTTAATGTTCCTGTTTTATCAAAGGCAATCGCCTTTACTGAAGCTAGACGTTCTAAATGAATACCACCTTTAAAGAGAATACCGTTTCTCGCTCCGTTTGAAATTGCTGATAAAGTTGCCGGTGTAATGGCTGCAACTAGCGCACAAGGAGAAGCGACTACAAGTAAGATCATCGCGCGATAAAACGTTTCATTCCAACTCCAATCAAGTAAGAAATGAGGAACAAACATCATAAGAGCAACAACAAGTAGTACACCTTTTACGTATGTTCCTTCAAATTTTTCGATGAATAGTTGTGATGGGGATTTTTCGCTTTGTGCACTTTGAACGAGACGAATAATCTTTTGGAATAATGTTTGATCGCTCGGCTTCGTAATTTTAACTTCAATAGCACCACGTAAATTTACAGTGCCGGCAAATACTTCATCGCCGAATTTTTTCTCATTCGGAATGGGTTCTCCTGTAATAGCAGCTTCATCAATATTTGTTTCACCAGTATGAATTGTGCCATCAGCAGGAACTCGCTCACCTGGCTTAATTAAAATAATATCGTTAATTTGTAATTGTTCAACTGGAACACGTTCCGGAGTTCCGTTTGAAATACGTAATGCTTCTTCAGGTTGTAGATCAAGAAGCGCTGAAATTTCTTTTTGGCTTTTACTTAATGTATAAGATTCCATTGCTCCGCTTAATGCAAAGATGAAGATTAAAATAGCACCCTCTGCCCAGTAACCAATAACTGCGGCACCGATAGCTGCAAAAATCATGAGCATTTCAACATTTAGCTCTTTCTCTTCAATTGTGTCTTCAATACCTTCTTTCGCTTTTGCAAATCCTCCAATTACATAAGCAAGGATATATAAAGTAATACCTGCACTTATTACATCATTTTTTGTGAATAACCAACCAGCTAAAATAAAAATACCAGATGCGATTGCAAATATAAGTTCATAATGTTTCTTTAATGTATCCCATAAAGAGGGATTAGAAATATCTTTTTGTGCTTGTAATGTTTTTACTTCTGCGTTCATTAATACTCGCTCCTTCCGAATTCTTATTGAGAAAAAGAATCAAAATCGAAACCCCTATAAAACGACGAAAGCTGCCATCCATAATGGATAGCAGCATTTCTGTTGAATCTGATTTTAATAGTTATTATGTTGTAATTATTCTATAGTATAGCATATGTTTTTCTTAGATGATATGTTTTTGTTTTAGTATAAAGTGAAACTTTAATTAGTGGTGGTTTTGTTCATCCCACGCTGATTATTAGCCCTCGCCAATCGGGATTTTACGGGCAACAGGGCTCCCACCTAACTTCTTTGCCCCAGCCGAATTTGGAGGTGGGAGTTTTACTGCCCGGCGAATAGCGGGATAAACTGAAAACTTGTGTTTTCGCATTTCCTTTGGTATATATGAATATTGTTCATAAAAAGGTCGGAAAGGAAGACATCAAGTTGAAGACAGAGAAATTTTTTACCCATCCGATTGGCGTGTTTATTGCTGCAATAGTAGCAACATTTTTATGGGGAAGCGCATTTCCCTTTATTAAATTAAGCTATGCTGAACTTGGAATTCAGCCACAAGAAGTCGGGGAACAAATATTATTTGCTGGCTATCGCTTTTTCTTATCTGGTGTAATGCTCTTATTATTTTTTAAAGCGTTAGGAAAAGATATGAAGTTCAAAAAAGGAACAGGAAAGCAGTTAGTTCAAATTGGCTTGTTTCAAACTTTTCTTCAATATATATGTTTTTATATTGGAATGAGTTATAGCTCAGGAATTGAAGGAGCGATTATTTCAGGAACATCATCATTCTTTCAAATTTTACTCGCACACTTTTTATATAAAGATGATGCTCTAAATAGGCGAAAAGTAATTGGAGTAGCTATCGGTTTTTGCGGTGTGATTTTAGTGAATGTACCGAGTGATGGAAGTTTATCATTTCATTTTGGAATAGGTAGCTTATTACTTCTTGGGGCAGCCATGATGTATTCGTATGGAAACATATTAGCGAAAGAAGGTAGTAAAACATTAGATATTGGGTATATGACAGCATATCAGATGATTTTCGGATCAATTGGGTTGCTATGTATAGGTGCATTTCAAGTTGGAATGATGCCATTCACATTTAATCTACATGCAATACTTATGCTCATATATTTATCGTTCTTATCAGCAGCTGGATTCTGTATATGGAATACAATTATGAAGTATAACAAAGTAGGGAAAGTCTCGATGTATATGTTCTTTATACCAGTGTTTGGTGTGCTACTATCAAGTCTAATTTTAGGGGAAGCAATCCATTCCTTTGTACTATTTGGTTTAGCATGTGTCGCAGCGGGAATTATTGTAGTAAATCGTAACCCGGTTAAAAAGAAAGTTGAGCAAGAAAAACAAGTAGCATAGAGAACAGAAAAACGATTAAAATGGAAGAACAGTATTGTTCTTCTTTTTTTACATAGAAAAAGGAGAACGTGATATATGTAACGAAAAAAGATAGAATAAAGCATTTATTGAGGAGAACATATTATGAATGTACTTTACATTGTGTTAGTCGGGCAAATTATTCTTTTTTTAATGGGAGCAATTTATGCAATAGGACAGACGAAGAGAACGAGAAATAATATGCCGTTACCTTTAGCAGTTCGTCTTATTCTTAGTTTTTCTTTAACAGGAAGTGCAATTTGGATATGGTTACAAGATCCATCGGCTGAGTACAGTACGTGGGTTGCACTCGGTATGACTTTATCAACTGTAGGGGATTTATTTATGGCAGGATTAATTCCAATTGGTCATCGATTAATTGGAGGAATGGTTACTTTCGCTCTTGCACATTGTTTCTATGTGAAAGCATTTTTACAAACAGGTATTTCATGGAATGGTTTTTGGATCGGTTTATTCGTATACGGACTCTTTCTAATTATAGGGTGGTTTTTCTTTATTCGAAATGAAAAACAAGACAAACTTTTTACAATAGGCGCTCTAATTTACGGTTTGTGGGTTGGAGGAATGGCATGTTTTGCATTCGCCTTATATTACGAGAATATAGGAATATGGTGGATACCAGCACTTGGTGGTTTACTGTTTGTGATTTCTGATTTTATTATCGGCGTGACAGATATCGGAGGGCGCAAACTGAAGTATGAACCGCTTTGGATTTGGTTTACATATGTCGCAGCGCAGATGTGTATTGTATATGTAGGATTATAAAAAGATACTCTCAAAAATAGTTGATAGACTATTTTGAGAGTATCTTTTTTATTGCTATGCTATTATATTTGTTTGTTTAATTTGTGCAGTATCTTATACTTTCTAAGCATAAATTTCATAGGAAAAGTCCTGTTTGATAGATGAAAAACATAGTATATAAAAATAGTGAATTTATAGGGATTGTTATTTTTATATTTGTAATATTCTAATGTTATAATTCAGAATTTTGTGGAAATTAACCAGTCGGAGTACTTATAATAAAAATAAAAAGATGATGAGATGGTGGAATGATGCAAAAGAAAAAACGTTTGCGTGAATTCTTTGAAATAATTGCAATTGCATGTTTATTAGTGTTTTTGGCAAAAATCTTTTTGTTTTTCCCTACGACTGTAAAAGGAGCATCGATGAGGCCGACGTTACAAGATGGAGATAAAGTAATTATTAATAAACTTGCAAAGAGATTTGAAAGTTATGAGAGAGAGGATATTATTGTCGTGAAGACAGATAATTTCTATGTGAAGAGAGTTATTGGATTACCAGGAGATGTAATTGAGATGAAGAATGATCAATTATATGTTAATCATCAAGTGAAAAATGAAGAGTATTTAAAGAATAATAAAAAACAGGCAGAAAAATTACTTATCAATTTAACTGAAGATTTTGGACCGATTACAATTCCTAAAAATAAAATTTTTGTGATGGGAGATAATCGTTTAGTTAGTAGGGATAGTAGGAACGGCTTAGGGCTCATTGATAGAACAGAAGTATTAGGAAAGTTCATGGCGATATATTATCCATTTGAACATGTGAAAATTGTAGATTAAAAATAAGAAAAACCAAGCGAATTAGTTGCTTGGTTTTTCTTATTTAAACAGTTGGTGTTTTATTTATTGTTTCTTGTGAAGCAATATGTTCATTATTTTGGTCGATATTTAACATGAATTTTCGTTGTAACAATTGCAATTTAAAGAGTGTTAAAGGATCATGATAAGTTTCTGGGTTTGTTCTTAGCTTTGTTAATGTTTGCTCATCTTCTTGTATTTCAAGTTGGGCCGCTTCTACGGTTTGTTTCAATATGCTAAGAGGGTCTTTAAAGAACATCATGATATCCCGTTCTAGCGCACCTTCAAATACTTCAAATTGAAGGAAGAATTGTTTTGAAATCATCTGAGCAACTTCTGTATAATCTTCTGTTTCAATATATTGTTTATATTTATTTGATAGCATAGATTGATTTTTTTGCATATTACCGAATAATTTCCCTGCACTCTTTAAGAAAAATTGTGTCGGTGTAAAGCGTAATAAAATATTGATGTTAGCTACTGTAATTCTATTCGTCATTCTTGCAACATCTCTATCCCAGTCATCTAGTAATTTGAAATCACAAGGAAGTTTAATACGCTCTTCCTCATAGAGCTTATTAAAGGTATCGCTCATTTCATCTAAATAAGCCTGAGCTTGAATGAATTCATTATGAGCAGTTTCAATCCATTCTTGAATAGACCCAGTAAATTTAGGAAGAAGCACTTGCTGTACATGTTTTTGAATTCTTTCATTCATTGCTACATTTAGTTCTTCATGGACCAGTTTGAAATCACTATCTTCTTGAACGAGGTCAGAGCAACTCTGCAACAATTCAGGAATTTGAGAATGTATATCCTGCGTAATCTCTTCTTTCGTTAAGAGATAAGATTCTGTAATAGAACGAATTTTATCTTTTTGAATGGCAGTAAGATTATTAATAAAACCATCAAGTTTTACTAAAATATGTTTATTCCAGCGAACGGATTTCACTAACGTATTTTCTAATTCCACACGTTCATTTACAAGGTATGCAATTGTTTTTTGGATAAACCATAATAATTTTTCAATGCGTTCTTTTTCCATGTTACGCTGAGTAAGGTTAGAAAGAATAGAGTCTGTTACATTACCTAGCTGTTCACTACTCTCTTGTGAAGGAGAGTAAGGGAAAAAGTGTGCTTCTGGGAAATGTATGAGTATTTTCTTTTTAATGCTGTTCGTGATATTTTCACTAGTATTCGTATCAATTGTTTGTAAGACGAATTTAATTTGTAAATTTGGTACTTGCTCACGAATATATAATAATGTATCGAGCTCTTCATCATGTAATGGTGAAGCTGAATTTAGGACATAGATGAGACTATCTGCTGCCTGTAAGTATTCAAAGTGAGAGCTGTTTTTGTCAAGTTGTCCATGCACAGTAGGTGTGACAAGGAATGAAAACTTATTTTTTCGTAAAAATCTACTTGGTAATTTAACTTCAATACATTTTCTTTCTAGTTTTGACTGAGAAGGTACGGCTAGTATGTTATGAAGTTCGTCAAAGTTTGGTATATTTCGTATATCTAGTTCTGTAAGCTCAGTTATTTCAGTTTGACTATCATCTTTAAATGTAATTGAAGTTGTTATAGCCTCATTTAATATATTTTCTCCTAGTATAGAGTTAATAAAGGCTGATTTATCATAATCGCTAGCTCCTGCTACTAGAAGTTGTGTAACAGTTAAATCGTATAACTCACGAACAAGTAGTGTGAATTGATGACCTAAATCTACATCATTCTTCTCAGCCCATACAGCAATCGTTTCAAATAATGCTGATACGTCTGCCATATCAACATTTGCATGAGCTGATGCATTTGAAAGTAAGGCACCTGCGCTTTTTACGAGTAATGATTCTAGAGTTGTCGGTGAAACTTCATTCCATGCTAATACTGCTGCGGAGACAAGTAAAGAATCTTCCGCTCTCATTAAACTAAACCAATTTGTTAATAAATCTGGTACAAGTCCTTGTAATTCGTGCATGAAATGTTGTCCAGTAATCAATTCGAAGTACGTCTCTTGATAGCGAGTAGAAATTTCATTCCAATCGTCATGAGCATCTACTTCAACATGTAAGAATAGGTGATTTATTGTTTGAATCCAAGGGAGATGGAATGATTCATTTTCATAGCTGTTCCAAAGTGAGATAACAAGCTCTTTAAATTGAACTTGATCAATTGTATATAAGGCTTTTAAAGATTCATAGAAATACTCAGGTTTAATTTTTTTAGTAAAGCCTCTGTTCACATAATTGATTAAAGTATCGAACCAGTGTAATGATTTTGTTCGAATTCCTTCTTGAACAGCGAGTTCAATAGCATTATTCCAATCTTCTTGTTTTTCATAGAACGATCGAGCGATTGCAGTAATATTTGGATAGTCTGGTTGAAATGCAACAGCCTCGCTAATCGTCTTAAATGCTAGTCCTAAACGATTTTGCTCTATATAAAGGGAAAGAAGTTGTAGGGAAACTTCCATTGTAAGAGTTGTATCTTCTGTTTGGATAGATGTATAAATTTCTTCTGCTTTTGGCAAGAAATCTAATTCGAAATAAGCATCTGCAATATTCTTCATAGCCCAGAGAGCAAGTTCATTATTTACTTTCTCCCATTTGAATATAGCGGCTTCAAAGTCGTTAGTTTGAAAATAAACTTCACCTTGTGCAAAGCGAATATTAGATATATTGGAGAATTCATTTTTTGATTCATTTATATATGCTTCACCGAGTACTTCCGCTACCGGAATGGAAGAGTCTTCTGTTAAAAATGTTTTATAGTAAATCTTTTGGATAAATTGTTTTTCAATGGTCATGTTCGTTCCCCCTGTATAATTTAGAAAAATGATGTTGTATGTAAAAGGGTGCATGTTACTCTAATAGGTAGAAGTTGCATTATATAGACCAAACTATGTTTTTGCTAGATATATCATTTTTCTTGAGAGTTAAACCGTTGCAAAAAGTAACTTCCCTTTATTGTAACAAAAAAATAAGCCTATGAATTTTTATTTTTTTATCTCGCTATTTATAGGAAGTAAGACTCCTACTCCAAAATTGAGCGAATGCAAGGAAGTTAAGTGGGGGCCCTGCTGCCCGTAAAATCCCGATTGGTTCAGGCTAATAATCAGTGGGGATGGATAAAAAACCACTGATTAAATCTCTATTTAAGGAATGGAATAGAAGTAGAGTTCATTATAAAAACAATGTATAGTGAATATGTATACCATGTTTGTCTTAAAGATAGAATGGGCACAATATGGGATAACGATCGTGTATAGGATGTGTCTTCCGAATGGAACAACATATTGGCGAGTTAATCGCACATTATGGATATTTTGGAATTATTATAGCTTTAGCTGGCGGGATTGTTGGATTACCTATACCGGATGAGTTTTTATTGACTTTTATTGGATATAACATTTCAAAAGGAGTTATGTCAGGAACAGCTGCTTTTTTAAGTGGAATGGCAGGTGCAATGCTTGGCATTACATTAAGTTACATATTAGGTTTAAAACTTGGGCTCCCTGTTTTAAAAAAATATGGTCCGAAAGTTAGAATTAAGGAAAATCATATTGAAAAAACACATATTTTATTTGAAAAATACGGTCCATTTCTTTTAATGATTGGCTACTTTATACCGGGAGTACGTCATTTAACAGCATATTTTGCTGGAGTTTCAAATTTAACATTGTGGCGATTTTGTTTGTATGCTTACGGTGGTGCACTAATTTGGATAAGTGTTTTTATTGGCTTAGGTTGGAAACTGGGAGAGAAGTGGCGCTTTGTTGAATATAGTTTACATCATTATGGAATATGGATTTTATTAGTTTCGGCAATTGTAATATTGATTGTGTGGATTTACATAAGGAAAAGAAAAAACCGCTAATAATAGCGGTTTTTTTAGCTGAAAGCGATAAATACTACACCAGCTGTAATAAAGACTACACCAATACCGGTCATAAAGTTTAACTTTTCACCTAATATAATCATCGCGAGAATAATGGAAAATACTACACTTAATTTATCGATAGGTGCTACTTGTGAAACTTTTCCTGTTTTTAACGCAAGAAAATAAAATAGCCATGACGAAGCACCAGCGATTCCACTTAATGTGATAAATAGCAGTGCTTTTTTATTTAGGAGGACATCACCGATATTTTGAAATTTGCCTTGTATAATAATAACTCCTACCATAAATAATGCCATAATAATAGAGCGAACCGTTGTTGCGACGTTGGCATCGATTCCATCTAAGCCAATCTTTCCGAAAATAGATACGAGGGCAGCAGCAATTGCTGATAATAGTGCGAATAATAGCCATGAACTCATAGTGAAACTCCTCCAATCTTACATTATTATACATGAAAATCATTCTCATGTATAAAAACGAAATAAACCCCCGCCCTATATTTTTAATAAGGTGGGGGTTTATTATACTACTCTGCTATTTCTTCATATAAAAAGTACGTTACATTATAAATATGCTCTACTTCATCATCCGTCATAAATAATAATTCGTCACGTTCAATCCCTTTTTTCTTTTCAATAAACTCAATCATGTTTTTTCGTTCTTCTCTTTTCATCAATTTTAATTTCTCCCCTCAATCTGTTTTAATACAGTTTATTTAAGTTACTGCTATTATATAACAGAATCTTTAGAAAGTTCCACCTATTTTATTGTTTTTTTCAGAAGAACCTTTCGACAAAACAAGCCCACCTAAGGGGGGCTTGTTTTTATTTTATAGTCGTAAAAACTCGGGCTCGGTCGTACCAGCACTATCGATGTAATAAATTGTATCGGGATTGATTTTTATTAGTACGTAATTAGGGTCTTCCGCACCGAGTAACCAGCGTTTTAAGCTATTAGTCCAAAATTTGTTTTTTAATGTTTGATCTTCTTCGATGGAAGCTATGCCTTCAACTTCAATGTAATCCTCATCTAATTTCTTTCCTTCACGTCCAAGTAGTACATGTACATTGGGGTTTTTTTCAATATCTGTTATCTTTTTTGAATTTCGATCTGTTGCAACATATAGTACAAAATCTTCGTGGAAAAACATCATAAAGGCGCTATGTGGCTTATCGTTACGTACAGTAGATAATACACCAGTGCGTTGACCTTGAATAATAGTTGCGATTTTTTCTTTTAAGTGCATATTTTTAGCCTCTTTTCATAATTCATAATTTTTTCTGTCTGGACAAGATAATTTAAATATCTTTCATACTGTTTTCTTCAATCCGATTTTTTAAACGTAATTGTGATGAAATCGGACAAGTTAGGAGATGAATAATAATAATATCGAGGAGAAATACATACGATGGAAGGATGAAAAGCATGTTTAATAAAATATTTCTCATAGTAGCGCTTATAGGTGTACCACTTTCTGTAATCGGAAAAACACTTCATTGGCCACAAACTATTATGTTTGCTGTATACTGCATTACTATTATTGCATTAGCTGGTTTTATGGGGAGGGCGACAGAAAGTTTAGCAATTGTTTCTGGGCCTCGGATAGGTGGTTTATTAAATGCAACTTTCGGTAATGCCGTGGAACTTATCATTTCAATTTTTGCACTCCAGGCAGGATTAACAGAAGTTGTTTTAGCTTCCTTAACTGGTTCTGTACTTGGAAACTTATTACTGGTAGGAGGGTTATCCTTCTTTATAGGTGGCCTTAAGTATAAAAGACAAAGTTTCAATGTTTATGATGCAAGACATAATTCAGCTTTATTAATATTTGCTGTTGTCGTAGCCTTTGTTATTCCAGAGATTTTTTCAATGAAGATGGATGCTGGAAAGACGTATCAATTAAGTATTGGTGTTTCTATTATCATGATCATTATGTATCTTGCTGCATTGCTATTTAAGTTAGTTACGCACCGTGGTGTATATCAACATAAAAGTGATGAAGTAGCGCATGAGGAAGAGCCAGAGTGGTCCAAAGCTAAAGCGCTACTCATTTTAGCGATAGCAACACTTGCAGTTGCTTATGTGTCAGAGGCACTCGTACATACTTTTGAAACGGTTGCAAAGTCATTTGGCTGGTCAGAGTTATTTATAGGGGTTATTATCGTTGCGATTGTTGGTAATGCAGCAGAACATGCATCTGCAATTATTATGGCGTATAAAAACAAAGTGAATATCGCCGTTGAAATTGCAGTAGGTTCTACATTACAAATCGCCATGTTTGTTGCTCCTGTTTTAGTACTTCTTTCGATGTTTTTTGCACAAAAGATGCCGTTAGTATTTACAATACCAGAGCTTGTTTCCATGATTACAGCTGTTTTCTTAACTATTGCTATTTCAAATGATGGGGATACAAACTGGTTTGAAGGAGGCACTTTATTAGCTGCGTATGTCATTATGGGAATTGGTTTTTATTTATTATGAAAAATAGGGATAACAATGCTTCAGAGGGAAAACACTAAATACAGTAATTTATATACCTTTACATAGGAAGGAGCCAGACAGGTGAAACGAGTATACAGCATATGTCTTTCAACCATGGTCTCGTTTATTTTATTATTTCCTAACAGTAGTTTTGCAAAGACAACGGTAGAAGTAAAAATGCCTTCATCTGTTTTAAATATTTCAAAGGATAATACATTTCCAAATGATGCACAAGATTTACCGCGTTTACAGCCAAGTAAGTTTGCGCAAGAACTATTGAAAACAGCAAATATCAAAATTGAAAACCCAGATTTAATTCGAATGTTTAATGAAACGACAATTTCGAATGCACCGCTTGCAGTAGGGTACCGAGCGAAAATTTATTTAGGGCAATGGGCATTAAATTATGAGTCAATAGACACATCGATTAATTGGGAATATAAGCAAGTAAATCGAAATGTATATGATAATCGTGGAGGGGATCGCTTATACCCACTTCGCTATAAGCAAGAAACCCAAAAGACAATCGAAGGTGATTTAACAGCAGATATGAAAGACACTACAGATGTGAAAAAAATGATGCTTCTAAAAGCGCTTGAAAAAGTACAATTGCCACTTTCATTTAAAACAACCATTGGTTATGGTACCGGACATGAGCGTGTTTATAATATTAGTCCAAGTCAACTTGGATATTTATATGCGTATACACCAGCAGTAAATGAAAAAGGAAAAGTAACATTTGGAGAAGTCTACCTTGTGTTAAAAGGGAATCAAAAAAAGCTTGTCGTGAAAAATATTACATCACAAGGAATCGGAGCCGCTATTCCAATTCATGATCATTTATTTTTTAAATTTGTTTCTTCATCGCATGCACAATGAAATAAAAAACGTCAGCCTATAAGCTGACGTTTTTTATTTATCCCGCTATTTGCGGGCAGTAAAACTCCCACCTCAAAATTCGGCTGGAGCAAAGAAGTTAGGTGGGAGGCCCTGCTGCCCGTAAACTCCCGATTGGTGTGGGCTAATAATCAGTGGGGGATGAACAAAACCCCCACTGATTAAAGTTTCACTTTATAACATAATGTTTGATGTTTTTGATAAGAAATCTTCTTTTGGATAGTAGCTATTTTTTACAAGAACATTTGGTCCAAGGCATTTCACGGCAGGACAATGGCAACTTAATGATTTTGCTGTTTTTGAGTCACACCATTTGTCGTAAGCTTCTTGTAGTGTATTTGTTTGTACATTACCTAGAAGCGGGACATCACCGAAGTCGGTCACGATAATATTTCCATCAAAAATATTTACATTCAAACGAGAACGACCATCTGGATCATTGCGGACAGTTACATTTTTACTTTCATGTAATTTCTTTAGTGTAGCTAAATCGTGTTCATTATCACTACATGCATAGAAAGGTAATGTTCCGAATAACATCCACACATTTTCATCACGGATCTCTAATAAATGTTCAACTGCATTTCGAATTTCTTCTTTTGTTAAAATTTCAAGTGTGCTAGCGAAGTCACTCGGATACATCGGGTGAACTTCATGACGTTTACAGCCCATTTCTTCAACGATTTGACGGTGAATATGTTCAATATGTGGTAGAGTTCGTTTGTTTAACATAGTTTCGGCTGATACGAGTACACCTGCCTCTGATAGGGCTTTACTATTTGTAATCATTCTTTCAAATAATTTAGCGCGCTGTTCATAAGTAGGCTTACGCTCCATCATTGCAAATCCGCCTTCAACGAAGTCATCGATTGTTCCCCAGTTATGTGAAATGTGCAATACATCTAAGTAGGGAATAATTTGTTCGTAACGTGCTAAATCTATAGTTAAGTTTGAGTTAATTTGAGTGCGAACGCCTCGTTCATGGGCGTATTTTAAGAGCGGTGTTACATAGTTGTCGACGGATTTTTTTGAAAGCATAGGTTCTCCGCCTGTAATACTTAAAGAACGTAAATGAGGAATCTCATCTAATCGTTTTAATAAAAGCTCCATCGGAAGCGGGTTTGGATCTTTCGGCTGTAATGTGTAACCAACAGCGCAATGCTCGCAACGCATATTGCATAACGTCGTCGTTGTAAACTCAACGTTTGTTAATAGTAGTTTGCCGTACTCTTCAAGGTCCATATACGCTTCCCATGGATCGTAAGAAGGAGTAATCGGCTTCATTATTTGTGATATCGTCATATGAAATACTCCTTTGACTATTGAAATAACAATTTGTCCATTCTCTATAATAGAAGAATATGTGCTTTTTATAAAGTGAAACTTTTTTGTGAAAAAAGAGAGAGGGCTTACATTATAATGAATTACTGTGACGAAATTGATGAAATTACATGCCCATAGCAATCATTTTTGCGGTATAATAAAAGCAACTCGAATTAAAAGGAGAGTGCCTTCATGGGAAAAGCAATTCAAGGTAAAGATTCACAACTAGTATATTTGAAAGAACGTTTAAATATGTTCATTGAAGTAATTGATACGATTGAACCAGAAGAGGTAGAATTAGAGGATGTAGATCGTCTTCTTGCAATGTTAGATGAATTAGAACTGAAATGTGAGCAATTTAAAAAAGACGAATAATATATTAAAAAGGCTGCCACTACAAAATTGGCAGCCTTTTTCTGTACGGATAATAGAAGGAATATAGAAAAAAAGGTATAATCAAGTTGTGAAAAATTTCATTTAACCTTTAATGGCGTGAAATAAATAAACAGCTGAAGAGTATAACAATGGAATTTTCATTTCATAACGTTTTGGTAGCGTTCACAATTGAGGGGGAAGTAACAATGGAAAAGCTTCAAGAAAGCATGTATCAACTAATTGTTGAAACGTCAACGAACTTACCGAAAGATGTTCGTCGCGCGATTCAACAAGCGAAAGAACGAGAAAATGCAGGAACTCGTTCGGCGATGGCACTTGGCACAATTACGAATAACATTAAAATGGCAGATGATAATATCTCGCCAATTTGCCAAGATACAGGGATGCCAACGTTTAAAATTTATACACCAGTTGGTGTGAATCAATTAAAACTGAAGGAAGCTATCTATAGTGCGCTTGAGCGGGCGACAAAAGATGGTAAACTTCGTCCAAACTCTGTTGATTCTCTTTTTGGAGACAATAGCGGAAACAATTTAGGACCAGGTACACCTGTTATTAAGTTTGAACAATGGGAAAAAGATTACATTGATGCACGTTTAATTTTAAAGGGCGGCGGTTGTGAGAATAAAAATATTCAATATAGCCTGCCTTGTGAAATAGAAGGACTTGGACGAGCTGGGCGTGATTTAGAAGGAATTCGTAAATGCCTTCTTCATGCAGTATATCAAGCGCAAGGTCAAGGGTGTAGCGCAGGAGTAATCGGCGTCGGTATCGGGGGAGACCGCACATCAGGTTACGAATTAGCAAAAAATCAATTATTCCGTACATTAGATGATGTAAATCCAGTTCCAGAATTACACAAACTTGAAGAGTACGTGTTAGAGAATGCGAATAAGCTTGGCATTGGTACGATGGGATTTGGCGGAGAAACAACTTTATTAGGTTGCAAAGTTGGAGTATATAATCGTTTGCCAGCGAGCTTCTACGTATCTGTTGCGTATAATTGTTGGGCATATCGTCGTCTTGGTGTAACAATTCATCCTGAAACAGGTGAAATTATGGATTGGTTGTACCAGGAAGGTGAAGATACACTTCAGCAAGATGCTGCGCAAGAGCAAGCAGAGCAGCGTGAAATCGTATTACAAGCTCCAATTACAGAAGAGCAAATTCGTGAACTTCGTGTTGGTGATGTTGTTACAATTAACGGCATGATGTATACAGGACGTGATGCGATTCATAAACATTTAATGGATAACGATTGTCCAGTAGATTTAAAGGGACAAATTATTTATCATTGTGGTCCAGTTGTAGTGAAAGATGAAAATGATAATTGGCAAATTAAAGCGGCAGGTCCAACGACAAGTATTCGTGAAGAGCCATATCAAGGCGATATTATGAAAAAGTTCGGTATTCGTGCTGTAATTGGTAAAGGTGGTATGGGTGCTAAAACATTAGCAGCTTTAGAAGAACACGGTGGTGTGTACTTAAATGCAATTGGTGGTGCAGCGCAATATTATGCTGAATGTATTAAAGAAGTGAAAGATGTTGATTTCTTACAATTCGGTATCCCAGAGGCAATGTGGCATTTACGTATCGATGGTTTTAAAGCAGTTGTAACGATGGATTCTCATGGTAAAAGTCTACATGCTGATGTTGATAAAACATCACTTGAAAAATTGGCGAGCTTTAAAGAACCTGTATTTAAGTAAAGAGAAGTGCATCTCGAATTATTCGAGGTGCATTTTTTTGGTATATATAGAAAAACATGTTCAGCATGAAAGAAAGCAGGGAAACAGAAACTACAGGTACGATTATATATGGAAAGGAGACTATTTATGAAATATAAATGGTTATATATAGGTCTCATTTTTTCAATTATGATGGCACTTGTTCCAGTTTCAACATTTGCTTATACGAATACACCACATAACTGGGGAATCCCACGTCCTAAAAATGAAACGGTGCCAGATGCAGGGAAACTATATACAGAATTACTACAAAAAAATGGTGGGTTTTATTTAGGAGATACGAAGAAAAAAGATATTTATTTAACATTTGATAATGGATACGAAAATGGATATACAGGAAAGATTTTAGATGTACTGAAGGAGAAAAAAGTACCAGCAACTTTCTTTGTGACGGGACATTATATAAAAACACAAAAAGATTTATTATTAAGAATGAAAAATGAAGGACATATTATTGGTAATCATTCTTGGAGTCATCCAGATTTTACAACAGTAAATGATGCAAAACTTCGTGAAGAATTAACGAGCGTAACGGAAGAGATTAAAAAAGTTACTGGGCAAAAAGAAGTGAAATATGTACGCCCTCCGCGAGGCGTGTTTAGTGAAAGAACGCTAGCGCTTACGAAAGACATGGGATATTATAACGTGTTTTGGTCGCTTGCATTTCTTGATTGGAAAGTAGATCAGCAAAGAGGATGGCAATACGCTCATAATAATGTAATGACTATGATTCATCCAGGATCTGTTTTGTTACTTCATGCAATATCAAAAGATAATGCAGAAGCACTTGCGAAAATCATTGATGATTTGCGCGAGAAAGGGTATCATTTTAAAAGCCTAGATGATTTAGTAAAAAGCAATCAACCGTAAGCATGTATGCTTGCGGTTTTCTCATGCTATAATGATGTGTAAAAAGGATGGGGAAACGTATGTGGAGCGAACATGTTACGTTAGAATATCCGTACCATTTTGAGGAAGTACTAAAGCGTTTATCTTTCGACCCGTTAAACGTTATTCAATTAGACGAGAAAGTAATTTATGTCCCGGTTTTTATAGACGAAGAACAGATTGTTGTTCGTTTGCAAGGGATTGGTACTGTTCAAAATCCACAGTTTTGGATCTCTAGTCAGGCAGGAGATCAAGAGAAAGTAATGAAACGAATGAGATCCATTTTTCACTGGAATGAACCGTTTCAAAATATACAAAATCATTTTTTAAACACATCATTACGTCCACTATTTGAAACATATGCTTATACTCCAATTATTTTAGAATTTGATTATTTCGCTTGTCTTCTTCGCTGTATTATTCATCAACAAATAAATTTGAAATTTGCTACTGTGCTAACAGATCAATTTGTAAAACGATATGGGACAGAGAAGAACGGCGTTTTCTTTTTCCCAACACCAGAAAGAGTAGCAAACATTTCAATAGAAGAATTGAGAGAGCAGAAGTTTAGTCAGCGAAAAGCCGAATATATAGTAGGATTAGCAAAACATATTGTAGGCGGTAAATTAGATTTAGCAAGGATACAAAACGAAACAGAAGAAGAAGTATCGGCACAATTGTTACCAATAAGGGGTATTGGAGCATGGACAGTGCAAAACTTTTTAATGTTTGGGCTTGGTCGGAAAAATATGTTTCCAAAAGCAGACATTGGAATTCAGCGCGCAGTGCAAGGTGTATTTCAATTAGATAATAAGCCTGATGATGCATTTTTAGAAAAAGTGAAACAAGAGTGTGAACCATATTGCAGTTATGCAGCGTTATATTTATGGAAAAGTATAGAGTAGAGGTGTAATAATGATACAAAAGCAACAAGAGAGTAAGTTGGAAGTTGGTCAAACGTTTCCTGTGACAATTAAACGTCTTGGGATTAACGGAGAAGGCGTTGGTTATTTTAAGAGACAAGTTGTTTTCATTCCAGGGGCATTACCAGGAGAAGAAGTTGTTGCTGAAGCAACGAAAATTCAGCGTGGCTTCGCTGAAGCGAAAGTGAAAAAAGTTCGTAAATCCTCACCACATCGTGTGAAAGCACCATGTTCAGTATATGAGGAGTGTGGTGGCTGTCAATTGCAGCATTTAGATTATAAAGAACAATTAAATCAAAAGCGTGATATCGTTGTACAAGCATTTGAGAAGTACATGAATAACAGTCTGGAAGAGAAAATTCGTCCGACGCTTGGTATGGAAAATCCATGGCATTATCGTAATAAAAGTCAATTGCAAGTGGGGCGTAAAGACGAAAAGGTTATTACAGGGTTATATAAGCAAAACTCACATCAGTTAATTGATATTTCTCATTGCATGATTCAGCATAAAGCAACGAATGAAGCGACAAAAGTTGTAAGACGTATATTAGAAAAATTAAATGTTTCTATTTACAATGAGAAAAAACAAAAAGGTTTAGTACGCACAATTGTGACACGTACTGCAGTTCAAACAGGGGAAGTGCAAGTCACACTTATTACAACAAAAGAAGAATTACCAAATAAAGATCAATTTATCGCAGAAGTGCAAAAACAAATGCCAAGTGTTAAATCAATTATGCAAAACGTAAACTGGCGTAAAACATCTGTTATTTTCGGTGATAAAACATTTAAATTAGCTGGAAAAGAAGTAATTCAAGAAACACTAGGTGATTTATCATTTGAATTATCAGCACGCGCATTCTTCCAATTAAATCCAGAACAAACAGTTGTTTTATACGATGAAGCGAAAAAAGCAGCTGCTTTAACAGGAAACGAGAAGATTGTGGATGCGTATTGTGGTGTCGGTACGATTGGACTTTGGCTTGCGAATGATGCAGCGGAAGTACGTGGTATGGATGTAATTCCAGAAGCGATTGAAGATGCAAAGAAAAATGCAAAACGCCACGGATTCACAAATGCAAAGTATGAAGCTGGTAAAGCGGAACAATGGTTACCAAAGTGGGTAAAAGAAGGCTGGCGTCCAGATGTCATTGTTGTCGACCCACCGCGTACAGGTTGTGATGATAAATTACTTGAAACGATTTTAAAAGTGAAACCGAAACAAGTTGTTTACGTGTCTTGTAACCCGTCCTCATTAGCACGTGATGTGGAAACATTAATGGAGAGCTATGAAGTGGAGTATGTACAACCAGTTGATATGTTCCCGCATACTGCGCATGTAGAAAATGTAGTGAAACTTGTTAGAAAGTAACATTCAATAAGGATATGTCCCTCACAAAGCAGGAGCTATGTGAGGGTATATTTTATTTAGCGAATGGAAGTAAGGAGAATATAATGAACAATTATAAATTGACGATTCAATATGATGGTGCGCGTTATAAAGGGTGGCAACGTCTTGGTAATAATGACAATACGATTCAGGGGAAAATCGAAAGTATAATATCTGAAATGGTCGGAAAAGAAATTGAAATTATCGGCTGTAGTAGAACGGATGCTGGTGTACACGCTTTGAATCAAGTAGCTAACTTTCAAAGTGATGAGAAGTTAGTAGAACATAAAGTAAAAAAGTATTTAAATCAATATTTACCAAATGATATTAGTATTACGAGTGTAGAAGAAGTACCAGATCGTTTCCATGCTCGTTACAATTCTAAAGCAAAAACATATCTTTATAAAATTTGGAATGAAGAGCATACGAACCCATTTATGCGTAAATACAGCATGCACGTGAATAAACAATTAAATGTGAAAAGCATGAAAGAAGCTGCGAAACATTTAGTTGGTTCACATGACTTCACTGCCTTTTCAAATGCAAAGTCTAAGAAAAAATCTATGGTTCGAGAAGTGTATACACTTGATGTTTCCGAAGAATCAGGATTTGTACAAATTAGAGTAAGTGGTAACGGATTCCTTCATAACATGGTGCGGAAAATTGTTGGAGCATTAATTGAAGTTGGATTAGGGCAATTAGAGGCGGACGCAATTCCAAACATTTTAGAGGAAAAACAACGTAATCAAATTAATTGTCTTGCTGAGGCGAGTGGATTGTATTTGGAGAATGTTGAATTTTAATAATAAGTAAAAAATCGAGCTGATAAGGCTCGATTTTTTTGCACTCTGAAATTAAGAAGATTTCTCTTTCTTCATACGTAGCTTCAAATTCCAAAAAGCAGCAAGCATAATAGCTGCAAAGGAGCCGCTAATTGTGCCTAAGAGCTTTGCATGAGGAAAGCTGCTCATATCAATGAATAGCATTATACATAGAATGGTAGGGAAAAGACCTAAGTAGTGTAATAACTTCAACTTCTTATCATTACTCATATACATTGCCCCTTTCTAGCATATTATACGTTTATTATAACATATTTTACCAGTTTCTTTACACTTGGAGAAAGATTCATTTCATATGTGCAAGTGCAATTTTTTAATTCGATATTGTAAGTTTTGTCTACTCAATCCTAAAAATTTTGCGGCTTGTGAGATATTACCTTTATTTTCTTTAAGAATTTGATGGATATATTTCTTTTCCATTTCTTCGATTATACGTTTTAAAGTTTGTGGCGTATCAGTATTGTGACTAGTTAGCAGAGTCTGCATATTCAGTTCCTTTTTTGCTAGTTCGCGAAAGTGCGTTGGCATATGGAACGCTGTAATGATATCTTCATCTTCTATTAAGTTCATGGACCCTTCAATTATATGTTCTAGTTCTCTCACATTACCAGGCCAATCGTATTTATAGAAGAAGTTATTTACGTTTAAATCTACATCTTTTACGCTAAGATCAAATTGGATATTGTATTTTTCAATAAAGTGTTGAACAAGATATGCAATATCTTCTTTTCGTTCCCGTAAAGGTGGAAGACATAAAGTAACAACGCTTAATCGGTAATATAAGTCTTGTCTTAATCGATTGTGTGCTATGGCTTCAAGAGGATCTTCATTAATAGTTGCTATAATACGAACATCAATTTCTTTTTCTTGTGTGCCTCCGATTCTTCGTATTGTTTTTTCTTGTATAGCCCGCAGCAATTTAGCTTGAAGTGCTGGGCTTAATGAGTTGATTTCATCTAATAACAAAGTTCCCCCATTTGCCTCTTCAAATAAACCAGGTTTATCTATTGCCCCTGTAAAAGCACCTCGATTTGTACCAAATAGTAAACTTTCCATTAAGGTTTCTGGTATAGCGGCACAGTTTTGCGAAATAAATGGTTTTGTTGAACGCTGGCTTTCATTATGGATGCTTTGCGCAAATAGCTCTTTACCGGTCCCAGTTTCCCCGATTATAAGTATGGAGGATGGCGTACGTATTACTCTCTTTGCTTCTGTAATGACCGATTGAATAGCTCTAGAATCACCAATTATGTGATCAAAGGTAAACTTAGTATTTTGTTTTCGAGAAAGGTTCGTTTTCATTGTTTGTTTTAAATGACTAATCTCTTTTGAAATTTCAATAGCGCCTTTAATTTTTCCATTTTCTATTATAGGAAAAGTATCGTTAATCGTCGTAATCTCTTGTCCTTTATTGTTAAAATACGTTTGTTTTATATTTTTGTTTGTTTTTCCAAGTTTTAAAGCCTCTATAAGAGTACTATTTTTATTTTCTTCAAATGCAAATACTTCTAAAGGATTTTTATCTAGCACATCTAAGCGATCCATTGATTCAATTTCCATCATTTTACGGTTATAGATAATCGTTTTACTTTCCTCATTAATAATATGGATCCCAATATCTAGTTCATTGAGTAAAGTTTCGTATAGCACATTCATTTCAATAATCTTTTTAAAATTGATTTCTTCTGTATGCATGTATTATCTTCTCCTCGTTATACCCTATGAAGACTGACTTTTTATAATTTTATTAAAATTCTTATAAAATCGCAAAATTTTTTTGCTATTTTCTCTTAAAAATTTTCAAATGATAGAAAATTTTTGCGGTTATGCAGATTTTTTTCGTAAGAAATCCTAATTTTACATAGGTATTGAGGTTGGTACGTATTTTGCATGAATAGTAGTTAAGATCTCTAAATTTAAAGAGTAGGGGGATTATGAATCTTTATAGTGTATGCAACGTTTCAGTTTCAATTAATAAGAGGGAGGAATTTATAAAGTGAAGACGGTTATAGAAGGCGTGTATAGTCCTTGTTACGGGAAAGTAGAGAAATTATTTGTTACTGAAAGTTCTTACGTATATGAGTGGGAAAAATTAGCGTTAATTGAAACAATAGATAAGCAGCAGGTGGAAATTAAAGTGGGAATCAGTGGTTATATCGAATCATTAGAAGTGGTAGAAGGACAAGCTATCGCTGATCAAAAACTATTAATAACAGTGAGGGATGACCTTTTAATAACAGGTAGTGATTAATAGTAGTAATATGTATTTTGCTCTTTTAAATAATTATTTTTACTATGAAGAATTTTAAAAACGCTTACATTAAATGGGTTTGCAAAGTGAAAAGGGGGGATTTATATGATGGATCAAAACCAGGGATTAAAAAGAGAATTGAAAAGTCGGCACATATTTATGATTGCACTCGGAGGGGTTATTGGTACTGGGCTTTTTTTAGGATCCAGTTATACAATTCATGAAGCTGGACCTGGAGGAGCGATTGTAGCGTATCTTGTCGGTGGATTTGTTATGTATTTAACGATGCTCTGTCTTGGAGAGTTAGCGGTTGCGATGCCTGATGCAGGATCGTATCAAACATATGCTACAAAACATATTTCACCTGCAGCGGGTTATGTAGTGGGATGGATGTCATGGCTAAACTGGACGGCTACGATAGGCATTGAATTAATTGCAGTTAGTATATTAATGAAACGTTGGTTTCCAGATGTATCATCATGGATTTGGTGCGTAGTGTTTGCCGTATTGCTCTTTGTTATTAATGCGTTATCTTCAAGAAGTTTTGCGGAGGTTGAATTCTGGTTTGCAAGTATTAAAGTAATTACAATTATTGCATTTATCATTTTGGGCGGGGCAGCAATGTTTGGTTTTCTAGATATGAAAGGAAATGAACCAGCGCCGATGTTTTCTAGCTTTACTGATTATGGTGGATTGTTCCCAAATGGATTATCAGCCATTTTAATTACGATGATTGCAGTTAATTTTTCCTTCCAAGGAACAGAACTAGTTGGTATTGCAGCTGGTGAGAGTGAAAATCCAGAGAAAACTATCCCGAAGGCAATTAATAATACAGTTTGGCGCATACTTATTTTCTTTGTACTATCTATTTTTATTCTTGCGGGACTATTTCCTTGGCAGCAAGCAGGCGTGATAGAAAGTCCATTCGTAGTTGTATTTGATAAAATTGGTATTCCTTATGCGGCTGATATTATAAATTTTGTTATTATTACAGCTGTACTATCAGTTGCGAATTCAGGATTATATGCAACTTCCCGTATGCTATGGTCTATGTCTAATCAAGGAATGATTAGCCCGATTTTTGGTAAGTTATCTAAAAACGGTGTTCCTATTTATGCATTGATTGTAAGTACGTTTGTAGGGTGTCTCTCATTACTATCAGGTATTTATGCGGAAGATACAGTTTATTTATGGCTTCTTTCAATTGCAGGGTTCGGAGCAATATTAGTTTGGGCATCTATTGCTCTTTCAAATTTATTGGCTAGAAGGACATATTTGAAGCAAGGCGGGGATATTAAGGACTTAAAATTTAAAACACCACTGTATCCATTTGTTCCAATTCTTGCTTTAGTATTAAATTTAACAGTAATTGTAGCTATGGCTTTTATTCCAGAACAAAGAATGGCATTATATTGTGGTATTCCATTTATGATTGTTTGTTTACTGTTTTATCGTGCTACTAGAAATAAGAGAAGTAAAGTAGAACATATTGAAAAGACAAATACAACCGAATTAGAAAGTTTATAATAGTGATTAATTTGGAGACTGTAAGATTGTAAACAGTCTCTTTTTTTGTGAAAATAAATTTGGAAACATACTACGTATGCAAAGGGGAATTAGCAATGAATCAAGAAGTTTCACAGCTATTAGAACAGATTGATTTACGAAAAGAGGAGCTACTAGAACTTACAAAAACTTTAATTCGTTTTGAAACACCAGCACCACCAGCAAGAAATACAAATGAGGCGCAAGAATTTGTTGCGGAGTTTCTAAAAAAACGAAATTTTAGTATTGATAAGTGGGATGTATATCCAAATGATCCGAATGTTGTTGGAGTGAAAAAGGGGACAGCAAGTGAGTCACATAAAAGTCTCATTATTAATGGACATATAGATGTTGCAGAAGTATCAAAGGACGAACCGTGGGAAACAAAGCCGTTTGAGCCGTTTATAAAAGATGGTTGGTTAGTTGGGAGAGGCGCGGCAGATATGAAAGGTGGACTAGCTGGAGCCTTATTTGCTATTCAGCTTTTAGAAGAAGTGGGGATTGAATTACCTGGAGATTTAATTTTTCAATCGGTAATTGGCGAAGAAGTAGGAGAAGCAGGGACACTTCAATGTTGTAAGCGTGGTTATGATGCTGATTTTGCAGTAGTAGTTGATACAAGTAATTTACATATGCAAGGGCAGGGCGGCGTAATTACTGGATGGATTACAGTGAAAAGCCCGCAAACGTTTCATGATGCAACACGTAGACAAATGATCCATGCTGGAGGACGTCTATTTGGAGCGAGTGCGATTGAGAAAATGATGAAGATTGTCCAAAGCTTACAAGAATTAGAGCGTCATTGGGCAGTCATGAAAACATATGAAGGCTATCCATCTGGAACAACAACAATTAATCCAGCTGTTATTGAAGGAGGACGTCATGCGGCATTTATTGCGGATGAGTGCCGATTGTGGATAACCGTACATTTTTATCCAAATGAAACGCATGAACAAATAATAGAAGAAATAGAAGAGTATTTAGGAAAAGTGGCAGCAGCAGATCCATGGTTAAGAGAGAACCCACCACAATTTAAGTGGGGCGGAGAATCAATGATTGTGGATCGTGGCGAAATTTTTCCTTCTTTAGAAGTAGATAGCGAACATGTTGCTGTCAAAACGCTAAGTTCAGTACATGAATCTATTTTATCTAAAAATGCAATTTTAGATATGTCAGCAACGGTAACTGATGGCGGATGGTTTAGTGAGTTTAACATTCCAGCTGTTATTTACGGACCAGGTACATTAGAAGAAGCTCATTCAATAAATGAGAAAGTTGAAGTTGAGCAGTTAATTGAATTTACAAAAGTAATAACAGCGTTCATATATGAATGGTGTCATACAAAAAAATAGATTAGTATATTGAAATTGTACAGGTATGTACTTGTACGCTTTTTTAGTGAACTATTTCAGAGTTGAACATAAACAACTGAAATAGTTCTTTATTTTTCTATGTTTTTCGTTTTATTTCAATTAATTTCTCTTTAGCTAATTCAACGGCAATCGCATCATCTAAATAGCCGATTGGAAAAAGATAATCGGGGATAATGTCTGTTGATAAAATGAAATATAGTAAGGCACCCCCAATAATTGCACGCTCTTCGGTTGAAATGGTTTCTGTACAAAATTGTTGGTACATATTTGTTAATTGCTCAATGAAAGGACCAGCACTATCAATTTGTTCTATTTTACTTTTGAAACTCTCGTGAATACGTTTTTCGCCTTCAGTAGTTTGAGCATAGCGCTCGTAATTTTCAAGTTCTTGTTTTACACGAGTTGTTGTGTATTCGAAGTCGAATAGGTTAGAGGATTGTAATGTTTGTTGAATTGTATCGAGAGATGTGTACATATCTGCTTTTTCCTTATTTATGTGTGGAGAGTTAGGGTACATTTCATCAAGTAATAATTGCGGTGGAACTTGTAGACAGTTTGCGAATTTTTGTAAATGGTTTTGCTTCGGTTGTTGTTTGCCATTAATTATTCTTGAAATTGTTGCAGGATCAATATTTGTAAGTGTTCCTAGTTGGCGCATAGATAGAGCGCGCTCCTTTAACAGTTTCTTTATTAATTTACCGAGCCGCTCATTTGGATTTCCATTGGGCATAATGTAGGCACTCCTTTTCTATTGTCTATCGTTGAAAAAATGTTGAGCATTTATTACAAGTATATGAAACAGACAGGCACAGTTGCTCAACATTTTCATAATATGCAACGAAAAGTGAGAAAAGGGGTGACTGTACGATGAGTACGGCAGGTTTATTTTCAATTTTTTTAATCGGGATTGCGTCTAATTTAGATAATGCAGGTGTTGGGATTGCATATGGCATTCGTAAAATTCGAATTTCGTGGCTTAACAATTTTATCATCGCATTTTTTGGATTTTTATTTACTTTACTAGCTGGATTTTTTGGGAATTGGATCGCATTATTTATTTCAGAGTTCACAGCAAACATTATTGGAGCAGTCGTTTTAGGAATAATCGGGGTGTTTATTTTATGTCAGCCTTTCTTGAGTCAAAAAGATACCGTAGAATCTAAAGATAGTAGTGTACTTATGGGGGTTTTACGTAATCCAGAAAAAGCAGATTTTGATGGTTCTAAAACAATTAGTTTTTCTGAAGCAATTGTTTTAGGAGTTGCATTGTCCATAAACAATATTGCAGGTGGATTTGATGCTGGAGTAACAAATTTAAATCTTTGGCTTACGGCATGTATTTCTGGAGTTTTTAGTTTTATTTGTATTAGTGGTTTTACGTATGTTGGTAAAAGATTTTTAGCTGAATACTTAGGGAAATGGGCAACTATAATTGCAGGTGTGTTATTAATTCTTATTGGAATTGATCAATTGTTGTAAGAAGGATAGGGAAAACAGTATTCGAGTATTTCCTTGGAAATACACTGAAAAATTGCATATATCGACGTGAAATCTTTTCACGGTAATGAAAGATTGTAAGTATTATACAAATTTTTGGTGTAAAAAGGTTTAAAAAAGTAAAAGCACCTGTATAGGTGCTTTTTAGCGTATATCTTCAATTAGTTGTGCACATTCTTCATCATGCATACTGTACTCACTTAAAACTTGAATACAAAGCCATTTCAGTTCTTCAATACTATGCTCAAGTTCTTCGGGAAGTACATGGTAAATGTCTTCAAGTCCCATTCCGAAATGAATAAGTTCTAATACTTGATCATCGATGTTCCGATCCATTAATAGTTCAAGCACTTCTAAATTGAATATGTATCGGTGAGATTCATCGAGTGAAACAACTTTTAGTTTCAAACTTTCTACAATACTCAATATAAAAAGAAGAATTGTTTTTTCGAGAACAGGTTGTTTCTCCATTTGAAATATGAGTTTCATCTTTTACACCTCCACATACAGCGCTAGGTTGTACTATATTATTCAGGAGGGGGGAGCAAATATGCATAATAAAGAGAACTTTTATTACTGTTTTTTTGAATTGTGTTGATGCCTAGTAGAACGGATTTTTTGTGAAATAAAAAAATCCTGCCAATATAGCAGGATAACTTCTAAATTAAAACATACTCCAACCTTCTTGGGCAGAAAGTAATTCAAGAATTTTAAAACCAGCGATACTATTTCCGTTTGCATCTAAAGCTGGTCCGAAAATACCGATTCCCATTTCGCCTTTTACGCAGCCGAAAATGCCGCCCGCTACACCACTTTTTGCAGGGATTCCAACACGAATTGCAAATTCACCAGATTCATTATACATCCCGCAAGTAACCATAAATGTTTTACAAATTTTCGTAATATGTTTAGGGATGATCTGTTTCTTTTTATAAGGATCATATCCATCCATTGCAAAGATTAAACCAATACGTGCTAGGTCGATACAGTTAACCTCAATTGCACATTGACGCGTATATAAATCCATAAGTTCTTCAATATCGTTATCGATGATGCCATTTTGTTTCATATAGTAACAAAGAGAACGGTTTAAGTAAGCTGTTTCTAATTCAGAAGTGGCAACTTTAGAAGAATAACTAATAGTAGGATTGTCTGTTATATCACGCACAAATTGAAGAATGCGTTCCATCTTCTCCTCGTTATCATTACCAGCTAGCATACTTGTAATAGCTAATGCACCCGCATTAATCATTGGATTAAGAGGCTTGGAAGAACTTGTTGTTTCAAGCTTAATAATAGAATTAAATGGGTCACCAGTTGGTTCCATTCCAACTTTAGAAAATACATATTCTTCACCACGGTCTAAAAGGGCAAGAGCAAGTGTAATTACTTTAGAAATACTTTGAAGAGTAAATAGTGTTTGTGAGTTACCAGCATGGATATATTCTGTTTCTTTATGGAAAATGGCAATCCCTAGATCATTTGGATTTGCATTTCCTAGTTCGGGGATATAAGTAGCAAGTTTTCCTTTTTTCGTATATGGTTTTACTTGTTCTAACAACTGCTGTAAGTTGTTTGTTTCAATGCACTGCATAGTACCAACGCTCCTATTTCGAATTAGCTAAGTTTACTTTTCCCGATATGCTCGGAAATAAATAATAACATGAAAAAGTGGAATGATAAAACGAAAGTTGAATGTTCTATAGTGAGTCTTCAGTTTCGATTATTCCGTGTTATAAAAGGAAAATTTTCCTTTTATATAACAGTTTGGAAATAGGAGATTTATCCATAAAAAGTTCGGAAATAAAAACTACACATCTATACAACTATATGTTATTATGGTTATGTAAATAGAAAGCGTTTTCTAAAGCGTACTTATAATGATAACGATTTCATAAATTTGATAGGGGGAATTAAAATGTTGCAGTTTCTACAACGTATTGGTAAAGCGTTAATGCTTCCAATCGCCGTACTACCAGCAGCAGGATTATTGCTTCGTTTAGGACAAGAAGATGTATTTAATATTCCTGTTATGGCACAGGCCGGTGCAGCAATTTTTGATAATTTAGCACTTATTTTTGCAATTGGTGTTGCAATCGGTTTGTCTATTGATGGTAGTGGAGCAGCAGGACTTGCTGGGGCAATTGGATATCTTGTTTTACAAAATACAACGAACGCTCTAAGTAAGGCATATTCAGCAGCAGAGCTGAATGATAAATTAAAAAGTGTTCAGGATTTAGTCGGTTCAGCAGATCCAACTAAATTAGCAGATACAATGACAAAGGTTTCAAAAGCAGCGGCGTTAACGCCAAAAATAAATATGGCCATACTCGGTGGTATTATTGCTGGGGTTGTTGCTGGATTACTATACAACAAATTCCATAAGATTAAACTACCAGAATGGTTAGGATTCTTTGCTGGAAAACGTTTCGTACCAATCATTACTTCAATTGTAATGCTTCTTTTAGGATTAGTATTCGGTCAAATTTGGCCAACAATTCAAAGTGGTATTGATTCAGTAGCACACGGTATCGTAAACTTAGGTTCAGTTGGTGCTGGTTTATTCGGATTATTAAACCGTTTATTAATTCCAATCGGTTTACACCACGTAATGAATACATACTTCTGGTTTGTACTTGGTGACTTTACAAACGCAGCTGGTGATATCGTTCATGGTGATATTGCACGCTTCTTCGCAAAAGATCCATCAGCAGGTATGTTTATGACTGGTTTCTTCCCAATCATGATGTTCGGTTTACCGGCAGCATGTTTCGCAATGATTGCGGCTGCGAAACCAGAAAAACGTAAAATGGTTACAGGTATGTTAGGTGGTCTAGCATTAACTTCATTCTTAACTGGTATTACAGAACCAATTGAATTCTCATTCATGTTCTTATCTCCAGTACTATATGGTATTCATGCAGTATTAACAGGTCTTTCTTTATTCATTACAACAACACTTGGCATTCATGATGGTTTCTCATTTAGTGCCGGTGCAATCGATTACGTTTTAAACTTCGGTATTGCAACAAAACCAGTGTTACTAGCAGGAATCGGTTTAATTTACGCAGCAATTTACTTCGCAGTATTCTACTTCTTAATTAAGAAGTTCGACTTAAAAACTCCTGGTCGTGAAGATGACGATGAGTTAGCTGAAGAGGGTGATGCACCAGTTGCAGGTTCAATTGGTGAAACTTACGTAGCAGCTTTAGGCGGAAAAGAAAATTTAACAGTTATTGATAACTGTGCAACGCGTTTACGCTTACAAGTGAAAGATGCAGGTTTAGTAAATGAACCAGCATTAAAACGCGCAGGTGCAAAAGGCGTTATGAAATTAAGTAACACAAGTGTACAAGTTATCGTAGGTACAAATGTTGAATCTGTTGCCGATGATATGAAAAAACACGTATAAATAGTTAGATAAGAGGATATCCAAAAAGATTGATAACACCAGTCTTTTACAGGATATCCTCTTTTATTATGTTGAAATTTTAAAGGGAATCTTACTTTTGTAAATTTTCTTTTTCTTTTTTATACATATAGGTTGGTAATATGTTCAGCGCATGATAAAGTAGGGATGACATAGAATGGAATGTCTATAATCTACTGAAATGATTTGGAGAAAGTCTTGTGTAGATGAATTAAATTATCGGTAAATAAGGGGAAAAAGGTAATCATGGATCAGGAAAAAAATACTGTTAATGGGAAAGTACGTCGTCCGATTGTATACATAAAAAGAACAATCATTCTCGCCCTACTATTTTCACTTGTATATTTCATGTATACAAAAATTGTTGCGCATAATAAAAAAGAGGAAACTTTAAAAGCAGCAGCAGAAATGAAGAAGCAAGAAGAGATAAAAAAGATAGAAGAAGTGAAAAGGCAAGAAGCTGAAAAACAAAGAAAACAAAAAGAACAGGAAGAACAGATAAAACAGGCGCAAGTTATAGAGAAACCTGCTGAGGGACCGCCTCAAGAAATTAATGAAAACGCTCAATTGGATCAATATTTACAGAGCATGGGATTTAGTGGGACAGCTGTTATTGTGAAGAATGGGAAAGTTCTTGTGAATAAAGGATACGGCATGGCTAATAAAGAGAAGCAAGTGCCGAATAATTCAGAGACGACCTTTTATATTGGTTCTATTTCAAAAGCATTTGTGGCGACTGCTATTATGCAATTAAAAGATCAAAATAAGTTACAAGTAGAGGATACAGTTGCAAAGTATATTCCAGACTTTCCTCAAGGTAATAGCATTCAGTTAAAACATCTATTAACACATACATCAGGCATCCCGGAATATGAGCAGGGAAAAGAGGATATTTCTCATGAAGAACTGATAAAGCGGATAGGAAATCAAAAGCGTATCGGGAGTCCAGGAGAGAAATGGAAGTATTCCGATTCGAACTACTCTATACTTGCTTACATTGCTGAGAAGGTAAGTGGACAGTCGCTCGAAGAATATATAAAACAACATATTTTTGCGACTGCGGGTATGAAACATTCTGGTTTCGGTACAGCGTTGGAACAAACAAGATTCCCATCAACGGGTTATAAAATAGTGAATAACAATATGACAACACCTAATATTCCAAGCATGTCACAACTATATGGTTGTGGTGATATATATACGAGCGCGCATGATTTATATTTATTTAATGAAGCACTCTTTTCTGGAAAATTAATTTCAAAAGAGAGTTATAATCAAATGTTTACAGCCGTGAAAAAGGATTATGGATTTGGCTGGTATGTAGATCCAGGAAGCTATTCAAATCACGGTGTAATGCCAGGTTGGAATTGCTTAAATGGTTTTAGTAAAAATGGTAGTGTATATGTGGTTTTATTATCTAACATTCAAAATAACATTAAATCATTTGGTAAAGTGAATAACGACATTTATACGATGTTGCGGAATATTGAAGTGTAAGAGGCTATCCTTTTGGATAGTCTTTTTTGCATTGAGGAAATATATGTGCGGTGCGATAATGAAATAAATGGAAAAGGGGGAGGTTTATGAGTATACATAAGCATCATGCACGCAATGCGAAACGAACTTTGTTTATAGCTATCATTGTATGGATTATCGTTGTAATTGGATTAGTTATGGAATATAAAAAAGGAACAATATTCACTTCAGATAAAGAAATTCTGAAATTAATAGGTATTTTGCTACCAGCGTTTGGATTACTAATATATAGTTTTATAGAAAAACGAAGAGCAAAAATGCTTAGACAGGATAATTGTAATATAGGGAGCTCTAGATTATTTGAACAACAAAAGTTCGTTGTTCGTAGAGAGGTAGGGGTATTTCAAGTAATAACGTACTTTGGATTAGATGGCAGTGCAGTAGGGTTTTTAAAAGAAGAGTATAATTCCGTTATTCAAAGTATATGGAAAGGTGCACTTTCTTTTCTTTTTAAGGGACTACATAAGCAACAATTTTATTTATATAATCAATCGGGAGAAAGATTGCTGCGTGTTCAAAAGAAGATGGGCGTGCGTAACTTCTATATATTTTATAGTGTAAATGGAAAGAAAATTGGAGAGTTGAAACAAGTACTAAGTTTAACAAAATGGGAATGGATATTTTTAGAGATGAATGGTAAGGAAATTGGTAAAGTGACTGGGGACTTTTCAGCAACAATGCAGAAAATAGACTGGCAAGATGGAACACATATTGATGTGAAAGAAGATGGTATTCCGTTAGAAGCTGCAAAATATTTTTCGGCAAGTGGTGGATCCCTTGTTACAGCTTCTATATCCGGACAAGCAGAATTATCAAGAGCGGTATATTACGGCGTAGCTGCCATTGTGACAATTAAAAATTAAAGATTAGCAAAGAGATAGATGGGAAACCATCTATCTTTTTTTATGCCCTGAAACAATTATTTCTTTTAGAAAATGTATGCCTTACCTATCACAAAAAAAGTCTGCTTTGTATAAATTAAGATGTATGGATGTAAATTTTTATACTTTAAAAATAATAGGAGGAGAAGCATATGTGTCTGTTCAGAAAATATTGGCATAAATTATCCAGACTGTTTAATAGACAATTAGGCTATTTTTTAGATGACAAGTTACTGCCTGCTGTGGAACGACTTTTATTTTCACAAAACTTTGCGAGATTTATTCAAAGAAATTCTAAGCAAGCTACGGAAGAGTTTATAGAATCAAGTCAATTTCAATCTATTATTTGTAACATTTTAAAAGAATGCAATACATCACCTTTTAAGGAAATTGCAAAGCAATATTTAGGTAAAAACGTAGAAATTACTGTGACAGTTGGACAGTTAATAGGTGTTATTGTAGCAGTTGGTGACGATTTCTTAACGCTGCAAGAAGGAATAGGAACTGAAGTTTTATTACCATTTACAAGTATTATATCAATGAAAGAAGTGTAAGAAAGGAGACTTATATATGTTATTTACTGATGAATTGCGTAACCATGTTGGTGAATTAGTGCAAGTTGTGACAGCGGTCGAAATTGTTGCAGGTATTCTTTTATCTGTTACGGACGGGGCAGTAAGTGTTCGTACATCTCCTTCTTATGGACCACCTGAAGATGTACTTGTGCGTATTCCTATTATTGCTTATGTTCGCTTGGAAGGGTAAGAGTGATACAAGTATGAGAATATCAGTTGTTATTCCAGCGCATAATGAAGCAAGTACTTTATCACAAGTTTTAGTAGAAGTGGAGAAGCTGAAGCCGTATGAAATTATTGTAGTAGATAATGGATCGACAGATGGAACGAATGAAGTGGCATTACAGCATAGTTGCCATGTAATTTATTATAAACATTCTCTTGGTAATGATGTAGGAAGGGCAATTGGGGCTAGAGAAGCAAAAGGTGAAATTGTATTGTTTTTAGATGGTGACATCGTTATTGAGAGTAAAGAGCTACAACGTTTCGTGAAAGGAGTTCAGCAAGGGCATCAAATTGTTGTGAATAATTTAACATGGTCTGTTTATTTAAAGATGAGACCACACTATACGACAGTTGGAAAATTCATGTTGAATCGTTATTTGAATAAAAAAGAGCTTGTTGTTGGTTCTTTAATCGCAATTCCACATGCGATGAATCGGGATGTTATTGAGAATCTTGGGTGGTGGAATTTAGCAGATCCAGCACTATTTCAAGCGATGGCGATGTCTAGAGGAGTAGATATTGCCGATATGGCTTCGGTCGATGTAATTCATACGAATAAGGTTCGTCCTGTGCATACGGGTACATCACCTGGTTCTCCTTATCCGAAGGCGACTAGTCGTATTATGGGTGATCATTTGTGTGCTTTGCAATACGTAATCGAAACATATGGTAAACGTGGCGGTTTTTCGGAGGGAAACAGGGATAGAGAGTTTATAGGGAAGTATAAACCAGTTTTATTACAAAAGGAAAAAGCGAAATACAGTGCTATTATACCCGTATCAGAAGAAAAAATGACTATAAGATCTGTCATACAGGAAGTGAAAAAGGCAGGTGTAGATGAAATTATAGTTGTTGCGAATGGAGCAGATACCGAGACAATTAAACAAGCAAAGCTAGAGAATGTTATTGTAGTTGAATTCGCGAAGGCACTTGGACATAATGTAGCACGAGCGATAGGGGCTATGCATGCTACGGCAGATATTTGTTTATTTGTTGATGGTGATTTTGCTATTCCGGCAAAAAAGCTAATTCCATTTTTGCATGCTATTGAAGACGGAAATGATGTGGCGTTAAATGATTTGCAATGTTTGTTAGATATGTTTCACCCGGCAGATCCAATTAGTATGGGGAAATATTTCGTGAATTTGGTAGCGAAACGACCAGATTTATGGAACAACTCATTAACGGCAGTGCCACATGCTATGCATAAAAAGGTAATAGAGAAAATTGGATATGATTCCCTTATCATTCCACCATTAGCTCAAATGAAAGCTATTTTAGAAGAATGCTCTATTACAGCAGTGGAATTTGTAGATGTTATAAAAACAAATCGAGTACGTCCAGAGCAACATGGGTTTGTAAATGGAAGAATTCCTGCATTCGATCGTATTTTCGGTGATCAGCTTGAGGCGATTGCTTATTTATTACAACATACGAATGGGCGCGGGAGTTTTACAGACGGAGAAAGGGATAGAGATATAATACTACAATTGAGAAGGGAAGAAGAGAATATAGATGAATGCTAGTAGTAAAGTAACCATTATTGGATTAGGATATGTTGGCCTTCCTTTAGCGGTCCTTTTTGCAGAAAGAGGACATGCTGTACTTGGATTAGATAAAGATAATAGGAAGATAGAATCAATAATTAAAGGAGAAAGTTATATTCCTGATGTTTCTTCTAACGTATTACAAAATTTATTGAACGAGAGAAAATTAATAGTAAATACACCAGATAAAGGTTTTGCGGAGTTCCAAAATAGTGAGTATGTTATTGTGACTGTGCCTACGCCAATTAATGAGAATAAAGAACCCGATTTAAGTGCACTCGTTTCAGCCTCCCATTATATACAACAACACCTTCAAGAAGGACAAACCTTCATTTTTGAAAGCTCCACATATCCAGGTACACTGGAGGAAGTTATCATTCCTATTATTTCTCAAACAGGTAAAAAGGTAGGAGAAGATTATTATATTGGGTATTCTCCAGAGCGAATTGATCCAGCGAATAGCCAGTATTCAGTTGAAACAATTCCAAAAGTTATTAGTGGACAAACCGAGCAGTGTAAACAAAAAGTACAGGATTTGTATAGCACTATATTTGATGTAGTCGTTCCAGTTAGTTCTCCGAAAGTTGCGGAGATGTGTAAGCTATTTGAAAACATTCAGCGCTTAGTTAATATTTCATTAGTAAATGAGTTAAATATACTTTGTGAAAGTTTGAATATTAATTTTTATGAGGTGCTTGAAGCGGCATCTACAAAACCGTTTGGATTTACTCCGTATTGGCCAGGACCAGGAATAGGAGGACACTGTATTCCGGTAGATCCTTTATATTTTCAATGGAGAATAAGAAAGGCTGGAGCAATTAGTCAATTAATTGAGGCAGCACATGTAATTAATGAAGAAATGCCAGCGAAAATAATCGGGAAAGTAAAAGGTGTGGTGCAATCACCCGCAACGGTTTTAATAGTAGGGATTGCATATAAGAAAGATGTAAATGATTTGAGAGAATCACCGGCGTTGCCAATTATTCAATTATTAATAAAAGAAGGATACAAGATAGAATATCATGATCCGTATATTTCTACAGCGAAAATTGGAGATACACTATATCAATCTGTTCCATTAGATGAACAAAGAATTAAACAAGCAAATTGTATTTTAATTGTAACGGATCACTCTAGCATCGATTGGAATCTTTTTAAAGGGATTGAGCGATTAATAGATACACGTGGAATCGTAAAGAAGGTGAGTGTATGAGTGAAAAATGTTTAATTACAGGTGGAGCAGGATTTATTGGTTCGCATTTAGCTGAAGAGTTGGTGAAAAGAGGTTATGAAGTTACTATTGTGGATAACTTCTATAAAGGAAAAAATAAATATCATAATGAGTTAATGAAAGAGCTCCGGGTTATTCCAATAAGCGTTTTAGATAAAAATTCAATTTATGAATTAGTGAATCAACATGATGTGGTGTTTCATTTAGCTGCAATTTTGGGAGTCAAAACTACAATGGAAAAAAGTGTAGAGCTTATTGAAACAAATTTCGATGGAACGAGAAATATTTTACAAGCAGCGTTAAAAGGGAAGAAGAAAGTAGTATTTGCATCTACTTCTGAAGTATATGGAAAGGGAGAGCCGCCATTCTCTGAAGAAGGAGATCGTTTATACGGTGCAACTTCCAAAATACGTTGGAGTTATGCAATTTGTAAAACGTTAGAGGAAACATTATGTTTAGGGTACGCATTAGAAGGTTTACCTGTAACGATTGTTCGTTATTTTAATATTTATGGTCCAAGAGCGAAAGATGGTCCGTACGCAGGAGTAATTCCACGATTTATTCGTGCGGCTTTGCAAGGTGACGATATTCTCGTGTATGGAGATGGAAAGCAGACACGCTGCTTTACGTATGTAAGTGATGCGGTCGAGGCAACAATTCGTGCAATGGATGAGAAGGTAAATGGTGAAATTATTAATATAGGTTCTGAGAATGAAAAAAATATAAGGGTAGTAGCGGAAGATATAAAAAAATTAACGAAGTCTATTTCCAAAATTGTGCACGTTCCATTTGAGGAAGTATATCCACATGGATTTGAAGAGATTCCAAATAGAAGACCAGACGTAACGAAATTAAGAGAACTCGTTCAGTTTCAAGCGAAAGTAACGTGGGAACAAGGATTGAAAGAAACTATTAAATGGTTTCGTGAAGAAAACAATGGCTAAGTCGTTATCAGTTATTATTCCCGTATGTAATGAAGTGGATACGATTTCAGATGTGGTTCAATCGGTAAAACCATTGAATCCAGTAGAGATTATTGTAGTAGCAAATGGTTGTAATGATGGTACAGAAGCGATTGCTGAGAGCTTAGGATGTACAGTAATCCAGCATAAAGAGTCACTTGGTAACGACGTTGGACGCGCAGTTGGTGCAAAACATGCGATAGGTGATGTATTACTGTTTGTAGATGGAGATTTTGCTATTCAAACTTCAAAATTACAATTATTCCTTAATCCGATTTTACATGATCAGGCGGACATCGTTTTAAATAATTTGGACGCATTATTTTTAAAGAAACAAAAACCGCACTCCGTGACAGTATGGCGCCAAATATTAAATGCAATGTTAGAGCGTGAAGAATTAAAAATTGATTCTTTATTATCTGTACCTCATGCGCTGACGAAGGAAGTTGTGCAAAGTATTGGAGACGAATGTTTTGTTAATCCTATTGTGGCTCATCTACGCCTAGCACAAAGTAAATGGAGAATTAGTCGTCATTGTGCAATTGACGTTATTACGCCAAATAAATTTCGTCCATTCGAGCATGCTGCATATGGCACGGATCTTTCTCAATCTGAAAAACGAATGATAGGTGATCATATAGAAGCTGTAGCAGAGCGGATATTAGGCAGCGATGGGCGCGGAGGATATTATGATGGAAATAGGAAAAGAGAGAGTGTCTATCATACTCTAAATTTTGAAGATTTTTATCAAGGATGGGGCGTTACATCTAATTTGTATAAAGGAGAGCAATTATCGGTAATTATTCCTGTGCAAAATGAAGAGAAAACAATTGGAAACGTTATAGAAGAGCTTCGCAAAATTGAACCTTTTGAAATCATCGTTGTTGTAAATGGTTCGTCCGATAAAACGGCAACAATTGCAAAAGACAAGGGAGCAACAACAATTGTGTATAAAGAAGCACTTGGAAACGATGTGGGGCGTTCGCTTGGAACTTATTTTGCAAAAGGAGAAATTGTTTTATTTATAGACGGTGATTTTGTTATTCCAGCTAGTGAGCTATATCCCTTTGCAAAAGCTATTGCAGATGGAACGGATGTCGCATTAAATGATTTAAATCATTATTTAGATTTGAGAGTACCACTTCATCTTGTAACAGCATTTAAATATGCATTAAATTTAGCTTGTGATAGAAAAGATTTAGGAGTAGGCTCTCTTATTGCTGTACCTAATGCGTTTAGTCGTACTTGTTTGAAGGAAATAGGGTATAAATCATTATTGTCACCTTGTGTAGCACAAGTTAAAGCTGTACTTTCAGGTTTTGAAATCGCTTGTGTAAGTCGTGTCGATGTTGATAAGATGAACCGTATTCGTCCCAGTGAACATTTCGCAAAAATAGGTCATCCTCCAGCTGTCCTTCGAATTATTGGTGATCATATAGAAGGATTAGAGCAATTAATTGCATTAACAAACAGTCGTGGTGGATTTTACGATGGAAATAGAAAAAGAGATGTTTTATAGTGGTAACAAAAAAAGTGTACAACGTATGTACACTTTTTTGCTCTGTTATAAAAACTATAACAGATTAGGAGATAAGAGTATTACAGCTCTACAATGGGTATCGTTCTTATATTACAAAATAGGACTCGTATATAAGAATACCAAAAAAATACAATTAAAGAAAGGGTTAATTCTAAAGAGTTTTATATGAGGTTAACACTATGTATGTAGTAGTTTGCTCAACGTTTCACAAACATGTCACAACTATTTCGTCCACTTCCGAAAAAAAGTAGTATTCTAAGTGTGTAAGCTGTTATATAAAAAATCGTAGTCCTGTACTAATCAAAAATGGAGGAGATTAGGATGACTCAAGTATTAGAAAATGTAAAAAGCGCGTGGGAAAACTTTAAAGGTGAAAAATGGAAAGCAGAGATTGATGTTCGCGATTTCATTTTAAATAATGTAAACGTTTACGAGGGAGAAGACTCTTTCTTAGCGGAAGCAACTGAAGCAACGAAACAACTTTGGGATCAAGTAATGGATTTAACAACAAAGGAACGTGAAAACGGTGGCGTTCTTGATATGGATACAAAAATTGTTTCTTCTATTACATCACATGAACCAGGATATTTAAATAAAGATATTGAAAAAGTGGTCGGTTTCCAAACTGATAAACCATTTAAACGTTCTTTACAACCATATGGTGGTATTCGTATGGCAGAACAAGCTTGTGAAGCGTATGGATATGAAATGGATAAAGAACTTAGCAAGATTTTCAGAGACTGGCGTAAAACTCATAATCAAGGTGTATTTGATGCATACACACCAGAAATGAAAGCGGCTCGTAAATCAGGTGTTATTACTGGTCTTCCAGATGCGTATGGACGTGGACGTATTATCGGTGACTATCGCCGCGTAGCGCTATATGGTATAGATCATTTAATTGAAGCGAAAAAAGCTGATTATAATTTAACTGGCGGTGTAATGAGCGAAGATACAATGCGTTTACGTGAAGAATTATCTGAGCAAATGCGTGCACTTCAAGAGTTAAAACAGATGGCTGCTTCTCATGGATTCGATATTTCTAAGCCAGCTACAAATGCACAAGAGGCCTTCCAATGGTTATACTTTGCTTATCTTGCAGCAATTAAAGAGCAAAACGGGGCAGCAATGAGCCTTGGACGTACCTCTACATTCTTAGATGTTTACATTGAAAGAGATTTAGCAAATGGTACTTTAACAGAAGAAAAAGCACAAGAAATTGTTGACCATTTCATTATGAAATTACGTCTTGTGAAATTTGCAAGAACACCTGATTATAATGAACTATTCTCTGGAGACCCAACTTGGGTAACTGAATCTATCGGTGGTATGGCGTTAGACGGTCGTCCGTTAGTAACAAAAAACTCATTCCGTTTCTTGCATACATTAGATAATTTAGGACCAGCACCAGAACCAAACTTAACAGTTCTTTGGTCTAAACAATTACCAGAGAACTTTAAAAACTACTGTGCAAAAATGTCTATTAAAACATCAGCAATTCAATACGAAAATGATGACATTATGCGTGCTGACTACGGTGATGACTACGGTATTGCTTGTTGTGTATCAGCAATGAGAATTGGTAAACAAATGCAGTTCTTCGGAGCACGTGCAAACTTAGCGAAAGCATTACTATATGCAGTTAACGGTGGTAAAGATGAAAAGTCAAAAGCACAAGTTGGTCCTGAATACGCACCAATTACTTCTGAAGTATTAGATTATGAAGAAGTTATGCGTAAATTCGATATGACAATGGAATGGTTAGCTGGTCTATACTTAAATACATTAAATGTAATTCACTATATGCACGATAAATATAGCTATGAACGTATTGAAATGGCACTTCACGATACAAATGTTCTTCGTACAATGGCAACAGGTATCGCTGGATTATCTGTAGTAGCAGACTCTTTAAGTGCAATTAAATATGCACAAGTAAAACCAATTCGTGATGAAAATGGTATTGCAGTTGATTTCGAAATTGAGGGAGATTTCCCTAAATACGGTAACAATGATGATCGTGTAGATGAAATCGCAGTAAATCTTGTGAAAACATTTATGAACAAGATTCGCAAACATAAAACATACCGTAATTCTGTTCATACAATGTCAATCTTAACAATCACATCTAACGTTGTATACGGTAAGAAAACTGGTAACACTCCAGATGGACGTCGTACTGGAGAACCATTTGCACCGGGCGCAAATCCAATGCATGGCCGTGATACAAAAGGTGCATTAGCATCATTATTATCTGTAGCTAAATTACCATATGAAGATGCACAAGATGGTATTTCAAATACATTCTCTATTATTCCAAAAGCACTTGGTAAAGAAGATGATGTACAAGTACGAAACTTAGTATCTATGCTTGATGGATATGCAATAAAAGAAGGACACCACTTAAATATTAACGTATTTAACCGTGAAACATTAATGGATGCAATGGAGCATCCTGAAAAATATCCACAATTAACAATTCGTGTATCTGGTTACGCTGTTAACTTTATTAAATTAACTCGTGAACAACAAATTGATGTAATAAACCGTACAATGCATGAAAGCATGTAAGTGAAAAAAGTGTCCCTCTGCTTTTAATATATAGCGGAGGGAGGCTGTTTCAATAAAGGAGGAAGTAACATGGTAAAAGGAAGAATACATTCTGTAGAGTCTTGTGGTACTGTTGATGGCCCAGGGATTCGTTATGTCATATTTACACAAGGGTGTTTATTACGTTGTCAATATTGTCATAATGCTGATACATGGGAAATCGGTAAAGGTAAAGAAATAACAGTTGAAGAAGTGATGCAGGATGTGACATGTTACCTTCCATTTATTGAAGCTTCTGGAGGCGGTATAACAGTTAGCGGTGGAGAGCCACTATTACAGCTAGACTTCTTAACCCAGTTGTTTAAAAAGTGCAAAGAAGCTGGTATCCATACAACAATCGATTCTTCTGGCGGTTGTTATTCTGAAGAACCAGAATTCCAAAATAAGCTAGATATTTTAATGGAGTATACAGATTTAGTTTTATTGGATTTGAAGCATATTGATTCAAAGAAACATCGTAAATTAACAGGGAAACCAAATGAACACATTTTACAATTTGCTCGTTATTTATCGGATATAAAGAAACCAATTTGGGTAAGACATGTATTGGTTCCCGGTGTTACCGATGGTGAAGAGGATTTGCAAAAATTATCAAACTTTATTCAAAGTCTATCTAATGTTAAGAAAGTGGAAGTGCTGCCATATCATAAGCTCGGTGTTTATAAATGGGAGGCACTTGGACATAAGTATCCACTTGCGGATGTGAATCCACCGACAGAAGAAAATGTTGAACATGCAAAACATATTTTACAAGCAGTCTAACCTAAACATTTGGTTAGGCTTTTTGTTTCTTCATAATAAAATCTAGAGTATATATTTAGAAAAGAGTATACTGAAAAGGGAATATCCATATTTTTGTAAAGAATAAGCGGAGAAATTTACATAATTGTAAAGGGAAATCAAAATAGTAAAAAGAATTAAGAAGTAAAAGAGTGAGTATTATGGAATATAGAACATTTGTAAGTTATTGCGAAAGCTCTTATAGGAAAGTATAATGTAAAGATATGAGCACAGATAGGATTAAGGGGTCAATCTTATATGCTTTGCATATCCACGACAGATACATAGCTAACAGGAAAGTATTAGAATCCGAGTATGTAGTTTTTAAGGAAAATGTTTTTCCTATTGTCGTATATGCAATATGGAGAAACAAAAAGCTAGGAGTGGATTTGTTTGATAAAAAACCCCAAGGTTTTAATATTAACTGCACATTACGGTAACGGTCATGTGCAAGTGGCAAAAACATTAGAACAAACATTTCGCCAAAAAGGAATCGAAGATGTAATTGTATGCGACTTGTTTGGAGAATCACATCCAGTTATAACCGATATTACAAAATATTTATATTTAAAAAGCTATACGGTAGGAAAAGAATTATATCGTTTGTTTTATTATGGTGTAGAGAAAATTTATGATAAAAAAATAGCATCTTGGTATGCGAATTTTGGGAGAAAGCGTTTGAAGACGCTATTACAGGTGGAGAAACCGGATATTGTTATTAATACCTTTCCAATCATCGCTGTACCAGAATTGAAAAAGCAAATAGGTATTTCTATTCCTGTTTATAACGTATTAACGGATTTTTGCGTGCATAAAATATGGATCCATCGAGAAGTAGATCGTTATTTTGTAGCAACCGATCATGTGAAAAAAGTGATGGTTGATATCGGTGTACCTGCAGAACAAATTGTTGAAACAGGGATTCCGATTCGTAGCAGTTTTGAGCTAAAGATAAATCCAGCAATTATATATAATAAATATCAGTTATGTAAGGATAAAAAGATGTTACTAATTGTAGCAGGTGCTCATGGTGTGCTAGGGAGTGTAAAAGAGCTATGCCAGTCATTTATGTCAGTACCAAACTTACAAGTAGTTGTCGTTTGTGGGAAAAACGAAGCTTTAAAGCAGGATTTAATGGAACTACAGGAACAAAGTTCTGATGCTTTAAAAGTATTTGGTTATGTTGAAAACATTGATGAATTGTTCCGTGTTACTTCTTGTATGATTACGAAGCCAGGTGGTATTACATTAAGCGAAGCAGCAGCATTACAAGTACCCGTCATTTTATATAAACCTGTCCCAGGACAAGAGAATGAAAATGCGTTGTATTTTGAAAAAAAAGGGGCTGCAGTTGTAATTCGTGATGATAGTGAAGTTTTTGCAAAAACAGAGGCGTTATTACAAGATGATATGAAGCTTCTTCAGATGAAAGAAGCAATGAAAAGTATTTATCGTCCTGAGCCAGCTGGTCATATTGTGGATACAATTTTGGCAGAAAATCATGCAGAGCCGAATCATATACCTATTAAATCACCAGTTCTTGCCGAATCTTTTACTTAATATGAAACCCTCTTTTAAGCATTTAAAGAGGGTTTTTTTTATTGTTGTAAAAAAATAAACGTGAATTATTAACTTATCCCGCAAAAGCCCGATTGGTGAGGGCTAATAATCAGTGGGGATAAACAAAACTCCGACTGATTAAAGTTTCACTTTATCCACAAGGGATTACGCCTTCATTGGACAGTAAAATCGGAATATTAACAGCTATATCCACATAATCCACAATTTTTAGAAAATTATCCACAATTCTCACGTTACGAATTCATTTAAATAAATGAATTCGTAAAATACTTTTGTAATTTATGCACAATTCTACGTTTTTTGTGGATAAGGTTGTCCACAAAAAAGGTTCCTTATAAATAAGGAACCTTTTTTACTAATTCATTGGAAAATCTTATGTAATGAAACTGAATAATTAGGGGGGAAACCTTCTAATTATTCAGTTTCACTTTAAATACTTTTTGAGCGATAGCCCGCTGCACGATCTGCTTTTCGAAATTCTCGCTGATAGAGAACTTCTTGTGTACTAGATAATGTGTTTTTTGCTTTATCACGTTTCCTTTTATCCATTACAAATCACCTCGTGTCCTAAAGTCACTATCTATCGTTTCCAAAGACATGGGGTGATATACATATATGTCAAACTAGTAATGATTAATTATCATTTCTGAATTTTTAGATTACGCTTCTTTTAATTGGTGTGCTTCTTGGAATGTTGTATCTCGCATTGTTGCAAGTGTATACTGATCTTTTGGAATTTCATATAAATTATATACTTCTTCATGCGCGTTAATTTCATCATAAACGGCTTTTCTTGTTTCGTTTGCTAGATTTACATATTGTAGTTTTTCGGCAGCTTTAATAGACCGAATATTTATTTTACGAATACGCATAAAAATCGTTTCAATATCTAATTCATAGAAAAGTTCGCTAAAAAATGAATCTTTCGCCAATTTATTATATCCTTTACCATGATATGGTTTGCCAAGCCAAGTTCCGAGGAATCCAGCTTTTTCTTGCACATCAAATAAAGTAATTGTGCCGATGGGGTTACCCCATTCATCTAAAATTGTGCGTGAGATTAATTCTCCACGCTCTTCGGCTTCGATTGTTTGTTTCGTTAAAAATAAATATTCTTCATAAGAATAGGCCTTTTGACGCACAAAAGGGAAGACAGCAGGATCCACCATTAATTCGTATAGAACGTGGCTGTCGTGTAAGTCGCGTTTTTTCAACACACTAACTCCTCCTCACACGAGGGTAGCATGACGAAAAAGCACCCACCCTCGAAATTTTTATATCAATCTTTAAAAAATTTCGGGGTGGGAATCGAACCCACTAGAACCAGTTTCTAACGCTGGTGGCGCACCATTTGCCTTCCCCATTCATCAATTTGAAAATGATAATCACGACACAAATTGATTATGGTTTCATTCAGTTTATAATCGTATAATACTGTATCTAGTCAAAAAAATAAACTAGTTTTTTTATTTTTTTTGTAAATTATTTTTCCGTCAATCATAGTGAGTACAGGCTTGGCTAAATAATGGAAAGGATGATGTGTCCATAACACGAGGTCAGCATCTTTTCCAACATCAATGCTTCCAATTCTATCCTCCAAACGTAAATTTCGAGCTGGGAAAATAGTGATTCCTTCCAACGCTGTTTTCTCATCTAATCCTTCTCTTACTGCAATGGCAGCGCAAACATTTAAATATTGAATGGGTGTATAAGGGTGGTCGGTTGTAATAGAAACTTCTACTCCATTTTTCGATAAAATATGATAAGTATCCCACGTTTTGTTTTTAAGTTCGATTTTCGAACGTCGCGTAAGAGTAGGTCCAACTGAAACTTTTAAATTGTGTTTCGAAAGCTCTTCAACAATAAAGTGTCCTTCTGTACAATGTTCAATACGTAAATCAAGATTGAATTCTGTCGCAAAGCGTAAGGCTGAAGTGATATCATCTGCGCGGTGAGCGTGGATACGTACCGGTATTTCTCGGCGGAGTGCTTTTAAAATAGGTAGCATTCGAAAATCAGCTTCATGCCCGTAGTGTTGTGCGTCATAGAATGATTCACGAAGTAACCCCATAATTCCCATACGTGTTATTGATTCTTTTGTGCCGTTGCTATGGAACTTTTTAGGATTTTCTCCAAAGGCAATTTTTAAACCAGCAGGTTCCTGAATAATCATATGATCAATACAAGTTCCAGCAGTTTTTATTACGCAAGTAGTACCGCCGATAATGTTTTGGCTTCCGGGCATCACGTGAACAGTCGTAACACCATTTTGTACAGCGTCTTGAAATGCAATATCAAAAGGATGAATCCCGTCTAAAGAACGGATATGTGGTGTTGAAACTTCGGATGTTTCATTTGCATCATTACCAGCCCAACCAGTACCTTCATCGTAGAGGCCAAGGTGAGTATGAACATCAATAAATCCAGGCAAGAGATGAAGAGCTCGTGCATCTATAACGGTCATATCCTGAGTAGTATCAATATGAGGTTTGACCGCGGCAATGCGTTCTCCTATAACGAGTACATCTCCTTGAAACTTTTGGGATGTAATAGGATATACAATGGCTTGTTTGAGCAATATTTTCATAGAGACCTCATTTCCGTCACCTTGTAATGTGTAGAATAGGTTTAGACAAAGTAACTGAAAGGTTTTTCGTGTAGTAATGCTCCGGTGTTTAAAAAGTAAGAAGTCTTGGAGGAGATAGACTACCCGTAAAACTGTATTTTAAAAGTACTACATTGTATGCAAGAGGATATTTTGTAATGCATGGTTAACTGTTGGAAATGTGTATTGATATCCATGTTTAATAGCTTTATTGGGTAATACATGTTGCCCTTCTAATACAAGTATACTCATCTCACCGAGTAAAGCGCGAAGTACAAATGAAGGAACAGGTAGCCAATGAGGTCGCCTAGTTATAGTGGCAATAATTTCACCGAACTCTTTCATCCGTATTGGCGTTGGCGCTGTAATATTAAAAGGTCCGTCAATTTCTTTTTTGTGAATGATGAAATCAATCATGCGAACGACATCGTCTATATGAATCCATGATAACCATTGGTTTCCAGATCCAAGTGTACCGCCGATATATAATTGATAGGGAAGTAGCATTTTTGGAAGAGCTCCTCCATCTGCGCCCAATACGACTCCAAATCTTGTGTAGACAGTTCTTATTCCAATGGAGCGGGCTTTAGATGCTTCTTGCTCCCACAAATATACTGTGTTTGCTAAAAAGTCATCTCCTGGAGTCTCTTGCTGTTCTGTAAAAGATTCGGTTTCAGATGTCCCATAGTATCCAATGGCACTTGCATTAATAAATGTGTGTGGCTTTGTTTCAAGGGTTTGTAATTGTTTAATGAGTCCTTTTGTTGTTTGAATTCTACTGTTTAAAATTGATTCTTTTTGTTTTTTTGTCCATCTACTATTAATAGATTCTCCAGCTAGATTAATAACTACATCGATAGAGGAGAGAGGGAAGGTCTGTAAATCCGGTGTCCACTGTACGTATTGAAGGTTAGTGTGTGAAGTTTCAGCAATTTTTTTTCGAGTAAGAATGTAAACAGTAAATCCCTTTTGAATAAAAAAACTAGAAAGGGATTTGCCTATAAAGCCAGAGCCACCAGAAATTGCGATTTTCACAATTATTTCCTCCTCATTATATATATTCTTGAAAAGAAAAAACGTTCCTTGACTATGTTAAAATAATAGAGAGGTGAGAGTATGACTGTCATTACAAAAATAGAAGTGCAAAAACGATCGAAAGAACGATTTAATATTTATATTGATAAAGGTCAAGGCGAAGAGTACGGGTTTAGTGTGAATCAATCAATCTTAATGAAACATGGGTTACAAAAAGGCTTAGAAATTGATGAAGTAGCGTTAGGGAATATTTTGTACAATGAAGAGGTACAAAAAGCATATTTACAAGCGATTTCCTATTTATCCTATCAAATGAGAACAAAACAAGAAATAGAAGATTTCTTACGAAAAAAAGAAGTGGGACAGGCCATCATCTCTGAAGTCGTTTCGAAATTATTACATGATCGATATATTAATGATAAAGAGTACGCTATTTCATACGTGCGAACGCAAAGTAATGTGAATCAAAAAGGTCCAACTGTTATTAGGAGAGGGCTATTAAGTAAAGGTGTTCAGGATTTAATCATTACACATAGTTTACAAGAGTATCCAAAGGAGAAGCAAATGGAGAATGCTTTGTTTCTTATAGAAAAGAAGAAAAAATCTTATCAAAAGCATTCATTTTTACAAATGAAGCTAAAGTTAGATGAAATGCTTGTTCGTAAAGGATATTCTAGAGATGTGATTCAAATTTGCTTGGAAGAATTGAAAGACGAAAAAGATGACGAACAGCAACAAGAAGCGTTACACTATCATGGGAATAAATATTATGAGAAATATAAGAAGTATGATGGTTGGACATTCGAAAATAAGGTGAAGCAAGCGTTATATCGAAAAGGATTCTCTATTGATGAGATAGATATATTTTTACAAATGAAACGTGAAGAGGGATGAGGAAATAAGATGGGTACGCCAAAACGCTACAGTGAAATGACACCACATGAGTTAAGGGAAGAAATTGGGGTTTTGAAGGAGCAAGCAGTAAAGGCTGAGCAACTTGGAATTGTAAATGAATTCGATGTATTAATGAGAAAAATGGCTATGGCTCGTGCTTATATGATAGATATAAATAAATTCCATATTGGTGAGACATATGAATTAGTAGAAGAACCTGGTGTGGTATTTAAAATTACGTATTTCAATGGGGTATTTGCTTGGGGATATAAGCAAAATGATAATGAAGAGATTGGAATACCAATTTCCTTGCTGCAGGAAAAATAAAAACCAGAGAGTGAATATCTCTCTGGTTTTCATCTTTGGTAGGCGTTAAAGGAGATAGGAGATTCTAAAATTGGCGTTTTTTACATTCGTTTGCCAGTATAATGAGAGACTGGGTTTGTTGCGTCTGTCCATTAACTTGCGCTTTCGCATGTTTTGGACGAGTCCACGTATGGTTAAATAATTCAGAACGACGATCTAAATGGTCACGGTAGCTCATCTTTATCACCTCGTGTAGGAATTTAATTTGTACTACTCTTCCTGCTGATTTGCAGCACGCATACGCTCTTGTGGGTGCGTGTTAATTGTGCCGTTAGGTCGTTTCGAAGCGAAGCGTGATTTCGCTTTCGGTTGACCGTCGATTTTGCTGTTGTTTTTTGACTCAGACCAAAATTCGGCTTGTCTACCCATTAAGAACGCCCCCTCACTATCAGTCGATACCCCTTTAAGAAGTATCACTTATAGAATGTGCAAAATAGAAGAAACTATCCTTTAGAAATTAAGGGAATAAATAGGTAAAAGGAGAATAGAACATGAATGATATTTATGAAACATTAACGAAAGAATTATTAGATAAAAATGACAACCTTTCTTACGCACAAGCTCGTGCATGGGTTGAATTATTGTGGGAAGACTTCCGAACAACTTATGCTAAATCAGGTCGTTACCAAGGTGAGGAAATGACTGAACAAGTGGTACGAACATGGGTTAATAATCATGGAGGGCGCCTTCATGAAATGCGTACAAATAATCCGAAGTATAGCCATTTAATCAATCAAGAAGATCATTTGAAACATTAAAAAAAGCGACGTAGGTCGCTTTTTTTAATGTGGAAGCAATTCCAGTTTCTTTCGAAGTTTCTCTTCGCTGAAAATCCATCCTGTATATGAACTAATAATATTTAAATTTTGATCGAGCTGAACGATTGCGACGAATGGATAATAATCTTTACTTCGATACCGCAAATCAATAAATCGAACTTCATAATAGTTATCATAATCGAAAATATCCCAGCGATATACAGGCGAGAAAGATAAGAAAGCAGATATATTTTCATCTCGCACAGCGGCTTGCATAATGGCGGTATTCGGGAACAGTACGCGATCGAATTTATCGTATACAAGGATGTTACCGCGGTGCCATCTTGCGACGTAGTAATGTTCAGTTGTAACGACGGCTAAATGATAATGATAAAATTTGTAAGAAGGAGAAATAATTACTTTCTCTACATTTTTGAAACGTTTGTATACTACACTTTTAATATTTCGATGCATCATAATGCGGCCGATATAGTAAACAAACATTAATATATACGCTGCTAAAGCAGTATAGCCTTTATGTGCTCCGACAAGCATACAGGCGATAGCAAGTATATGGATAAAGAAAATGACAGTATCAAACGTATTAATTATGCCGAGCGCTACCCATTTTTTTGTGAAGGGCCTTAATGCCTGTGTACCATAGGCATTGAAAATATCCACAAAGACATGAAGAAAGACGGCAATAAATGACCAAAGTAGTAGATGCAGATAGGGAGCGTCTGAAAAGAAGGCGAAAGAGATGCCACTTATAAGGAGTGACCAAAGGATCACTGCAGGGATGGAATGAGTAATCCCGCGATGATTTCTTATATATTTAGCGTTATTACGCAATTTTAAAACTGTATCGATGTCAGGAATATTGGAACCGGCAATTGTTGCAAGCATCACTGCTTGTGGCCCAATATCACTTTGTGCTATAGCTGGATCTAATGTTGCCAAACTGCCTAGAGTAACGCCCATAACAAGGTGAGTGGCTGTGTCCATAGAAATCCACCTCCGTTTTTTATTAATGTAACTCTTTTTATTCGATACCTCAAGTCCTTTGCCTTCTATTTCCTATGTCATCTTACTTAAATTTTTTCCTAAAATCTTTATAATAGTACGTATATGCAAAAAAATGAGGGGGATCAAGTTTGACACTTGAAATATTAAATGAGTTTAACATAGAACAGTTTCAAAATGATTTAATTGGTTGGTTTGAAAAAGAACAACGTGATTTACCGTGGCGAAAAAATAAAGATCCATACCGTGTTTGGGTTTCAGAAATTATGTTACAGCAAACAAGGGTTGAGGCTGTAAAACCATATTACGCAAATTTTATGGGGAAGTTTCCTACGCTTGAAGCGCTAGCAACTGCCGATGATGAAGAAGTATTAAAAGCATGGGAAGGCTTAGGTTATTATTCTAGAGCACGAAATTTACATGCTGCAGTAAAAGAGGTAAAAGAAGTATACGGCGGGACAGTACCGAGCGATGTAAAGAAAATTGAAAAATTAAAAGGAGTGGGACCATATACAAAAGGTGCCATTTTAAGTATTGCATATGGCATACCAGAGCCAGCGGTTGATGGAAATGTTATGCGTGTATTATCTCGTATTTTATCAGTGTGGGATGATATTGCAAAACCGAAAACGAGAAAAGTTTTTGAAGAGATTGTGCGTGAAATTATTTCTATAGAAAATCCATCTTATTTTAACCAAGGTTTGATGGAATTAGGGGCATTAATTTGTATACCGAAAAATCCATCTTGTTTACTTTGTCCTGTACGTGAACATTGCAGAGGGTATGCTGAAGGTGTTCAAAAAGAACTACCAGTGAAGAGTAAAGCGAAAGCACCTACAATGGTACCGCTCGTTGCGGGAGTACTTCAAACTGAAGATGGCCGTTACGTAATTAATAAACGCCCAAGTACGGGATTACTGGCTAATATGTGGGAGTTCCCGAATATTGAACTAAGTGAAGGTATTCGTAATCAAAAACAACAGCTTACGGATTATATGAATGAGAGCTTTGATCTCTCTGTTTCTATTGATGAATACGCGATGAATGTACAACATACTTTTACACATCGTACTTGGGATATCTTCATATTTTACGGAAAAGTAACAGGTAATATTGTCGAAACGGATACATTAAAGTTTGTATCGAAAGAAGCGTTTGAACAGTTACCTTTCTCGAAATCACATCGTACAATTTACGAAAAGTGTGTTGAGAAAATTACAATGCAGTAAAGTGAAACTTTAATCAGTGGGGGTTTTCTTCATCCCCCACTGATTATTAGCCCTCACCAATCGGGCTTTTATGGGCAGCCCGACCCCAACCTAACTTCTTTGCTTTCGCTGCATTTTGAGGTGGGGTCTTACTGCCCGGCAAATAGCGGGATAAATAATAAAAAACGTGTTCCAGAACTTTGGAACACGTTTTTTTATATTGAAAATAAATTTGTATTTTGAGGTTGAAAATCCACGCGTTTATAATCCGCCCCGTGACTCGATTTCTTTAACAACTTCTTTATAAATCGTTTGTCCCTCTACATTTAGATAAGGCATAATTTGCTGAAATGAATGATGAAAATAAGCTAATTCATCCTCTTTCCATTCATTTTTGGAAATCATAGTTAGCTCAGTCATATCACGTCCAGTATACATATTCCCACCTCCATCATATGTAGTTTGAATGAGTGATAAGAGATATATACGTGAATTTTTAAAAAGAAAATTAGGGATAACTTCTAAGTGAATTGGTTACATTATTGATTGTGGAGGTGAGAAAGATGAGTAAAAAACAACAAGGTTATAATAAGGCAACTTCTGGTGCTAGCATTCAAAGTACAAATGCTAGCTATGGTACAGAGTTTGCAACTGAAACGAATGTACAAGCAGTAAAACAAGCGAACGCACAATCAGAGGCACAGAAAGCACAAGCTTCTGCTGCTCAAAGTGCAAATGCTAGTTATGGTACAGAGTTTGCAACTGAAACAGATGTGCATGCAGTGAAAAAACAAAATGCACAATCAGCTGCAAAACAATCACAATCTTCTAGTTCAAACGAGTAATGAAAGAAAAACACTTCTCCAATTCGAGAGAAGTGTTTTCTTTGTGTGCGTGTCACTGTAATGAAAATAAAGGGAACGACATAACTTCTAATAAGTCAACAAATATAGTCAAAGGAGAAAGAAGTTCACGATTAGAAAATATGTAATAGGAATTATAAATGGCGAATGAATTAAAAAGGGGGTAAGTGATGAACGATTTTGATAAGTTGGTAGGAGAGCAGTTGGAAACGATGGATGAGCTTTTAAAGTTACAATCACATTTAGAGAAGTATCAGCAAATTGAAATGAGTGGAAGGGATATGTGCGATAAAAAAGAATTGCATTTTATCCGTCAAGAAATATACAGAACAGAAATAGCATTAAAACTTTTGCATGAAAAATTTGAACAGCAAACGAATAATGTGATTCAATCTTTTGAAACCGAAAAAATAATTTCAAATTAAGGGTGAGATATGTTGTTGATTTTAGGTGAAAAGTCCTTTCTTAAACAGAGGTGAGGGGGCTTTTCTTTTTGTTATATCTTCGTTTAATCTTCTAAAATACGTATTGCTAATTCATAGGAAATGTTCCTTCGTTAAAAGGGTTAGTGATGGGGTATTCAATAATACAAACTTCATTATATTCCTCATGAAAACAAGTGTCCTATCGCTTTAGTTTTAAAATTTTGACAAAAAAGTTATAATAGAAAAAAAGTGAATGCAGTTCAAGGGGTAGTTAAGACAACTTAAGAAAAGCATTTGCGGTTGAAAGAAGGGAGCATATATGGGATTTCCCAAAGAAGGAGAAAAGGTACAAATACATAGTTATAAACATAATGGCTCCATTCATAGAATGTGGGAAGAGACAACAATTTTAAAAGGGACGCAGAGTCTTGTGATCGGAGCAAATGATCGTACAGTAGTTACGGAATCAGATGGTCGAACATGGGTTACTCGCGAACCTGCGATTTGTTACTTCCATGCTAATTATTGGTTTAATGTAATTGGAATGCTGAGAGAAGAAGGAGTATATTATTATTGTAATTTAAGTTCTCCTTTTGCATATGACTCTGAAGCATTAAAGTATATTGATTACGACTTAGACATTAAAGTGTACCCAGATATGACATATACACTTTTGGATGAAGATGAGTATGAAAAGCATAGTCAAATCATGCAGTATCCACCTGTTATTGATACAATTTTAAAACGAAATGTAGCACATTTAACACAGTGGATTCATCAAAGAAAAGGTCCATTCGCACCGGATTTCGTAGATATGTGGTACGAAAGATATTTAATGTACAGAAATTAAAACAAACCTGCAGGGAATTTCCCGGCAGGTTTGTCCTATTAGAGGGGGGATTATGTGCAAGGTATAAAAAGATATTTACAATTTGTTAAACCATATCGATGGCTTATTGCTATTACAATTATTATTGGTCTTGTGAAGTTCGGTATCCCGCTTATTATGCCATGGTTATTAAAGTATATTATTGATGATGTTATTCAAGGCACGGGATCGCTTCAAGAAAAAACGTCTCAATTAATAACCGCAATTGGGATTGCTTTTTTTATTTTTGCAGTAGTAAGACCGCCGATAGAATATTATCGTCAATATTTCGCGCAGCGCATTGCCAATACAATACTATACGATTTACGAAAATACATTTTTGGGCACTTGCAAAAATTAAGCTTACGTTATTATTCGAACACAAAAACAGGGGAGCTTATTTCACGTGTAATCCATGATGTAGAACAAACGAAGGACTTTGTAATTACTGGTCTTATGAATGTCTGGTTAGATACTGCAACAATTGTTATTGCCATTATCGTTATGTTTTCTATGAATATAAAATTAACCTTTGTTGCTTTATTAATCTTACCTATTTATGTAGTTGCAGTGAAATATTTTTTCGGGCGCCTTCGAAAATTGACGAAAGAGCGCTCGCAAGCGCTAGCAACTATGCAAGGGTATTTACATGAACGTATTCAAGGGATGCAAGTGACACGTAGTTTTGCATTAGAAGAGTATGAAAGAGGACAGTTTGAAAAGAGAAATAATGAATTTTTAACGAAAGCACTAACTCATACGAGTTGGACGGCGAGAACGTTTTCGGTAGTGAATACGTTAACGGATTTAGGGCCGTTACTTGTTATTGGTTTTGCGGCATATGAGGTAATTCAAGGGTCGTTAACACTGGGTACGATGGTTGCTTTTGTTGGATATATGGATAGTTTATATAGTCCGCTTCGTCGCCTTGTTAATTCATCTACAACATTAACACAGTCTTTCGCCTCGATGGATCGAGTGTTTGAATTGTTGGATGAAAAATACGATATTGTTAATGTGCCAAATGCGGTGCAAACGAAAAGGCTAGATGGGGAAGTTATATTTGATAATGTTTCTTTTCGTTATAATGCGGATGAAAAAGAAATATTGCATAATCTGTCATTAACTATGCGCCCGGGAGAGAAGGTTGCGCTTGTAGGGGCAAGCGGAGGAGGAAAGTCATCTCTTGCTAGTTTAATTCCGCGTTTTTACGATGTTTCTGAAGGTGCAGTTTATATAGACGGGATAGATGTAAGAAAGTATAATATGAGAAATTTACGTAGTCATATTGGAATTGTGCTACAAGATAATTTATTATTTAGCGATACAATCGGGGCTAATATTTTATATGGCAATCCGAAAGCTACAGAGGCGGAAGTGATTTCAGCTGCCAAAGCTGCACAAATTCATAATTTTATTACAGAGTTGCCAGAGGGCTATGATACTGTCGTTGGGGAACGTGGTGTGAAATTATCTGGTGGACAAAGACAGCGTGTAGCAATCGCACGGGTTTTTCTAAAGAATCCGTCTTTACTTATATTAGATGAAGCAACTTCCGCTTTAGATTTAGAAAATGAACGATATATTCAAGAGGCACTGCAAACGTTAGCTGCAGATCGGACAACAATTATTATTGCACATCGATTAGCGACGATTACGCATGTTGATACAATTATTTATGTTGAAGATGGTGAAATAAAAGAAAAGGGTTCTCATGAAGAGTTAATGAAAAAGAGGGGATTTTATTACAATCTATATCAACTTCAGCATATAACAGAAACAGCTCCTTTAGCGTAAAAGGAGCTGTTTTTTATTCGTCTTCTTTTTTATCTTCGATTTGGAGTTCGCTTTCTGGTTTATGGTATGTGTAGAAGCTATCCACAAGTAAATCTAAATGCTCTACTTCCTCACTGTAGTTAATAATTGAAGAAATAAGAGGGAAGAGGTGTAACCATATTTTATATGCTTCCTCATCGTCCTTATTTTGATAATCCATAAAGATATCAATCAATTCTTGTTTACCGGTTTCAACTTCATCAAGCATCTCAACGGATTGTTGTTTCTTTGCTTTACCAATAAATTTTAATAACACTTGTTCGTGATAATGCGTTAATGAATCAAGTTCGTTTTGAATAGATTCCTGAAACTCTTCTGGCATATAGCGCAGTTCATTTTCGGTGCGATGTAATGATTTTAACGTGCTTAAAGCGCGGCTTGTTGTCGCTAACATTTGTCTGAATAAAACGAGCTTACGAATTTTCGCGAATTGTATTTTTTTCGTATAGCTTCTTTCTTCTTTATACAGCAAATAGTAATGATTTAGTTTAATCATTTTTTCTTTCATGCGATCAATATCGGTTTTTAGCGTTGTAAAATCAGAAGCTTGCCTACTGTTCATACGAATCCATTTAACAATTTCCTCTGTATTATCAACGATGCGATGGTAAAGTTTTGTTTCATATTTTGGCGGCATAAATACTAAATTTACAAGCGAAGCCGCAATAATTCCAATCATAATCGTCGCGAATCGAAGTAAGGCAAAATTAAAGAAATCTTCGCCTTGATACTCCATAATGGCGATAACTGTTACTAAAGCGAGTGATATTGTTTTTTCTAAGCGTAATTGTAAAGTAAGAGCAATTACTAATATACACGTTAATCCAATAATAAAAGGATTATGTCCAAAAGCAGTAGCAAATACGATAGCGAATACAGCACCAATTACGTTTGCTTGAATTTGCTCAAGAGCAGTTAAATACGAGCGGTATACAGACGGTTGAACAGCAAAGATAGCTGAGATTCCCGCAAATACAGGACTCGGTAATTGAAGTAAAATACAAGCAAATAAAGCTAATGTAATGGCAATACCCGTTTTTAAAATGCGAGCACCAAGTTTCATACCCTTATTGATATCCTTTCTCTTGTCATAATGAATGTACAACATGATACTATACATTCATTACAATATGTTAGCAAGTGATATTTTAGTGACGTTAAAAAGTTTAATAAATAAATTACAATCAATTTATAATTTCTCCAAATTCTCTTTAAACATCTATTCTTTAATAAAAAAACCTGCTGAATTTCAGCAGGTTTCAAATTGTTATTCTAGATTACTATGCGATGCTCGCTTCGTCAATTTTTTTATGAAAATAAATATTGTACATATCATTCGGTTGAAATAGATGGATCCGCCTGTTCTTTTTTCGGGATAATTTCATAGAAGTGAAGCTGGATATCATCTAATAATGGTGTTAACAAAGCGACTTCTTCATATTGTTCGTGCTCATTTAATACACGAATGTAGTCTAATAATAATTCATTCACATCTTGCAAACCATTTTTACTAATTGGCTGCAATGTTACATTTGCACCTTTAGCAATTCTTCTTTTTAAAGCGTGTTCTGTTAAACCTAAGTTTGGCTCATGATGTAAATAAACAACACCACCAGTCATGCCGGCACAAATCCATGGACCAGGATCTCCTAAAACAAGAGCGCGACCATTTGTCATATATTCAAAAGCAAATCCTTTTATATTAGAATATACTCCGATATTTCCTTGTTCTTTTTCGCGGAGTGGTTTTGTAATTCTGCCTCCAATTATCATATCTGCTCCAGAAAGGCGAATGCCAGCACGAGCATCAGCGTTACCTTGCACGTATAATGCACCTTTTTGAGCACCGTATCCAAATCCTTTTCCGACAGAACCGTTATAATATGTTCCATCTGTTCCTTTTGCTTTCGTTATATAAATGCCACCGCCAAATGAAGTTTTTCCAATTCCATCTTGCGCGCCACCATTTACGTGTATAAATAAGTTCTCGCTATTGTACGCGCCTAATCCGTTTCCGGGAACAGATCCGTTTGTATACTTTAATGTAAGTGGTTCAAGATGAGTGTTTTCATATAATTTGCTACGAATACGATAACAGGATTCTAGACCGCCCATTACGCGTTGCTCTACGCCGACGCTTACTAATTCTTTTGACTGGAGAGAATTTGTTGTTTCAAATTGTTTTTCTTGTACAGATGCCGTTATTTTCACAGATGAATCTTCTATCGTTTGTATTAAATTACGTAAGTCTAATAAGTCCTTGCCTCGAGTTTGTTCTAATAAATCCGATCGTCCGATAATATCTTGTAAGTTTGTGTAACCGAGCTGCCCTGTTAAACGTTTCAATTCTGTACCGAAAGTAGTGAATAGGCTTAATAGCCCTGTAACTGCGCTTTCTAATTCACGTGGAACGAAACGGCGCAGTCCATGTTCTTTCGCTTGAGCTTCAGATTCAATTTGTGTTGCAATTCCGACGTGGCACGTATCAAGATGACAACCACGGCAAGTTGTACAGCCAATTGCAATCATTGATAATGTGCCAAATCCGATCCGGTTTGCTCCGAGGAGCATGATTTTTAAGGCGTCATTTACACTTCGAATACCGCCATCTGCCCAAATCTCTACTTTATGTCTCATATTTGCTTCTAGTAACGCATTGTGAGCAGCTTTAACACCAATCTCTACAGGAAGACCAACATGTTGCAATGCGTGAATACGCGCAGCACCTGTTCCGCCATCAAATCCACTAATGTTAATAAAGTCAGCGCCAGCTTTTGCGATACCGACAGCAATTGTTCCGATGTTAGGAACGACAGGAACTTTTACAGCTACTTTTGCAAGATGATTAGCCGTTTTAATTTCTGTAATCATTTGAGCCAAGTCTTCAATTGAATAAATATCATGGTTGTTAGAAGGTGAAATTAAATCCGAACCAATTGTAGCATTACGTGCTTCCGCAATTTTGGCAGTCACTTTTGAACCAGGCAAATGTCCACCTTCACCAGGCTTTGCTCCTTGACCTATTTTAATTTCAATTAAATTTGATGAATTTAGTAGTTCAGCGTTTACTCCAAATCGGCCAGATGCAACTTGTTGTCCGCGTGTATGTGGGTACTTACCAATCATATCTTTAATTTCGCCGCCTTCACCGTTCAAACTAATCATATTTAGCTGATCGGCAGCTTCTGCATACGCGCGAAAGGCAATTTCATTTTGAGAACCAAATGACATGGAACTAATAATAAATGGTAAATCATGATTGTGAATGCCGATGGACACTTCTTCAGTCGGAACTACATGCTGTGCTTGTTTTGTTTGAACAAGGTGCCTGATTGCGATGGGAGTGTTTTCTTCTAATTCACTTAACTTGTCGCGGTAATCATCATAAGAGTTTCCTTTTGCAACATCACCAATTGCTTTCCAAATCCGCGGGAATATATGAAATGATTTTCGCATTCTAACTTTTGGATTGTTAAAATCCTCAGCTCGAATTTTTGCATCTTCAGCAAGTGATTCAAGTGAAAAAGCTAAATTATTTGAACCGCAGAAGTTTGTAATTTGTAATATATTTGCGATTTCCTCATGTAATCCAATAGAGGAGAAGAGGCGACCGTAACCGCGTAATTCATGAATTCCAATCGTTGAAATTACTTTCTCTAGTCCTTTATTAAGTGCGGTATACAAATTAGTAATTGGTACTTTTGTTTCATCATTTACCGTTGCGAACAATAAATATGGATTAATACCATCTGCCCCTAATCCGTATAGCGTGACGATATCGTGTAAGGAGCGAAGGGCACCGGAACGTATAACGAGAGAGCATTTCCGGCGTAATTTATTTTCAGTTAATGCTTGATGTACTTTAGCAGTAACTAAATGTGGGTCAATCCATAACAGTTCATTTTGATGAGATTTAGCGTCATCTAATAATAGTAGGGAAGCACCATTTTTAACGGCTGCTATCGCTTCGGAACTAATTCGATTTAATGCGATTTGTAGAGTTTCTGATGGACTAAATGTAATAGAAATTGTAGAGACAGAGCTATGAGTAATGAATAGCTGTATAAGTTGTTCGTACGTAATCGTGTGTAAGTCTGCCGCGATAGATTGAGCTAAATTCCCTTCTAAAATAATGGGTGAAAGCATCTCGATTACAAATGGTTGTTTAGAGTTATCTAATAAACACGGACGCTCTCCGAGTACAGTACGTGTGGAGAAGTGTTCAACTTCGCGATCGCGATCGATTGCTGGATTTGTAACAACGGCTACACTTTCCTTAATGAAATCAGCAATATTTCGTCTATCTGTATCAAGTGCGGCAAGTGGTGAGTCATGCCCAAGTGACCGAATTGGTTCGACGCCTTTTGTCGCCATTTGTTCAAGGAGCTGAATATGTTCTCGATCCCAGCCAAAAGCGACGTATTGATTCGTTTCAACTTGAACCGAATCACATAATCCCTCAGTTTCTTTCGTTTCAGGGATAGATAAGTTTACGTGATAATTGGTAACATCGATTCGTTTCTTAAAACGGTTATATACTTCAATTTGATAATTGTTGTATTCATAGAGAACGAGCTCATCTTGTTGATTCCATTTTAATCCAACTTTTTCTCCAGGAGCGAGTGGTTTCGGCTCTGCTACATATTCAGTTGGTGATACAACTCCAGGTTCAGAAGAGAAAATATAGGAGCTCTCTGTCTCTACTTTCCAAACTGGGCGTAATCCAAGGGAATCGACACTGAAAACAGCTTCATCTTTATAACGTGAAATAATACCAGCTGGACCTTGTGCGAAATGCCCCCAAGCCTCACGTATATAAGTGTATAAGTTTTGTAAGTTTGTTTCGTAAAGTTTTATTTCATTAATAATTGGTGGAAATAATATATCCATTGCTTCAAATAAACTGTAGTTATACTGAACGAGAAGGGTTTCTAAGGTGCGGTTTAAATCTTGGGAATCACTGCCCCCGGCAGTAAGTGGTACATTAATCATTTCAGCTTGATCGCGTAATTTTGCAATCGTGTTAATTTCGCCATTATGTCCGAGAATGCTAAATGGTTGTACACGAAAAAAATTAGATAACGTATTAGTAGAATAGCGATTATGTCCTAGTGTCATAGTTGAAGCGATAAGTGGGTGTTGTAAATCATTGTAATAAGCAACGAGTGTATCGCCAGCACCGAGAACTTTATATACAACATGTTCATGACTTAATGAGGCAACATGAATTGCTTCATTTTCTTCGATTTTTATTGTTACAGAAAATAATGTTTGTTCAATATTTTTAACTTCACTTTCGGCGATAAGGGCAATTTGCCAAAATAAAGGTTCTTCTTGTTTACCAAGAGGACCGAGTGCATCTGAGTTTATTACATCATCATTTTCGAGAACAATTGTAAAGCTTTCATTGTTTAGTTGCGTACGAATGTAATCTTTTAACTCAGCAATGTTTTCTTTTTTGTTTAGAAAAAAATGTCCAACGATAAAGTGGGGATGATCCACAATCGTTGGATTATATCCGCTACTTTTCAGTTTTTCATTCCAAAGTGCTTTTGGCATGTCGATATGAATTCCGATACCATCTCCTTCGCCATTAATGAAACCAGCTCTATGATTCATTTTGACTAGCGATTGTATACAAAGATCGATGTTTTCTTTTGTAGGAATTCTTCGTTTTTCCATAACGGAAACGATTCCACACGCATCGTGTTCTGCATTTTTATAATTCCGAAATAAAGACGGTGTCCATTTATTTTTTTTGTTGAGCATCCGTCAATCCCCCCTCTGGAAAATGAATTTTGAATAATCTTACTATTTGAGGCGTGAACTGCCTTGTATACATGGATAGTAAGGATATAAAAGAATATAAAACAGATAATTATGAATAATTATACTATTAATGAGGGATTTATGAAATAGAAAAAAGGAAAAAAGAAAGATGGGCTTTCTTTTTTCCTTTTGTAATGAAGAGATTATTTATTGTTCGCTAGGGTAGAAAATGCTCTGCCAACAGCTTCAATTGTATATTCAATATCTTCTTTTGTATGTTCTGTCGTTAAGAACCATGCTTCATATTTAGAAGGTGCTAAATTAATACCTTCTTGAAGCATCAGCTTGAAGAATCTACCGAACATTTCACCATCTGTATTTTTGGCTGCATCGTAATCTTCAATTGTATTTGTTGTGAAGTATACAGTTAATGCACCTTTTAGACGGTTTACTGTAATATCGATGTTATGTTTTGTAGCTTGATCTAAAATTCCTTTTTCAAGCATTGCGCCAAGTGCATCTAATTTCTCGTATACGCCTTCTTGTTGAAGTACTTCTAGACAGGCAATCCCTGATGCCATAGAAGCAGGGTTCCCAGCCATTGTACCAGCTTGGTATGCAGGGCCGAGCGGTGCAACTTGTTCCATAATTTCTTTTTTACCACCATAAGCACCAATTGGAAGTCCGCCGCCGATAACTTTACCAAGTGCTGTTAAATCTGGGGTTACGCCAAGTAAGTCTTGAGCGCCGCCATACATAAAGCGGAAAGCAGTAATAACTTCATCATAAATTACTAGTGCACCAGCTTCGTGAACAAGTTCGTTAACTTTTTCAAGGAAGCCAGGTTTTGGCTCAACAATACCGAAGTTTCCAACGATTGGCTCTACAAGGATAGCTGCTACTTCATGTCCCCATTTATCTAACGCTTCTTTTAAAGTTTCTACATTATTAAATGGAACAGTAATAACTTCTTGAGCGATACTTTGTGGCACACCCGCTGAATCAGGAATTCCAAGAGTAGAAGGACCCGAGCCAGCTGCTACAAGTACTAAATCGGAATGACCGTGGTAACAACCAGCGAATTTCATAATTTTTGTGCGGCCAGTGTAAGCACGAGCAACACGAATGGTTGTCATAACGGATTCTGTACCAGAGTTCACGAAGCGGACTTTATCTAAAGCGGGCATTGCTTCTTTTAACATTTTTGCGAATTTTACTTCTAATGCTGTTGGAGTACCGTATAGTACGCCGTTTTCAGCCGCTGTTTTAATTGCTTCTGTCACGTGTGGGTGAGCATGTCCAGTAATAATAGGGCCATACGCTGCTAAATAATCGATATATTTATTTCCATCTACATCCCAGAAATAAGCACCTTTTCCGCGTTCCATTGCAACAGGAGAACCGCCTCCAACTGCTTTAAAAGAACGGGAAGGACTATTAACACCACCAACGATATGTTCTAAAGCTTCTTTATGTAACGCTTCTGATTTTGTGAAATTCACTACAATTCATCTCCTTACAAAAATCTATGTATTATTCTAACATGTTTTTTGAAAAGACGTATTGTTTGTGATAGAAGGAGCAGTTGGGTAAACTATTCGTTGTGACATTTAGGAAGGGGGTCCGATTATGAAATCGGTAATTGAGGTACAAGGGTTACGTAAAGAGTTTACAGCCTATTCAAGTCGTCCGGGATTAAAGGGTGCATTTCGCGATTTATTAAATCGTAATTATAAAATAGTACCAGCAGTAAATGATGTTTCTTTTACTGTAAAGCAAGGTGAAATGGTTGGTTATATTGGTGAGAATGGTGCTGGTAAATCAACGACGATTAAAATGCTTACAGGGATTTTGACTCCGACATCAGGACAAATTACAGTGAATGGAATGAATCCACACAAACAGAGAGAAGAATTTGTAAGAACAATCGGCGTTGTGTTTGGTCAGCGTTCCCAGCTTTGGTGGGATATTGCTGTACAAGAATCATTTCGTTTATTGAAGAAAGTGTACGGTGTATCAGACGCTCAGTATAAGGAACATATGGAACATGTTATTGAAACGTTAGATATCGGTCCTTTGTTAGATAAACCGGTACGGAAATTATCTCTTGGTCAAAGAATGCGTTGTGAATTGGCAGCGGCGTTAATTCATAATCCGCCGTTATTATTTTTAGATGAGCCAACAATTGGACTAGATGTTCTTGTGAAATTGAAAATACGAGAATTCTTAAAAGAGATGAATGAACGTTATAAAACAACAATTTTATTAACGACACATGATATTACTGATATTGAAGCTTTATGTGAACGCGTCATCATGCTTGATGAAGGGAATATTATGTATGACGGATCTTTAGATAATCTTCGTACGCAGTGGGGAGTAGAGAAGGAAATACATTTTCAGTTTGTTGCCCCAGTTTCATACCAGGAGTTATCAATGGTTATGCCAGATAGCCATGTTGTTTGGTTAAAAGCGAAAGAAGAAAACGCATGGGTTGCAAAAATACCGAATGAAGAAGTTATCATTTCTATGTTGATTTCTAAAGTAGTACAAGCCTTTCAAATTAAAGATTTGAAAATTAACGAAGTGTCTACAGAGGAAATTATTCGTAACATTTATGAAGAAGGTATTATGCATGGGTAAGTATATTGAAATGATTCGGATTCGCTTTTTAATGATGCTTGCTTATCGTACAAATTATTACAGCGGGATTTTAATTTATACGATTAACATTGGTGCGTATTATTTTTTATGGCAAGCAATTTATAGCGGGAAAGAGAATATTGAAAGTTTATCTATTTCACAAATGACTACGTATATTGCGATCGCATGGATGGCACGCGCTTTTTATTTCAATAATATAGATAGAGAAATTGCGATGGAAATTCAAGAAGGACGTGTGGCGGTAGAGCTAATTCGTCCATATAACTATTTAGGTATGAAAGTTATGCAAGGGCTTGGAGAAGGGATATTTCGTTTTGCTTTCTTTTCAATTCCGGGTATGGTTATTGTTACGTTATTATTTTCATTACAAATTACAACAAATTTTCAAACGTGGTTATATTTCTTCTTATCTTTAATATTTAGTTTTATCATTAATACACAAATAAATTTAATGACAGGAATGCTTACATTCTTCTTATTTAATAATAGTGGAATTATGTATGCGAAACGTGTTGTTATTGATTTATTTTCTGGTTTATTATTACCGATTAGTTTTTATCCGTTATGGGCCCAAAAAGCAATGGTGTTTTTACCGTTTCAAGCAATTAGTTATATTCCGAGTATGATTTTCTCTGAAGGTATACAAGGAAATAAGTTATATGAAGCTTTATTATTTCAAGTGATTTGGGCAATTATACTTATTATTCCAATTGTACTGATGTGGAAAACGGCGAGAAAACGTCTAATCGTACAAGGGGGATGACGAGATGATATATATAAAATTATTTTTGCAATATGCAAGTCAATATATAAAAACAAAATTGGAGTATCGTGGCGATTTTATCGTCGGATTACTTTCAGATTTATCACTACAAGCTGTTAATTTAATCTTCATTCTCGTTGTGTTTGGGCATACCCAAGCACTAAAAGGGTGGAGCCGAGAAGAAGTAATCTTTATTTATGGTTTCTTTTTAGTACCGTTTGCCATTTTTTCAGCTTTCTTTAATATATGGGATTTTAATGATCGTTACATTATTAAAGGAGAAATGGATCGTATATTAACGAGACCGATTCATAGTTTATTTCAAATTATATTAGAAAGAATGGAACTTGAATCTTTAATTGGAGCCATTACGGGGATTATTGTGATGGGTTATGCAGCAATGGAGCTGCAATTATCTTTTTACTGGTATGATTTCTTCTTATTCCTACTTATGGTAGGGGGAGGGGCACTTGTGTACGGCGGGATATTTGTTACGCTTGCAAGTCTTGGCTTTTGGTCAGATGCGAAAAGTTCCATTATGCCGCTTATGTATAACATAGGGAATTATGGACGCTATCCTGTTGATATTTATAACCGTGTTATTGGCTTTGTTTTAACGTTTGTTTTACCGTTTGCATTTGTTGGGGTATATCCAGCAGCATACTTTTTAAGAAAAACAGAGTGGAATAGCTATGCTTTCGCAACTCCAATTGTTGGTGTTATCTGTTTTACTATTGCAATTACCCTCTGGAATCAAGGGGTTAAACGATATCGTGGTGCAGGAAATTAATTATAGAAGCTTGTTTGTTTCTAAGGGATAAATCAGCTACAGTCCTCATACATATAAAACGAGGTGGAGGACATGTTATGGGGATTTATTCTATTAATTGCAGCAATCACTATTTTGAGAAGTGTCCAATTATTATGGAGTTCATATTCAAATTCCAATCGTTTCTTTTCGCTGTACAATTTAGCTACGTTGTTTTTGATTTATACAACGGTACTGATTGCGTTTGGATTAAGTTATGTTGTGCTAGAGGAAATGGGTTTTGCAGTTTTGAAAGAAGATGGGGATAGGTTAAGTGCTCATTCCTTTCAGCTCGTTGAAATATGTTTATATTTTAGCGCGGTTACTTTATTGTCCGTTGGATATGGTGATATAGCTCCGATTGGAATCGGAAGATGGATTGCAATTGGAGAAGCGCTAATTGGATATACATTACCGTTTGCCTTTGTGATGAGATCTGTAATAGACAATGAAAAATAAGGTCGCATTTGATATAGTAAAAGAAAAGAGAAGGAGTGATAACAATGATTACAGTAGGAGAAATGGCACCAGAATTTACATTAGAAGGAAGTAACGGAGAACAAATTCGCTTAGCTGACTTTCGCGGTAAAAATGTAGTCCTATATTTTTATCCGAAAGATATGACTCCGGGATGTACAACTGAAGCATGTGATTTTCGTGATGCATATGGATTATTTCAAGAGAAGGATACGGTTATACTTGGTGTAAGTCCAGATTCAGCAAATAGACATATGAAATTCATTGAGAAGCATGAGCTTCCATTTGTACTTTTAGTAGACGAAGATCATAAAGTAGCAGAATTGTACGATGTTTGGAAGCTGAAAAAGAACTTCGGAAAAGAGTACATGGGAATTGAGCGTTCTACATTCCTTATTAATAAAGACGGTGAGCTTGTAAATGAGTGGCGTAAAGTGAAAGTGAAAGGGCATATTGAGGATGTTCTTTCTTATATAAAATAAATCTATATTAATGAGGAGAAAAAATACATATGTAAGGCATGCGTCTATACATATTTTCTTGCGATACATAAAGTGAAAGTGTAGGGCATACCTCCTCAGATGATAGTATTCCAAGTGCGATTATGTCGCACTTTTTTCTATGTAAATGTATAGGGAATGGGGGAAGATACATAAGAATAAGGCTATATACGAAAATAAACCACATACTTATAGTAGAAATATTGACGATTTATAAGAAAAAGAGTACACTCTTTATAAGAATTATAAAATAATAATCCGTATAGAATCGGGGTGCATGACGGTGGTCAAAGAAGAATTAAAAGAAGCGCTAGAAATGCTGAAAAATACGGGTGTACGCATTACTCCACAGCGTCATGCTATTTTAGAGTACCTTGTGGAATCTATGACGCACCCAACAGCGGATGACATTTATAAAGCATTAGAAGGTAAGTTTCCAAATATGAGTGTTGCAACTGTCTATAATAACTTACGTGTGTTTAAAGAAGTTGGACTTGTAAAGGAATTAACTTATGGGGATGCTTCAAGTAGATTTGATTATGTTACAAGTCAACATTATCATGTGATTTGCGAAAAATGTGGTAAGATTGTTGATTTTCCTTATGGGGGATTGGAACAGCTTGAAGAGGAAGCTGCAAAAACGACAGGCTTCGTTATTAATAGTCATCGCTTAGAAATTTATGGCGTTTGTCCAGAGTGTCATAAGGCGTAATATATAATAAAGAAAGAGAGTGACTTAATCGTCACTCTCTTTCTTTATTATATAGGGATGAAAAAATACTAAAGTGAAAGTACGTGTTATCCTTTATAGCTTTTTTTATTGTACTTCTCATTAAATTCTTTTCCTTCTAAACTCGGATCCAGTGTTAAAGGTTGATTGCAATGCATACATGCGTCGACACGACCGAGCATTTTTGTTGGTTTATTGCAGCTTGGACAAATAATTTGTATCGTTTTTGTAGATAACATACCAATCCAAAAGTAAACAACAGTGCTAGCGATGACAGCTAAAAAACCAACCATCATAAAGGTTGTCATAATAATGATGTTTTCGCGAAAAAAGACACCTAAGTATGCAATGAAGAGGCCGATAAATACTAAACTCAATGCAAAGGTTCGGATTTTATTAATTTTGTTCGAATATTTAATACCCATTCCCACCACACTCCTATAGGAATAATATAACACACAATTTAGAATATTTTACGAAAACGAAGGTGATGATTAAATTTATCACTTATTAAAGAACAGTAGTGCTTTCTTTTAAGATGCAATACAGAAAGAGATTAGGTGGAAGGAGCATGTCTATAAAAGAGGAGTAGTAATTTTTTTCTATAGTTAATTTAGTTTTTTAACGGGATGTGAAATTTTTTCGGAAAAAGTATTGACCCTATATATACTGCGTGATATATTAATAAACGTCGCTGATGCGGAAACGCAGTAAACGACAAAAAAGAAATTTGAAAAACTTAGTTGACATCGAAAAACGAAGATGTTAACATAAGGAAGTCGCAATTGAGCGGCGAAGTAGTTCTTTGAAAACTGAACGAAACAAACAACGTAAACGTCAATTTTTATTTTTAGATGCTAGACAAACTAACTTTATTGGAGAGTTTGATCCTGGCT
>NZ_JBBOTI010000004.1:0-365080 GCF_038005505.1 Bacillus sp. FSL E2-8868 | reverse complement strand
CGTATTTTTAACACAATGTAAGTTAGTTCCTGTAGCATTTACTCCAATACCAGGTACAAATTACCGCCAAGTTACAAGAGCTAAATTATTTGTACAAGGATATATTCGTAAAAATATTGAATATGCAAGTGATGATTGTAATGGAGTTCTATATGACCGCATTGCAAATGTTCCATTTTCTGGTTTTGCAGATTTAACAGCAGCTGATTTTCTATCTCTTGCTATAGTAGCTTCTTCCTCAGACACTACATCTCATTTTATTAATCCGAAAAACGGTGATTTACCACGTTTAGACAAATATTTCTTCGAAAATACAGTTTTTTATAACGAACAACCATATTGCGAATTAGTCAGCGCTCAATTTTTCGAATTAGACTTTTCCCCTTGTCCAACAGATTTAAACGAGCCATTTGATACTCTTCGCGAAAAAATTGTACTAGATCTTACTTTAAAAGTTTTACAAGTACAACAAGTACAAGTTTAGGTATGATTACTTTATTTCCAAAAACTAAGGGTTTTGAAATCTTTTTATAAAAAATAAAAAAGGTAAAGGGACCAATATGTCCCTTCACCTTTTCCTATACATGCATTGCTAATTTAAATTCAATCCATGTGCCTTGAGTCAAGTTTATGTTTGTAAATCTTTGCACCAGAGTCGTTTCCGAACCCCCTATTGATTCACTTCTTTTGCTACAAGAGCAGCATAAGCTTCTGCACCTATTTTCGTTAAATGTACGCCATCTGGTTCAAAGTACGCCTTATTTCCAGCACTTGCTGAATACCAATCAACTAACACCACATTTTTGTAAGATGATGCTGCTTCTTTTAGCTTCTCATTCACCAACGATTCCCACGGACGTGGTACCCTCGTATTGATTAATATAATTTTACGTTCATTCCCGATTACTTCTATTAATGATGCTAATTGCTCCTTGGTAAAGGCTCCATTTGTACCTAATCCAATAATGACATTACTTCCTAAATTCCCCTCATTCTTTAGCTGTTCCACAGCAGGGATTGCCTGTGACATTTGCCGTCCTATTTTCGCATCAATCCTAATATTAGGAAAAGTATTTTTTAAATACGGAGCAATATCAATCATGATTGAGTCCCCTACAGCTGTAACTGTTAGAGGATCTTTAGGCTGTGCGGGGTTCTCTTCTTTTTGTTCTTCTTTATTCTGAGGTGGTTCATCGGCTGGTTTTTCCCAAACTGCAACTGGATGTTTAGCCTGTTCTTCTTGCACTGCTTCCACCTTATCTTTTTGAGTATTCTCCTTTGCTTTACTAGCTGTTGTTAATCCAAAAGTAGCTATCGAAGAAATGAATACTGCACATATTAAAACTAACTTACCACTTAAAGTTAAGTTTCTTATTTTCAAGTTCTTAATCCGAATATTCTTCAATGCGCCTTTTCGGATTGGATTTTCAATAAACTTCCACGAAATTTGTGCAACAATTATAATAAGAAGAAATTGAAGAATGGCTCTTGTAAACGAAAACTCCCCAGTATTTACCTTCGGAGTCGTCAATGTAATAATCGGATAATGCAAAAGATATATCCCATATGATCGTACGCCCATCCAACGCAGTGGTCTAAATCTCAAAAATTGTGCGATTCTGCTAGCTGGATGAGCGAGGTTAGCGACTAACAAGGCAGTAGCAATTGATAAAAGAACCATTCCCCCACGGTATAGAAACGGCTCATATTGATTCGTCTTCCAAAACATAGTGAGAATGATGATAAGAGCAACTCCCCCAATGATATCAAGAATAAGACGTGCTTGCGGAATAATTTTACTCGCAAGCCTACTGCTTGGCCAAATTAAGGCAAGTGCCGCTCCAATTAGTAAAGAAAAAGCCCGTGTATCAGTACCGTAATAAATTCTACTCGGGTCAGTGCCTGGCTCATATAGGATTGCCATTGCTAAAGCGGAAGCAATCGCTCCTAGACAAATAAATAAGATCATGCGTGATTGTTTTTTTATGTAATAAAACCCCAAACTAATGACAAATGGCCAGACCACATAAAATTGTTCCTCAACAGCTAACGACCAAAAGTGATTTAGCGGGGAAAGCTGACTAAAGCTATCAAAATAAGATAATTTATGATAAATATACCACCAATTACTAAAATATAATAAAGCAGCTAGTGAGTCTCCTCGCATTTTTACAAGTAAAGAACTATGAAAAATTGTAATCCATGCTAAGGTGACGATGAGCATGATAAGCATTCCAGGAAGTAATCTCCTTGCCCTACTGAGCCAGAATTTCTTCAAATCAATTCTCTTATTATTTTTCCATTCTATAGCCAGAATATCTGTAATTAAATAACCGGAAAGTACAAAAAATACAGTGACACCTAAAAATCCACCGGGCATCCAATTAAAATTGATATGATACAAAATAACACCTAGTATGGCTAGGCCCCTTAGACTGTCCAATCCAACCATATAGCGACTATTTTTCTTTAATGGTTCGGGCATTCGCAGTCACCCCCTATATTCATCTGAAAATTCTGCAAATACTTTTACTATAAAAACCTATTAATTTCATTCCCTCTAAAAAGTATGAACTATTTCCAAAATATAAAGATTACAAAAAGATTACAAAACTCATTAACAAATAAACTTACTTTTTATGATTAGATACACAGCGACTAGAATTTTATCACGTTATCTAGTTTCATAAAATAATTTTATACATAAACCTTTAGGTTCTGGTGCAAATATAATCAAATTTGAAAAAAGGGCAATAGATTTTGTTAGGAATCCACTTCCCCTGTCTAGAACCACCCTGGTAAGGTATCACCTTATCTATCATGGGAGAATCTTGATACACATCTTTGTTTATATCTGAAGTAATGTGTTTTCTATCACTTGGTATGTTGGTGCCTGGTTCCCTTTCCGGAAACAAAGATATATTACTAATCTCTAATTCTTTTGAACCGCTTGGCACATCTTTTAAAACAGTAGCGTTATAATAATCAAATTCTCTTCCTGTTTCCCAGCTTCCATCACCATAGAAACTAATTCTCCCCAATCCTTGTAACTTCGCTTTAAAGGTTGCGGAAATATAATCATTATTTGGAACGTTTAATCACTTAAAAACAGCAATAGAACTTTCTCTTACCGTATAGGGATATAAGACTCGATTCCCTCCTAATCTTGTATCAAATACTTTGTATCCACTAGTACCTGTACCATTTGGATAAAAGGCTTCTTCTACATAGGCTTTAGCTGTATTTAAGGATTCTGAAGTACTGTTTACCATCTTATAAGTTAAAGCTTTCACTTCTTCTTCCGTTTCAAATCGGTAAGGGAAAGTACATTCTCCCTCTCCAATTTTTTCGTAAATAATCTCTTTTGTGCCATTTATATAAATATCGGTTACGTCCTTATCCTCTTGCAAAGGCTCTATAATCCCAGATCCCAAAATATCGTCACATACCATGTTTAATAACTGATCCGAAGGTACATCTGTGATAACAACTTGATAACTTAACAAGAAGTTTTTAATGATGGTTTCTACAGGGGATCTCTTCTCTTTATTCATAAAGGATTCACTTAAAATATCACGATGATTTTTCACTAAAAATACATCTGTTTTTTTCTATTCCAAAGTACATTTTCCACAAAATAAAAAGCCTTAAAAACGTTGTCATATCAAGGTTTCCAAGTTGTTACCCACCTCTAATACATGAAACAAAAGTTCCTTCAAAAGATTTGAAGGAACTTTTGTTTAAATAAATATAGCTATGATTATCAATAGTTATGTCGCTGTAATAGAATTTACTAACCGAATAACGAAAAAATGATTAATCCAGCAGGACTACTTAAATTTCCTGCATTAAACTCTCCAACACGTACTGGAGCTATCGGATTCAAAATATCATAAATTTCTACCGTATTATCATTAAAATTTGCTACATAAAGAGTGGTTCCTGTAATAGCTAACCCACCAGGTTCACTTAAATTTCCACCATTAAACTCTCCAACATGTACTGGAGCTATCGGATTCAAAATATCATAAATTTCTACCGTATCATCATTAAAATTTGTTACATAAAGAGTGGTTCCTGTAATTTCCAATCCAGTAGGACCACTTAAATTTCCACCATTAAACTCTCCGACACGTACTGGAATTATCGGATTAGAAATATTATAAATTTCTACCGTGTTATCTCCACTATTTGCTACATAAAGAGTGGTTCCCGTAATAGCTAATTCAACAGGTGCATTTAAATTACCACCATTAAACTCCCCTACACGCACTGGAACTGTCGGATTCAATATATTATAAATTTCTACCGTGTTATCTCCATTATTTGCTACATAAAGAGTGGTTCCTGTGATAACCACTCCTATAGGTTCACTTAAATCGCCACCATTAAACTCTCCAATACGTATTGGAGCTGTCGGATTGGAAAGATTATAAATTTCTACCGTGTCATCTCCATTATTTGTTACATAAAGAGTGGTTCCTGTAATAGCTAATCCAGCAGGATTAGCTAAATTCCCACCATTAAACTCTCCAATACGTACTGGAAATATTGGATTGAAAATATCATAAATTTCTACCGTATTTTCATTAAAATTTGCTACATAAAGAAATTTAAGACTCACAGTTGGACCTGGTCCAGTTGGGCCTGTTATACCTGTTGCTCCCGTTGGACCGGTTGGGCCTGTTATACCCGTTACTCCCGTTGGACCGGTTGGGCCTGTTGGGCCTGTTATACCTGTTTCTCCCGTTGGACCGGTTGGTACAGAAATTGGTGAAATCGGTGGCAATGTAGGCCCTACCAAGTTAGGATCAAATGAACTTGCAGATAGATTTACATTAGAGTTTAATCCGTACCATTTATTTTTCCTCTCCATATATCCCCCCCTAAAAACACACATTCCCCACGTAATGCCAGTATTAGACAAAGTATTATTTTCTCTACAAAGATATGATATATAGAAGATGTACTATTCCCTTCATAGATTTTTCACTCTAATGAATGTATATCTAATAATTAACCTGCCAAGTTAATTATTAGGAAGACTCACTACATATTGAGTTATGAGATGACCTTCAATGAATTCCATGTAAATTTCAGCTAGTCGAGATCCATCAATTAGCTCTACAATTAATTCTTTCGCATACCGTTTGGCGTTTTTCGAAAAACCACCGGTTGAAACGGCATATCCACGTTTTGCAATATTACTGTGTACAAGTGCGATGGCTTTGTAAGACATATCACTTCACTTAGCCAAGGTATAAATCACCATTTAAACGATTTTCAAAATCTACACCATAATCTCCCAATGCTATTGTTACAACAGTTGTACCGCCGTGATATCGTTCAATCACATCTGCAACTAATGCTTCGAATTCTAATAGTGTTTGGCGAATAAAAACAGACGGAAATTTTTCATTTTCTTATGGATTCTGGTGCAAAAACGTACAATGAATTACAACAATTACTAACGATTGCATAAAATCCATCTGCAATCATACCAACTTTTTATCTGTCAAGAAACTTTGCAAAAGAACCTTCGTGCTTACTTTTTAAAATAAGCAGCACCAAAGTTTTCATTAAATCTCTTACACCAAACAGAAACCGAACCATATGTACTTACATCTATCCCTTCAGGAATTTCATAGTTTTGGTTGCCTTTGTTTCCCTTTAATTTTCCTAATTCAATATACTGATGATTTTTAACATCTTCATTATTTTTCAAACGATCTGTAGGAACTAATACTACTCGCACATCTGGCCCGTTAGATGTTGAAAAATTAGAAAGTCGTAAAATGCGTTTTCCATCCGCTAATTGATGGATTGTTGCTGTTCCAGTTGTTTCATGGACACCGTTTTGAAACTGACCTGCACTTATAACTTGAACTTGATCCTGAACTTGTTTTGTTTTCATTGATTGCATTTCCGTCTGTGGCAATGTTTCATTCACTTTCTTATCAATAAATAATTTCTCCGGTCGGAACAAAGACCATAAAATTAACACGAGAATTATGGAACCACCTATAAGCCATACATATTTTCTTTTCATAAAGTAAAAAAACCTCCTGTAACATACTGTTTAGTAGTATGTTAACAAGAAGGTCTTTCATTTTTATAACGTAAATGTTACAAAAGTCTTTCAGCGGTCTTATTTTTTTCTGATGTGATGGGAAGAGTAAACCAAAATTCACTTCCCTGCTTACCATCTGCGCGATCCCTCACACCAATTTCCCCTTTGTGCATTTCAATCAATGATTTTGCAATGGCTAGTCCAAGACCGGACCCTCCAGATTGTGAACTTCTTGATTGATCTGTCCTAAAAAATCGTTCAAATACGCGTAGTTGGTCATTTGGAGAAATTCCTTCTCCTTCATCACGCAGAATGAACTGGACTTGTTGATTTTGCTTATTTTCCTCTACAATCAACTCAATTGTTCCAGAGACAGGGGAATATCGAATAGCATTATCTAATAAATTACCTATAACCCTTGCTATTTTACACGGCATAATTAATAGTCGAGGTAATCTATCAGGAACCTGCAATTGTAAATCAATCTGTTTGTCTTCTAATAAGACAGAATGTGACTCTAATACATCTAATAGAACTTTATCTATATGTGTGAAACTTGGATAAAAATCTACTTGTTCAAACTCTAACTTTGAAAGTTCAAATAGGTCATTGATTAATCCACTTAATCTTTCTATTTCTTTTAAGATCGTCGCTAAGTATTGCTTTCTCATTTCAGGATCTTCAATCAGGTTATCTTGTAACGCTTCTATCATCAATTGTATGCTAGCCATAGGCGTTCGTAAGTCGTGTGAAATATTCGTAATTAGCTCCTTGCGGGCTTTTTCCCCTTCTTCTAACTGAGTAAACCCTTCTTCTAATTTTTTTGCCATCTGTTGAAACGATGTTGCTAATTCTTTAAACTCCCGTGGTTCTTTTCCAATTATATACATTGTTTCGAATTGTCTATCACTAAATTGCTTCGTTAATGTCATTAAATTTTTGATAGACCTCATGATAGGGCGTGTCATTAACCAGTAAATAAACGTTGAAATAATCAGTCCTACAACCGCAATTACTGTTAATAACCGTGTTTGTTCCGGTTCAAGTAACATTTTCGTCTCACTATACCATATAGCAATTACCAGGATACTGGTACTTAATAAATTCATGAGTAACAATTGAATACGTAATCTCATGATTCATTTCTTCCATTTGGCTCAAAGCGATATCCTATACCCCAAACTGTATGAATCCAATGATTCTTTATCGTATGCTTCTCGAGCTTTTCACGCAAACGACTCACTAGCACAGTAACTGTGTTTGATGCCCCTTCATGTCCAAAATCCCAAATTAATTCAAGAAGCTGCGAGCGAGAAAATACTTGTTTTGGATGTTTTGCCATGACATAAAGTACCTCAAACTCTTTCACCGTTAACTCCACTTCATTTTCACAAACAAGTACACATCTTGTCTTTGGATATATTTTTAAATCTGGAAATTCTATCACTTCCGATAGGGATTCTTTTGCTTGTATCGCTACCTGGTTGCCTCTTCTTAGTATAATTTGAACCCTTAATACTAATTCACGAGGGGAAAATGGCTTTGTTAAATAATCATCTGCTCCCATTGTTAAGCCTAAAATTCGATCCCTTTCCTCCCCTTTAGCAGTTAACATAATAATAGGGACATTTGATTGTTGACGAATTTCCCCGCATAGTTCCCATCCATCTTTTTTCGGCATCATCAAATCTAAAATAATTAAATCTGGTTGATGAGTAAGAAATACATCCCAACCTTCTGTACCATTTACAGCGGTATATACTTCATATTCTTCTCTTTCTAAATACCGTTTGCAAACTTCTCGAATATTTTCTTCATCTTCTACGATTAAAATTTTTTTCATATATTAACCTCTCTTCTTTTCACCAAAAATACAAAAATTTCTCTTATATGCTTTCATCTAATAAATATGTCCCCCCTACTTAAGTAGGGGCATCACGCTTGGCTAAAAGCCGACGAAAATTCGTTACAACAAACAAAAAAATAAACTTATAAGGCTAAAGTTGATACCATCTTAAGATGGTGGTTTTTAACCACTCGTTTTGAAAAAAATTTGGATATGAAGATATAACAACTGATTGTATCACTAAATCAGAATCTCAAACTTCTATCTCTTAATGACCAAAAACCCTAAAAACTATATAATCCAGATGATAATTTTAACATTGAGTTATTTACATGACTAGATAAATAATCTTAATCGTGGTATTTATCTAGTCATACAAACAGAAAATTAAAATCGGATTTTTTACGAAGATTATATATTTATCCTGTCAGAATCTACTTTATGATGTAACTGTTTCCCAAAATCTCTATAATCATAAGATTGTATCTTGAAAAGGTCTATATAAGACGATACTCTGCATCACAAACCGCATATTCATTATATAAAAATACAACATAATATATAAAAGCTTACAATCTGATAAAAAGTCATTCCGATATATAGTTCTACAATAATAAAAAATCCTAGAAAAAAACAAATCAGTGTGCCCCGATTCTATATCGAAACACACTGATAGCTTCGTCTTCTTAGAAATGTCCACTTTACAGAAACAAAACCAATATTTAACTAAATTAGTGTCCAGTAAATATTGACAATTTCAAAATCAACCTACATTCGTATGTCTAACTTTTTAGGTGCAGTTTATTACCGGTGTTTTTTATAACTTTGCAACAAAACCGTTCCCTTTTACTTAGCTTTGTCGAAACTCCATCTATTTAAAGACGAACCAGTATGCACATCATTACCATATGTCACATAACCAGATCCACCCTTATCTAACCCTATATTGTTACCATCAGATTGTAGGTTCCATTCTCTCTGGTAATCAAGGCTGCCTGGGCTATGTATATGATTAAATTTAAAAGTACTTGCATTTTGTTTTTGGTCAAAATGGATATAACCATTTTGAAGTTTTAAATATTCATAGCCTGAATAAGCACTATTTTGAACTTTAATATGTATATCTTCACCTTTTTTGATTGGTTGTCCAGGTTTAGGCTGCCCTTTTCTTTCAATAATTACATTAACTGGTTGAGTGTAATTCCCAGCATACGCAAGATATTGCCATTTATCATTTCCTTTATAACTAAGCACAGGATTTCCACTAGCCTTCATAGTATAAGGAGTTCCTTCTACAATAAGTTCGTCGCTGAATCGATGGGTCAAATAATTTTCATATTCTTTATTATACGTAACAACTGTAGAGATTTTTTGTGTCGGAAGTTTCTTTTGTGCATCATTGATTTCAAATGTAACTTTTTGTGATGGATTGAAATCATTCAAACTTACAGCTTCTTTAGACTCATATACGTTTCCTTTTCTCAATAATGTTACTTGTTGTGTTTGTTTGGATTTTTTATTTTCAAAAGAAACAGAGACTTCATTACTCGCTCCGAATAAGCCAGGTACGACTGCTGCATAAAACTTTTTCGTAAATGGATCATAAGCACTATATGACAATTCCGGTTGCTGAATTTTTGTGAAAACACCGACTTTTGTGCCTTTCGAAACATAAGATTTTTTAGCATTTTCTAGATTCTCTTTCGCAACGATAACTTGATCTCCTCTGCTATTATCTATAAATTCATTTATCTTTGTAGAATCTACTTTAACATGCTTCAGAACCTCGTTAAACGTTAAATTTGTATCACTACCAACACCTTCTGGTGCATACATTCTAAACTTCGGTTTGTTCCCGATATCAGTCTCTAGTATTGTAGTCGAAGCATTTACACGAGATTCAAATTTTCCTGAATCTCCTAAATTCATAAATTCTCCATCTTTCTCAATATACAATTCCATTGTACTCGTAGGTAGTACTTCAACAGAAAGAATTGCACCTTGTTCAACAGCTTTCAATTCATCTAACGACAAGTAAATATTTACATCTGCTTGATTATCTACACTGTCTATCAATACTTCTGTTGTATTTCTTCCACCTTTTTCTGTACTTAACTGATTTGCTTTATAACGATCTTGTGTTGCCTTTACTGTACTGATAATCTTGTCCCCTAAACGAATGTTAAAATGAGGAGAAACATTTTGAGCAGACGCCGTCCCTGTATTTTTATATTCTAACTGTAAGCTCACTTTTGCTGCTTTTGCTGAATCAACAGTTTTTGCGGTAGACCAATCTATATTAGAAGAATATCTTTCGGTATCTGTTGATGTTTTCGAGTATCCATAGCTTACATTTAATGAGGCCTTCCCAGAAGGAACAGGACCGGCTGCGGAACCTTCCACACCACCTTCGACACCTGCTCCTACACCAAACGAATGTTGTGTCGATACACTTTTTTCCCAACCTTTATCAATGGACCCACCGTTTGAATCCGTAATAGCCGCAAGAGGAGTAACCCCAATACGTTTTATACCAACTTGCAAATTCGGTATATTTGCAACCATTGGATTAAACTCAGTATCAGAGTTACTGCCATAATACTGAACTTCATATGCATCTGTAAAAGGATCTCCATCCGAATTCGCGCTCATAGGATTTGTAATAAATTTTAATTTATCTTTGTCTCGCTCTGGATCCCATGCCTGTGCTTCATTTTTCCCGGTTTGTCGATTGAACTCAATTTTATAGCCTCTTATTTCTAAGTCGTTAGAAATACCATCTTGATCCCAATCGTTATTTTGTATTTCAATTTTTTCAGTAGACATCTTTCCCTTTTTTCCATCAGTTCCATAGATAAGATCTTTTCCTTCTTTTGCATTTGCATCCTCTTTGAACATTTCAATTGTGCTTCCTGCATTCGGCTGTTTTATGTCTGCTAAAGCAGGATATGCTAAGGTCAGTGCCATCGATACACTACCTAATACACTAAGTGCGGGCTTCAATTTCTTCATTTTTATTTTTCCTCCTTGATTTTTAGGTAAGTTAGAACACCTACTATTAAGAACAACTTCATCATATCTAATATATCTTTCATTTCTCTCTCATAAGTGTTACAAAAGTCTTTCATAAGTATAAAAAAAATCTTTCATACATCTATTACTGGTTCTGGTGCAAATATTTTTTGAAGATATAAAGAAGTAAAGAGATTCCTAACTGAATCCGCTTTTATGCTGGAATACCGAATAGTTGATGAATGAGGTTCACTTGATTTTGGACAGACTTCTCTTGAGAGGTTTGTCTTTTTTCATCATATGCATGGCTTCAATCCCAGCAAGAATCCATTTGGCAGTCCGAAAGGACTTTAAACTTAACATAGTACGTATGCGTTTCTTGATAAAGCGGTGATCCTGTTCCACAATGTTATTTAAATACCGAATTTGCCTCAACTTCACACCTATCGGCATGCTTTTTTCTTCATGTAATGCTTTGATAGCAACAGGATATGCTAGGTTCTTATCGACTGTAATCACTCGAGGTGTTACGGAATGACAGGAAGCCAAGGCTTTCTTCAAGAAGCGCTTGGCTGATTTAGCATTTCTATTCTTGCTCAGATAAAAATCGATGGTATTTCCTTCAGAATCCACAGCACGATACAAGTACATCCATTTCCCTTTGACTTTTACATATGTCTCATCGCCTCTCCAAGAATCCTTGGTTTTCTTTAAATAGCGTCGAACTCGTTTGTCTAACTCAGGGCTATATTGATGTACCCATCGCATGATGGTAGTGTGAGCAATGGACAAACCTCGCTCCTCCATCATTTCCACTAAATCACGAAAACTTAGATTGTACCGTAGGTACCATCTTACTGTTAGCAAAATAATATCAGGCTGATAGTGCTTCCATTTGAACGAATTTTGCCTATTCACACTGAACACCATCCCTTTTCTAGATTGATAGTATCAGTATGGCCAAGTTTAAGAGATTTTTTGCACCAGAATTCAACTAAGTGATACTCAAGTTTATGAATCTCACTCTCTATTTTTTTGGTTACGAATATCACCGATAAACAACGTTTGCTAAATAATGTATTACTATGACCTAGTTTTACACGTATCTAGGCTGAATCCCATTATAATTCACGTGAAATTTCCAGGAATGTCGGGTTCCCTTATTCACATTCCATAATGTTACAATATTGGTCAAGCACGTTATAATTAAATCGTTCACTTTTCGCCATTTATTAAACTAACGGGCAGGATATGTTAATCAATTCGCGAATACTTCAAATAATCATTAGCAAAGATTCTGCATGAACCATAAAAAATGGTATCCTTAAAAAAGTGAAGGGGCGGCATAGCCTTATGAAACTAGGACATATAATGATTTTCGTCAATGACATGACAAAGGCGAAATGGTTTTATTCTGAATTGCTGGGTTTAAAAACATTGTTAGAGCAAGAAAATAAGCTTGTATTTGCCCTTGACGGCTGTCAGCTTATAGCTTTTAAGTGTGAAAAGACCAAAGAAATTGGAGATTATTCAAACGAGGCTAGAACAGTTTTGGTGTTTGAGGTCGTATCTGTTGAGCAAACTTATAAGGAACTGAAGGAAAAGGGTATTCAATTTTTGCATGATAAACCTACTCAAGGGCGATATGCTGCTTTCGTAGATCCGTTTGGTAACGTGCATGAAATCGATGAATCGTTCGGATGAGTCCCACGGCAACAATTCTTTCTTTTTCGGGCCATTTATAAAAACCTTTAAGACGATATGATAAAACCGTGATTTAAAAGTATATAGATTTGAAATATGTAAAGAGAAGCCCTTTAAATATGTTCCTTAACCTTATTTTTATCACCGTTTATATGTGTTCTGTAAACAAATGTTGTTAAAATCACCTCAAAAAGTTAACGGAATTCCAGTTCTGTTAACCTAAAATGACGGGTGGTCCCAAAAAGCAGTAATCTTTGCCGTGCCCCTTATAGAATAAAAGTGTCCTAGCAGTTCAAGATATTGATCCCTATTGTTTGTATTAAATTAGTTTGTTTTGCCTATAAGGGGTACCGCCACATCGCCATCAACTTAAGCATTTAGGCTATTTTTAAAGTTAAAAGTACGTTACTATTCTTTTATATTAACGGGAAAGAGTGACGTACTTTTTATGCATAATTTCAGTGTACACAATGACATTATTTTTTGCTCCAGAATCGGATAAACTACTGGTGTGCTATATTAATCTCCACTTTCCTCGTTATTACAAGCTAATAATGGTTCGTACATCATTATAGCGTGATTCTCCGTTACATATTGATCTTCTACAAACTGTTTCTGTTGGCTATATACTCTACGTTGAATAACATTATGTCGTATATAACCACCCCAGTATGCAGATTGGATTGAGTGTTCTTTTTCATAAACTTCATATTGATAAAGCTGCGGATAGGCTGTTCTCCATTCACCAACTAAATGTTTCTCTGTGATATAAAGGTGAAGTTGATACGATTGGTCCGTTTCATTTTTAATTTGTAAGTCCAAATAGTTATAGGAACAAGTCGCTCCGCTTCCAAACGGCTGGGTCCGCTTGGAATCAGGAAAGACATCAAAGCTATGACGATATCGCTCTGTTACTGTCAGTGGTGTATGTAAGGTCATCCAATATATTAAATTTGAAAGCTGACAAAGCCCTCCTCCAATGCCTGCTTGAAAAGATCCATAGTGTAGTATCATACCTTCTACATACCCTTTTCTCCTAGTAGGCTTACCTATTAAACGCCAGTAAGAGAATGTTTCTCCCGGTCTAATGACGATACCATCTAGCTGTTTAATGGCAATCTTTAAATTAACAACTTTATTCTGTTGATACCACATATCTACATCCTTGAGCTTACGAAGTAGTATCGTTCGGTGCTGAATCGCTGTACAGGGTAACTTTTCTTGTTGTAAAGTTTTTGCGTATGTTTTTCCGTCTGCTAACCACTGGATGTACCTCTTTGTAGAGTAATACCATGTTCCTAGCATAATACGATACTTAGAACGCTGTTTAGGACGTAAGTTCACTATATTCATTTTATTTCCTCTCCTCTCTCTATCGTATTTATAAGTGGTTGGAAGCATATCTCCTTCTGTGTATTAGTAGGAAAACGAGCACCCTTTCGCTATGAATAAGAGTGCTCGTTTTTTCTTTTATGGATAATTCTCGAATCGTTATAGTCTCTCCTAGTAAGCGAAAATTAAATCCACTTCTTTGAAATGCCCATTTTATTCAATAAAAAGCAGCCTTACCCACTTAATATCAAACGATTAACTACACCTCCAACGGTTAGATGCGCCCTAAAAATTAGAGGAGGGTGTAGTTTTTTTATAAAACAGCTTTTAAAAATTTAATCCAAAGAGTTTACCGCAACTTGGAATTGTCCTGTAGATCCATCATCATTTGAAACGTAAATTTTATATGTTCCCACCGGTAATGGAGATAAAGCATTCCGCACATTTGTAACATTAATTTTTTGTTCACCCGGTTTTATATAACCACCAACGATGGGCTCCTTATTTGGACCTTTTACGCTATATCCCATTTTATTTTGACCATTATTTTTTATAAAAAAGCTTAAATCTGTACTCCCCTTATATACAAAAGAAGTTACAGCCTCTCCAGTATAATCCAGTGTTTGAGTTAATAATAGGTCTGTAGGAACATGTTCAATTACATTGATTGCATCATTTGATTTTTGTACCTCTTCAGCATAAGCATTATTACCTAACACGCCAAATGTTAATGCTGAAATTACTCCACAACTAACTATTAATTTATTTAAATTCATTTTAAGTTCCCCCTTGCTGTTTGTATTACATTACCATCATACATTCTTTTTAAGAGGATTTTAATGTAATGATTCATATCTTTAAAACGGTATATATTAACATCCATTCTTTAATCATTATGAAGAAGTATTATTCGCTTAGCACTTTCTCATTCTCCACGATCATTTTACTTTACTTTTCTTCTTTATCATTTTAGCCAAGAAGACTCCCTCCTCAAAGAACGTGAAGTGATGAATACGAAAAAATGATCACCTAAATCTACAAAATTGGCTCCTTCCCCATTTATTAAGTCCCCTTCAAAGCTCTTTTCCTCAAGTAAACTTTTTAAAGTATATTATTATCAAATAAATGTATCACAACAAAAAAAACCGAAAAATCACATAGTTATTTCATAAGTAAACAATTATTTTGGCCTGAATATAAGTACTTATGCTGAATTTTTATGGTTCTGGTGCAAAAAGATGATAAATAAAAAAGAATCAAGGATTCCTAACGGAATCACCTGTTAAGCAGTTAATCCAAACACCTGGTTGATAAAAATATTCTGATTTTGGACAGACTGGTCCTGCAAATCAATTTGTTCTTTTTTGACCATATGCATGGCTTCAACACCACTCAATATAGAGCGTATACATTTTTTAATAAAACGATGATCTTATTCTACTATGTTATTTAAATATTTTATCCTTTGGATTTTGGTGCCTATTGGTATCCTTTTTTCTTTCTTCAACTGTTCGATAGCAATTGGATAAGCAGGGTTCTTATCAACCGTGATGATACGAACCTTTGAGACATGAAAAGACCGCAAGGCTTTCTTGAAGAATCGCTTTGCAGCCTTATGATTTCTAGATTTACTCAAATAAAAGTCAATCGTGTTTCCTTCAGAATCAACAGCACGATATAAATACATCCATTGTCCTTTTACTTTTATATATGTTTCGTCCACTCTCCATGAATTCGTTTGTTTGAGATGACGTCGAATTCATGGTCCATATTGATGTACCCATCGCATAATAGTTGTATGAGCCAGGAATAACCCTCGTTCCTCCACCATTTCCACCAAATCACGAAAGCTTAAGTTGTACCGTAGGTACCAACGTATAGTTAACAAGATGATGTCTGGCTGATAATGTTTCCACTTAAATAAATTCTCCTTTTCCATACTGATTACACACCTTTTATAGAGTAGTACTATCAGTATTTCCAAGTTTGATAGACCATTTTCATCTACTTCAAAGTTTTTGCACCCGAACCGAAGTAAAAGAATTACCGAAAACAGGATCTTCTGTTGGGATTGATATGGGATTAAAGGATTTTGCTATTCTTGCAAATGGAACTACATACAAAAAACCTAAATTCTTTCGTACATTAGAAAAAAATTAGCGGAAGCACAACGCATCCTTTCCAGAAGAGCGAAAGGTGCTTCGAACTGGAATAAATAACGTGTGAAAGTGGCACGAGTCCATGAACATATTACTAATGCAAGAAAAGATTACTTGTATAAAATCTCTACCGAAATCATCAAAAACCACGAAGTAATTGATATTGAGAATCTACAAGTAAGCAATATGCTGAAAAACGGGAAACTTGCCAAAGCAATCAGTGAAGTATCTTGGTCACAATTTCGAAATAAGTTGGAATACAAAGCAAAATGGTACAGGAAGCAAGTTGTAGTTGTCTCAAAAACATTTGCTTCTAGTCAGCTATGTTCAAATTGTGGTTACCAAAATAAAGACGTTAAAAATCCAAATCTTCGTGAATGGGATTGTCCTTCTTATGGCACACATCACGATAGAGATATTTACGCAGGACTGAATCTTAGAAACGAAGCGATTCGTCTCTTAACAGTAGGGACTATGGAGATAGCCTACCGCTAGGTTTCCGTACTTAGGAATCTCCCACAACGAGAGAGGGGAACATTTACATTTCCCTTATTTATTTTACCACTTGAACAGATGCTGGTTTCCAACCCTGATTCTCTACCCAATCAATATCAACCTTATATTTTTTATTACTTTGCTTATCCCGTACATTACCGTAGGCTTTATTATTACCATTATTCCCAATAAAATCGAAAATCAATTGGCTCTCTGGAACATCAACAGCATAAGAAATTGCTTTTTTCATCTCACTCCAATCTGCTGTTCCTTCTTTAAATTGCATTGCAGGTTTTGCTCCTTGCTCTGTACCAATTGGCTTCCAAGAAGGATTAGTTTGAGAACCCTTTTCTTGAGATGCCGTTTTTTCTCCCTCTTTATTTTCATTTTCGCTCGTTTTTACCGTTTTTTCTGCTTTTTGTTTCTCTTCTAACAGTGCTGCTTCTCTCTCTTCACGTTTCTTCTCTTCTAACAGTGCTGCTTCTCTCTCCTCACGTTCCTTCTCTTCTAACTGCGCTGCTTCTTTCACTTCACGTTTCTTCTCTTCTAACTGCGCTGCTTCTTTCTCTTTATGTTTCTTCTCTTCTATCTTTGTTGCTTTCTTTTCTTCAGCAATTGCTTTCTTTGATGTATCAGAAGGGGAAAACAACTGGTATGTCACTATACCAACTGTCACTAATACCATAGTAAATGCAATATTAAAAATCACTTTTTTACGACGATTTTGTTGTTTTTCTTGAAACCTGCTTCCTTGTCCCATTTTTTAAACCTCCGAGTTTATTTTCTCTTCTAATCTTTATGCATTATCCTTATAATTCTTAATATTTTCATTAAACAATGGAAATGAATTACAATTCCCATACAAGATTTCATATCATAATAAAATTTGTGTTGTTTCAAGCATCTGACATATGTTATTCAAAAATATTTTAATACATTAAAAATTGATAAGCATCTGTTCGTAAGAAACCTTCAATTTTATTCAAAGGTGATTCCAATTACGTCCACATTAGATCTCCTGTAGAAATCTTTTTAACAATTAAGCCCCTTCTTCCCTTATTTATAATTTTCAAATTAAACTGCCCTCTATGGTACAATAAAGATGTGTTGTTTTCTACTGGGGTATGTCGTAAAATCAAAAGGGATTTTATCTCTTTTACCTTTTTTTCAGAGTAACTTTCACCACTAGGAGACTCTATTATTCCTAATGTAATCTTTAATTCGCTTTCATCAAAAATCCAATCTTTATTAAGTTCCCTTATCTTTTGTATAAAGCTTCTTTTGGTTTTTCCTATATAGATCAATGTTTCATTCTTAGCATATACTCTAGAGATTGCAAATATTCCCTTCTTAAAAGCTTCTTCTCTATTATAAAAATCATTTAAACTATACAATCCATACCATTTAATATGTACTGTTTCTATTAACCTCACCTCATTTTTATGATAATATTATAATTTCTGAATGTTCAAATTATTATGGATACATAGCCTTGATTACTTGAATTATAAATAGTGCTTTTCAATAATACATTTTATTATTACTAATTTCAATAATGAATATGTACATATGTAGTATTGGATGGCCGCAAAAAAACATGGGAATTTAATTCAAGCCCTATATCAAAATGAAAATAAAAAACACCTGTGATATACACAAAGTGCTTTTCTCTTGTCAATTTATCTATTTTCTTTTTATAACTCAAACTCCTTCGAATCGTACTTTTCTAGAGTTTGCTGCAATTCATTTTTTTCATATGGAATATGTTTATCTGTCTGTATATCTTCAACATTTTCTCCACCCGCTAATAATCTCCTGTACTTAAAAGAGTGCCCTGTTAATAATGGTGTAATTATGTTGTATGGCCCTCCTTTTGTTTGATTACTTGTATCATAAAACAAGTATCTGAAGCCGATATGTGGTCTACTTTACTGATAAAAATAACAAATAAAAAAGGAAACCTGCATGTTCGTTATAGTGATTTTCATGTTATATATACTCATACAAATTCATTAATATGCAATATTACATATTAGGTTCCTGTATCTTCATGATATTGATGTATTTATGATACTTTTATCTTCATATTTAGAAAGGAATACTATTGTACGTTGAAAAGGCGGAGTCTCTTTGAAGACTTCGCCGTTGTTTATATAGGGCATGAATGGTCTCGATACCTTTTATCGTACGTGAAGCATGACGAAGATTTTGAAATCCTGCAGATTTAGCAAAACGTCTCTTGACATGCCTATGATCCTGGTCAATAAGATGGCTAAAATTTTTGATTCTACAATGGATTGTAGTTTGATAAACCGAGAGACCCTTTAGAATAGAAATCACTTTTGACACAAAACAATGATTTTATATGGTGTAGTTTGAGCTGGTATACTCATTGTTGTAAAACTATAAATAGCTATTAAATTTCGATTTACAAGATTACCTGTAAAGAATTGACCATTTGTTAATAAAATTTGAGTAGAAGGAGAAATATTTAATTTTAATTTTCCATCACTACTCTCCAACTGTTCATTAAAATAGTCTACTTTTACATTTTGATGCGGTGTATATTTTGCCATAACAATCGCTTGAAATTGTGGTGGGAAAATAAGAGGAGCAGGAGCGTTGGCATCGTAAAACCCAGTTACTTTATCTCCTACTACTACCGTTGCATAGTCGATAAAATACGTATTTGGTTTCACTACAAAATTTATTAGATTCCCATAACCATTATCTACGGACATTAATTTATTACATCCTATATCTTCGTTTGACCCTGTTACAAAATCGTTAATCATAGTTATTGTACCATCAAATGATTGAAATTTTTTCATTCAAATACCTCTTTTGTTTATATAATTAAACCCCTATCGTTACTCTATAATTTTTAAAAACATGTAAATGAAATAATCCTTCTCGTATCAATTCCAAAAATAACCCAAAACCTACCGTTCCATCTAAAACCAGCAACAGACCTTGGTCCTACAAAAATCGGGAAATACCAAAACTGTTCACCATTACTAAGCCATATATAAGTATTTCGAAATAAACATAATGAAATTGCTCCTGGATCAACAGCAAATGGTGAAGCAGTTGATTGTTGAGGAATAAATGATGGGGGAGGAGATGTTGGAGCTTGTGAACTTTGCTGTCCTGGAAAACTTGGTACACCCGGAAAACCTGGCATTCCAGGTATACCTGGAATCTGAGGACCAGGGAATTGACGATCGAAGCATTGATCATAATTTATATAAGGAAAATATATTGAATCATTATACATTTAAAAACCACCTCTTTATTTTTAAAACCCTCTAAATTATTAATATGTAATGTTGTTCGTATAGGAAGCTTATTCGCTTCCTATACGAACAACATTTTAAACAGGAAAGTATACCTATACCCTTTTTTTTCGGTATGGGGTAATGGAAATTCCAGTGTCATCTTTGCTACTACGCCCTGTTACCAATCAAACATGCACAATGTAGAAATGAACCATAAAAATTTCTTCATCGTATGCCTCCCTCTCTTCTTGTTTTTCTTCCCCTACATCATAACGGGATTGGAATCATTGTTGGAAAAACGATCGATTTCTATAATTTAGCAACGATTTATGTATAAATCCATTGCTTAACTCCTCCACTCTTTCAAACGGGCTTTTTATGATATGTATGCAGGATTCCCCCTTACATGTAACGAAACCCCAATAGGGAAACATTCCACCAATTACCATACCCATTTCATACCATTACATTTTGGGGGTTAACCAGGATGAAAAAAAAGAAGTTACAAAAATCAGCACTTTCTTTTACCCTACTCTTTTCTTTAGGTGTTTCTTCTTTTCCGCTTACAACAGCTATTCATGGGGATACACAAGGGACACAAACTGCAGAAAAGAAACAAGTCTCATTAACGGAGCGTACGTCTTTATTTTTTGCATATCTCCAACAAGGTAAATATGCAGAGGCACTCCAGTTGACGTCTGTAGCTTTTCAATCCAAGTTTACGGCAAACATATTACAAAGCTGGTGGACACAAAGTGGCGGGAGCAGAATTACAAGCATGGGAACACCTGTTATAAAAGAACGAAACTTGGTCCATCAAACGGTTGAAATTCCAGGAGCTATCGAAGGAACTACTATTCCACTACTCCTTAAATTCACGCCTGGCGGCAAAGTTGATGAGGTTGACGTAAGGACGGCGCCAGAGAAATCTTATACCATCCCGCATCCTAGCTATGACCAACCTGATTCCTACCAAGAACGAGAAATCGTCATTGGAAATGCTACATACCCGTTACCAGCCACATTAACGGTTCCAAAACATAAACCTGGCGAAAAAGTACCTGTTGTTGTTCTTGTTCACGGTTCTGGTCCGCAAGATCGTGACAGTACATTTATGGGAGCTAAAATCTTTAGAGACCTTGCAGCTGGTCTTTCATCAAGCGGTATCGCAGTGTTACGTTACGAGAAACGTTCCTTAGAACACGGTTTTAAAATGAGTGCAGAACCTGTAACGTTAGACCGAGATACTACAGATGATGCCATATATGCAGCAAAATCAGCAGCGCAGCAGGAAGGCATTGACCCAGATAACATTTTCATTCTCGGACATAGCCAAGGTGCTGGCACCATGCCGCGCATACTAAGCAAAGCACCTTCATCACTTGTAAGAGGAAGTATTTTAATGGCACCACCTGCACGTCCGTTTACTGACATGCTCCTTGATCAGTATCAGTACCTCGGAGCACCTAAGGAATATATTGATGAAATAAAAAAACAATTCGCTTACATTGAGGACCCTACTTTTGATCCAGATCACCCACCAGCGGGTTATAATTATCTTTCTCCACATTTCATGTATGATGTGACTCGTTGGCGTCCAGTTGAGGAAGCGAAATCACGAAAAGAACCATTACTGATTCTGCAAGGCGCACGTGATTATCAAGTAACAGTAAAAGACGAGTTTACGAAATGGCAAGAAGGGCTTTCAAGCCGCAGTAATGTTCATTTCAAAGAATATCCGAAATTGAATCACTTCTTCACGGAGGGCGACGGGGAATTAAGTCACCCTAGTGAATACGAAGTCCCTTCCAATGTTCCTGCGTATGTCATCAAGGACATCGCTACATGGGTCAATGAGACAAAGAAATAAGAAAACAACAAAAGCCATCATGCAATCATCATTGCGTGATGGCTTTTTTGATATTAATGATTCCATACACGTGATACGGTTCTGGTGCAAAAATAGCACCCTGTTCTTGAATAATGTTCAATTTCAAACGAATAAAGCCATTAATATTAAATCTTGATAGCCTCCATCCAATTTTACACCCTTTGCTTTTCTACCCTCTTCAAAAAAGCCTTGATTCTTATATAACTTGATTGCACCTAAATTATCTTCCATTACCTCAAGACAAACTTTTTCAATCTTACAGTTATTTTTAGCCCAATTGATTAACGTTTCTAGAAGAGCTCTTCCAATACCATAATTTCGATATTCAGGTAGTATGGTCATCGCAAAAAACCCTTGATGACTAATTTTTTCTTTGTTTCCGTTCTTAAAATCTATTGCACCGACTAACTTACCATCCACTTCAGCAATAAACTGTACAAAATTTGGATTTTCATAATAAGCTTTTAACGTTTTTTGAATAGCATCAACACTCATCTGCTTTACATCCTCAACCGTACTTAGCATGTATGGAGCGTTTATTAAAGCTCTTGAAGCAGAATTTAACATTCTTTCTGCATCCTGTTCTTTAGCTTCTCTAATTGTTACTGTTTTTCCGTCCTTAGATTTATAAGTAAAAACGTTAGTTGATAGTATATTAAACACACCTTATTATCTCTGTACATGTTAAGTTTTGTTCAACATACGTGTACGTACTCGCATTTAGTACGACAATTGAGGTCAGGTAATGCCTGTCCACATAAAAATTGCAATATCAATGTACGATTTAATTGTCACAAATAATATATTTCAAACCAGAAAAAAGGACCTACAATGAATTATGATGCCTCTTCTCTTCACTTGTCGGTGCTTTCCTGTAAATGAATCTTTTTCTGTCAAACAAATAGTATTAAGTCCCCCTCTCCTTGCCTAAAATAACGATTCCTTTCATTCGCCATCCTTCTCCTTTACTATTTTTGCAGTATTTTATCATTTTTCTATTTGAAGCAAAGGCTACATCCTCATTTCTACGCAAAATAAAAACGCCTCCTGTAAAGAAACGCCCCATAATATCAGTTTTTCTATCCTTCTAAATGACTTATTATATATCGTTGCTTATTTATGTCTTGACGTTTTAAAGCTGTCACTAACTCTCGATTAACATCTGATACTGGTAACGGTTCTCCGTATATATCAAACAACTTTATTCCTAACTGACTTATAATCTTTATATTATTACGATTCCTACTCTCTTGTGTATAACTAATGATAGTGCGTAAATTAATCCCAAAACTTATCATACTAACCAACGCCCCTTTTTCATTATAAATAGATATAGTTATACTTCTATTTATCTTCGTGGAATCCCTTGAAGTTTAATATCGCTATATATTTCTCAATACACTAGCGGTGTATACCATCTCCGTTTCTGTCATAATTCTACGCCACCTCCTATAAGAAAAATTCAGTAGGAACGGTTTAAACATCTAAAAAATCCATCGACGAAACTCATACTTTCTTATATTTTGTCGCATTAAATAAAGTATGGACACTCAATTCATTCAGAATATTCTGTATATTTATGAAAAAAACTCATAGTGAAATTTAAAGTATCTAATTCCTGTTATTATCAGAATAAGCCTATACGGAGAAAAGGGGGATATTATGACTGTTCAAGAAAAAAGCAATGAGCAATTGATGAAAATATTAAATGAATGGTATGAAGAAATCCGTTCATATCATGTAAAAGAAGCAAAACAAACATATCTAAAAGTACAAGAAAATTTAAAAGGAATAGAAACAGACCAATATTTATCATTCTATTATTCACTACTGAATTTTAGATATAAGGTCTTGGTAGATGGAATGAGTATTACTAAAGATTCTTTTAATAAAATAGAAGAGCTCCCTAATATCAAAGATGAATTTTCATTTTTAGCTTACTACTATCATTTCTTTAAGGCAATCCACTCTACAATTATAGCAAATTATACTGAAGCGAGAACACATTTTGAAAAGGCGGAAGAACTTTTAATTGATATACCTGATGAAGTAGAAAAAGCCGAGTTTAAGTATAGAATTTCAACTTACTTTTATCAGTCTTATCAACCATTTGAAGCGATTCAACATGTAGTAAAAGCGAAAGAAATATACCTGAATCATGTAGGATATGAAATCAATATTGCTTTATGCGACAATGTATATGGTTTATCTTGTATAGATCTAAGAGAGTTTGAAAGAGCTGAAGAATGTCTCAATACGGTTATTGATGTTTTTAAGAAGTATGATAAAGAACATTTATTATTAAGAGTACGTTACAATTTGGGCTGGTTATATAATATTCAAGATTTATATCCATTGGCGATCCGACAGAGTTCTGAAATTATAAATAAAATACCGAACCATTTTAAAGCATTATTTGTCTTAGCAAGAGCATATTATAAATTAGAAGGCGTTGAAACAGCAAAATCATATATCGAGCAGGGAATGAAATATACAAATGAATCCGGAAATGAGGAATATAAGCACCGTTTCGCAGTTTTAAATGAACTAATCACAGAACTGCCTAGAATTAAACTAGAAAAAGTAGTTACTGATGCAATTTCTTATTTTGAAAAAGAGGGCATGTGGGATTGTGTAAAAGAACATGCAGAGATTTTAGCACTCCAATTTTACCAGGCAGATAATCATGTTAAGGCGAGCAAATATTTCTACATTAGCAATAATGCCAATAAGAATCATTTGAGAAAAGGAGCGTTAAAGTAATGAAAAAAATAAAAAAAATTGTATTAAGTATGGTAGTAGTAAGTGCATTAGCATGTAGCATGATTAGTTTACATGTATCACAACCTTCTTCCTTTAATGGTGGAGATACACCATCACCCACAATACCGAGTGTCTCTGTTGAAGTATCTATTGATTAACGTAATATCATTTGTCCTGCTTAAATAGTCAAAATATTCAACTTTTAATCCGCAAAATTGTTTAATCAAAATGAGAGAAATTGTGAATCCCTAGTCCGAAACAAATGTGTTTCGGACTATTCGCGTTACTATTTTTATTTTGAAAAGGATTGGTTAAAACAAATCTATTCTCTATTTTAGGCATTCTCCCCTCCCCCCAGGAACTACGTATTAACTAGGAAACGAACCCTATTAAACAATTATTAAATCTTCTTTCATCCAAGGCAAAGTAACTACAAAGTTTACTTCTCATTCCTACCACCTTCTCATACATAGATGCCTTTACAACAGCCTTTAATTTATTTCATTTGTTGTTATTCCATTTCTAAAAATTTCTGATATCCCCTTTTGAAAATCCCCTGCATTAATTCCATTTCTATCTCTCACAAATGAATGGTATTGCGTATTATACCCAACCAGTTTATAGATTTTAATAATATTAATTACAAAACCTTCCTAAATTCAAATAGAAGGACTATTTTATTCTGTCAACTCCCCCTATATTGATAAATATGAAATATTCAATTTGTTTGACATTTCAATGACTTATAACAGGAAAATATATACATTAAATGAAACCTAATGTATCTTTGATCTGTAAGTCGTAGTTAGTTGACCAACTTTCCATGCAATTTAATAATAAAAATTAAGGGGGACCTAAAATGAAACAAGTATTAAGGAAAAGTAAGAGAAAAATGATATATCTAGTTGGTTCACTTCTAATTGCTCTATCAATGTTTGCAACTACAAGTTTTGCAGCTACAGAAGGTGCTGTAAAAAGTGTTACAAATAGTAACTATACCGGGATTGCAGCTGATATAAATCTACCAAAATCAGTTGTTGTTAAGGATGGATATGTGAATTGGTATTTAGGTATTGGAGCCTCTAAAGTTGAGGGTGGTATTTCAAAAACATCAAGTGGATATAAAGTATTTCTTAATTCAGGATATAATGAATCAGGTCAAAACAGTAAGTATTGGAACACACAGTATGATACATCAATTAAAGATGGTGATCGAGTAAACCTTAAACTAGTTAATAACGGAAATGGTACGGTTACTATGTATGTAAATGGAAGTCCTAAATATGTAAATCAACCTGTATATGGTACGTTTTCTCAATATGAACCAGTAAAAATGGTTCAGGGCGTTGAAGATACTGGAAGTAATTCTTTTAGCCAAGCTAGCTTTTCAAACGTACTTCTAAGAGCAGATACATCTGGATCTACCTACAAAAGTTGGAACAGCTCAATTTCTTCCTCATTTTCTCAACACGGTACTTATGGTAGTAATTTCAAAGTTTATTCTCAAGTACCATTAAGCGCAAGTTTACGTTAAGGTTTTTATTTGCATAATAATGTTTGTATGAAAAAAAGTAGCTGCGCTTTTGTGCAGCTACTTTTTTTAAATAGAGTAAATTAGTAATAGATATTCGAGTGACCATAAGTGACATCTATCATACTTTAGCTTCTTCGAATTCAATAACATTTGATCCGCATGTCTTATTAATTGGCTTAACGTATCGAGATTCATATTGTAGTAACTACAACATGTTTTATTATTACTAATGCTACACTCCTCATTGTAACCTTAATTCCATCTCATTGATTTTTTATTATATAAAGTAGACAACATCAATATACAACTTAGTAATGATAATAGATATACAAAGAGAATAATATACAATTGTTTTGTTTCAATGCTATCAATATAAAGACTCATAATTGGATATGACCAAGGGAATAGTATCCAATAGTTTGTATGAGAGATAAAAAAGCTACCAAGTCCACCTATAACCCCTACTAATAATGAAAGTAACGGGATTTTATAAAATATTATATTTATTAAAAAATGTAGATTCACAATAATTAAAGAGCTAATTACCATAAAAAGTATAGAAAAACTTAAACTTTGATAAACAGTCCCGAGATTATCAACCGTTAATACTATAGGTATACTCGTTATGATTAAAGCACATAGTAAATAACCAAAAGTAATTATTAAGCAAAATAAAAACTTATTACTTAATATAGTTTTTAAAGTGATCCCGTGATAAATAGCAGACATATATCCTTTTCTTCTGAATTCGTTTACAAAAGAAAATGACACTAATAGACCTATCGAAATAGGTAAAAATAACCTACAAAAAAGGCTCAGAATCGCTATATGCATGAAAACGCCATCTTTTAATTGAGACGATACAGTTAGTAAAACTTGAAAACTAATTGGAATCAACAGAAATACTAGTAACAGGATATACAATCCATTATGAAGACTTTTTTTATATTCACCTAAAATACCCACTTGTTTCACCCTTTATTATTCATATGTATAATATTTAAAACTCACAGACAATAACATAATTCCTAAAATATATATTGAAGAAATTGCAAGATATAATAAAATAATTGTTTCTTTAAACGCTACGTCACTTACTATATTCAATGAATAAAAGATTGGAAATGTCTTTGTAAATATTAAAGGGAATAATCCATATGTTATAAAGAAAAAAAGCCAAACAACTGACAAGGATGCCGCAAGAATTCCCTTTTTTATAATTAAATGAAAAAGCAATTGAGAATATGGTATTGCTAGAGATAAAATCGTACAAAGTATCAACATTTTTAAAAAATAAAGTATTGATATTTCATATCCATTTATAAAAGTATAGATACCCATAACCAAAAAATTCAAAATATTAAAGACCAAATAGAACAGTATAAACATTAAATTTTTAGTTACCAATAATTTAAGTTTCGAAATGGGCTGTGTATAAATAATGGCCCAAGTACCATATTTATTTTCCGAAGAAATGATAAAATACCACATACAAGCAGAAAAAATACTTAACGTTAGTGTATTAAAATTTACTGTAATTGCTATAAGATTTGTAGATTGAAACATGTCGGGATGATTCTTATTAAAAATAAAATAACTTATACACAAAAAGCTTGATAATAACGAAAAAAACAAAGAGATTAATAATAATTTTCTCCCACCAATTTTCCTCATCTCACTATTTACACTTTTAAAGATAAATTGCATTATTATAATAACTCCTTTTGTTTAGTGAAAGAAAAAAAAACTTCCTCTAATGTTGGCTTTTTAGGGCTAACTTCAAAAATATCTATATCATTTCTAATTAATATTCTGGTTAAACTAGGAACACTATCTTGATCTATTGTTATTCTGAATACCCCTTCTTTTTCAATATTATAAGGTATACCTTCATTACTTAAAATTCTTTCTGTAGAAGTAGTAGTATTAACATGAATGATATATTCTCCAGAAGTAATAATACTGTCTAATTTCCCTTCATAGAGTAAGCTACCCTTATGTAGTAATGCTATGTGATCTGCTATCATTTCAATTTCAGCTAAATTATGACTAGAAATAAATATAGTCTTCCCCTCATTTTTTACCAAATGAAGTAATAAACGCCTTATCTCATGTACTCCCTCTGGATCTAATCCATTTGTTGGCTCGTCAAGAATTAGTATTTTAGGGTTATTAAGAATAGCAAAGGAAATACCTAGCCTTTGTTTCATTCCTAAAGAAAAATCTTTAACTTTTTTATCTTTTGCTTTATATATTCCTGTAGTTTTTAATACTCTATCTATTTCATCTAAAGATTTATTAATCATTTTTTGTACATAGGCTAAATTTTCATATGCTGTTAGATTAGGATAATAGGTAGGTGAATCAATAAAACAACCCACATTTTCAAATAATTCTTCTTTCCATTCTTTTATATCTTTATTATCAAACAATATCGTTCCCTCATCTGATGGAATTAATCCTAATAACATTCGCATTGTTGTTGTTTTCCCTGCACCATTTGGTCCAATAAAAGCATATAAACTTCCTTCTGGAACAGATAAGTTTATATCCCTTACAATGGATTGATTTGCAAAAGACTTTGTTAAATTTTTAGTTTGAATTGCTAATTTCATTTTGTCCCTCTCTCTCATCCCCACATGAAATTAAGTATCGATTTTCGTATAATCAGATTTACAGAAGATATCATTCAAGTTAATTTCACCATAAAAAGGGATTTATTAACTCGATTTCCTTTGTTTTCTAAGGTTTCACCAAAAAAGTTTAATACAAAATTAATTTGATATATTTAATTACTATTGCAACCATTGGAGCCTCTGCTGCTGTTGGAAGTTCTGGGATGACTGCCGTGGCTTCTGCCGCAATGATTGCTTCTTCTCCAGAATTAGGTCGCATGGCATGTAGAAGAATTTATCCTGAGCATTAATATCAATCTACGTAAAAATGGCCACCGGAAAAAGTTAATGATTCTCAAACATTAACTGATGATCAATGGGTTTGGTCTTAATATAAAACTGTATTTTTTCTATTATTGAAAAGAATTATTTGTTTTAGTTAATTTCTTCTGTTAGTAATATGAAGAATTGAAATATTATCCAACCAACTAAATGTATAAACCTTTTAATCGAAAAGAACTTGTAGATAAAACTACAAGTTCTTTTTAATTTTCCAAACGTTAAGGAGAAGTAAACGAACATTCAAAACTTCATATTTATAGACCAATCTGTTCAAAATCGATAGTATATGCTATAACAGCTTTGGTTCTTTAATTAATGGTAAATACTCTATACTCATGGCATAATTTAATAACAAATTGATATACTCTTGATTTGGTTTTAAACAATGTACATTCTTCAAATATCCTTGCGTATACAAACAAGATGGTATAGCTACTGATAGCTCTTCTACAGATTCTAATAAAGGCATTATGAGCTCTAAAGCTTTCTGTTCATCAGTAGTTAGACTAGTATTAAAAAACTTCCCTATATACTTTTCTTGCCTCATTAACATTAAATCGTATCCAAAAACTTGTAAACTATTAATAAATTGGTCCCATTTAAGCTGAGTTGGATTACAAATATGCATGGTTTTATTTACTGTGTTGGCCTTATAAGATAGTTCAGTAATGGCTAAACTTCCATAGTCCACAGGCGTTAAATCTACATACGTATTGATTTCAGGTGCTATGTTAGATAAGCATATACCTTTCAATAATCTATAAAAAGCGTTTTCATTAATATTGAATTGAAATTTACCCGTTTTAGAGTTACCCACTAAATTTCCCACACGGTATATAGTAGCACGAACTCCTTTTTCCATTGCCTCTCTGACCATTTTCTCGCCTTGAAACTTACTTTCTAAGTATACATTATCTAAATTTTGCCCTCTATCAAAATTAGACTCAAAGAATTTAAATTCTTTTGGATCGCTTTCAGCCTGTCCTACCACACTTAAAGTCGATATATAATGAAAGCGTGCATTTGTATTCTTAGCTAATTCCAATAAGTATTTTGTAGACTGAACATTTACCTTTTGAAAATGCTCACGTTCTCCATAGTGTCTAACTTCTCCACCACAATGTATTATTGACTCTACGTTACTCTTTAAATGATCCACTTTCTTTGGATCAAGACCTAGATTTATCAAAGATAAATCTCCTTCAATTAATTCTACTCTCTCCTCCAACTTTTGAAGAATTTCTTTACCAAAATAAAATCTCATTCTTTCTTTTAACTTTTCATCAATTACTTGATTCTCATTTTTTCTTACTAAACAGTAAATAGTCGTAGATGACAACTGTAATAATTGTTCTAAAATATGTGCGCCTAAATATCCTGTTGCTCCTGTAAGGAAAACTGCTTTTGGATAATTCACCATATCTAACTCACATTCTTCTAATTTAGTTCTTTTATAAACCGGATTCGTTTTCGTTTCATTTTCAATACATGCTACATTAAAATTTTTCTCTTTCTTTAACGACATATTTTCCATCTCTTCAATATGAGAGGCTAATTTTTCTATTGTTCTATACTTAAAGAAGTCTTGAATTTTCAAGTTAGGATATAACGGTTTTAATTTAACTAATGCCGGCATAACTTTTAAAGAATGCCCACCTAAATTAAAGAAATCATCTTTTAAGCCAATAGATTTTATGTTTAAAACTTCAGACCATACTTTTGCAATGTTTTTTTGCACTTTAGTTTGGGGCTTAAGTATACAATCATCCTTTTTCTCATTATCAAACTCTATTTCTGGCAGTTTTTCGAAATCAATTTTCCCATTAGCCGTTATTGGTATTTCTAACACATGAGAGTAATATTTAGGAATCATATATTCTGGCAATACATTTGATAAATGTATTGCTAACTTATTTTTCTCTATTTCTATACCGTCCACTGTTTTATAGTAAGCTTGCAATAGCATTCCATCTTTTGTTTGTGTTACAACAGCCTGACTTATCCCCTCAAATCGGAATATTGCATCTTCTATTTCTCCTAATTCAATTCTATGCCCTCTAATTTTAACCTGCTTATCTTTTCTCCCCATAAATTCTATAGTTCCATTTGGTAACCACTTTGCTAAATCACCTGTTCGATATAACCTTTTACTATTATCTTCTGAAAATGGATTTGAAATAAATGCCTGTTTTGTTTTCTCTTCCTGCTTCCAATACCCTTGGGCCAATCCTAAACTCTCAATATATAATTCACCCATGCCCCCTACCGGACAATGTTGCATAAATGAGTTCAATATATGCACCTTTGTATTAGAAATTGGAATACCAATCGGTATACTTCCTAAAAGATTATTTTCGCCTTCTAAGACTGGTATGAAGTAATACATTGCTGAAACAGTTGCTTCAGTAGGCCCATACTCATTTACCAGTTGTATTTGATTTTTAAAAGTATTTTGCCAACTTCTAATAGCATTTGTTGATGCAGCTTCCCCTCCCATTATCATAAATCTTAAAGAACGTATCTTATCACTATCCAATTTAGTTAATGAAGTCGATAATTCATTAAAAAATACTGTTGGCACGTCAGAAATAGTTACTTGTATTTCTTGGATAGCTTGAGCATATGCGACAGTTGAATAGCGCTGTTCATCACTTAATAAATATAGTTCCGCCCCATTTAACAAGGTAGAAAAAATTTCCGATACAGAAGAATCAAAACTATGGGAATAAAACTGTGTTACTTTATCATTTGGGGAAATATGAAATACTTCATTTCTCCATTCAGCTAAATTTAATACTCCTTTATGAGTTAATAATGTACCTTTTGGTTTGCCTGTTGACCCTGAAGTATAAATTACATATGCCAAGTCATCTGGTTTATTTAAAATTTTAACATCATCATTTATTGTCGTACGATATATATCCTCTATTATTGAAACGTTATAATTACGTGAATTCAAATGATTTTTGTATTTGTAATTCGTTATAATTCTACATGCCTCGCTGTCACTTACTATATAATTAATTCTATCCTCGGGGTATTTTACATCGATTGGTATATAGGCAGCGCCAGCTTTTAATATTCCAATCATAGAGACAATACTATTGATACTTCTATCTAAAAATATGGCTACTTTGTCACCTATTTTTATACCTTTTTCGAGTAAATGTTGAGCTACTTGATTAGAATTCATATTTAATTGTCTATATGTTAAAGACTCTGTTTCAGTCGCTATAGCAATCCTATTTGATTGTCTTTCTACTTGCTTATAGAATTGCTCCTGTATATTTTGAAAATAAGGATACGGTCTTTCTGTATGATTTACCTTTCTATATAGAGATTCCTCTTCCAGTGATAGGAATGAAAGATTCTCATATGCCACTGTTCTTTGATGAATAAATGCGTCCAGTATATTAAGTAAATTTTGAGTAAACCTATTAATTGACGCTTCCTTGAAAAGATTAATATTATACTCAAATGAAATCTCTATATAATCCGATCCTTCTTCAATAGCTAAAGAAATGTCAAACTTACTAACATCTTGTTTATTAGGTAACAATTGAAGCTTGTACGCATCATGCTGTTGCAAAATATCTTTCTGATAGCTAAACATTGTAGAAAAGATAGGGTTATTTCCAAAACTTCTATCAGGATTTATTTGCTCAATTACTTTATCAAATGGGTACGATTGGTTTTGGAAAGAATTCAAACATTTTTCTTTAACGACTTGTACTAGTTGTTTTAAATTTTTCACATCATTTAATTGTGTTCTAATAGCTAAAGTATTTACAAAAAATCCTTGTATTTGTTCAAATTCCTGATAATTCCTTCCAGCAACCGGTGTACCTACAATAATATCTTTTTGATCCGTTAGATAGTGTAACAATTGTATATATGCTGCCAAAAATAGCATATACATAGACACATTCTCTTGTTCACATACTTGTTTCAAAGACTCTTTCATTTTATTATCTAACTTCATTTCAAAGACTTTACCTTTATTTGTACTTTGACGATCCCTACTAAAATCTAACGGAAGATTTAGTAGGGGAAGAGGCGCTGCAAGCTCGGTCATCCAATAATATTTTTCTGTATCCCACCGGCCTAATTTTAGCTGCTTCTGTTCCCACTCAACATAATCCACATATCGATTAGGAATAGTTGGTAACTCGGGATTTCTTCGATTAGCAAAGGCATTATATACCTTCATTAATTCATCTAATAAATTCCTTACACTCCACTCATCGGTAATAATATGGTGTAAATTGATATATAAATAGGATCTTTTCTTATCAAGATTAAAAATTCTAATCCGGAAAAGTGGTCCATTTTCCAAATCAAATGGTGTATGATCCGTTTGATTTATTGTTCTACGTATATATTCTTGTTGTTCCTTTTTAGTTATGTGTTCAATATCATCGTGAATAAGGTCAATAGATATTGATTTTAATATGACCTGTCTAGGCTCCCCGTTTTTTTCAATAAACACTGTTCGTAGCATCTCGTGTCGTTCAACTAAAAATCTTATGGCGTCTTGTAAAATATTCTTTTTTAAACTTGGCTCAATATTTATGTGTAGTTGTGTATCATATACTCTATTAATAGCGTTATACTTATTTAAAAACCAGATTCTTTTTTGAGCACTGGATAACTTATAACATTCCTTATCTGCAACCTTTAATACTTGCATATCATGTTCTTCTCTATCCGTATTTACTTCCATTAATTTATCAATGTAAGCAGATAGACTAGCAATTGTTGTATGCTCAAAAATATCTCTAATTTCTATTTTCAAATGAAACTCTTTTTGAATTTGATTTAACACTTGCACAGCAATTAATGAATGTCCCCCAAGTTTAAAAAAGTCATCATCTCTGCTGATTCTATATTTCCCTAAATTTAAAATCTCTGACCATGTTTTTACCAACCTTTTTTCTGTTTCACTTATTGGTGTTACATATTGATTCTTCATATTTTCAAGTAAAGATGGGATTTGTAATTCTAATTTTTTTCTATCAATCTTACCACTTGGTGATAATGGAAATGTTTTAAGGTGAAATACATAATTTGGAGTCATAAAATCTGGTAAACTTTCACTTAAGAATGTTTTTAAGTCCTCTTGTTTTATCTCTGTATTGTCTTTTGATACATAAAAGCTAGCGATTTTGTCATTTTGATAAGTTACTACTACTGCATCTTTTACCTCTGGGTGTTTAAATAATGCTCTTTCAATTTCATCAAGCTCAATTCGATACCCACGTAGTTTTACTTGATTATCTTTCCTTCCGATAAATTCTAAGTTCCCACTTGGTAAAAGACGTACTAAATCCCCAGTACGATACATTTTTTTATCGCGATTATAGGATTCTTCGAAAGAAATAAATGCCTCTTCTGTTTTTTCCTTTTGATTTATATATCCTTTGGCAACCCCATCACCACCAATGAATAACTCACCTACTACTCCTGACGGACATAACGTGTTGAACGGACTGACCACGAAAACTTTACTATTAGCAATTGGTTTACCTATTGGGATATTAGAAGTTTCTTCTTTTATCTCATGATTTACTTCATAAATGGTTGTACATACAGTAGCTTCAGTAGGACCATATGCGTTAAGAACTGGAATCTTTAACCCTACTTTACTTTGCCATTTACGAACTGATTCAGCAGGTATGGTTTCCCCTCCCACAAATACACATTTTAAGCAATTTAATTTAAGCAACATTTCTTTTGGCATATCAGCTATTAATTTAAAAAATGCAGTTGGTAAAAGAACAAATGTAATACCATTCTTGTTAATTACATTTATAAATTCTTCTGCAGAACGTTTTTCCATTTCAGAAATTAAATGCATTCTTCCTCCGCATAACAAAATAGGAAACATCTCCATAATGGAGGCATCAAAAATCATTGTTGCAAATTGTAAAAACACATCATTTTTGTCTAAATTAAATTGATTCATTAATGAATATGATAAATTAATTACTCCTCTATGTGGTACAACTACTCCTTTTGGTAAACCTGTTGAACCTGACGTGTAGATAATATAAGCTGCATCTTCTATGGTATGTGTAGACGCAATATTTTCTATAGAATTAGTGTAATGAAAATCCTCTAGATAAATTGTATGAATCGCAAAACTTTCAATTGATCCCCTGAATTCTTTCTTTGTAATAATCATTTGACTTTGGCTATCTTTTAATATATATTCTATTCTTTTTTCAGGAAACTTTGGATCAATTGGTACATAAACTCCACCTGATTTTAGTATGCCTAGAATCCACACAATTGTATCGATCTCTCTCACCATAGTAATACTTACACGCTGTCCCTTTTTTATTTCATTTTCACGTAAATAATTCGCTATTTGATTTGACCTTTGCTGCAAGTCATAATAGGTAATTGATTTATTCCCCATTGAAATCGCTATTTGATTTGGCGATTTTAATGCTTGTAGATCGATTAATTGATCTAGTGTTTTTGAATTAGGATATACAAGAGTATTTGAGTTTATATCTTTGTATAAACGATGATCCTTTTTTAAAAGTAAATCCAATGAATGAATAGGTTCATTCACATTCTTCATTAGTTTTTGTAACAAATATATATATCTTTCAACTAAATCATTTATACTATCTGGTTTATATAACGCTGAATTATAGTCAACCTCAATTTTATTCTCTGTTTCCCCTTCATATCTCATTATTCTCCAGGTCATGTTAAAAGGATTTACTCTTTTACAATCTGTTAAAACTGTGGACTCAATATCAGGAATTTTCAATTGAGGTATCCTTACCGTATTAAATGCTGTTGAATATATCATATTATGATGTGTATTATTATTTAGATTTAAATCTTTTACTATATGTGAATATGGATTATGTTTATACTTAATAACCAAATGAACAGATTTATTCACCTTGTTAAGTATTCCCTTAAATGTATCCCCCTTTTCTATTGTTATACGTATAGGTAATGTATTAACAAAATAACCAAAAGCATTCCCTTCTTCCGTGTGTGGTCTAGTATTAATTGGAATACCTACAATAATTTCTTCAGCGTTTGTCATTTGATGAAGTAAGGCACAATAAGTACTTAACATAACCCGATAGACACTTAAGTTATTTCTTTTAGCAAAACATTGTATTTGATAAAATAGATCGGCATCAATATTCTTGCTTATATTTTTGTTCGTATATATCGGTTCATTCATTTTATTAATAGTAGCAGGAAACTCTATAGGAGGTAATTCACCTTGTAAATAATCTTTCCAATAGGATGATCCTTCTCTATATATTGCACTGTCAATAAAACCTTCCTCAAATTCTACAAGGCTCTTATAAGGAGATTCTAATACTAAACCCGTATTTTCTTGAAGTAATTCACAATACGTATGAGACAATTGTTGGATAAAAATTCCTAAACTACATCCATCATAAATAATGCGATGAAAAATCATATGTAAAATAAATTCATCTTCACACAATTTAATGATGTGGAATTTAAACAAAGGCCCTTCTTCTAAATTAAATTTCTCATTCACTATAGAGTCTAAGAATTTTTTTAAAATAAATTTTTGTTCTGTGTTTTTAAAAGCGGTTAAATTCTTAATTGGTATATCAAAATCTATACTCTTTTGAATGAATTGTTTAATTTTTTCGTCCCTCTTAATAAATAGTGTACGTAGCGCCGGATGAGATTGCACTATTAAAGTAAGCGCTTTCTTAAAAGTGTCTATTTGAAGATTTCCTTTTAGCTTTATTATGGTAGCTTCATTGTTCATTCCATTTTCTAATTCCATTTGATGAGCTATCCATAATGCTTCTTGCCCTACTGTTGCATCCAATTCTTCTACAATTTCATATTGCTTTTGTATTTCCTTCATATGAATTTCTCCTTTTATAAATATTTCAAAACGGATAATATTTACAGTTACAACTATATGTACATATTCTACGATTTGTAAATGTATTTTTTCCGACTAAATTCAACATTTATTTCACTTATTGCATAGTTATTAAAATGATGAATAAAATTCATATTTATACCGTGAAAATTCATACTTTTATTCAATTTAAGCATAAAAAATCATTTTACTAATAATTCTAATTAATTTTTATAAAGTAATCTCATATATATTTATTAAAATATATACTCTAATTTATATCCCGAAAATAAATTCAAGAATATCCCAACTGGTCGCTATATATATTTCTAATAATATAAACTGAATAGGAGGAGTCCGTACATAATGGAATATAGATTATTAGGTAACACGGGATTAATAGTTTCAGAGATAGGATTTGGTTCTTGGGCGATTGGTGGAGATGAATGGGGCGCAGTAAAAGATAATGAATCCATTGATGCAATCAATAAAGCAATTGACCTAGGAGTTAATTTAATTGACACTGCTGATGTTTATGGACTAGGTCATAGTGAAACACTCGTTGCAAAAGCCATAAATAAACGTAGGCAGGATATCATTCTTTCTACAAAGGGTGGATTAATCGGTCATCATTATGACCAAAATCAACCAGCAGTTTTTGGAGATCCTCAAAAGATTATTGATGCTAGTTTACTGCGGCTTAAAACTGATTATATAGATGTGTACTTTTATCATATTTGGTGGGATAAACCTGAAGAAACACAAGCCTTTCTACAAGCTTTCCAAACCTAAAAAAAATCTGGCAAAGTGAGAGCTGTTGGCGTTTCTACTAATGATTTAGATTATATTAAACATTTTAATCAGAATGATGATTTAGATATTGTGCAATTCGATTATAGTATTTTGAATAAAGAACCTGAAAAAGACATCCTTCCTTATATTGAAAAACATAATTTAGGTGCTGTGATAAGAGGTCCACTTAAGATGGGAATTTTAACTGGGAAATTTAATCATGAAACTCAATTTCCAGACGATGATTTAAGAAAAGATTGGCCAAAAGAAAAGTGGTTTAAAGATAGCTTAAACAAAGTAGAAAAATTACGTTCACTTGTACGATCAAATCGAAGTCTCACGCAAATTGTCTTGCGGTATGTTTTAAGTCACCCTGCCGTTTCAGTTGCTATTCCTGGTGCAAAAAATTCTAATCAGGTTGAAGAAAACTCTTCACATTTAACTCGCCCATTATTATTAGATAATGAAATTGAATTCATTAAAAAACTTTAATCGAATAATTATTCTTCCAAAAAAATTATGCTGATTTTACTACCAAATCCATACTACTACTTCTTCTCCACTAGAACATATCTTTAACACTTCCACCTTATTTTTTTATCTTTTCCCAACAATATCTACTGTTTATAAGGTAGTTGAGCCCTTATATTCAACTACCTTATAATAGTTCTACATTATATTAAAATATCTACTACACTAGTTGAATACATGTTAGGACAACATATAAATTAAATAAACAATTAATTCAGATATTTTTTTAGAAACTCCATTATCTCACAATTACTTTTTTTAAAATAAATCAAAAAATTTTTCTTTACTTTGAATTCCATAGTTCATATAATTTTCTATGGAATTACATTTTTTTCTAAATAACTCTTCATTTCTAAGTATTCAAAAGGGCAATTACAAATTATTATACCCTTATGTTTAACCAAGTAAAATAAAAATCCAGTTTTTTACAAGGAGAAGTGACTGCATGCAAGATATTTTAAAACTATTTCCGAGCGTTGACGGAAATGAAGAAAAACAACAACTTTTATTAGAATCTATGCAGAAAATAATTAAAAATCTTGACCAATTAAAAAATGAAGAGCGAGCTACTTTAGGTAAATGTGAGGAAAAATCAGAAGGATACTACAATGGCTTAATTCACCAAAGTCATATTCCACTAGCTGGAATCACTATGTCTGAGGTTATAGAAGAGCTAAACCAATTTATGAATGGACATCCTTATCCAAATAAATATTACTTGTCTAACGCTGTACCACTACCAAGTATTCCTTCACTATTAGGTGTACTAACCATGGCCCTTTTAAATGGTAATGGTGTTTGGGATGTATATGGTCCAGGGGCAGCAGAAGCAGAAGTAAAAGTTGTATCCATGCTTTCAAAACTGATTGGTTATAATCCACATAATAGCGGTGGTTATACAACATGGGGTGGACAAGGTTGTGTATTTTCGAGCTTACGTTTAGCAATTTCTAAACAATTCCCATTAGCAAAAGAACATGGTGCTCCACAAAATGTTTATTGCTTTGCTTCTGAAAATGCACATTATAGTTTATTAAAGTCAGCTGAAGCAACTGGCATAGGGTCGAATCACTTAATAAAAGTGAAAACTGATCCCTATACGAATTCTATGGATATAGATGATTTAGAGGCTAAAATGATACAAGTTATTAAAAATGGAGGTATCCCCCTTTATATTCTAGCTACTATGGGGTCAACAGATACATTTACCATTGATGATATAAAAAAAATTAAAGAGAGCGCTGAGGCAATACAGAAAGAATATAAATTAAAACCTATTTATATCCATGCTGATTCTGCAATGGGCGGATTCTATAGTTTCTTTAATAATTATAGTTTCGAAGAAAATCCACTTTCATTTGAACCTAGCTTAAAAAATGCTTTACAATACGTACAAGATAAAATGCAATACATGGCACTTGCTGATAGTGTATGTTTTGATTTTCATAAATTAGGACAAACACCTTATGCTTCAAGTATATTAATCGTAAAAAATCATACTGATTTACAACTGATGGATATTGAACAAGATGACACACCATATCTAGGCAATAGGTCATATGGAAGTTATCATACTGGCTATACCTTAGAATGTTCACGAGCTGGTAGTGCTATTCCGATGTATATCAATCTTTTAGCCTTTGGTGTTGAAGGATATCAAAAATTACTAGCAAATTATGTTCGTGTAAATCTATTATTTAGAGAGAAGTTGCGTGAGGCTCTACCTCAAGTCGCAATCACAAATGATTTTACATATGGACCAATTACAACCTTCCGTTTCTATATGAATGGAGATGGCCAAGAAAATTGGAAAAAAGAACGAATAGGTCTTGCAACAAAAGAAGAGATTGAGGATACAAACCGATTAAATATAGAACTATTCAATTATCTAGGAAAAAATCGCGATCAAGTATTTTTTGGTGATACAACTCGTTCTTGTGTAGTAGATGTATTAAACAGTTATGATAGAAATCCGATTTCCACATTAAAATTCTTTTCTATCTCTCCATATACAACTGTTGAATGTTTAGATGAGATCGTAGCATTTCTTTATGAGAATATTTCGATTGCTACTAAACAGATTTATTCATATGTTTAATAACCATATTTGTTAGCGCTTTAATAATTAAATTTAACTAAATTAAATAAAACTTTTTATTCTTTTAATCACTATTAACTATATCAGGAAAAGAGGAAAAACATATGAATATAGAGCTACTAGATATACACCACGTAAAAGATGCAGCACATTTACTTGCACATTCTTTTGTGAATAACGAACCTCTTGTAAGCAGTTTACAAATTCCTTTTGCTCCTTTTCACAAAATGTGCGAAGAAATGATAAAACAAGCTGTATCTCAAGCTATGTCATTTGTAGCAATTGAAAATTTTCAAATTGTTGGGGTTCTTTTAACAAGAAAAGTAACCCAACCACTAATAGATAAAGATAAGGCGACTGAACTATGCCCACAAATGGATCCTATTTTTCAACTTTTAGATACATTAGAGACAGAATCTATTGAGTTTTCTCATTTAGATAAAGAAAAATTGGTCTATCTAGATATGGGCGCTTGTCATCCAGATTGGATGGGAAGTGGGGTAGTCACTACTCTTCTTTCACATGCTATTCAAGAAATAAGTAAAAGAGACTTTGATTTTATTGCTGCTTGTACAAATAAAATTTCTCGAAAAATCTTAAAAAAGCTGTATACAACTTTTGAAGTTAATGAAATAGTGTATAGTAAATTTCCTTATAAAGAAACATATCCTTTTGCTAACACAACAACTTCCTTAGCAGCTCAATTACTATATATACCTCAATCCCAATTCGTCATCAAGGCCATATAAATTTGTGAAGAAGGCTAGCTGTACTTTTGTGCAGCTGCTTTTTTATATAGAGTAAATTAGTAATAGATATTCTAACATAAGTGACACCTTTCACACTTTAACTTCTTCGAATTCAATAGCTACTTTCTCAGCATGCCTTACTTCTCTGCTTAACCTACCTAAAGATCCCCTTCTATTTATTAAAACATGTTTCATCATGTTTTAATAAATACGCTCCATTATTTCATCTATACAAGTAACTTAAATACTTTTCCCTATTTTAAGTCCAACTCTATTACATTCCTGCTAATAAATAGCATGTTATATAACTATATAAAAACTCTACCAAATCATTAAAGGAATCTCCTTTCCCCTATCGAATTATTGTAGAGGGAAAGGAGATGAATGCATGGAAATCCTAGGACTAGATACACGCACATTAGCGACTTTAGGTGCACTTGAATACACAAATCGTCGCAATAAATTAATCGAAGAAGCAGACAATAATATATACGAGTGTAAAGAAATGAAGGAAATCCTTCAAACGTTCCCTAAAGAGAAGCAGATTGAGATTCTTGAGAATCAAGCTTATTTTGAAGCAGTGGCAAAGATGATTGAACAAAACAATTTAATTCTTTTAGAACAGATGAAAGCTCTACAACTAATTCAGAAATAACAAATTTATGATTGATTAATTCTACATACGCTTCCATAAATAATATATCTTTATCTATACTACCAGCCTCTGTTTTTACAGGGGCTTTTGTTATGCTCTTGTTCGTATTTTGAATTTGAATGGTTTCTTTCACATGTATGAATAGATCTTCTAACAATCCTGGTGTAGACTCCAATTCTTGCTTTTCAATTTCCTCTGTTACAGCACTGATAAATTCCCATAGTACTTTTGCACCTAGTAATTCCGCTAATCGTTTTTCACGCATTTCAAATGTTTTCATGTTCATATTTAAACACTTCCTTATTTAATATTTGTTTAAAAGTACTTAATAAATTATTTTGTTTTAGAGAACAATAAAGAACTGAACTTCTCAGCTCTAAAATTACACAAAACGTGACATTACTCTTCAAAAAAAAGAGTCCAATCAAAATTTAGTACCTTAGCTATATTTTTTGCAACAGGAACACTTGGATTTCTTTCACCACTTTCAATCATTGCATACATACTTCTAGATATTCTTGCCTCACATGCAATATAATCCTGTGTTTTCTCTATATGTTTACGTTTTTCCAATAACCACAATCTCATTATTCCCCTCCCCCGATGTCACAAAATGCGTATCTAATAATCATTCTATATGAAAACAAGTACAACATCAATATTTTTTACACATTTCGTGTACTTTATTAAATGTTACATATTGTGACGTTATAATTGATATAGAAAACAACTGAAAGGAGGTAGTATATGTTTGGCACAAGATTACACACTCTTCGAAAAGAACGAAAACTGCGTCAAGAAGATATGGCAAAACAACTAGGAATTGCACGAACTACATATGCAATGTATGAACAAGGTAATCGAGAACCTGATTATAATACATTGATAAAATTAGCCACTTTCTTTGAAGTATCTATTGATTACCTCCTCGGTACAACTGAAATAAGACAAATTACAGACGTACAAGATCCTGAGCTTCATCAATGGTTTAAAGATATAAAGAATGCACCTCCCCAAAAACGTGAGGAATTAAAAAGATTTTGGGAATTTATAGTACAAAGAGAAGAACAATAAATATAAAAGACCTCCACCTTGACAGGGTGGAGGTCGTGAGTTCGAGCCTCTCCGGGGTCATAGTTTATAAGAGACCGTACTCTACAAAGGTTTATAGGTGTTAAGGATTTATCCTTTACACACTAAAAATCATTCTAGTGTTGCGGTCATTTACTTTTTAGTGTGCAAGTCATTCACGTCTTCTTATACGGTAAACCAAATTACCGATATAGGGAGGCGTTTTATTTTGGCTAGAACAGGTAAAAGAGGTAAAGCAAAGTTAGGTCGTACAAGTATTGAGGTTACACAGATTGAAACTTACACGTTCCAAGAGTTATTTAACATTTATATGTTTGCAAAGGAAGCAGAAGGGCTTGCAAGAAGAACACTTGAAAATAAGAAGGTGTATTTCTTAGTATTTCATCGATATTTAGAAGAACATCATAAAGACGTAACACCTAATACTCTTAATACAAATACCATTAGAGAGTTTTTACATTACTTGAAGAATGACCACACTAAGCATAAAAATAACCATTGCGTTAAGGAGAAATATAAATCTGTTGGTGTTTCAGTTTCTTATATAAATACCATCATGAAACATATGAGAGCATTCTATAACTTCCTCATTGAAGAGGAATATGTACAATCTAATCCTTTTACAAAAATCAAATCATTAAAAGAAGCACAAGATAATATAGAAGCATTATCCGTTGATCAATTAAAAAGTTTACTTAAACAGCCAAATCAACGAACATACGCGGGATTTAGAGACTATGTATTAATGATGTTGCTTACCGATACAGGTATGCGAATTAGTGAGGCTTTAAACCTTCAACAAGAGGATATTGATTTCAAAACGAATGTGATTGAATTAAAAGGTACTAGCACAAAAAACCGTAAAACTCGATATGTACCTATTTCCCAAAAGACTAGTAAGCTACTGCGTGAATTACTAGTTGAAATTGAAGAATTTGATACCCTGCATATATTTGCTACTGTTTATGGAAATAACGTTGATCCTGCACGATTTAGACAGAGATTAAAAACATATGGTAATAATGCAGGAATTAAAGGAGTAAGAGTCTCTCCTCACACTTTTAGACATACATTTGCAAAGTACTATTTACTTAATAATGGTGATGTGATGACCCTCCAAAAGATATTAGAGCATTCATCAATTGAGATGGTTAGAAAATATATTAATATGACAAACAAGGATATTGTATTTCAACATAATAAACATAGTCCAATTAATAGTTTATAAACAAAAAGAGCGAACATTTTGTTCACTCTTTTTCAATATACTGTTAAATATATTAATAGGATGTCCTAAAAAAATACACAACCCCATATCGCTTTTTCTATACAATAATTCACACTCTAAAAATGTGTCTAGTACACTTTTTTCTTTTATTTATATAATAATGTTTTTAACTCTGACTGCAGAGGCATTAGAGTTACTACTTAGCCCACTACACAAATCATTATATTCGGATGAATATCCATTCCCTTCAAAAGAAAAAGCCCCCTTTTATGAGTGCCTATAATTATATAAATTCTCCAATAGTGATAACACTTTGAATAATCTTTTCTGTCTTCATTTCAGAAAAACATCAATAGCTTTTCAAACTTCTTTTTCTCATATTCTTGTATTTAAGACCCATAATATCGTTATTAATTCTCCTATCGATAAAAAAGGAGTTATCATAACCTCACTTCACAAGTTTGAAGACACCCTAAAAAGTTTATTGAATCAATAATGTAATGTATTTAAACTGGAATTCAAAAAAGTTTTTCAGAGAGTTCCTTAAAATAAGAGAACTACTTTTTATATGCAAACAAAAATATGTAATTAATTATTGAATATTAAAATAATCCCCGTCCATCTATAAAAAAAGGAATGAGTTGCCTCATTCCTTTTATCATTTTTCGTATCATAATAATTACACGTCCAGCCAAGCATTAGTCTAATCAAGCTCATTGTTCGTCATTACTTCAATTTTTATGTATGCTAAACTAATTAATGGATCAGCAACAAATATCCTTTTATCTACTTTGAGGTATTTACAATTAAATATTATCTATTTTTCTTTCACTGATGTCTTCTTCTTCTTCAAATGAATTCACGCAATCTTTATAATTATCCGCTCTATAATTAGAGAGATAATTCTCAAACCTACTAATTGTTTCTCCGCAGTATTAGATTCGTCAATTTATGATTAGTTTTTTCAACCCTTTTACTTATTCGTATACTATTCAATCTATAAATTACCTTGGTATACCATCTTGCCCCTAATTATATTGAACCACCAAAACTGATCCATATAAATATAAATAGTATTATTGCAAAATACTCTGGAAGTATACTAAAAACTAATGCAAAAGTGAATATACACAATAAATACAAACACTATACTTAAGTTAAGATAATGGGTATCTTCTACTACATATTATATATTTTTATTGAAACAAGATATAAATCGTCAGTTTTAACTATATAGTTGAGAAGGAATGCTAAAAAAAGAAGGAGGATCATGATGAAATATCAAAAAATATTTCCCTCATTAAAAAAATCGCTTTTTATCTTTATCCTTTCTTTCAGTATGTTAATTTTCACACTCCCTGCCTCTACCTTTGCACAATCCAATAACAATGCAAATCCTGTTACAAATTACTATGTATCTCCAACAGGAAACGACCTCAATCCCGGTACATTAGATCAACCTTTCGCTACCATTCAAAAAGCTGCTAACGTTGCTAAAGAAGGAAGTACAATCTACATAAGAGGGGGAGTTTATAACCAAAAGGTTCGTGTCACTCATTCTGGTGCCTCAGGAGCACCCATTACTTTTCAAAATTACCAAGATGAAAAAGCCATTCTCGATGGTTCTAAAGTCAAGTTAGAAGATGATGGGTTATTTACAATAGAAGACAAAAACTATATTCAAGTAATAGGATTAGAATTTCGCAATTTAAAATCAACGAAAGTTAGCGAAACCCCTATTGGTATTTATATCACTGGAACAGGAAGTTACATTGATATTAGAAATAATTATATTCACCACATTGAAGCAAATGTAAAGAATGGAAATGCACATGGCATTGCTGTCTACGGTACTTCATCTAGTGCACAAAATAATTTAAATCATATTGTCATCGATAATAACGAAGTAGCAAATTTGAAATTAGGATTGAGTGAAGCAATTGCTATCAATGGGAATGTAGATTCCTTTGAAGTTACCAATAACAAAGTACATGATAACAACAACATCGGAATTGTTCTGATTGGACATGAAGGCGTATCTCCAGTAGCTGCTTTAGATCAAGCTCGGAATGGAGTTGTTCGTAATAACATTGTCCATCACAATTCATCCATCAATAATACTAGTTATAATGAATATTCAGCTGATGGTATTTACGTGGATGGTGGGAAGGGAATTATCATTGAGCAAAATCAAAGCTATGAAAATGATCTCGGTATTGAAGTAGCTAGCGAACATGCAGGAAAAAGTGCAAGCCAAATTACCGTTAGAGACAATACGATATCCAATAATATCATGAGTGGCATTGCAATTGGTGGGTATGATAGTCAGCAAGGATATGCTGAAAATAACACGATTACAAACAATGTGATTTATAAAAATGATACAAAAGATCAAGAGAGTGGCCAAATCGAATTAAATTACGATATCCGCAATAATGTGATTACCGATAACCAAATCTATGCAAGTAATAGCCGTATTTTTATTAGCAATAATTTTAATAAAAACACCGGAAACAAAGTAGATTACAATCAATACTATGGTGAATTCGATCAAAATAATGGCTTATGGCAATGGAAAAGAAAAACGTATAAAGGATTTTCATCTTATCGAGCAAGTATGATGCAAGAAGGAAATGAACAACATAGTGTATTTAGCAAATTATCCCCTTCGTTCAAACTACTTTTAAAATAAAGCAAATGCACTAAAACAACTTTATTTCAGCTCACTTCATCTCCCCTCCCCAATAATGTCAAAGATGAATTAAAAGTTGTAGTTTCAATTGAAACTGCAACTTTTTCATGTTCATAAAAACTCTATATTCACTTCACATTTACATTGGATTCGCCCATAATTATTTTATATGCTTTAGCTAATTTTTCTTAATATTAAGTATTTACATTTCCCCTTCCTTACTTCATAATTTTAATCGGGAAAGGGAGGAAAAAAATGGTTCAAATAAAAGTAACACCCGAAGAATTGGAACAAGTTGCCAAACGGGCTAATGATACAAAACACGCGCTAGAATCCATACATAATAATTTATGCAATCAAATTGATTACATGTGTTTCCAATGGACTGGTGCATCGAATCAAAACTTCGTTCAAATGTTCAACGATGCCAGACCATCCGCATTCACAGCTATCAATGCACTTGTGCATGTTGAAGAAGAATTAAAGAGAATTGCTGAAAAATTCCGCGTTGCAGATAATGAAGGTGTAACGACTCAAAAAGAAACTACACCTAGTAAATCATCTGAAAAATCCTTCTTAGGAAAAGTTTGGGATGGTATAGTAGATGGTGCGGGAGATGCTGTTGGAGATACAATCGACGGTATAAAAGCATTAGGTGATTGGGAAACTTGGAAAGGCATGGGCTACACTGTCACCCATTTAGATGAAGCTTTACCTGCTATGTGGGATGCGTTATCCGACTCTTTTAATAAAGATGTGATAAATGGGGATGCAGAAACACGTGCAAGATGGGGATCGTATGCTTTAACACAAATTGGATTAGGTCTTCTTGGAGATAAAGGGGTCAGTAAAGCTGCAAAGCTAGCACAAGGTGCTAAATTCTCTCAAGGTATCTCAAAAGCTGGACAATTATTTAATAAAGGTGATAATTTGGCTTTCGCAGGCGGTAATGGTAGTAGCTCTGTATTTGATAGTGCTACTTTTAGACAAACCGAAGAAAAACTTTCAACCTACCAGTTTGCCAAGGGTGAAGGTAATATAGGTACTACTCCAAAAGCTGTAGAGGTTACTCCAAGTTTTAACCGTGAAAATTTGTCGGAACATATAGGAGAGGGATTTGCTTCGCAAATAGATAATGTTTTAAAAGAGGCAAATATATCAAACGAACAATTCCATAATCTTAAAGTGAAACATTACACTGAATTGAATGCTGAAGAAATGCAAATTATGAAAAAAATACGAGATTCTGTTCCAGCGCCAAATCAAGATACATTATTACAAAAAGTTATTAGTTTAGATAGCGTCGATAATTATCTGAAAGAGACTGAATACTTCAATTCCATTGGAGGTTGTGTAGCTAAAATGGAAGATGTGAAACCAATTCACTCTCCTAAGGATGTATATGAATCGCTACGCCTAGATTATGAAGGAACCCCTTACACTACAACTAGTGATTATGCAGTTATTAGATTTAAAACTGATGATGTAGAAAAAATGAAAATACCTTATGCCCAATCATTTGAGGATTCAACAAATATGAAACCAAATGAATATATCCATTTCCCGCAAACCGGTAATGGTTTTACAGCTGCAGAGAATGGTCGAATTGTTCCTGAATATGAAACGTCTTGGGGAGATTTTATGAAACCTCAGCCAGGATCAGAAATATATTCAGTAATTAATCAAGAAGAAAAATTGGTAGCCGTATACCACGACAGAAAACAACGTTTTATACCGGCAACCGAAAAACAGTAGAGTAGGTGCCTCAATGATTAGAGATGGAAAATATGGATTATATAATGGACAAGAATACATGTTAGCTGGAAAGAAAGATGATTTAGAAATTATATCGAATGATCCAGCTGAACTATTAAATGGTTTTATTCGAGATGATTGGGATGAAAATATTTTCTTTAAAAAAATAAAAAAAGAAGACTTGGATACCGCTTATGAAATTACAACATACGCAAAATATAAAGGACATAATTTCGGAGTACTAACTGCAAGCGAATTAAAAGTAGTTATTGCTACAAATAATCCACAGGTAGGACACGAACTAAATATGTCTGTACCAGGTCGTGGAGAATTTCACATGGAAGTAAATAGGACAGATGTTGAGTTAATTGAAGAAAAAAAACCTATATGGGGATTTACACTAGATATAGACAATTAATTACACCAAATAAAAGCAGAACCTTATGAGTGTTCTGCTTTTATAAGCCTTTCCTATTTTTGTATCAATAGCAAACCTTAAACCAGCATCTTTATTTTAACTAGCTATCCAAATTGTTAAAAAATCATTTACATATTCCTGAATTGACGCTTTAAGGCTTATAATAAGAGACGATATTCTAGACTCCTTTAGAATATCGTCTCTTATTTTTTTATTTTACAGCAACCAAAAAATTGTTCTTACATGCCTTAAAACTTTTGAAAGAACGAGTTTCTTTAAACAATTAGTATTCTAGGAAATTGCAACTAAAGAAGTTGCTGTTTCTTTTATTCCCCTAAAAACTTAATCGCTGTGCGATACTTCTCCAATCGTTTTAGGTCTTTATCTGTTATTCTAGCAAGTCGTGAGCGGTCAGAATTATGTTTTAAGTCTGCAAGTTTGACAGTACGGGCAAGAGAATTTTCTTTCACTTTGCTCAGATACTCAAAATAAGGCGTGTATTTCTCTTTTGTTAGTACCTGCACTGCCTCCACTACGTTATAAGGTATACCAGCATTTAATAAATCAGCAGCTGTTATCTCAGTATCTTCAAGAACATCATGCAAATAAGCAGTAGCTTTCTCTTCGATCGTATTTACAAAGCTAGCAACTGTCTCAGGGTGTTTGATATAGTCCATTCCTGCTTTATCTACTTGTCCAACATGGGCTTTTTTAGCTATCTCATGAGCTATCTTTATATAATCAGGTAACATCGCAAAAGCTCCCTTTCTTTAAAAAAGATCCCCCCTCTAGCAAGCTGTTCTAAAAGTGAAGGAGGAAAATATTGATATAATCCCTCAGCAAATCATTGGAGTTCATCTTGAAACAAAAAATTTATAAAAAATGCCACCCTCTCTGTATATTTCTACAAAAAGAATAGCGTTTTTTGGTTATTCGGATACAATTTTATTTTAATTTGAATTACGCCCTTTTCCCTTACGCGTATTTACTATATTAATGAAGAAAATTAGACCGCAGATAAGGAATAAACAAGGAGGGACCCATGTTCTAAAATTAACAAGACTTATAATAAGCATTATAATGCAAAGGATACAACCAATAATATCAATGCTAAAAGATAACTTCCCCTTCATTGTTTTCATTTATAACTATTCCCTTCCAGATGCCACCTTTAATTTATAATTCTCAATATAATAATAACATACGTTTCGACTTTTAACTTTTTTGGTTCTGGTGCAACAAATACTGTTATTGTGTGCACCCGGGTAGCAAGATAGCAATAACCCCTGAAATTAAAATTAAATCTGAACAGGTTGAAGAATCCACTACAAAAAAGCTACCGAAGCAAAAGTAAACAACATATAGATTTGAATTATATTTCTCAACAACCAAAATTACTTAATGTGACAAAATAATACTCGGGTTGGCACCCAATACCATATTACGATGGTTCCAGTCCCAGTAAGGCACCTTTGGGTGTCTTTTCTTTTGTTTGAAACACATTCTGGCAAAATACCTTTATCTTTGTTGATTTACGCCTCACATAAACCAACAAACTTCGTATATATAATTTGTTACCCTAAATGGGTTGACAATACGAACAGTTATAGGAGGGTTTTGTGAATGGTAAAAACAGCATGTGTAAGTATGATTACTGGCATTCTTTTAATATGTTCAACAGGATGTGCCACTCAAACTGATTCTATTACAACTAAAACTCAATCAGTAGATGATGGCACATATACAACAAAAGAGCTCACAGACACATTTCCTGTAGGAACACCCATAACTACTTACATTCGAAAAGAAGAAAAACTGAACGTAAAACATCTCACCAGTATTACACTTACAGATGGTGGCGTCGGTAGAGTTTTGGAAGCAACAGATGGTTTTGTTGTCGTATGTGGGAATGAAAAAGGAATTTTTGATGTGTTAATATTTAAAACCATGGAAGATGTAAAGAAATATGAACAGAGTTTAGTACGATAATTCATATCCTTCTTATGCCTTTTACACAGAAATTTTCTTCTATCTCTTGCTATGGCTTTTCCTATGTATAATTGCATCATGAGTAATCACACGTTATAATAGTCACCTAATTACATATGAAGAGGTGCAGAAAATGAATAAAACAGAATTAACAAAAGTAGTAGCAGAAAAAGCTGAACTTACACAAAAAGATGCTGCTGCAGCAACACAAGCGTTATTAGATACAATAACAAATGCGTTAGCAAATGGAGATAAAGTACAGATTCTTGGTTTTGGTACATTTGAAGTACGTGAAAGATCTGCACGTACAGGACGTAACCCACAAACAGGTCAAGAAATGCAAATCGCGGCTTCAAAAGCACCTGCTTTTAAAGCTGGAAAAGAATTAAAAGAGGCAGTGAAATAATTATACATATTGAAAAGGGTTTGATATTCATATCAGGACCCTTTCAATATCCTTTTTGTTCACAAAACAAAAAAGTATCATCCAATATATATTAGATGATTCCTCCTTTCCCACCTACTCACTGGGCTGTGACCCTTCACGCTCCTTGAGGAAGGAGTCTTCTTGGCTAAAATGATAAAAAGAAACATATACCTGCAGAAAATAAGAGGTTATGTTTCTTCTTTGATATAGTGTGTAAGATATAAAAAATTAGAGTATATCTAATACAAATATTCATTGATTTGTACTACCTTTTCCTCATTTGGCATTAGAAATTGAAATGGAAGAGAATAGATTTGGAATGCTATTCTCAAAAGCTAATGTAAAGGAAGGGATTAGTTCATGTATTCTTTCTTGCAGTGATCTCTTATCTACTTCTCCAAGTTCGTTCAAAAGTTCATTCCCTTCCAAAGTCTCATCATCAGTGATTAACATGCTTAACATATCTGAGTTAATGATTTCATGAGGCGAATAAACTAGCCCATTCATCATTATATATTTTTGGAGCATGGTAGAATTACCATCCCTTGCTTGCTTTAAAGCTTGTTTAAGATATAAATCAAAATATTTCTGTGTAAATTTCACACCTTTTAGTGGAACTGCTCCTACATGTTCAACACCTTCCCAACGTAAATCCGCAATTGAACTCAGCCACCATGCCGGCTCAATAGCCTGTTGCATACGTTGCAGCACTTTGCGTTCGAATCCGGATTTATGAGTAGAATGTTCTTTTAAACAAGTATCTAACATTTCAGCTTCAATGGCGGCTACGGTCATCCCTTGTCCATAAATGGGATCAAAGTTACAAAAAGCATCACCTAACACTAATAATCCAGATGGCCAATTTTCCATTTGTTCAAAATGTTGACGAGTTGATTCATGCGCTCTAAATCCTCTTGGGACACTAATTGGATCTAACTCTTTGATTAACTCCCTCATCATAGGGGTAACTAATGAATCCAGTTCTTTTTCATATTCTTTTGAATTGGTTGGCGGATAGTGCGTACCTCCAGCAACAAATAGTAGCGCTTGAGCTATGTTATCTTCAATATATAATAGCCCTACAGCTCCAACGTTTTTAGCAGGATCTCCTTCAGAAATTGCACTCAATTTCTCTTTGATATGTGGAGGTACTTTATAATATCTCGTGCTATATCCAAAATTCACCTTTAAACGTTCTGGTTCTGGAACATCATATCCCATAGATGTAAGCCATTTATTGAGTTTAGATTGACGACCACATGTGTCAATTACCAAATCAGTTAACACAGTTCGCTTTGTTTTTAATTCATCTCGTTCTTGAATATTGATCCCAATAACGCGCTTGTGATCAGACGAAGTTAGAAGACCTGTCACCGCTTGCTTTGAATGAAAATGTACATTAGGAATTTCTTGTACACGTTGGCGGATTGTCCATTCTAACAACGCTCGACTGCTCGCTGCACCTTTTCGTTCTATAACTAGTTCAAGTGCCCCATAAGGAGAAAATCGAATCATTTTATCATTCTTGACATTATGGGCCCCTAGATTTAATAAATCATCAACATATCCAGGAAAGAAACGGTTCATAATTATTTCTCCGCGTGGTAATACACGATGAGGATGAAAGTCTTGGGGTGTACCTGGACGTTCAGATGGTTTTTGAGGTAACTCATCTTTTTCAACAACTATCACTGTCTCAAAATAACTGGAAAGCACGCGTGCAGTAAGCAAACCTGCAATACCAGCTCCAATCACGAGTGCCTTTTCTCTTTTTTGCTGTTGATATAGTAATTGATTATCCATCAATAATCTCTCCTCTTCCTAAAAAGTATATTTGTTCAGCATGAATCTATTAAAACTTTTCCAGAAATCAGAATAAACAAATGATGATTCTTCATTATTTCAGTAAGGAGCCCGATGATACAATAGTTCATATAAGGAAACAAAAACAGATACATTTCAAAACACTACATTCCCCCCTATTACAAGTGAGAAATAATTAACGTGATCAGTAGAATTGTAGTATCTGATAGCACCGGTCTTAAATATTTTGTTTTTCCGGTTATAAATGTATCAGTAAATCCAGCACATTTATCGTTATACTTTCAAGCTCAGTTCTCTTAAAATATATATGTTTATATTTTTTAGATATACGATTTTAAATCCTTCTGAAAACCCAATAGACAAATGCCCCGGTATCATTACATTACAGAGTTCACCCTAAAATAGTAATCTGTTGAAAAACTCACTTTAACCAACAGGTGCTTTAATTAAATACCTTTATTATCTCTGCAAAGGTATTACAATTTTAAATACGTTTTTCAATCCTTTGAATCCAGTAAAACAATTAATTTAAATAATAAGATTTTACTGCATGATAGGATACCTAAAGCGCTATTGGTATTTCGTTTCATTATGCCCCTATTGGGATCTGCCTCCAACATTCATATTATTAAAATTACGTTAGTCTAAGTCAGAAAAATTACACTTAAATGAGTATCTTTTTAACAAAATTCAGGTTCATATAACCTGTATAAATGCCCACCGCTTATAAAAGTTTTTTTAATACTTCTTTATCCCCCTTTAATATTTTTTATAATTTGCACCTTAAATGTATCACTTTTATTACCCTTATAAATATTTAGGGTTTTTAGAAATATTTATTTGATTTTTAGTAAAATTAGGATTCTATTTTATCAAATAAAAACTAGAAGGTTTGAGAGAAATATGTAATAATGCATAATAAATCAACTGGATATTATGATATATTTTCAAAGAACTGATACAAAATTTCTTTAGATTGGAAAACTAAAGTCTTATCTACCTAATTGTGGGGACGCCTTATGGCGTCTTTTCTTTTTTTATTATAAAAAAACCCTCAAGCATTTATATACTTAAGGGTTTATCGATTGAAAGATAGAGCTGTTTGGAATTCCTTAAATTAAGAACAAAGCGGGATTACTCCTAAACCAATTAATAAAGCTGCAGCAAACGCTGGAATTGGCGCAGGAATCTCGATACCTTCTACAACTAAAGAGTATTGTCCATTTACTACTTTAAAACAAACTAATTGCATGGCTAATCCTCCCTTCTGTTAGGATTAATACATTATATTAATTAATCATATTATTAATATAATTAAATAGTTTGTTTTTAGAAAATGTGTAATTTATCAACGTTTAAGGGAAACACATTAATTTATCTTTCCCTTATTTTCAAAAGGACCTGCTCAATTCATACGTAAAAACATAAGGTAAAGTAAACCCATTAACATCCTTAGAATGAACCCTAGTTTTATTCTCTTATCTAAAGTAGGAACTATTATTATGGGATATGGTGGTAGTTGCGGCGAAGGCTGCGGTTTTGCTGGAGGCTTTGCCTTACTTGTTGTACTCTTTATACTATTAATCATTATCGGATGCAGTTGCTTCTGCTAAAAAACTATTAGAAAAGGCACCTTAGAGTGTCTTTTCTTTATGCGTAAGAACCTCGCCATCTTATGGAAATGGCGAGGTTCTTATCTATATTATTTAATATCTTGTTCCAGGCTTTTATCAAGATTAGAATTACTATCATTATGGTACCGTTGGTAGTTCTCTTCATGTTGCCTTTGTTGTTCTTGTTCAACTTTATTATCATGATCAATCACCTTAATAACAAAAAATAATATTACGATTACAAACACCACAAATGGGATGAGAGCAGTTTTAGAAAGTTCCTTTAGCTCCTCTTTTGCTTGTTGCTTTTCTTCTCCTGTTGAAAAGAGATAAGCAAATAAAGCTATTATAAATGCAAAAAAACCGAAGAGTATTTCTACAACTGCAAAAATAGCATCTAACATTACTTATGTATCCCCCCTAATATAACATATATGCCTTACTAATTAGCCAATAATTACCTTACACATTATATCAGCTAGAGTACACGGAATTATAATAAATTATTTGTATAGTTAATTTTAATGATTAATATGCATTACTACACAATAATTCGAGTCGTCCGAATACCCCTTAAGGTTTTTTTCTTTATGGAAAAATCCACACACATTGTGTAGGGACCTTGTTTTTCTTACCATTTAATTTTTGTTGGATTTAACTTGGAAATAGATCCACGTACTAATTGTTTTTCATTACTGTCATAGATACCGATATCACCAGAGAAATTTCCCCAATATTCCCCTAAATAGTCTTTTGATGGTGCTTTCAAATCTACATTTAATCCCATAGCCCCAAAACTTGCCACTTGGCGCGCTGCTATATCGCCTACTTGTTGTGCTCTTTCTTTCGTTGTTCCAGCTGGAACGATAACAACAATTCGAGTTAGACTGTCTTTTGCTTCAATATGGACGTTTTGCGCCTGTGCAGCCACCTTTATTCCATCCTTTGCTGTTTGGATGCCTAATTGGCTTAATTTCACATCTTTATTACGCGCTCCCTGGCCTTGTGCTGTCATCGATTGTTCCACTTTTTCTTGTGCTTGTGCCTCATTTAACCCGCTGACTTTCGGTTGTTCAACAGGCGTTGACTCCGCTTTTTGTTCTTCTTTAACTGTTTCTTTTGCTACATTTTCATGCTGTTTTGACTTATCCGTCGATTGTTGCACAGTTACTTTCCTATCTTCTTGCTGCTTTTCTGCCTGAAATGCTTTAACTTTTTCTTTTTGTTCCTCTTTCTTCACATCTTGCTCTATTTTCGCTTCTTCAGTACTACACGCTGCCAATAATAAACCTGCTGCAATTGTTAAACCTGCTAATTTAATTGCTTTCATAATAAATACCGCCTTTTCATAATTTAATTCTTTCATCTGTATAAACGACCTCAGCTACAAATATTAACTTTGTACCACATATCTGAATCATCTAAATGATAACATAGTAATATTCAAATTATTTATATTTAAATATTAATTTTTTAATCTATTTTCAATCAAAATAAATTAATCTCTGTATAAAAAGTGGACGTCATTCTTTTAAATCAATAGTGATGGGATGCCGCCACATCGTTATCAACCTAGGAGAAGCAAGTACCACAAAAACAAAAAATAATAAAAAAGCTTATCATTAAGTGCTAAAGGATAAGCTTTTTGTCTATATTTATTAAATTTTATTGGATCTCTTCCATGCAAATACTGTAATAAGATATTGAATACCAAATAGGAAAACGAAAAGTATAATGAATTTTGCTATTACTGCTAACCATCCAACCAAATCTTCAGGGAAGTAATATTTGTATGTAGTAGCACCTATTGCGACAAAACAAAAAATAAAGGTATTACTCATTTTTTCGTTTAATTGTTCTTTATTATTACTACCTGTTTCATAAATACCAGTCAAAATAGATTTAATAAAATAGTAGTTTTATTATTACAGCTATCCTACAAAGTGGTTTATCTGTTCATGAAAAAGAAGAATTCATTACATATAATACCGAAATTTATTTTCCTGCTTTAAACCTCACTCCTATAGAATAGCTAGTACAAATAGTTGAACTCTTAAAAAGAGCTTTAAAAAATAAATAGTAACACCAATTTTCAACCGCCCTTTACAGGTGATCTTTTACTTTTTCTACTTCACATATACAAAGGCTTCATTTGTCGTAATATAGTATATTCCCCCCTTTTCATTCATGATTCTTTACTTCTTTTCTCTCTCTTGCTAATGAATATTGTATATAATTGAGCACCTTCCAAAACTGTTTTTCTTCCACATTAAGATAAAAATTCACTATCAACTAAAGATTCTATTTCTTCACCGTTTCCCCAATACATAACTGGATTAGGTCTTCTGGAGGCTAAAGAGGCCAGGAAAGCAGCAAAGCTAGCGTAAGGTGCTAAATTCCCTCAAGGCATCTCAAAAGCTGAACAATTATTTAATATTCCTATACTCTCCAACATACAACAAAATACATCGTAAAATATATTTTACGATGTATTTTAAAAGGGAAATCGTCATCAGTTTTCTCACCCATATATTTATGAAGAGCTTTACCATTCACGATAAACTCCTCAAATTTTAAAAAGTTCTTTTAATTGTATACTATACGTTTTAAACATAGATTTACACGTATAACAAAGGGATAATACGGATAAGTTTAAATTAAATGAACGTGGTTCAAGTCGGAAGAAGGCCCCTTAGGGTGTCTTTTTTTTGTACATAATAAAAGCCTCACCATCCTATGGAAACGGTAAGTCCTTTAAAACAAATAATAATTGCAACTATATTAATTTTACATTACATTAAAAGTTAGAAAAAACTCTTATACTAATACAGTGCTAAATAGTAGGTGAAAAAATGGAATTTAACGATTTGGGTATTACCATTAAAGAACTTAGAATAAATTATATAATTCTCGTTAATTTGTAATTTCAACAGCACCCCCACACAATATACTTTGTATCTAATTTGATTTATTTTCTCTACCTTATTTATTAAATACTTTGCATTATACAGGAAGTTGAATTAAATAACTAAAACAAATTGTATACTACATACATGTTCGGTTAACATAACGTCTCATTCTCTATAGCAAGAGCAAAGAAACTCCCTACTCTCAGAAAGGAACCTCCTTTTTCTTTTAGTTATTTGCATGTCCCGAATGTAACAGCAAGGGATTTATGTATCCGAGTTTTGGTGTACTTTCATTTGAAATGCAAATACCAATACATTGCAACTTCATCGCTTTCTTCATGTATCCCTTTATATACTAAAAAATCCAACCCACCTATTACAAACCCACATTTTTCATAGAACCTACATGCTGCTACATTATTATTTTCTGTTTCAAGCATTATACCTGGCATATTGCTTTCTTTTGCCCACTGCTTTGCTTGCTCAATTAACCTCCTACCTACTCCAAGTGAACGATATTTTTTATCCACCTTTATATCTTCTATGTAAGCATAGTGATTCCAATTCTTTTTCAATACCATTACTCCTATAATTTGGTCATGTAAAATTGCTATGTAAATTACTTGATCAGGCTTATTTATATATTCAGTGTATGCTAGTTCATCATCATATTGATCTTGTAAATAACTTTTCTCATAACTTGGAACGTCTTCTACTGTATATTCTATTTGCTTATTTACTTTTGAAAGAGAAAGAATTAACCGAGAGTTTACTATAAAACTATCATCAATCTCCGGTAAGTCGTCTAAATCATTTACTTCTAACTCTCTAATTAAAAGGTTCATCGTATTCTCCTTTACGGGGTATCTCCAATTCATACTATTCCCCTACTTCTTTCTATGTTTTTTATTTGATTCTAATTTACTAACTGATTAACGTTATGGCAAATCAAGATAATAAAACCGCATCTCCAATTATTAGATAACTATCTAATCCATTGGAAATGCGGTTCACTTAGGTCATTGATGTTTCAGCTATTCTCTTGATTTGAAAATTACATCTACCATACTAATTTAATATTATATTCCTGAAGCCAACTATTAACTTGAAGTAAATAATCTATTATACCTCGTGCATCATTACCTGAAATTACTTCGTCTTTTCCTTCTGCTATCGCACGAACTCTTTCTACATTAATTAATGGCAAAATAGGTGATTCAGGATTGTTCAACACATGTAACATCCAATCACTAATACCTTGTAGATAAGAGGCATCCTTTGTGCTTGGATATGCACTTTTTTTGCGATAAAGTACATCCTCTGGAAGTACATTTTCAAAAGCTCGACGTAAAATACCTTTTTCAATATTGTCTATGCTTTTCATTTCGAATGGAACATTCCATAAGTATTCTACAAGCCGGTAATCGCAAAATGGAACTCGTACTTCAAAGCCATTCATCATACTTGTACGATCTTTTCGTTCTAGCATAAATGGCAAGAAACGTGTAATAAACATGTAAGACATTTGACGTTGCTTCATTTGCAGATCACTTTCACCTTCTAAAAAAGGAACCTCAGCAATCGCATCTTCAAATTTTTGTTTTTGATATTTTTCAGGGCTAATCTTTTCTTTAAAATCCTCTGATAAAATTTCTGTACTATACCATAAATTAACACTCCAAGGGAATATCTCAGCATCTAAAAACTTCTCTTGATGGAACCATGGATATCCTGAGAACACTTCATCTGCGGATTCGCCTGAAAGTGCAACTGTTGCGTCTTTTTTCATTTCCTTAAATAGCAAATAAAGTGATGTTTCTAGTTCTCCAACTCCAGGTAGATCACGCGCTCGCATCGGAATTAATAAATGCTCTATTAAACTATCTGATCCCAACTCTATAGAGTGATGCTTTGTTCCTACATATTCAGCCACACGTTTCACCCAAGGTTCATCACGATCAAAACGAAGGAAGTCTTGCTCAAAGTCTTTTTCATCATTGATGAAATTCAGGGAATATGTATGAAGGTGTTCCCCTTTATTCCCAAATTCGTTTCCTGCTAAACCTGTTAGACCACTTGAATCTAAACCTCCGGAAAGCATAGATACCACTGGTCTATCAGCAATTAACTGACGTTTAACCGTATCTTGTAAAATGGAGCGGATTGTCTCCACTGTCATATCAATATCATCTATATGTTTTTTACTTTCAAGTTTCCAATACTGTGTCGTATTTGAACCATTAGAGGTAAACGTCATATAATGACCCGCACGTACTTCATGTATATCCTTAAAAATCGCATGACCAGGAGTACGTGTTGGTCCAAGACAAAATACCTCAGAAAGTCCTTCTTTATCTACTTCTGCATTTACAAGCGGATGCGAAAGCAAAACTTTTAACTCTGAACCAAAGAGAATTGCGCTTCCTCTTTGAGCGAAAAATAAAGGCTTCACACCTAGATGATCACGACCAAGCATCAATTTCCCAAATCTTTCATCCCAAATACCAAAAGCAAAAATCCCATTTAAGTGTTGAACACAATCTTCTTGCCATTCTAAATAAGCATGTAGTAATACCTCTGTATCAGACTTTGTCTGAAATTCATGACCTTTCACCTCAAGTTCTTTACGTAGTTCTTGATAGTTATAAATTTCTCCATTGAACGTAAGGCCAATCGTATCATTTCCATCTTTATACAGCATAGGTTGAAGGCCACCTTCAGGATCAATGACGATGAGACGTCGATGACCTAATGCTGCTCGTTTTGAAAGCCAATGCCCCTCTGCATCAGGCCCTCGGTGAGTGATAGCATCTGTCATTTTTTTTAACGTTTCTTGTTCATGAGACAGGTCTTTAGACCAGTCTATCCACCCTGCAATTCCACACATAGTGTCTACCTTCTCTCAAATAGTATAGAAACCGACTAAAATTAAATATCAGTCGGTTTTCCGTAAAAAAATCCGACTAAAAACATCTTTTAGTCATGTTTATATAATAAAACGAATTGAATAAAAAATCAAATAATTCAATCAAGAAAGAAATCACTGTCCCCTTTCACTTGAATTCTCATCGTCCGATTAAAAAGTTATTACCTTAAACTTTCATTTTTATCCTAAGTTATAAAGTTGCATTCTATTATAGTTATATACTAGAAATGAGAATGGTGTATGTTATTCTATAAGAAGCAAATAGAGGACTTTCTATTAGGAGTTAAAAAATTACAAATGGACTGATACAGAATGTAATGAAAGAAAACTTCGCTAAATATTTCAAGGATAGGGTGTAGACAATGATCAAATTAGAAAAAGAAAATAAAAAAATGAAAATCATTCAATCTGCCACAATACTGTTCTCTACGGGTGGTGTCCGTAACACAACGGTCGATGAAATTGCAAAGAAAGCTAAAGTTGGTAAAGGTACTATTTATTATTACTATACAGATAAAACTGAAATATTATGTGACTGCTATATGCGTCATATTCAGCTTATACGTTCACAATTATTTGATTTATATAAAGAGGAAAAAGATGTTTTACTTCGAATACAAAAAATCCTTCATTATATCAGCCTAGAATATCATCAAGATCCGTTTGTTTCTACACTCTTTCAAGAATATAAAGAGTACCATTCACCTGAAATTACAGCTTGTTTTAAAAAGTCTGAAGAAGAAGCAATTAAAATGATAAGTAATTTGCTCGAAAAAGGTTATCAGCAAGGAGCTTTGCATAAGGTACCATTACCACTTACAGCTTTTATGTTAGTACGAATGATTTTTAACTACGAACAGGATTACATAAAAGATGATAAAAGTGATAAAGAATTTCTGCAGTTGCTAAAACATATGCTTCTTAAAAACTAGTTTTAACCACATACAAAAAAAATTGCGGTACAAATATATGAAGAAGAACGTGAATAATGGATGGTTTAATAAGCTCTTTTCAGTCTGGACAAACCTGCAAAATATCCAACGCTTATGTAGGAATGACTGATAAAAGAACAACAGCGATTACAAGATCAAACTGTAAGGGAAAAAAGAATGAAATAAAGTATTCTGCTCGTAGTTCAGTTTTAGCAATACTAATGAGAAATACCAATCATTTACTTGTGCTGATAGGAGAAGTAAATGATTGGTATTCTTTACGTTAGCCAATATGATTTTAATTTAACTAATTCCCCGAAAGAATTCTCCTTCCTCAAGCGTGTGAAGGGCGTAGCCCAACGGTAGGTGGGAGATGAATTTCGGTTTGGCATAGCCAAAAAATTTTGATAAACTAGCTATATGAAGTTCTTTGATAACTTGATATATGAGGTTGCAGGAAGAAAATAGAGTGCGAAAACCAAGCCATTCGGTTCCTGCGTAAAATATCAACCGTACCAAAAGAGCGTCCAAGCGTTGGACATCTAGGGGTGGAACACCCCGAAGTAACGCTCAGGGAGACGAAAGGGTACTTTCGTCGTGGAACTGAGAAGCTCCCACTTCAAGCTTTGCTAAGTGGCGAGTAGTTCACAAGTCAACTATTGATACAAATTTGTTCTTTCTCTTTATGATGTTTTTTATCTATTGCAAACGAATAATAAGATAATGCCAATGCTATTATAACCATCACTCCACCAATCCAGCTTAGATTTAAAGTTGATGTGTATTTAATTACCATTCCTCCTATACCAGCTGCTATGGACATACCAATATTCATCACCGTTATATTGAAGCTCAACAAAATTTCTGAGGTCTGTGGTTTCAATGAAATCATATAAACATGCATTGCAGGTGTTGTTGTCCAAGTAGCTAACGCCCAAATTATAATGATAAGCAAAATAGCAATTGTTGAGTTTAAAAATGGCCTCATTAAAAATAAAGATATGGCATTAACGATTAAACTACAGGTAATGACTTTAACCGATCCCCAATTGTCTGCCATTACTCCACCAACTTGAGTACCTATAAAAGCAAAAATACCCAATGAAAATAATGATATACTAATCAACTCAATTGTAAAATTTGCCCCCTGACTCAAGATTGGCGAAATATATGCAAAGACCAAGGTATATCCCAATATCCAAAATACAGTTGTTAAAAGTCCTGCTATAACCTTCTTGTCTTTTATTACCAATAATTGTTTTTTCAGTGGAATTGAGTTTTCTGCTTCTAATTTGGGAACTAATCTGTTTAACAAGAGCAAATTTATAAGCGTTAATCCTCCAATAATGAGATAAATACAATGCCAGTCTATATACGCAGCAGTTAGAGTCCCAATAGGTACCCCAAATGCTAGTGATATAGTAAAACCTGTAGTAACTGTGGCCATCGCTTTACCTTTTTTGTCAGGAGATGCTAGGTGAGCAGCATAGTTTGTTGCGACAACTGTGAACAATCCGCCACTCATCGCCAATATAATCCGTGATAGCATCGCCAGAATAAAGTTGGAACTTAAAAATGCAATTAGATTTCCAATGAAAAAGATGAACAAAGAAATTGAAAGGACCTTTTTTCTATCCCATTTAGCTGTTAATAACACTAAAAAGAACGCTCCTAATGCATAGAAAATGGAATATATTGAAATTAATTGTCCTGCCGCTGATATTGAAACATCTAAATCTTTAGCAATAATTTCTAGAATACCAGAAACAACAAATTCTGCGGTTCCAGTTAAGAATGCCCCTAACGCTAAAAGATATATCATTAATTTATTCATAAATTCATCTCCCACTAATTTCTTTTTCTTTCCCTAGTTTAAAACACATGTTATCATGAGTAAAATTGATATTTTTAATATAGGAGATGAGTAAAAACTCATGACAATTGCGCGTTTCGAAGTTTTTTCTAAAGTTGTCGAGCTTAGCAGTTTTACGAAAGCAGCCAAAGCCCTGCACATAACACAGTCGGCTGTCAGCCATGCCATCGCTAGTCTTGAAAGTGAATGGGCAGTTAATCTTTTAATCAGAGAAAAAGGAAAAGATTTAGCTCTTACTGAAATTGGAACTAAAATTTTAATTCAGGTCCGTGAAATTTTAAACAGAATGGAACATATTAATCAGGAAATAGCCTTACAAGCGAATTTAGAAATAGGAACGATTCGCATTGGAAGTTTTACAAGTGCATCAGCATGTCTTTTACCGAAAATTATTTCAAAGTTTCATAGGAAATATCCCAAAATTGAATTGAAATTATTTGAAGGATCCTATGAAGAAATTATTGAATGGCTTAAAACGGGGGTAATTGATGTCGGATTTATAATTGAACAAGATTTAGATTGTGAATTTGATACCGTTCCACTTATTGAAGATACAATAGCTGTAGCATTCCCGGATAACGGAAGATTCTTAGGGAAAGACTTTATTCAAATTGAGGATTTGAATAACGAACCGTTGATTATGCCAAAAGGAATGTATCAATTATATATAGAGGCAATTTTTAAGAAAGCGAAGGTACAGCCTAATGTACGCTTTGAAGTGCAGGATTGTAATACGATTGCAAACATGGTTAATGAAGGTCTTGGGGTTACAGTTGGTTCAGAGCTATTTCTTAAAACTCAGCCAAATATTTACACAAAAAGGTTACAATTAGCAAGTTTAAGGAAAATAGCATTAGCTTGTATGTCAAAACAGGACACACCCCCGGCAGTTCAATCCTTTTTAAAAGTAGCAACCGAAGTTTATAGTCTTTCATAATTTTGCTCTAATTTATTATTGGAGATTCAAATTACTATAAGTGTTTTAATAGGAATCCATTTTGAATGATGACTTGGTTTGATCGAAATTTACGTCTTCCTTTCAAACCAAAATAAGTCCATTTCTAAAAAAGTATTTTAAAAAGTTCTCCAATTTTATATTTTAAAAAAGACATTTAATTTCTGCTATCTTACCTAATCTTATTATAAATTCAGCCCATTTATTTCTGGTTGATCATTCTGCTTATTCCATATAATGACCCGTTTATTGAACAAGAAAAATCCTGCATTTCAAGCAGGATTTTTGATCAAACTTTTTTACAAACGGTACGACTTTATTTCAAATCAACAATATCTGCAATGATATAAAATTTTCGTTATGGAGGTGTAATGTAGCTCATAAAAATTATTTAACTAGTTATGAAGTGACTATTCTCTCAAATAGACTATATTTACATCAGGCGATATCATCAACTTATTGAAATTGTTTTCCATAAGGATAACGAGAATATCCAATTCGAATCTCCATTTCCTTGATAACTTTGAACAGCTTCATAGATTTTCCCTTGATACTCTACTCTATCCCCTTTTGTATATGCTTTCCTTGGATTCCATTTTTCATAAGTGGTATTTTGCTCTTTTGTTTTTATACTAAGAACACTACTTTGAATAGACTGATTTCCAGCCGCATCTATAGCCTTCACAGTATATTTGTATTCTATGTTAGCAGTCAGTTTACCATCAGTAAATGTGGTTCCTTGTACCGTTTGAATGAATTTCCCGTCACGTAGTACTTGATATTCTTTCACACCTACATTGTCTGTTGATGGATTCCATTTTAACTCCACGCTATCTGCAGTGATGTTGGTTGCTTGTAACCCTTGAGGCTGTGTAGGAGCTTCTATGTCTGGAATAGGATTAGGAATAGTAATTTGATCCACTTTCTTGAGACCATTTACTGTAACTTGATACGCTATCTTCTTACCAAAAATCTCCTGTATATTTTTATCCACATTTATAAGAGTCGCACGGTTTCCACCCTCTAAATGTGTAAATTCTATATAGTCTCCGACTTTCACCGAAACTTTTTGTGTTTCCGCATTCTGTTGCCTGTTTCCATAAATGTCTTTATTATATATCACTTTTCCAGATAGGTTTTGGACTTTTATACTCGCATATGTACTATCAAAGTAATGATGTGGCACACCTGCTTTTAATTGAATTTGCATTTCTTCTTTTGTCTTATTGAAATCTAATTTAGCAAACTCAAAATCTCCTATTCCTTTCATTGACCATACAAATTGATTTCCCTCTAAAACATTAACATCGTTCGATATATCTGGGCTATATCCCAAATTTGATAAGATTGACTTTAAATCTGGCAAAACACCAATTTTATCTGTTAACGGATTTTGAGATTTGGTACCTGTATTTGGATTACTTAGTATATTTCTTAATTCAGCTGGTTTATATGGACGTCCTAAATGTTCTTTAGCAACACCTTGTATTGAAGTCGCTGCTCCAGCAATAATTGGAGAAGCACTAGATGTACCACTAAAGCCAGTTGTATAGAGATTTTTAGTGATTCTATTAGGTTCAGCATGAGTTGTATCTACATTTTCTCCCCAACCATAAACATCAATTCTACTACCATAATTTGAAAACCATAAACGTTTATGAGGAACAGTTGACGATGCGGCTCCAATCATTATAGCTCCTGAATCTTTAAAATCTGGACTATTGCGATTTAATACCTGTTTTCCATTACGATCTCTAAATTGATCAAGGTCATTAGAACCATTTGCCCCGGCTTCTATCACAATAATTCCTTTATCCGTTCCAGCTCGTATTGCATCAAAGATAGCTGGCTGTACTTCAACAGGTAAATATTTATCTCCATATCCATCATAAGAAGCTTGTGCCTCTAATAATAAAATATCCCCAGCTTGTAAATTATGTACAGCATTTATTATAGCATCCGCCGTATTATAAGACCCATCATCTCTTATTTGGGATACTACTTTTACCTTAGCCTTTGGTGCAATCCCTATGTTACCAACCTTATTATCTTCAGCAGAAACAATCCCAAGAACAGAGGTTCCATGGCCAACGTGTTGATCTATATTTCTACCAGATATTAGCTCAACTTTTTGATTTACTAAATCTTCATGGTCTAATAACCATCCATACTCCATATCTACAAAAGTAGTTCCTTTTCCATCTCCACCTTTAATGCTCCATGCATAAGATGAATTAATCCCATATGGTGCTTCCTTAATATATCCCTGGTTTGAAAATCTTGGATCGTCGTAAGGATTAAGCGATACAGTAGGTAATTGTATTTCTGGTAAAAGAGCTGGCTTTTCTTGCATATATACTTCTTCAACAAGATAAGATTTCTTAAACTTGTCCATCAACGCTTCAGCTGTTACTTTATTAGGCACTTCGACAATATAATAATCTAGTAATTTAGAAGGTGCATTATTTTCAGTTTCCCTCGTATGTTTATCAATGTTTTCAATTTCTTTCGGATTTACAGATGTAAATAAACGCTTTAATGTTAGCTGCGGAAATTCAGAGAAGATTTTTACTAATTCCGGATCGCTACCCTCATCTTTTATTTGTATTTCGAGTCCATCCTTATACGGGAAATTCACTTCACTTTTAAACTTTAAAATAATTTTACCTCCTTCTTTAATATCCCCCTGGAATTGACTTGTATTTTTTGAAGAATCTTTCGAATCTGCATACACTACATTGGGATTTTCATTAAATTTAATTAACTCTAATCCTGTAAAGGCTGTAAGTGCAATCGTAGAAACGAATATTCCTTTTATGAATTTCATAATGAATACCTCTATTCTTATTTCTTTATATAACAATTTATAGATTATTAAAGGTTCTACTTTGAATAAATAACTCAACATCACTTGTGTGTATTCATAAATTATTTTAAAAAATCTTTTATTATACACTCAACAGGTTGTTTATTTTTTATATACAAATGAACTGTTAACACCTATACCCTTCCCTTCAAACAACACAACAATTGTCCTCATGATATGAAATATAAGTGAAAGCCCTTTGAAAAACGCCAAAAATATTAAAAATTCACTTATAAACAACCGGATAATTTTATTTCTATATTACTTTATAAATAATTCTTCCTAATTGCTAATATTTTCATAGTAGATGGCGGCACGTTTTTCTAACCATATTAATCTTATTGGACAAAAAAATGATGAATGTGATGTTAAAACTAAGACAAGTTACCTATAATGGTAGTTGTGCAGTTTGTAAGATAGAAGAATGTAATTTGTATGCTACGATCTGACATAATTCTAATGGTATGGAATGTATATTTCTCCGTAAAAGTAACTTGCTTTTATCTTTTTTAAACAATTTATTAAATTATTTTCATCTAATTAGGCACAGAAACAATTTAAAAATTCTTACTACTTTTTAGGAAAAACGTTTTTAGGGTACATTTTAAAATAGCTCTTTTTCTTTAAAATGTTTCTGTGCTTAATATTTAAAATATCTTATGTCAAAATTTCCCGCAACTAATATGTTAAATGATTTATAATTATATATAATATGGAATATTATAGTTATATATTCCATATTATACTCTATTAAATATAGCGTATTTAACTTATTATGAATTGATTTGTTAGTCTAAGTATGAATTATTAAGTATGTTTTGTTTATAATTGTCACAATATAATTTTATCTTCGACGTTTTAATTACTTATAGAACATTTACATATGTTATAACTGTTATTTATGAGATAAAGAATCTCTCTACATATAAGATTTACTTAATTTAGATTTTTTCTCTCTCAATCATTTTGTCGAAAAAAGTCGAATTTTCATATTTTTTCTTTATCTTTTTGTTGTAAACGTTTTATTTTCGTGTTACCATCTTAATCAAACAATAGATGGTAACACGAAAATATTTCTTTCCATTTGACACATATAAACGTTCGGTAACAACATGAAATTATGGTCAAAGAAATATGAACTACCTGATAAAATATTCAACGGGATTTTTACCACCTGAATTTTCTGTTAATTCAGAATGTAGAACTTTAACATTTTGTCCCTAAGCAAAATTTACATTTTAGCGTGGTAAACCCAAAAAGCTAAATCACCCACCCAAATCAATACATGATATATCCTATTATATCTAGCGATCAGTCATGAGAAAAAGATTTCTTCCTAAGAAAACTTAGCCAATTAATAAAAAATGTCTAAATTACTATCTTTATTACCATCTATTGTTGATAACATATTTACCAACTATAAAAAAGAACCTATTGAAGGTTCTTTTTTATTATAATCATTAGCATTTCAATTATTGATAATCATTGGTGTTGAATCTTTATCTCTTCAGCTTCAATCAAGTATTTTCGTCCTTTTTTATAAAAAATTGTTTCATGCGATCCTATTTATTCTCAACATGCCTCTTTAACCTTTCAAACCTTCCACTCTTACATGAATGTCCCTCATCTTTTCATCCAAAGATTTTGCAGTTTTGGCCGCTTCAATAAGTTCTTGCTCAAGATGGAAAGGGATTTTTTTGTCATACTTATAATAAATTTTATGCTCTAAGCTAGCCCAAAAATCCATAGCTAAGGTTCGAAGCTGTATTTCGACATAAACATTCTCTACTTTTTGGGATAGTGTTACAGGGATTTGTACTATTACATGTAAACTCTGATATCCATTTGATTTTGGATTTTCAATATAGTCTTTCACCTGTATAATTTTAATATCATTTCGCTTGGATAGCTGTGAATAGATATCATAAATGTCATTTACAAAAGAACAAATGATTCTCATACCTGCAATATCATACAACTGTTCTCTTGAATTTGACAATGTAGGAGAAATTCCTTTTCTATCAAGTTTTAGTTGAATACTTTCGAATGATTTAAGTCTCGTCTTAATATGCTCAATTTGATTATGGTTTTTTAAATACTTTGCTTCTTCAGCTATAATATTAATTTTGGTTGTCATTTCATCTAAAGCAAACTTATATGGTAGTAAAAATTGACCCCATTTTCTTACATCTTCCATGTTAATCCCCCTCTTATTTCAACTTTTCACATGTATTGTTCAATTGAATCAATCACATTAAAAACGTTCATCAGATAGACAGAAAGAAGATGCCTTAACTCTAGAAATTCTTCATTTTCTAAACAACTAATTTATGTTCTCAAGTCGATCATCTACTTGATTTGAAATTGGAACTGTTGTTCTTTTAAGAAAGAACGATAGAATAAATGCTACACCAGCAATAACAGCTGATACTAAAAATGCATCATTGATTCCTGAAATAGTTGCTTCCATGGAGATATGCTGCTGTATTTTTGCTAAGGCTTCACCAGTAGGTGCATTTGCTAGCTTATTTATAGCATTAGACATCATTTCTTCTACATGTATTGCTGTTCGATTAGACATAATTGTAACGAGTAGGCTACCACCGATTGCTCCTGAAACCTGTTGAATCGTACTATTCATTGCTGTTCCGTGTGGTGTGAATTCTGGTGGTAATTGATTTAAACCATTCGTCATAATCGGCATCATAACCATTGAGATACCAAGCATACGAGTTGCATATAACACAACTAAATGTGTATACTCAGTGGATCCCGTTAGTTGACTAAATAAAAATGTTGTAACGATTACAATAGCTAAGCCAATAAACGCCAACAATTTCGGACCATATTTATCGAATAATTTTCCTGTAATAGGCATCATAATCCCCATGATTAATGCGCCAGGTAACATTAGTAAACCAGAATCCATTGCGGAAATACCACGGATATTTTGTAAATAAATCGGTAATAACAGCATGGCAGAGAACATCGCCATGTTTAAAGCCACTGAAATAATTGACGATAAAGCAAACATTGGGTATTTATATACTCTAAAGTCGAGCATAGGCTCATCAAGATTAAATTGACGAACAATTAACCCTACCAACGATGCTAGTCCAATAATAATGGTTAAATAAACATTAGGTGCACTCCATCCACTGTTACCAGCAGAGCTGAATCCATATAAAATACCACCAAAAGCCAAGGCTGATAAGACAACAGATAATCCATCAATATTGTCATTGCTTTTTTCTTTGTGATCATGTAATTTAAAGTATCCCAAAATCCAGACTAAAGCCATTATAGGAGCCATCATTAAGAAAAGTACCGGCCAATCATAATGTTGGATAACCCACCCCGATAATGTTGGTCCAATAGCAGGTGCAAAAATCATTACTAAACCAAAAATCCCCATTGCTGAGCCACGTTTTTCAGGTGGAAATGTTGTATATAAAACATTCATTAGTAGTGGCATAATTAAAGCCGCTCCTGAAGCTTGAATCATACGAGCCGAAAGTAAGACTGAAAAACTTGGTGCAAATCCACCTATTAATGTACCAATTGTAAACAACCCCATAGAGGTTAAAAATAATCGTCTAGCCGTATATTTTTTTATTAAAAATGCAGTAGTGGGAATTAAAATTCCATTTACTAGCATATATCCTGTCGATAACCATTGTACGGTTGAAGCACTCACATCAAAATCCTTCATGATAGATGGTAAAGCTATATTAAGCAATGTATTACTTAATAACGCTACAAATGCTCCTATCATTAAAATCGCTAATAAGCTAAAAGAAGCTTTTGTTTGTTTTTCTTTCATGTATATGCCCCCTTCTGTACTATCGGTTTATTTTTATACCTCAAGTCCAACAAGGTTAATGATATCTCATTAGCAATTAATTATCAACAAAAATGTACCGATTGTCCAAAATTGTACTAGTTGTATTTTCTTTGTTACAATATATTTATTAATATAAGAGCATTACCTCTAAAGGAGCTTAGAATATGAATAAGAAGAAAAGAGACGTTTTAGATAAAGCACATGAGCTATTTATAGAAAAGGGATATCACGCGACATCTATTCAAGATATTTTAAATCATAGCAATATTTCCAAAGGTTCTTTTTATAATTATTTTTCTTCCAAAGGCGAACTATTCAAAGCTGTATTTAAACTTATCCAAGAAGAGATGCAAGTGGAAAGAGACAAATTACTTATTGGAGAAGATTGTAAAGATATTGCTATCTATATAGAACAAGTCAGCCTCATGATGGAACTTAATAAAAAAAACAAGTTAATGCAATTAATTGAAGATGTGCTTGTATCAAACGATCCAGATCTCATACAATTTATTAAGCAGTCTAAATACTTATTTTTAAGTTGGGTGTATAAACGCTTTACAAATATTTTCCCCGAGGATAAATCAAATTATTTAGTGGATTGTGCGGTTATTTTCATAGGTATGATGCAGAATATTCTTCATACCAGTAATGCATGGAATCAAACAATTACCATAAAGCAAATTGTTACTTATTGTATGGATCGGACAATTATCATTTTGGAAGATATTAGTGAAAAGAGCATTCAATTATTTACACCCGCATATATAAATGAATTTTTACCTCAATCAGATTATAATGATTTTTTTAACAATGAATTTTCAATTGCTACGCTACACTTAAAAAAAGTGATTGAGAAAAAAAATGGTTTCGAAAAGCAGAAAATGACAACATGTTTAAACCTGTTGTACTTTATTCAAGAAGAGATTATGTATAATAAAGCAGATTCAAGAAAATTTTTAATCGAGAGCGCTTTAACAACTTTTAAAAATAGTCCAGAAATCAATACCACTCAGGAATATATACAATATGAACAAATTTTAGGGAAAATGAACTATTTTCCGATTTCATAAATTTCATTTTCTTCAACCTAAACTATATACACAAATTTAAAGGTATTCTTATAATGAAAAGATTCTATATCCTGTATGTATAGGGTCTTCCAATATATTTTTTTATCATCATATTTAATCGTTGTGAAGCTTTATAAAAAAGTTCGATTAAAAATACTTTGCAAACTTATATTGTACGATAAATAAAACGAATCTATTTTGAAAAGGGATTGATCAAAATGGATTCGTTTCTTTTTGAATGAACATTTAGTTTTATAAAAAAGTTTGATCAAAACGCATTTAAAATTCTTTGATTGAAAAGATAAAGCATCGCATCTTTTTTAGAAACGTCGCAACTTTATTCAAAACTTCGCGTCTTTCTTACAAACATCGTGACTTTATTTCAAATCCACAATCGTTTGTGAAAACAAAGGCATACTTGCTACTCGACTTGATACATTTGTCATTATGTTCACTTCCTATACTTTAGACTTATTTTTACCATGAAGGGGTCCAACAAGTAATACCAACCGATGGAGCTCTGTTTTGGACTGTGGCTAGAAGTAGTCTATCTTCAATGCCATTAACTGCATTTACAACTAATGTAAGAGTGTCATTCAAATCTACGCTCTCTTGTTTTGTACTTTTTCTAAAACAATTTCCGATATTTCATTAGCATATTTTTTAGAGTCAAATTCGTCATGGTTACTTAATACCGCAACAGACAAACGCTCTTCTGGGAACCGCATGAAGTGTGAATTAAAACCTGCCCAGCCTCCTGAATGTTCCAAATATCGACAATTAAAACCCTCTGCAACCCTTAGCCCAAAAGCATAATCTTCATTGTTAATAATCGTCTCTCCAGTTGGAGAAATTTTCGGACCTATTTCGCTCATTCTTTTAACAAGGTCTTTTCCACCAATGGTACCTGTAGTTAAATTTTCTCCCCATCTTACCAGATCTTCAACAGTTGTATGAACTGCCCCATCCCCTGTATGTTCCCAAGGGCTTTCATAGATTTCATATATTCCTTGTTCATTCTTCAAATATCCACTAGCAATTGATATAGTTGTTGGATAGTAATCCACAATTGTTGTGTCTCTCATATTTAAAAGTTCAAAAATACGCTCCTTCGTAAACTCACGTTGACACTTGCCACTTACCTTCTCTATCACTTGCGATAATAAAAAATATCCTGTATTGCTATACTCAAATTTTGTTCCAACTGGGAACCTTGCAATTTGATGACCACTAAGGTGTTCTAGCGATTCTTCCACAGTTAATGTATCAGTAAATTTAATATTTGCTGCTTCAGCCAATTCTATATAATCAACTAGTCCACCAGTGTGGTGAATTAGGTGTCTCAATGTTACAGGTTCAGCATATGCTCCTATAGAAGGGACAAACTTTACAATTGAATCATCTAAACTCAATTTTTCCTCTTGCTCTAAGAGTAAAATAGAAAATGCAGTGAACTGTTTAGAAACTGAAGCAATATTAAAAATTGTTTTTGTGGTTATGGGTAGACTTTCTTCTATAGAAGCTAAGCCAACTGCGCCTTTATAAGTTACCCTGCTATCAAAACTAGCAATATATGCACAGCCAGGAACTTTGGGTGAAAACTTGTTAAACAATTGTTTAATCGATGTGTGTGTCTTTTCGTTATATATATTATTCATTTCATTCACCTGCATGATATTAACTTTTTTCTGATTACTTCTGTAGCTTTGAAATAAAGTTTGATTAAAAACACCTCACAAACCCATATTTTACGATAATGAAAAAGAATCCATTTTGAAGAAAGTTCTACATTGGTAACAGGAATATAAATAGGTCCAACCCTCAATAATTTATCTTTCATTCTACCCTCTCCTTTCAGTAATTCAAATAGCATTAATAAATATGTTCTCTTTTTATGTACCTATTGCCTTTGAAAATCCCACAATTTTCTTTATGATGTTTCTTTAGTTCCACAAACTTACTCCATTAAATGGCCCGCATTTTTTAACAACTTTATTATTTTTTAAACAACTTTATTGTAAACTAAACAATTTTTTTATTACTTAACAAGACGACAATAAATAGGTCGTCTTTTGTTCTTCAAAACATAAATAAAAGTTTTATTTTTTCTTCTGATTTTCTACTTTTTCAGTTTTAGAACTGACTCCATCTTTAAATCCATCCCAAAAGTCACAATCATTATATATAACTTAATATAATGATTATATTATATATTATGGAAACATCTATAAAATCCCCCTTAAATTAACCTTAAATAATTAAACTTCTTTATCATCCATGAGAGTAAAGTTTTTATTATTAGTTTACTTTCAAATTACCGAAACCATTGCCTTCCCGTCAATCCTCCTAATATCCAGAATTAATAAAAAGAAATTATACATTCAAAAGACTATAAACAAAGGGGTTAAAAATCCCCTTGGGAATATTTAATAAAATAACGTATGAATCCATCACAAGGAAAAGAAGCTAACAATAAATTGTTAACTTCTCAACTTAAGGCAAACTAGTATCTTTCCTTATCTTCTACTATCTAGATTGTGATTTAATATTTGTAAGATGAGCATCAAACATATCAATTATTTCAAGAAATCTATCAGCTTCACGAAAAACATGGGCTGCTAATAATGGATGAATGATACTCTTTATTTTACATTGTTCAATTAAATCACGTGCCTTTAATTTATTTACCAAATAAACGATTTCTTCTGTTCTGAAGCTGCACCTTTTCTCTTAAAGTTAAGTAGTTCTTCAGCTTGGATAGCAACTAATTCATCTAATTTACCTGGTTTGGCATTAAATACATTAATCCACACTATGGCTTTACTAGATTCCATCTAAATAACCTCCTTGAAATTAAAAATCGCCTTTCCTACATGGAATTCCATAGATATCTGGAAAGTTGATACTGAAATCTAGGGTGTTCATAAATGCTCCGTCTGTACTTCTAGATCCGTTTTACTTTCATTTTAAGGAGGGTATTTCAAGCTCTTGACTTGATAGTGATGCGTATTCCTATGAAATTTAATATACAAATAACATTAATAAACTGGTAACAATCCCGACCCAAATGCAGAGAATGAAACAATAACCCATGATATCTTTAATTTTCAATCCCAGCACTCCTAAAAGAGGTAGTGCCCAGAACGGCTGAATCAAATTTGTCCATGCGTCCCCCCAGCCTACCGCCATAGCGATAGTAGCCGGATCTACACCTAACTTCAATCCTGCCGGGACCTGCAGTGGCCCTTGTAAAGCCCATTGCCCCCCACCAGATGGCGCCAATAAGTTCACCAATCCCGCTGACCAATATGTAAATATATCAAATGTATCCTTTGACGCAATGGATGCCATCCATTCAATGATTGAGCTTCCCAATCCTGAACCACCTAAAACAGCAATAATCCCCGCATAAAACGGAAACTGTAGGATAATTGGAGAAATGGATTGCGCAGATTCTTTGAATCCTTGTGCAAAGTTTCCAAGAGAACCATGCAGGAGCAAGCCAAGTGACAAGAAAAACAAATTAATGATATTTAAATCCAAACTATGACCGTTCATGAATTCATACACACAATACAACGTGCCGATTGCACCTAATACTATTCCTAGAACCGGTGTCCATTCCAGTTTTTCCGCAGCAGTTAAATCCTTTTGAGGAGGTTTTACAAAAGAATTTGTATCTGTTTCGAGTGCTTTATACCTAATAATCCCGCTTTTTGGAGCCATAAGTACAATAATAATTGGCATCGTGATGAATAGAGTGAAAAAAATAATTAGAGTAGAGTAACTAAAGATTGTTTGTGAGGTAGGAATAATTCCAATCATATCTACAAGAAAATGATCCTTTGTGGCAATTGTCAAGCCAATAGAACTGGAGAGACCTGCGCTATATAAGGCAGTCGGAGCATAAGCAGCTGCGACAAGTAATGGAAAATGTGCATTCGGATTCTTTTTCGCTACTTCCTTCGCAATAATCGCTCCCACAACTACCGCTAGTCCCCAATTGATATAGTATGCAATTGCACTGATAAAAAATGTCATCGTATAAGCCTTTTGAGGTGTATCGGCTAACTTAGCAACTGACTGCAAGCCTCTATTAACAAATGGGACGGAAGCTAACGTCATCCCTGTAACCATTAGCAATACCATTTGCATTGTAAAAGTTAAATAAGTCCAAAACCCATCCCCCCAGGATTTTACGATTTTGTACGGATTTGAGGGATTCATCAGCAAAGCTATAATGAAAGTAAATAAAGTGAGCAGCACAGCTATAACAAAAGCATCCGGGACATATTTCTGAGACCATCTCGAAAATACATTTGCACACCGTGTAAGCAATGATTCTTTCTTTCCTGGATCTGTATTTGTCTCCAATAAGGAATGTTTCATAAATATTCTCCTTTCTAAATTTTAATAAGATAAATATGAATAACATTCCACAAAAGAAAATAAAATCCTTTTGCACTTTCAAATTCTTCCCCCCACTCGAATTACGGAAACTTTTTATCTCTAGCTGCTATTTCCACCTCATAATTTTCTTCTATATTTATACTAGAATAATTTACTCTTTATACATTCTTAATGTATTCCTGTCCGCTAACGTTAAATCTTCTTTATGGTTAAAAGAGTGGATGGTTTACAAACTAGCTTTTCAAATACTACTGGATATAGTTTTGCTGGCACAGCAAAACAAGGAAACAAAAGATTTATTTCCATTTTCAAATTATTATCTTTTTGCACTAGAACCTTAGCTTTATAGCGATGGGTGAGTACCTCTTGTCTTAGCATTTCCACCCAAAAAAAGAGAGGTTTCCCCTCTCTTTTGTCAGTAATAAAAGAGTCATCACTTCCTAGGATTGATATGTAAAAAGAAATAAAAAAACAGAGAAACGTGATTAGTGTCTCTCTGCTCTTTATACTATTCGCAAATAGTTCCGGTTGCTATACCAGTTGGCGCAACACCTACTGGGACAGTAGCGATAACGGTATTTGTAGCAATATCAATAACAGAAACAATATTACTATCTTGATTTGTAACATAGGCACGAGTACCATCTGGTATGATGGTTACTTGATCAGGGGATAGTGCAACAGGAATGATACCAATTACAGTGTTTGTCAACGTACTTATCACTGAAACAGTATTATTAACTTTATTCACAACGTAAATCCGAGTTCCAACCGGTGTAATAGCTATACCAACAGGCTCGATACCTACATTAATTGTAGTAATAACTGTATCAGTAACAGTATCAATAACAGAAACAGTATTGCTAGCTTGATTTGTAACATAGGCACGAGTGCCATCTGGTGTAAAGACAATTATTCTAGGGCGGATGCCGACAGGGAGACGGAAGGTTACTTTCGTCGTGGAACTGAGAAGCTCCCACTTCAAGCTTTGCTAAGTGGCGAGTAGTTCACTATATTCTCTTGTAATTTCAACTAGAGGACGTCCTAAACGTTTCCCCCTGTTTTTGGGCGAGAGCAATCTCCTCAGCTTGCCGGTCCTTTTCCACAAAAGAGAACATAATGTTTACAAACATCCTAACGTTATTTCAAAGTAACAATTGAACAGATTGTTTTGGCTCTATGTCTCTATTAAATAATTTTTTACACCATAACACAAAAAAGACATGAGTCTATACTTCTCAATGACTCATGTTTTTTCTTATTAAAGTTAATTCTACCGTTTTTATTAAAAGCAAATACTTCTACTTTGTGCTACTATATCGCAACACATACTTTATTTTATAAAAAGTATTATTTTAATTTTGTCAATTCCCAACATTGAGCATCTGTACCATTGTCTGGCCATTGTTGAATATTAGCACCATTGTTTTGTAAACTACTCTTCAGATCAAGTAATTGGCCGCTATGCTTAGCTATCAATTTAAGCGTTCCATCCGAACTTTTTTCGATTTTCCATTTTTGATTGTCTCCACCAATGTCTTCCCATTGTTCTACATTCGCACCATCACTGTTTGAAGCTCCGGACACAGTAAGCAATTTCCCACTATGAACTGCTTTGATTTTATAATACCCATCTGCCAGCTTCTCTAGTTCCCATTTTTGCTGATCTCCGCCGTTATACTCCCATTGTTGCACGTTTACACCATTATCCTTTGAGGCGCTAGATATATCTAATACTTTTTGACTTCCCTTATTTTTGATGATATAGACACCACTGTAGTCAAGCCCGTCAATACCATCGCAACAAAGTATTTTTGCTTTTTGCAATGTATTTTGCTGCAATTTTTCGTCTAAAATTATTTTTGTTAGTTTGTGGGTCAACTGTTCATTCTCATTGAGTAATTCTTCTGCACTCTGCTTCCCTTCGTTGAAGGCCCGAATTGCATCTTGTATTTTTAATTTTTCTGCTACGATTACTCCTGCAGCCGCTAACTCAGCTTCTCCAATACCTGTCACGATTTTCTTCTGTGCTTCTTTACAATTGCTTTCGTGAATAGCTGTCACTTCATTCGTCATTTCTTCTTTACGATAAATTTGCCCATCAGGAATAAGCCTATATTTATAATCAACTTTTGCTTTGTTTGCCACTTTCTTAGGCACTGGGTTATCAATCAACACTTGGAATGTGACTCTGGTCGTCGTCCCGGGCTCTACCGTACCAATATTCACGCCACTTTCTATATTGCCTGAGAGAGGACGCCCATCTATCTGTAAACTACCTGGAACCAACTTCGTTCCATTTGGAACTTGATCCTCAATTACGACATCGGTCAGTGGTGTATCACCTGTATTAGCAACTTCAATGGTATAGGTTATAACGTTACCTGCTTTGACATAAACCGACATGTCTTGCCGTTTAACTACCTCTACCTCTACTTTTCGAATGACCGTAATGGCTTCATTACTATCTGCTGTACCTGAAGAGACCGGTAAACCTGGGGCACTTTGGAAATCATACACGACAGTAGCTTTATTCACCGCTCTATTGTCTGATGGCACTTTTAATACTAAGGCTTGAAAGGTAACTTCCGTCGGGCCTTCGATAGATATGGAACCAATGTCTACTCCTTTTTTCGGATCTCCACCAGGTATAGGAACGCCATCGATCTGTAAGCTGCCTTCAACAAACTTTAATTCTGGTGGAAGAGTGTCTTTTAAAATAGTTTTTTGTGCTTCGGTCATTCCACTGTTTTCAATTAATAGAGTGTAAGTAAGGATTTCACCCACGATAGCTGCTTCTTTATCTACTTCTTTATTAATTTTGATTTCTGGACTATTCACATCAATTTGGACACCCAGACCTGTCACTATATAACCATCTGATTTCGAAGTCAGTTGAACTAATGCCTCCGTTTGTGAATTCTCCATAGCTGTAGAAGCGTCCACATTGGTAATATCCCAATTATAACGAACTGCTGGTCCGGCACTTCCTGGTGTGACATTTACATTCCCATAGGTACCACTCGTATCTAGATTCCCTGCATCATCATTAATTTGTGAAGCAAAGAAGTTGTCAATCGGATTATTGGGACCTGAAATGGGCTTTAAAGAAGAGGCATCTTTTCCAAAAAGCAACTGATCTCCTGGAATCTTTGAATCTCCTTCCATTGCGGTTAGCAACAATCTTGCTTTGACATCACCAAGTTCAGGCGTAGAGAAGCCAGAAATTTTCTGGCTTACTGATCCCGTTTTCTCAATCGATGCAGTTCCGACATGAATGTTCATATTTCGAAGAGGCAGTGTAGGATCTTTATAAACCACAGATAAAGTCCATCCCCCCACATTGTTCCCTTTATATCTTTGTACTGTCGCTGGTACACCACTGACAGTATAATTACCAGCCCCACCTGCATCTATAAAACTAGTAACATTGGCAGAGCGAACATAAAATATTTGGTTCGCCTGAGCTACTTGCTGACTCGTAGTCGGATCTGGCGTAATGAGGGTGCTCCCTTTTGGCGAGATTAACGTTATGGCCCGATCTATTTCACTCGTCACATCCTCGGTACTCGTTTTTGTTGATCCACCCCAAATTAGCTCTGCATATAATACTATGCTTCCCGTTGGTAAGCGAAGCTGTGCAGCAGAAGCATTTTCTTTCCAATCCAGTGTGGTACCTGCAGGATATCCTGGTACCTGCTTAGACAAATCTAATGTGATAAATGCACCAATATCTGTATAACTGATATTGGTATTACTTAGACCCAGTGTGTTGCCAGTAAAAGTAACCGCTCCGTTAGTCGTGGTTGAATATCGCTGAATAAACGCCATGATTCTCACCCTTTCTCTATTTATCTATTTCTATCCCTACTTACAACCACAACATAGGTCTTTAACTTGATCTAACTTTTTCTTCAACTCTTTTTCCAGATTAGCAATTTGCTGAACTGCTTTCTTTGCACTCTTGTTAATTGCTAGCAAATCCGTCACTTTAATCCGGCCACCTCGGAATGAATTAATCGCTGCTTGAATCTTTTCGCCTTCCATGTAAAGAATCGTGGCTAGGCCTTTTTCCTCTTGTGCGATGGAATGAATGATTAAGTCACGTGACCATTCACAGGTTGTTCGTCCTGCTGGCACATTGGTTTGTACTTCGTTACTGACCGCATCTACATAACCACCTGAATACTGAGAGCCCATGTAAGCTTTATTCCTAATCACTCCACTAGAATGAGGTTTAATCACTTCAACTTTAAATGTAATGATGATAGGCCCTTCAATGGATAGTCTATCAAGTACAATCGTTTTCATTGGATCTTCACCAGGTTTTGATTCACCGTCAATTTCCACACTATTCGGGACAAACTGCACCTCTTCTGATAGAAAATCCTTAAAATGACAATTAGTAACATCAATTAGACTATCATTGGAAATGGTAAACGTATATGTTAGAATATCTCCTACCACCGCATCAATTTTGTCTACTTCCTTTTCTATACTCACTTTCGGAAAATTAGACATGTGCCTCTCCCTTTCTTTTCTGTAATTCATACCTTATTAGTGATGAATCAGATTCCCTATTTTTCAAAAGCATCTGAGGAAAAGTAAGACATCCTCTTCTTCTCTACTTGCAACCACTACATAAATCCTGAATCGTATTTCTCTTGTTCTGTAGTTCTTGTTTCAATGTAGATAATGTTTGAGAAACACTATTTTCACTCTGAATAATCAAATTCTGTTCATTTTTTGTAATCTTGCCACTATTAAAGGCTTGATTTGCCGTCCTTATTTTTTCTGCTTCTGCATCCAGTAACTCCTGAATGGCCTTCTCTTCCTGTTTAATTGAAAATTCAATGGTACTTTGATTGTTCTCACAGTTAGTAGGAGGACGCACAATCACTTTTGTCTCTGTTATATTACTGGCTGCTTCTCCTTTTTTGATAGGCGATCCAGAAGCACTTTCAAATTCATAATTTAAGGTGGCTTTATTTTTCACTAGCTCATCTGGAGGAATATTGATTACTTTCGCTTGAAATGTCACTTCAATCAGTTCTCCTGTTCCTACCATTCCTAGCTTAATCCCATTATTTACATTCACACTAGGTTGAGGCACACCATCCACAAAGACACTACCTGGAACAAACTTCAACTCTTTTGGAAGGATATCTTTCAAGATAGTGTTTTGTGCGTCAACCGGATCCATATTTGTTACAAGAACGGTATAAGTCAAAATATCTTTTACTTTTGCCTCATTTTTGTTTACTTTTTTATTTATTTCCATCTTCAGACTATCCTCCATTAATCTATTCGCCTCAGTTTTCATATTTACATACCCCCGACTTTGAGACATATTTCATCACCCTTTCCATCATCGAATCAAATTATATATGGATGTTATGAGCAAAAATCACAAATTTCTTGGGTAACAGCGAGTTTATCTTTAAGCACTGATTCTAGTACGATTAGGCTGTCTAACATATCCTCCACACTTTCATTGACAGCGATGAGATCTTGGACTTCTATTTTCTTATCTCCAAACGCACGAGCAGCTACTTCAATTTTTTCTGCTTCTGCCCGCATAATCCTAGCAATGCTTTGTTCCGCCTCAGCAATCGTTTGGATAATCTGATTTTTCCCTTCTTCACAGGTAGGTGGCTCAATCACTTCAATCCCAGGTTTGTTACTAATACTCGTCGCTGTCGAAATAGGTAAATCTGGTCTACTCTGAAAATCAAAGATCATCGATGCTTGATTATGCACCACTTTATCATCAGGCTCTTTCATGATTTTCGCTTGATACGTGATGAGGACTGTTTCTCCTACAGCCAAAGTACCAATGTTTACACCCTTAGCAATATCTTGTCCTGGCCATGCCACACCTCTGATTCGTAAACTATCTGGTAAATATTCAAGTTCTGGATCTAAGTAGTCCTGAAAAATCACATTAGTCGCATCTACATAGCCATCATTTTTTACTTCCAAAGTGTAAGTTACTATTTCACCTACTACAGCTTGTTTTTTATCCCCCGACTTATTCATTTTTACGATTGGGCTATTGGCGTCAATCTGTACTCCATATCCACTCACCAAATAGGTATCTTGCGCCGTCGCAATACGGGCGATCGCCTCGGTTTGACTATGATGCAACGTGTGAGAAATATCTACATTCGTGATATCCCAACCAGATCGTACGCCAAATCCGTCTGATCCAAGAGGCTTATTGAGCGTTCCAGCAGTTCCACTAGTATCTAAATTTCCTAGATCATCGTTAATCTGCGACGCAAAAAAATTATTTCCAGGATTATTCGGCCCAGATATCACCGAAAGCGACGAACGATCGGGACCAAATTCAAAGCGATCGCCAGGAAGATTAGAGTTTCCTTCCAGTGCGGTAAGCATGACACGTCCCTGGATATCCCCACCTTCTGGGGTTTTAAAATTATAAATCAACTCATCCACTGGAGGATTAGACATAGAAATCACTTGAGACCCAACATAAATATTCATATTTCGAATTTTAAGTAATGGATGTTTATAAGCGACAGCCAACGTCCATCCCACTGTATTGGTAGAAGCTAGAAAAAAAGTACAATCTCTTACCGTTCCGGCAATACCACCTACTATATAAGTTCCAGCTCCACCTTTTTGTACAAATTCAGTTACATTCGCAGAGCGAACATAGAAAACTTGACCGCCAAAGACGGACTCTTCTCGTGCAGTGAAGGCATCTGGTGCGATGGATACAGTAGCAGCTGGGGTGGTAAAAGAAATCGAAGTATTGATAGCTGAACGAACATCAGTATATTGATCTTTAGTCGATCCACCCCAGATCAACTCGGCATACAATATTTCACTGTCTGCAGGGATTTTCAGCATAGCCAAAGAGGAATTTTCTTGCCAGTTCAATGTACTTCCAGCTGGATATCCTGACACTTGTTTAGAGCTATCTGTTGTCAAAAAAGCCCCGATATCTGTACTTCCATCTGCATAACCTAATGTATTTCCTGTAAATGTAATCGCACCATTGGTTGTTTGGGTGAAACGATGAATAAATGGCATATTCTTCCCCCTTTTCAATCTAAATAAAGCTAAAAATTCTTGTGCTTCTTTCTCACTAATCTACCAACAACAAATCTGCTTAGCAATTTCTAATTTATCTTTTAATAATTTCTCCAACTGTGTAGCTTTTTGGACTACTTTTTCGACACTCTGATTAATCCTAGCAAGTTCTTGGGCAGAGATTCTCTCTTCTTCAAATGCCTTTACCGCTTCTTGTACCTTTACACTTTCTGCTTGAAGGATTTTCATCAAACCAAGCTCTTGTTGTGCTACTGATTCAAAAATCTGATTTTGTGCTTTTTGACAATCGGTCTCCAACCATGCCGTAATTAGGTTACTTGTTACTATTTCCTCACGCACATTGCTACCTGGTTTCAGCTGAAATTGATAAATTGCCTCTGCTTGGTTATCTACTTTCACTGGCAACGGACTTTGTAACGCTACTTGAAATGTAATCACAGCTGTTTGGCCAGGAATTAATGTACCAAGAGGAATTCCTGTTGTTAAATCATCAAGCACCGGTGCACCATTTACTTTTAAACTCCCTGGAACGAGTACCGTTCCTGTAGGTATGACATCTTTAATAGAAAGTGCATTTACTGAAGTATCTCCATTATTGGTAATATCGAGCGTGTAGGTGATAATATCTCCCTTTTTATCGTAAACCGAACGATCTTCACTTTTCACGAGATCGACTTGTACATGCTTAATGATAGTATTTACTTCATTTGAGCTACTAGATCCTGATGTGAGAGGTAAACCCGCTGCACTTTGGAACTCGTAATCCAGCTTACCCGTATTAGTCACCTTTCCATCTGTAGGGACTGCAATCACTTTCACTTTAAATATGATCTCGACTGGCCCTTCTATGCTTACAGATCCGATATGAACTCCTTTAGCTGGATTTTCTCCGGGTTTGGCTTGCCCATCGATAGTTAAGCTGTTCTGCACAAATTCTAACTCATCTGGAAGAATATCTTTAAAAATGGAATTCTGTGCTTCTACTAGTCCACTATTTTCTACTAAAATTGTGTAAGTTAACTCGTCTCCGACTATTGCTATATCTTTATCCACTTGTTTGTCTATCTTGAGTTCCGGACTATTCACATCAATTTGAATCCCTAATCCAGAAAGGATGAATCCGTCCATATCTGTTTTGAACCGAGCAATCGCTTCAGTTTGTGAGATTTCCATGGCGTTTGAAATATCCACATTCGTAATATCCCAGCCATAGCGCTGTGTAGACTGTTTTTGCCCTGGGGTTACATTACTATTTCCCGCTGTCCCACTAGTATCTAAATTTCCACCATCATCATTAATCTGTGAAGCGAAAAAGTTATCCACTAAGTTATTCGGTCCAGAAATGGCTTGTAATTGGCTTGGGGATGGACCAAATAAAAATTGATCCTTAGAAATGAAACTGTCGCCTTCGATAGCAGTCAATAAAGCTCTTGCCTGAAACGGTTTGGATTCAGGTGTCCCAAAACCCATAACTTTTTGATCCACTACATTCCCTCTTTCAACTGATGCCACACCAACATATAAGTTGATATTTCGTGAAGGTAAAGAAGGATTTTTATATATAACAGCAAGCGTCCATCCTGCTGCATTACTTTTACTTGGCCGTTGGATTGTGGCAGGTACCCCACTTACAGTATAAGAACCTGCTCCACTCGCCTTTATTAGTTTAGTAACATCAGCTGTACGAATATAAAATGTGTGATTTTCATGTACTACTACTTGGGCCGTTGTAGCATCAGGAGATATTGTTTGTATTGAACCTTGTGGGTTAGTTAAGGAAATGGGAACGTTAATATCTCCTGTAACATCCACTGCGTTAAATTTTGAGGTACCTCCCCAAATCAACTCTGCATACAGCACTTCACTAGCTACAGGAAATTTCAGAACTGCTTGAGAAGCATTCAATTTCCAATTTAACGTACTACCTATTGGATAACTTGGAACTTGTTGGGTAAGATCCAACGTAATGAATGCTCCAATGTCATTATAGCTAGGATTATTCGAACCAAATCCTAGTGTATTACCTGTAAACGTCATCGCACCATTTGTAGTCGTTGTATAACGCTGAACTATTGACATTCTCTTCGTCCTTTCTATAACAAATAGAATAGTAACTATTATTTTATTTTTTAATAAAACTTACGCGGGGATTTTAATTCATATAATTGCCTCCTATGCAAATATTTGATAACACAAAATTATATTTCACTCACTGAAAAACTATATCTATAATTAATTGTTCCTTCTATTTATCATTATTTTTCTGTTTTTTCGGAAAAATATATTTCAAGTCCGGTTTTGCAGTAAAAATCATTTAATAGGAATAACACCGCATCTCTATTAATCTAACAACAAAAAAATTTGATATCATTCAAAATTATCAGTTAACAAATATAAAGATTTTGATATGTAGACAGATTGTAGCTCCTAGCATTTATAGTTTGAAAGTTGAAACAAAACATACTGATGATAAAATAGGATTATTTTACACTGGCGCAATCGAATTGAAGAATAAGGATTGGTGGAACAATAAAGACAAAAAAGAAACTAATTGAAATTGGTCGCTTTTTTTTCTTCTATTTACTCGTCCTCTTATAGGGAACAGCCGAGTAAATTGTACGCTAAGGAGTTTGTAAATGTCATCGGTATTTAATATACGTTTAAAAATGTTTTAGAACATATTTATAAACGTGATAATCCTTGATTTTATAAGGATGCGAGTTACATCCTCAAAGGTTTACCTTTATTAACAGGTTGATTTTTTTTGAAACGAGCAAACCTGTTTCAAAAGGTGTCAGTTTTTAAGAAGCATTTCAAAAATGAATTTGTGAGGTTTTGGAACTAATATATTATGTAATTTTGATAGTCCCAAAAGGTGTACCTTTCGAAACACTTTTATAGAGGTATCATCGATTCTTTTTATTTCTAGATGTATTAAAGTAAAGAATATTTGTAAAATTACACATTTACGAATATATAAAAAGAAGAATCCTCAATATGATTCTTCTTTTGTAAGTATTAAAATTAAAAAAGTTTTTTGAAGTACCGGCTTATACCTCAAATTTCATCATATCCTTATTATTAAGAGAGTTTATAACGCTTGGCACGTAATTTAAATGCCGCTTCTCCGCCCTCCATCACTTTACAAATTTGGTTTCTAACCGTGGCATCTTCAATACTTCCAGAAGCTAACAAATTTAATCCGCTTTTATTAGAATCCATAGCTAAAATTAACTCTGAGTCTCCGTTCACCGGAATATTCGCATTGTGTGTTACTACAATTACTTGTCTTTTAGATTTACAGGTTTTTAATCTCTCAACAATTAGTTCGTATATTAGTGAATTATCTAAATCATCCTCAGGTTGATCTAATATTAATGGCACTTCTCCATAAGACAATAGAAAAGTCAATATGGCTGATGTTTTTTGACCTGCCGATGCATTAGATAAGGGTTTATATTCATTAGAATTAGCAGCTTTATATTTAACTTGAACTTCATCTTCTGGATATAGAAGCGTTAATTCATCCATTTGTTCTTTATTTAACTCTTTTATTACACGGATAAACCTTCCTGAAAAAAGCTCATTACTTTTACCAGATCTTATATCCCTAAAAATATTTAGGAGATTTGGAATATTAACTTCTACTTTTCCTTTAAAGCAGAATTCAATAATTTTATGTATATCTTCGTTAAAGGTGTCTTCTTTTTGAATAATTTTTCTAAAGTTATATTCAAAGAATTTTTTATCTCTAAAACTTTTTATTTCGATTTTTAAGTTATCACTATCTCCTAGTACTTCTTGAATAAAGCTCTTTCTAGCTGTTGTAATTTCTTCCCTCTTTTTTAGGTATTCAGTCTTTAATCCTGCTAATTCTTGTATTTCTGTTTCTCTTAATTCTTCTTGTGCTTTTATTACATTTAGCTGTTCGTTCTTCTTTGTAAGCTCTTCATTAAGTTTCTCAAAGTCATGAAGAGTTTGAATACCTTGTGATTGTAAATCTTCTTTTATTTTTTTAAATTCATTTGTATTCTTTTTATAGGCGGAGAACCAATTAGACTCTTTCAAACTAATTTTAAATTCTTCACTTAGTTTCATCATCTGAGTGCTTAAGTCCAAAATATGAGCATGGATTTTATCATACTTTTCTTTTATAGGGTCTTCAATATCTTTAATTTCCGCTTTATAATCGTGAGAAATATTATTATAGTTAATTTCTGATAGTTCTAATGTTTCACCAAGTGATTGAATCTGTTGATAGCTTTTGATAACTGCCTGTCCGAACACTTTTATCTCATCTATTTCTTCAGAGAATTGATTGGACTTATTAAAAAGCTCTTCAAAATCACTTTCCTTATACGTTCTTAATTGATTTTGCTTGTCTTCAATATCAGCTAATAATTTTGATTTCCCCTCTAATTGAGAAGTAATTGATCTGATTTTTGATGATTTAGTTAAGTACTCAATTTTAGTTGTTTTTAGATTTTCTTGGAGCTCATACATTCCATCAATTGAACTATCCATCTTATCTCTTAAAGCATTAGGTTTTTTAGCAATTTCATAAACTTGTTTCTGTGAATATACATCAAACTTAAATAAATTTAATAAAGAATCATGCTCTTCTTGTGTAATTTCTTCATATTGTTCCGTTTCAGGATCCCACTTTTTAAAAGTATTTTTTTGAGAGGTGCCGTTAAAATCAGATGCAATAATTTTATAGGTAGTATTGTATCGATTATAAATTACCTCTATCTCAGAATCGTTTTTTAAAACGCCAGAATCATCATTTTTACTATATACACTATAAAACTTTTCTTGTTCACTAGCAATTTCATTATGTTCTTTTAAATCCTCATTACATTTAAAACACCCTCTAATAAATCTAAGAATGCTCGATTTTCCTGTCCCACGTCCACCAATTATTGTGGTCATTTGAGGACTAAAAGAAAATGTATTTTCAGACTTGTTAATCTCAGTGTTTGTAATTTTTATACTATTTATCCATTCATTAGGTAATTCGTAAGGGGCTGTTTTAGATTCAAAGTCATTTCTTATTCTGCTTTCAGGTAGTAGTAGTGCTTGACGCAAACTTTCTAAATTAATATCTTCACTCATTTTTATCCATGTGTATCTTTGACCTATCCCCCAAAGACCATGTTTAGAGGCCTTCTCACTTGCTGGATTATCTGAAAATGTAAGAATAGACACTGGATGCTTTTTTGCATTAGTTAAAGTGTTTTTCCAATTCAATGCTCTCTCTGCTGCTATGTTAGTTTCACCGTATAGGTCTTGTAATAATTTTAATTCTGATTGTGAATCTAATTCATTGTTATAGAAAAATTCATGTACAGCCTGGACTCCCAGTACATTCTCATTCTTAAACACGCTACTTTGCGTTCCGAAATCTGTTTCGCAAAGTCCACTGTATTGATCTATATGAGCTGGTATAGCTATAGCTCCCACTTCCTGGGCTTCTTTGATAACATCCAAAACGCTCATAGTAACTTTAGCATTTTGATGACCATACATTTCCATAGCGAGTTTTAATCTTGCAAGGAAATGATTAACATCCTGTGTACCCTTATCTACATCAAATAATACAAGTATATGAACTTTAGCATCACTACAAGTTACTTCTACTCCTGGAAACACTGTTAGGCTAGTCCCCTTAGCAGCTTCTTTTATTTTATCTATATACCCACCTGTATTATGATCTGTAACAGCAACACAATCTAGCCCTTGTTCTATGCATCTAGTAACCCACTGTGCTGGTGTAACCTCTTGTTCAATAAAACACCGACTTTCAGGTGTATGTAGATGTAAATCTGTTTTATACCAACGTGCTCCTTTTATGTCTCTCATCTTAATCCCCCTATTTGTATTATGTACTATTACAATTCTAATCCTTAAATTATAGAAGGTACAATAAAAAAAGGTTTTAGACAAAATAAATGCAAAAACGAGTCATAAATAGGAACTATCGTTCATAAAGAAAACCTATATGTAAGTTGCTGTTTGGTACATATATGGTGACGATACCCCTATAAAAAATAATAGGAGTAGATGCTAGATATTGGATCTTTTTTATTTTAAGCACAGGATTTTACAGAAACTTTTATTTCTACAGTAAAACTAATGGTAGAATGTTATTGAAAGATAGGGTTATATTGGTAAAGCTGTTATTAGGTATTAGAAGTGTTTACAAGAATTAGTTAGATAGGGTGTGTATTGGTGAGAAAGAGAATAAAAAGAAAAAGTTATCAAATGGAAAAAGAAGGTGAGCAAATACAAAAGGATAGATTATCTTATTTACAAGATACTGCATGGATTATCACAGTTCTCACAGGAGCCATCTACTTTTTCTCTTATTCTTTTCAAAAGGGAATTAGAGATTACTATGGTATAGATGATATAAGTTTAAGTGATCTAGATGTACCTTTAATTGTTAGTTCTGTATATGATGTTTCTTCTTTGATACTCAGGGTATGTATTTTATATTTTATTTCAAGAATGTTAATTTGGTGTGCAAGTTTTATAATGAATATACTGGATGCAAGGCAAAATGCTCCTAAAAAAAATACTTTTATAAGAGTGAAATTAAGAAGCTTCTATTCAAAAATAGGTGCGTTTTCAAATTCAATTATTGAAACAGATTTAAATAAAGTGGGTAGTTTTAAGGAAGTGGTAGGAACAATCTATGATAGGAAAGAGTTTGCTCCTATAAATGCAATTACAAATGGAATTTTTCTTATGCTAGTCCTTGGCTATCTACCATTTTTAGTATTAAAGGATTCATATAATTTTAATGTAGCTAATCTATTAAGTATTAGAGTATGGGCACTTTTTTTCATTTTACTAGTAATGTTACTATTTTTATTTATTGTACTTTCCCTAAAAAAATTGAAGTCAGGAACAATTAAAAATGGACTTTTAAAGCTATGTTTAAGAGGGATTGTTGCTATTTATAGAAGAAACCCATTGGCTTATATTTGGAAGCAATGTAACTGGGGAATAAGAGGGATTATAATCATTACAATTGGTATAGGTTCATCATGGATTTTCTTTCAATATGGATATACAAAAGCTGAGAAAAAAGAAGATTATACAATTGTACAATATCAGGGGAAAGAGTTTGTTATGTTAGATAAAGATAAAAATAGAATGCTTGTATCCCCTCTTACAATAAATAATAATCACTATATGATGTCAAAAAATGAATTTAAATTAATTGAATTGAAACAAGGGAATACTGATTCTATTGTATTTAAAGGGAAAAGTATAGTTGGTGGTTTGCAGGTATCTCCTAATGAGAGGGAGGAAAAATTGAAGGAATTAGATAAAACTATCCAGAGTATCCCTGGTTTAAGAAATTTGCTCCCAATTAGTTTGCTAATTGATAAATAGCATATGTTTAGAAAGTCAACTAGTTAGATTAATAGATGTTTTTTCTAGTTAAGGGTCAAATGAGGAGACTTATCATGGATTTTCATTTATTTGAATTTTAAAAAAAAAAAAAAAGAACTTGTAAGAATCACTACAAGTTCTTTTTAGGTTAAAGCGAATACACGGGACATACAAATTATCTCATTATTCATAACGAGGGAACCATATTTATTAAGTATTCATTCCATTATATAACAAATACTATAAATATAAGTATTTATTTTTGGGAATTGCGTGATTCGAGAAAACAAGAGGGGTTATCAGGTTTTAATTCTTGGAAATCCCAATTATTCATTTTGCACAAAATGCTATAAATCAATATCTATAACATAATAAATTAGTGAAAGTATAAATATAGGTAAATGAAGAAGAATGGTGCATTCTTATAGAACAGCGTATATCTATATTCAGTAATAATTTATAAATAAAAAACAAAAGTGTAGTTATGTTCACATATCAACTATAAAATAGATATTTGTTAACTATCTCCATTATTTTGCATCAGGAACTACTATGTAATCTTTTGCACTAAAATCAGATACATCAAGAATTTTAATTGCCGAATTCTCTATAAAATCAGTAGTTAACACCATTACGGTTCCTCCATTTTTTTCAAAAGCTACCATCCTCTTTTGATTATATTTAATAGCCAACCAAGCTGTTATGAATTGAGGGAAAATCATAAAACATGATTCAATTCTCGCCATTTGTTCTGGGATTACTTCCATATAAAAATTCCCATCATGAATAACTTTATGTCGGATATTAAATGCTTCTTCAAGCGTATCAAATATTTCTTTCTTAACTAAAGCTATATTGCCTTGTTGCAGCCAATGCAATATATAATTAGGTCGACTACATTGAAATGCACCGATAGTGTTAATTGCATCATCAAAATAATCTGTTATTTGTTCTTCAGTTCTATCAAAGAGGAAATTAAAAGCTTCACATGTTTGTGCTAAATCTTGAAAATTAAATTGCTTGGACATATATTCGCTTACACTTATATCCATAGCATCAACGGTATCTAACTCAATATTTTTTTCTTGCAAAAAAGAATGAATTCTATTATATATATCGTTATCATTATTAACTATAAATACGAACAAATCCCGAAACAAAGTTTCCCAACAAGTTACTAAAGAACTAACATATAGACCAACAGATACTTGAAACGGTTTAGAATCTTTAAGCTTTCCGTTATCCGTAGGCTTATAGTTCTCTCTCAAAAAAACCATAGATTCACTACGGTGGCATAAATTAAGAACAAAATTAGTTAAAAAGTGTTGCATCTCTCCTCTGTTTTTTTGTAGTTCTTTCAACTCTTTGATTAACTTAGGTTTTAACTTCCTTATTTTTTTTGACATAATACATCCTCCAATTTCTATTTTTTGTATATTACCCTCTACTTTGTTGACTTATCCTTCTCTACACGGGACCTGACGGCATTTCGCGACTAATATAAACTTTGTCTACAATTTATATAAAATATTTTGTATTCCCTCCTTTTTCAGGGGATGATCAAAGAAACCCATTATTAAAATTAAGATGGCACAAGTCGGAGGGGCACCTTAGGTGTCTTTTCTTTATAAAATATATAATGTATTATATTTATATAAAGATTTAAATTCGGAAGGGGGGATAATATGAATTTTAATACACCAGAAATACAATCACAAGTAGCGGGGTTACTATATCCAGCAATAAAAGTATTCGCTTTATTACTGGCTGTTTATGCAGCACTTTTAGTGATTTCACAGTACATACCAAATAAATTAAGGCCCATTGTTGCCCCTTTTATAATGTGTGGGATTTTGTATGCAGGATGGAATTTCCGTGGATATCTTATAGCTTTATTTTAAAGACAATTCAAAGTGTCTTAACGTGGGTTTTATGTCATTTGGTTGGCGGGACCCCATTTAAAAAAGCGAGTCCATTTTAATTAATTATTTTTTAAAATGTATTCGCTTTTTTATCAGATTAGATGCGAAATGTATCAAGAATATTATCTTTCTCTTCTTTGTTAATCCCAATGTATCTTAATGTGATTTGTGGCGTACTATGATTCAGTATTTCTTGTAACATAGCAATATCCTTTGTCTGCTTGTAAAACCAATACCCAAACGTTTTACGCATTGTATGAGTGCCTAAAGATTCGACTCCGGAAAAATCTCCGGCTTTTTGTAACTGTCGATAGGCTTGAATTTTACTAATAGGTTTATCACCTTTTCGAGAAGGAAATAACCAGGTACTTTTTAGATCTTCAGCGTATGGCAATACTTCCTCAAAAATAGATGTAATATTTATGATACGTTCCTTTTTTGTCTTTCCTTCTTTTACTTTAAATTCTTTTCGTTTTTTTCGCTTCAGTTTTAAAATTTCACTCGTTTCCATTTTAAGTAAATCACTTACACGTAACCCCGTATTAATACCAATTAGAAATAAAATGTAATCACGATCTGAACAATGACGTTTGAGCGACCATTTCATATCATTAAGCTGTTCTATGCTCCGAATTGGTTGTACATCAATTAAATGTTGCTTTTTATCCATCTGTTTTTCAATCCCTTTATTTTCAATGATTTGAATGTATACTTTTTTGTCTTTTTTTATAATATCAATTAAAATGGATAAAAGTCAATGTTTATAGGGAAATGAATGTAAACTTTTGGGTAAAAGTTTACATTCGCTTTTTGAATCATTTATAGCTAATTTTGTAATAAATTTCTCAATATAGATATACTTGTTAATTGTGGTTTTAATATTCGAAATTAACAAAAAATAAATTATAATAACAATATGATAGTTATCCTTTTGTTTACTCCTTGTGCTAAAGATAAGATTGTGTTCCCAATCTTATCTTTTTTCTTTGTAGATTTTTGATACAAAAAAAGAATCCTTATAATAGGGTGTTTTTTCCCATCCCCTCGAAAAGGGGGAATAAGAAAAAAGATTTTAGCTTATATAACTAATACATACTGGGGGTAACACAATGAAACGCAAATTACTTACAGTATTAGCATGTAGCGCATTACTTATGGGATTGGCTGCTTGTGGTTCTAATGAGAAAACTGCAACTGAATCTAAACCTAAGCAAGAAGCTAAGAAGCCAGAACCAGTTACTACAACTTCACTTATTAGTGAGTTCAAGAAAGCTGGCATAGAAGCTGAAAATGCTACGGATCTACCACAAAAGGAATTTGGTAACATGCGCAAAGACGGGAAGCGTATCCTTACACCAAAATTAGGTGAAGATAAAGGCGGCCGTGTGTTTGAATTTAGTAAGAAAGAAGACTTAGAGAAAACTAAGAAGTACTATGATGATTTAAGTAACTCTGCTCCAATGTTATTCTCACATACATACGCTAAGGGGAATTTCCTTGTGCAAATGAATGGTGATATGAAAGATGAAGAGTTTAATAAGTATAAAGAGGTTATGGATAAAACTATTAAGTAGGTTAATGAATCCGTTTTCGTTTTCCGGAAAGTATGATAAAATATCATTTGGATGAGAGTCCAATACATATTATTAAAATTAAAGTGGTTATCAAGTCGGAGGAAGGCACCTTAGGGTGTCTTTTCTTTTGTTTGAAACACATTCTGCCAAAATACTTGTATCTTTGTTGATTTACGACTCACATAAACCAACAAACTTCGTATATACAATTTGTTATCCTAAATGGGTTAACAATACGAACAGTTATAGGAGGATTTTGTGAATGGTAAAAAAAGCTTGTGTAAGTATTATTACTGGAATTCTTTTAATATGCTCAACAGGATGTGCCACTCAAAATGATTCCATCGCAGCTCAAACTCAATCGATAGATGGCACATATACAACAGAAGATATCACAAGCGCATTTCCTGTAGGGACACCCATAACTACTTATATTCGAAAAGAAGAAAAACTGAACGTAAAACATCTTACCAGCATTACGCTTACAGATGGTGGCGTTGGTAGAGTTCTGGAAGCAACAGATGGGTTTGTTGTCGTATGTGGGAATGAAAAAGGAGTTTTTGATGTGTTAATATTTAAAACTATGGAAGATGTAAAGAAATATGAACAAGGTGTGGCGCTATGATTAATACCCTACTGTCACCCTCACAGTATACAGTGAATCTATTCCAGATTACATAAGATGTGGCGTCACTCAAATATTGATCTCAAATCTCTTGTATTTTGTGTACTAACAATCTGATGTATATAGACGATTCTGTTTTATAGGATGTGTTTACATGTATAACAAAGGGATAATACGGATAAATTTATATTAAATAAACGTGGTTCAAGTCGGAGGAAGGCACCTTAGGGTGTCTTTTCTTTTGTCCATACACTGGTATATTTAAAGTGTAGAGAGGGGCATCTGAATAAAAACAAACAGTAAATAGGTTTTAATGCCATTTATCTTATTCCCCCTTTTCGAGGGGATGGGCAAAAACACCCTATAATAGCATTTCTTTTGATTAATGCAATGATGACTTCTCTCTTTTTTCTCGCATATACACTGCAAATTGCATCATTTCTTCTTGGGTAAATTGCTTTCCTTCAATTGCCCCTTGTGTAGACGTCCCAATATATACTAAATCATCCCATTTAGAAAAGAATTCGAATATTATAATTTGGATACATTACATATAAATAATGTGTTAGTATTAATTATGAAGATATTTACCAACTAACTTTTATGCCCTAGTCATGCGCCGCACTAGGGCGTATTCTCATTTTTAAAAATACATATATTTTTTTATATCAATATATTGCATTATTAATTAAAATATTATATTATATTCAGAGAAGAGTAAGGTAAGAGTTACTCTTTGCCATTTTAGGAAAGGACCTGCTATTTATAGCGGGTCCTTTTTTGTCAATTACTACAGCTAAACTAAAATAGCGTTTTTATACTCTAAGGGATTTTCAAAACTCAATAACACAATTTGAATTGAGATTTTGATATAAAGATGAGTTTTAAGACACTATTCAAGCTATTTTAAGTTGAAGTTACTTTGTCTCAAATACCTATGTTTTTGAGATTAAATGCTTTGCTTAGCGTATATTTTTGTTAAAATGCGGGCGGTACGCCTATTATAATTTAAAAATAAGACAAATATGTTGAGAAAATTCAGAACGAATTAAATATTCCTATACGCTTATATATAATTGATTAAGAGTTGGAGTAGTAATCTGTAATCTGTCATCTGTTCCTTTTTTTGAAGAAGATTGATCTCAATCTTCTATTTTTTTTTGTTTTTTCCTCTTCCCTTGAAAAAAGGAAAAAGAATTACTTAAGAATTGTGGAAATTGCCTGCTTGTAGACTAGTTGTTGTTTACCATGAGCAATCATAAGAACGGTGAATTTATCCATTGCAAGGATCTTCCCACGTACTGGAACGCCATTCTTTAAAAATACTGTAACTGCCTCTTTTTTCTCTTTCAATTGTTCATACATATCTTCTTGTAAATTAAACATGAAATGCGCCCCCTGGTTTCTTTGTATTTACTTTTCTTCTAATACCTGCTGCTTTTCACTGTTGGATATTTGTGATTCCCATTCACTTTCTATTTTTCTAAACCATTTTCCTATTTTGCTTAGATAATATCTTTTTACTTCACCATTAGGAATCCAAATTTCACGTTCCTGTATTTGATTCATCACTTCATGAAGAATCTCATCATGTTCATACTTTTTAGGTTTTCTATAATGTGTTTTTACAAACTGTGTATATTCTCTACGTAACCAATTAGAAATATGTTGTCTTTGTCTTTGCTTGAGATGTGACCATTTTTTATTTGTTTGAAGGATTTTTCCATTTACTTTTATGTGGTTTTTCATCGACACTCATCCCCTTTTACTAGCAAAAAGAATATATCACTATCGTATCACATTTAAATCGAAATACTGCTCTAGGTACATATTTCGCAAGAAATCTATACGAAATAAAAATAATATCTCCATTTCACATAAAATAGTATCCAAAACAGACGAGACGGAATTCATTAAGCAGATTAATTAGGCACAAAAATTAAATGTAGACTATTGTTTATGTAGTTTGTTTTTTATTAAACATTACGGTACGTGAAATTATATATTCCCCTTGCAAAAAAGCCCCTTGAAAGGAGCACTTATTTTACAAGATATTGTTCTACTTCTTTTAGTAATAGTTCTGCACCTTCTAGACTTAATGTTATCTTGCCATTTGCTAATGCTATGTTACGATTTGACACTTCTCCTGTTAATGCACAAACATGACCAGGCTGATACTTCTGTAAAATGATGTCTTCCCCTTCTACAAAAATCTCTAATGGTGATTTTTCTTTAATCCCAAGCGTATTTCTAAGTTCCTTTGGAATTACTATACGCCCTAATTCATCCACTTTTCTAGTTACTCCGGTTGCTTTCATCCAGCATATTTCCCCATTTCATTATCAATTTGTACCCAAGTTATTCTTTACTATTGTAACAGGCTTTCTCCATACACGAGAAACATAATGATCCAAAACCAAATAATCAAACTAAATGCACTCTTGAATCCTCTCCACAGAGAAAATGTTTCCTCTTGCATTATTATCATCCTTTCTTACTTGTCTTTTGGTTCTCCAAACCATTCATACATTGCCTGTCGGCTTATAATCCATTCCTTACGCTTCCCTTCAGGATGCAAAAAGTACTTCACTAAACCTTCTTGTAACATGCGCTCTAAATCATTTATTTGCTTCTCGTTCATTAGGGAGGGGCTATATTTATTCTTAATTGTCTCACGAGGAATCCCCCAATAAAAAGCTGCTTCAGATGGTGTCATGTATTTATTAATTTCTTTCATGGGAATTCTCCTTTGTTTGTGCTTTTCCTCTTATGTTACAATAAATAAAGAAGGAAATGGACTAGATTTCCTTCTTCTTCAGTCACTCATTAACCAAGCCCTTTGTTTGCTGTTAAGCAAATGAAGGGTTTTTATTTTGCTTGCTTAAATTTACTATCTATGACAGCCAAACGGATCAACTTCAGCTTAATATCCTTACTAAGAGAAAGCCATTCAGATGTACCAATTTTCATATCTTTTTCCTCCTCATCCCCTTTTTATACTTCAAGAAAATAAACCCCTTAAACATTTGTATTTTACACTAATTTAACAACTAGAGAATCCTCATCATATTCGTGAATGTGTAAATCATAGCGCATTTCTGTTGCATCCAATACTTTGCAAAACCTCTGATAGTAAGTCGGATTACTTACTTCCATGCCAATTTCTCCATTCCTGAACAGATACTCTAAATCATCAATGATTTCTTTTACTGTATTCTCCAATATTCTCACTCCTTATCGTTATAAAATAACCTTGTAAGGCTATTATATAGTAAAACAAAACAACCTTACAAGGTTATTTGTTGTTTTTTCCAGATATTTTATAAAAAATTCTTAATAACATCCTTAACTCGCTTTAAACCGCTTCTTTTCGCTTTTAACACATTTCTTGTTGTTTAGGTCTTATGTCATTCACTTCTAAATAAATATTTGTTAAAACGAAATCTGAGAAGCCGTTTTTTGATGAGAGTATGATTTTTATAATTAATTCCTAAAAATAACAAAAGAGCCGGATTTTCATCACAGCTCATGTATTAATTGGTTCTGTATGTGTACATGTGGGATATTGAGAACAGCCAAAAAACTTATTTCCTGTTTTATTCGAATTTCGAATAACTAAATCATGTTTACATGTTGGACATTTCCGTTCTGCAGGTGTTACCCCTTGATACACATCTTCAGCCGAATATTCGGGATTGATTTTATTAATTAATTTCTGAAGTTCTACACGATCTATTAGTTTTACATTGCAAGCTTCCGCTAATTCTTTCGCCTGTCTTGTATACACACTGTTTGTTACAACCCAACCCTCATTTGCTTTGTAATAGGCTTGTGCTGCATATATCTCTTGTACGGCACTAATGCCGACTCTATTTTTCATCCCGTAGCGTTTTGCCTGGATGACAATACGATTTTTCCCCTTCAATACCAGATCCGCTCCGAAATCATTTGACTGCTTTGTAACCATCGGTGAGTACCCAAGTTCTCGAAAGAGAGCCTTCAGATACACTTCGAATTGACGTCCATCCATTTTGTCTATATAGCGAATACCAGACTTAGCCATTCGCTTTAATATTCTTCGCCCTTGGATCTTCCGGTACATAAATTTACAAATACGAAAAAGAACATAAAGGATAAAACCATACATCAAAATTTGTAATATGTTTGGCATTTCTGGTAGATTAGACACTTCGCTCCACCTCTTTAATTGGTTTCATTTTCTTTGGTTGGGCTGTTTCTTTTGCCTGTTGCTCACTCACTTGTTTCTTCCGGACATCGTTCCAATCTTTTTCATTCGTTGGAATATCCTCTTTAAGATCTACAAAGCATTTCATTGTCTGAATGAAGTCTTTCCCAGCCTTATCATTATCAACTGCCATTATGACCTCTTTAATATCGTGCCCTTCTTTTTTCGCATCCATTAAAGATTGAATCACTGTTTTTGACTTCAATCCATGCATAGAAACCAGGCGAGCGTTTTGGATATTATTTTGTTTAATGCTCCAATGAGATAACATGTCGATTGGATCTTCATAAAAATAGATCTTATCCGGCTTACCCACATCAACCGTAAAACCTGCATTGATTTTTTCATAATTCGGGACGATTTGTTTAAAGCTGCCTCTTTTATTCTCCATTTTTACAGTGCCTTGACGGTTCATTCCAATTACTTGCCCTTTGCCACCTTCTTCTCTCCATTTGAACACGACATTGTTTTTCTTATCCTGGACGATAAGATCCTTTTTAATCAGCCAGTTCACCAGGCGAGGATCTATTTTCCGCTCATCAATTAAGTATTGCTTGATTTCTGTTTGTTTCGGCACCTCTAAGTGTTTTGGATAACTAAAAGGCTGCTGCCCTTTTTTGCGTTCCTCTTCAGCTTTTGAACGATCAAACTCTTTGTAATCCCCTTTATTGATGTCTAATACAGCTTGCGGAAATGTCATTTCATAGTACATCATCGCAAAGCTAATCGCTCCATAGCCCTTTTCGCCACGACTATTCCAGGCGTATTGATTCCCTTTAACGATGAGACTGTCATGTTCCGTATGACGGTAATAGTTTCCCTCTTTCTTAAACGTTTCTCCCTTTGCTTCCAGATATGAAATCAAGTCAATATTTCTTGCTTTCATCGCATCCTCCGTACTGACATGTGCCATTACGGAATCCCCCCTTTACTCTATAAAATGAAATAAAAAAGAGGACTATTCCGTTTCCTAGTCCTCTTTTGCTACTTATAGTTGATACATTTCATTTTTATTTGCCGAATAAGAATTTTAATCGCTTCTCCTGTACGCTGTATGATAAACGAGCGTCAAATTTCTTCCCGTTTTTGTTCGAGATAAACCCTTTAATCTGATCCGTTACATTCTTTTCTAATAACTTTTTCACATGGTTACTACTTAAATTTTTCCCAGAGAATGTACCAAAAATAATGAAGTCACAGCCTTTTTTGTATTTCTCACATAAGTAGTTACTTTTCCCTACAAGAACCCTACTCTTACACAATGGACATTTACCAATGGTACGATCTTCAGTCGTTGGAAAACGGAATTTCAAACTTCCGTCCGCTTCCATATAGATAGCTGCTGTAAATTCTCCCTTTTCTCCTTGAAAGCCGTTTATAAAATCGGTTGTTTTATACTGAATTAGCTTTTTCATCTGATTACCAGGGATTGTTTTCCCTTTCATCTTGGCTGGTAACATAAAATCACATCCATTTTTATGCTCCGTACATCCATAAAATGTTTTACGATGAAGCATATCCCCTTTTTTACATTTTGGACATTTACCAAATGACAGCTCCTCTTGTGTTGGGAACTGAAATTTTACTTTTCCTTCATGTAACACTAAATAAGCGGCAAACTCTTTCTCATTGGACTTAAATCCTTTTAAAAGATCTGTTTTCTTATCTTCGAACAGCTTTTTCGCTTGCGCTTCCGGAATCGCTTTTTCTTTAATTTTTTTCGGTAAGGAGATTCCACATTCCGGATAATTACTGCACCCGTAAAAATTGCCTTTATGAAGGATTTTTCCTTTTCTACAAGGGCATTTACACACTTCAATTTGTTGATTCCAAGTATTAATAATGCTATCCGACACCTTATCATCCATTGCGCCTAATTGTTCCACCGTGTCTTTTACAAACGTATTTGTTTGCTCTACGAATTCCTCATATTTCATTTCTTTCTTTTCGATCATGTAGATCATCCCTTCCATTTCAGCCGTATAAGCTGGATTTTTGATTTCATCTACCGGAAAAGCATCTATAAACGCACGACCAATATTAGTGGTTCGAATCTGACTGTTGGTAACATCAATATAGCTTCGCTCTAACAATTTCGGAATAAACGTTTCTTCCGTTGCGACTGTCCCAATCCGTTTTCCTTTCATAAGTTCTTTCAAATGTTCATCATCTAATTTACGCCCTGCTGTCTCCATAAAGGTTAAAATGGAACTTTCCGTATGAAAGGCTGGTTTCTTGGTTCGAGACTCAATCAAGTCATACTGAACGATTCTGAAAGAATCTCCTTCTCGTAAAATAGGTATCTGAAATGCTTCAACTGATCCCTCTTCTATATCCTCTTGAAACACACTTAGAAACCCTTTCTCTTGTAGGATCTTTTCTTTTGTACTGTATGTGTTGCCCTCTTGATCTATAAAATGTACTTCTCTCACCAGATAGATTGCTGGTTTCATAAAATTCCCGATAAATCGTTTTACAATCAAGTCATATAACTGTTTTTCTAATGGATTTCGGTTGGTCCCGACATATAATTTTGTTGTTGGGATGATGGCAAAGTGACTACTGACTAATTCATCATTAAATGTAGAGTGTTTTTTCGTAATAGAAGATGGGATTACTTGTTGTACAAGATTTGCATAGGAGCTTTTTTCTAACGCTGCCATTACTTCCTTAACTCGTTCCACTTGTTCAGTAGGTAAATGCCTAGATGAAGAGCGAGGGTAAGTAATAAAACCTTCTTCATACAAACTCTGAATATGTTTCTTTGCTGTTTCCGCATTTATCTTCAGTTTGGCGTGAGCATCTTTGTAAATGTCAGTTAAGTTATACAATAATTTTGGTTTCTTTTTTCTCGTACTTTCTTTAAATTCCGTTACGATTGCATCCGTTCCTTTCAAGCTATCTCCAAGCTTTTGTAGTGGCGATGGATCTATCAGTTGTTCTTCTGTTTTCATTACTGGTGATAAACCATTTTCGGTTAGTAGCTTCAAATTGTAATAGGTTTGTTCTTTATAGTTTTGAATTGCAATTTCCCTTTGACGGATTTCATTCAAGATACACATTTGAACACGACCAGAAGCCAATAAGAATTGGTTTTTTGCTAGTTTTGATGTACAGCCTCTCGTAACATTAATTCCTAAAATATAGTCCAGGTATTGCCTTGCTTTAGCCGATTGAGCAAGTGCTTCATAGTCTTTTCCTGGTTCTAATCGGTTCAATGCTCCCTCTAACTCTGCGGCCTCATAGGAAGAGATAAAAAGGCGAGATTCTCGCTTGTTCACACCTGCATATTCAACTATTTCACGATAGATAAGCTCACCTTCCTTATCCGCGTCACAAGCGTTTGCCACATGATCTACATCGGGACGATTTAACAACTTAACCAGTATTTCAATTTGTTCAAGACTATCTGATTTCGCTTTATATTCCGGCTCTAAAATAATTGGCAAGTGATTAAAATTAAATTCTTTGTATCTTTCATCCATTTCCTCCGGATATTTTAGTTCTAATAAATGCCCTCGGCACCAACTAATAATGTAATTTTCATTTTCATAGTAGCCATAATATGGCTTGCTTCCTGGATGCTTTTGTGAGTTTCTAAATCTAGGTGATTTTAATAATTCAACAGCTACTTTCGGCTTTTCTGCAATAAACAATGTTTTCCCCATACGTAATACCTCCTATTAATCTGTAATTTCAGTTTCACGCTTCCATTTCTTGTTTCTCCGCTTTTTTATCATTCTGTGACCAAATAATAACAACATGTTCAAAAAGACAGCTACAAGGAACATACAGCCCCCAAACAGCCATACATTCATGACGTTCACTCCTTTCGTTCTACAAACAAGAAAGAGGGCTTTTCCTTTTACCCTCTTTCATTTTTAGATATAAAAAAATCACTTTCCGTTTTCTCAATTGAGTAACAAAAAATGATTTAATCTGGTGTTCCTGTTATAAAATTTTTCATCGTTCCATTTCCATTGTTTCTTTTTTTCTACTTGATTTCTTTGTAGCCTTCGACTGCTCTACATTACCAGGCTCTGGCTCCTTGTCTTTGTCTTTTTCTTTACTATTCGTTTGTTTTCCGTTTAATGGCTGAAATTTTTTATCTACATCCATTTCCTTTGAAGTTGTAGACTGATTCACCGTTATACCTTCTTTCCCAAGCTTCTCATTCACCTGGTTTTCTAATTTCACAACGTGTTCCTGGCTTACCAGCTCATTATCAATCGAAACATACTTTGTTGTATAATACCGCTCTTCAGCTTTTACACGAGTGACAATACTATCAATATCATCTGGTGTTTCTTCATATTGTGAACGTCTGTATGCTTCGAATTTTCGGCTTAAGTCCTTATCTAACGTAGTTGACTCTTTTTCTTTTGAAGGCTGAATTTGTTGATCTAAAGAGGCAATAGGTGCATAGCCCTCTTTCTTCATTTCTTTATACAATTCCACTTCTTTTTCACTAAATGAAGGATCTTTTTGTTCCTCTGCCTTATCAACTAAAATTCCATATCGTTCATCTTTTACGATTTCATCCAGGCTCATATTCGCATCCTTTTCATGAATTACAAATGATTGATTCCCTTTTCCATCAAAAATAGAGTCTTGAACTTTTTCATATAAATCTGATTTCAAAATATTATCCAAATAGACATTTTCTCGTTCTCCATTTTTCTCCATTAAGGAAACATATAAATCTTCTGGATTTGTTTTATCTCCGTTCCATACCGATAAATAATTAATATCTTTCGTAACGCCATCCATCATGTGGATTCTTGCAACTTCTTCATCTTGCATATCCTTCGCCAACACTTCAATTGTAACTAAATGAGTAGGTGCATCTTTCAAGCTTTCTAATGTATTTTCTTGTGTTTTCTCCATCGGTATTTCTTTATTATTTCTATAATTCACTACTTCATCTCGTAACGCTTGTTTCACTTCATCTGATAGATACCTTTTCTCGTTTAATACTTGCTCATATGGTGTCTTGTAGTCCCCATCCCCCATATTCATACGATCCATACTCATAAGCTCCATTCTCCCAAAATCCCTATCGACTTCTTTTGGAATGGCAATATGATAACGAGCTTGATCGTAAGGGATGGTTTGACCTCTTTCTCTAGCTTCTTCTCTTGCTTTTTCAATACTTGAAATGACTTCAGCCATTTTTTCATTGGCTTCTCCAAATGGGATCAGTTGATTACTCTTAAAATTTTCGTTGTCGCTCCATTGAACTAGCATAGTTGGTCGATTAATTTCATTCTGATTTAGTGCTGCATACTTTTCTTGATTTGCCTCGTTAAATGCATATATAAATTCTTTATCACTCAATTTTTCTGCATCTTTTACAGGTTCAAACGCTCGATTTCTATCTGCTTGCTCCCTTAACTGGTTAACGGAAACGAGTTCTTGTGTCGTGTTACTTAAACTCATGTATTCCACCAATAAAATATTTTTTTCATCCTGTTTTTCATTTCTAGTTGTCATAATATCGTTATGTGATTCTGAAATAGAATGGTTGATTTGATTCACCGTTTGACTTATAGCATTATCAAATTTAAATAACCCACGTTTATCTTCTATACGCCCAGAAAGGCACTCTACGTTCATATCCCCTCTTGAGTTAGAAGTAACTTTCGCAATTGGAGTTTTTAATACTTCTTTATTTACCAACTCCGGATATTCATACTCATCCATTTCGTGAAAAAACTCCAAATTCTTTGTAATTTTATTTATACTTTGTTTCTCTGTTTCAGTCCCATATTGATTAACAATTGCATGCATTTCTCCTACAGTTAATCGCATATTAGGATAAATCCCTTCAATTATCCGTCCATCTTCTGACAATTGAATTTCGTAGTTTTCCCATTGTCTTTCGAAATTTAATCCTAACTTTTCATTAATATTGCGCTGCACATCTTGTTGAATACCTGTCAAAATTTCAAAATTATCTCTTTCATATTCAGACACTTGTTTTGACATATTATCTACTCCCTTTTCATTCGTTTTTTCTTTTTCCTTTTCTAACGTATTTTCAATTGTTTCAATAAATTCAATCGAAGTTTCATGTACTTCTTTCAACAACTTAGTTTTATCTTTCATTTCTTTTCCTTGTGTCCAGCTCGCTAAATATCCTAACGAATATTCGCTTGTATCAATCCCAAAATAAGAAGAAACAGCGTAAGCTGTCATTTCTGCTTGAAACTCTTTTTCTGGTGCTGTGTAATTCATATGTGTCTCTGCTGTATGAAGTTTGGCATGTGCTAATTCGTGAAGAAGTGTTTTTACATTTTGTAATTCACTGTTTCGTGGATTCAAAGCAACCTCTTTTGTTAAGGTGTAACTAACTCCCTTTGCGACCCCAAGTTCTTGCTTCGGCTCAATAATTTTTATACCGTTTTTTTCCGCAATGGCTTCCATTCCTTTATACAAACTCTTATAATCTGTAACACTTCCTTCTAGCCAACGATTCGGAAAAATACGAGGTAGATCTTTTGCTGTTGCGCTTGTTTGCGACACATCAAACACATGACCAATAGCAAAATATAAGCGACCAGGTATCACTTCTACGCTTTTAGATTCGATTTGTTTTTTCTCTTCCTCACTTGCTTTAGTTACTGTTTTCCAAGTGCCTTCTTTGTCTTTGAACTTTGCTACAGTTCGGTTTGGAACAAGGATTTTAATTCCTTTCTCACCCTTCTTAACCGGAAATTCTTTTTCTTTCCAAAAAGAAAAGGAACCCACTGCCCTGGCTCCCTCGAATTGACTCTGTATTAATGAAATATTAGATGGTGAATAGTGATAAAACTTTGCCATAAACGTTAAATATTCTTTTAAATCTCCCGGTGTACGGAAATAACCTTCTACGCTTTTTTCCATCTTTTTTGTTAAAGCTTGCACCGCTTCTTTCTTTTCTTCTGGTGATTTCGTTTGATACTTTTTCTTATAACTTTTACTCATGATCTTCTCCTGCTCTTTCACTCGCTTTTTGCAATTCCTCCATTTCTTCTTCATTCCATCTCTCAGCTGTATCAAAGAAAAGCTCATGAGTTTTTACATTAACCGGCACTAACATATTTTCTTGATTCATGACATGGATTGCTAGTTCTCTCACTTGTTCTCTTGTAATTTTAATTGTTAGTTCTTCCTCTTTTACAAGTAACACAATTTCATCTTCTCCAATTTCTTTAATGACTCCTAATGCGATATCTTCACGAAATAATAACATCTAAATAACCTCCTGTTTTTTTATAAAAAGAAACAATGTAGCTTACGTTACATTGTTCTTTGATGCCTCATGATCTAAACGTTTTTGCCTTGCATGACTAATTCGTTCTTCCACAGTTTTCTTTGCCATCTTCACACTTTCCATCTCCTGTTTATCAGTCGTAATAATGCTGTCTACGCCCTCTAAAAAGAAATAACCGTTTAATAACTCAATTAAAATTTGCGTATTTCTATCCGCACTATTGGCACCAAGACGAATTTTTGTTAGCTCACTTTTTAACACATCGTGTAAGTTATTCGATACCACTTCCGTTATATAATTTAATGACCATTCTGTATTTTTGGCTGCTTCATGTTCCTTGCAAATTCTTCCCATTGCTTCCCCTGTATATCGAATTCCGTGTTCCTCCATGTAATCCTTTAAATAATCCTCTGTCTCTTGATCCATCGTTACCTGTCTTCTAATTGTACTCATTTAATAACCCCTCTCATTTTGGTATGCACTTTCTTTTTGCAAACGCTCATAATACTTTTGGTTCTTCCAGCTTTCATATTCACTTTTAAAAGCACGTTCCACTTTCCTCATAGAATACTGAATAGATACATTCTGTTGAAATTTTTGAAACGGCTTTGACTTTTTCATGTGATGGATTCTCTTTTGTTCTTTATCATATGCCTTCATTTCTTGTAAAAAGGCGTTCCCCATTCTTTTATATAGGTCATTGATTTTATTCGTTTTATAATTTTCATATTGCTTCTTATCATACTTTCCTTCCCCATATGCTTCTTTAAAAACTTGCACTTCTTTATCTAATTTTTGGAGAAACTGATCGTAATCTTTTTTATGATGATGTTGAATATATCGACTGCTTAATTCATCAATTTCCGGCTTCAATGGTTGAATTGTATTGTAGCTATATTGCCACTGTCTTTTATCACTTGGTAACTGTTTATAAATTCGTAAAAACAACGGTTTCAAATGTTGATTGCGCCAATCAAAAACGGAATCCTCTTTTTTCTTTCCCACCATATTGTTTCGAATCAGATCATTAATTTGTTTTTGTTCCTGCTTTCGATCTAACAAATTATTTACGACTTTCCCCTTCATCGCATCCAATGTTTTGGGTTTTCTTTTGCCACGTTCTCTCGTTGGAAAAGGTTCAACAGTTGCTACATGAATATGAATATTATCCGTATTAAAGTGAATGGCTGCCGACCAGATAGAGCTTTTTTCCAACCCCTCTTTTTTTTGCATTTCCTTCATCGCAAGCCGTGTTACATCCATTAACTTTTTTTCATCCAATGTTTTTGTTTTCTCATCATAAATTCCTTGTTTCTCTAGCCAGGGATTATGAAAAGAAATGACATCTTGCCACATGATACTTCCATTCTCATGGGCGGTTTTAAACATTTCCTTTAAGGACTTTTTTTCACTTTCTGTTAAACGATTTGCGTGTTCCGTAAATAGTGCCGATGTCTTTTCTGAATTCCCCATATAGTCTTGATACGTTTCGAACATTTTCGGATTCAGCTTCACTTCACTTTTCGCTTCCTCCCGATCTACATAATCAATATAGTTCTGAAATGCATCCGAACTTGGCAACACAAATTTCGTTTTTAAAACAACACCTGGTGTGACGGAAGACTGAACAGGAACGGCATTATTCATTTTCAACATCCTGCATCATCATTTGAATAAACTCATTCATTTTTTCCATCGCGCTATAACAATCACTCATCATATGGATATTCTTTTCAATGAGATTTTCTAATTCCATTTCCCTTTTATTTTGTTGCTGAAAAAATGCCAACATTTCAATTTGAGCTTTCAAAAATTTTTGTCTGGATACTCCTTTCCTTTTTGCGATTTCATCTATTTTCTTTAAGGCAACTGGATCTATATCTCTTATTTTTAGATTCACAATTTCCGCTCCTTTCTGTAATTCTGGGTAGAGTTCAAAAAATAGTGAGAAGAGCATAAGGGGTTTCTGCCCCCACCGAGGGTGTGGGGCTAGGCGGAGCCTAGCGAAACGATGGGGGCAAGAAAATCCTCTAGGTGAGTACTCACTGATGACACAAATTAAACTGATGAGTACTCACTGATGATATAAAAACCAACAGATGAGCACTCAATGAGTACTCAAATTTCACTGGTGAGTACTCACTGATGACATGACTATTTTTACTTTTTATTAATTTCTTGTGCCTTTTGCTCTAATTTTTTGATCTTATCTCGTGCAATTTTTTGTTCTCCTTTAAACAATTCCACGTTCTTATCTGATGATTTTATTTTTGATTCTAAGGATGCTATTTTCGATTGCGTTTCCGTTTTTTCCGCATCGGTTTGATACTTCATTTCATCTTTTAGTTCTTTTACTTTTTCATAAACTGTCTTGGCATTTTCTTCTTCCAGTTTGATTGCTTTTCCATAATTTTTGATCTTTGTTTCAATATCTTTTTTGTCTCTTTCTATAAAATCTAACTCATATGTTTTTTTGTCTTCAGCTAACAATTCATCATTTGCTTTTGTTTTTCTTTGATCGGTAAAAATCGACTGAACAAGTTTATTCGGACTTTTTGTTGATGCATTTTCTTCTTCATATTCGTTAACATCTTGTGTGAATTTACGAATATCCATTTGTTCGTTTTCACTGTTTTTATTATAAATATCAAAAGCTAGCGCTCCCCAATTCGGAGATAATTCCTTTACTTCTACTACGTAATTTCCGTTCTCTTCATACAATACTTTGACAGGTAACTGAACACCTGGATTTGCTTTTTGCTGTGCCTTAAATATAAATCCTGTTTCCTCATATCGTTCTATCCGAAAGCGAATTTGTATAAAGTTTTTGTGTGGATTGTATTCCCTTTGTTCTACAATCAATTTCCCCATTCCCGACAACTTAATTACTTTATTTGTTTCCGTATGGAACAATCTTTCATCGTTCGGCATGTAAAATTTAGATGTCAAGAAAGCGAAAAAACCCAAAAATAGAAAGCTGATAATTGCTAAGTAGATCCACGACTTATTTTTTCTTAGATTGATTCTTTCACTCTTCTTACTAATTGCACCTATCACACTCTCACCCCACCTTTTTTCGTTATAAAACTTTCATATTGAGTTCTTCTACACTCGTAACTCGCCATGTTTCCTTTTCTTTTTTTATGATGATTCGCAACACATTGTTTACTTTTTCTTCTCGATTTTGCGTTGAATCTGTCGTGACATTTATAAATTCAGCTAACACATTTATCTCCTCTTTATCGGGTTCATTTTCTTGTAAATAAAACTTCATTTCTATTGGTTTCGTTTTATACGTATCTCCTAATTCGTATTTATCAGTTGGATAAAATTGTTGTAATAGTTCTTCACTCATAATGGATTTTGCTTTTTCTTTTCGCTCATTGTAGCCTTCTTTTTCTCGATGAAATGATAATTGAATAAACGTTTCGGCTGTCGATAAGTACGCTCTTCTCTGTTGTTCTTGTGCGGATGGAAGCACCTTATCCAGTCGTTTTTTTAAATCTTCATTTTGTTTTGTTAGTAATTCATTTGAAAGTTTTAACTGTTTTTCCTTTCCATCACTCATTGATTTTTTGCTCAAATAGATATTAAAAGCTGTCACACCTACAACTAAAATGACAAACACAATAAACAAAGATTTTCGTTTATCTTTCATATCCATTCCTCCTTTACTTCGTAATATCGTTTAGTTGTTTAGTAGCATTCCAGTAGGATTGTATTCCTGTTTTAGCCGCTTCTTCTGAAGGGAAATTTGCTACCACCCATAAATATGTTTTCCCTTCATAGTCAAATATATTGTGCTCTATAAAGTGTGCTATCTCGTTTGCTTTCAATTCCCGATGTAATAGAAAATTATCACCATCTTTTTCAATCAAATAATTCGATGGTTTTATAACTGCATTTTCAAATCCCTTAACTGGTGCTTCTATTAATTTCATTGTAATTTCCCCTTTACTTTTTCATATTTTTAGAACCTTCTTACATGACCAGAAAAGACTTTTTGCCAATACGGATTATTTAAATCTTCAATGGAAACACCTTTATTTGTTTGGCATCCAATGAATGTGTTTTTATCAATTACAATGCCAACATGCCCGTCATGTTTATAGGTATCAAAGAAAATAACATCACCCGGTTTCATATCATTTGCTGATACTTTTGTACCGATTTTATTTAATGTTTCCGTACTTACAGCTCCTATTGGACTGGTATACATCCCTACTTGTTCGAATGCCCAGCGTACAAAACTACTACAATCAAAAATCCCTCTTGCAATGTCATTTGTGTTACGTCCACCACCAAATACATATGTAGAACGCCCTATCCATTGACGACCTACATCGGCAACTTTTGAACCGCTACTTCCTCCACTTCCTGGATTTCCTCCACCACCAGAAACGACAGACCCCGGTTGATAATATTTCAAAACCGCATCGACGTACAGGATATCGCCATAACACGCTTGATACGGTACAGCTTCTGGTCTAAGGCAATGATACATGCCAGTATGTTTTACTTTTTGATACTGTTGTTGTGAAAATTTGATTGCTATTTCTTTCGTATATTTACCACCATTTGCACCAACAAAATCAAAAAATCCTGTTCCGAAGTTGTACGCTTGGAGGGCTGTTTTGATATGATCCATGTCACCAGGACTCGTTACACCAGCTCTTTCTATCGCATGTTTAAACTCCTGTACGCCAGCCCATATGCTGTAATCGGGATCAGTAATACAGTTTGGTGATTTACAATATTTCGTATTAAATGCACCCTCTGATGATTGCATCGGATCACTACCACGTCCTCCGCTCTCTTGCATCATTTGAGCAAGCATTAAAGCGACAAACGGTTCCACGCCAAAGGCTTTTGCATGCTTCCGAATCGTAGGTTCCCATTTCAAAACTTCGGGCGAAACGTTCATGACTTGCCCTTCACCTGTATACGTAATATCACCCGTGTCTGTTCCACTCTCTCCGCCCATTGCCGCAATAAAAATACTCATAACTCCAAGTAAGAGAAAAGAAAAAAGACCCATCACAATTAGTGCTAAAGTGATGAGCCATTTCTTTGGTATAATCTTTAAAACTAGATGCATGGTATTAAGCACCTCCTCCGAATAACATCAATTCTTCGTCCGTTACTTCTACATGGAAGTGAATGTTTTTTACAGCCCCAATACTTAAGATGACATCCCCTGTTGGCAAATGCGGAATCGCTGCAATTTCACTTTCACTTAACTGTCCTGCAAATACTTTTCGTAACATATCTAAACTGTTATTATCTTGCTGCATAATAAATTTGTACTGTGTAAGTTCAAAGAGCTTTTTAATTTCATCAATCATTTCTTGTGAAGATCCTTCCGGTACAAAATCTCGAATTGTATGACTTGCATATAAAAGACCTGCAAAATATTTTCGATCTTCTCGACTAAATTTAATTAAAAATTGCAAGGCGTGAGCACTTTCTTTTCGAGTGTTAATTATATGATGTGCCTCATCGATAATAATGAAGTATCGTACAACATCTTCAAAAGCAATTTGCTTTTTGTTAAAGGCTCTTAATTGAGGAGCACCATTTGAAATCATTTCATCCCAAAGGAGATTTAACACATTAAAGATTTGCGCTTGAAATACTTCTGGTTTAGAACTGGATATATTCCGTAAGGAAAAAGATACAACTTGTTCTTTCTTGAAATCTTCAATTGTAGAATGTCCATCGAATAATTGCGCATACACTTCTACTAGGTTCATAAGATTTAATTCAATTAATTCTAAGCGATGGATTCTACTGTCTCCTAAATTTTCATGGTGTTTTTTACTTTCTACATCATGATATAATTCTTTGCGAACAAACATTAAAAAGTCAGAGAAAATCGGATATTCTTTCGGTTTTCTTGTTGTAATTTCATTTGTTGCTCCCTTTTTATCATTCCATAATCCCATACGAATATATAATTTTCGAAGTAAATTTTCATACTCTTTAATTTCATCATCTTTTGCTTCTGGCGCAATAAAACGATAAAAAGTTGTCACTTTGGATAAATGCTGAATGAAACTAACTTCCTCACTTTCTGCTGTCTTATATACTTGAAGTGGGTTAATTTGACCTTGTGATCCGTCTAATGCAATTGTTTTCCCATTCAAGTCACGTACTGTTTCCTCAAATTCACCTACAATATCAAAAATACGGATAAAATGTCCTTTACTTGCATAATCCACAGCTTTCTTTTTCAGTAAGGTTGATTTTCCAGCACCAGGCTTTCCAACCATTACACCGTTATAACTCTTTCTTTGTTTGTCTTTATGAAAAATATCAAAAATAACATTTCCTTTTGTTTTCGTTGTCCCATAATACGTACCGTATGGATCGTTCAAATAAGAATAGTGAAATGGACATCCACCAGCCAAACTGACTGCCGGAATTTCTTTTCCTTTTCTTCGGTTCACATAATTTTTTTGTGTATCAAAGCTCGTTACAAGTGCATCCCATTCATACTCTTGTTCATTTAAAAAGACAGCTCCTCGAAAGTTATAAGACTCTAATGTTTCCATGATTTCTTTTACTTGTTTTTCTAGCTCATCTAAAGTTCTAGCGGAAACATAGATACGGATATGAATACGTTTCATGACCTCACCTTGTTTCAAATCCGTATAGAGAGCTTCCAGCTCTAAAAATTCATTTTTTGCATCAATCCGATCTATATTATCCTTTGCTGTATCATGCCTTACACTTTGTTCACTCATGGATTTATTAATCGATTCAACGACTTCTTTTCGATCATCACTCATTACATCTAATGTTGTGATCACATTTGGCATATTCATAATTTGCTCTAGCCAGAAATCATTTACCTCTGTTGGATAATCATAGATATGAATACAAGTAGCAAATCCATCACCTGTTTGCACATAACTTTCTTTAAAACTGATTCCCCCTTGTGGCTGAACTCTAGCTACTAAATAAGGGTTGTAACCTTTTTTCTTTTTTAGTTCTTCTTGTTTTTCTTTTTTCGACTTTTTACTTTTGAACGCAAACATATTGTTTCCCCCTCACTACCATATATTTTTCGTTCCCAATTTTGCGTTTTGATTAAACAATTTAAACATAAGCTCTAACTTCTTCTCTTCATCCACCTCTAATAGTTCGGTAGAGCGCTTGATATATCGTTTTGCTGCATCCACACGTTCTTTTACGATCAATTCCGTTTCTCCGTAAATAAATAAGAAGGCTTCCCGATTTGTTCTTCCCCATTCTAAAAACTGAAGTTCTTTTAACTTCTGATTTAAAATTCGTTCATACAAAGGACTGGTACATTCTTTAATTTTCTTCTCTATATATCGTTGTTGTTCGGTTGTTTGACATGGGAAGTTTAAAAAAACAAGTTTAATTGACTGTTTGTAGGCTTGATAAAAATAAGCATGTGAGAAAATAACAAATGCTTGTTCGTCGCTATTCTTAGAGAACATATCGTCACCTTCGACTTGAAGAATTTCTAAAAACCCCTCATTTTTTAGCTCAAATATTCCATCCTCCGTCATGTCTACGATTTGCATAATTTCCGCAATATTTTTCTTTACCTTTGGTGATACTTCTTTCTTTTTTCTAGAGAAAAAGCCTAAAAGTTTTGGGTTTTTCTTTTTCAAAACATCTTTCTTCGGCTTTTCCTTTTTCTGTTTTTTTACTTTTGTTTCTACTTTTGGTTTTTCTTCCTCTTTCTTTTCGTTGGGCACTACCTTAACAATTTCTTTTGGTTCAGAAATTGATTCCTTTACATTTTTTTCGTTAAAAAGAAATGCCTTTTTTTTCGGTCTTTCTATTTGTTTCGGCTTTTCTTTCTCTACATCTTTTTCACTGAATAACGCCATATGTGATCCCTCCCTTATTGATCGTTATCAATGGCACAATATGCGCCTTTTCTTCTTAGCAATGTAATAATCAACACTTCATACATTCGTTTTTGAGGATTCGTACTTGGTCGCCATATCATGATAATTGCAATAGCTGCCATGAAAATAAGAAATGGTAATTGAAAAGAATCATGTACGAAGTTCCTAAGAATCATCGTTACAACTAATAAACCAATTAATAAAAAGAAATCTATTAAATAAAGCACTTTATTAATCCGTAATTCTGTACTGATTTCCTTCGGAATCCGATAGCTTCTCATCGGGATTCCCTCCTTTTCGACAATAAAAAATAAGCGTACGATTACGCTTATTTTTTATCCGTATTATTTTTATTTTTGTTCACGATATCTCTCCAACTTTTACCCGTATTTTGACCCATTTGATAAAAACGTTTTGTATTTTGTACCGTTTCAGTATTATTAATTCGTTCTTGCACTCCTTTTACTTTTTGTTTCATGGATGATGTCGTATGTTTAACTTTATCGGTTGTATATTGTCCTAATGTCCGTGTTTCTTGACTTCTACTTGCTGCCACTTCTTTATCACTTTCATAAGGAATAATCGGGCTACTATGTGTCACCGTTACGATGTCGGCTGATGCCGGGCTTCCTCCACTTGGTACTGGTCTTGGTGTTTCCACTGGTACCGGGCTTCCTCCACTTGGTACTGGTCTTGATGTTTCCATCGGTGCCGGGCTACTTCCACTTGGTACTGGTCTTGATGCTTCTACTGGTGCCGGGCTACTTCCACTTGGTACTGGTCTTGATGCTTCTACTGGTGCCGGGCTACTTCCACTTGGTACTGGTCTTGATGTTTCCATTGGTGCCGGGCTTCCTTCACTTGTTCCTTGTCTTACTGTTCCTGGTGTTTGACTTCCTTCACTTGTTCCTTGTCTTACTGTTCCTGGTGTTTGACTTCCTTCACTTGTTCCTTGTCTTACTGTTCCTGGTGTTTGACTTCCTTCATTTGTTCCTTGTCTTACTGTTCCTGGTGTTTGACTTCCTTCATTTGCTCCTTGCCTTACTGAACCTGGTGTTTGATTTCCTTCACTTGCTCCTTGTCTTACTGTTCCTGGTGTTTGATTTCCTTCACTTGCTCCTTGTCTTACTGTTCCTGGTGTTTGACTTCCTTCACTTGCTCCTTGCCTTACTGTTCCTGGTGTTTGACTTCCTTCACTTGTTCCTTGTCTTACTGTTCCTGGTGTTTGATTTCCTTCACTCGCCCCTTGTCTTACTGTTCCTGGTGTTTGGCTTCCTTCACTTGCTCCTCGTCTTACTCCTCCTGCTGTTTGATTTCCTTCACTCGCTCCATTTTCTTTTCCAGATTCTTTCATTTCATCTTGAAGGCTTGTTGTTCCCGATTCTTGCCCATTTGCTACCCCAGGGTTTTCATTCCCTTCTTTTTTCATATCTTCTTGAATAGATGGCGTACCACCATTCTTTTTATCTTCTTCCTTATTTAAGTTACCTTTTTCTTTTTCTTTATTTGCTAAATCATTTCCATTTGCTTTTTTCTGATCTGCTTTTTTCATTTGATCTTGCAAGGACTCTTTATTTTCGGACTCATTCCCTTTTTTCAAGCCACTTATAAGACCAGCCATGCCACCTGTTGCCATTGCTGCCGCACTTGCTGTTTTAGCTGCCGCAACACCAGTTCCTTCCGCTGCACCTTTCGCTCCTTTTCCAATCATATTTCCTAGACCCTTCATTGGTTTTGAATTTGCAAGAGCGCCAATTCCTTTCCCCAGTGCGAAACCACCTGCTAACATGCCCCAACTGCTCTTTAATCCAATATCTATTCCAAATAGCCTTTCTACGACTGCCGGGCCATCTAGAACTGCCATACTAAATGCGGCTAATGCAATCAGATACGGTACACCATTTAATTTGTCATGGAGAAACGCCGTTCCCATTATATATAGCTTTAATGATAGGAATATCATAATTGTTGCTATAAATATATTGAGGATATTGGATAATACAGCTTTTAACTTTTGACCATTCGCAACATCGGCTGGTGCTAATATGTTCGCTAACAAATAGTTAAATGCCAATTCATAAAATAATCTAGCTAACTTAATACTTACCAATAACAACGTTGCACCTGTTATCAGTAAGGTAAAGAATATATTCCAAAAATTCCAATGCCAGCGATAATACTTTTCGGGGAAGAAATCAAACCAACCATCTTTCAATTCTGCTAAAGATGCAACTCCTAACCCATCCATTACTCTTTTATTTTTTAAGATTTCCTGTCCATCATCTGTTAACTTTTTATCTTTTGCAAACTCAAAATCCGAATCAATCTTTTCTGTAATATCAATCTGTCTAATGTTTTTTTCTGGAATATGATTTTTTGGATTCATGTCTTCTTTCTTTTTCCATTTATTTTCATCTATTACTGCTATATCTGTTATGTTCTTCTTAATAATTTCATCACTTAAAGAACCTTTTTGTTCTGATTTTACAACTGCTATGGCATCATCGGTGAACTTATCAACCTTTGTCATACCAGTACTTAATAAACAAAGTACACTCAGTGTTACAAAAATATTGATGATAATTTGAGAACGGTTCATTTGTTTGTTCATAATGAACATGTAGCCAATATATAAAAACGATATGGCTAAAAGAACGACAAACAATGGATATAACATATCAACAAAATTTTGTATTTCTGGTGAATTAAAGAATCCTTTAATCCCCAGTATGGCATCGGTCACACCTTCTAAAGCATCTACAACTAAAGATAAGCCTACAATTAGAAACCATCCTATCCAACGGAATACATAATTAACGATGTCTCCTACTTGAAGATAATCCGAGAACGCTTCTATAGTTTTTAAAATCTCTTCATCTTTCACTATTTACCCTCCTCTCATGCTTGCTACTGCCCTAATACTTCCTTTGCTGTCCAATTCACCCTTTCATTTAGTCTGTCGATACGAATAATCAATTTCCCTTTTTGTTCCCGATCTACTGAAAGGAAAAGAACCGCATCTTCTAGACCAAGAATGACCTCATTCTCTTCTGTTACAAACGGCGAGTAACTATCTAAAATCATTTGCATTTTATCCGTTATTGTCGGTACGCACATTCCCTCTTCCTCCTTTAGTTTGGATTCAAAAAAGCACTCAATCATTTGAGTGCTTTTCTAACTCGTCACTTGTTCTTTTTCTTCTAAATCACGTAAGATTCGATTAATCTTGTTTTCGACTGCTTGATAAACACTTTTGTCGATGTGGTCATTGTGAGCTAACATTTGAAATTCACTGTAAAACTCGCCCATTTCTTGATTTCCAACCTCATCTATTGATTTCCCTAACTGTGCTAAAAAGAACTTATCAACCAGTTTCAAAACCGCTAAATCAGATTCGAAAAATTCATTAACCGTTTTTTCTTTCCAATTTTCAATGGAGAGGGAATCAAACGGGCTATCTACCTGCTGAAATGCCTCTTCCGAAATATCTTCATCAATTCCCATCATTGTTGGTTCTTCTACTGGCTGCGGTGTCTCTACTGGTGAAAAAACTTCTTGTTCTTGTTCTGATGTTTCTTTCTCACTTTGTTCTTCCTTTCTTTCTCCAAGAAAATCAACAATGAGTTCTTTAGGTTCTACATCATCATGTAGGGAGTCAATATCTATGTCTAAAATGGACTTACCTGTATCAAATTCTACTCCGAGATATTCCCATCTATATTTTAAGGCTGTTTCTTCTGTATTATAAATTGGTCGTGGTCTAATTCGTTTCCGCTCATTATCTTGACGTTTTATCACACGAATAACGGCACTTTCCCCTTCTTTAAAACTCATTAGTTCATTCGGTGTTAACAATGGTCGTTGATCTAGACCTTCCGTTTTATTTTTATCAGTAGAAAGACCTTTTCCACTTCGGGAAGGTAGGTTAATTGTTTTATTCCCCAGTTTTTTGGACACTTTTTCGGCTGTTTCTTGATCGTTTGTTAGAATGTAGATGGTGTTCCCACAGTTTCCATCAATGGTATCTGCATCCTCACCATATTTATTTTTCAGTTGTGAATATGCTTGAATGATAAGATTAAAACGGATATTCCTTCCCAAACAAACCGTTGCTAACGTTGCCATTCCCTCTATACTCGGCATGTTGCCAAATTCATCAAGTAAAAAAACTACTTCACGATGACACTCATTATCCCTAGCAAGGGATGCACCCTTAGCTAATATGAAGTAGAGCTGTCTTACAAAAATAGAAGCAATGACATGATTTGAAGTATCATAATCAGGTGTAATCATAAAAATAGCAATTGGTTTATCGAAATAATCTACTGTTATTACTTGTATATCTTCATTTTCTTCTATTACTTCAAATTCTGTATGACCCGTCTTTTCATCTATTTTCGTAATGGAAATAGATGTTTTCTTTTTCTTATTTCCCTTTTCATTACATTGAATGGTATCGCCAATTTTTATTACTTTCTTAAAATCTAATGCAAAACGCCCTTTAATATCTGCTTTAATAGACTCCTTTGAACCATCTGGAAATACAATTTCTACTCGTTTTCTAGGTGTGACTTTTCCTTTTATCGTTTTTCCAAAACCTACACGTTTTAAATCCACACTATTTTTCGCTGTCATTTTAGCGATTTCATCAAATGTAAAAATAGAAAGTCCGTTCATTGTTTGGGTGAAAATTCCGCCTCGTGTCGTTCCTTTCGAGAAGTTTGAGGTTGCATATTGCATTTTCGCAACACTATCCGCTGGTAAGCCTTCAAAGTATAAATCTAATGCATTTTGTGGATCTGCTTCCGGATCTACGATTACCTCTTTCGAACCAAGTTCTGATAACATATTTGCAACTGCATACATTGTGATTTTTTCTTCTGTACCTTCCGCAATACATTTATCTGTGACTGCTAAAATCATGGCGTTACACAAACTCATAGCGCACTGTTGCCAAAAAGGATCTTTTACAGTTGGGTTGTAATACAAAGTGTGTGAGAGTGTTTTGCATAATGCCTGTGCCGTTGAATAATCCCCATCTTTATAGGCATCTTTGACGAGCTGCAACAAGTTGTAGCTCATAGAATCGAGTGGGTTTAACAAATTCAAAACTTCAATGTGATAGCCTCGTTCTTCCAGTGTTTCTTTCGATGCACTGAAGAGCTCACCTTTTGGATCGTTAAAAATTAAGGATGGTTTATGTTCCGCTCTAGAATAGACATCAATTGTAGGAAATACATAAGTTTCCCCTTTACCAGACCGTGTTGTACCAATGATTAAATTGTTTACCGGGCTATCATCAATAAATACCTTGTCACCTAATCGAGATATAACAACACCACCGCCACCTTTAAATGATTCCTCTCGTTCTGGTACAGCTCGGTATTGCTTTTTCAACTCTTCAACTGTTGTAAAACGACTAGATCCTTTCTGATGATTATTTAAGTTTTTAAAGGAAGATTTCAATTTGTACACCGTTCTTGCAATGGTTCCAATCACTACAAGGAAAACAAGCATGTAGTAAATTGGATGCTCTGCAATCGGCATTTGAAAAAGAAATCCTATCTCCATATGAAATGGTTTGGGGTGCAATAAATCACTAAATGTTGTTTCTATCAGCTCTAAAGATAAGTTAAGTAAAAAATTAGCGATTAAAAACATTCCAACAAACAAAAAAGCACTCAATGGAATGAGTACTTCTTTTTCAGCTAATTTATATTTGATTGATATCTTTTCATTATACATATCAGAAAATCACCTCAGTTCACTCTAACTTTTCATTTGAATGGTATCTTTTTTATTATTTTCCACACTTTTTCTTTCTATTTCTTTCTATTTCTTTCTGATTTAGTAGTTCACGTACAATATCTTGTGTAACTTGTTGTAAAGAGACTGTATACACAATAAAAACAAGAACCATCATTCCAATTATGATCATCAATTGTGTAAGTAGTTCTGTCATTTTTGCTCTCCTTTCTCTAATAAAACCTCTAATTCGTTATAAAATTCCCATTGTTTGTATCCCATTCGAAGAAAGATAAATACAAACGGTGTGGACATCAAAAGTGCTACTAAAAACGTAAGTCCTCGTATGGGATGCTCTTCTAAAAGCATCATTATGTCAAGTAAACCAATTGTAATTACAATCAACAATGGTACTTCCAATAATAATGCTTTTTTAGTCAATTTCTTATTCATAATTCCTATTTCAAGCATCAGTATTAAGATATAAAATGTACCAAAAACTATGAACGCTATTACCGTATGCTTTTTTGTCCACGCATCACCAAAAGCATTGATTCCCCAAATCATATGACCAATACCTATTGCTGCTAATAATATATAAATTCCCCAACTTACCTTAGCCCCATGTGATATCCATTTTTCCACCTCTATATTCCTCCCTAAATAGAAATTAAACAACTAGTTAATTTTTTCTTTACTTCTTAAAACCAAAACCCGAATCATAATTATATTTTTCATACTCTGTTATCTTGTCAAAATCATTCGTTACATCTAAAGATATGATGTATCGAAATTTCTTAGTAATTTGAGCATCTGTTGGCATTTGTTGAAAACTCGCTATTACTTTTATATCGAAATCCTTCATTTGTTGAAGAAAGTATATAAAATCTTCCTGACATAAATAATTGGTTTCATCTACAATTACATATTCAAATTGTTTAGCTATATTTATCACATCTTCTGTAATTTTAAAATTCCTATATCCCTCATTTGATTCACAATCTAAATATTGTAAAGTCACATGCCCCTCTGTTTGCTTCTCTAATTCTTCGTATTCCTTCAATGGATCTAACACTAAAACTTTTGATAAACTTAAAGCCATTTTCTTCAATTCCCTCGTTTTCCCTGTTCCCACTCGACCTACCACCATTAGACTTTTATCTAGACTTGAAATTTGTATTAAATTTGCACTATTAACAAACATCTATATGACCCCTTTCATCAAATTAAAAAGGTACTCTTTTTATGAGTACCTTTTTGACAATATCAGTTGGTTTTTTCTTTATTTACTCGCTACCATCTTTTCATTTTGTTTCAGAACTGGCTTTTCTTGATTCGTTGGTTTCTCTGGTTCTGTTGGTTTTCCCGGTTCTGTTGGCTTCTCTGGATTTGTTGGCTTTTCCGGTTCTGTTGGCTTCTCTGGATTTGTTGGCTTTTCCGGTTCTGTCGGCTTCTCTGGATCTGTTGGCTTTTCCGGTTCTGTCGGCTTCTCTGGATCTGTTGGTTTCTCTGGATCTGTTGGTTTCTCTGGATCTGTTGGCTTCTCTGGATCTGTTGGTTTCTCTGGATCTGTTGGTTTCTCTGGATCTGTTGGTTTCTCTGGATCTGTTGGCTTTTCCGGTTCTGTCGGCTTCTCTGGATCTGTTGGCTTCTCTGGATCTGTCGGCTTCTCTGGATCTGTTGGCTTCTCTGGATCTGTTGGTTTCTCTGGATCTGTTGGTTTCTCTGGATCTGTTGGTTTCTCTGGATCTGTTGGCTTTTCCGGTTCTGTTGGTTTTTCCGGTTCTGTTGGTTTTTCCGGTTCTGTTGGTTTACCTGGATCTGTTGGTTTTTCCGGTTCTGTTGGTTTTTCCGGTTCTGTTGGTTTACCTGGATCTGTTGGTTTTTCCGGTTCTGTTGGTTTACCTGGATCTGTTGGTTTTTCCGGTTCTGTTGGTTTACCTGGATCTGTTGGTTTCTCCGGTTCTGTTGGTTTCTCTGGATTTGTTGGTTTCTCCGGTTCTGTTGGCTTCTCTGGATTTGTTGGTTTCTCCGGTTCTGTTGGCTTCTCTGGATTTGTTGGTTTCTCCGGTTCTGTTGGCTTCTCTGGATTTGTTGGTTTCTCCGGTTCTGTTGGCTTCTCTGTATTTGTTGGTTTCTCCGGTTCTGTTGGTGGCTCTATAGGTGGTTTGGGTTTTTCTGTCCCTGTATTTTCCGTATTACCATTCTCACCTTCCGGTGTAATTGGTGGGTTCACAATTGCGTCTGGTTTCTTCTCTGTTGGAAGAATATCCCCTATACTCGCTACTTGAGAATCAATATTTTGATCGCCAAATGCAAAATGATCTCCGTTTACGGTGACTTGTGGCTTATTATCCGTAATAGCTGCAATCACATTATCTTTTGCTGTATCTTGAATTGATTTATCTGTCGTTTCTTTATCAAAGAGTGCTAGAACACGAGAAGTGGTGTCATCCCCATTTTGAAGATTACTTACAATAGATTTTTCTTTAAAGTTAATTTTTGATTTATCCAGCTCTTCGAGTACATAAGCAACTTCATTATCCTTACTTTGAATTGCATTCTCTGTAATTGCTTCGAAATCTTGTTTGTTCAGATTTTCTTTCTTTTCCTCCGGCTTATTTTTATCTATCTTTTTTGTAATAGCTGATTTACTTTTTGATGATTCCTTACTTCCAAACCAACTGCACCCTGTCGTACTCAATATCAATGAACCACCAAGAAAAACAATTCCCATTTTTTTGTACAGATTCTCATAATTTAAAGGCATGTTATTCTCTCCCCCTTAGATGTTCTGTAGATCTTTATCAATTTTTTCAATCTTAGCTTTCTTTTCCTCTTCACTTATCGTAGATTGTTGAATATCTCGTTTCTCTAATTCTTTGACCTCTTTCATTACGTTTTTATTTCCTTGCGTTTTGGCAAAAGAATAACAATCTTCATATTTTTTCAGATGTACAAAAGCTTCAACAATGAGTTTTTCACGTCTACCGTCCATATTGACTTTCCCCTTAAGTTTGATAACCTCCTCATATTTCTTATTAAGCGCCGCCTTTTCAAAGTCGATTACATCATTTTTGACATCAATTTCATTGATTTTATTCATGTTGTCTATCCCAATAAAATAAGCAACCACACTTTCTGCAAATTTCGGCTCATATTGTAATGCTTTATTTGCCTTTCCGTTTAATAAATAAGTAAATAAAACTGCCTTCTGACTATCTTTATCTAATTCTGTGTAATTGACCTTATCGAAGTATTTAACAGCTTCTCCATACTGTTGAATGGCTGCCTGTTGTAATCCTTTTACTACATATTGTTCCGAACCAGCATTTGCACTCGAAACTGGTTCGGAAGAGAATAACTTAAAGGCAAATATGGCACCAGCTCCAATTAACACCACGCTTCCTATGACACTCGCAATAATCTTGAATCCTTTTCTATTTTCCTTTCCAGGCTTTACTTGTGGTTCTATTTCATCCGATGGACTATAAGAAGGTTCTTCCTTTCTTACTGGTAATTCTTCTTGATATTCATATTCTTCATGAAAAGGAGAATCATTGATTTCCCTTTCTAACGTTTCTAACAGCTCCTTTTTTTGCTCCTCTTGTTCCGGATCTAATTGCATCACATTCATTTTTTTAGAAATGTGATCAAAAATTTGATTTGCATATCTCGAACCAAGTGATAACGTACCGTTATAAATTTCATTAGCATGACCATCTAACAAATCAAAATCAATATGTTCTTGCCGCCCTGCCTCTCTATAAACTCGTTCTAATCGCTTAGTTAAGATATAAGCTTCATGAAACGAATATTGCTTACCCGACTCAATTTCTGTTCCATTACTACTCTTAAAAATGACAAACATGGCTTCTCCTTTCTCACATTTACTTTAAATCCCATGAAAAAAGGCAACAAAAAAAGCCATACCCTTTGCATAGCTTCCTCATTGCCTTATTTATATTTATTGACTACTTCATCCAAAGAAATGGAAATAATATTTGACCAAATTTAACATTACTCGTTACGCTCTCTGATAAGTACATGCACCCCATTACGATAACGAGTCCGGCTGCCCCACCAATAAACCACCAAACACATTTATGTCTTCCTCGTTCACCACCCCAAATTAAGAGATAAGCGCCCCAGCAAAATACAATTGCTGTACTAACCTGTGCTCCTCTTTGCATCCATGTAATAAATGAATTACCCGTATTAATTAGACCGTCCATCGCATCACCTAACACTAACATTTGAGCTACTGTTTCCAACATTGACATATACATTCACTCCCTTTTCATTTTTAGATGCTTATACGTTACTAAGCTGACTTGTTTCATTCGGTTTGCTGTCTTCTTTTACTTCTGTTGATGTTGCTTTATAAGCTTGTAAAGCTTTCATTACTAAATCTTGATTTTCTTCAATGTATTTCTGATGATGTAAATGAAGCCAATGGTTATAATCCTCACCATTGGCTCTTAATAAGTTTGCTACCATATCTTTTTCTTTTTTTAATTCCCTTTGTGTAATCGCCACTATATCACCACCTTTCAATGATTATGTGATTACTTCTGATATTGCTCTTTGCAATTTTTAACAAAAAAACTAAGTTCATTTTCAAGTTCTGATGGTTTAATTTGTGGAATTTTAATATCTTTTTTTAGTTTTCCTTTTTCATAATATGCAAGTGAATCTCTTTTTTGCGATAAGCCCCAATCATAAGGGTTGCTTGAACCTGGTACATCTTCACGCTTTTCATCTAATTCTTGTATCTGAACCTTTTCTTGCTGCGCTATTTTTTTTACAGCATGAAGCCAATCCTCTCTCTTTTTCTTAGTGGAATTTAACATAACAAAACCTGTGCCATCCTCACTCATGAACTTCTTCATTTCTAACGGATTAAGTTCCATTACTTCCCCTTTTCCCGAACTAAAGACAAATGTTGAACCAATACCAATTGCAATTAACAGTCCAACTACAGCGGAAATGATCCACCCTTTACGACTCATACATGTTCCTCCCTATGTCATATTTTTATAAGCGATTTTGAAGTGTGATGAGACACGTTTAAACTTCAACATCTGTCTTTATTTTATAACATTTAAAGGAAAGTGGGATAGAAAATGGAAATATCATTTATGGCTGGAATGACGAACCCTGTATTGGTATGCGTATAGAAACTAACCCCGACCTAGCTTCTATAGGCCCAATACCGCACTACGTATTTTGGCGTGAACGTAGAACCTTATGTATCTACTGTTTGTATGGTTCATCGCTTCTTCAGAATGTCAAAATGGGATATTCCTCACGATCACTAGCGCAAACAGATTTTTGATACAATGCATTTCCAATGGTCACAGATATGAGTTTTACGTACGCACTCTTCTAACGATAATCGTATACCTAACCCCTCTAGTGACCGTTTCAAGGGAGGCACGCATATATATTGAAAGCCGTATATCATCCTTCTACATCATTACTGAAAGGAAGATATACGCAATATATATCTAAATTGTCAAAGAGCAAATTACTTTGTGCTATGTTCTCAGCACACTTCAAAATCGCTTTTTTTATTTACACTTTTGTCTTACGGCTACTAATTCCGCTTGTTTATGTTTCCTTTTTGCGATCAAGTTTTGATGTTCGTCTCTGACAGAACGCACTTGATAATAAATTTGAGCTACATTTTCAATGCTTCCTGTGTTATTTTCAATTGCGATGGTGCCTTTCAGTTCGTATGTTTTTCCATCAAAAGTTTTGACACTATGAGCTTGTGATGCGGCAATATCATAGAATGTGAGCCTTTGTTCTTTTCTCATATGAACGCCTCCTATTTTTGATAAAGAAGGGAGAAAAGCGCTTCTCCCTTGTATAGTTTTCTAGCCATCTAGATAGGATGAAATAGTGAACGAGTGCTTCATATCATGCTAGGATTGTTGTGTTATACGAGGTTATGATGCGTTGCGCTGCTTCTTTTCCGTATATGTGTTGTAATGCGGATTGAGATTCAACTACGATTGAATGCTGAATGTGGTATGTTGCGCTTTCTTTCAAAAACTGCTCCATATGAGGGATCGGGTACAAATCATATTGATGAAATACCAGGTGAATCGGTCTTATATTCTTGCATTCTGTTAGATACAGAAGAAAACTTGATAATGCTTCTCCTCTATCTTGATACGTACTTGTTTCCGTTTCTACACTGATATACACAACCGCTTTTTGCTTTATATCCATTTGAAGCGTTTCATAACCAGTCAGTAAATCATGTTTGAGTATGTGATACCCCTGTTTTCGTTTTTCGTGATGGGTATCTTCATAAAAGATACCTTTTGGATCAAAAATGAAAATAAAATCGTTGGCGTTTTCTTTCACACCTTCTATGACCGTTTTATAAGCTCCAAAACGAGCCTTTATCACACCTGCAACCTTATCCCATTCATTCAGTTCTTTCAACGCTCTAATCACCTTTGTATACTTCTTAGCTACGCCTAACATGCGTTGCACTCCTTCCTATTTCATTTTCCTCTTATGACTACTACTGAAACCAAAAATACTCTTTTTGTTCCCCTTGCTTTTCACGCTGATGTTTTTCAAGAATGTATAACAATGTAATAGTTATCGCATCCCTTGTTTCTTTTGAATAAAGACCAAGCTCATGAAATATATGATATGCTGGATGCTCATTTTCAAGCGAACCCAATACTTCTACCAAATTAGCTTCACTCTCATATATTTTTTCCATGAACTCAATTACTTTTTTCACATCTAGGTAATATAGGTTTTTATGTCGTTGATCCAGATACAAAATACTTCCTGCCAATAATTTTGTAGCGGGTTCTATCCAATAATCATGTTGCTTTAATGGTTTCATTACAGTTTGAGCGATTGAAACTGCTTGCATCAATTCTTCAGACAACCAAGCACCCTTTCTATGCATCTTTCCTCCTCCGGCTTTTCCTACAATCACTTCATTTTTATATGGTAATTGTTCTGGAAAACTATTGAATACAGGTTTTTTCTTTGTGTTACCGATGTAGACTCCTGACATCTCATTTCATCTCCCTCTCGGTTTCTTATATCTTGCTCCCTATCCAAAAAACAACTGTCCAAATGGGAATTACGAGTATACATGCATTACGAAATCCAATAGCAAAACCAAGCGGATTTTCATCTGTTTTACTAAAATGAGATTGGTATTTTGTCATATACTCTTAGTCCTTTCTTTATTGAACTTTCTTACGGTTTCTTACTACAAATACGGCTCCAATTAAGCCAAGTGCGACACATACAAGACCCATCCATCTTATGTATGGATTTTCGGCTTTACCGCCTGTTGTTGGAAGATAAGTTTCGATTTTCTTTGGTGTTTGTTCTAGTTGTGGTTTCATAACAATCTGTTGTGGTTTCTCTGGTGTTGGTGGTGTCGGTTTCTTCTGATCCTTCACCGTATGTTTAATGATTTGACCATCTTCTTTAATTTCAAAAGAGAATATTTCTTCATTTAGTAAATATCCTTCTGGTGCGAATGTTTCTTTATATGTGTACTTTCCATATGGAAGCTTAAATTTCGCTATGCCGTTTTGATCCGTTTTTCCTTTTAGAACTTCTTCACCTTTTTCGTTAAAGATGGTAAATTCAGCATTTGGAAGCTTATTGTTGCCATCCGCAATATCTACCTTGCTAATCTCCAACTCTCCTGTGATTTGCTTATTTTTCGCTGTTAGCATGATTGTCTTTCCTTGTTCCGAGATACTAAAAGGAATAGATTCTTTCGTTAAAACATAACCAGTTGGTGCTTGCTTCTCAATAAATGAGTATGCTCCAAATGGTAAGTCTTTTACTTCAATCAAACCGTTTTTATCACTTTTGTGTTCACTAATTTTCTTCCCTTTACTATCTTGAAGAATGAACACCGCACCTTCTAATTTTTTATCTGGATTCTCTCCATCTACTTTTAGAAGTTGCACGTTTCCTTTTACTTCTTTATTTTCGACTGTGAATGTTAGCGTTTTTCCTTGTTCTTTAATCTCAAATGGATATTTTGTTTGATTAAGAAGGTATCCTTCTACCCCTTTTGTCTCAACAAAATAATACTTTCCATACGGAATATCCTTCACTTGTGCGATCCCTTGCTCGTTTGTAGTTGTTTTTGTGATTTCTTTTCCCTCTGCTGTATACACTGTGAACTCTACTTTTGGAAGTGTTTTTCCGCTGTCACTTAATTTCTTAATTTCGATGTTTCCTTTTACCTGAGTATTTTGCACTGTAATTGTTGTAACCTCGCCTGTTTTAACTTCAATCTGTTGTGGCTGCCCATTCAGTACATAGCCAGTAGGTGATTTCATCTCTTTAAGAGTATAAGTTCCGATTTCTAAATCAGAAAGGCTTGCTGAACCTTGCTCATTTGTAGTCATTGTGCCTACTTTTTCATTTGCACTGTTCATGACTTCAAATACTGCACCTTGTAGCAATTCTTTTTGTTCTCCCACTTTTACAACTTTCAATCCTCCAAGGGATTTCCAGTTTACCTGTAGATCGGCACTCACTTTTTCCTCATTTTTTTTAAAAGGACTGTCGCATTTTGGACTTTATCAGTTCCTTGATAAGCTACTGCCTGCAAATTAGAAAGATTAGATGTTACTTTTAAGGAAAAGTTACCTGTTTGAGAGGATTTCGGTATCAAAATACGGAATTGTTCTCCTAAATTGAATTGTTGTTTGCTTCACCTTTTGTTGAAACAACTTTCGTTCCATTTGGTGCATTAGCTAGTTGAACTGTAAACACACCATTCTTAGCGTTACTTTCAATTTGATACACTGTCGTTTCAAAGTACTCACCGTTTAACTTTGCTTCTTGATTGTCTGTTGGTGTTACATTCATGTACAGGTCTTGTGTTTCCTGGCTTTTGCAACATTCCCATTTCGATGCTGAACTTCGTTAATGTCAATTTGACCTAACGCTGCCCAAACACTAAGCTGTGTCGCATAATGCGCCTCTTTCCAGTCAGAAACCCCTAATTCTTCTGGACTCTTTTGCGGATATCCATTTAGAAGAACTCGGTACACAATATCATCTGTGCGCCCCATCTCTGGAAGGTCATTACCGTTGGGACTTAATTTCCCATAAGTTAAACAATACGCAATTTGTCCATTTGCATTCTTCAATAGTTCTGTCCGTAGGTCTTTTCCTTACATGGGACTAAAACTCCAATTCATTTCGTATTTCTCACGATTAATGACTTCAGCACAGCGGAAATACAAAATTCAAGACAATTAGAAGCATACTCATGCCAATGAGTAACGTTTGATACGATCGTTTCAACATACTAACAGCTCCCTCAAATGATATGCAGTTTTCAAAGATCTTTTTAAATCAGAATTTTCTGATTTAAAAACTTAAAAAATAACAATAAAATTATAGCTTTTCCTCATTGTTCATTTACAATATAAGAGTATAATTGTGTATTGCAAAAAATATTTCATTCTAATTTTGCTCGATAATACGTAGATAAAAAGATCTTTTCTATCGGTTCATTAAATAAATCAGCAAGAATCCTGGCTCGTTTCTCAATTATTCCTTTCTTTCCAGTTTCAATGTTATATAGCGTTTTAACTGGAATTTTAGAAGCCTGCGAAACTTCTTGAATTGTGAGTCCTCTTGCTTCTCTAACATTACGTAATGCTGACAATTTCTCCCCCCCTTAGATACATTCTATTCTCCTTGAAGTAGAATATCAACACTAAAGTGGTATTTATTACACTGAAGTGATAAAAATTTCACCAAAAAGATACTAAAGTGATAAAAATTATACAGATAGATGAAGGAGGCTAATACAAGTGGAGAATAATATATTTGGAAAAAACATAAAAAAACTAAGAGCAATAAAGGGTCTCAGTCGAAAAGAATTTGCTGATGCAATCAACACCCCATACAGTACAGTCTCTAGTTGGGAAAGTGGAGAAAAAACTCCTAAAATCGAGCGTATTCCGGCAATTGCTAAATTTTTCAATGTGAGTGAGTCACAACTATTGCACCATCCAATGAGCGATACTGAGATTTTTGAGAAAAGTGATTTTGGTACTGATCCTATAGAACGTATGGCTAAAATACTAATTGAAAAATATAGAAATATTCCAGAAGAACATAAGCCACGAATAGAAAAAGAAATCTTAAGAATTGCACACCTTTTACAAATAGAAATTGAGATGGAATCACAAAATAAAAAATAAAAACTTTTTATAACACTCCATCTTCATATATATCAATTAAATCACTAAAAACATCTAGATCTCCATCTACAGTTAAGAGGATTTCTATAATTAAATTTTCCCATTTATCCATTAAATCATCACCTTTATATTTTTTCTTTGTTCGTTAAAATCCGGCTCAACCTTTTAAAAAACTCTTTATAAAGTAACAAAAGACATCGTTATACGATGTCTTTTGTTACTTTTATATTTTTAAGATTCAACCCATGCCACCAGGATCAGATACAAGATACTGAATTTTATTAGACAATGACATATCCTTCTCTTCATTGTCTAATAAACTAATTCCAGCAAACAATATAAATGTTGTTATACATAATATGGCTATTTTTTTCATTTCACGCCTCCATATTCTAACATTTCTTTATATTCACAATATACTCGTGCTGCATATTGAGCAAAGAAGTAATCGCCATTTTCAATAAACATTTGTTTGGAATCAGCAATCATTTTTAAATCCATCTTTGCTTGTCCTAAGTAACAATATTGAATAGGACTAAGCTTTTTATTTTCATCTAAAATTTCTAATAAGATATCAATTGCTCTCTTTTTCTCGTTATTTATTATAAAATATAGTGCTAACTCTGCTGGATGGAGTGTATCTAAGTCAATGGTTTCAACTGCTTCTTTATTTACAAGTTTTAAAAAATTAATATTGTTTAATGCTATTTTATATTTTATAACACTCTGGTTCTTAAATATATTCATTGCTCTTAAAGAATGTTTATATGATTGCTTATAATCTGTAAATATTAAACTTTCTCCTTTACGTAAATCGATTGTAGCCTCCATAACAGGAAAATATTTCAAATAACCATATGACCTTAGCTGGCTATTATACTCATTAAATTCATCAATTCTTAACCTTCTTAACAAGGAATAACTCCATATGTCATCTATCCAATATTTATATAGCCATTTTAAATCTTGGTTTTTATGTACAGAAATGTTCTGATAAATACGGTTTCTATAAGTATCAAACATTCCAAAGTCTCCAATATCCCCAACAGACAACAAATAGAGAATATCAGAAATGATCTCCATATCTAAAGTTTCTTTTTCTGGAATGCTCTTCCGAATTTCTTCTACCATTAGGATATGTTTTTTAGGGTTTCCTCCCTTTGATCTCTCATAAAACAAACTTATCAATGGTGAATATTTTTTAACATAACTATCCTTATGCTTACTCGTCATGTTGATTAAATATTCTAGAATTGAATTATATCCATTTAAATACGATAAAACAAACAGTCTCTTCATGTTAATTTTTATATTTCTTTCATATTTCGAAAAAACTTCTATACAACATTTCTCATTTATTACTCTATCCTCATTAAAGAGCGTATTAGCCATTTTATATACACTAAGCATTGAAATTTCTTTATGATAGCGAAAAAAATCTGTTAATGTTGATTTAGGCATGTCAAGTTCTCTTGCAAAACTATCATATGATCTATTTGTCTTATTCATTTGATCTTGCATCTTTTCAACCCACTCACTCATATATCCACACCTCTTTACACATCTTGTTAGAAAATTCAGATACATATATATGGATTATAACAAACAAGCGGTAATAAATTATCTATTACTACAAAAACCTAAGCAATTACGCATATTTCTCAACAATTGTTTTACAATTATACCTTTCTGAAAATGATGCGTACATAATTGTTTTGAGATTGCCACCTGATATCGATCGCTACACAAGATGGGGTTTTGAAGATCGTGTACAATGGTTCCAGTTTAATAAATTTTAAGTGCATTCCCTTATTTATATAATTCAATTTGGAATGATTCTGGTGTAAAAATTTTAGTTAAAACATGGAATAGCAATTTTCTGTACATTTCTATCTAAGATTAGTTTAGGCTGATAATGCTTCCATTTGAACAAATTTTCCTTTTCATACTGATCACACACCTTTTCTAGAGTAATACTATCAGTATGTCCAAGTTTAAGGTTTTCTTTTGTGATGTTAAACTAAAATTTATTTCTTACCTATTGTTAGATTATTAATTTTTACAGGCTTAAATAAGGAGAAGTCTTTCGGATAGTACGTTAAAACCTAATATAATATATATCTTTTATATAAAAAGAATATAAAGATAAAACTATTATACTTATGAAAAACGGCTTACAAACTCAGTAATAACAGTGTCTGCAAAGTTATAGAACCATAAAAAATCGAAAAAAATACTTATTGGAAATGTATTTATTGCGTTTTACGTCGCTCTAAATATACAAAATATCATAAAGTTGAATTACTTAACCTACATATAATCAGCATCATTTTGATGCGTAAAAGTGTATATAAGATTAATGGTAGTCTAGCTTAAATTAATAACATGATTTCCACATACGCTATAAAATAACCCACATTTTATTAACATTTAGAAGTAAGTTATAGACATAATTCAGTAAATCAACATTATTAACAAAAAACATTCTGATTTTAAGTAGATTTATATATAAAACGTTTATAAATAAAGCTTTGAGCTATTTTATTGTACACATTCGGACAATATTATTAAGATATCCACTGAATTAATATATATATTTACGATTTTTAGTAGATTAAATGCCAGCAAGAGAACGAATGTTCAGAAAAAAGTAAAGTGAAATTGTGAATTACTGATTATATTTTAGGAATTTTGTATAGAAGTGTATAAAAAAAGAGAGGTATTCTAACTCAAATTTAAGAATCTCTCTCTTTTATGTTTGGATAGTACGAATATAATTTCTAATTTCAACACGAATAGCCCTCCGTCTTTGATTTTTCAAAAAAGGAGAGCATGTAATTTTACATTGCAGGAAGCAGCTGATCTACCGTGCATGGTGTTTCACTATTTTTACGGTAATAAGCTTCTAAGGAATGAAGAAAATCGATTAAATTAAAGTCTTTAGGAACTTCAATTACGCGGATTTTTTCCTTAGGCAATCTATCTATTTTTTCAATGAACAGTTCGCGAATATCACTTGGAATATGATGTTCTTTATGGCCATGAGATTTTAATAATTCACGAATTTTAATTTCTAATGCAATATATGCGTTAACATTTACGCCTTGCTCAAAAGCATACTTCCTAAATAGTGTTTCTTCTTGATACTGCATATAATTACGATGGTATGCTTCTTCAGTCACAGGAACCGCATATGTAGCATGAAGAAGGTCATGCGCTTTACAGAATAACTTCTTAACATTTTGTAATGAATATATAGCGAAGTGAGTACCAAATTTAAATACCGCATCTTCTTGTTTCTCTCTCGGCACATTATGTGTAATCAGAGAATAAATACCTGTTTTAGCAGCTGTATCTAATACGCGATATTGAGAAGACTGCTTTAATAATTTGCTTAGTGTATAAACAAGATTTTTAGGGAAACCCTCTTGTCTATCAATCATTTCGCGTAATCCACGAATCACTTGGCGAATTTGACGATGACAAGAATGTTTTAAGACATTTACAAATTGGTTTATATCTTTTGTAAATTCTGCAATATTCATTTCAACTAACGATTCTTCAATGAACTTAGCTTTACGTTTATATGTAAGTCTTGGTGTAAATGGATCGCGATATTCTTCCCCTACTTCCTTATTACACAGGAAATCAGGGTGTACAGATAAATACAGTGTTGTATACTGCTTTTTATTCTTTTTCCCTTTTTCTAATTTGCAAATTTTAAACAAAGAAGATCCAGTAGCAGTTGATTTAGTTGTTAATTCAGCCATTACAGAACGTATCTGATGTGGGTATTTCTTATGTAAGAAGCGATACATACCGCCCAAATGAGTCTGTTGTCCCTGTTCATCAAATTTGTATAGTGAACGTTTCAAAGTAGTTTCTCGTTTTTGCTGCATTGCGATATCAATAAATAGCTTTTTAGCAGCAATGGATAAATCGAAGAACTCTTTTGTAAATACAATTGGGCTGATAAACGTGTAAGGATTCGCTTTATTCGTTTCCTTGTTCATAAAATCAGTTAATGTAATTTTATATTTACCACTGTACTCATTCTCAATTTCAATGATGTTGTGTAAGCTAAGCTTTTTCAACGCAACATAGAATTGTGAATGATGAATATGTGAAAATGCTTCTTTATAGTTTTTGTAGTCCTCCCAAAGCATGTGAATGGAAACATGAGAAAGTTCACCATAGGTATTACATTTTTTATGTAGAAATAGAAATACTTCTAGATCTGCATTAGTAATACCATATAGCTTATGCTTTCTACCATTTGCTTTAGTGAAGAGATTTTTCATTTGAAGTGAAAAAGATGGTTTGGCTTTTTCAACAAACCCCTCTTCATCTGCAATTCGTTCCTCGTAAGACATTGAATTTACGATATCTTCTAGATATGTATCTTTAAAGCTATAGTATTTGCCTTCTAAAGCTTCCACTAATTTTTGCCATGCTTTAATTGTTACTAATACTGGAGTTGTTGTTTCACCATTTAAACTACGTTTGTTCTTTATAACGAAAGGTTTAGCCATCTTTTTCACCTCCTCTTATTATGAGTTTCAGTTTTTACCTAAATAGGATATAAAAATTCAATTTTGATTATATCAAATCGAATCTTGGTGAAATGTGTCTCTTTAAGAGGAAAATCAAAAATGTGAAACGCAGCCTCAGCCTTAGAGGCACAAGGGATTCAACGTTTCACAAAAAAAATCTTTTGGCCACCATATAGCTATAAGGTATTTTGAATATGAAACGTATCTGAAATGAATGAAACAGCACCTAAACCTTGATATAATAGGTTTTTTAGTGCTTTGGGTTAAAAGTTGTTGCCACCATATAGCTATAACGTTTCATGTTTTGAAATGACTAAATAATGTGTAGAATTCATTCATAAATGTTGTCGTATAGCGTTTTCATGTTAATTTACGTCAAGGGACTATTGCCATCATATAGCTATATACGTTTCATGTTTTTTTTAGATTGTTGCCATCATAAAGCTATGCCGTTTCATGTTTGAAATCAATATTTCATTGCGCTTGAAATGTACCTAAACCCTTGTTACATATGGATTCATAGGTTTTTTTAAAAAAAAGTTGTTGCCATCATATAGCTATAGCATTTCATTAGGATTTTTTAGTTTTTTTAAAGGATGGCTGTATATCAATGTTTATCACTAATTTAAATAAAAAAATTTTTTTTTATATGAAAAGATTTTAGTGTGTTTATGTTTCATATTTAAAGAGTTGTTGCCACCATATAGCTATAACGTTTCATGTTTTCAATAGTAACTGCCACAATGTAGCTATGATGTTTCATAAAAGTAGAGGTATTTGTATTGAAGTATGAAATAACGTTAATTCTTGTTAAATGAAACCCAACAATTCATCAGTATTTTTTGTTCAGAATAAACTTGCCACCATAAAGCTAAAACGTTTCAAGTTCTAAGTAGTAATTGCCACAATGTAGCTATGGTGTTTCATAAAAGTAGAGGTATTCGTGCTGATATATGGAATAGCGTTAATTCTTGTTAAATAAAATTAAAAAATTCATTGGTATTTCTTGTTCAGAATATACTTGCCATCATAAAGCTAAAGCGTTTCAAGTTTTCAATAGTAACTGCCACAATGCAGCTAAAATGTTTCATAAAAGTAGAGGTATCTGTGTCGAAGTATGAAATAACGTTAATGCTTGTGAAGTGGAAATCAACAGTTTATCGGTATTTTTTGTTTCGAATAAACTTGCCACTATAAAGCTAAAACGTTTCAAGTTCTAAGGAGTAATTGCCATAATGTAGCTATGACGTTTCATAAAAGTAAGGGTATTTGTATCATTGTATAGAATGATGCGAATAATTTTTTAGATGAAACCAGCAAATCATCGATGTTTCTTGGTAAGAAAGTAATTGTTATCATAACGCTATAATGTTTTATTTCATTTGTAAGAAAAGGGACAATTACGTTTCACTTTAAAAGTATGATTTACACTATTTAATACCGAATGGGTTTCCCGCATGGAGATTGTAGTGTAAAGTAGTAATTTTACAAATAAGTACAGTCTTATATAATACAAGTACAAGAATGTTTACTTGATAGGACAAATACTGTTCGATAAATCATTTCTCGATATAGATTATTCTGATAACGTTTCAACTTATATGCTATGTTGCCACCATATAGCTATAACGTCTCAAGTTCTATAATTTATAATTCTAATTGGTGGGAACTTAGTAAGGAGGTTTTTGAATATGGAGAAAGTATTAGTGTTGTTTAGCGATGCCCTTTTACTTGCTGCACCAATGTATGAAAAGAACACACAGCTATGGGAAAAGTGGAATAGATATTATGAGGAAGTACAGGGAAATCATGACAAAGTAGTAACTTCAGCTAATATATCCCCTTCATTTTCAGCTCTTGTCTCTTGGTTAGGCCAGAAACAAGAACAAGGGATTTCATTATTGCATATATACGCAAATCTAGATAAATATAAAATTGAGATTCGAAATGTACTCGATAAAATAATAGAGCAAGAATTTGGAGGTACGTCTGAAGAAGTTGAAACGTCTATAATATCTAATACAACCGATGAAAAGTTAAAAGAGCATTCAATTGATCTACAAGAGGATTACTATCCGGTAAGTAATGATGCGGTATATTATCAACTACGAGATGGTATAGCCAAGAATCACTTTGAAGAAGATGAAGTAGGAGCAGTATCTGTTTTACCATTAGAAACTAAAAATACAAGCGGAGTTGCTCAGCTATCGTCACACAAGGATGAAGATTTAAGGCTAGTAAATACTAATGAAGCAGAAAGATGGTCAATACTAGTCGATGGTGTTATTAGTAATATGGATGATCTTACCGCAGACTGTTTAGATACAATTACAATACAGTGGTTGAATCAAGCGAAATCTCAAGATGATTTTATTGATTTCAGCTATGAAAATGTACTAGATATGTGTAATATACCAAAAGCATCAGCAAACGGTATTGAGTATTATCGCGCAGAAGATAAAATAAAAATTGCACAGCGTATAGCTGCCTTGGCAAGTATCTTTATTTATTTAAATGATGATAATGAGGTCGTAGTTTTAAATGATCGCGCAGAAACTGGTGAGCAATTTGAAATGAAGCGTGAAATAATTAAAAGACTTTTCGTTTTAGATTCTGTAGTTCTTTGGAGAGATAAAAATACCAATGATTACGTAGGTATTGAATCTTGTAGAATAAAGCCGGGTAGCTTTTTGTCAATGTATTTATACGGATCTAGTAGCACAACAGCGTTATTATCTAAAAAAGCATTGGAGTATAATAGTTATCGACACAAATTCCATAAGCGACTAATTCGCTATTTATCTTGGCAGTGGAGAATTCGACAACAGTACAGTAATTTAAAAAGACCATATTCAATTGGTGGAGAAAAAGGATTACTGTCTGTTATGGGGATTAATATAGCTAAGGGGCGCCCGCACCGTATTCGTGAGCAATTAGAAAATGTATTAATAGATTTAGAAAAAGAAAAAGTTATTTCACATTGGGAGTACGCTGAGGAAATTGATGAATCAAGAATTGGAGAACGGAACTGGTTTAAAAATTATTACTCAAAATTAGGAATCATCATTTTACCACCAAAAGAATTAATGGATAATATTGGGAGTTTGGTAAAGAAAAAAGTAACTGATACTCCGCATAAGCAAGAAAATAATTTGATTACAAATACGGTAGCTCATAGTGTAGTAAGTACTGAGGAGCTAATTAGAGAGAAAATTATGCACCAACATATGCATCAAAATAGAACGATGCGCGAAATAGCAGATGAGTTAGGCTTATCCCCTGCTACACTATCGAGATTCTGTAATAAGAAAATGAAACGCATCTCAAACAGTGTTAATGATAAGTTAACCAAATGGTATGAAAGACAACTGATAATCGAGTCTATGTAAGCAAAAAAGGAGAAAACCACTTTGGAAATGGTTTCCTCTTTTTTTATGAATCTTAATAACGATTGCTAGGTTTACCGGTTCCAATGTACAAAATTAGTCCATTTAACATTTGTTGGTTTGAAATAAAGTTTAATCAAAAATACCTCGCAATCCCAAGTTTTAAGATAAATAAAAAGAATCCATTTTGAAAAAAGATTGATCAAAATGGATTCTTCTCCAGCAGATTTTTGTTTCGGTTTTATAAAAAAGTTTGATCATTTTCTGCCTGTATTGCTCCATAATCGCGCCCTATTGTGGTATTAGTGCTCTTACAATGTAGTAATAATCGGTCCTTCCTTGGTAAGGATAATCGTATGTTCGTATTGAGCCACAAAGCTTTCATCGGTTAGGCAGGTCCATCCATCTTCGGATTGGAAAACTTCCTCTTCAAATGTAGAGATCATAGGCTCAAAGGCAATTACCATACCATCCTTTAAAATTTCGTCATCACAGTGAGAGAAGTAATTGAAAATGTGTTTTGGTTCTTCATGAATCGAACGCCCAACACCGTGTCCAGTAAGATTTTTTATGACTGTTAAGCCATGCTGTTTTGCTACATTGTGTGCAGCTTTTCCGAGCGCGCTTTTTTTTGAACCTGGCTTTGCCTTCTTAAGTCCAGCATCGAATGCTTCTTTAGCAACGTCACATATTTTCTGTAAAATTGTCTCTCCTTCCCCTACTACAAAGGAAATTCCGGTATCTGCGAAATATCCGTTTTTTGAACCTGAAACATCAATATTTACAATGTCCCCTTCTTGAATGGTCCGTCTCCCTGGAATCCCGTGCGCTACTTCTTCATTTATGCTAATGCACGTATATCCAGGAAAATCGTATTCACTTTTTGGGGCAGATTGAGCTCCTGCTTTTTCAAACATCTCTCTCGCAATTTCATCGAGTTCTTTTGTGGTAATTCCAGGTTTCGTACTATGGACTAATTCATCTCGAATCGCACCACAAATTTCACCAATTACTTTTAATCCATTAAAATCCTCTTCAGTCTTTGCAACCATTGTATATCCTCCCTTTTTAAAGTATTTTATGATTAGTATACCATTTAGTTTCTAGCAGGAACGGGGTGTTATTCAACAATCTGGCCCTTTAGTGGAGTAACTTTATTACTACTCAACAGTTCTTTAATCCTCCTTTCAATTCAGACATTCTTTTCACTATAAAAACACCCCTTTAGATAAACAGATCCAAAGGGGCAAAACATCGCAACTTGTTTATAAACGTCGCGTCTTTTTTATAAACACCGTGACTTTATTTAAAAGCGACAACATTTCTTCACTTTCTGATGTATCCTGAGCTACTTTCCATTTTGTCAGCAATCCCCCCTTCCTCTTTCTTGCCAGAATAAACAACAGGTCCAATTTCTTGAACAGAACTAATCGTCATTTGATGTATCTATTGCTTTGTTAAGTTGATAGCTGCATTACAGTAATATGTATAATTCAATTAGTAAATCTATACTTAAATAAAAATATAATAAATTTAGTTGAATTTATTAATATTATGACTCTACATGTTAATTATAAAGATGGTGTACATATGAGATTAACAAGTGAATGTGTAGAACCTAACACTAGAGATACTGAATCTGCAAGTATGTGAGTTAATAACAGAGAAGAGAACTTATAACATGACATTGACAGATCTTCTTTATCAATAGATATAAATGGTAGAAAAATGTTGATAAATAAAAATGAATAGGAAGATCTCTTTATTAAACTAGTAAGTTCATATCAAACCATTTGATATGAAAAGAGCAATGCTTTTTTATATTATATACACCCTTTACATGCACAGCTTATATATAGACCTTATATATAAGCTGTGCAGAAATAAAATGTATTAAATATGTTGATATGAAATTGATATAGGAGCCACAAAACCTTTGTTTTTAATGGTTTATATATACAGCTTATAAATAGGACTTATAAATGCAACTTATATATAAAGTGTATAGATGATTTGTGAAGTTTTTTAACTTGATATGTTTGTGATTTGATATTTTTTATAAAGGATTATTCAAAAGAATGTCAAATTAAATAATAAATTCATAGTTTTATAGACGGTATTGTTAATTACATGAAACCTATAATTGACATGTATAGCTTACATCGTACATATACGTCGTATATATTTATGTTTATATATCAACATTTCGGCCCAACTTAAGACTTATACGCTTTATATATAAGTGCTATATATAATGACTTGATATACGCTTTATAATAATGTAATATATTCGTAGGAATAATTAACCAACGTTTTAAGGGGGAGGCAACTTGAACGAGGTATTGAGCGAAAAGTATAAAGTAATTAAATTTCCTGATGAAGTTGTGAACATGTTTGCAGATATTCTTGAAGAAGACGAAATACTTTATAATGTATTTCATTACATAGGATCTGAGGTAAATAAACAATACCAAGAGACGAAATATATGAGGGGTATCTCAATAAATGAAATAGTAGGTAATGTTGTAATTGATAGGAGAGTTAAGAAATTAAAGGGAAAATCGTATTCATTAGAGGTTGAACGAACCAATATATCAAGAAGATCAGCTGAAGTAAGTGTTAGTACATTATCTTCAATGTCATTAATAACTGAAAAGATTATGCATCCTTATAAATTTTTAATCTCAACAATTAGAGGACAGCAGGTGTTAATTGAACTAGGAAGACGTAAACACACCAATAAATAAGAAAAAGGAGAGATAAAATAATGGCGAAGAACTTTCTGAAAAACGAAGTAGCAGTAAAAATGACAATGGTTGGTTTTGGTCAAGCTGGAACTAGAATGGTAGATAAATTTGCTGAATATAAGCATACGGATGGAACATCTGTGTACAACTGTCTTGCTTTAAATAGTAACGATGGTGATTTAGCCGAATTAAAAAATGTGCCTAAAAGTAACCAAGTATCACTAAAATTAGGCGGACTAGGGAAGAATCCAGAACGTGCTGTAAAAGTACTAGAATCAAATGATGAAGCGAAAGAAAAGTTAAAAGAATTCATCACAGAGCGTGTAAGACCAACAGATGAATTGGTACTATTTTTTGCTGGATTAGGCGGTGGAACAGGTACTTCTACAATCATTAAAGCAATTGAAGAATTCTCGGCTTTTCATAATAAACCTATAATCGCTGAAGAACTTAAAAGTATGGCAATGAAAATTTCTAGAGAGGAATTAATAGCAAATCAACAAAAGTATGCAAGAATTGCATTCAATAATGCAATTGAGCGTAAAGATTTTATTAAAATGGGTATTGTTGTGACACTCCCTGTAAGAGCCGATGGGCCTGATGTACTAAGACAAGTAAATAAATTCTCTCAAGAGATTTGGAAGTTAGCAAATGAACCAGCAAAAGGTGTTGCATTCGTTGTTTTCGCGGATAACCAACATTTCTATGATGAATTTAAGGGATTAAACGAAAATGAGAAAAAAGGTATTGCTAATTCACGAGACTATGCTAATCAGCGCATTGGTGAAATCATCCATGAATTAAATACAGCTTCTAATGGCGCAGGAACATCTGTTATTTTAGATTCTCAGGACTTTAAACGTATTTTATTAGAGAAAACTGGCTGTCTAGTTATTAATAAAATTTCTCGCAATATGAATCAAATTGAAAATAGTAAAGAAATAGTAGATATGTTCTCAGAATCGTTGAAAGGAAGCTCTTTCCACCCTCCTATAGAATTAATGAAAAAGAACGATGATGGTGAGTTGGAGGCTTCTAAGGTGCATCATTTTGGAATGCTTGCAATTCTAGACGAACAAAAGAATATTGATGATTCATTTATGGATGATGCAAAAGTAGAAGTTACGAATACATTACCAATCAACGGTACGGTATTTAATGGGTATTTAATTAGTAAAAATGATTTTATGGGCAGTGTGTATACGTTCTATAAAACTGATGCATTACCGTCCCGTTTGTCTAAAGGTTTAGTTGAAGAATTCAATGAATTTAAAGAGAAGCAAAATCAAATTCAGTTTAAAAAATCTCAAATTAGTACAATTGAAATGCAAGATCAAGACGATGATTTCAGTATTAATTTTGGTGATTACATCGATATGGGAACTAGTAATGAGGAACCATCAGCAGATGCTGAGAATGATGAAGAATTAGCTGCATTTATGGATCCAGACAAAATGTTTGGTACATCAAAATAAAAAAAAGAGGTCTGGGAATATCCCGGGCCTCTTTTTTATTCTGATGTCATAATAGATTGCATATACTCTATCATATTTTCGTTTAAATAATTCTCTATAAAAAGGTGTTTTTTTGCTAGATCTTCCTCTTTTTTAAACCAACCAACTTTTTTCACACGCTCTTCCTCAGGCTTTTCATTCCAGAGTTTTTCAGCTTGTCTTCTTAACTCTTTACGAGCTCTATGTTCAATTATTATGTTATCAAGTCTCTCTTGTCTTTGACGTTCTTTCATAGCAATTGGATCTTCAGGTTGAGGCAATGCTTTTAATACATTTTCAAATTTCTCTTGGAATTGTATTTCGATGTTTTGTAAATGTGCTTGAACTTTTTGTTCCACCAATTTTTCAATTGTCTCAGCTGCGTCTTGAAAATCAATTTGAGATAATACTTCATTAGAGTGGTTTTCAGGAGATACTGGCCTTAGTTCGAATTGATGCGGCAAAAGTTCGATTATGGCATCTAAAGACCACTTTTCATCCCTTTTCTGTTTTATGAAAAGAGCTATATTTAAATCCAATGAATTATATAGCTTTTCATTTGTATTATTGGTTCTAAGTGTCCCGTGCAATCCCTTCTCTTCTAACGTATTGAACCAATTATAAACAGTATTATGGTGTCTACCTACTAACTTAGAAAACTCTGTTATTCGCCAGGCTTTTTCAAAAGCGTCTTCGTGTAATGAGTTCTCATCATCTACCATGGTTTGTTCTGATTGATTTTCCTGCTTAATCATAATATTACCTCCTTAACAGTATGTAATTGTGCTGATAAATGACATTAACATGAAATATGAGATTGATATGTTAAGCGTTTTTCGACGATATTAATAGGAATCCCTTCCTTATCTAGTATTAACATGAAAGATAACATTAACATGTTACATTCAAAGTGTTAACAGCACATTAACAAAGTGCGGTTTATTCCTGCTAAATGTTAATGTTTTGTTAACTGGGACTTAAAATGCATCAATGTTATATAGGATTAATTAGGTAACTTTGCCCCCTATATCCTTATAAATTGTTGCTATGAGATTGACATTTTTACTCACTTAATATTAATGATAAGTAAATATAACCGATTTGTAAATAAATTATGAGGATATAGCATTGAACTTTCAAAAATAATAGGTATAAATATGATAAAAAGAGTCCATATTATTAATAATTGTAGTATGAGCCTGTTTTATTCATAACACTTGAGAGTATAGAACGGATATCTGTTTGACTAATAGAGGCAGTGTCTCTTTTTAACTGATCCCAAGACTAGTAAAGCAATTTTCGATAATAACTATTATAGGTCTCTATATTAACGTTAAATTCTAATTATATGACTGTATAGGATAGTTAATTTATTGGTTGTTAGTCGTTTGAAACACTATAAAGTACTATTCGCTTTGTTGATTAGCTTCAATGATTATTTTGTAAGTGTAAATCACAAAGAAAAAGCTGTTACTAATAGGATCTATGCGGCCTTTATTAATTGTAAATAATATTCAATCGTTGTGAACCTGGTATATTAATAGCGCTACTAATAAGGATCTACATCAATCAACGTTTTGTTAATGTCTTGTCATTGATAGAATTAAGTATGGTTGATATAAGATTAACAATTGTGTTGTTCTAAGTATTAACATGTTAATGTTTCTTGATATGTCAATCACATTTCTAGTACGTATGCGGACCTGTTTCTGTAGAATGTCAATCTTATGTCAATACTCGTAGAGATAATTTCTTTAATTAAAACATTGTTCCTTCAATTACATACCCAAGAGTGGATTTAAAACTTCTAAAGCTTATATTACAAAGTGATTTTTCTCAAATTAAGATAGTATTCTATTGATATGAATTCACTATAATGGACAGTAATTTGCTTGATAGTCTGCATTTTTTAATAATTTTCAGCGCGGAATTTCTAGCGATTTATAAAGCGTGGTTCTTAACTAGTGTGGATTTTCGCATTTTAATTCTCATCCTAATAAAGTTGTAGTTTTATAGATCTGTTGTTAATGTCTTGTCTTTATTAAAACCAATGATAGTTAACATAATATTGATATTTTTTATTCTCTGAGGATTAACATGTTAATGTCTGTTGATGTGTCAATCCCATTCTCGGTATGTATTTAGATTCTACTTCGCGAAATGTTAATGTCATATCGATACTCCATGAGAAGAATTTCTTTATATGAAGTACTAAATCTTCAATTATGCATCTAATGGTAAATCGGGAATCTCTAAGTTGCATGTTACAAAGTAATTCTGATATTACTTTATTAAATACAATCAGATACACTGGATGTAATTTTACTTTACAGTCTATATGTTCTATTAATCTTCCGCTCGAAATTCTTTTATCAATATATAAAGAATGTTTCTTTATATATTGATAAGGAATCATTCTTTATATATTGAGGGTTTTTAAATGCTTTGGATTTTTGTATTTCAATTCTCATTCTAGTAAACCTATGATTTATCGATGTATTGTTAGTAATAGTAAGGGGAGTTGACATGAGGTTAACATTTTAATTCTTCCTAATGTCAACATGTTAATGTTTGTTGATATGTTAATCTCATTTCTTGTCTGTATTTCAATTCGATTTTGCGATATGTTAATCTCATGTTAATATCCTTTAGGGGGAATTTCTTTGTATGAAGTACTAATTCTTCAATATTTATACCGATTGTACAGCTTTTTAGAGTAATAGTATCAGTATGTCCAAGATTTAAAGATTACTTACATGTATTTTGAAGTTTTTGTACCTGAACCGTTTATACTATTTGTAGGATTTTCTGCTTTTTTGTCGAATATACTTAATGCAAGGAGGGACATTACATGATTATTAAAGACTATTTCATCAATCTTTCTATTTTTTCTTTACTTGTTAGCGCAGCAATATTTATTCAAGTGTTTACGATTCATTCCAGGCGATATTTTGAAAAATTCTATGGAGGGATCATCGCAGTTACTTTGATGTTCTTTTCGTTTCCGTACATGGGATTTTCCTACGATCTCCGGGCTGTTCCTCTTATCCTTTCTTTTATTTACTTTGGTCGCATTGCTGGTTGGATTACATTAATTAGTATTATTATAATGCGCATCTTTTACATTGGTGGGTATTGGGAACCACCTGTGATGGCTTATTTCGGTATGGGTATTCTATTTACTATTTTTAAAACTTATTTCAAAAGCCTTCATCCATTTAAAAGTGCACCTCTATACTTTTCTGTTTTTGTGGGTATGAAGTGGTTAGTAGGTGTATTCTTTATTACTACAGTGCTTTACACTCCAGGATTAGTATTTATAGCTTTAGGACTTTTAATCGGTGTTTTTCTTATGGAAGCTTACCAAAGATTATATTACTTAACACAGGACTTATCTAAAACGAATCAAAAATTAAAAAAATCGAAGCAAGAACTCAAAGATACCGTACATGAGCTTCAAGGGGGTATCTTTAAATTCAAAAAAACGGATAAACATTTTATACACACTTTGTGTGATGGACAGTTTTATTATCAAAACGGAATTTATTCTGAACGGGTGGTAGGAAAAAGCTTACGTACTATTGATGCTTCTATTATTCCTCCCCATTTAGTTCCACAATTAATGAAGTATTATCTTCAGGCGTGGGAAGGGAAAGAAATTATATTTGAATTACCCTGGCCGAATGATAAAACTATTATTCTTATTGCGCTTAGACCGATTAAACGAAATGGACAAGTTATTGAAGTTGTTGGTTCTACAGTCGATATAACCGAAAGGAAAAAGGTAGAATCAGAATTAAGGGCAACTAAAGAATTACTGGAATCATTTATAAAACATAATGTAGATGCGATTACCATATCTGATCGGGAGGGACATATTTTACAAGCTAATAAAGCTTATGAAAAGATATTTGGTTGGTCATCACACGAAATCATAGGTAAAAGATTACCTTGTGTGCCTGATTTCTTAATGGATGAATCACTCGGAAATATACAGAAAATTCTAACTGTAGAATCTGTAGTTACGAGATTAGAAACAGTTAGACAACGTAACGATGGAAGCCTTCTTGATGTCAGTCTGACAGTTTCACCTATTCTAGATGTAAGGGGAAATGTGATAGCTTTATCTGCAATATGTAGGGACATTTCCGAAAGAAAACAAGCAGAAAGAGAACGGCAACGATTACATCAACAATTAAGAGATAGTGAAATGAAATATCGTGCACTAATTGAACAAGCAACTGATGCAGTATATGTTGTAGAGTTGAATGAGGATCAATTTCCAAGTCGATTTATTGAGGTAAATCCTGTTGGATGTAACAGATTTGGATATAGTAGAGAAGAGCTTCTCTCGATGCCATTTCCCAATAATGTACCACAAGATTCTCCAATTATCATACAGTTGTTAGAAAAAATTAGAGAGGGACAGACTTCTTTCACTTTGCAAGATGAACATATTTTTCCAACCGGAAAAACAATAACAACCGAATTTAGTGTCCGTATTTTTAACTTGAATGGCAAAAAAGTTTTCTTAAGTATCTCTCGTGATATCACTGAACGGTTAAAAACAGAAGAGTTACTACGGAAATCTGAAAAACTTGCTGTTGTAGGACAATTAGCGACTGCAATGGCTCATGAAATTAATAATCCATTAACCGCAATGAAAGGGTTTATGCAATTACTAAAATCAACAGAAAATGAGAATAATCAGGGGTATATAAATATAGTATCATCAGAGATTGAGCGTATAGAAAGTATTACAAATGAATTTATGATGGTAGCTAAACCACAGGTGGTAAAGATACAACCTAATGATATTAGTGTGCTAATGGATCAAGTTTTAATGCTACTGCAACCTCAAGCAATGATGAATAATATACAAATTAGAATCGATTTTACACCTGGTATTCCATTGATTCCATGTGAGGGAAATCAATTAAAACAAGTATTTGTTAATATTTTAAAAAATGCAATTGAATCCATGCCAACGGGAGGAGGAATTTTGATTCAAATTGATAAACTTGATAATGATCAGATAAGCATTCGCTTTATAGATCAAGGGTGTGGGATTCCAAAAGAACGTATACCATATCTAGGAGAACCTTTTTACAGTATTAAGGAAGAGGGGATTGGCTTAGGATTAATGGTCTGTTATAAAATTATCGAAACACATCAAGGAAAGGTATTTATTGAGAGTGAAGTAAATAAAGGAACAACAGTTGAAGTTACTCTCCCTATTTGTACAATTCAAAAGTAATACCTTTCTTTACAGATTTTCCGAACGGGAAAGCCCATCCCCTTTAGGGGTGGGAGTAGTAATAAGGCAGGCGTGAAAATCCAATTGGAATATGATTTACTTAGTGGTCATTGGGAACTGTGGTTACAATTACAACTAGATCCGGTCAAATTATTGGACCTGCTATATTACAACAATTCATTTCAACACTTTGTATAGTTATATTAGAGGAGGAAGGTATAATAACACCGGCATCTTCTAGTTATATCTTCATAAGTTGTGAAGATATAGAAAGTGTTACATTAAATACTTAATAATAAAAAAGGTTCACTCCTATATAAAAATAGATAAGGAGTGAGCCTTTTTTGTAATTTATAGATGTTTGATAGGTTCAAAAGAAATTATTGATTCATTAAATATATTGTATATGTATGTATAAATTTAAGGACGTGATAAATATGGTAAATTGCAGGAGGGGTTGCCAACCTAACTTTTGTAATTGTCCTCCAATTCAAAGACAAGATATAATTCCTTTGACATTAACAGCATTGACTAATTGGACCAATATTCTTAATGAGCTCATTGTATCAATACCAGCAGTACTTACAGTACCCACACCGCAAAATATAGGGAAATTAGTTGTTATTCTAAATCAATTATTAGCATTTGCACAAGCGGGATTTTTAAATCAACAACAACAAGCAGATCTTATATCTATTACTAAGAACTTAATTACTATTTTAAATATATCTCAACTAAATTTTATTGTTTTAACAACTGAATTACAAACATTAGTAAATAATTTATTATCCCTTATTAATTTATTTGTTATTGATAACACTACAAGACAGGCACAAATACAATTAATACAAAAGATTATTTTGCCCTTGGCTCAGTTAGGCCCGACAGGAGTAACAGGAGCAACAGGTCCGACAGGAGACATAGGTCCAACGGGAGCAACAGGCCCGACAGGAGACATAGGTCTAACGGGAGCAACAGGCCCGACAGGAGACATAGGTCCAACAGGAGCAACAGGTCCGACAGGAGACATAGGTCCAACGGGAGTAACAGGTCCGACAGGAGTAACAGGTCTAACAGGAGCAACAGGTCCGACAGGAGACATAGGTCCAACGGGAGCAACAGGCCCGACAGGAGGAGTATTAGATTTTGCGGATTTTTATGCGTTGATGCCCCCTGATAATGCTGCAACAGTTGCAGTTGGTGGAGACGTAGATTTTCCAAGAGACGGACCTTTTAGTGGAGCGGGGATTGCACGTACTGGTGCTGATACATTTAATTTGTCTGCAATCGGTAGCTATCAGGTCTTGTTTCAGGTGAGTGTGACCGAAGCGGGTCAACTAGTTTTAACTCTTAATTCCGGAGCAGGAGCTGTTGAATTAGCTTATACGGTAGTTGGTCGAGCAACAGGTACTTCTCAGATAGTAGGAGTGGCTCTTGTGCAAACATCAGTTATCAATTCAATACTCACTGTACGAAATCCTGCTAGCGAATCCACAGCACTAACAATTACTCCTCTGGCTGGAGGAACAGAGTCTGTTTCAGCACATCTTGTTATTACGCGACTTAGATAAAAACGAAAAATAGAATTGTATAGGTTGTAGGCTATAACTATCAAGTTAAGGAAAATGTTATAAAAGTCCCTTTAAATCTTTTGAGGGGATTTTTATAGGTTTTTAGATATAGTGATTTCTTCTAAAGAAAACTATGTAAAAAAGCTAGCATAGATCTAGTTTTTTTTAGATGTTCTAATCTCTTTATTTTTCATATTTTGAATGTAAACTAATGATAAAAAGTTTACATTAGAACTTACAATTGAAATTCAACATACAATGCTATGAACATTTACAATATAACCTTGGTCGGTTAATAAGAAAAAAAAGAACATGTAGAAATTACTACATGTTCTTTTTGAGGCGATTCATTTTTAAATATTCCATTTGGAAATAATCTTTTAAGTAACTTTTCTTATAGTTTTATGAATAAAAAGTCTCTTCAGAAGATGTGAAGGGACTTTTTGAGATTTTTAAATACATGGACTACCGATAAGTGGTTTTATGTAAACTAGATGTGTATATGGGCTATATTTTTGAGAACAAAATAAGAGTTAAGCAGCCTTATAATTTAATCATAACTCAGTTGATTGTAATTATCATGTTGCGTTGGTTTGGAAAACTTTTTTAGTTTAAATTATAAGGAGTAAGGTGAAGATGGTTATAAGGAAAGGAAGGTAGAGTAAAAATGCTATTTAATATTCTAATTGCATTTGTGTTACCTTGGACTGTTGGGATTTTTCACCTTTACAAAAAAGAGAGAAGAATTATACCTCTGATTGGATCATTTTGTTGTGTCGTTGCTTTTGTTGTAAATGAATTCGGCTTTTATTGTGGTTTTTGGAGAATTGCTCCTTTCCTTGATCAAAAAACTTTGTCTGCTTTACCCTTTAATATAGGACTTTATCCGATTTTGGCAAGTTACTTGATATTTTTTATAAAGAAAACCAAAAGACCTTACTTGATGGTCTTTTTCATATCCCTATTTACTACTCTTCTTGAAATGACATTAGTTTTAAGTGGAGAAATCGTATATGGTAACGGCTGGAATATTATTTGGACATTTTTTTCCTATATCATCCCTTATATGTGGGTGTACTGGTATTACCTCTATTTAAGAAAGTTAGAAGTCATGAGCTAAATCCTGAAGGCAACATAATAGAATTCGAATGTTTTTGATTGTCGATAACGAGATTTATGTGAACTAGTAGTATGTATCCTTAACTTGTTTATTTACAAGTTTTTGAATGTATACTTTTGTTAGTGATTTTAGAGAAAATGAGTAATTAGGGTTCAGCCAAGATATATGTATAACTAGGTCACAAGGACACTTGTATTTACTTTATTATTCATCCAACGTCTTCATTATTGATAATGATAATACAAGAAATGATCTAACGTAAAAAAGAGCAAACCGTATTTTTTATACAGTTTGCTCTTTTTTAGTTGGATGAGTACCAGCGTTCCTACAACTGGGGGCAAAGAAGCTGCCTGTTCTTTTTGAGTTGAAGGCAATATTACAACTTGTTTTTATTAGTTTGCTATTTTCATACTTTTGTAAAACTCGTTTTCACTAAATGAACATTAAACATGTTTTAAAAATTGTCCTTTTCTGAACAAGCTAGATATTTTCATCTTGTTATTTTTACCAGATTCATTTAAATATGGTATTTTATTAATAGAACAAACTAGTGTTTAGATATTTATTTTAATTTGAGGGGAAAGATTGATGTGAAACCTATAAATTTAGTGTCTTTAGTTGATGCAAGTGAAAAACTAGCACCTTCCGTATTTGAATTATATAAAGAACATTTTGATATTAAAGTTAAACAAGATGAAATCGAAGATTTAAGTTCTTTAGTCGAAGAGCTTCTATCATTTGTCGATATTTTAAAAATAGTAGATGGATTTTATGTAGGATATAAAATTAACCAAATTAATAAAGAGTTTGATCTTTTAAGATTTGGAGAAGAAACTATTATAAATATAGAATTGAAAAGAAAAAGTACTGGGGATAGAATGAAAAAACAACTTTTAAGTAATAAATATTATCTCGGTTTTTTAGGAAAGAAAGTTTTACAGTTCACTTACGTTGCTTCGGAAGAAAAGCTTTATTACTTAAATGAAAAGGAAGAATTTGAAGAAAGTGATATTGAATTTTTATTTAAACAAATAAATAAACAAAAGTTAATTGAAATTGAAGACATACAGAAGGAATTTGATCCTTGTAATTATTTAGTGTCTCCATTTAATTCTACAGAAGCTTTTATAGAAAATCAGTATTTTTTGACTGAACATCAAGATAACTATAAAACTGAGATTATAAACTTAAGTACAGAGGCAGGACCGTCTTATATTGCAATTGAAGGGGCTGCTGGAACAGGTAAAACCCTTCTAGCTTATGATATTGCAAAAGAATATAGAAATAAATCCAAAAGAGTACTTATTATTCATTGTGGAACTTTAAATGCCGGTCATAGAAGACTAATGTTTGACGATTGGGAAGTAACAGGTATTAAAGGCTATGGGAGTTACAGTTTCAATGAATATGATCTTATTGTTATAGATGAAACTCAACGTATACGCAAAGACCAATTAGAGGACATTTTACAAAGGACTAAAGATACTAATGTAAAGTGTATTTTTTCATATGATCCTGATCAATGTCTTGCTAGTTGGGAAGTTGAAAACAATATTCCTGGATTTTTAGAAGATGAGGTTTCTCCAAGACATTATCCATTGACAAAAAGAATTAGAACTAATAAGGAGATAATTTCTTTTACTAATAACTTATTTGATACATCGAAAAGTAATGCACATCAAGTTTATTCTAATATTAGCATGCAGTATTTTGAGGATCGTACTAGAGTAATGGACTACACTCAAGAAATGATAAATAGGGGATGGAAGGCTGTAAATTATACGCCTGCTTACGGTAATAAATATTATCCATATGAAGCGTTTCAAAATGGAGATAACGAAAGCGCACATCAGGTTGTTGGGCAGGAATTTGATAATGTAGTCGTAGTGATTGATTCCAATTTTGTTTATAATAAAAATCTACTAACAAGTAAAGTCAATTATTATTATGATAATATAAAAATGCTGTATCAAATAATGACAAGAGCGAGAAAAAAATTGCATATTGTTATCATTGATAATGAGAAAATTTTAGAGAAATGTTTAGAAATCTTAGGGTCTAAGAACATTGTTAAAGCTTAAAAATTCATGAGAATAATGATAATAATATTGGTATTATAGAAGAAAACCAAAAAGCCATTTCCTTTAGAGAATTGGCTTTTTTAAATGAATTATTTCACATCTATTATATTAGAAAATTGCAGTTTCATCTTGTTATAAAAAGCATTGGTACATATAACAGCACTATTTTGCTGGTCAATACCAACAACAGTCATATAGCTAGAGAGTATATAACCATCTTCATAATATGTAATTAGTATTTCTTTTTCAGATAATAAGGAACATAACAATATGTTCTCAATCAGCTCTTTTTCTTCAGCTGTTAAGATCGGCCGAGTTACTTTGTTTTTCTCCTTGATGATTTCACGAATACCAGCAAACTGTTCAGGCATTGCTGCAAACGGAGTGAATTTCACCATTCCTCTTCCTTTTGGCATATTAGCGTTAATCATGATTTGTGTCCTCCAATTAGTGTATTTCTGTGTCTAGCTGTAGCGCTATGCGTGTAGGAAATCCCTCGTAAAATACTGTTCTTCCCAAACCTTGTGCGTATTTCATCCATTACTTTTGTTAACTTCACTTCTTGTTCTCGTTTCGGGACATTATCAAAAAGAGAAATTTGTTCTTCCCCTTCTTGAAGTAGGTTTGTTAAGGATATGTTTATGCTGCGAATGGGTTCGCCAGTATATTGTTGATGTAAGAAGTATGTACAGATATGATAAATATCCATCGTTAGATTTGTTGGGCGGTTTAAAGTATGTGTTTTTCTAATACCACCTGTATAACTCTTGCTATAACCGACAGAAAAATGAACAGTTTGAGCAAGTTTGTTTTGTCTTCTAAGTCGATAACAAACTTCTTCAATATGTTCCAGCAGGATGATCGGAAATTCTTCTATTGTGTAGTCACGCATTAGAATTTGGCTTTTACCAATAGAAGTTGTGGCAGGAACATATTTTTCTGAAATACGACTAAAGTCAATTCCGTGGCTATGTAAGTGTAATTCTTCACCAATCTTGCCGAAGCTCTGCTTTAAGTATTTAAGGGGATAATTGGCTAAATCTCCAATAGAATGTATTCCCTTTCGATTTAACTTTTCTTCAGTTTTATATGATATGCCCCAAAATTTATTAAGTGGTCGTATGCTCCATAGTTTTGCAGGTACATCCTCGTACTTCCAAAATGCAATCCCGTCTTTGTTCTTCTTAGCATCAATGTCTAAAGTAACCTTACTCATGAGTGGGTTAGGAGCAATTCCGATGGTACATTCAACTCGTGTATGATCATATATTTCACGTTTGAATTTCATAGCGAATTCGTATGGATCTGGGGCGAATAAATGGATGCTATCTGTAATGTCCATAAAAAATTCGTCTATGCTGTATTGGTGAAAATCTTCAATAGGAACGTATTGTAGAGCTAATTTCGTTATGTAATTTGAGCATTTTATATAAGTTCCCATGATTGGGTTTACCACAAGAATGTCTTTACGCCGTGGTATTTCGTACAACCTTGCCATTTTCTTAACACCTAATGCCTTTAATGGTGGTGTTGCAGCCAAAACAATAGAGCCATTTCTGTTCACATCTCCTACTACAGCTAATTTGGTATGTAGTGGGTCTAATCCCATCTTGATGCAACTAACTGAAGCATAAAAGCTTCGAAGATCTACACATAAAACAATTCGATTCGGCAAAATTGAGTAGTCATACACCTTTACGCCTCCTTAACAATAAGAACATCTGTTCTTATTATACACGAATATACGTTCTCTTATGAAGGGGTTTTTATAAAAAAATAAAACTGACTCTAGTTAGCCAGTTTTTACATATCCCAAAAGTCGGTAGATTTAACGTTTGGTTTTATTTGCCTAATAACTTTTAAAATCTTTTTCATTACAGTTGGACTAGGTATGTATTCTTTATCATTGCACGCCTTTGAAACTGTAGGACGACTTAATTTCGCGGTCTTTTCTAAATCATTTTGGGTGAAGCCATTCCGATCTAAAAAATCACCTAATTTCGTTCGGTTTTTCCCTCCGAATTTCCAAAACACTTAAATCCCTCCTGAACCTATTTTCAACATTGTGGACATAAATGTAAAAAACTATTCGCATAGACGGCAAAAGTTTTTTACATAATGTACAAGCTGTCCACAATATGATGTATCAAAGCAGCTACCACGGTATTTATTAAGGTAGAAGAATACGAGGTTACCAAAGTAAGTTGCGAATGATTACCACAGTATTTATCAAGATTTCTACCAAGGTAAAACTACCACGGTATTAAGTAGATGAAGCTATGTAATATCTACATTCTAAATTCTGTTTATAAAGGGGGCATTTAAATGCGTGCTAGGAAAGAAACAATTCCTTTTCGCAAGTTTATGGATCGGTCATACAAAGATAAAGAAAAGAAAATTCGTAAATACAATTCATTAAGTCCTTTCGCATTCCTTCATATGTCGGATCAGGTATTACATACTTACATTGCATTAGGAGTTATGGGAACGATTTTAATCGGAGCAGTCATGTTAGAAAAATACTTGGTGCGACATGACTATATATCAGCAGCTAAATTTGTAAGTGAAGGTATTTATCACGGAACGCGAATTGGTGGAGTTTGTTTGATTGGATATGTATTTGTTCGTATCGTAATCATGTTTTAAGGAGGGAAGGGAGTAATGTGGATTATAAAGGAGTGGGTTCGTACGCAAAGGTTAAGGAATCAGCTTATGGAGGTGTTCGGAAAAGCAGGTTTATATACGGAACATCAAACGCGTGGGGGAAAAGTGCCTATTTATCCAAAGGTGCATAATGTTTCTTCTTCAGCAGAAAGCGTGAGGTATGTTTTTACCATACCAAACGGATTAGATCCACAGAAGATTGAAAAGAAGTGGTTTTGTTTTCAGCAAATATTAGGACGGAATATTACGATTGAAGGGGATGTGAAAAAGTTTGTACTACATGTATTCCGTTCAGATGCTGGACTAAAACCATACAATTACTGTTATAAAGAATGGCAGCCCTTATTAAAAGGGTACCGTCTTCCTGTTGTGGTTGGCCGGGATCAATTTGGAAAAACGATTACGTACGATATGGTTGATTCCAATACACCACACTTATTAGTAGCAGGGGAAACGGGAAGCGGGAAAAGTAGTATGGTACGTGTTGTACTATCCACACTCATTCAATATATGTCTCCTGATACGTTGCATTTGTATCTTGGAGATTTAAAAAACTCTGAATTTCATTTCTTGCGAAGAGTGAAGCATGTAAAAGAAGTTTGTATGGAAGAAATTGAAATGAAAATAATGCTTCAAAAGATGTGGAAGGAAATTAGAGAACGAAGAAAACTTATGGAAGAATATGAGGTTGATCATATTGATGCGTACAACAAGTTAAATCCAGATCATCAAAAACCATATATTCTACTTGCTATTGATGAAGTGGCCATGCTAAAAGATGAAAAAGAGTGTATGACTACAATTGAAAAGATTTCAGCAGTCGGCCGATCACTTGGGGTGTTTCTTATGCTTAGTATGCAGCGGCCAGATGCGAAAGTGTTGGATGGTAAGTTAAAGCTAAATATGACCGTTAGAATCGGCTTTAAATGTGATAGTGCAATTAATAGTAATATCATGGGTACTCCTGGTTCAGAGCATTTAGAGCAATCTGGCCAAATGATTTTAAAACGAAATGGATTAAAGAAAGTGCAAGCTCCTTATTTGGAATTAAGTAAGGCGAAACAAATTGTTGAACCGTATCGCATGTCTAAAGGAGAGAGGATACTCCATAATTCTTTGCAGGAAGAAATGCCGCTATTTGGGGTGTTAGATGATGAAGAGTAGAGATAAAGGAATCCTGAATGATTTGAATCGATTTAGATGCATGTCCCGTGACGATATTATTGACTTGCATTTTCAAGGCTTAAAGAATGCGGTAACTTGTTGTAATACGGTTATGAAACGATTAAGAAGAGACGGCTATGTTGATGCTAACGTATTGCAGCACCCATACATTTATTTTCCACAACCCAGTTCTATCAGAAAAACGAGTCAAAAAATTCCTCATTTCCTTGGTATTGTGGACGTATACAAACAACTCGTTCATTATGAAAATCCTAAACTATTCGAAGTTGAACCAAAGTATAGGAAAGAATATATGGAGCCGGATGCTTTTACAATATGGCGTAGATCGCCATTCTTTATTGAAGTTCAAAAGTCAGTGTACAGTAAAAAGCTAATGCAAGATACGATAAATAGATATGAGTTATACTTCCATAACCAAGAATGGCATAATGAATATTGGCAACCGAAAGCTTCTAAATTCTTTCCTTCAATCCTTATCATTACTGACAAACATTACGACGTTCAATCTCCTTATTTCCGTATATTCCAGGCGAATTCTATAGAAAGTTTTATGAATAATTTAACAGTGAAATCATAAAGAAAGCCTGCATAGTGCAGAGCTTTTTTCTTTTTGATAATCTATTAAGCCATGTGTGATGCTGATTGTTAGAAGGTGGTAAATCTTCTTCTGGAATGATATCTCCATAATTAATAATTTGTACAATAACCTCTCCATTATCACTATATCCATTCATATCAACAAGTTGTCCCACATATCCGTTTGTACCAATATCTTTTTAAAGTACTCTAAAAAATGCACTTTATCTTATCTTTACTTTATTTTTAAATTTCTATATTAAACTTTAAACCTAAAGGAAATGAATTTGAGTCTAAAAAGGGGCAGGGAAATAGATGATTATTACATCTTTTGTAAATAACCAACCACCATTGAAAAATGGAATTTCTTATACGAGGAGGAATATATGAAGAATACGAGTAAAAAACAAATTATTATATTATTCTTTATTAGTATTTTAGGTTTAGGAACAATGCTTGGAATACTATATTTTAATCATAAAACTAATATTGAACAATGGCTTCTACTCCAGAAAGAATGGATGTAGCTGTGTCAAAAGATTTGATAGAACGGATTCGCTTCTTTATAAAACGATGATCTTGTTCTACTATGTTATTCAAGTACTTTTGTTGTCTAAGTTGCATACCATCAGGTATGCTTTTTTTTTTTCAACTGTTCAATTGCAATAGGATAAGCCGGATTTTATCGACTGTTATAACACGTGGTTTTGAAACATGAAAAGACCGCAAAGCTTTCTTGAAAAAGCGCTTTGCAGCCTTCTGGTCTCTTGTTTTGCTTAGGTAAAAAATCGATTGTGTTTCCTTTTGAATCAACAGCACGATACAGGTACATCCATTGACCTTTTACTTTGATATATGTTTCATCGACTCTCCAAGAGTCATTTGTTTGTTTAAGGTGACGTCGGATTCGTTTGTCCAATTCAGGACCGTACTGATGAACCCAACGCATAATCGTTGTATGAGAAATGGATAAGCCCCGTTCCTTCATCATTTCCACTAAATCACGAAAACTGAGGTTGTACCGTAGGTACCATCTTACCGTTAACAAAATAATATCAGGCTGATAATGTTTCCATTTGAATAAATTTTCCTTTTCCATACCAATCACGCACCTTCTTTAGATTAGTAGTATCAGTATGTCCAAGATTTGTAGATTTATTGCAATTGTCCTGAAGTTTTTGCACCAGACCTCCAATTATTAATTGTTTAATATAATGAAAAAAGGACAAACCTAGTCCTGTTAGGGATATATAGGTTTGTCCTTTAGTTATAATAATGATATGTTTAATTACCATTATTATAACTAAATTTACAAATATTTTCAATTAGGTCTGACATCTTATTAACAGGCATACTAGTAATATTAAAATCTATTATAAATATATATCTTATATATTAAAAAGAAATAAAGATAAAACTTTTATAGGTTATCAAAAATAGGGGATAGCCTTACTCCCACAAGGGAAAATTTGATATAAGAGCATAAAAAATCATAAATTGTAGAAAATGTTTCCGTAGATTCAAGGATTAATAGACTTTCAATTCTACAAAAAAGCATAAAGAAAATTATATGTTTCTACATGAAATCGGAAAGAAATTGATACAGATTACATTATATTTATTCAACCATGTAAACAGGGCGGATTTTCATTATTTTGGTAAATGGAGTAGTATTCATCGAAGAAATATCCACAATTTGTCCAGATAAAGCTGCTATTTGTTAACATTATTCAGTATTTACACATAATCCACACTATTATTGATGATTTTTATTAGATGGATTGAACGGCACTAGTATTTTCAAGGCTATTGGGAAAATATTGTTCACATTTGATCATATTTGTCCTCATATCCACTGTTTTTATAATTTTCCTTCCGATTTTTTGTAGGTATAGTAGGATAGGTTTTACTTCAGAAGAAGAATACTCCCTAGTGTTATGTGGAGAGTTATGTATAGATAGAAGAGAATTTGTATAGAAGCGCATAAAAAAAGACTCCATTTTACATGAAGTCCTTCTGATTTGGTATTTATAAATAGAGTATTAGAAAAGGGTTACTAATAAAACAAACACGAATAGCCCTCTACTTTCGATTTTTTCAAAAATAGAGAGCTTGTTACTATTATTTTATTTCCATTGCGCTTAGCACCTGATCTGGAGCTGTTATTGTTGCACCAGCACGTATTAAGTGTTCAAAGGTACGCATAAACTCTAGTAAATTAAATTGCTTTGGCAGCTCAATTACACGAAGTTTTTCTTGTGGTAGTTTATCAATTGCTTCGATAAACCATTCACGTACATCACTTGGAATTGTGCGTTCTTTATGCTACCACGAACTTTTAACTTTTCACGCATTTCAATTTCTAAAGCGATATATGCATGGAGATTAACACCCTGATCATATGCATATTTTCTGAATAACGTTTCTTCCTGGTATTTTAGGTAATTACGGTGATAAGACTCTTCCGTCACTGGTACCGCAAACTTCTGTTTCAGTAGTGCATGCACATTTTTAAACATCTTCTTAATGTTACGAAGTGAGTACATTGAATAATGTAGACCAAAATTAAAGACAGCTTGTTCACGGTCACTATTTCTCTCTTTTGGTATATGTTGTGCAATAAGAGGGTAGATACCTTCTTTCGCTGCTGTATCAAGAATTTGATATTGAGATGTTTGATGCAATAGTTTTTTCAATGTATATACAATTTTCGTTGGATATCCTTCTTTTCGATCAACCATGTCACGAAGTCCACGAATCACACCACGAATTTGACGATGACAAGTATGCTTTAAAACATGAATGAATTTATTCATGTCTGAAGAAAGTTCACCGATATTCATTTCTTGTAGGACTGATTCAATAAATTTCGCTTTACGAGCATAGGTAGCTTTTGGTGTAAATGGATCCCTGTGTTGCTCTTCTCCGGATTCTTTCGTACATAAGAAGTCCGAATGGATAGATAGATATAAGGTTGTATATCGCTTTGTATGCTTTACACCTTTTTGCATTTTGCAAATTTTGAATAGGGGATTCCCCGTACACGGTAATGCAGTTGTTAATTCTTCGATAACCGCACGGATCTGGTGCGGATATTTTTTATGTAAGAAACGATACATCCCACCAAAGTGAGTTTTGTTACCTCTTTCATCCTGCTTGTCCAAAGAACGCTTTAACGTTGTTTCTGTATGTTGTTGCATAGCAATGTCTAAGAATAGTTTCTTAGCTGCTACAGATAGCTTAAAGAAAGCCTTTGTAAATACAACAGGACTAATATATACGTATGGATTTGCCTTTTCTGTTTCTTCATTCATAAAATGAGTAAGTTTGATTGTATAGCTACCATCTACGCCATTTTCGATAGCGATTATGTTATGTATGCTTAATTTCTTTAGAGCGATATAGAATTGTGAGTGCTGGATATAAGCAAATTCTTCTTTATATTGCTTGTAATCTTCCCACATCATATGTATCGTTACATTTGGAATGACACCATTTGTATAACATTTCTTATGTAGATATAAGAACACTTCAAGATCTGCATTCGTAATACCATATAATTTATGTTTTCTTCCTGTTTTCTCTGCAAATGCAGACATTGCACGACGTGAAAAAGATGGTTTAGCTTGTTCGACAAAGCCTTCTACATCCGCAATACGTTCTTCGTATGTCATGTGCTGCAGAATATCTTCTAAATATGTATCTTTATAGCTGTAGTACTTCTTTTCAAATGCTTCTACAAACTTTTGCCAAGACTTTAGTGTTACTAAAACTGCATTTGTTGTTTCACCATTTAAGCTACGCTGATTTTGAATAATAAATGATTTCCCCATCTTTTTCACCTCCGTTCTACAAATTCAGAAATATATGCTAAAAGACTATAAAATATACCAATTATGATTATAGCAAATCGAAAAATGGTGAAAGGTGCTCCTTTAAGAAGAAAAATAGCAACTTGCAACAGCCTCTAAAGGCAAGTGTATCAAGGGATTGGAGAATTCTACTAATTTTTTTTGTGTTAAGGATACCGCAAACGTGTTGCAAGTTGAATTATATGTAAATGAATAAGTAAAGAAACACCTAACCCCTTGATATATAAGGGATTTAAGTGGAAATGCCAAAAAAATAAGGGTAAGGATACCGCAAACATGTTGCAAGTTAAGAAGTACGCCTATTAACCGTAAATTATACCGATTATCGTTGATATGATAGGTTTTATTAGAGTTTTATGAATTGCGATAGGGTAAGGATACCGCAAACAGTGTTGCATCTTATGAAAAAATAAGGGTAAGGATACCGCAAACGTGTTGCAAGTTGAGTTATATGTAAATGAATAAGTAAAAAACATCTAATCCCTTGATATATAAGAGATTCGAGTGAAAATGCCAAAAAAGTTAGGGTAAGGATACCGCAAATATGTTGCGTTTTATTTGTATAACTTGTTGTAAATATAAAAAACACACTTAAAAATTTTAAACTAGAACGATTTTGTGTGTAATGTATTAGGTTGAGAAAAGATTGTACTGTTGCAAGTTGGACGAAGTAGGGTAAGGATACCGCAAACGTGTTGCAAGTTGTAGAGGTAAGGAAAGAAAAGCGCAAAAGGAATGCAAGTAAAGAGGAATAGGGAAAAGAAAGAGCAAACGTGTTGCAAGTTGTAGAGGTAAGGAAAGAAAAGCGCAAAAGGAATGCAAGTAAAGAGGAATAGGGAAAAGAAAGAGCAAACGTGTTGCAAGTTGTAGAGGTAAGGAAAGAAAAGCGCAAAAGGAATGCAAGTAAAGAGGAATAGGGAAAAGAAAGAGCAAACGTGTTGCAAGTTGTAGAGGTAAGGAAAGAAAAGCGCAAAAGGAATGCAAGTAAAGAGGAATAGGGAAAAGAAAGAGCAAACGTGTTGCAAGTTGTAGAGGTAAGGAAAGAAAAGCGCAAAAGGAATGTAAGTAAAGAGGAATAGGGAAAAGAAAGAGCAAACGTGTTGCAAGTTGTAGAGGTAAGGAAAGAAAAGCGCAAAAGGAATGCAAGTAAAGAGGAATAGGGAAAAGAAAGAGCAAACGTGTTGCAAGTTGTAGAGGTAAGGAAAGAAAAGTGCAAAAGGAATGCAAGTAAAGAGGAATAGGGAAAAGAAAGAGCAAACGTGTTGCAAGTTGTAGAGGTAAGGAAAGAAAAGTGCAAAAGGAATGCAAGTAAAGAGGAATAGGGAAAAGAAAGAGCAAACACGTTGCAGGTTGTAGAATTAAGGAGAAGAAACAGCAAAACCTTTTAATTATCTGTTACAATAAATTAAATATAATAGTAGTAAAGATTTTTATGATGAAAACTACTTTGTTGTGATCCATGGTTTAGGGAGGAATATAAAGTGGATAACTTATTACAAATGTTCCGAGATGCATTGCTAATCTCTGAGCCAATTTATAAAACGAATGAGCCATTATGGAATAAATGGAATGCATACTTTAAAGATGTTAAAAACAATAATAATAAAGTACTAACCTCACCCTATGCTTCTCCATCATTTACTGCATTAGTATCTTGGTTAGAGAAAAAGCAAGAGTCCGGAGTTACATTAGTACAAATTTATGCAAAAATTGATTCTTATAAGGAAGAAATATATAAAGAAATTGAAGGATTTATAGAAAAAGAATTTCAAGATGTAGCACCTTCAAATTCCATAATATTAGAAAATGATCAAAATGCAGATAAGCTAAATACAGTGAACCATGAGGATTATTACGAGGTAAATAATTCTGCTGTTTACTATAAATTAAGAGATGGAATTGCAAAGAATCAATTTGAAGAAGATGAAAAAAGTAAAGTCTTACAGTATCCCATTGAAACGAAGTCTTCTAATGGTGTAGCTCAACTTTCTTCACACAAAGACGAGGATTTAAGACTTACAAACACTGAAGAATCAGCTCGATGGAATACCCTTGTTGATGATGTAATGAGTAATATGGATGATTTAACGGCAGACTGTTTAGATGCAATTACAATACAGTGGATAAATGAGGCAAAATCTCCAGATGAATTCATTGATTTTTCATATGAGCAAGTTTTAGAGATGTGCAATATTCCAAAGACAGTCGTCAAAAATAAAGAATATTATCGAGCGGAAGATAAAATTAAAATAGCAAAGAGAATTGCGGCTTTAGCAAGTATTTTTATCTATTTAAATGATGATAATGAGGTCGTAGTACTAAACGATCGTGATGACGATGGAGAACGAGTAGAATTAAAGCGTGAGGTTATTAAAAGGTTATTTGTTTTAGATTCGGTTGTATTGTGGAGACATAGTGTTACAAACGAATATATGGGGATTGAATCTTGTCGTATTAAGCCAGGTAGTTTTTTAACGAATTATTTATACGGATCAAATAATACAACAGCATTATTGTCAAAAAAAGCACTTGAATACAATAGTTATAGACATAAATATCATAAAAGGTTAATTCGATATTTAACATGGCAATGGAGAATTAGACAAATGTATTCATCATTGAAAAAGCCATATTCTATAGGAGGGGACAAGGGTTTACTATCAGTAATGGATATTCCAAAAGATTGGAAGCCGAATCGTATTAGAGAACAGTTAGAAAATGTTCTAATGGATTTAGAAAATGAAAAAGTAATCTCTCATTGGCAGTATAGTGATCCTCTGGATGAACAACAAATTGGGAAACGTAACTGGTTTAAAAATTATTACTCTAACTTAGGAATAACTATTTTACCGCCTGAGGAAATGTTACAGTCAATGGATAGGGGAATAGGAAAGAAAGTTATAGAGGAACCACAAGAACAATTACCTGTAGTGACAGTTGTTGAAGAAGTTAAAGAGACTGTAGAACCAGTCGAACAAAGAGAGAAGAAAATCCGTGATCAAATATTGAAAGTGCATAATGAAAAACATGTAAGTATTCGAGAAATAGCTGATGAAGTTAGTATTTCTCCATCGACGTTATCTAGATTTTGTAATCATAAAACAAAACGATTGTCTAAAAAAGCATTAGAAAAGTTAACGAAATGGTGTGAGAGACAAGAAATACTAGAAAAAATGTAATGTAGACTAAAAACTACTCTTAGAAATAGAGAAAATGAAAATACACATACATTATGTATGTGTATTTTACAGAGTGTTGGGAAACCCTTTAGGGTTCCCAACACTCTGGCATCTTTTTTGGTTTTAGTGAAAGAAAACAACATAAAATAATAAAATTTAGAACAATAGCCCTCCACCAACCCCTTTTTGGTTAAGTGGAGGGCTATTTTTTTCATGTTTTGACAAGCGGCGGTGAGGTAAGCCTGCATTTGGACAGACTTCAGCCCTCGAAACCGAGCGTATCGATAGCCATGTAGTTCTTTAGCGTCTGCAAAGCTTCGCTCTATAGTTGAACAGCGTACTTTATACAGCTTTTTCCCTGTAGCTGTTAGCTTATTTTTTCTAGCAATATCTTTATAATGACTGTTGATATTGTCTTGTGAGAATGAATTCATTTAATATAGTAGTTAAAAGGGGGATTATTGAAAATGAAGTTAAATAATTGGGATGAAATTAGTATTGAAAAAAGTACAAGCATTAGTAAAGACGAACTGGAGTTATTATTACTAGCTGATCCTTCAGCAGAAGTAGTTAATGGATACCTTAAACAAGGGGACTGTTTTGTTTTGAAAAAGGATGCTATTACTGTAGGTATTATGATTTTAATTCCTACTCGTCCTGAAACAATTGAAATTATAAATATAGCAGTTTCTGAAAAAGAACAGGGAAAAGGGTATGGGAAATATTTGCTTGGGTTTGCTATAGACTATGCTAAAAAAGAGAAATATAAAACCATAGAAATAGGGACGGGAAATTCTAGCTTAATGCAATTAGGCCTTTATCAAAAATGTGGGTTTAGAATAACAAATGTGGATAGGGATTTTTTCTTACGCAATTATGAAGAGGAAATATATGAAAACGGTATTCAATGTATAGATATGATTAGGTTAACGCAATATTTATAAAAAAATTAAAAAGTAATCATATATCAAAAATCGTAACTCTCAGTTGATTGATGAGATGTTACGATTTTTTATTTTGAATAATGTAAACCTTAACCCTTCATTAAAAAATGAAGTATGTGAGACGGCTGGAATCGAATTGTAAATTCTTTTAATGCAACTTTATATTTAGAAAAGGTATATCTTTTATAGTGTGAATTTAAAATATTTCAAAATGTTTTTATTATTCAGATAGATGTTTTTCTATTAATTTCAATAAAAAGTAAAAACAGTAAAATTTATTACAGTTAATAATAAGTTAATACTCTTATTAACAAATTGATGAGTTATATTTTTCGAATTAAAAGAGAGGAAATTCTTTCTTTTTTGAGGGAGGTTCTTAATAAATGCAGCTATAACAAGTGTTATGTTGTTTTAACGATATAAGAATATAGGTTTTTTTAGATTAATATTTTTATAAAAATAAAATTTATTCTACATTGAGAAAGTAAAAATAAGGAAAAAAACGATTGAATCCCATAAAATAACATGTGAATATTATAGATATATAAAATACATCGAAATTCTAGATCATTTTTATAAATCTAAATGTGCAACTAATGAGGAGGAATGATAGTGTTAATAATTTAGTTTGTTTCATTATTCAATCATTTACGTACATCTATGGGCTTTCATAACGCGCAATTATCTTTTACTGGTAAGAATTTTAATATCAAATTTCTAGGGAAGTGATAAGTAATGGTCACTGTATTAAATAATGAAATTAAAAAAACATTAGTTGAAAAAATTGTAAATAAAAGTGCGTGTATTGGGTATATTGGTCTAGGATATGTTGGACTACCATCGGCTCTTAAATGTTTAGAAGTAGGTTATGCGGTAAGAGGATTCGATAAAAACCTCACTAAAATAGAAAAATTAGAGTGTGGAACAAGTTATATCAGTGATATTCAGGATACTGAAATTCAAGACGCTTTACATACAAATAGATTTTTTATTAGTACAGAAATGAATTATATAAATGAATGTGATGTTGTTGTTATATGTGTTCCTACTCCTTTAGAAAAAGATAGTAAACAACCAGATTTAACATATATTCATTCAGCAGTTAATGAATTAGTCAAATACATTAGAAAGGGTACATTAATTATCCTAGAAAGTACTACTTATCCAGGTACAACAAGAGAAGAGATTTTATATAAATTAGAACATGAAACTAATTTTGAAATTGGTACAGATATTTTTGTAGCATACTCTCCAGAGAGGATTGACCCTGCGAATAAGTCATTTTCAATCCAAGATATTATTAAAATTGTAGGTGGAGTTACGCCTAATTGTACAGATTGTGCTGCAGCCTTTTATAGTAACCTAATTAAGGGGATTCATAAGGTTAGTAGTCCAGAAGTGGCAGAGACAGCGAAGTTATTAGAAAACACTTACCGTTTTATAAATATTGCTTTTATTAATGAAATGACACAAATATGTAATGAATTAAACATTAATATTTGGGAAGTAATTGATGCCTCTGGGACTAAGCCGTTTGGATTTCAAAAATTCTATCCAGGTCCTGGTGTAGGAGGACATTGTATTCCAATTGATCCTATATATTTTAAGTGGATTGCAAATAATAAAGATTTGGCAACAAGAATGATTGATGTAGCACAAGAGATTAACGAAAATATGCCAAATTATATTATTAAAAGGGCATTACAGTTACTACAAGATGAAGATGGAAAGAATGTTCTTATGATTGGCGTAGCATATAAAAAAAATGTTAACGATGCCAGAGAATCGTCAGCTTTGGATATTATGAATGGTTTAATGTTAGAAGGGTATAACGTCGATTATCATGATCCATTTATTGAGGAGCTAATTGTGGACAATCATAAAGTAAAAAAATCTATTAATTTAACTACGAATGCATTAAATAAATACCATTTAATTATTGTTCATACGGATCATGATTGCATTAATTTTAATTTACTCAATGGAGTAAATTGCTTAATTTTAGATACAAGAAACATATTAAAAGATCAGTCAATATATAAAAAAAATATTATATGTTTGTAGGTGATTATATGGTAGAATTTATTCCTTTTTATCGACCAGAAATAAATGATGAAGATGTTGAGGGAGTTATTCGTGCTCTTAAGTCTGGATGGCTTTCAAAGGGGCCAAAAGTGATAGAGTTTGAAGAGAGTTTAAAAGAATATCTAAATACTGGACATGTAGTAAGTTGCAATTCAGGGACTGCCGCATTGCATTTAGCATTATTGTCTTTGGGAATTGGAGTAGAAGATGAAGTAATAGTTCCAAGTTTTACTTTTTGTTCTAGTGTAAACGTTATTATGCATGTAGGTGCAAAACCAGTATTTGTAGACATAGATGAAGAGGATTTATGTCTTGATCTTCATGATGTTAAAAGAAAAATTACTAAAAAAACTAAAGCAATTATTGCTGTTCATTTTGCTGGATACCCAGCCAAATTACAAGAACTTCAAAAGCTATGTAAAGAACACGGGTTATTTTTGATAGAGGACGCGGCGCATGCATTAGGGACTAAATATGATAATACCTTGATTGGTACACATGGAGATATTATTTGTTTTAGTTTTTATGCTACCAAAAATATAACAACAGGTGAAGGTGGAGCGTTAGTTACTAAAAATGAGGAGATTGCTGAAAAAGCTAGATTATATGGCTGGCATGGTATCACCAAGAATGCATGGAATCGTTATGGCGAAAAAGGAAGTTGGCGTTATGATGTTCTATTACCTGGATTTAAGTATAACATGATGGATCTACAAGCTAGCTTAGGTATTAGTCAGTTAAAAAGAGCTGATGAAATGATTGAAAAACGAAAGAGAATAGCGGAAATATACCAGGAAGAATTAAAAGAAATCCAAGAGTATATAACATTACCTAACTATGTAAACAATCCAAGTATAAAACATGCATGGCATTTATTTGTTATAAAGATTAATCCTAATTCTCCTATCAGTAGAGATCAGATGATTCAAGAAATGAAAAAGAGAAATATTGGGCTGAGTGTTCACTTTATTCCCGTTCATATGCATCCATATTATCAAGAGAGATTTAATGTACATTTACCCAAAACAGAAGAAGTATTTGATCAAATTATTTCATTACCATTGTATAGTGCACTTACAGAAAATGAGGTTGAACATATCGTTACATCTTTAAAAAGTTTATACCAATTAAAGGTAGGGAGGTAAATATTTATGAAGATAGGAGTTATTGGTGGCGGTGGATTTATTGGTAAACATGTTACAAAGGAGTTAATAGCAAGAGGTTATGAAGTAATTATATTTGATAAATTTAAACCAAGTATTGATGTTCCTTTTGAAGAAATTGATATCTTAGATATTGCGACATTAAGAGAAAAGCTTATTAATGTGGATGGGGTCATACATTTAGCTGCATTAGTAGGTGTTGATAATTGCCGTTCAAATGAAGAAGATGTAGTAAGGGTGAATTTTGAAGGCACGAAAAATATTGTAGAAGTTTGTATAGAAAATGGAATAGATAAGTTATTATTTTCTTCTAGTTCCGAGGTGTATGGGGATGGTGTGAGTGTTCCGTTTAAAGAAAATGATGTCAAAATTCCCAAATCAGCTTATGGAAAAGCTAAATTAATGTCAGAAGATTTTTTGAAAGAATATGCTAATGATAGTTTTAAAGTCAGAGTGGTACGTTATTTTAATGTATACGGTTCACAACAAAATGATAACTTTGTGATTTCTAAGTTTTTAAAACAAACTCATAACGGCGAAAATATTACTATTTATGGGGACGGACAGCAAATTAGATGCTTTAGTTATATTAGCGATATTGTTAACGGAACTATATTAGCATTTGAATATGAAGGAGAGAATTTTGCTGATTTTAATATAGGAAATAACAAGCCTATATCTATGGAGGAATTAGCGGGAAAAATCAATGAGTTAATGGGAAACAAAAGTGAAATTGAATTTCTTAATTTAGGGGATGAGGGAGTAAGAGATTCTAATATTGAAATATTCAGAAGAATACCTTCAATAGAGAAGGCTCAATTATTATTAAACTATCAGCCGGTTATTTCATTAAATAGAGGATTAGAGAAAATAATAGAGGAGAAATATGGAAACACAGTATCTATATCCTAAAAATCCTAAAAAAATTAAGTATCCAATATATCCTTCTTTTTGGAGTGTATTTGATCATATATATTTTTTGAAAAGTATATATAGATCCAATCATTCTAATCTAAAAGAGAGTTTACAAACTCTCTACCCTAATTCCGAAATTATATTAACTAATAGTGGTTCGTCGGCATTAGTAGCAGGGTTAAAGTATCTAAACATAAAAAAAGAGGATGAAGTAATTTTATCAAATTTTAATTGTCCTAATGTAATAGAGGCTGTATTAACAGTAGGAGCAAAACCTGTATTAATTGATTTGACTACTGATTACTCACTTTCTCTTAATAAAATAAAAAAATATTCAAATGAAAATACAAGAGCAATTATTCTTACACATGTGTATGGATGTCATGAAGATTTAGAAGTTATTAATTGGGCCAGAGACAATGATATTTATATAATTGATGATGCAGCACAAGCAATGTTCTCTTATCAAAATGAAAAATCAATTGGTAGTTTAGGTGACATTGGAATTTTAAGTTTTGGGGGAACTAAACCCATCCCGAGTATAGGGGGAGGAGCGTTACTTCTTAATCGTACGGTAAATGACTTGTGTGACATGGATGAAGAAAAGAAGGCAGAAGTGTTTTTAGATTATAAAAACCACCTCAAAACGCAATTAGCTTTAAGAATCAAGAAGAATAGGCTACTGAGTTTATTTACTGATTATTGGGAAAAGTTAGGAATTCTTCCTTCCTATAATGATAGCAAATTGGATTCTTTGCCAGAGGAAACGGAAGTTATATATCCAAAAACAATGTCCACATTACGTTCATTGCTAATTGATAGACACTTAAAGAGAATGAAAAAGATTTTAGAAATTAATATATATAATGCTAGTTTGTGTTATACGATGCTGCAATCAATTGAAGAAAAGTACGGGGTAAAGATTATATTTTCAGCTCAGAATGTATATTTGAACTATTTCACTATTATTTTCAAAGAACCATCTGATAGATATGAATGTTCCGTATATTTGGCTGGAAAAGGAATACAAACTTGTTGGAATTATCTACCTCTAAGTGAAATCCCTATATTTTCCAAGTACGCCACTGAGTCAGAAAATATAGAATTTTTATGGTCAAGAGTATTATCAATACCTTTTAAATATCCGTTAAGGAAAAAAGACCTTAAGTATATATGTAGTCAAATTCTAATATATTTAGAGAAAAAGAAGTAAAAGGTGATTATATGGAAATCGAAATATGTACTGATGCCCAATATTGGGATGCTTGTATGGAAGAATATAATGGTTCTGTATTCCATTGTTATGAATGGGGAAAATTAATGGAATTATTACCTGGTGTTCAATTTTTTCCAGTATTAATTAAAACAAGGGATACAGTAGTTTTATCTCCTATATATGTACAGGATGGTAGGGTGCTGGGAAGTTTAATTGGTTATGGAGGCCCTGTAATCATTGGCCAAGATAAAATAGATTTTGCATTTTATGAATCGATAATAAATAGGAAGTTTGAAAATAAAATTCAAAAACTTTTATTACCTATAACAATAAATCCTTTTCAAAGTTATAGTGATGAAAAGTGGGAGTATAAAGAAACTTATATGTTAGATCTACCAAATAATTTTGAGGATTTATGGACATCGTGTTCAGGAAAAGCTAGGACAAGTGTTAGATATGCCCGTAAACAGAATGTTGAAATTCGGCCTATAGCCTTAGAAGAATTAGATGAATTTTACAATTTATATCAGGAACATAATAACAGTATAGGAGCGAGTTATTCATTTAGTAGAGAGTTTTTTTATTATTTATTTATTAATTTAAAAGAAAGGATCCTTTTCTTAGGAGCATTCTTAGAAGAAGAACTAATTAGTTCCAGTATATTTATAATGGATAAACAAGTTTTATATTACTGGATTAATATTAATAATATCAAAGGGAAAAATACACAATCTTCATACTTACTACTAAATGTTGCGTTTGAATTAGCAATTCATAATAAATTAAAGTATGCGGATTTAGGATATTCACATAATAAAGGGATTGCTAGACCAAAGATATACTGGGGAGCAGTTTTGAAAAAATGTTTTTGTTTAAAAGAGAGGATTTAAACTATGATTATTAGTGGCCACCAACCAAGTTATTTACCTTGGTATGGTTTTTTTGAAAAAATTCATAAATCGGATGTGTTTGTATTTCATGATATAGCACAATTTGAAAAGAAAGGTTTTTTAAATAGAAATCGTATTAAAACTTCCCAAGGAGTATCCTGGTTAACGGTTCCGATGCAAATGAAAAATTATAAAGAAATCCCATTGAATAAGTTAAAGATAGACAATACACAAGATTGGGAGCGAAAGCATTGGAAGACAATAAGAATTAATTACTCTAATGCGCCCTATTTCAATGTATACAAGGATTATCTAGAAAATTTTTATTCAGAAAAATGGGATAATCTCAATAGTATGAATATGAACTTTATTCATTTTATTATTCAAGAATTAAATATTGATACGGAATTATATTATGCATCAGAGCTAGAGGGGATTACAGGGAAAAAAAGTGATTTTGTATTAGAGCTTTGTCAAAAGTTTAATGCCAATACTTATTATTCTGGAAGTTTAGGTCAAGATTATTTAATAGAAAGTGATTTTGAGCATGAAAATATAGAAATCATATACCAAAGGATAAGAGAGTATTCTTACCCACAGTTATTTGGAGAGTTTATACCGCATTTATCTATGCTAGATGTTTTATTAAATTGTGGTCCAGAGGAAACAGAAAAATTAATTAAAGGAGTTTAAAATCATATGAATGTACTTGTATTTGCTGCGCACCCGGATGATGAAATTATTGGTGTTGGTGGAACAATAGCAAAACACGTGGAACAAGGTGATGATGTACATGTTGTAATCCTTGCAGAGGGGAAATCTTCGAGATCTAAAGAATACAGAGAACTAGATTTAGAGGTTAAGAGCCTGTCTTATAAAGAAACGGAGGGGGCATGTACTACACTTGGTGTAACAAGTTTTGCGAGGTTAGATTTTCCTGATAATCGTCTTGATACATTGCCATTACTAGATGTTGTAAAAGAAATTGAAGAGCACATTAATAAAATAAACCCTACGATTATTTATACTCAATACGGTGGAGATATAAATATCGATCATACTGTTGTTTATAGAGCAGTGATGACAGCTACACGACCTCTACCAAATAGTAATATTAAATGGGTGTTTGCATATGAAACCTTATCTTCTACTGAGTGGAATTATAATGAGAAAGATAAGTTTCTTCCCAATTATTTCGTAAATATTGAAGAACATTTGGAGACAAAATTAAATGCGATGAAACATTATGAATCGGAGTTAAGGGAATTTCCTCACCCACGTTCAATAGAAGCAATGAAGCACAATGCTTTTGTATGGGGAGCAAAGTCAGGATATAAAGCGGCTGAAGCATTTATGTTAGTAAGAGGAACATGGTAGGTGAAGAGAATATGTTAATACCGCAGGTACCATTCTTTGGATTAGATAGCAAACAAATTGATTTAAAATGGGTTGAACAAGGTTATGGATTAGAAGCAAATATTTTTGATGGAGAATCTTTACATGATAAGTCATATACAACAAAGTTTTCAGATGTACTTTCTTTTGTTCAAACACTTAATCCATCTTTATTAACCTTGCATTTTCCAACTGATAATGCAGACTATTTAAATAGTGAATTTATAAAAAAACAGTTATATGAGTTTATTAATCTTGCTATAAAATATAACGCAGCAGGTATAACAGTTCATGCTAATCAATTTATGAACATAGCAGAATTTCAAAAGTATAATCTTATTGATAATAGAAAAAGAATTATAGAGTTCTTTAAAATGATAGATGAGGAAATAAAAGGAACCAATATATGGATAGGTGTTGAAAACTTACCCATCATTGGAAACTTAGGTGATGACTTTGATCCTATATTTGTATACCCAGAAGATTTTAATGACTTGGTAAATTTAGATTTATCTAATGTTGGAATAACGTGGGATATATGCCATTGGTCTATCACTTATCTTACACGTCTAGGTATTTCTAAATTATTAAGACAAGAGGAAATTGAGTATAAAGACTTTCATAAGTATATAAATTTAATGGATCATATCAAACATTTACATTTTAGTTCTTTTAAACATTTGACGATTCCTTATAGTGAGGTACGCTGCTTTGAGGGAGAAAGTCCGACTAATGGTTCTATTAACGAAAATTTATTACATGAAACTTTATTAAAAGTAAATAATCAAGTTTCAAGTAGAAATATAGGAATTGTATTCGAAGTACAGGAGACTGATTACACAAATAGAGTGAAATCATGGGAGACTCTTAATTGGTTCCAAAAGAATATTACTGGCATACAAGCAAACTCGAATTTTTTAAAGATATAAAAAGAGTTACTGCTTTAATATCATAACAAGTAATTTGAGTTAGAGATGATTTTAATGAACCTTTTCTTCTAAATAAGTATGTTAGGAGGGAAGGTTTTACTATTAATGTTTCCTAATAAAAGGGAGGACAAATGAAAAAATTAACTATTACCCCAAAAAACATTGTAAGTTTTGGAATTCTATTTCTTTTCTTTTTTAGTAATCCATATGGAGAACCAGTAAAAGTAAATGCTATGGTTAATAATAATCTGTATTCTCCTGTGACAGAACAAGTTCGTGCTAATCGTGCCATTGAGCATATACGTTTTCTTTCTGAAAAAATTGGTCCACGGCCAAGTGGGACTATGCAAGAACATAGAGCAGCTAAATACATTGGAGATACATTGCAGAAATTAGGGTATGAGGTTGAATATCAAGCACTTCCTGTACCTGATCAATATATTGGAAGTATTTCTTTTAGTATGTATGGGGAAAAAGATTGGCAGGTTGGGGCAGCATCTAATGCATTTATATCTAAAAATCCGGTGGTTGGCTCGGTAGTTTTTATAGGAAAAGAGACCAATATTAATAGTTTATCTGAGTCAATCCATGGGAAAATAGTATTATTAGAACAAGCCGATACTATTGAAAAATATAATGAACAGGTTGAGCATGTAGCGATAAAGGGAGCAAAAGGTGTGTTGTTATATAGTACGATTGGGGATAGAGGGAACTATGGAGAAGCTTTTAATCCAATTTTAAAAAAGGAACAATCGATACCTGTATTTGGACTTGCCTATAATCAGGGGATTAGAATGAAAGAAAAGTTATTACATAATCAAAATGTAGTCAGTTTAAAGGCAAAGCAAGAAGTAAATTTGCGCTCATTAAATGTTATTGCGAAAAAAAAGCCTAAACATACGACAGGTGATGAGGAAGTAGCAATAATGAGTGCTCATTATGATAGTGTTATCGGGGCACCTGGAGCAAACGATAATGCTTCTGGAGTAGGGCTTTTATTAGAGTTGGCTTACAATTTTAAGGATATAGAGACTAATAAAGAAATTCAATTTATTGCTTTTGGAGCGGAAGAAAATGAATCTTTAGGAGCTTATCATTATGTTAATCAGTTATCTGCTAAAGACAAAACACGTATTCGAGGAGTGTTTAATGCAGATATGATTGCAACAAGTTATCATCAGGCTAAGGATTTATATGCAATGACGTTAGATGGCTCTCAAAATGAAGTAACAAATACTGCTGTAGCTACTAGTAAAGAATTGAGGAAATCGGTTGTGTTAACTGGAAAGTTTGATTCTAGTGATCATGTACCATTTAATCAAGCTGGAATTCCCTCTGCTTTATTTATATGGATGGATGTAGAGAGTTGGGATCCTCTTATTTATCATGTTGAAAGGGTTTTCCACACACCTCAAGATACCGTTTTAGAGAACATCTCGGCTCAACGTATGCAAGATGCACTGGAGATTATTGGTACGAGTTTATATTATTTTATCAAAAGATAAGTATTTTTATGAATTCGTAGCTTATTTTGCTAAATTTAGATTTTGGTAAAAGTGTTATAAAGCTCTTTACGTAATAAAAAATATACAGTGAGCATAGGTGAGGTATATATGAGAAGTACATGGAAAGAGTTCAAGGGGATGGACCTTAATGTATGGATTCGCTTTATTGGAGAAGCTTTAAATGGTATTGCAATGATGATGTTAATGCCATTTTTCGCATTATATTTAAAGGATAAAGTAGATTCTTTGCTTGAGGTAGGTGTGATCATAGCTTTATCTCCAATTGCAGCAAGTATAGGCTCGTTAATTGGAGGACATATAGCAGATACTTATGGCCGGAAACCAACTATGGTACTCTCTATGGCCAGTAATGGGTTATTAATGCTGTTTTTTTTGTTCATAGATGGTTTTATAGCATATGCAATCTTATCTATCGGTTTAGGGTTATGTAACTCTTTTTTTGAACCAGCCGCATCTGCAATGGTTACGGATGTAACAGAACCAGAAAAAAGAACTGAGGCATATGGATTACTTAGAATGGCTCATAATATAGGAGCAGCGATAGGTCCTATAATTGGCGCAGCAGTTGTAGTTGTATCAAAAGATGTCATCTTTTTGATTACTTCTGGAACCATGCTGTTTTATACAATATTAATGGTACTGTTTTTAAAGGAAACAAAACCTAAAAATGTCATGATACATGAAGAAACACCTGAAAATTCAATAAGATCCACATTAAGAGTTGTTATAAGGGATAGGATATTACTTTTCTATATAGTTACAGGAATCATTATATTTATGGGATTCTCGCAATCGGAAGGTATGTTACCGCTTCATTTTAGTAATGAGAAGACAATGATTTTTGGAAATAGTAATCCATTTCCATATTTAATGACGTTAAATGGCCTATTAGTTGTTTTTTTTCAATTTCCCATTTCAAAATGGTTAACTCACAAATCGATTGGGAAATCAATGCTATATGGCGCAATTCTTTTTGGTATTGGTCTTTTGGCAATAGGATGGTTACCAAAGTGGTTTCAAGTAATAAACACAAACGATTTAGTTATTTTAGTTTCATTATTAATAGCTTATACAGTTTATACTTTAGGAGAAATGATTATGTCACCTGTCCAAATGACTTTCGTTGCTAATTTAGCTCCAGAACATTTGAGGGGTACTTATATGGGAGCCGCTAATCTGCAGTGGATTACAGGTAATATATTAGGGCCTCTTTTAGGCGGTTTATTACTGGAGCATCTTCTAGGGCATATATTATTTACAATCTTAGGTGTGGGATGTGTTATGTCTGGATTTGTTTACTTATTATTAGATAAACTTGTTGAGAATAGAAGTAAACAGATACCTATAAAACAAACATCTTAATTTTAAAAGTGTTATCAAGTTGAAAAAAATTTCTATTTTATGAATTAAGTAAAGCGCACGTTTATTAACAATAAACGTGCGCTTTGCTTATTATCATTTATAATGTATTGAAGTTAATTCATACATAGTAATTTTGACAGGCTACGGTTTTAATATAATAAAAATTAATTTGATTCTTCTTAGTCGACTACAATCAGATTTCTTGTCTTATCAATATGATTAAGTAGCATATGATACTCTTCTTCATACATAGTTAAACGTTGTAGAAGGGTTTGATTCTCTGCTTCTAAATATTCAATTTGCTTTTGTAAATTTGTCAATTCATTCACTTCTTTATAATTTTGTAGAAAGATAATAATGTCATCTAATGTAATAGATAAAGAGCTTGTTTCTTTTGTCTGTTGGATGGGGGACTTGTTATTTCCAGTTTTTTGATTTTGTTTAGCCTGTTGTATTTCTTCTTCGTATTGTTTTCGTACGCATGAGTTCCAACGAAATCCGCAAGCAGCAGGTGTCCTAGCTAATTGCTTAGCTACCTCTTTAAATGCAGCTAATTGTGTTCCACCGTCACGAATATTTTGAAGTACTATTGTTGCGAGAAGTGAATCGTTATCGTTAGTCCAGGAATCTTGTCTTGAAATTACCATTTTTCAATCCCCCTTATATGCCTTTAATTACATATATGCAATTACTTAAAATGATAGAAGCCCAACTTCTCTTAAAATGTAAAGGTTTTATACTTAAATAAGAGATCGGTTTAATATGAGGAGAATAAGACTCATATTAAAATAATTAGGAGTAAGTTGATAGAAGTATACACTCTGTGAACTACCCGCCACTTAACGTCCTAACGGACTGTTTGAAGTGGGGGATTCTCGGTTAGTCGTTACTTTTGATAGCTAACGAATTCGTCCTAAGACAGCCGAGCTAACTCCCTTGTTCCAAAGGTTATTTTATTGCCATTTATGCTAACGCTAATAGGCGTATTGCTTCATTTTTGATATTGATAGCTGCGTTATAATCTCTATCGAGATTTACACCGCATATACAAGAATAGACTCGTTCAGACAATGTCATATTTTTTACATTCCCACAACTGCTACATGTTTTTGTGGAAGGAAACCATTTGTCTATTTTCACAAGTTGTTTTCCTTGTTCGTTTAGTTTATAAGCTAAGAAAGAAATGAATATACCCCACCCATTATCAGCGACACTTTTTCCAAAATGAAGTGCTTGCGACATTCCTTTCATGTTTAGGTCTTCAATAGCTACAACATCAAAATTAGCAGCTAAATTTTTAGACTTATGATGAAGGAAATCCTTACGTTGGTTAGCTACTTTCTCATGTAACTTAGCTACACGGATACGTTGTTTATTCCAACGCTCAGAACCTTTATTTCATCTTGCTAATACTCGTTGTGCCTTTGCTAATCGGTCTAACATTTTACGATAGAACTTAGGATAATTGGCTTTCTCACCCTCAGAACTAACATATAATCCATCCATCGCAAAGTCTAATCCAACAACTGTTTCTACTTCTTTTTGTACAATCTCTTTTTCGTATTCAGTCAAGATGGACACATAGTATTTACCAGTAGGTGTCATAGAAATCGTACATGACTTGATCATATAATCTTGTGGTATCTCTCTATGCTGTTTGATACGTACCATTTTCAGTTTTGGCAATTTGATATGACCATTAAGCAACATAATATTTCCGTTTACTACATTCGTTGTATAAGACTTTCTGTCTTTTTTACTTTTGAATGTTGGGAAGTCATTTTGACCACTAAAAAAATTCTTATAGGCAGTTTGCAAGTGTAGTTGAGCATTTGCCAGAGCTAATGAGTCAACTTCTTTTAACCACTCAAATTCTGCTTTATATTTCGCGGGAGTTGGAGGCTTTTGTTTCCTTAGTTGTTCCTTATCATCTTTGTATTTTTCGTACGCTTCTTTCCGTTCTGCTAACATTCTATTATACACGAAACGTACACAACCGAAGGTTTTACGCATAAGATATGCTTGTTCTTCTGTTGGATACAAACGGAATTTATATGCTTTGTCATATCATTTCACCTCACTTTTTATCTTGATTTTCAATATATTTCTTTACTACATCTATTGGCGAACCACCAGTAGTTAGTAAGCAAAAACTTCTTGACCAAAACATCTCTTTCCAAAGTTTCGTTTTCACTTGTGGAAAGTCTCTCTTGATTAGTCGAGAACTTGCACTTTTATAAGCATTAATGAATTTTGTCATTTCTGTATTCGGATGTGCCTTGAACAAGATATGTACATGGTCAACATCATAATGCCACTCTACCAGTGTTATGTTGTAATTCTCGGATAACCTGATAAACATGTCTTTTGCATAATCTGACATATCATCATCAAACACATTTCTTCTGTATTTTACGACCAACACCAGATGATAATACAATAAGAACACTGAATGATTATTACTATCTAATTTCATTGATATACCAGCCCTTATACTTTATAAGACTGATTATATCAGAGGCAAAATAAAAAGCAAAGCCTTTTGGCTACGCCAAACCGAAATTCATCACCCACCTACCGCTGGGCTACGCCCTTCACGCGCTTGAGGAAGGAGAATTCTTTCGAGGAATTCGTTAAAATGCGAAATTGCATAAAAAATAAGGTTGACTATTTATTAAGGTTGTAACTATACTGATTACAGCTATGCGACTAAAGTAATAGATTTGATGGCATGAACTAGTTGTATTAATGATATATAAGTGAATATAAAAAAATGAATGGAGTTGAAAATATAACCCTAAATATAAGACGCTTGTATAAAAAAGAAGTTAGGTAATCTATAGTTTTTTATAATTATATATAAATTAAAAGAGGTGCACGATTTGAAAATTTTTAAGGGAATTCTAGTTTCTTCAATTGCATTAACAGCATTTAATGGGGTGGGTGGACTACTCCCAAGTGAAAAATCAGAAGTTGCCTACGCAGCTAGTTACGATTATTCAAATAAGCAATTGAATTCTATTGTACATAAGCAAGTTACTAAACAATTAATTTTGAAATTTAAAAATGAAGCAAATTTGCCATATCAGGATGGGATAGAAAAATTCATTAAAGAAGAAAAACAAGACCCTGAATTAATTGGAATTTTAGCCGAATATCAAAATGTAACTATAAATCGACTTTTTAGTTCTTTAAATCCTAAAGAAATTAAAAATCTAGGTAAAGAAATAAAAGACTCTGATCATATTTCTTCTAATTTGCTAAACTATTATATTGTAGAAACCCAAGGTGATATTGATGTACAAGCATTGCTTGTACAATTTGAGAAATCATCTCTTGTTGAAACGGCATATTTACAGGAAGAAGAAGCTCCACCTGAAGAGCGTTTATCCAATTTATCAGTTAATCCATATGATGAACCTAGACTTACAAGGCAAGGTTACCTTGAACCAGCACCATTAGGAATCAATGCACCTTATGCCTGGAGTATAAAAGGTGGAGATGGAAAAGGAACAACTTTTGTAGATATGGAGTATGGCTGGTTATTTAGTCATGAAGATTTAGTGAATCAGAAGATCGAATTGATGTCCGGACAGAACAAGAGTGAACACCATGATCAGGGTACCTCAGTCTTAGGAATTGTTTCTGCAGAAGATAATAAAATAGGTGGAATTGGGATTGCACCAAAAGCTAAGGTAAAGGTTGTATCTCAGATTAGAGACAACGGTATGTATAATACAGCTGATGCTATATTAAGTGCGGTTAACAATATGCAAGCTGGAGATATTCTTTTATTAGAAGCTCAAGCAACTTATGAAGGATATGGAGATAAGAACTATCTTCCTGTAGAAGTAAAACCGGATATATTTGATGCAATTCGTCTGGGAACAAATAAGGGAATTATTATTATTGAAGCAGGTGCAAACGGCGGAAATGACTTGGATCAATTTAGAGACCGTAATGGTAAACAAGTTTTAAATCGTAATAGTCCTGATTTCAAAGATTCAGGGGCGATTATGGTTGGAGCAGCTTCTGCAAGGGTCCCTCATAAACGTTCATATTTCTCTAATTATGGTAGTAGGGTAGATGTATATGGATGGGGGAATGCAGTGGATACAACAGATGCTAAACCACGTGAATTTATGACAAATCTATATACTTCTAGCTTTAGTGGAACATCTAGTGCATCACCTATCATTGCTGGTGCTGCTGCATCAATTCAAGGAATTACAAAAACTAATCTGGGAAAAGTATATACACCAAGCCAGCTTAGAGATATTTTAAGTGATCCTAGTACAGGAACGAAATCCAATGATCCAGCCTCTGATAAAATTGGTGTTTTACCTGATTTAAAAGCCATTGTATCTAAACTTGGCTTTTCGCCAAACTTAAGCAATGATTCTTCCATTGTATTTCCAGAGGAACAAGAAATAAATAAAGGGAATGAAGGAACTAATATTACATTCCCGAAAGAGGATTCCGCTAATAGTGAAGGGAACTCTAACTTCATTTTCCCAGAATAATTGTAGAAATACTTTCTATTTAGTATAAAGGAATCTTATGTAACTAGTTGCTTATGATACTAGTGAGATAGGCTCTTATGTGTAATAGCATAAGAGCCTGTTTGTTGTAATTTTAACTAAAAGAGAAAAATGCTTTAATCAATTTTTTCAAAATGACTTCTATTTATTTTTATAAGAGTTCACATAATTGTTAGCTCCTATTTTAGCATATACGTTTAAGTTGTTATAAACCGTATCAGTGCTTAAGTGATACTTTCATCCCATGCCTAAAGGCGGACTAAAGTCCGATATGAGCTTCCCCACATCGCGAAATCTGTAAATGATATTTATGATCTTACAAAAAGCGTAATGTTAGTGTCACATAAATGAATTTTGTTTATGTGTAGTGTTGTTGTTTTCTTTACAGTATTATTAACAGGTTGTAACTTAAACCGTCTTGGTACAGATACATATTATGTGCAAATTACCAAGGATGGTGAACAATTAAAAGAGAAAAATGTAAATGGGGATACGACTTAACAATATACATTACCTGGATTTGATAAGGATGGCGAAAAGAAAGAAATGGAGTTTACAGCGTTAAAAAACCTTCGTAAAGAAGCATTTTTACTTATATATTACTCTGAGGAAAAAGGTGTGAAATCTTGGGAAGAGGTTAAAAAAGACGAGCTCCCTACAAAAGTAAAAGAAAAATTAAAGGTGAATTAACATATAAAAGACGCCATTGTTAGAGAAATATATCCCCTATTTCTTTAGAGTTTCAAAAGCGAAAGACTGACAGTTATTGTCGGTCTTTTGCTTTTACAGGAATAAGCACGTAATTTTGTGGTGCTTTAAGTACTAAGAAGGCTTAATTTTGTTTATGTATTTGTTGTAGCTTAATGGATTTCGTAATGGTTATGATATAATAAAATTCAAGTATAATAAGGGGGATTAATTAAATGATTTTTCAAAGCATGATTACAGCTATTATAGAAAAATTACAAGAGACGGTGAATCCCTATTGGATAATTGTGTTTGGATCAACGGCTGAGAACAGAGAACGGGAAGATAGTGATATTGATATAGCTTATTTAAGTGACACAACTTTAGGGAACTATGAACGTTTTTTATTAGCACAGGAGTTAGCAAACAGCGTTAATAGAGATGTTGATTTAGTTGATTTATCTGAAGCTTCTACAGTTTTTCAAGCTCAGATTATACATACAGGAAAGACAATATTTTGTTCGGATGAAGAACGTAAGGTTATTTTTGAAATGAAAACCTTAAAAATGTATTCAAAATTGAATGAGGAACGCCAGATAGTATTTGATGATATAAAGAAAAGAGGTTCTATATATGAAGAATGAGGTTATTTTGAATAAAATTTCTACAATAGAGCGTTGTTTAAAAAGAATTCAAGATGTATATGGAAATGATCCTGATAATTTAGAGGATTATACTAAGCAAGACTCTATAATATTGAACATACAAAGAGCTTGCGAAGCAAGTATTGATTTAGCAATGCATATTGTCGCAGGGAAAAAATTAGGATTACCTCAATCGAGTCGAGAGGCCTTTGATTTGCTGGTTACAGCAGGATTACTTAGCGCTGATCTAGCAAATAAGTTAAAGGCGATGGTTGGATTTCGTAATATTGCTGTTCATGATTATCAAAGTGTAAATTTAGATATTGTTCGTCAAATTATTGAAAAACATTTAACTGATTTTAAACTATTTACGAAAGAAGTAATGGGGATATTGGAATTTTAGGCGAAAGAACAAAATAATAGAGCTGAGAAAGAAAGTAATTTATACCAGCTATTGAAACAATTACTAAATTTCGTAAAAAGAAAAGCGGTCATAAGATGAATTTGTTCATGTTGAAGTGAATCTTTGCATGAAATGTATGTAGATAATAGTAGGAGCAATATCCATATACAATTTTATCAACAAATAAGTAAATATTTTTAAAACTAATTTTTATACATATAATGTATACCAAAAACAAAAAAAGTTTCCATAAGGAAACTTTTTTGTTTTTGGTAAATTTACAACAGTTAATTAATATACAGTTTTTGAGAAAAATGATGAATCATGTCAAATCATCTTCATTTACACAAACATAAACGTAGTATAAAAATGAAGCATATCCAAAATAATTAAAGGGGCTGAAAAATTGATTAAAAAACTTATTATTGGTTCTATTGCTTTAGGCGCAACAATAGGAGTGAGTATACCTACATTTGCTGCAACACTACATTCTTCATCACAGCTTAAAGAAACTCAAAATTCCCATGTACAATCTCTACATTCTCCATGGCAGTATTTAGGGCAAACTTCAAGGGAACTTCAAATTAAAAGTAACGATCCAAACGTACTAGCTTTTGAACTAGCAAAAGAAGCGCCATTTTACGAAGAAGAATTAGTAGACATATGTTCTGTAATTTTAGATGCAAATGTAGATGTTGTATATTGGACAAGTAAGGAATGGGTTAGATTTGAAGAAGGAAATTATGAGTTTAAACATGAAATTAAAATTTTTAGAGATAAAGAACGTCAGCAATTAATTACTGCACTAGAATCTTAGATCTTTTACAAAAAAGAAGCTATGCTATACTCCCCTTATACTAGATAGGATAAAGAAAACACATTAACCTGTTTACTATGGAGGGGATTTTTCTATGAGTAAAATTAGCACCACTGATGAAGTAGAATTTAAGAAAAAAGCAGTCGATTTATATTAAAAGAAGGAATGAGATATAAATAATTGGGTCTTTTTTTGTTTAACATGTGTACGTTTATTACTGATGAAAATCGTAATGTAATTAAATCCATGGCTTATATTTTAGGAGTATGTCCTTTAGTATTTATTAATACAAAAGTTTCGTAATAAGAATTTACTGATTGTGCTATTTCATATGACTTTAAGATAATTGAAGAAATATATTGGATTAGGGTAAAAGGGTTTAGGCTAACTTTGTACAAGTGGATATTAAAACACTATAGAAAAATAAGGAAAATAGTTATAAAATAGGAAATTGAACGGAACCGTTCGGTTTGTTTTTGTTGTGCAAGATAAAGATAACCAAAGATAAGGGCTTAGGAATTCTTGTCTTTGTTTAAAACAAACACTTAACAAAAATAATCTAGAAGGTATCAGTACAAATGGAAAAGGTGAAGTAGTAGAAGGTTAACGTCTTCCTACTAATAGATTTCCAAAATCAGCTGGATATATAAAAGATGAGATTGCAAATGGGAAAACTGATATTTGTACAATAGATAAGAATTGGCTTCAAAAAATAGAAATTAAACTTTAGCATTATTATTCAAAAGTGTCATAACTATTATTTCTTTAGTGCTGCTATATAAAAGAGTGCTGAAAATTAGCTGCATTTTAATGCTAATCACAATGGTATCATGCTTTTGTATTTGTATACACAAATGCTTAGATTCGTTAAATTATTGCTTTAATTATAGTGAAACTATCAGTATAAAAGGAAAGAAACTCTATCAAACAAAAAAATTGGAACGTTTGATTAAATGTCTAGTATGCTATTTTCATGTTCAAGTTAATAACATAAATAGAACCTATTAATATGTTACTACTTTGTTTTTGTATTGTTGAAAATAAGAAAGGTGAAATCAATGAAAAAATATTGGCATAAGCTATCGTTGCTTCAGAAAAATGTATTACTAACGGTAGTAGTAATTCTAACGCTTGTGGGAAGTATGGGGTTGTTAAGCTTTAACATGTTTCAAAATAGTATGATGTCTATATTTGAAAGGCAGTCTTTTGAAACAGGAGATACAATAATAAATCAATTAGATCTAGAAATAGTAAGAGATGTAGCAAAAGACCCTACAGCACAAAGAGTGAAGAAAGAAAAATTGACAGAGCAATTAGATAAAGCTATAAAAAATATGAAAAGTGCCGGACAAACATATGTTACAGGGACTAAGCTAAATGATAAAGCTGAATTACAATTAGTTGCTTTGGATACAGAATTAGCAGATACGGTTTCTGTAAAACTAGGTTCTGTAAAAACAGGTGACTATTATGAGCATCCTACTCATTGGAAGAAGACATACGACCAAGTAATGAAAACGAAACAGGCACAAATGACAGAAGTGTATGAAGATGTACTAGGTACATGGGTAACAATTTTAGAGCCAATTACTGATGAAAATAATAATATAATTGCAATTGTTGCAGCGGATTTAGACGCTTCTATTATTCCTCTTACAAAGAAAGAATTTATAGTGCACGGTTTACTATTTATAATCATTTCATTAACAATCGCAATTACAATTCAAATATTCATCTCACGAAAATCTCTATCGCCTTTAAAGGATTTACAAGAAGGGTTACGTAAAGTTGGTGAAGGGGATTTAAGTATTAAGTTGAATGAAAGGTCTGATGATATAGGGATAACTAATATCTATTTTAATAACACTATTAAAAAGTTTAATAGGATTATAGATAAAGTAAGGCAGACTGCTGAACAAGTTTCAACATCCTCACAGGAATTGTCGGTAAGTACCAAAGAGAATAGCATAGCCTTTAAAGGAATTGCAAGTGCTATTACAGGATTAAATTTAGGAGCACATTCTCATGAATATGTAGTGCAAAAATGTTTAGGAATTGTTCAAGAAATGGAAAGTAAGATGGAAGAAATTAAAAGAGCTGCAAAACAAGTTGCGACTGCTTCGGAAGACATGGAACAGCATTCTGTAGAAGGAAAAGATTTGATTAAGCAAATTGTGAATCAAATGAAAAGAAGCCGAGATTCAATTCAAAATGTATCTTCTAGTATTTATGCATTAGAAGCACGATTTAAGGAAATTAGTGAAATCATTACTGTAATTACAAATATTTCAAATCAAACAAATTTATTAGCTTTAAATGCTTCTACTGAATCCTCATATGCTGGAGAGATGGGGAAAGGATTTTCAGTTGTTGTGGATGAGGTACGTATATTAGCGGAAAGAACCGAGGCATCTGCAAGGGATATAGCTAAATTAATTGGTGAAACCCAAGCTGAAACAGAGGAGGCTGTAAGATCCATACAGAATGGTTCAAAGGAAATAGAATCAGGAATAACACTTGTTCAAAGTAGTGATGCTTTCTTTGAAAAGATTTTAGAATCTGCACAATCTGTTACAAATCAAATTAAAGAGACTTCGAATAATTCAAGTGACATTTTAAAAGATAATCAAACTATTGTTCAGATTGTAAATGAATTATCATACATTGCAAATACATATGTGAATAGCAGTAGTAATGTAGAGATAAGTATGAAAGAGCAAGAACTGTATGTACAAGATATTGCAGAGTTGGTAAATTCTTTAAATTGGCTCTCCCAAGAGTTACAGGAGTTAATAGGGGAATTCAAAAATAAGTAGGATAGGAGACGGTATGGGTATGACCTATACCTTTATTTATTCCCACATAAGGGATGAAAGCTTAGGTATATATGTAAAATAGCTAAACGAATAATTTTTTTGCATATTTTGTTGGAAATAGAGCATGATATTACCAAATTCAACGGAGGTGTTTAAAAAATGCAAATTCGCGAAAATAATAATTCAAACGAAATCTTAATAGCAGCTGCAGCAAGTGCAATTGAACAAATGAAATATGAAATTGCACAGGAGTTTGGTGTTACTCTTGGGCCGGATTCAACAGCAAGAGCAAATGGTTCAGTAGGTGGAGAAATTACAAAACGTTTAGTTCGTATGGCGCAAGAGCAGTTATCTGGTCAATATAAAATTCACTAAAGTTAAAGGTATATCCCATGGAAGGGATATACCTTTTTAATTTGCCTTTAAAGAGGATAGTGAAAATTTTTACTGCTAGTTAAATTTAGAGACTGCAAATTTGGCTGTGAAATTCATCTTCTTCATGTAAGAAGAATTTACTCCTGCTTGAAATTGAACCGAAATATTACCGTCTTTTTGTGCTTTGAATACGCGACCGTATGGTGAATTCGCATTGTATGAGCCAATTACTTGATCATCTGCATCAAAGACTGTATAAGAAATTGGGAACCCGGAATTTTGTACAAAGACCGTAAGTTCTTCCCCTTTATTAAGATTAAATGATTCTTTTTGAGAAACCTCATAGGAACTCATAGAGTAATATTTTGTAACTTCTTGAATTTCTAAATTTGTAGTTGCTGCACTCGCCTTAGGTGCCTCTGCTCCTGGTAAGTTCATACCTGATAGTACTGCAATTCCTAATGCCCCTGCTAAAATAACTTTTTTCATAATGCTAGTTCCTCCTTTAATATATTGTGAGATTTGAAAACGAAGTGAAAATACCACCTCTTGAAACCATTATAGTTACAACAAGAATGATTTTCAATGAGATTTAATATGTAATTCTGCATACATAAGATGTCGATATAAGGTAATCTATCCGAAGTTTAAAGTGTTCTTAAAGAAGGAGAGGACAAATCTTCAAAACTATGAATGGGACGGTAACTGCTTTTTGCATGCGTTGGTACTATAAGTAAACATTTAGTTGGCTTTCTTTTTGTGCATTGTATATAAATAAACATTTAAATGTTGTACGGGGTTCTTTTTGGTCTATATAAGTTTAGTTATTTAAAAATTTTAAGCACTTTGTGATTCATGTAATGCCTTAATGCTATTAAATATTTCAAGATGTTGATAGTAAATTCTGTTTTATTTACTATCAACAAATCTTTTACATACATACTCAACGGAATCTATTTTTAGAGGTATTCCGAAAATAGAACAGATGTTATTAATATATGATCGAAATGGTTTAATTATATATCAATATATAATAATTATTATATTTTATGTTAATATTAATATGCTAGGAAAGGAATTATATAAGGCAAATGAAATTATTTGTAATAATAAATTATAGAAATAAGGGGATTAAAGTATGAAACTAACAAAAATGCTTTTAATATGAGCTACACTTGCTACGACGACATTAACATCGTTAGCGAATGTACAAGCAGATACAGTATTTAAAGATGTTCCTGCAAATCACTGGTCTTATGATGCAATTATGCATCTAAAAGATAAAAAAATGATAGCTGGCTATGGAAATGGAATGTTTGGATTAGGCGATAATATTACGCGAGGACAAGCAGCTCGTCTGCTTTATGTGTATCTACAGCCATTACTTGTAGGTGATAGGTTTGAAGATCAATTTAAAGATGTAAAAGGTACTATGTTTGAAAAAGAAATTTATGCTGTTGTCAGTTCTGGTCTTATGAATGGATATGGGGATAATGAATTTGGACCAAATGATGTTTTAACTCGTGAACAATTAGCGGCAATTTTACAAAAAACATTTAATTTAAAGCAACAATCTATTACTACTTTTAATGATGTGGAAAAAAATTATTGGGCTACTGAGGCGATTAGTGCCCTACAAGAGAACAAAATTGCTGTGGGCACAGGTGATAATTTATTTGAGCCTAAAAAAGTAGTAACTCGTGAGCAGTATGCACAGTTTCTATATAATGCAATGCGTAAGTTAGAGAAGCCGGGACAACCTGAAGTAATGCCGTTGGGGATACCGAGATCCATGGTGACAGATGATTTCACTTTTGATAAATCGTTGGTTGATATTGTTCCTGTGTATAGTAAATCTATATCTAAAGAGGCGCAGGATCTCATTAATGAGATAAATTTGAAATATGATCTAGATATAAAGTATTGGGAGACAAGTGCTGTATTACATTTAGCTTCATCTAAAATGGCAAAAGAAAATAAAGATTGGTATGGACCATTGAGTATAGATGAAAAGGGCGGTAATAATTTTGCTATTAGCTTCGAAAATCATAAACCATCTATTGAATTGACGAAAAGATGGATTACTATGATGTACCCAGATTTAAATTTAGACAAAGAGATTGATAAATTGGTCAAAAATATAAATATGGAATATGTGTTTGAAAAAGGCCGACATAAAATAAAAATGGGACAAACAGCTAATTATAAGGGCTGGCGCATTTATATTGGTGAATAATTAACCTTTTTCGAGGGTTTACACTGACAGAAGAAGTTATTATTTGTGATTTAATAGATTATAAAAGAAAATATAGAGCTGTTTCATATAATACTGTTAAGAATTAGCAGGAAATTGAAAAAAAGAAGAGTTGATCAAAATGATATGATCCCCTTATAGTAGACAGGAAAAAGAAAGCACATTAACCTGTTTACTATGGAGGGGATTTTTTCATGGGAAAAATTAGAGTCACTTACGATGTAGAATTTAAGAAACAAGCTATAGATTTATACTTAAAAGAAGGCATGAGCTATAAAACCATTGCGAAAGAATTAGGTATTCATCACTCGGTTGTAAGTCGTTGGGTGAAACACTTTGAAGCTGAAGGAATCAAAGGACTAGAAGAAAAACGCGGTAAAGCGAAAGGACCAGGTTTAGGTAGACCAAGGGTTAGACCCGAAGATCCTGAAGCTAAGATCAGACGATTAGAAGCGGAAAATGAAATGTTAAAAAAGCTCTTAGGGATGTAAAAGGAGGAATGAAAGTCGTATCCAAAATAAAAAAATTCGAAGTCATCCATGAAATGACAAAAACAGGTTATACAGTGACCATTCTATGCGATATTGCTGGTGTAACCAGAAGTGGATACTACAAATGGCTAAAACGGCATACGACGCCTTCTAAAAAACAATCAGAGGATATCGAAATTAAGAAAAAGATATTGGAGTGTCATAAAAAATTAAGAGGAATTTATGGATATAGAAGAATACAAGTGTGGCTGAAAGCCACATATAACCTTCATTTGAACCATAAGCACATCCAAAGATTGATGAGTGAACTAGGTATCAAAGCCGTAATTAGGAAAAAACGACCTTATTACGGAAAAAAAGAAGCTTATGTGATTTCAGAGAACCATCTAAATAGGGAGTTTCAGGCTTCAAAACCGAATGAGAAATGGGTAACCGATATTACCTATTTGATTTTCAATGGACAGCGCTTGTACTTATCCGCTATTAAGGATTTATACAATAATGAAATTGTTGCCTATGAAACCAGTCGTAGAAACGACTTAAAGCTTGTGTTAGATACGCTTAAAAAGGCAAAGAAAAAACGAAATGTGAAGGGAATCCTCTTACATAGTGATCAAGGATCCCAGTATACATCTCGTCAATATAATCAATTACTTAAAAAATATCAGATGAAGGCAAGTATGTCTCGAAGAGGCAACTGTTGGGATAATGCTTGTATGGAAAACTTCTTCAGTCACTTTAAGGCAGAGTGTTTTCATTTATACTCCTTCCGTAAAGCGAATGAGGTCAAACTTGCCGTGCGTAAATATATGCACTTTTATAATCATCAAAGATTTCAAAAGAAATTAAATAACCTGAGTCCATATAAATATAGAACTCAGGTTGCTTAGTTGCGCTTTTTAAATACTGTCTACTTGACAGGGGGCACTGCAAAAAGATTAACTCTTCTTTTTATTTATAATTAAGTTGAATTTCTATACCCGTTATACCACAGTTTGTCCATTAGATTGTATATAAGGTCAATTTCTACTATGAAAAAACTTTATATGGGAATAAATTAGCATTCATAAGCTAAATTTCATAGGAAAATAGAAAAACCATCCTTAAAAGAATGGTTTCTAATAATTATTTTTGGATTATACATTTAAAATTAGGAGATAAGATAATTGGGCAAAGTTAAATCAATAAGAGATATTCTATACATTTGTATTATTTTGGTTCTGGATAATGATTGTAATATGAGATTCTAATAAATTCTTGATAGACATTTGTTAATTTAGCATCTCTAAGAGCATCGTTGAATCTTTGCATACGTACACTACCTTGAGCGTAGCCTCCACCAGGAGTATAAGGATTTCTAGCTTCAAAGTCATCCATAAATACTTTTAATTTTTTATAGTCTTGAGATTGATAGAAAGCAGCGGCTTCTTCAAGTGTAACATCAAAGTAAGAAGATGATGCTGAGTTATAAGTAGCTGCTTGAGCAGTAGGTGTCTCTAGCATAGTTGCAGCTCCACCAAACATAGTAAGTGCCATAGAAGACACAATGATTTTTTTAAACATAATAAAACCTCCACGTAGAATATTTGGATTAATAGTAATCTTGTAATCATTATAGTTACAATGAAAATGATTATCAAATGTAATGGTGCATAATTTATGATGTGAACGAGAAGTCCCTCCATCTCTATATGAAGGAATGTAACAGGAAATTAATAGATTGAAAGAGGGATATATACTATTGGTGTTAACAAGGAAATAAAAAGGCTTTTTTTAGTTGGAGGAATTTAAAAGGCCCCGTCATTACAGACAGGGTCTTTCAAAAGGGCATGACATTTAACAACTGAAGGTACCATTATAATACCATTAATGGGATTTAAATTCCATTTGTTTGGTGTTGAGAAATAAAAAATATATGTTGTAGGAGGAGAGATGAAGAGATGTTTCTTATAGATTTTGAAATACGAGAAAGCAAATGCCGAATTTAAATCTGTCTTTAAACAAAGGGATAGAAGTATTACTTTTGCTTAGCAAAGCGTGTTAAGCCTCATTCAAAGTCAAGTAATTGACTACAAAATAATTCTCTCAACACAAAATATAGTCTGGTTAAAAAATTAGGGGGATCAAATCATTGAAGCAGTAAAAAAACTGTTTTCAGGATAGGTAACCTTTTTGTTTTAAAAAGAGAATATATTTTCTCAACAGGACAAATGGTAATCATCTATAAGTACTACTTATAAGGATAATAGGAAAATAGAAATTAATAATAAAGGAGAATGCGAAATGAAAACAGTAGTATCTGATAGAAATCTAGCTGAAATCCGCGAAGAAGATGTAGAAGTCTTAAAGGTAATGGCACATCCGGTTCGGTTACAAATTGTAAATGAATTAATGCACCATAAAATGTGTAATGTTACGCAGTTAACGGAAATATTAAGACTCCCACAATCTACTGTTTCACAGCATCTATCAAAATTAAGGAGAACCGTACTCCGTGCAGAAAGAAGAGGGTTAGAGATGCATTATTATATAGATAATGATAAGGCTCGTCAGATTGTAGGAATTTTAGGTTTGTGGGTAAATAATAAGCAAAAAAGTTCCCTTTTATAAAGTAGGGAACTTTTTGCATGTTTATCAAAGTGTGTACCATTATAAAAGAATATGAGATTTAGAAAGGATGCCGATCTAAAATATTTTATATAGGGTGAATGGGGGAAGTGATAAGTAGCGGCTACATTACATTTTAAAATGAAACACATTTGACACTCCCACCCCTAAAGGGGCCAGCTGACTAACGTCAGTGGGATTCTTGCTACCAAAGGCGAAGTCCATTTCTGGTATCGCTGACGTGCAAGATTGCGGTGTGCCATCACCACTCCCACAACAGACCATATAGGTTCGTGGGCTACGGTACTGTGACCATACCGTACAGATTGTTGGTTCTCAAATTACAAAAACAATTAAATTGATACATTTAAGGTGCAAGTTATAAAAAATATTAAAGGGGGAATTTCTATATTTAAGAAATTAGTAGTAGGGGCTTTAGCAACTGTGGTTATGCTGTCTGGTGCTACAGGAGCATCCGCAGCTGTAGACACTGGTAATAAGTTAAATAACAGTAATAATTCAATTGCCGCAACATGTGATTATAAGGCTTTTCTTTATAATAGTAAAGATGATATGCCTATGGTAGTGATTAAAGGGGGGATAAAGCATTATTTAAAAGGAACTGTTATAAACGGTGGACAGTTATACGGGTTATATGAACCTGAATATTGTTAAAGAAAGGACACTCATTTGAGTGGCCTTTCTCCGACTTGAACCATCTTAATTTTATTGTGTTGTTATCATATAAGAAAAGAAGACATCGATTAAGATGTCTTCTTTTCCTTGTACAATTGGTGTTAAGAAGGTATTGTATTGCGTGAACTACTCGCCACTTAGCAAAGCTTGAAGTGGGAGCTTCTCAGTTCCAAGACGAAAGTACCCTTTCGTCTCCCTGAGCGTTACTTTGGGGTGTTCCACCCCTAGATGTCCAACGCTTGGACGCTCTTTTGGTACGGTTGATATTTTACGCAGGAACCGAATGGCTTGGTTTTCGCACTCTATTTTCTTCCTGCAACCTCATATATCAAGTTAGCAAAGAACTTCATATAGCTAGTTTATCAAAATTTTTTGGCTATGCCAAACCGAAATGCATCTCCCACCTACCGTTGGGCTACGCCCTTCACACGCTTGAGGAAGGAGAATTCTTTCGGGGAATTCGTTAAAAAATATAAAAATATAACAATCATCGAGTAAGCTTATTATAGCATCAATAAATAGGATTTTTATATGTAATATTGCATATATATAGATTTATTGAAGTTTTATCTATATAGTTTAATTGTCTGTTATTTGTTTTAATTCATTTACTTATATTATTTTTTGAGCGCTCCAGCAATGGAGCCTTTTTTTTATGCAATAAAACATTTTCTTTACATTATTTAGTCGATGTATATTAGCTTTTCCTTCTTAAAAGTTACCTATATTTTACCAAAACATTGTATAGACGACCAGTCTTTTTATGAGAATTTAGTGAGTTAATAGTATTAAATTTGAAAATAGTTTTTATATCAAAAGTAGTAGATGGATTATTCTGTATGTCAATCGATATGCTAAATTGCATATCGAAAAAAGTAGAATTTGTTAACGTTTTCAAAATAAGGGATATTTTTATAAATTTCTGCTAATATCAAACTTGTACTTATTATAAAACAAGGGGATGTTTATATGTTTAAAAAAGTTACATTAGGGATATCATCATTAGCGGTGGCGGCGGTAGTTGGGTTAGGAATGGCATCGGAGGCATCAGCAGGACCAGCAGCACCTCTAACTTCTTTAAGTGTAGTAAAAGTAGAATCACAATTGGGTGGAGTTGAATACATTAATCCTAATAGTTTTAGTACAACTAAAGATCATGGGGGAAGTTACTTATATGTTTACACAAAAGAAATAGGATATGGCCAGTTTCCTTTTGCCAAAATGAATGGATTTGATGTGAAAAGTATTGGTTCACAAATAATTGGTGGTAATCCTATTGTAGGTTGGGAATATAAATGGGACGCATCAAATCATCAAGAAGGGACTTTTGAATATCAAAAGACTTCAATAAATTATCCAAGAGATACGTGGCGCACTTCATTATATATTAAATAATTAGTTTTATATATTCGTAGCATGAAAATTCCTGCACCTTGTGTGGAGATTTTCATAAAGAAAAGGCACCCTTATGTAGGTGCCTTTTCCAATAGTTTGTTTAGCAGAAGCAGCTAGCTCCAACTATGATTAATAAAATAAATAGTACAACTAATAAAGCAAAGCCTCCAGCAAAGCCGCCGCCACAACTACCGCAACTACCACCAAATCCCATTGTAATCTCTCCTTTGAGTAGGAGGGGAAAATTAAGGTCATTCATGTATTTTAACGGGTTCACTTTACCCTATGTTTTTACGGATTAATTGAGCAGGTCCTTTTGAAAATAAAAAAAGACACCCTAAGGTGCCTTCCTCCGACTTGAACCACTTTACTTTTAATAATATGTATTGGACATTAAGTAAACACATCCTATAAAACAGAATCATTTATTTTTACCAGATTGTTAGTGTACAAATACAAGAGAATCGAGATCGTTTGTTTGGCTAGATTAAAGCAACGCCACATCTATATGGTTGAGATGTGTTACGCCTTCTAATCGGAGAATCTGCTTTATAGAACGTGTCCACAATTTATATTTTACTACATGTAATATTTATTTAGTGTAATTTTTTACAAATATGTATAATTGCATAAAGTTTACGAAAAAATGAGAGTATAATTTGGTATTGTGTAATAAAGATAAAGTCCACCTACGGAAATAGGTGGGCTTTTTAATGCATAAAGAAAAGACACCCATATAAGAGTGTCTTTTCCGATAGTTTGTTTAGCAGAAGCAGCTAGCTCCAACTATTATTAATAGAATAAATAATACAACTAGTAAAGCAACTCCTCCAGCGAAGCCGCCACCACCACCACCACAACTTCCACCAAAGCCCATAATAGTTCCTCCTTTAGATAAGAGGATAAAACAAGAGGTCACTCATGTATTTTAACGGATTCAATTTACTTTATGTTTTTATGCATTAATGGAGCAAGTTCTTTTGAAAAAAAGAGAAAGCCAATCTAAGGCACTTCTCCTGAATATTAATAAATCGCATATATTAATAAAAACAGACTATTTAATTATATCAATAATAAGATTATTTAATATAATGTATTAATCCTAACAGAAGGGAGGAATAACCATGCAATTAGTTTGTTTCCAAGTAGTAAGTGGACAATACTTCTTAGTTGTAGAAGGTATCCAGATTCCTGTACCAATTCCAGCGTTTGCTGCAGCTCTATTAATTGGTTTAGGAGTAATCCCACTTTGTTCTTAATTTAAGGAATTGTAAGCAGTTTTACCTTTCAATCGATAAGCCCCTAAGTATATAAATGCTTGGGGGTTTTCTTATAAAAAAAAGACACCCTAAGGTGCCTTCCTGCGATTTGAACCAACGTAATATGGTATTGGATGCCAATCCAATTATTATTTTACCACGTTAGATAATTTCGAGTATTGAGAAATAGTAAAAGCACTCTTTCGAGTGCCGCTATTTACTTCACTACTTTATCCATAACTTCTTTATACTTATTAAACTCTTCATCTTTCATATCGCCATTCATCTGTAAAAGGAAATTCCCCTTAGCATATGTATGTGAGAAAAGCATTGGAGCTGAGTTTCCTAGCTCATCATAGTACTTCTTAGCTTTTTCTAAGTCTTCTTTCTTACTAAATTCAAACACACGGCCACCTTTATCCTCACCTAATTTAGGAATTAGGATTCGTTTACCATCTTTACGCATGTTACCGAACTCTTTTTGTGGTAGATCCGTAGCATTTTCAGCTTCTATACCAGCTTTCTTGAACTCGCTAATAAGTGAAGTTGTAGTAACCGGTTCAGGCTTTTTAGCTTCTTGTTTAGGTTTAGATTCAGTTGCAGTCTTCTCATTTGAACCACAAGCGGATAATCCCATAAGTAAGGCGCTACATGCTAATGCTGTAAGTAATCTGCGTTTCATTGTGTTACCCCCAGTATGTATTAGTTATATAAGCTGAAATGTAAGATTTCTTATCTCATGGTAGCAAACAAGTTATTTGTATTTTGTTATATTTTGTCGAATGAGAATAAAAAAAGCACTCACAAGAGTGCTTAACCATAAATCTAATGTTTTTTACTAGATTTTTTATGTCCTTTATTTCGTTCACAAGCCACGCCATCGCCATCGCGATCTAAATGTGAAGCATAAGCTGGGCTATCTGGAGTTATATCATAGTAACCGGCATTATTTGCATCTGTACAGTTTGCAAAGTGCACTTTCTCTTGTTTAGGTGCAGCTTGTTGCTGAGGTGCTGTATTAGCAGTAGCTTTTTGTTGCTCCTGTTCTTTTGCTCGAGCTGCTTCTTGTTGTTTCTTTTGTTCTTCCTGTTGTCTTTGAGCCTCTTCTTGTTTTCGTTGTTCTTCTAATTTCTTTTGCTCTTCAGCCTTTTTCTGTTCTTCTAATCGTTTCTGCTCTTCAACTTCTTTTTGTTCTTCGGCTTTTTTCTGTTCTTCTATTTTCTTTTGTTCGTCTTCCTGTTTTTGCTCATCTAGTTTCTTTTGTTCATCTTCTTTTTTAGTTTCTTGTTTTGGTTCTTCTGATGTACTTGCTTTATCACTTGAACCACAAGCAGCCAATCCCATAAGTAACACGCTGCATGCTAAAGCCATTAATAATTTCTTGTTCATAATTTAATTCCTCCAAGATATAAAAAATGTAATATTTCTGGACAATCTTATCAAAAAAAACATTCTTATATTGTCATATTTTGTCGATTGGAAATAAAAAAAGAGAGCCGTATCTCTCATTGGTTAATTTGGTGAATTTTTTACATAATTTCACCTCTAGAAAATGGAAGAAAGTACATTCTTCCATTTCATGATACTGGTACTAGTTATCGGAATTGCAGGATTCATCTACCTGATGCAGATAGACAAACGGATTATGAAGGATGAAAAGTGATGGATAAACAGCAGCGTGACAAAGAAGAAATAGCAAACATAATCAAAATGATACGAGATTTAAGAGCTAAAGGGGTACATAACAGCGCAGATAAGGTAGAGGAAACACATAAATATATTACTTTAGCTAAATAAAAAAGCCTCGCAGGGGGCAAGGCTTTAAACAGGGTAAAAGAATTGTCGAGTAAATAAGAATTACTTCTTGAGAATGGCTTAATTTTAACACGATAACTCGTATGCATGTGTTACGGAATTATGAACTATTCTGATGTGCGAAGCATCATAAAGGGTGAGAAAAATGCATCCGCTAACTAAAATTATCATAGTAAAAGGCCTATGCAGATGCACAGGCTGGTTGATACACATATCGGTAATTAAATGTTAACGGATTTATTGAATAATCGTTATTGAGAAAATAAAAACAGTCGATTACCCCTAATTAGCTATTTCATGAAACGACACAATATTTTGTCCCTCTATTATAACATGGTCGTACCTTCTAATTAAACAAGGAGTGAAAGCCTATGTTAGATAAAAATCAATCAAAAGTCGTCCTTCCTTCATGGGTATGGAAGGAAGGACGAAATGAAAAAGAAGCAAAAGAAAAAGCGATTGAGTACATTACTCCCAATCGCTATCCAGGATACAAAATCATTGAAATAAGAGGCGATATATCGCTTTAGAAGGATTGGACCTAGTGTTTGATGAAAGCGAAGTGATTCAATTACGAGAAGTGTGGGATGAGGATAAAGATATTCTTGAAATAGCAAAAGGGCTAGGAAGGAATCAACTAGAAATCGCCACATTAATCATGAATCAGGCAGATAAGAACAAAATTAAATCTCGTCCAATGGGGTTAGGGGCATGAAACAACTACCACGGGAGGGATATAGTCGGAATTTTTGATTATACTGCAACAAGTACAGCGGACAAATTTTTGAAGCGTAATAGCGTTATGACGTACTCAGTAGAGTTTTATGACAAAGACGAAAAGTGGAAGCGTCGTTGGCTTGAGGCGAAGTCCGAGAGAGAAGCTATAGAAATCATAGGGTTACCAATATATCACCATAATAGGTAATGTATTTCCAAGTGTTAAATGTTGAGAAATCTTTTTATAAATCCTTCATTCGGCACAACAAAGCAATCAGCTTAATTAGCTAACTGCTTGTTGTACAAAAGAAAATTAGGCCCTGCAAGTTAGGATGTGTAACGTTAAGTTACAGTTATAGTGTTAGCAGGACCGGAAATGTTATACGGGGATTAATGTAATGAAAATTTCATTTTGTCGAACTCTATTTGAATAAAGTAACTAAAATTAATTGATTGTATCCAATGCAAGGGATATTTTTGAATAAAGTAACTTTAATCAAAGAGGATATATATATAATGACTGGACAAAACAATCGTGGTGGGAAAAGAGAAGGAGCAGGGCGTAAAGCGATCGGTGTAACAAGAAAAGTATCGTTAACTTTACCAACTGAGTTATGGAGTGAGATTGAGTTTCTGTGTGAATACGATGGGGGAGTCAATCTAAAGTAATTCGAAAAATGTTAGAGACGCAGATACCGAAAAGTCAAATGGTACGGGATATAAAAGAACTTCAGAATGCCAACATTGGTGCAAATATTACAAGTGATGAGGATGCCGTAGATTTTTGCGTGAAACTGGTTCACGAGATCTTTATACAGAAGAAGCATAAATATGAACCGGATTTAAAATAAAAGAGCAGCTAGCAAAAGCTAATTGCTCAGTCTTGAAGGAGATCTCGATTAGTACGGTTACAGATAAGAGATTTCCGGCTGCTTAAAAGCCTAGCTACAGTATTGACGTGATTTTTAGTTTTATTCAGGGAGGTAGAGGGAAATGAATAAATTTATGCTGTTCCAACTTGGTTTTGGTCTGCAACATCAGCATCAAATGTGTTTGTCGCACTAACACCACTAAAGGTATTAGCAACAAAAGCAACATTGGATGAGCCTGAACCATTATAAGCTTTTGTATTTTCCTTTGGAGAGACGTTATAAAAATCACCTAAGTTGAAAGAACCGTTACTATTTTGTACAACCATGTTTCCAACAATAGATGGCATCAGTTTCACCTGCTTTCTTAGGAAGCGTTTAAATTAGAATATGGTCTATGAGTCTAGATGTTCATCTGAATCTGAAAATTTTAAAATGAGGGATGTTAGAAAACCTAATAAAATAATCCTTTTGTGGGGAAAAAGAATTTATAAAATAGGTACAATTCACGTTTAGATCATTTTTGAATGTAATAAGGTATCAAAAGGAGTAAAACGTTCCAAAATGGAAATGAGAGACGTTTGCATGAAAGGGATGAGAGGAATGGCAAATTCAAAGAAAAAGAAAATAAGAAAAGCTATCGTTCGTCGTGCGATATCCGTTGATAAATACCAAGTTAACAAAGCTTGGAGAAACATCTTTGTGCAGGCTGGTATTATTAAATAAATGAAAACAGAATACAGTCCGGCTAGAAAACTAGAGGATACCAATTTTTAGAGCAGCAATAAAGCTGTTTTAAGAAATGGTGTCCTCTTTATTTTTGAAAGGGGATGTGGGAAATGAAGGTATTAAAAGATCAATTACATGAATGGAAAAAGCAATCCAAACAAGGAAAGAAGAAAAACAAAAAACAAAAAGAGAAATTAAGTACTCGTGAAATTGAGGATTTAATGGGGAAGCATAGACCTTGTTATGAACGTAGACGTGGAACGTTAAGACAAAAGTAATTTAAAAATAAAAAGGAGTGGTCTTACATGAATAAACAATTATCTTTCTTACCAAAAATTGATAGAACAGCAACGCAAGAGAAGTTAGAGGGTGTTCTTGAAAGTGTACGCATATATAGACAGTTCGGAATGATTCGTAAGGAAATGAAAGTCACTTCTTCTTATGAAATGAGAGAACACGGTCCGACACATACCGTTGGAAAGCCTTTAGAGGATGTGGCAATCGCTAATTTGCAACAAAGTGAGCATGAAGAGTGGTTGGAGTTAATGTCATTCCGTATTAATCAGTTTTTAATAGTAGATAAGAATAGAAGAAAGTTCAAAAACTGTGCACAATTTCAGTATAAGTTTAATGAATTATCATGTAATAATTTAATTATAAAGCTATTTGGATGTAAAGGAAGTTAAATGAATATTTAAGTATGAAGTTATGAGGTTTCGTTTTTATTTATTTAATCTTTGTAATCTATGTTTTATTATTCTTTTACATCAATGCTCTTAATATAGTAAGAAAATTAATAGGAGGGGACTATTAAAATGAATAAAAAAATTCTAAAGCAGTTGAGAAAAATGACTACAAATAAAAAGGGATTAAGTGCTGCTGTAGTAGCAGTAGGAATTATGAGTACAACATTAATTCCTCAAAATGCCTATGCACATGGGTTCGTTGAAAAACCAGGTAGCCGTGCTGCTTTATGTAGCCAGAATTATGGAGCTTTGAATTTAAATTGTGGCAATGTAATGTATGAGCCGCAAAGCTTAGAAGCGCCTAAAGGATTCCCACAAGGTGGACCGGTTGATGGGAAAATTGCTTCAGCAGGAGGCCTGTTTGGTGGGATTCTTGATCAACAAACAGCTGATCGATGGTTTAAGAATACGATTAAGGGTGGAGAGAATACATTCACTTGGAAATACACTGCTCCTCATTTAACAAGTCAATGGCACTATTACATCACAAAAAAAGGGTGGGATCCAAATAAACCTCTAACAAGAGCGGATTTTGAACCAATAGGAACTGTAAAACACGATGGTTCTGCAGCATCTAATAATTTATCACATAAAATTAATGTACCAACTGATCGTAGTGGATATCATGTCATTTTAGCGGTTTGGGATGTAGCTGATACCGTAAATGCTTTTTATAATGTGATTGATGTGAATCTAGTTAATAATGAAAAACCAGATACAGAAGCACCAACTCAGCCATCTGGACTACAAGTAGTAAAAGCCACTTCAAATAGCGTAGAACTTAATTGGAAGCCTGCAACAGATAATGTAGGGGTGAAAGAGTATCAAGTGTTACGTAATGGAGAAGTAATTAATACTGTAGCGGGTACTAGTTTAGTTGATAAAAAATTAAGCCCAAACACAGATTACACGTATACAGTAAAAGCAGTAGATGCTGTAGGGAATATATCTAAGGAAAGTGAAGCATTAGTTATTAAAACAACAGTGGAAAAACCAGATACAGAAGCGCCAACTCAACCTAAAGGGTTACACAGTATGGGAATCACTGCCAATACTGTTGACTTAATGTGGAGTCCGTCTGAAGATAACATAGATGTGGATCATTATATTGTATACAGAGAAATTGCAGGGGTTACGAAGGAAATAGGTACTGTTAATACCACATCATTTATGGACAAGAATTTGCAAGTAAATACTACATACAAGTATGTAGTTACTGCAGTTGATACGGCTGGCAATGAATCAATGAAAAGTGATATCTTAACAGTTACTACGAAGGAACAAGAAAACGCTTATGAGAAATGGGATTCGTATAAAGCATATAAAAAAGGAGATAGAGTAGTTCACGAGGGTAAGGAATACGAGGCGGCCCAAAGCTATCAAGGGAATGGGGATCCGAATTGGATCTTTGCTTTATCTTTATGGAAAGAAATATACTAAGGATGTAAAAACGTTATGTATTATAAGAAAGTGCATTCTATGTATACGGAACTAATTTGACGACTAGAAGGTTTTATTTTAAATATAAAAATATTTAATGTATTTTCTTATTATTTGTATTTTTTCTTTGTCAAAGAATGGGACACTTATAAGATAAGGTGTTCCTACTTTTGCAATTCCAATACCTATTAATAGAAGGAGTAACCAGCCAATAAAACTACCATCCAAAGTATCTAATCCTAATCTTCTTATTAGGATTAGATACTTCGGAAAAATACTTGATAAATAATATAAACAATAAGATGTGAAGCAACTTTATTGTTTAATTTAATAATGTAATTGGCGCTGTGTACATTGTATCAACATGGCCATCAACATGTGTTACTTCAATTTTTATGCGATATGTTCCTGGCCCAGCAATTGCTCCACCATTGCCAGTCTCAGCATCAAAATCTTCATATACATTTGTTCCAGCTGGTAATAGTGAACCGTAGCGAAAATCAGCGTCATAATAATCCCAACCAGTATCGTATTGTTTTTCAAAAGATGCTGTGTAATGTACATCATATGCATTATCATTTGTTGCTCGTAGAATGATATTTTGTCCCAGTCTGTATTTCGTATCTGAAAGTTGAATTGTGAAATTATTTAACGTTTCTATAGGACCACAAATGTATCGGCAATATTCGCTCGCTCCATCTGCTTGAGCTTTGGGTGTTTCCACGTTCATTGCTGTTAAACTGCCAAGAGCCAATGTTCCTGCTAATAATACTTTACTAGGTTCTGGTGCAAAAAATCTATAAAACTTGGACATACTGATATTACTACTCTAGAAAAGGTGTGTGATCAGTATGAAAAAGGAAAATTTGTTCAAATGGAAGCATTATCAGCCTGATATAATTTTGTTAACGGTAAGATGGTACCTACGGTATAACCTCAGTTTTCGTGATTTGGTGGAAATGATGAAGGAACGGGGCTTATCTATTTCTCATACCACGATTATGCGTTGGGTTCATCAGTATGGCCCGGAATTGGACAAACGAATTCGTCGTCACCTCAAGCAAACCAATGACTCTTGGAGAGTTGATGAAACATATATAAAAGTTAAAGGGCAATGGATGTACCTGTACCGGTGCTGTTGATTCGAAAGGAAACACAATCGATTTTTGTCTAAGCAAAACAAGAGACCGAAAGGCTGCAAAGCGCTTTTTCAAGAAAGCTTTGCGGTCTTTTCATGTATCAAAGCCACGTGTGATGACAGTCGATAAGAATCCGGCTTATCCTATAGCAATTGAACTGTTGAAAAAAGAAAAAAGCATACCTGATGGTATGCAACTTAGACAACAAAAGTACTTGAATAATATAGTAGAACAAGATCATCGCTTTATAAAGAAGCGTATCCGTTCTATGCTAGGGCTCAAATCTTTTGACACAGCTATATCCATTCTTTCTGGAGTAGAAGCCATGCATATGATTAAAAAAGAACAGATTAATTTACGGAACCAGTCTATCCAAAATCAGAAAGAATTCGTCCATCAATTGTTTGGACTTGTAGCATAAGATACGATTCCGTTAGGAATATATATGCTTTATTCTCTTTTACTTTATTTTTGCACCAGAACCGTTTTATTCGATAGGATGATGTTATCTGCATTACTAATATTGATAGATGGTGACCCCTACTAGCAAGCTAAGGTTTTGAAGTACCCCCTAAATGAAAACTTTCTTTCTCTACAGGTAGATATTTTGAGAAAACAGCTCATTTTTTTGTTTTGGGGTGTTTACTTTTCTTAAGTTGATGGGCATGGGGATAGTCCTTCTTGGCACAATCTCGTTTGTCAGTCTTCTTGGTACTCTTCAGCTAAGTGAGATGGATATGATGAAATAGGAGGACCAATTTTAAAGTAGGATAAGCTAGTTTTTGAAATCGGTATACAGTTCTTTAATAGATACAGTTTTTGTAACATGTCTTTATCTATTGGGTGAAGCATGCGATCTGTCATAATGAAATAATTGTGATGATAGATAAATACTTTCCCTTCAGGTAGAATCGTGTAATTAGATAAATTCGGGTAAATAGGTGGTCCATCTGAAAATTCATCTAAACTACGTTGCGAAACTTTAATAATTTCTTGAGCTGAAAATTTAAACTTGCGAAATGCTGTAGTGTTAATAAATGGACGTTTTTGATTATTTTCTATATAAAATAATTCTCCTTTTTCATTTTTTACAACACGTAAATTTGGAATGGGTTCTGTAAGAGATATAGGTGGTCCTTCTGTATATTTGTAAATAAATGGTTCAGGAATTGGGACAATTTGATTTTGATTATATTTGAAGTAAGAAAGCATTTCTTTTGATAGGGACCTACGTTTATAATTATCAACTAAAAATACGTCACCTTGTGAATTTCTAAGCAATATACCATTTAAATCTTTAGATGGGAGGTTGGCATATAGATTTTGGAAGGAAAAAGGTGTTTTGAAAGTAATATCGAGCACTTTGTTAATAGGATAGAAAGGTTGGAATGTATTTAGACGTTTCCAAAACATTGCATCTCCGTTAAACCAATATAGAGAATCGGTCTCCCAATAATTACTGTATTTTTGATAAACCTTTAATAAAATTCTTCTTGTATGCATAACTGAACAGTGATCCACAACATTTGCAGCTGTATATAAAATTTCCGAGGCTTTTCTTACATATTCATGAGTAGGTTGTAGATTATAATCAACACATTTTACGTGCTGAGAAGAATACACCACATCTATTTCAGGACTTTTTTGTAAGAAAGATAACATTTCAGCTAATCTATTTGGAACGTACATAGTATCATCGGTTAAATAGCAAATAAAATCTCCGCATGTTAATGGAAGCGCCTCATTAATGAGCGCTGCATATCTTGTGGTTTTATATCTTTCATTACCTTGTATAAAACTATTCTTATAATAAATTCGAGGGTCATCTAAATACTTTTTTATGATATTTATAGTATCTGGATAAGAGTTATCATCCATAATAAAAAGTTCCCATTCTTTAAAAGTTTGCATCTGAACACTTTCAATAACTTGATTAATTAAAGAAGGTTTATTATAGCTAGTGAGGATAATTGAAATTAGGGGTTTCAAAGTTGTCACCTCTTGTGAGAATTTTGGATAGCTTAATATTTTCAGGTGGATATTAATTGAATCTTTGGAGTTAGTTGTTTCTAACTATTGATATTTTCTTTTTTGTACTTAAATAGTTTATTACTTGTTCATAGATATGGTATAGACTATAGCGGATTATAAAAAAGATGCATGGGCAAATAAAATAGCTACTTTATCATTTTATTACATATATAAATCTTTTTTAAAATTATCGGAACGGTTCGTCCTTTCTCTTTATATAATAACGTAACTATTTTTTATTTAATGATAAGGAGGAGAGTAATATTTGCCTAAAATTACAGTTATTATGACGAGTTATAATAAGCCCACATTTGTAGAAAAATCGATATTAAGTGTATTAAACCAAACTTTCCAAGATTTTGAACTTTTTATTATGGATGATGATTCTAACGAAATGACTCAGAAAGTGATTCAACCATTCATAAACAAGAAAAATGTACACTTTTATAAAAGTAATGTAGCCCATATTTCTGAACGAACAAAAAAAGTCAGATATGCTGCTTTAATTAACGAGGCACTTAAACATGCAAAAGGGGAGTATATTACTTATATTACAGATGATAATCAATACGAAAAAGAGCGACTTAAAATGATGTCTAGTTATCTTGATGAGAATAAAGATGTTCAAATTGTATATTCTGCATCAAAAACGATCCATCTAGATGAATCAGATTTACCTATCAAAACTGTTGAAAGGCCTGCAAAAAAAGTCACTAATAATGCGCCATGCGCAATTGATCATTGTTCTATAATGCATAGAGCATCTGTTTTGCCGATTCTTGAAAAAAGGTGGAGTTCTTACTGGGATGAAGATCCTCAGTTTTATCGTATTGGAGATGCACGCTTTTTTTGGAGATTAAATCATTATTGGGATTTTCATCCTTTAGATGAAGTTTTAGATATCAATTATATAACTTCACATTCAATCCATGCGCAGTTATTTGCTAAAGAAAAAAATGAATTTGTACAATTATTACCACCACAAAGAACATGTAAAGAATTAAGAGAAGACTTAAGAAAAAAAAGAGGGTGAAATGTTGAGTGACATCTATTTGAAAAATTATTGGTTATTAAATCTAGAATATATAAATGTTTTTTCAGAATTAAAGCATTATAATGTTGCTTTACCATTACTGAGTAATTTCTATCAATATTTGGACGAAGATGTAAAAAATAAAATGAAAGAAAAAGATTTTTATAAACAACTGTCAATTGAACCTATAGAGGAAACACAGTTGCAGTTAGAGTTTGAAAAAAGAATGTCTTCATTTCAATCAAAGATAAAAAGAATAAATCAAAATGGAGTGATTCTCCTGAATTCAGATTATCTCCGTTTTTCAGTAAGTAATTTTACTCACTTTAATCCAAATCATACAAAGATATTAACTAGATCAAAAAAGACAGAACTTTATGGTCTTCCTACAATTTGTGCACCAGATTATATAAATAAAGCCCCTAATACTGCACATGTTTTCATCGAAAAGGCTAAAAAAATCTATTCAAAGTTTAATAAACATCCACTATTTTCAAACATGTTTTTTCAAAAAAAATTACTCAGCGACCTCCCTATTATGATTGAGAAACTTAATATGGCATATTTCATTTTTAAAGAACAAGTTATTTCTGGTGTGATTGTTGGCACAACGGAGGATATAGCAAGCAGAGCTCTTACTTTTCTATCTAAAAGTGAAGGGATACCGAGTTATTGTCTTCAGCATGGTGCGATAATGGGTGAAGAAGCATACTTTCCAGTTTTCGCTACAAAACAGGTTGTATATGGAAGATATGAACGAGATTGGTACCTTCAAAAAGGGGTCAGTGAATCTCAAATTGAGATTATAGGGCATCCCAGATATGATGATATCTTCGATATGGTATATACGGATAAAAAGAATCTTTTTAAACAATTAAAAATAGACCCCTCTACAAAAGTGGTTTTTATTGCAACCCAGCCATTTAAAACTTCATTTTATATCGAATTGACAGAAAAATTAGTGAAAGACAAAAATATCACAGTTATTATAAAGCCTCATCCTTGGGAAAAAGGGCGTAACCTAGTGGGAGAATATGTTCGGTTAAGTAACGTATATCCTAATGTTAAATATATAACAAATGAAGTGAACATGTATGATGTTATTTTACATGCGAATCTTGTGGTTATTTCTAATTCAACAGTAGGGTTAGAGGCAATGTTATTAGATATACCTGTAGTTGTTTATAAATCGTTATTAGAGGATAGAGATTATAAGTATTATGATAAATTAGATTGGCTTGTAAATCACTCTATTGAAGATATGGTGAGCACGATTGAAAAGGTCCTAAACGATTCTTTGCAGTCAAGTCTAGCAAAAGAATTAAGACAACAATTTATTAGTGAAAATTATCCACAAGAAGTAAGTACCAAAAAGTTGCAAGGCTTAATTCAAAGCGCACAAGGATAAACATTATTTTAAAAAGAGGAGGTATTCATATCTATGTTTTTTAAAAATAAAAACGTTTTAATTATTGGTGGAACAGGAACAATTGGAAAAAGCATTCTTTCTAATGTTTTAGAGGGAAAGCCAAAAGTTATAAGAATTTTTAGTAGAAGTGAATATAATCAATTTTTATTACAAGAAGAGTTTAGGGGTAAAAATCAAAATATTCGCTATTTAATTGGGGATATTCGAAATTATGATCGCCTATATAGCGCAATGGAAAATATTGATTATGTGTTCCATGTTGCGGCGATGAAGCATGTTTCATTTTGTGAATATAATCCGTTTGAAGCGGTATTGACCAACATTTTTGGAACACAAAATGTAATAAAAGCAGCAATTGCCCAGAAAGTAAAAAAGGTGATTTTCACAAGCTCTGATAAAGCAATTTCACCAACAAATAATTACGGTGCAACAAAACTAACAGCTGAAAGATTGATAACATCAGCGGAATATTCAAAAGGATCTAGTGAAACAATATTTGCAAGTGTACGTTTCGGAAATGTTATGGGATCGAGAGGTTCTGTTATTCCCTTATTTGAAAATCAAATTAAAGAAAATCACAAAATAACTGTAACTGATCTTAGTATGAGCAGATTTATGATGACACTGAAACAAGCAACGATGTTAACCATTGAAGCAATGAAAATAGCAAAGGGCGGTGAAACTTTCATATTGAAAATGCCAGTTATTTCATTAAAAGATTTAAGTGAAGTGATGATAGAAGAAGTTACAAAGTTGTATAGTTTGTCCAAGGATAGTATTAAGATTGAAGAAATTGGATTAAAACCTGGTGAAAAAATGTATGAAGAACTTATGACACATGATGAATCTTTACAGGCTTTTGAATTACCGGATATGTTTATCATACCAAGTCCACTAAAAAAGGGTGCTCAATATGAAAATGCCAATAGAGCGAAGCCAGGATTTTATCGTTCTGATTATCAAGATGCGATTTCAAAAGAAGAGCTTAGAAATTTGATTATAAACCAGCAACTACTAGCAGGAGGGGAGAAATTATGAAAATATTAGTAACTGGTGGTGCAGGATTTATTGGTAGGTGGGTTGTAAAGCGATTATTGCAAGATAAGCATGAAGTATGGATATTAGACAATTTAGCGAATTCAACTACAGCAAATATTATCGAGTTCGTTCATGATTTAAACTTGAAGCAATGTATACAAGGAGATATTAAAGATAAAAAATTGGTTAACCAATTTTTTAAAAATCATTCATTTGACCTTTGTTATCATTTAGCAGCAAGTATTAATGTTCAAGATAGTATAGATGATGCTAGAACGACTTTTGAAAATGATACAATAGGTACTTTTAATTTGTTAGAACAATGTCATAAGCATAATGTCAAAATGGTCTTTATGAGTACTTGTATGGTATATGATAAAGCTACTAATACACAAGGAATATCAGAATTAGACCCCATTAAACCAGCTTCTCCATATGCTGGATCAAAAATAGCTGCTGAAAATATGGTTTTATCTTACTATTATGCTTATAAGCTTCCAGTTGTGGTAATTCGTCCATTTAATACGTACGGACCATTCCAGAAAACTGGAGGTGAAGGTGGGGTTGTTGCCATTTTTATAAATAATAAATTAGATAAAATACCAGTAAATATTTATGGAGATGGGAAACAAACGAGAGACCTTTTATATGTTGAAGATTGTGCAGATTTCGTTGTGAAAGCAGGCTATTCTTCTAAAGCAAATGGTCATATTATCAACGCAGGAACAGGACAAGATATATCAATTAATAAATTAGCAGAATTGATTTCGGGAAATAAAGTAAGTATTCAACATGTAACTCATATCCATCCACAAAGTGAAATTCAAAAATTATTATGTAACTATGAAAAAGCAAAAACAATATTAAATTGGGAACCGAAAGTTTCTTTAGAAGATGGAGTTATTAAAACAGAAGAGTGGATTAAATCTTTAAAAATTAACCCTAAGGAGAAAGAATAATGGACAGGGAAATTCTCGGTATACATGGGGGAAATCCTGTTAGAGGAACATATTTGCCTTATGGTCAACAACAAATTGATGACCATGATATTCAGGCAGTTATAGATATATTAAAAGGAGACTTTTTAACGACAGGACCAACGATTCAACAGTTTGAGGAGGCTATAGCAAAATACGTTGGGGCAAAATACGCTGTTTCTTTTTCAAGTGGTACAGCTGCTTTGCATGCTGCCTGCTATGCAGCTGGAATCACAGAGGGAGACGAAGTAATTACAACCTCAATGACATTTGTAGCAAGTGCAAATTGTATTTTATACCAGGGTGGAAAGCCAGTTTTCGCTGATATAGACTATGAAACATACAATATCAGTACTAAGTCTATAGAGGAAAAGATTACAAACAAAACAAAGGCTATTATTCCCGTACACTTTACTGGGCAGCCTGTAGAATTAGATAAAATAAAGAAAATAGCAAATGAGAATAACTTGATTATCATTGAAGATGCAGCACATGCATTAGGAGCCACTTATAAAAACCAAAAGATTGGTTCAATTGGTGATATGACAATGTTTAGCTTTCATCCTGTGAAACATATTACAACAGGAGAGGGTGGAGTAATTACTACAAATAATACTTTGCTTTATGAAAAGCTTGTTCAATTTCGTACACATGGAATTGAAAGGAATCCTCAAAAACTTCTTGATAATCATGGGCCTTGGTATTATGAAATGCAATTTTTGGGTTACAATTACAGGATGACTGATATACAGGCTGCTCTTGGCTTATCACAGTTAAGTAAATTAGATTCTTTTATTAAGATTAGAAAGAAATATGTAGACATTTATAATAAAGAATTTAATAGTTTACCTGAAATCATCATACCAAAGCAATTGCCCCAAACCCACTCAAGTTGGCACCTTTATATCATTCGGTTAAATACTAAATTATTAAAGGGTAATCGAAAAGAAATTTATGAGGCATTACAAAAAGAAAATATTGGTGTGAATGTGCACTATATACCGGTTCATTTACAACCGTTTTATCAAAATTCAGGTTATGGAAAGGGCCTTTGTCCAGAAGCAGAAAATTTATACGAGGAAATTATTACTCTTCCTCTATTTCCTAAAATGGCAGAGGATGATGTATGGGATGTAATAAAAGCAGTAAGAAAAGTTCTTTCGTTTTATAGAGTTGCTAAACATTAAATGAAAGGGGTGTTATTAGAATTGCGAAACAAAAAGTTGTTAAGAGCAGTAACAAAAGTTGATATAAAAAAAGGAGAAATCATTACAGCTAATAAAGTTGATATGGAACTAGGTATCGTTGAAAATGCACTGAACCAGCTTCAGTTTGAGGAATTATTACCTCAAGTAGCTTTATATAATTTGCAAGCAGGAACTCCATTAACGAATGAGGTTATTGAACCTCCTAAAGTAGTAATTATTGTACTTTGTAGATTAAAATCTACTAGGTTGCCTTTAAAAGCAATATTGCCAATACATGGAATCCCTTCTATTGAACGCTGTCTTATAAATGCATTAGCTATTCCTGGGGGACACCAAGTCATACTTGCTACTTCAGATGTAGCACAAGATGATCCTTTAGAAAAATTTGATCTAGGTGGGAAGGTTAAAATTTTCAGAGGTGATCCAGAAAATACCGCAGATCGCATACTCCAAGCTGCAAAACAAGAAAATGCAAACATTGTTATGCGGATTACAGGAGATTGCCCAGTTGTATCACCAGAAATCAATAATTATTTACTAGAGCAACATTTGAAAAGTGGAGCAGATTATACACAAGCACAGCTAAGTACGTTACCTGTCGGAACAGCAGGCGATATTTTCACATTAGAAGCAATTGAACGTTTGCTACAAACCCCGAAAACCTTAACCTATACAGAATACCTTCCATTTTATTTTACAAATAATCCTCATTTATTCCGGGTCAATATAGTAAAACTCCCTCCTTCATTTTGTTATCCTTCTTGGAGGTTAACATTAGATGAACAACCAGATTTAGATTTGTTCAATGAACTTTATAAAAATCTTAATGTAAAAACCAAACCTATATATTTTCACCAAATAAAAGATTACATCCTTCGAAACCCTGAACTCATTCGAATCAATAGTCATGTGAAATTGAAATGGGCAAATCAACAATCATTAGTAGATGAGCTAAATAGAGAAACAAAATTATAAATCAATAAATTGTATTACTTTTAACGAGGAGGGAGTAACTTGGATGAGAAAAAAATTGTCTTTCGCGCTGATGCATCTATTGAAATAGGGACCGGCCATATTATGCGTTGTTTAACACTGGCTCAGGAGTTACAGAATAAAGGTGCGCAAATTTATTTCATTTGTCGTAAGCTACAAGGTGATCTTCAGCAATATATTTTAAGTAAGGGATTCCACGTATTTTTATTAGATACAAATGATGAAAATACTGAATACTCAAATGCAGTATATGGAAGTTATTTATATTGGCTAAAATGTCATTGGTTTGTTGATGCACAACAAACCAATGATATATTGTCACAACTCCCACGATTTGATTGGTTAATAGTTGATCATTATGGATTAGATAAAAAATGGGAAACTGTTTTAAGAAAAACTGTAAAAAAGATTATGGTAATTGATGATCTTGCAGATCGAGTACATGATTGTGAGTTGTTACTAGATCAAAATCTATACGAAAGCCTTAATGAACGCTATAAAGAATTAATACCAGAGCACTCTTTAATAAAATTAGGACCTAAATATGCCATATTACGGCCAGAGTTCCATTCTGCTAAGAAATTTTTACGAAAAAGAACGGGTGCGGTTGAACATATTTTTATATTTTTTGGTGGGCACGATGTAACGAATGAGACATTAAAAACGTTAAGAGCTATACAAAATATTAATAGTGATACTTTAAAAATAGATGTAGTGGTAGGAAGCCAAAATCCTCATAAGAAAGATATTCAAAATTATTGCAAGAGCATTTCAAACGCTTCATTTTATTGTCAAATAGAGAATATTGAAGAGTTTATGATACGAGCGGATTTAGGGATAGGAGCTGGGGGAACAACAACATGGGAGCGCTGTTTTCTTGGATTACCTTCTATAACAATTACAACTGCACAAAATCAAATAGAAGTAACCAAAGCTGTGGCGGAGGCCGGAGCTACATGGAATATCGGTACAGCTGAAAGTGTTTCAGATGAAACCATTACGAAATGTCTAAACAAACTTTTAACAGATTCAGATAAAGTGAGAGAAATGTCTAATAAAGCTCTTGCCATAAAGTGTGCCAGTAATTCGGATGAAATAACAAAAATTATTTTAGGAGGATAGTATGTTAAACATTGAAAAATTCCATTTGAAATGTATAGAAAAGAAAGATTTAAATCTTATTTTAAAGTGGAGGAATACAGAAGAAATTCGTTCTGTTATGTACGAAGATCATAAAATAACAATAGACGAACACTATAAATGGTTTGAAAAAATAAAATATGATGAAACAATGATTGCAAGATTACTAATATATAAAGAAAAGCCAATTGGATTTGTTAATTTTACAAAAATAAATAAAATAGATCGAACTTGTAATTGGGGATTTTATATAGGAGACAAACAGAGTGTAAGGCGTGCTGGAACTGTATTAGGTATAGTAGCATTAGACTATATTTTTGAAACAAATGGCATACAAAAAGTATGTGCAGAAATATTAGAATCAAATCGTATTAGTTTAAACTTTCATCAGAAACTCGGCTTCCAGGAAGATGGAAGATATGTGAACCATATTTTCAGGGATAATGAATTTATCGACGTTATTACAATGACCCTTTTTTATGAACAATGGATGGAAAGGAAAGAAGCTATAAAAAAAGAAATTGAAGGTGAAAAATATGAGTAATTTATATATCGGGGGTAGAGAGATTGGCAATAGCTCGCCACCATTTATTATTGCAGAAATGTCAGGGAATCATAATCAATCATTAGATAGAGCCTTGCAAATTGTAGAGGCAGCAGCAGAGGCTGGAGCACAAGGATTTAAAATTCAAACATATACACCAGATACAATGACTTTAAATATAGAAAATGGTGATTTTTTAATTCAGGATACGAAAAGCTTATGGAAAGGTAAAACACTTTATCATTTATATAAAGAAGCATATACACCATGGGAGTGGCATAAACCCATTTTTGATCGCTGTATAGAATTAGGAATGATACCATTTAGTACTCCATTTGATGAAACTGCTGTAGATTTTCTAGAATCATTGAATGTTTCTTGTTATAAAATCGCATCTTTTGAAAATACTGATATTCCCCTCATACGTAAAGTAGCAACGACAGGAAAACCAATAATCATTTCGACAGGTATGGCTTCTATTGCTGAATTAGATGAAACAGTAAGAGCTGCGAGAGAAGAGGGATGTAAAGAATTAATTCTATTAAAATGTACAAGTACGTATCCTGCATCTCCGAAATCTACAAATATAGCTACGATACCTCATATGAAGGAGTTATTTAAATGTGAAGTAGGTTTGTCTGATCATACACTTGGGGTAGGAGTATCTGTAGCGAGTGTCGCCTTGGGAGCCACAGTAATTGAGAAACATTTAACGCTTTCGAGATCGGATGGAGGAGTTGACGCTGATTTTTCAATGGAACCTGCTGAATTTAAATTATTAGTAAGCGAAACTGAAAAAGCATGGGAATCTTTGGGAAAAGTATATTATGGCCCTACTGATTTAGAAAAAGATTCTTTAAAATTTAGAAGGTCATTATATGTTGTAGAAAACATAAAAGCGGGAGAGGCTTTCACGATAGAAAATATTAAAGCTATTAGACCAGGTAATGGCTTATTACCAAAACACCTATCCAAAATTATCGGAAAGAAAGCGAATAAGGACATTGAAAAAGGAACGCCTGTTTCGTGGGATCTTATTTGATAGGGTACAATTAGATACTACTAGGAATTCGTTGAATAAATTAAAATGCCTTTTCAATTTAATGAAAAGGCATTTTAATTTATTCAGAATGATTATAGAAGAAAAGATATTTTTAATTTAATAACCTAATGAAGTTGTGATTGTAAAATAGTCGTAATAAAATGGATTCTCTCATGAAAAGTATGCTGTGTAATAACTTTTGTATGAATTTTTTCGACCATTAATCTTTTCGAAATCGTATCATTCAAATGAAAAGATACTTTATTTAAACAGTCCTCAAAGCTATTATAGGATATAATTTCATCTTTATTGAAGAAAGATGAAAGGTCAGATTTTTCTTCTATAATTTGAAAGCCTTGGCAAGCTGCAATATCAAACGTACGATTATTAATGGTACTATTTTTCACTTTATTTTTATTTTTATTCTGTGAAAATAGATGACTACGATGAGGGTTTAATATAAGACTAGCGTTATTATAATAGAGTGCAACTTCTTGAGGTGGAATCCATTCTTCTATAATTTTAATTCTTCGGTGATTCCGCCATTTTTTAATTAACTTATTTCTCCAGTGTTGACCAATAACAGTATAGTGATAAGGGGTTTTTTCCAAAAGAAACTGCATCAATTTTACTCGGGTTGGATAAGGATATCCAATGAACAATATTTCACTTTTATATTTCGAATTTCTTAGACCAGGCTTAAATACATCTATATTAGTTGCTAATGGTAAGTGGTATACATTGGTATATCCTAAACCTGAATAATATTTAAGTGCTTCACTATCAATAGTAAATATAAAATCAAAGTTATTTAATAGAAGAAGAGAGGTATCTATATAAAATGGGTCCTCTGTTAACCAGACAGCTAATTTAATGTTCCTTTTTTTAAAATATTGAATTGCTTTTTGTGGTAGATGATTACCTAATAAGGTGAAAACAATATCAGGATGAAACGTTGCCGTAATGAAATCCAATTGCTCTATTAATTCACTCGGCTGTACTGCTAACAATTCGAAATTTTGATCGATAAGTGTTCTCTGTATGCTTTGATCTAGATATTGATAGATTTTTGAGTAACCAGAAGTAATGTATAAGAGTTTCATATTTCAATCCCTGCTTTAGGTTTAAAATATATTATGAGATAAATGTAACACTTTCTATTTCTTTACAACTGATCTTAGTAATACTTGTAGTAGGAGGAGTAACTGAATTTTCCTCTTCTAATGTGACGATACAAGTATTAGGGTTAAAATTTGTAAAAATAGCAGGTCCAATAATATTTCCAGATTTACCAGTCACAGTAACGACTTCGCCTGGTTGTAAATTTTTAAAAATACTACATACTCCACCTGAACAACGAAAAAAATTACATAAGAACAAATTTATCCCTCCTTTAAACAATATACTATATCATATGAAAGTATGTAGAGGGATGTGTAGACAAGTAACCTTTAGAAGGGAAAAAATTCAGTTTAAAGCAACTTATTGAAATGATAGATACAATGGAATAATACATTTTGGAGCATTTTGATTAGATTATCCATAGTTAAGACATTCATTAGAATGTCTTAACTATGGATTGAACTTTAACCACCTGAAGCATCTTAAGGGGTGGTTAAAGTAACACTTTCAATATCTTCACAACTTATGAATATAGTATTGGTAGAAGAGGGGGTTATCACATCTTCTTCAACTAATACAACCGCACAAGTATTCGCAATGAACTGTGAAAAAGTAGCAGGACCAATAATTTGACCTGATCTAGTGGTAATTGTAACAACTGTTCCCTTTGGCCATGAAGAGAATATAACACAAGCTAAACCTGTACATGCTGCCATATTTAAACCCTCCTAACTTTAAGTTTTGATTGATATAATACAGTCCAAACATTTTATATTGTATGTGGTAGCAATATGAACTGTTTGGACTAATAAAAAACTAGAATTATATAAAAACGTAAAAACAGTAAGTGGTATCACTAATATGAAAAATGTAATAAAAAAACATGAGGAAGAACCTTGTGTTAATCTAAAAGTGGATTATTGTGATGATAAAAAAAATAAGCTTGTAAGAGCATCTGCTTTTAGAGCTGTGAGTAAAGTTAATCAAAATGTACCAGCAAATACTTTTGTTAAAGTCTTATTCCAAAATGAGTTCCTTCTTAAAGAAATGGGATAAAACAGGGAAATGGACAGGGCCGACTGATATGCGAGAAATATATAGGCTAGGAAGAGAAGTTTGGGATGCAACTCATTTACAGCAAAAAGAAAACTAAACAGAAGTGTTATCTGAAAACAAAAAAAGAGCGCATAGATGAGCGCTCTTAGTAAAGTAGACTATATGAGTCTTGGATTAGTATATAATAATATATGCTAATTTCGTTTAAGTGTGTAAACAAAATTAAATAAAAAGAGCACATATTTGAACTACTCACCACTTCAAATAGTCCGTTAGGACGTTAAGTGGTGAGTAGTTCAAGGATTTGGGCAGATTCTTATGTGAGATAGCATAAGAGCCTGTTTGCATGCTCTACCTTTCTTTATGTACAATAAGGATAATAGAACGTATTTTGAAATTAAAGTAAATATATATAAATATACAGAACTTATGTTAAATACAAATTTGTATTCTATTCATGAGCAAACATATAGAAGAAAGTAGACGCTCATTATCGTAGTACGTCTAATCGAAAAGCATTGCTGAAGATTTTGGCAGTGCTTTTTCTAAATCAACTTTTTGATATTTTTCATTCTGCTCACAATATATAAAAGTTAACGAAAATTCAGATGGTTTTTAAGTGTAATCATTAATATTACTTTGTTCCATTCATATTCTTAGTTCTATCTTTTAAATGCTAAACTTCCATATCATTTAGATTTTAGCATTTCATTGTCATACGCAAACACTGTATATCGTAAATTGTCTTCCTCATTCCATCGATGCTAAATAAAATTAAAGAATTTAATCCCAATCCAACGGGAAGTTATAAACGGTAGCTAGATGTAATTGATGAATATTGTTATACCATAACCGAAAGACAAGATCGTTGTCCAAATGCAGGAATTATTCGATTAAACGAACCACAGTATCGTTATTTAACACAACGTGAGTGTTGGAGATTACTAGGATTCAATGATGAAGATTATGAACTTATGCTAAAGGAGTTTCCAACAAAGCCAGGAAAGCGAAATGCAACGTTATATGCATTAGCTGGCAATAGTATTGTAGTTGATGTTCTAGAAGCGATATTTGAAGAGTTGCTTGATATGCTGCAGGGTCAATTGATAGCTAGTTAATTATAAAAATTCATTTTGTATGTAATAAAAAAGCCCTCTTTTAATGAGAGGGTATATGAGTGAACGTGCCTTATTAAAAGGTGACAAGCTAATAAAAAATAAGAGAGCAGCTAGCAAAAGCTACCTGCTCAACCCTCAGAGAAAGGGAAAAAGAACATTACAGAGGTCACTGTGAATTCAAGCTGTATCAGCCCATTTATAGTATAGGACATAATTCAGAATTTTATTCGGACGAATAGAAAAGAGCACCTTCGAACAGTGCTCTTTCATGAAGGTTATGCGGAAATAAAATGAAGAGCTTACTCATAAAAAGGATGGCACAAAATAATATATGAACGTTTATCTAATGGGTGACAGTGAAATAAAAAGAGCAGCTAGCAAAAGCTAACTGCTCGCCTCCAAGGAAAGAGAGAAAGAGTTTGGGTTCTACAAATCGATTATAGCTGTTTAACAGCCTATCTATAGAGTGGCCGGGATTTATAATTTTATTCAGACAAACAAAAAGAGCAGTGAGTTTTCACTAACTGCTCGGTATCTCCAAAGGGGAACAAGGAGAAAATCAAGTGTCATATACAGTATTGACAGTATATTGAGTTTTATCCAAGTGGAGCTTATTTTTTGAATGTAATTTAGGGTTGGTTCCAGAAAAGTGACATACCGCCAAAATAGAAAATTATTAAAAGGACAATTACTATGAAAGCAATTAAAGAAACTTTCCTCCATAAATTTTTCATTAGTAGACCTCCTTTATGAAGAATATTAACACTTTTCCAGAATCTGAACAAAATAATCCTTTGTGCGACACGTTTCCTCATAAGTGTGCAAACACGAAGTAGGAGGGTTATTAATTTGATAACAACAACTGTTTGACTGAAAGTAGGAATGAAAGCCGTCAGGTTGAGCTGAAACTACTTATCTAATACTCCTACATGCAAGGCGTGATAGTAGTCACAAATTGTATGTAGCTAGGTGAAGTCGGCTGAACAAAACCTAAGTGAGAAATCATATGGTAATGGATAGGTCGGGATGCTACAAAATATCTATGGTGAGAATGTCTAAAATAACGGACTGGCGAACTTGCGAATGTACGGGTCTAAATTATTAATACAATAGAAATTTGTATGTCGTCAATGATGACGTTATCTACCGAAAAGTAAGAGTAAAGGATACGAAATTCGGAACATCTAACGATGAGGGTGTAAAGATAACAGGCTTAAAGCAAGCACCTAAGGATATATGTATAGCTAAGTCAATCGGAACGTGGTAAGCAAGAAACTGTCACCAACGCCTACTAGCGGACAGATGCATATAAGGTTCTAACGAACCGAAATTGCTTCATTCTTGTGAAGGTGGGGACAAAGTACCGACGAAGCATGTAACGAATGTGGAGGGATAGTCCCTAGTCTTGTTCTTTGAAAACTAAATTAACTAGATTTAACTCACAGGATCGAGTAAGATGATGGGACTTTTCGTAAGAAAGGGGAAATAATACATCGGTGAGTACAACATTACGACATGCAGAATATTACGATATACAAAAAGTGTTCGATGATTTATACCAACGTAGTGAAAATAACGCTACTAAAGGTGTAAATCTATATAAATACATCATATCAAAAGAAAATATTCTATTGGCATATAGAAGTATAAAGGCTAACAGTGGTTCTAAAACTGAAGGAACAGATGGTATCACAATCGACCATTATAAAATGGAAGATGTAAAGTCCTTCGTTGACGATATTAGAAAAACTCTCACAAATTACAAACCAAATACGGTACGTAGGGTAGAAATACCTAAACCTAATGGGAAGAAACGCCCATTAGGAATCCCTTACAATGAGAGATAGATTGATTCAACAAATGTTCAAACAGGTTCTAGAACCAATATGCGAGGCAAAATTCCACAAGCATTCATATAGATTCAGACCTAACAGGTCAACACACCATGCAATGGCTAGGTGTCAATATCTGATAAACAGAGGAAGATTTAGTCACGTAGTAGACATTGATATATAAGGTTTCTTTGACAACGTGAACCATTCCAAGTTATTAAAACAACTATACAACATAGGCATAACTGATAAAAGGGTGCTGACAATTATCTCTAAAATGTTAAAAGCACCAATCGAAGGAAAAGGTATTCCTACAAAAGGAACTCCGCAAGGAGGAATCCTAAGCCCATTACTTAGTAATGTTGTATTAAACGATTTGGATTGGTGGATATCTAGGCAATGGGAGAATATTAAAACAAGAAGACCATACACAACAGCAACCAAAAATCCATTGCTGATAAAAACAAAATTGAAGAAAATGCATATCGTTAGATACGCAGATGATTTTAAAATATTTACTAACAATCATCAATCTGCAATCAAAATATTCCATGCAGTAGAAGGTTATCTTAAAAATCAATTAAACCTTAATATATCTAATGAAAAATCGACTATAACTAACCTAAAAAGAAAATCTTCCGATTTTCTGGGGTTCTCTATCAAATCTGTTAAAAAGCGCGAAAGATATGTGGCAAACACACATGTAAGCGAGAAAAAGAAAAAGGATATCCTTGAAAAAGCAAAGACAAGGATTAAAGCAATTCAAAAAAGCCCATCAGGGAAAACAGTACAGGACTATAACTCTTATGTGCTTGGTATAAAAAATTATTACAAAATTGCAACACATGTAACTATAGACTTTGCTGAAATAGCCTTTCGTCTCTCGAAAACTTTGTTTAATCGTCTAAAATCAATAGGGAAATATAAGATTCCTACCAATGCGAATGCATTATACAAAAGAACTCATAGGAACAATTATAGAACCTTTGAAATAGCAGGCAATCATGTATATCCACTAGCGGACATACAAACACGATTCCCTCAAAGTTTTAGTCAAGACATATGCAATTATACTAAGCAAGGAAGACAAAAACTCATCAAAAGCCTAAAAGGTAACATTGCCAATGAAATGCAAAAGATGTTGCTATCCTCCAATAAAGGACAAAGCATGGAGTATACAGATAACAGAATATCCAGGTATTCCATGCAAAATGGTAAATGCGCTGTCATCGGAATCTTCTTAATAGCTGAAGATGTGCACTGTCACCATAAAATACCGAAAGGTATGGGAGGAACTGACGAGTTTAATAACCTGATTATTGTACATGAATTTGTCCACAGATTGATTCACGCTACAAATGACGAGACGATTAGAACATATATGAGAATTCTTCAATTGAACGATAAACAATTGAAGAAAATAAACAAACTCCGTAAAGCTTGTAATCTAGTTACTTTAGTATAAAAGGATAAGATGGGGCGCTGTATGCGATGAAAGTCGCACGTACAGTGCTAAGCGGGGGAAAAGATGGAGATAACTTCAAAGTCTTACCTATCGCAACTAGTTTAGCTGTAGTTTGACAAAAAAGGACCTGCTATAAATAGCAGGCCCTTTCCTAAAATGGCAAAGAGTAACTCTTACCTTACTCTTCTCTAAATATAATATATCACTTTAATTAATAACGAAATATATTGATTTTAAATTTTTTTATGTATTTTAAAAAATGAGAATATGCCCTAGTGCGGCGCACGACTAGGGCATAAAAGTTAGTTGGTAAATATCTTCATAATTAATACTAACACATTATTTACATGTAATATATACAAATTATAATATTTAAATACATTGCAATGAATTTTTATGAAAACTTCATTTTGGACTAAAGGAGGATGAATATGCGTATCAAATAGTAATCACCGTTAGTATTTTAAATACAGCTGAATTAGAAAATAGTGTTCTTAAGATAAATATCTTGAGAACACTATTTTTTTAGAGCTACTATTGTCATCACTATAAAGTAGTATACAATCTTTAAAACAAAAAGGGCTTAATCAAACATAGAAATTTCATTTTGGGGGCAACTTGTTCTGTTAGGTTGATGGGCATGTATGGTGACCCCTAATAGATAAATAAGGTGATAAAGCAATGGATAAACAGCAGCGAGATAAAGAAGAACGAGAAAACATCATCAAAATGATACGAGATTTAAAGGCTAGAGGAGTACATAACAGCGCGGAAGCTATTGTAAATCATCATGGATACATCGTTTTAGCGGAGTTAATTAAATAGAAGAGCCCCGAGCAAAGGGATGTTGAGGGATTCGGGGCTCTCTAATATGAGTTGTACCGAGAATGAAGGGACTCGGTAAAGTTATATTATCATAATTTTCAAAAATAAAAAGTGGTAAATGTGTCCAATTGAAAAGTCCTTAGAAGAGTATATCACTCTAGCTAAATAGAGAGGGGAATGGGAATTGAATAAAGATGAATTGAATCTAGAGAGTTTTGGTCAACAGCTAATAATTACTGGTCTTGCGAGATTAGTTGAGGAAGAAGATTATACGCCACATGAAGCATTTCAACTGTTAGAAACGATTAAAAGAAATACGTTCCATACGCTTTTAGAACTAAAAAAAGAGTCTAAAGCTAAATAAAAAATGAGCCATGAGTGTGAAACTCAACGGCTCATTTTATAAGGGTAAGGTCGAATTGGCGACCTTACAAACTTATAATACCACAAATTCACAAATATAGACAAGCCTTCTCTCGTCTGAATATTCAGTAATCTACTGGTATCTCCCACCTAGCAAATGGGTTCCTGGATATTCCGATGCGCGAAGCATCAGAAAGGAGTGAGAATAATGTATCCGCTAGCTAAAAACTAGCATAATAAAAAGCCCGTACAGAAGCACAGGCCGGTTGTAACACAACGGTAATTACATTTTAACAGAATAGTTAGAAATTATCAAAACAAAATAAAAAAACGACTTACCCCTAAGACGGTTTGGATATTAAAAATGAAAAAACGCCCAGTTGGGAGACAGGGCGTTTCTCGAAAAGTCGAAAGATTAAGATGCCTTCATTATATCACATCGACTTTTCGTAGTAAATAAGGAGGAATGTGGAAATGAAAGTTTTAACAAATCAAACCTTGTATCAATGTGATCATTGCGGAAAACGCCTACTTACAAAACACGGCGCAAAAGTCCATGAAGAACAATATTGCTCAGTGGTTCTAGAAAGGAAAAAAAAAGAAAAACAAGCTAAATGCAAGCACAAAAACATAGATACGCATTATGGATACATCCCTGGTGAAGCAGTTATGGAACCGCAGTATGACTATTGTGTAGATTGCGGGAAAACAATCGGATGGGGTGAAAGATGTGGTTGAAATTAAAGATAAACATGTAGAACGTGCAATCGAAACTTTAAAACAAATGTCTGATAAAGAACAAGACAGTGTGAAAAAGATAGATCTTGACTATGTAATCACAGTTTTAACAAATAAACCACATGGCGAAATGCCGTTCTAGGAGGAAATAAACTATGAAACTTTATGACTTAACAAATAATTACCGCGAACTACAAATGATGATTGAGGATGGCGTAGATCCATCAGCATTGGAAGATACATTACAAGCAATTGAAGAAAGCATTCAAGATAAGGCGCAAAATATCGCTCTATTAATCCGCAACCTTGAAGCAGATACAGAAGCTATCAAGTTAGAAGAAAAACGATTAGCAGACCGTAGAAGAGCGGTAGAAAACAACTGTAAGAGCTTAAAAGATTACTTATATCAGCAAATGATCTTATTAGGGGTCACCATACATGCCCATCAAGTTAAAAATAAAAAGTACCCCCAAAACGATAAAAATGAATCTTGTTGCTATAAAAGACAAAAAAAATTTCGTTCTGGGGGCATTATAAATATTAACTTGATAACGGTGGACTAGTGAATATTCTTAAGTTGAAGGTGCAATTTCTTTCTAATTAAATCGGTATTCTCCTAGGAAATTACTATGTTTCCATCCTAATGAAGAAATATGTTTTAATAGTTCTTCATCAAAAATCAAGTCATTTCACTTCCGTCTAAATATATCTATAGAAATGGCATCAAAAACCTAATTGAAATTAAATAAGGAATGTTATTTTATTTTGTGCGAGTTTGACCTACTATTTTGTATGTGATCTACTTTCTATCTTATAACAATCCGCCAATATATCTTTTAAATATTCCTTATATTTGGAGCGTAGCATTTCTGGAGAAATGATTTTAATTTCTTTACCGAAATACAAAAAATACTGAACTAGAAAATCTATCTCCTTTTCTCCAAAAGTCCCAATAATGTATTTATTTTGTTCTTCTTGAAGAGATATGTTATCGTAAATGCGTTTATAGAACTGTTCGACCCCTTTATCACTAACTTTGACTTTAAAAGAAAAAGGGCGTTGTGTATTGAATTGTTTTCTAAATAAAGAACTAATTGTCTCTTCAGTAAAAGGAATGCTTTCTTTATCTTTATACTTTACGGATTGAATATAGTCACAACGAAAATTTCGAAATTCGTTTTTGTCTAAATCCCAACTAAAGCAATACCAATTTCCATCCGTGATTAATAATCTTAGGTGTTGAATGACTCTTTGATTGTTGCCATAGCGACAATAACTGATTTCTATTACCTTTTTATTGAATATTGCAGAGAAAAGTTCTCCTAAAAAGGGAGACTCTTTTTTTGATTTGTTCCTACAAATTGGATGACTTGATCCGCCTGTTGAACCATTTCTTTTTGCTTCTTTGGCAGTATAGCTAATAGTTTTTCTTTAATTTCTTTGTAGTCTTTATCAAATGGAGTTTTTAGCAATGTTTTTAATAGTTGTAGCGAAAAGAATATAGAATGTAATTCATTATTACTAAAATAAATTGGTGGTAGAAGTTGATTTTCTAACACGTGATATCACCATGACTTCCCTTTTCAGAATAAAGAGGAACACCTAGTTCTTCTAAGGAAGAAATGTCTCGTAAGGCGGTACTTCTAGAAATATCGAATTCTCCAATCAAGTCGTTAAGGTTAAAATTCTTTTTTGAATTGATATAGATCATTTCTTGAATGAGTCGCTCGTCTTTTTTCATAAAAAGCTCCTAATGGTATCATGTTTTGATACCATTCTATCATATACTGAAGGTATCAAAAATAAAGGTGTGAAAGTATTATGAAACAGTACTCTAATGCTGAAGAATTAATTGAATCAATCGATAAAGCCTATAAGAAATTTATTGAAGAATTTAAGGTGATTCCTGAAGAGTTGAGAGATAAACATATCTCTGAAGTGGATAAATCTCCTTCTGAAATACTTTCTTATCAATTGGGGTGGATCAACTTGTTGTTATCGTGGGAAAAAGACGAACAATGTGGACTTGACGTACAAACGCCCACTCCAGACTACAAATGGAATAACTTAGGTAAACTTTATCAATCTTTTTATGAGCAGTACGGTGTTTTAACTTTAAAACAGCAGGAGGAAGAATTGACAAAGTTAGTTCGAAAGTTAGTCGATTGGATAAATGATCTTTCTGAAAAAGAATTATTCCAATCAGAACAAAGAAAATGGGCCACAACAAAAGCAATGTGGCCTGTTTGGAAATGGGTGCATATCAATACAGTTGCTCCATTTACGAATTTCAGAACTAAAATTCGTAAATGGAAAAAAATAGTTTTATAAGTAATTTAAGAAAAGTAAGTATCCAGAAAGTTAGACAAAAGACAATAAAGTCCATTTCTTATACACTAAAAGAAATGGACTTTATTTATTTGAATTTTCTTAGTGTACGAAATTCGCGCTTTGTTGAAGGAACCTCATCGCTATCAAGCTAATAAAAAGAAAGAGAAATGATTATATGAAAACATCACTTCTCTTTCTTTTTATTTACGAGTGGCTCCAAAAAGAAGGAATGGTTGCCGTACCCCATAAATGATTACTTTTTCATCCATGTATCTACTAATTTTTTATTCTTTTTTATCCATTTTTCAGCGGCCTGTTCAGGGTCATTCGATTCATTAATCATGGTCATCAACGTTCCGAGTTGCTCATCGGTCATGTTCCAGTTATCAAAATACTTTATAAGCTCTGGATAATCTTTTTCAAATCCTTTACGAACAGAGTAATAAATATCATCTTTTTCTCCATACACCTTTTTAGGATCTTTTAAATATTTAAGATCAAACTCTGAAAAAGCCCAATGTGGATTCCATAATGTTACTGCAATGGGTTTCTTTTGATTATATGCTTTTTTTAATTCACTCATCATAGCGGCTTCTGAAGATTGAACAAGATTTAGCTCTATCCCATATTTGTGTATCGCTTTATCTGTTAAGCCCATTAAACTGCTACCAGGTTCAATACCAATAATTTTATTGTTAAATTTATCCTTATTTGCATTCAAATCCTCAATACTATTGATATCTGTCATGTATGAAGGAACAACTAAACCAAGACCAGTACCTTTATACCACGCTGATTTTATTACAACATCATCCTTATATTTTTCATATAATGGCTTATCAGTAATTGGTAGCCAGACCTCTAAGTTGGCGTCCACATCTCCTCGTGCTACCCCGGTCCAAACGGCTGCCTTTTCTAAATATAACAATTCAACTTTATAACCTTTTTCCTCAAGTAATACTTTCCACATATTTGCGGTAGCTATGTTTTCTTTCCAACTCGTTACACCAATTTTAATTTTTCCCTTTGCATTACTGTTCGCGCCACTACAAGAAGTAGTAATTATGCTAATTAATAATAGTATGCACAGAAGCCATATTTTTTTCTTCATCAAGCTCCTCCTAGTCTCTATGATTAGATATTTCTTCTTTAACTAACGTAGAAAATTATTTCAGTAAAGCTAAATACTTTATAATTATAAATAAATATTTTATAATTATAACTATGAATAATATAAACTAACTATTAATAGCTTAACAAAAAAATAAAAAAAAGTCTTTGATGAACTATTGTAATGTACTATTTGGTTTAGAAATAGTTAAAGTATTTGTATAGAGTCAAAGAAAAGGAGTGAAAGAATGAAAGAAACGAAATTACGTGTTGAAAACGTTACAAAAGTATTTGGAAAGAATCCTTCTAAAGGAATCGCTTTACTAGAAGAGGGAAAAAGCAAAGCTGCTATATTAAAAGAAACTGGTATGAATATTGGCGTGAAGCAGGCAAAATTCGATGTTTATGCTGGTGAAATATTTGTCATTATGGGATTATCCGGTAGTGGGAAATCTACACTTGTTCGTATGTTAAATCAGTTAATCAAACCGACTTCTGGCCATATATATATTGATGGTGAAGATATCGCAACAATGGGAAAAGAATCTCTTCGAAAAGTAAGAAGAAACAAAATGAGTATGGTATTTCAAAAATTCGCCTTATTCCCTCATCGAACGGTTTTACAAAATGTTGCATATGGTTTAGAAATACAAAAAGTATCAAAAGAAGAACGAGAAACAAAAGCGTTAGAATCTCTAAAATTAGTAGGTTTAGAAAACAATAAAGATAGTTATCCGGAACAACTTAGCGGTGGTATGCAGCAGCGTGTTGGTATCGCAAGAGCACTAACAAATAATCCAGATGTCCTACTGATGGATGAATCATTTAGTGCGTTAGATCCGATTATTCGAAAAGAAATGCAAAATGAATTATTAGAACTGCAAGATAAAATGAAAAAAACGATTATTTTTATTACACACGATCTAGATGAAGCACTCCGAATTGGTGATCGTATTGCTTTAATGAAAGACGGAGAAATTGTTCAAATTGGAACACCAGAAGAAATTATGGTGAGCCCTGCAAATGAATTTGTAGAGCAATTTGTTGCTGATGTAAATTTAGGAAAAGTTTTAACCTCTGAATCCATTATGAAAAGACCGGAAACCTTATTAATTGATCGCGGTCCACGTGTTGCACTCCAAATCATGAAAAATGCTAGTGTTTCTAGCGTATATGTAGTGAATAAGAAACATGAGTTTTTAGGTGTCTTAACTGCTGATAATGCTAGTAAAGCTGTTAAAAGACAGGTTCCGATAGCGGATTTATTAGTAACAGACATTCCTCCTGTTTATTTAGATACTCTATTAGAAGAAATGTATATAAAAATGGTTAAGGCAAAGTTACCTCTTCCTGTTCTAGATGATAAACATAGATTACGAGGGATAATAAAGCGTGAAAGTATTATTCAAGCTTTAGCAGGAAATGTAGAGGAAGAGGTGAATGATAATGAATAGTATTCCACGTATTCCTTTAGGAGAATGGGTTGATACACTTGTTACAAGTTTGTATCAGCATTTCGAAGGGTTTTTCAAAGGATTTTCTTTTATTATCGGAGGATTTGTTGATTTATTAACAAATCTATTAATATTTATCCCAGCCATTATTTTTATTACAATCACATGCCTATTAGTTTGGTACACCTCCCGTAAAATTTCACTTATAGTATTTTCTTTAATTGGATTTCTGTTTATCCTTAACGTTAACTATTGGGAACAGACTATGCAAACACTAGCGCTTGTCTTGACGTCTGTTATTATCTCTATCATTATAGGTATACCAATTGGGATTTTGGCATCTCAGAACGAAAGGTTTTCCAAATTTTTAAAACCAACTCTTGATTTTATGCAAACAATGCCTGCATTTGTTTATCTTATTCCGGCAATTACATTCTTTGGTGTTGGAGTAGTACCAGGTATTATTGCATCTGTTATTTTTGCAATGCCACCTACTATTCGCTTTACTGAGTTAGGGATTAGGCAAGTACCAGAAGATTTAATTGAAGCAGCTAATGCCTTTGGTTCAACATCGTCACAGAAACTATTCAAAGTACAGCTTCCACTTGCAACTGGAACAATCATGGCTGGTGTAAATCAGAGTATTATGCTTTCTCTATCAATGGTTGTCACTGCATCTCTTGTCGGTGCACCAGGTCTTGGCGTAGACGTTTATCGGTCGGTTACACAAGTTAATATAGGTATGGGCTTTGAAGCAGGCCTTGCTATTGTAGTAATTGCAATTATATTAGATCGAATTACACAAGGTTTTCATAAAAAATAATTATAATGTACATACTAAAAGTTATCATTTGAAACCGCGAGAAATTTATTGCTTAAAGCTGGTGCAAGTAAGGTAATATTAGTTGGTATTATCCCTTTTAAGTAGAAAGTGTAAAAAGACTACATTCTTAATGTGGAATGTTACACTATACTTGAAGGGATATTTTAATGAAAAAAAACATTTCAAAAATATGCAGATACATTTAAATTGAAAGCTGTACATTTGTATAAAAATGATGGACGGAGTTATGATACGATTGCTAAAGAACTAAGAATGCCAATTGCTACTCCATTGAAAATGTGGGTAAAACAAATTCCCAATGGTAACGCACTTTCTCCATATTCACTTATCCAATGATAAAGAGTATTCGAATGGATAGATAATTCTTTTGAAACCTCTTTCACAAACATATTCTCTTCCAATAGTAATTGGACTGCAGCCAATTTAAATTGACGATTATAGACTTTTCTACTCATAAACTGAATCACCTTTTTCTTTTAACTTAGTGTGCAATTTATTGTAGCATCTCCAATCCTTTTTAATTCCAGTGATATCTATAATGATTAAGGTATGTCATATATTTCTTTATCTCTTGTTTCAACTCAGTAAAACACTCGTAAGGTTTTATATATGCTTTATCTTTCAGATGGCCAAAAAACGATTCTTGTGGTGCTTTATCCCAACAGTTTCCTCTTTTTGACTAATTTCTGGTAGGTAGGACTTGTGTTGTGGGAATCTTAATCAGATTACCATATTCATGAACAGATACATCCGATTATTAATATATTAATGAATACGAGATAGACGAAGAGTAATTTCAATTTCTATTAATGTTTCATGAAGTACTGGATATCTAACCACATTAGTATGGCGAGGATTTAATTTTTAAAAATTAAGAATAGTCAGTCTTAATTCTATTAATTTACTATATATTACATTTATGTAAGTATTGTTATAAGGGCGTTTTTTAAAACTTTCCCCTAATAAAGTTTTGTGTGATATGAACCATAAGTTTGCCGCTTCGGCAAGCTTATGGTTCTTTTTGTTTGCGGCAAACTTATGCTTCCAGGATTTGAAGAATATTTTTAATGTCGCTTTTAAATAAAGTCACGGTGTTTATAAAAAAGACGCGATGTTTTGTCCCTTTGGATCTGTTTATCTAAGGGGATGTTTTTATAGTGAAAAGAAAATCTGAACTGAAAGGCGGATTAAGGAACTGTTGAGCGGCAATAAAGTTACTCCACTAAAAGGCCATCTAATGGAATTAAGGAAAGGTTTATTCAAAGGGAAATTGAAGTTAAGTTATGGCATTTTATTCGATAATCTAGAGTAACTATCTTATGTAAGGAAGGCACTAATATGAGTCTTGGAAATATAAGTACTTGAAAGTTGTACAAAAAAGGTTTAAAGGCATTAGGATAGTTGTGAATATATAATTATGAAACAAAGTGAGTTAGAACTTGTAGAGGAGATGAGAAGATGGCAATTAGTGCAGAGAGGAAGGCCTTAAGATTGATGAGGTTGCGTAGAGTCTGCGGTTATAGTGCGGCAATAGCAGTAACACCTTACCTGCTGATCAAAATTGTATGGACTTTTGGTTTCTTCCTTCCAACCGAGCAAATGGGTGACGCCAGCTGGCGCATTATAAACGCAGTAACCGCCGTTCTCGCTGCGATTGGCATCCTTCTTGCAATGGCGTTTTGCAGGCCATGGGGGGAGCGGCTACCTGCGTGGTTGGTCGCTCTACCCATTTGGGTTGGTACCGGTTTGCTCGTTCCCATTTTGTTGATTGCACCGATTCTGGGCCCTGCAGCTATGATCCGGGATCAAGAAGCAGGTGCCGCCGACTTCTGGGTATACGAGCAGATCTTCGTCATGATCTCACTTTTCGGGATTGGCATCTTCCTGCCGCTTGCATTAGCGGGGTATGCAATGGCACGTTGGCCAGAGGCGCTGAGTGGCACAACCGACTACAAGGAGTTGCCGGGCAATACTTTACAACTACAGATCATCTTAGCTAGGATTGTCGCTGCCGGTTGCATTCTGCTCGGTGTCATCAAGGTGTTTTGGGCAGTTGGTGGCTCTTTTGGCATCGACCAGGCAACTATGGAGGGACGCGATGTATGGTGGTACCTGCTGTCATTGAGTACAGGTGTGTGGTCCTTTGCTGGTGCGTGGGGCATACTGGTGGTATCATCCCGCCGTGGATCAAGGTGGTTTCTACCTCCTATGGCAGCGACATGGATTTCATCGGGAGCGTTGTTCTCCAACAACCTCTATTCCGCCTTATCTTCAGTTCGACTCGATGCGCCACCCTCCCCAGAGTACCCATTGGCATGGTTGTTGACCACACAGGCCGGCATCGTCTTAGGTGTAATAATGGGGATGATTATCCTGCTGGTGCTGCACGAACGCCGTCGAGCCCTTCGAGATGAGTCCAACTGAAGTTGATTACACAGAACCACGGACTATTAAAATTGTGCAAGAGCTCATTTCGCGTGGAGAAGAGTTAGTGTACTTTACAATCGAAGATTTTCGAGAGCAAAAATAATTAGTGGTTTATTCGATTAAAGGGCGCGATTGTAGAGCAAACACAGGTAGAAAAATGATTAAACTTTTTATAAAAAATTATTCACTAGCAACAAATAACCCAAGCATTTTGATCAAACTTTTTTCAAAATGTTTGGGTTTCTTCTGTTGAAAAATCAATTTTTGTAGCATGCTTTTGATCAAACTTTATTACAAACCAACAGCATTCACGGCAAGCTTATGGGTTAATAATTTATCCACGGCAAAGATATGCTTCCTTTTCCCTCGAACAATCAACTAAATCTCCTCAAAAACATGTAATTTCCGGCAAGGATATGCTTCCTTTAGCGGCAACTTTATGGGTAAAGTCACAGAAAGAGTTGTCTCAGTATTCTCCATGTTGTAAATATGCCAAGAAAAGAGAATCCATTTGGGTTCTCTTTTTCTTTTAAATTTGAGTCCTTAACCTCAAATTTAAAAGACGTATTAATAATTGTTATAATTTAACAGGAAAATCACCTTAACATACAGCAAATACAAAAAAGACCGGATATAATATCTGGTCTTTACTTATTATTGATTAACTGGATTTTCACAATATTTCTTTGCAATTGCACTTGCCATATCAATTGCCCTTTGTAGAGTAGCGTGTTTAGAACTAAAATCATAAGGCTCAAATCCAAATTCTTCATAAATTTCAAAGGAGATGCTTGTTACAAGTCTATACTTTGAAGAGATAGCTTCATTATCAATTGTTAAATGGAAATCATAACGATCGTCAAAACATAATAGTTCAACTTTGAATGTATTATGTGTGCTTGCTTGGCGAAATTGATAATACTCAACTGGATATAAATAATCACCTTCATTTTTGTAGTTAAAGTCTTTAAAAAAAATCTTAATCAACGCCCCTCGTGTGTTTTTTGGGATATTTCCTATTTTTATCATAAACTCTTACCTATTACAAAGTACATAATTATTAGATTTATTATTTATAAGCGTTTCAAAAACGATGTTTTTTGATAAATGTAAAATGAACAAAATTTAATCTTTATAAATCGCTTAACTGTGTTATCAAAACTATTGTCAAAATCAAATTAACTTTAACTACCCTTTATGATAAAATTATCTTGTAAAGGTTAGGTGATTTCATGAATTCATACATTTATGGCTACGCAAGGGTAAGTACTCAACGACAAGATTTGATTCGTCAACTAGACATGCTTCAAAATTATAACTGTACTGAAATTTTAACTGAAAAAGTAACAGGTACGAAAAGTGATCGTCCAGAGCTTGCTCGATTAAAAGATAAAATTAGACCAGGTGATACATTAGTTGTTGAAAGCTTTTCTAGATTAGGAAGAAGTACCAAAGATTTAATTGAACTTGTTGATTTTTTTGAGAATAAGGGAGTTAAGCTAATTAGTATCAAAGAGCAATTTGATACTAATACACCTCAAGGAAAATTGATGTTAACAGTATTTCAAGCATTCAGCCAGTTTGAAAGAGACTTAATTTCTCAACGTACTCAAGAGGGACTTGAAAGTGCAAGAGCAAGGGGGAGAGTCGGTGGACGTCCTCGTGTTAAGGATAGCTTCATTCAAAGGGCATTAAAGTTATATGATTCTAAAGAATATAGCATACAAGAAATTGTAAACATGACAGGTATTAGTCAGGCTACGCTTTACCGATACATACGAAAAAATAAATAAACTGAAAAAGATGAATTTGCTTATATAAAGAATTACATTATAAAATAGTAAGAAGAATAGAAAGACAGGGAGAGGAAACCCATGTCCACAAAATTAGTAAATTTACGTATTGATTTCGCTTTTAAACAGTTATTCGGAACGAAGAGATTTTAACTGGATTTCTAAACGCTATCCTAGAAGAATCTTTAGATGTACCTATTGTATCTCTACAATTAGAAGATCCACATCTTCATAAATCTTATGAAGATGATAAGTTATCCATATTAGACTTATTAGCAACATTAGACAATGGCACGCAAGTGAATATAGAGATACAGGCGCGACAAGAAGTCGCTTCATAATAGTGCGTATCCATAGGGATACGCTATTCTAGTTGTCAAGAATATTTCCACCCGAAACAGCGTTGCTAGTAATGGCAGGGTTGGTTGCATGAGGGGATGCATAAGGAAGCGATGAACGTACATTCAATCCGTGCTAGGGAAAGATGAGAAAGGTAAACGACAGTGAATTTTCTTAAGCTTCGTTACTATGAACCTAATGAAAGACGTTGATACATTGGGATTGCGGATGAGAAAAGTGGACTTTGTATGCCGCTGAGGGACAACCTACATATCCGCCGGAGTAGTAGAAGATACCTTCCCTCATCGTATCTATTAGAAGTGGAACTTGGTAAGCCCTATATAATCTGTACGTTGTACAGTAAGGATGTCGTAAGGCAGAATGACGTTATAGAGGGTATGGGATGTTGGGAAAAGCGAAAGTCGCAAAGGCGAAAGATAACAGGAACTCATAACTGTGCGAATAGCATTCAAGGAAAAAAACCTTAATGATGCAACCCGAAAGGGTGCAGACTTCCAACAGGTCTTCAACACGAAAAAAAGCGGAAAGAAACTTTTGCGGAAAGGAAGGAATCTAGTTATGGATACAGCTCACAAGGCGTCGGCTATTCCTTCACTTACAGATTGGTTTACAATCCAGTGGAAAGAAATCGAAAGGTATGTAAGGAAGTTACGACAACGAATTTTTCGTGCCAAACACCAAAATCAAAGTAGAAGAGTGAGAAAATTACAACGCCTTATACTTCGAAGCAAAGCGAATCTATTGTTATCAATTAAAAGAGTTACACAAATAAACCGTGGGAAGCGCACAGCGGGTATCGATGGAGAACGTATATTGACACCTAGGTCTAGGATGGCATTGTTTCAGAAAATGAGCCACCAAAATATTTCATCACATCGTCCAAGAGCAGTAAAGCGCATACACATTCCAAAGAAAAATGGGAAATTACGCCCGTTGGGCATTCCAACAGTTAAGGATAGAATTTGGCAAAATATCGCCAAAAACGCTCTGGAACCAGAGTGGGAGGCAGAATTCGAATCCATTTCGTACGGATTCCGCCCGAAGCGTAGTGCACATGATGCCATAGCGAATGTCTTTAACAAACTAAACTCCAAAAGTAAAAAAGTTTGGGTATTTGAAGGAGATTTTGCCGGATGTTTCGATAATTTAAACCATGACCATATCTTAGAGAAAATTCAAAACTTCCCAGCAAAAGAGGTTGTTAGAAGATGGTTAACATCCGGGTATGTAGATAATGAAGTGTTTCATCCTACAACATCGGGTTCTCCTCAAGGAGGAGTGATTTCACCTCTCTTGGCTAATATCGCTTTACATGGTATGGAGAAAGAGCTCGGTATTAAATACAGTAAGAGTAACACAAAAAGACAAGGTACTACCTATAATATTCATGTCAAATGCACAAAGGCAATGGTTCGTTACGCAGATGATTTTATCATCACTTGTCAAACAAAAGAAGAAGCGGAAGCTTTGTATCAAGAATTAGTACCATATCTTGAGAAACGCGGAATTACATTAGCAACAGATAAAACCCGTGTTACTCACATTACTGAAGGTTTTGATTTTCTAGGTTTTCACATTAAACAATATGTGCAAGGCAAGAATAAATTGTTAATTAAACCGTCAAAAACAAGTATTCCAAAAGCCAAAAAGAAAATAAAAACAACTTTCCAAAAATTGAAAGGAAAATCTGTTTATACGCTATTAACAAACCTAAATTCAGTAATCCGGGGGTATGTGTATTACCGGAGGCATGTAGTATCGAAAAGGGTGTTCTCATCCATGGACTACTTTATATGGGGAAATGTTGTACGACATGTAAAACATTTGCATCCAAAGAAAAGTTGGAAATGGATTGTAAAACAATATTTTCGAAAGCCCAAACATGGAGGACATGATAAGTGGGTTCTCACCTGTCCAAAGACACAGTATCAAATCTATAAAATGATTTGGACTCCTATTGCAAGACATATTGGAATAAAATATAAGAACAGCCCAGACAATCCCGAACTCTCTGACTATTTTGCTAAACGAGATAAAAAAGATTTTGATAACAATAATACGCTAACTCGAATTAAAATCGCAAAGAAACAGAAATATATCTGTTCAATGTGTAAAGAGGCTTTACAAAACGGAGAAGCATTAGAAGTACATCATAAAGTTCCTAAAGCTTATGGGGGGACAAATGAATATAGTAATCTTCAACTTCTACATACATCTTATCATATTCAACTCCATCAAAAGCATCCTATCTGCCGAGAGAGAGCATATATTTACAAGAAAGTGAACAAGCATATTTCATTAACGCCTCGAGAAAGAATTCAGGTAATAGAATGGCGTATGATGGATGACGAACGACTAGCTGTTTGGAATAAAAAGAAGGCTTGAGCCGGATGTTTGGAAACGGACAAGTCCGGTTCTTAGGGGAGAAAGAGTCCGTGAGGACTCCGACTTACCCGACCTTCGAAATACACATGATATGGTGAAGCGATCTTTATATTACTGGAGTAAACTCTATACGTCCCAAATGCAAGAAGGGATGCCGTATCGTTCGCTTCGCAAAACAATTACCATTAACTTATTAGATTTTATATTATTCTCGCAGGATGATTCATTTCATACCGTAGGACAATTATGGAATCCCAAAAAGAAACAGATACTAAGTGATGATATTGAAATTCATTTTGTAGAAATTCCAAAATTGGTCAAACAATGGCATGAAGAAAAAGTAAATCCATGGGAAAATGCATTTGTTCGCTGGATGTTACTATTACCAGCACATGAAGATGAACATTTAACTCAAAAATTGGAGGAGATTGCGATGAATCAAGATCCAATTTTACAAAAGGCAATAAATAAATGGGAAAATATGAGCCATGACTCTTCTTTCCGAACAGCTTATGAAGCTCGTGAAAAGTTACTTCTAGATGAGCAAGCTAAGTTAGCACATGCTCGAGAAGAGGGCTTAGAGGAAGGTATTGAAAAAGGTATTGAGAAAGGGAAAATTCAATTAATTCGTGGTATGCATAAAAATGGTATGCCATTAGAAGACATTGCAAAATTCACAGGTCTAAGTACAGAAGAAATACGAAAATTACTATTATAATACGTATTATTACAAAAACTTTACGAAAAATATCGCAAAGTTTTTTATTTAATTCTTTAAACATCAACTCCTTAAAATGTTTTTTCCTTTTTTAGACAGTTTAATTTTAATTTATATTAGTGTGATTTTAGAAGTAAGTTGTACCGTTTGTAAAAAGTTTGATTAAAAATCCTATATAAGGCCTCACCATACATGTCCATCAACTTAAGAAATGTATACACCCCAATGTTGATTTGAAATAAAGTCGTACCGTTTATATGAAAAATCCAACTTTTCCCTAGCTGTAAGAATCCTGGGATTTTTGCACCAGAACAGTATTATATATCGAGAAAAATAAAAGACAACTCTAATTAAGAGCTGTCTTTTTGTGTAATAAATTTTAAAAAATCCGAATATATACAAACGACTATAATACGTTATGGTTATTATTATAACATGAACGAATAGTATTTTGAATAAAAAATATTTGAATGAGTTTTTGAGCTTTTTGTTAACAATGTTCAAAAATAAACTTTTTGTAAAGGTTTTCTTTGAATATAATTATTTATTTTAAAAATATAATCATGGTTATTGTATTTCAATGGTTTCCTTATAAACCTTAGCTATATATTTTACAAAATCAATAACGGGATAGTGTATGAGTGAACGGTGCTGCGCAAAACGAATCCCTTCTTTTTCTATTTCCGAAATAATTTGTTCGATTTCCAACTCTTTTTGTTGTATTCTATTATAATTTTGATATACAATGTTTTTCCATTGATAGGAAGAACCATGAAAATAACTCTCTCCTTTTACCGTGTGGCTGAATATTATTTCTATTTTTTCTCTACGTTGTTTTTCCTTCATATGCGCTTCCGTTGACTGCATGTTTATCGCCTCTTCCCTTTGTGTTGTATACTGTTTCACAAAATACGGTCTAAATTATCATAGTCAATGTACATTGTTCTTGTTGGGAATTGTCGTTTAAGGCTATCTCATCAACTGTATTTGTTTTTCAAGCGCTTAATCTAATAAATTGGATCTTATGTCTAAATAAGTTGATAGTGTGTATAAAATATTATCAATCTTTATTATAAAACGATTCTTTATAGGCATGCACCTTTTTACACTCACCAAGATTTACAACATGACGAGTATCTTCATCTATGAATGTTATTCTCTATTTACTGAAGATAGTTTTTTTATTTAGGCTAAGTAACATATCGCATGCCTCAGAACCCCTTTTTATATTATAAAATCATATAAAAATATAGCGCTCTTAAAAAGTTTTGTTACAAATTTGTTATGTTTGACTTAAAAAAAGGAAAGTAATATTTATTTGTAGAAAATTTTTAAGGGTAAAAATAGAATGACTATTTATGATAAGAAAAGGGGGGCACTTATATATGCTAACAAATGATTTAGATTTCCGATTAGAACCACGTTTAAAAGAACTGTATGAACAACATAAAATAAGAGCGCAGAAGATAGACTGGGGTTATCATGAGTTTTTACCATGGGATAAGGGAATGGACTTTAAAAGAGTTCCTTGGGATGAAAGTCAAGTTACTCTTCCTTCTGGTGTAATTACGGCCATTGAAACAGCTTTATTAACAGAAGTGAATTTACCATGGTTTACAACGTATTTATCTGCGACTTTTAAAGGGTCCCTTTCTGTTATTACAGACTTTATTCATACTTGGACTTCAGAAGAGGATCAACATTCGAATTTATTGGAGACATATTTACTACTCACTCGAAGTGTGAACCCTAAACGATTACATGAATTAAGAAAGTCAGTCGTTGAGGGTGGATTTGAGCCCGATTTTCACACACCAATCGAAGCAATGACATATACGACGCTACAAGAACTTGCAACGATGGTGTTTTACAATAATGTAGCTAAGGTTGCAAGTAAGCATGATCCAGATCTTGCTACATTATTACGCCGTCTTGCAAAAGATGAAACTCTTCATTATGCGTTTTATCGAGACGTCATTCGAACACATTTGGAATTGGAACCTAATTATTGCTATCATATTGCCAATGTGATTAGGAATTTTAAAATGCCAGGTGCTGTCATGCCTGATTTTGAAAATAGAATGACTGTAATTGCAAAAGAAGCTAACTATGGGCCGCTGCAATATTTTGATCAAGTACTTGATGTAGTAGTTGATTATTGGGGGTTAAAAGACTTACGACCCATTGCACCTCTAGCTGAAAAAGCAAGAATTGAGATTTTGGAGTACCACATAAGATTGAAAAAAATACGGGATCGATTTGGTCGTTTTCAAGGGAAAACTGATCTATGTTAATTAATCGATATTTTAGGATGTATATAGGCAAATTGACCGTCCCTTTATTGAGAATCTGACACACTCCCTATTGTTTTGGGGGTGTTTTTTACTTAATTTAATTTTTAATAAAAAAGTAGTTGACTCCAAAAATAAATTTGTGATATTATAAAATATTTGATAAAAAATCACATATATGTTAAGGTTAAGAAGGTTACCATATATGGAGGTGGATTATATGTTTCAAATTGGCGATAACATTGTTTATCCAATGCACGGAGCAGGTATAATTGAAGCCATAGAAGAAAAAGAATTCTCAGGGAAAAAACAACAGTATTTTGTTATAAAAATGTCAATCAGTAATATGCAAGTCATGATTCCTATGGGTAAAATATTAAGTTCGAGTATACGCCCAGTTACTGATATACTTGCATTAAAACACATTATACACATTTTTCAGCATGGAGAATCAGATAAATTATTGCCGTGGAAACAAAGGTATAAAGTGAACACGGACAAAATAAAAACGGGTGAAATACAAGAAGGTGCTGAAGTTGTACGTGATTTAATGCGTATGAAGAAAGAAAAGGCACTTAATACAAGCGAAAAAAAAATGTTGGATAACGCACATGAATTTTTGATTAGTGAACTGGGTTTAATTAAAGGGATCACTGAAAATCAATTAAAAAGTTTCTGTTAAGGTTCATTATAGATAATGTATTACATCCCCCGAAAATATCCTGAATTTTTCGGGAATATGATTATTATTAAAAGTAAATCATTTCAAAGACATTCAACTTCTTCAACTCACTTTTAGAGTAGGAACCTCTTTTGTTATTACTTCAACCTAATCCATTTTTATTTTTACATTTCTTTTACGAACGTTCGAAGTTTCATCAAATAACTCGATTAAATAGTCACTTGATTTTTGCAATCCTGATTCACACTGGCACGGACAAGGAGCCGTAAGGATGAAAGAGAGGTAGGGCTTTCATTGTTTTAGGTAATATACTATCTAAGTCATTATTTCTAGAAGAAAATACAATCAATCTCACCGCTATCTTTCAGAGTTCCTTACATCTACTGAGACAGTGAATAGTAATTGTTTATCTTCTTTACGTAAAATTGATAAACGAACTGGTAACACCATATGGTCAACTACAAAAAATGGTTTCCAGACCAGGAAACCATTTTTAATTTTATTTACATAACAATAGTAAATTAAGCAGTAAGAAGGAGTGCACACATGAAAAAAATGTTAACAAAAGAATTAAGTAATGAATTAAAGAAGCGAGAAGGAATCATTTCTATTACAGTTGAGCCTTATGAAAAAATCGAAGTTGGTGGAATTCGTGTAGATGGACCAGCTGTTATTCTAATTAATCAAGAATAGCTAAAAATAGTTGTATGAACGAAGAAAAGGATCAGCCTTTACGAGAAGGGAAGATCCTTTTTGTTTGCTGCAGCTAATATGGGATATACATAACTTTTATCTAATGTATTGGGGTTAAAAGGAAGGAGAGGGTCGGGATTATCATAGTGGTAAGCTTAATATTGGTAGGATTTCTTTTTATGTTATTTAAATTAGTTGCTTAAAAAAACTAATTATTTGAACCGATAGATTGTTTTCTTTTTAAGGGCGAGATTTATTTTATAGGAAAATTGATAATTTTAAGGAGGAATTTAGATGGATGCAAGGAAACAACGCATAAAATACGAGAAGATGTCAAAGAACTATGAACGTATTTCTTTAGTTTCGTTACTCCTATTAATTGTACTTGTTTGTAGTAGTGTGATTATCATAGGAGCTACAGGGGGGGAATATGGAGTGTTTTTGTTGTTAGCAATTTTACTTAACGCACGTATTACTAAAGAATCTCAAAAAAAGTATGAGCAGTATTCTAATAAAGGGCGTATTTAAAATGATACATATCTTGAAAGGAACAACCTGGATGTACATGCAAAGTACCCCGATATCATCACCTATTAACTAGAAAAAGTGACCTTATATAAATAATTTTTTAGCAATTTAGAAATAGAAAACGTACCTTATTAAAATGTTATTTTCGTTCACATAATGATTTATCCTTCTAGCATATTTATAAGATTTATATCATATATTAAGAGAAAGAATGTAAGTTAGAAAGGAGTCTTATAGAATGAGTTATTTGGAGGGAAATGACTTTAGTGAACAAAATATGGTAAGTGTACCTAATTCCTACGTATATCAGACATTACAATCGGTAATTGGTAAACATGTGGTTATTGAAACTGTAAGAGGTAATGTAAGAGGAAAGTTAAAGGATGTGAAACCCGATCATTTGCTCATTGAAGATACGGTACCGTATATTGTACGCATTCAACAAATTGTATGGATTATGCCAAAACAATAATCAAATTACATCTAATTAGATTTATAACAGATTAGCGTCATAGACGACCAAGTAAAAACACGGGGTTTTATCTCTGTGTTTCTTCAAATTTTCGTTTTTGAATATATGCTTGAGCATGAATAATTTCTTCCTGAAGCTCTTTTAATTCTTTCATAGATTCTGATTCAATAGCCATGTAAGTAGTAACTAAACTGATCATCATATCCATTTTCTCTACTATATTTTGAATGACCTGTTCAGATTGCTCTTTTTTAGGGTGTTGTATTGCCTTTAATACATTTTCCATATAATTGTTCTTTCTTTGCTGGATATCATAAATAAACTGTTTTGTGTTTGAGTTCATTTGTTGTTCCTCCGTTTTGGATATATTTCCATTCTATCATATTTGAATAGAAAATATTGGATTCCCCTAAATTCACACCTGTCTTGTACATCTCCTCAAATATACAAACTAATTCCTTAACGTACAGCAAACACCTTAAAATGTGTCCAAGTTGTGTCTAAACGTACAATTTTCTTTTTTGGTATGGTGACCCCATACCTATCAAGCTAAGAAAAGTAAATACCCCAAAATGAGAAAATTGGCATCCTCAGGTGAAAATGTACATTTTTTGTTTTGGGGGTACTTCAAAATTTTAGGTTGATGGGCATTCAAAAACATCCTGCATGTTTGAAGCATGCAGGATGTTTTCTAGTCTTTGTTTTTCATAATGTAAGAAACCAGACGAAGGATCTCCAAGTATAACCATACTAATGTCATCATAAGCCCTACTGCGCTGTACCATTCCATATACTTTGGCGCTCCACTATGAGTACCATTTTCAATTGAATCAAAATCTAGTAATAAATCTAATGCAGCAACAACAATTACAATTGTACTTATGATGATACTAATTGTCCCACCTTGGTGAATATATGGAACAGTCACCCCTAAGATGCTCAATAAGAAAACAATAAAATACATAATAAAAATTCCAAGTGTTGCAACCATTACAACCGCGCGAAACTTTTTAGTTACTTTTACTATTCGAGTTGCGTATAACACTAACATGGCAAATAAAATTGAAATCGTTAGTAATACGGCAGTTAAAGCGATAGAATTACCAAAACGCATTGTATAATATGCTGAAATACTTCCTAATAAAATCCCTTGTAATACTGCATAAATCGGTGCGCAAATTGGGGATATGCGCGGAATGAATATAACTACAAATGCGACAATTAGAGTAACTATTATAATTCCAACTAACACAGGTATTTTCATTGTTCCTTGTGTCATCTGTACGTATGAATAGACAGACGCTGCAAGAAGTAAGATAAGCAAAATGAATGTTTTTGCTATCGTTCCGCCAATAGTCATCGTAGAAGCATTTGTATTCTCTTTATGAAATTTTTCTTTTTTTAATATTGGATTAGTTGTTCTCATTTTTTCCTCCTAAATACACTCTACCTTTGAAGCAGATCTTTATATTTCTAATTTTTTATCAATGATACGACCTGTAATAGCTGTTAGGACAATTATGAATAAGCAAGTGAAACAAATATCTAAAATAGTGAACCCTTCACTCGGATACAGTGATGTGTCAATAAAACCATTGTTATCTATGAACCCCGTACTCTTTATGGTGATTACATATTTCTCTAATTTACTTAAAACGTCCAGTATGAATGTTTGGATTATTAAGAATAAAGAAAGGGAAATAACTGATAAAACCATCTTACTCATTGATGACTTTATAGGAATCAGCTTTGTAATTACCATAGTGAAATAGCAGGAGATTAATATACTCATGAAATCGATTCCCCATAATAAAACAGAAAGTATGTGATGAAGAAATCCATATGCATATAACTTATGAAATTCTTGTTGGTATCCCTCGACCACTTTTCCTCCGTAGGTACTTTGGGAGAAATAGTATAGAAAAATTAAGCCTATTACTAGTAAAAGAATAAACATTAACGTGAAAAAGAATAAATTTGCATATATATATTTTTTTCCTGAGATGGCTGTATAACGTATCATAGTATTTTTTAGCATTTCATTGAAAGAAGGCAAAGCTATTAAAAGCAATAAAAATGCAGTGATACCTATAATTAATACATATATACCTAATGTTATATCCTTTGTAAGCTGATTTGTTAGCTTTGATAGTCCCTTCATATTAAATAAAAAAAGTAATGAAATAGTCATAAATCCAAAATAAAGGATGGCTATCTTTTTTCTATTACAATTAAATAAATAGCGAAAAAGTGGATTCATTTCTCAAAAACCTCCTTAAATAACTCATGTACTGCTTTTCCATGGTGAAAACGAATTTCTTCTACATTTTCATGCAATACAATACTCCCGTCTTTTAAAAAGATTACCTCATCAAATATATTTTCAATTTCCTCTATTAAATGAGTCGAAATAAGAATGGTACTATCTTCACGATAAAAGCTAAGAATTAAATCTACTATATGCTTTCTAGAAACAAGATCAATTCCACCTAATGGCTCGTCTAATACATATACCGTTGCTTTTCTTGAAAAAGTTAATATTAGCTGTAATATCCCTGTTTTCCCTTTTGATAAGATGCTTATATTCTCCTCTAGCGGGATCTTAAAGTTAGCTATTAAATCTATTGCTTGTTGTAGATTAAAATCAGCATACATATCTCGATAGAACAACAAAGCATCTTTTACGGTCATCCATTTTTCAAAAACAGGACTATCAGGCATAAATGAAACGATTTTTTTCGTTTCTAATCCCACCTTTTTATCTTTAATTGTAATACTTCCTTTAGAAGGAAAACGTAAACCCGAAATCATTTTTAATAATGTCGTTTTCCCACTACCATTTTCACCAACAAGACCGATAATTTTTCCTTCTGAGATTGTTAAGCTTACATCTTGAATCACTGTTTTTAAATCATATCTTTTCGACAGATTTTCAACTTTCAATAATTCTTTCATTCATTTCCCTCCTTTTTCTTTTCCAAAGAAGAACGGAGTATTGAGAGAACCTCTTCTTCCATAAATCCTAAGTTATTCATTCCATTTATAAAATTATCAAGCAACTCTTTTGCCATTTCTTTGCGTAGCTCTGTAATTTTTTCTTCATTCATTGTTACAAATCTTCCTGTTCCTCTACGTGTCTCAGCAATACCTTCCCGTTCTAGCTCTTGAAACGTACGTTGAATTGTATTTGGATTCACTTGTAATTCACCCGCTAATTCACGTACAGCAGGAATTTTTTCACCTGGCGCCAAACGTCCTGTTACAATTTCTTTTTTGATGTATTCCATTACCTGAACATAAATAGGGGTATTAGGAGAAAACTCAGTTTTCATTTCTTTCCTCCTCTGTATTAGTGTACTAGACAAATAGTACACTAATGTAAATTATATGTAAATAGTTATTTTGAAAACCATAACAAATGGAAGGTGATATATTTAGTGAATTCATGTAAACACCCAGGTACCAAAAATGACCGTTTATGGGACTTTATTTATTTCTATCCAAATAGAGAAATCTACTAGTCAAATTCAGTTTCAAAACCCCTTACCAAATATTTTTTCATTTTAATATTTAAAACTTATGTATACATGTTACAATATAGTCCTCCAATTTATTTTATTCTTCTATTTAGAATTTATGGTTCAGTAATCCAATAAAAAAGCGGCTGTAGTAACTAGATTTGTTAATGAAGTGAAGAATTTAGAGTAGTTTAAAAAGCCATTAAGTAGAATTATCCAGGGGATATATTCACTTAGTTAAGTTTTAGGGGATTTCTTATGTTAAGGATTTCATACAATTTAAATAGGCCTAAATTAAACCTTTTATCCAATCAAAACTAAAAACCATTTTAATAGAGTGAAGTATATATTTAATACGGTTTATTTGGAATAATTCTTAGTTTTATATTTGCTTAAAATAGAAAAATAACATATTTGTAAGGGGGGATAAATAAAACTCCGCTTGTGAAAGCTATATCGCTATCTATGAAGATACATGTAAAAGAATATAGTAGTAATTTCATTTCAAATGATACCATAAATAATTGTAGAAAAAGATAAAGGAGTAAACATTTAAATAAATAATATGAGTTGTAAGAATGAAAAGGAGAAGTAAATCGTGTTTAATATAAAAAAAAAATTGGAACAAATAAAGCTAAAAACGAAGTTGTCTATGGCATTTATTGCAATATTAATTATACCTAGTCTTATCGTAGGAATAACATCTTATGATGAGGCGAAAACAGATCTTAATGAAACAATTCTACAAACAGCAAAAGATAATGTAAGTATTTTAGATAAGATTGTTGATGATGAATTAGAAAATAAATATATAGATGTAACTTATTTTGCAAAATTACTCACACAAGGCAATTATAATCCTGATCAATTACAAAATGTACAGAGTAAATTTGAACAATATATACAGTTACATCCAGAGATAGAAACAATTTATTCCGCATCCAGTAACAATCAATTTATTCATGCGCCTGTTGGAGAAATACCAGAAGGATTTAATCCGTTAGAAAGTAGTTGGTATAAGGATGCTGTAAAAGCGAATGGAGAAATTATTGTTTCATCTCCGTATAAATCAAAAGCTACAGGAAATATGGTAATAGCGATTGCCAAACAAAATGCAGATAAAAGTGGTGTCATTGGTATGGACTTAAATATTGATGATATCGTAAAAACATCTAAAATGATAAAGATAGGAAAGCAAGGTTTTGTAGCTATAGTGGGTCAAGATAAAACTATAGTTGTTCATCCAACATTAAAACCTGGTGAAAAATTAGATAAATCTTTAGCAGATGAACTTTATAAGAAAGAAGATGGAGAGATTACGTATAGCCTCAATGGTGAGGACCGCAACATAAGCTTTAAGACAAATAAAAAAACAGGTTGGAAAATAGCTGGTGTAATGCCTATGAAAGAAATTGAAGAAGCTACCAATCCTATTTTTTATAAAACATTTGCTATAATAGGAGCTTCATTATTATTAGGTGGAATAATAATTTTCTTCGTTCTTAGATCTATTATTAATCCACTAAGACAATTAGTTATTTCAGCTCAAAGAATTAGTCGAGGAGATTTAACGGAGAAAATTGATATTCGTTCAAAGGATGAACTTGGTCAATTGGGTTATAGTTTCAATGCTATGGCAGAGTCTTTACGCAATATTATTTCACAAATTAACACATCTGCAGGACATGTAGCAGCTTCTTCTGAGGAACTAACTGCTAGTGTAGAGCAAGCAAGTGTTGCAACAGAACAAATTACAAAAGAAATGGAAGAAATCTCACATAGTGCAGAAGTTCAAAATAATGAAGTTGAGTCTGGAGCTAAATTAATAGGTGAGGTAACACGAAATATTCAATGTGTAGCTGATAATGCTTCTGAAGTATCGAGCTCATCTTTATACACAAAACAAAAAGCAAATGAGGGGGAACAATTAGTAGAACAAACTGTAACACAAATGCAGTCTATACATAATTCTGTTTCCCAATCCGATAATGTAATTAAATTATTAGATAAGAAATCGCAGCAAATAGGCACTATATTAGAAGCGATTCAAAATATTGCTGAACAAACAAATCTACTAGCACTAAATGCGGCGATTGAGGCGGCTAGGGCAGGAGAACAGGGACGTGGATTTGCAATTGTTGCGGATGAAGTTGGGAAATTAGCGGAACAATCAGGACAATCTTCAATGGAAATTGGAAAATTAATTAAGGAAATACAATTAGATGTACATGAGACTGTTAAAGCTATGAATGAAGTAGGAATAGAAGTACAGTCGGGAATTAAGGTAGCGAATGATACAAAACAAAGTTTTTATGAGATTTCAAATTCAGCGAATGATATCGTTTCCAAAATACATGGTATGGTGGACCTATCAAATAAGATGACATCTGATGCAATGCAAGTCGATACATCTATTAATCAAATAGCAGTAGCTGTAAAAGAGAACACCACAAGTATGCAAACTATAGCTGGTTCATCCGAAGAACAACATGCTTCCATGGAAGAGATAAATTCTTCAGCAACTCAATTGGCACAAATGGCAGAAGAACTTCAAGAGTTGATTGGAGGGTTTAAGGTATAAGTGAGCATTTTAAAATATAATTGTGTGAAGTGTTATAAGTCATAGCAAGTAAATGCTAATTATGACACTTGTAAATGAGGACCAACTACTTTAAAAGGTAGTTGGCCTCTTTTCTTGGAGGGAAATTTATTAAATCTATTTAAATGAAAAGTTTAAATAGATTTAATAAAAATTGAGAAAATGACAATATATCCTTTTTTAAAAAGATACAAAGAAAGAGGACGGAAAATCCGTCTTCTTCATCTAATTTCAAATAATATCTGATGATTTGTAAGCCCAGTCAAGGTATGCAGGTTTACCGCCACTACTAAATGATAGTTCAAAATCACCAGCCTTAAAGCCTTGCGGGAAACCTTCTTTATTACTTTTCCACTAGTCATATGTTTAAGAGAAACATATGAATTAGATTAACCTCGATTTTTGACATATACTTTAAGGTGACTGTATCCTGCAGTAACACTAAATGGTATATAATCACTACTTTTCTGGTGGGCTATTGTAGTACGGCTATTTTCGTCCATTACTCAAGCACTAGCGCCCGTTGGAAATGAAAATGCTGTAAAAACAAAACCAAACATTAAAGCGATAGAAAGTAATACTGAAAATAATTTGTTCTTTTTCATAATTAAATCCTCCTATCTTCAATTAATTCACTTCAAGTATAATGCGTATTCCGAATAATTAGAATAAGTATATTTATTGAAAATATGTATAGTCTTAATTTTTTGGAAGCGTTCTATATAAAATATGAGTGTTGTGATGAAGAAAAATTAAGAGGAAATGATAAAGAACTTCTTTCAGATTCATTGAATCTTATATGTATATTGAATGAGAATGATATTGGTAGAAAGAATTCTCAAAGATGAAGGCTAGCAATTCCATATGCAAGTTTTAGTAATACTTCATATATTAAAATCTATTATAAATATAGATCTTATATATTAAAAAGAAATAAAGATAAAACGGTTCTGGTGCAAAAACTTTAAGGCTCATGTAACGAATCTCTGAAACTTGGACATACTGATACTAGTACTTTAAAAAAGGACGTGATTAGTATGGAAAAGCAAAACTTATTCAAGTGGAAACACTATCAGCCCGAACTAATCTTATTAACAGTAAGATGGTACCTTCTGTACAATTTAAGCTTTCGTAACCTGGTGGAAATGATGGAAGAACGAGGAATATCAATCGCTCACACAACCATTATGCGTTGGGTTCATCAATATGGGCCTCAATTAGAAGAGAAAGTACGATATCATCTTAAATCAACAAATGACTCATGGAGAGTTGATGAAACCTATATCAAAGTAAAAGGTCAATGGATGTATTTATATCGTGCTGTAGATTCCGAAGGGAACACCATTGATTTTTATCTTAGTAAATCAAGAGATAAACAAGCAGCCAAGCGCTTTTTCAAGAAAGCTTTGGCTTTTTCGTATGTTTCTAAACCTCGTGTGATAACAGTAGATAAGAACCCTGCCTACCCTATAGCGGTGCAAGAGTTGAAAGAGGAGATCCATATGCCCGAAGGCATACAACTAAGACAAGTTAGATATCTTAATAATATAGTGGAACAAGATCATCGTTTTATCAAGAAACGTGTGCGTTCTATGTTGGGATTTAAATCATATAAAACAGCAACTTCTATATTGAGTGGTGTGGAAGCCATACATATGATAAAAAAGGGACAAATTGATTTACAGAATCAGTCTGTCCAAAATCAGAAAGAGTTCGTTCACCAAGTGTTTGGACTTATAGCATAAAATACGATTCCGTTAAGAATCTACCATCATCCATGTTCTTCTTCATATATTTGCACCAGAACCGTTTATTTCGTATGCAAATCTTTCAATCACCTACACTTGCCCTTTAGAAAAAAGAAACAATCTCTCCTAAAATTGACATTGCATAAGCTTAGCTTGATAGCGATGGGGTAGCACCACACATCCATCAACTTAAGAAGAATAAACGCCACCAAAACAAAAAAATCCCCAAATTTTTCTTGAAAATGAAGTGAAGCCGAATAGTGGTACATGAAAAAAACACCTCCTGAATTCGCATACTAAGTATGCAAATTCAGGAGGTGTTTTTCGTTTGAAGACAAGAGTTCATTACCCAGAAGAAATAAAGTGGAAAGTGATTGAAATGAAAAAGGATGGTTATTCAAATCACACCATTATGGAGAAGCTCGTCATTAAAAACGTTTCCCAAATTAAGACATGGATGAAATGGTATCGTACAGATCAAACGTATCGTTTTCAACAACCTGTAGGAAAACAATATTCTTATGGAAAAGGGCCAAAAGAGCTAAGTGAATTAGAACAACTACGTTTAGAAAATAAACATTTAAAAACAAAATTACTTGTATGGGGAAAGTATCTGGAAATCGAAAGGAGTTGAAACCAGAAACTGTAGTTACTTTATGGAGAGATGTAAAAACAAAAATAACTGTAAGAGAATTATGTAGCGTATTAGAATTACCCCGTTCCACATTTTATCGCTGGTTACAACGAACGGAACGTCTTAAAGATGATATAGAAGAGAAGATAAAGGCCGTCTGTCTTAGGCACAAATTACGGTATGGATATCGAAGAGTGACCGCCACTCTTCCAAAAATGGGACTGTGTGTGAATCATAAAAAAGTATTACGGATTATGAGACAATATCATATACTCTCAAAGGTGCGGAACCAGTGGTAGCTCCTCATCGATTGGAACGTCAATTTGAAGCATCGGCCCCAAATGAAAAGTGGTTTACAGATGTGACTTACTTATTATTTGGAGAGCGTACCTTGTATTTATCAACGATTATGGATGCCTTTAATCGTGAAATTATTAGTTATGTCGTCAGTGAGTCACAAACACTGACATTAGCGATGAAGACATTAAAACAAGCAATGAGAGGAAGAAAAGTAAAAGATGTCATCCTTCACTCGGATCAAGGGAGTATTTATACAGCGAAGGAATTTCAAGCATGTGCCAAAGAAAACAGCATTATCACCAGCATGTCCCGGAGAGGAAATTGCCATGATAATGCCGTCATGGAAAGCTTCTTTGATCATTTAAAAAGTGAAGCTTTCTACTCACAAAAGATAACAAAAGTATCCAACACAACTGTGCGAAAGATTGTGCTAGAATACATTCATTACTACAATTGTGCGCGAATTCAAGAAAAATTAAACCCCCTATCCCCTAAAGAATATAGGGAACAGATGGTTTAGGTGTTTTGATATGTGTCCCGCTTTCGGGGTTCACTTCAAAAGCAGTGGGCTTTTACTTTAAATATGTTGAAAATCATTTGATATTACGACAGTATGTTTATTTAACGCTAATTTTATGTTAAAAATTAATTTGGTTTTATATAATCAATGTCAGAGATCGCTATCAATATATGTAAACATCTATGATAAAAAAAGGTGATTTTCCAAGATTATAAATCTATAATTTAAAAATCATCTAATAAATCCTCAAATTTTGTTAGGAGGGGAGCTCATGTAGCAATTAAAATTTCACTTTTATAAATCCTCGACTAAAATTTACAATGAAGGAGGGTATACATGGAGAATGTTCTACAATTATTTCGAGATGCAATATTGATATCAGAGCCGCTCTATAAAAATAATGCGGAGTTGTGGCAAAAATGGAATTCTTATTATGAAGAAGTTAAAGAAAATAATAGTAAGATTGTAACCTCGTTTTATTATTCTCCTTCATTTTCAATGCTTGTGAAGTGGCTTGAACAAAAGCAAGGAAGTGGCCTCTCTTCTTTGCAAATATTCACAAGTATAGAGAAATATAAAATTGAAATCAACGAAACTATTGGTAGATTTGTTGAACAAGAATTTCCGAAAGACAACAAAGTTAATAATATAACACCTGAAATTTTAATTGAATCTAATCACAAAAACGTGCTTGAAAACTACCTTGAAGTGAATAACTCTGCAGTTTATTATAAGTTAAGGGATGGAATAGCAAAGAATCAATTTGAAGAAGATGAAAATACAAAATTACAGTCGTATCTAATTGAAACGAAAGATAGTAGTGGAGTAGCAAAACTCTCTTCTCACAAAGATGAAGATTTAAGGTTAGCGAACATTGAAGAAGCAGCTCGATGGAATACATTAATTGATGGTGTAATGAGTAATATGGACGATCTTACCGCAGACTGTTTAGATACAATTACAATACAGTGGTTGAATCAAGCAAAATCTCCAGACGATTTTATTGATTTCAGCTATGAAAATGTACTAGATATGTGTAATATGCCAAAAGCAACAGCAAACGGTATAGAGTATTATCGTGCAGAAGATAAAATTAAAATTGCACAACGGATAGCTGCCTTGGCGAGTATCTTTATTTATTTAAATGATGATAATGAGGTCGTGGTTTTAAATGATCGTGCAGAAACTGGTAAGCAATTTGAAATGAAACGTGAAATAATTAAAAGACTTTTCGTTTTAGATTCTGTAGTTCTTTGGAGAGATAAAAATACCAATGATTACGTAGGTATTGAATCTTGTAGAATAAAGCCAGGTAGCTTTTTATCGATGTATTTATACGAATCTAGTAGCACAACAGCGTTATTATCTAAAAAAGCATTGGAGTATAATAGTTATCGCCACAAATTCCATAAGCGACTCATTCGCTACTTATCTTGGCAGTGGAGAATTCGACAACAGTACAGTAATTTAAAAAGACCATATTCGATTGGTGGAGAAAAAGGACTATTATCTGTTATAGGGATTAATATAGCTAAGGGGCGTCCACACCGTATTCGTGAGCAATTAGAAAATGTGTTAATAGATTTAGAAAAAGAAAAAGTTATTTCACATTGGGCGTACACTAAAGATTTAGATGAGACACAGTTTACAAAGAAGTATTGGTTTGAAAATTATTATTCACAGTTAGGAATAGTGATTTTACCACCAGAAGAATTAATTAATTCTGTGGGGAAAATGAAAACAAGAAAAAATATAGATGTAATACAAGGGGAAAATCAAATTGTAAAAATAAATAGTAAACCTTTGAATACGGATGAGAATGAAAAATTGATTCGAGAGAAACTAGTTTTTTTTCATACTAAAAAGAACATAAAAATGAGAGAACTTTCGGAAGAAATAGATATTTCGCAACCTACTCTTTCCAGATTCTATAATCGAAAAACAAAGCGTCTTTCTGAAAATGCTAGAGACAAATTAAGTCACTGGTACAATAGACAAATTATTATTGAAAAAATGTAAAGAAAGAATATCTATTTTATTGAACTACTCACCACTTAACATCCTCACGGACTGTTTGAAGTGGGAGATTCCTAAGTACGGAAACCTAACGGTTTCTAATTCATTAGGCGATCCCGTAGTTCCTACGGTTAAGAGACGAATTGCTTGGTTTCTAAGATTGAGCGCTGCATTTCGATCTCTATCGTGATGTGCGCCACAAGTAGGGTAATCCCACTCACGAATTGATAAAGTTTTTAATCGGTATAATGAAAAATTTCAATTGTTCATTATACCGATTAAGTGAAACAGTGTAAATGAAATCCCTTTAAGCAAAAGTTTTTTAGAGGCTTGTTTAAGGTTTGTCTCTATGTTTTTTGAAAATTATGTCTTTATAAAAGTATCTTAATTCTAATTGAATTGGACTATATATTAAAATTTATGACTAACAAAACTGATGGAATGTTAGAATATCCTTGTATATACTTTACGCATATTTATTTAATATAGCTGAAGCTTTTTCTTTGATTAGTGTAACTATTTCTATAGGATGTTTAACTTCAACGTCATCTCCCAAACCTAAAAAAAAATCACTCATATATCCAATTTCATTTTTATTTAGGTATGTATCAATTAGACCTGTTCCATCATCAAGTATTTTAATTTTTTCACGTAACCAGATGTTAAAATCACATTTAAGAATACCTTCTCTTGTTAAAATCACATATAATTTTATAAGTTCTTTGGGTTTTTCTTCTGTTTTTTTAAACCATGTATTTAAAGTTAAATTAGAAAAATCTTTCTTTTGCGGGAAGTTATTTTTAACTTCTAGCATCCTTATTCTATCTATTCGAAACAATCTATTTTGTTGCCTATTAAAGCAATATGCGGGCATATACCAATACCCATTAGACGAATAAATACCTATGGGCTGTATAATTCGTTTTGAGAAGCCTCTTTTTGATTCATACTCAATTTGTATCACTTCTTGATCAATAGCAGCATCCATTATATTTTTTAAAAGAGGGGTCTTTTCCTGTCTTGTTGGAGTGATAAAGAGCACCCTTTCACTCATTGAATCAATTTTTTTTTTTAGTTCTTGTGGAAGATAATTATAAAATTTATTTAGAGCGGATTTAGATTCATGTTCAAATGGTATGGAATCATAATATTGTAAAGATTGACAAGCGAAAAACAAGGAGATTGCTTCATTTTCAGAGAATGTAATGGGGGGTAATAAGCCATTTTTATTTATTAAACGATACCCCCCATGAGGACCTCGTTCAGAATAAAGTGGAATTCCAAGGGTAGATAATTCTTCTAAATCCCGTAGAATCGTACGTTTAGATACATTAAATTCATCTGCAAGCTCTTGCACAGTAAATTTATTTTTTGTGTTGATTTGCAGCAATATATTAAAAAGTCTATTTATCTTGCTCATCAGTTTTCATCCTTTTTAAAAATTTTTCTTTTATACATGACAAAAATTGTCACTATTAAATGTTACGATTAAGTTGTTCAAATAAGGAATGGAGGCGAATATATGTACAGTAAATTGATGCGAACTACCTTTAAGAGTGCAACAGTATACAAGTTTAATGTATTAACAAAGATTATAGCAACGCTTATAGCCGTGTTTGCTGTAAGGCAGGTTTGGACCGTCTTATATGAGAATCCCCCAGCGAATGGGGTTAATGTTACTTTAGACGTAATGTTAACATATATGACAATCTCAATTGTACTACAATCCCTATATACTCCTACAATTGTATGGGAAGTAAGTCAAAAAATTCAAAATGGACAAATAGCACAAGAATTTCAACGTCCATGGAATTTTGAGTTTGCAATGCTTTCGCGTTCGTTCGGACTGATTCTTGCGAATATTATGACGGTTGTTATTCCTATTGGAGTTATTACCGTGTTTATTTTCCCAATTAGTATTAGTAGCTCATGGATAATGTGGTGTGCTTTTTTATTTAGTATTTTTGCTGGTATTATAATAAATTTTTGTGTTCAGTTTTTTATTTCTCTTCTTGCATTTGTTTTTGTAGAAGTTTGGGGATTTGAGATTGTTATAGGATTAGCTACTTCGTTTTTATCCGGACAATTAATACCACTGTGGTTTTTCCCAGAGTTTTTGCAAAAAATCGCTCAATTTCTACCTTTTAGAGGAATGTACGATATTCCATTATCTATTATAACAGGGCAAGTTAATTTTCAGAATGTTTTAGGTTTAATGGCTTTTCAAATAATGTGGGCTGTTGGCTTAATAATAATCATCCGTTTAGTTGTTAGATATTTTCAAAGAGTGCTTGTAGTTGCTGGTGGTTAAGAAAGGAGAGAAGTATATGGAATACTTAAGACTTTATTTAAAAATGCAGAAAGCTAATATTCGTTCTAGAATGGCATATCCATTTAATTTTTTCTTAGGCATTATTTGTGTTACATGTTTCGGAATATTTTCTACCCTATTTATATGGGTACTAACAAGAAACTTTCCAAGTATAGCCGGATGGAATTTTTACGAAATTTTATTCATTTCGTCTTTTAACATGCTTTCCTATTCGTTGGGCTTACTATTATTTATACACATTATGGACATTGATCATTATGTAAGAAATGCGGAGTTTGATAGAATCCTTGTCCGACCAATGAACGCACTTTTACAGTTTGCAAGTAAGCAAATTAATATTAACAGTTTAGGAACAGTAATTTATGCAGTAAGTGCGTTAATTTACGCAGGTGTCCATATTAGTGGATGGAGTGCTGTATCAATTTTATATACCGTGTTACTAATTATTTGTGGAACTATAGTTTCTATATCTATCCATTTAATAATAGGATCAACAGCCTTTATTACTTTACAAAGTGGAGGATTGTTTCAAATGTTAGACAATATCTATACGAATGTTGATAACTATCCAGTCACAATTTTTCCGAAATGGGTACAATTTTTCTTAACTTTTATACTTCCTATTGGGTTTATAGGCTTCTATCCAAGTGCCGGTTTATTAGGAAAAGGTTCTTATTTATTAAATGACAATCTTATTTTGATCTGTTTGGCAGTCTCACTTATTTTATCTATTTTAAGTTATATTATTTGGCACGTGTCTATTAAGTTTTATTCGGGAGCCGGTTCTTAATTTTTAAAAAATTTTGGGGGTGTCTGTATTGATTATTGAAGCAAAAAATTTATCGAGAGAATTTACAGTATATTCTAAAGAAAATGGTTCTTTCTTTATGTTGAATCAAATTTTAGGAAGGAAAGGAACTAAGAAAAAGGTTGTAGATAATATAAATATGGACATTGCTGAAGGTGAAATGGTAGGGTATTTAGGACCCAATGGGGCAGGGAAATCTACAACAATAAAAATGCTTTCAGGAGTTTTAACACCTACTTCAGGAGAGTTAAAAGTTCTGGGTAGGGAACCAGGGAAGTATCGTAAAGAAAATGCTAAAGATATTGGCGTTCTATATGGACAGAGAACACAGTTATGGTGGGATCTAAAATTAAAAGATTCCTTTGAACTATTAAAAGCGATATATAAAGTTGATTCTAAGGTATATAAAAAAAGATTAGATAACTTTATTGAAATATTAGATATGGAGGAATTTATAAATCGACCAGTCCGACAATTATCTTTAGGGCAGAGAATGAGAGGAGAAATGGTTGCTACACTACTGCATTCACCACCAATTTTATTTTTAGATGAACCAACTATTGGCTTAGATGTTTTGGCTAAAAATAAGATACAGGAGTTTCTTAAATTTTTAAATAAAGAAGAAAAAACAACGGTATTAATAACATCTCATAACATGGACGATATTGAAAAATTATGTGACAGAATTGTTCTTATTGATCAAGGAAAGATTATGTTTGATGGTGCAAAAAATAATTTAAAGAAAATGACCACAAAAAAAGATACGTTAATCGTGGAAATTGCGCTAGAAGACATGAATAAGATACCATCTTTGATTCCTCTAAAAAAAGAAGATAATAAAATGTACTTTGAATTTAGTGATCATGAAGAAGTACCAAAGATTATTAATGAATTATCTAAACAATTCAGGTTAATTAAAATAGAAATTGAAACACCTGAAATAGAGCAAGTATTAAGGGAATTATATGAAAATAAACAATATGGGATGGTTCTTTAACGTACTGTTAACAACAAAATTACTATTAAATAATGGAATGATAAGAGTAGATTATTATATTATAAATATGCCAAGCGGCAATATATTATGAGAGGAGGGAAAGACATGACAGATTCAAATACAAAAATGTTTGTTGGTGGCGTAAAGATTTAATATTGTTCTAATTTTTCAGGTAGAACTATTCAGATGTACTTTTTTAGTACTTCTGGATGGTTCTATTTTTTTATATAAGAAATTATTATTTTATATTAATGTACAAACATTTTTTAGACGTATTGTATAAAAAAGTCATAAGGAAGGCACTAGAAGTCATTAACATGACGTTAACATGTTAATGATTTTAAAGTAATGGAACAGTACAAGTGTATATGAGATGATAACTATGAAATAAGAAAATAAGAAAATAAGTATATAAAGGAGGTGATTAATATGACAAACCCAAAAGTTCTTGTTGGAGGCGTAAACGCGTAATATTGTTCTAATTTTTTAGGTAGAACTATTCAGATGTACTTTTTTAGTACTTCTGGGTGGTTCTATTTTTTTATATAAGAAATCATTATTTTATATTAATTTACTAATGTTTTTTAGATGTATCTTCTGAAGAAGATCAGAAGGAAGGTACAGGAAGTCATTAACATGACGTTAACATGTTAATGATTTTAAAGTAATGGGACAGTACAAGTGTATATGAGATGATAACTATGAAATAAGAAAATGAGTATATAAAGGAGGTGGTTAATATGACAAACCCAAAAGTTCTTGTTGGAGGCGTAAACGCGTAATATTGTTCTAATTTTTTAGGTAGAGCCATTTAGACTTACTTTACTAGTATTTCTGAGTGGTTTTATTTTATATGTTCATTAAACCTAATATAACTATGTATTAATATTTAAATGTTATTTGGATATGGTTTATGAAAAAACTTTAAAAGGAATATGTTAGTAGTTCTTAACATGGTATTAACATGTTAAGAACTCTAAATTGATGGGACAGTACAAGTATATATATGATTATAACTGTATAAAGGAGGTGATAAATATACGAGATGGAAAATCAAAAGTTCTTGTGATTAAAGTTATTTAATTGTTTCAGTAATAACAGACATATAGAAATGTTTAAAATGCCTTCTTTTTTACTTTAGTAGTTAAAGCTATGTGAACCATACTTAATTTATTTTATTAATATGCATTATGAAAAGGTTAAATTATTTCCATGTATAGTGACTACTTTTCCTCACTAAGCTCTTACTATAAATTATTACATTGATTATGTTAAACACTTTAATTTCTCCGAAAAATCCTTAGGCCTACTACTAAGGATTTTTTATTTAATAAAAAATTCATACTTTAATGTTTTTTCTGTAAATAACGCAAAATTAACTGTGTATTTATGTCATTACTTTTAATCAATTTGTATTCTTTTATTTAAGGAATAAAAAATATGGAGAAGAAAAAGATGAAAAATTATAAAGTTAACAATTCAATACTAGACTTGGTAGGTAGTACACCATTAATGTTATTAGAAGCATTTTCTGATAATGATGTGAGAATTTTTGCGAAGATAGAAGGGTTTAACCCTGGGGGAAGTATGAAAGATCGTCCAGGATTAAATATGATTAATATTGCTGAAGAAAAAGGAATATTAAAGCCGGGTGGAAGAATTATTGAGTCAAGCTCAGGGAACTTAGGAATTGCTCTAGCTATGATTGGTGCAGTTAAGGGATATCAGGTACATTGTGTAGTCGATCCTAGAATTAGTACGACTAACTTAAAGATTATGCGAGCGTATGGAGCAACAATAGATATGGTCTCTCGACCAGATAACTATGGTGGCTATCAACAAGCAAGGATTGATAGGGTAAAGGAATTATTAGAAGTATATGAAGATGCTTACTGGCCGAATCAATATGACAATAAGGGGAATCCAGAGGCACATTATAAAGGAACAGCTTTTGAAATCTATAATGCGTTAGGAGAAGATATTGATTACTTAGTAATACCTGTTAGCTCCGCAGGATTAGTAACAGGTTGTGGTTTATTTGTTAAAAAGCATATGAAAAAAACAAAAATTATAGCGGTTGATGCAAAAGGATCAACTATTTTTGGTGGCTGTCCTTCTGCTCGTAGGATGACGGGGATTGGTGGGAATGTAACACCTCCTAATTTAAAAAGAGAACTTATAGATGAAGTATTTCATGTGAATGACGATGAGAGTGTTCAAATGTGTGAACAGATTATTAAAAATGAAAGTCTTCTTGTTGGTCCATCTTCAGGAGCGGCACTTTTTACAGCACTTAAGTTAAAGGGAAATATAAAAGGTAAAAAAAATATAGTAGTAATATTTCCTGATAATGGCGATAGATATTTGGATGGTTTATTGGATGTATTTTGTTCAAAAAGTAATCGGAAAGTAAATATTGAAAATCTAGCTTATTAGCAATGAAAGGAAGCTAACAATGGATTATGTAAGATCTGTATTTGATTTATGTGGCGATACCCCAATTGTACAACTAAATAGAATGGCTAAATATCAGAATGTATTTTTAAAGCTTGAAAGCTTTAACCCTGGTAAGAGTGTCAAGGATCGACCTGTTATAGAAATGCTGAAAGATGCGGAGGAATCGGGCAGATTGAGGGCAGGGATGACTATTGTCGAATCCACTTCGGGTAATACTGGCATAGCGTTAGCTTTATATGGGAAGAAAAAAGGTTACAGAGTTATATGTATAGCAGATGAAAATATCCCGAGAGAAAAGCTTAACTTACTTAAAGCATATGGTGCAGAGGTAGAGATGATGGAAGGAACCATAAATTTGAAAAATGCAGATTTAACAGAATATCGTATAAAATACATTCGTAATTTAATTGCAGATAATAAAGATTATATTAATTTGAGTCAATATGATAATGTGATGAATCCTCATGCTCATGAAATACATACTGCAGAAGAAATATTAAAACAAATTAATCAAGATATTAAAGCGATAGTTATTAGTGTTGGCACAGGTGGAACAATAACGGGTGTCTCTAAAGGTATCAAAGATAAAAGGCCAGATTTGCTAATATATGGGGTGGAGCCAGTTGGATCTACTTTATTTGGTGGAGAAAAAGGCCCATATTTACAACAAGGTCCTGGAAATTATTTTAAGCCTAAAATATTTAATACAGTACATGTAGATAATCATGAAAAGGTTAATGACTATAATGCCTTTAAAACAACAAGGGATTTAGCTACTAAAGAAGGTTTATTATTAGGAGGATCTTCGGGAGCTGTAGTATATGCTGCTATCAAAATTGCCGATCAATTAGAAGAATCAGGTGGAGTTTTAGCAGTTTGTCCTGATAATGGGACCAAATATTTAGACACAATTTTTAATGATGAATGGCTCAAAGAACATAATCTGTTTTAATCAAGGAGGTGAGTTCAATGATAATGAATAAAAATAAATCTAATATGGTTCAAATGATTGAGTATTTTTGTAATAGAAATACTACTGATGTTGAGCAGATTATTAAAATGGTACATGAAGTTGGGTATGATTTAACTCAAATAGAGAATGTTAATTTTTTATTTTCAACAGGTGTAAATAGACATCGGTATATAAGTATAGTAGAAAAGAATGCTAATCTTGAACAAAGTGTAAAATTTATACACCAGAATTTAATTTATGAAATAGAGTCTAGTTACATTACGCAGCGACTTGAATTGACTCATTATCAAATTGTGGTAATAGAGATCAATCTGAAATATGCGAGAATATTAAAGGAATTAGAAATAGATAATGAATCAATACTTTACCAAAGAATAAATTATTTCCTTATACCAGTATTACAATTATTATCTTTAAAGCAAGTACTAGAAATTTGTATTGACTACTCGAAAAAACGCGTTGCTTTTGATGTACCTATTCATAAACATCAATTAGTGGGCCAAACATTAGCAGATAGTTTTACAGAGTATACAACCAATAAATTATTATTAATAGAACTAGCAAAGAAATTAGATAAGAAATTAATTACCATGAAAGAATGTGTTAGATCAATAATATTTCTTATAGAGAGTCAACAAGAAATTGTAGATAAGTTAGTTCCTACAACTGGCGCATATGGATTAATTGAAGAAGCAGGTATAAATAGCAGGTTTTTAGAAATTCATGGAATTGGTTCTGTATTCCACTACATTAACTACGTATAACTAAGAGGGTTTGATAAATGTGGGTTATATTAAAACTTTGTTAAAAAAACAAATAGCGTTAAAAAAAGAAGCAGCAGTTATCAATGAAGAATTTATATATTCTCCTACAAAGGTAATAAAGGAAATGAACGTTATTAGTAATAACTTTAAGCATTTCAAAAAGGGAGAAAAAATTGGTTTAGTAGTAGATCATTCTTTACGATCATTGATGATATTGTTAACAATTATAGAGCAAGAATATAGTTTACTACCATTGGATAGTAAATGTACAGTTTCTGAAATAGAAAGAGTTAAAAAAATTACAGAAACAAGTGTATGGATTATACCAGATACCTATAACTATGAATCTATATCAACCAGTAGCTGTTACACTTACTCGGAAGTTTATAGTGAACAATTGAAAAGACCAAATAATAACTATGAAGCAGAAAGTAAATCCTTATATATGCTTACTTCTGGAACAAGTGGTATTACTAAAATTGCCAAGATTCCTTACCATAGTTTATGGAGAGGTGCGGAAAGCTATCGAGATTGGTTTGATATTAAAAATACCGATACTATAATTTCAACCGTTCCATTAACTCACTCATACGGTTTAATAGGTGCATGTTTAACTTCAATTTTTAGTCAAGCTACTCTGTATCTATGTAAAAACCCTACCCCCAGAAAAGTCATTAATGCAGTTCATGCATCAAAATCTACAATTTTATTTGGAGTACCTGTATTTTATAACATACTTACTCAAGCCCAAAAAATAACAAAAATAGATTTAGAAACGCTAAGATTAATAATTTCATCAGGAGGTCCTCTAGATAAGATAGTTAAGGGGAAATTTTTCCAAAAGTTCGGTCTGCCTATTCAACAAGTATATGGAAGTACAGAAACAGGTGCCATAGCAGCGACACATCCTGTTAGAAAATCAAGTTTAAATGCGGTGGGTTACATATTACCTCACGTTAAAGTAGAAACAAGTAATAATGGTTGTTTAAAAGTGCAAAGTCATACGGTTTTTAATGGATATTTAACTGAAGTTGGTGAGCATTCGTTTGTTATTAACAGAACATTCGAAACAGGAGACTATGGATATGTTAAAAATGGAGAGGTTTTTTTAAAAGGACGGGCAAAAACATTTATAAATGTTGGAGGTAGAAAAATAAATCCAACCGAAATTGAACGTGCTTTAGTAAATCATCCTTATATTACAGATTGTAAAGTTTTAGGAGAAGTGGATACATTATATGGAGAGAGAATTGTTGCCTATGTTCAAGCACAAAGTGAGTATCTAACTATTGAATGTGTTAAAGAATTTTTAGAAAGAAGATTAGCAGAATATAAGTTACCCCACCAAATTAAAATTGTACAAGAAATTTCGAAAAGTTGGAAGGAAAAATATATAGAAGGGGATAGATACTAATGAGATACGTAGAAGAGAAAGAACAAAACGATAGTATTTGTATAATCGGATTAGGTTATGTTGGTGTTACACTAGCTAGTGCATTTCTTGCTAAAAAACAGAATGTTGTAGGTATTGAGGTGAAAAAAGAAGTTAGGGATCAATTGAGTAGAGGGGATATACATCTATTTGAACCTGGAATAGAAAGTATATTAAAAGAGGAAATTAATAATAGACTTACAGTTCAACAATATATTCCGGATAATTTAAAGAGTGTAATTATTTGTGTAGGTACTCCGTACTCACAAAAAGATAATAAGCCAGATTTAAGATATCTCAAGGAAGCTATTGAGGCTGTAAAAGATAAAATGACATCCGATACTTTAATAGTTATTCGAAGTACATTACCAATTGGTGTCACTAGGGAATTTGTTTTACCTATACTTCAAAATAAAATTAAAAATCCTAAAGTTGTATTTGCACCAGAAAGAACAATTCAAGGTAAAGCATTAGAAGAGTTATTAAATTTACCACAGGTTATTGGAACATCCAATGATGAACATTTTGAGCAAGCTAAACGGCTTTTTGAGAAGCTAGGCGTAGAAGTAGTCAGGGTACGATCGTTTGAAACAGCAGAGATGCTGAAGTTAATGTGCAATGCACATACAGATATTTTATATAGCTTTGGGAATGAGATGTCCAATATTTCAACAAAATTTAATATAGATATACATGAGATGATAGAAGCTGCAAATCATAATTATCCTAGACCAGATATTGCGACTCCGGGTTATGTAGGGGGATCATGTTTAACTAAAGACCCTTATCACTTAATTTATTCTGCTAAACAAAAAGGATATATGCCGCATTTAGTAAAAGTAGCAAGAGATACAAATGAGAATTTGCTTAAAGGTATTATGTTACAAATAAATGATATTTTGGAGAGTAAAGGGTTGGATTGGAATACCACTAAAATTTTTGTTTCAGGGTTGGCATACAAGGGACGGCCTGAAACAGATGATTTAAGAGGAAGTGCAATATGGGAGCTCCTTAACCTTTTAAAAGGAAAGAAAGTTAAAGAAATCATGTTACATGATTTTGTGATTGATGCTCAAAAAATTGAAGAGGAATTTGGACTAAAGGCTGTTACATTCGAAGCTGGAATGAAAGAAACAGATATTGTGATTATTTTAAATAATCACCCGCAGTATCAATTATATTCAGATAATATAATTGATACTCATGAGAAGAAACAGAAAATTATTTATGATGTATGGGGTATTTATAAAGAGGTTCTCAAAAATGTGACAAATAAAAAATGTGATTACTTAGGAGTGGGATTTAATGGCTAAAATTTTGGTAACTGGTGGAGCAGGTTTTATAGGTTTTCATTTAGTAAAGTATTTACTATCCCAAGAACATAATGTAACGGTTATTGATAACTTTTTTAGAATTAAAGAAGATGATGAATTTAGAAAGCATGAATCTAAATTTAACTTTATACAAGGTGATCTAACTAAACCTTTAGATGATCTATTAATGGATAAGTCATTCGACTATGTATTTCATTTAGCTGCTATAAATGGTGTTAAATATGCGAATGAAATGCCTGAAAAAGTATTAAGGACCAATATTTTGAGCACGATTAATGTTTTAGATTGGTGTGCAAAGCATCCACCTAAGTCATTTGTTTTTTCTTCATCTAGCGAAACGTATAATGGGTCAAAAGAATGTTTTGATATACCAATCCCGACATCCGAGGGCGTACCTGTAGCAATTAGTGATGTAACTTTACCAAGAAATTCTTATGCGGGTTCGAAGATTACTGGTGAATTATTAACTATTCATTACGCAAATAAATATAATTTTGCAGGGAAAATTGTTCGCTATCATAATATTTATGGACCAAGAATGGGAAAAGACCATGTAGTTCCAGCTTTAATTGAAAGAATTTTCAGTAAAGAAACCCCTTTTAAACTATATGGTGCTGAACAAACAAGAGCGTTTTGCTTTATTACAGATGCAGTGGAAGCAACATATGAGGTGGCTTTACTAGAAGATGAAAAATGTCAGATAGTTCATGTTGGTAACTCAGAAGAAGAAATCGAAATTAAAGATTTATGCAAAAAAATATTTAAGATAGCTAATTATGATGTGGAAATTGAAAATCTTCCAGCACCAGCAGGTTCACCTGCGAGAAGATGCCCAAGTACAGAAGAACTTAAAAGAATAATTAACTATATGCCTAAAGTCTCATTAGAAGAAGGATTGTTCCGAACTTATGAATGGTACAAACAAGAATATAAAAAAAATATTGATGTTGTTTAGAAGTAGTTATCCAATGGTATCAGGTGCTGATAACATGGCAAGTTATACTGCCAAATTTTTATCTAAACACAATGAGGTAGATATAATACTGGTACAAAAAAGCGATGCGCATAAAAAATATAAAATAATAAGAGATGAACTAGGAACAAGGATTTTTATCCCTAGTTCATCATCCCTTGACGATTATATTGATTATTTAGAAAAACTGGAACCAGATTTAATACATTTAGTGGATTTAGTAGATGAAGAGTTTTGTGATGTTGTTCAAAAGTTAAGTTATAAAGCTCCAGTTGTAGTAACTCCTGCAACAGATATTCGCTTATGGGAAAATCGAAGGAAAGGGCTTAATATATGTCGACTTGCAAAAAATATAGTTACTTTAACAGAGTACGAGGAAAAGAATCTTATACAAGAATTGGGATCAAAATATCTCAATAATATTGTTAGGATTTCCCAGGCTCCTGTAATAAGTGATGAAGAAATATTTGATTTTCGGGAAAAATATAATATTTCAATGGATGATCAAATAATTTTATTTCTTGGAAGAAAAATAAAATCAAAAGGCTATCATCTTTTATTGAAAGCAAGTAGTGACATAATAAAGAAACATCCTAATAGTAAATTTATTTTCATTGGACCTCATTATAAAGGATCTAAATTGATATTCGAAAGGTATAAAGATAATAAAGCAATATTAGATTTAGGTCAAGTTTCAGAAAGAGAAAAACTTTCTGCATTACAAGCTTGTAATTTACTATGTTTACCTTCTACTGCAGATGTATTCCCATTGACATTCCTAGAAGCATGGCTGTGTAAGAAGCCAGTAGTTTCAGCTAACTTTCCAGGTGTTAAGAATATCGTTAACCATGGGGAAAATGGGCTGATAACAAATACGGAAATACAATCTATCTCAGCGAATATACAGTTTTTATTAGAAAATAAGTATCTCGCTCAGTTGTATGGGGAAAATGGGTATCAGAAGGTTATCAATCAATATTCATGGGAAAAGGTAACAGAAAATATTCAAGTGTTATATGAGAAAATTATTGAAAGGGAGGTAGAAACATATGAGAGCAGTAATAATGGCAGGGGGGAAAGGGATTAGATTACACCCATATACTAAAATCATCCCTAAACCACTTATTCCTTTGAATGAAATACCAATCTTAGAAGTTATTTTGAGACAACTTCAATACCATGGATTTACACATGTGACTCTAACTTTAAATTATAAGGCTCGTTTAATTCAAACTTATTTTGGAGATGGAAAAGAGTTAGGGTTAAATATTGACTATACAGTTGAAGATAAAGAAATGGGAACAATTGGACCACTAACATTAATAGAAAATTTGAATGAGCCTTTTTTATTAATGAATGCAGACATATTAACAGATTTGGACTTTGGAAAATTTTATAAAGAACATATTGATTCCAATGCAATTGGTACGGTCATGTTATATAACCATTCATTAAATGTTGATTTTGGTGTGGTAGAAAGAAATTCTATTGGTGAGATTACCGATTACCTTGAAAAGCCGTCTCACGATCTACTAATTTCTTCAGGGATTTATATGCTAAACCCTGAATCAATATTTTATTTAAATAAAGATGAAGAAATAGGTGCACCTGAATTTTTAAAAAAATTAATTAAATCGCAAAAAATAGTTAAATCATATATTCATGAAGGTGTATGGATGGATATTGGGACAAAAAGAGGGTTAGACTTAGCTACCGATTTCTTTCAAAAAAATAAAAATCAATTATTGAATTTAAGTAAAGAAAATTTAATAGAAAAAGATAGGGTTGTATAAATTATGGATTGGAAAATACCTTTATATGATTTAACAATTGGTAAAGAAGAAATATCGGCTATAACTAAAGTATTAAAATCTCAATGGATATCTATGGGGGAAGAGACTAAAAAATTCGAGGTTTTATTTTCTGAAAACTTAAATATTAGTTTGCCAGGATTAGCTGTAAATAGTGGGACGGCTGCTCTACATACAGCTATGAAAATTTTAGATATTGGGCCAGGTGACGAAGTTTTAGTACCTTCAATGACATTTGTGGCGTCAGCTAATGCAGTAAAGATGGTGGGGGCTACACCAGTTTTTATAGATTCTACAAGCCACTATGATTTTAATTTAGATCCGGAAGTAATAGAGAGAAAAATAACTTCAAAAACAAAAGCTATAATTGTGGTGCATTATGGTGGTTATAGTGCAGATATGGATAGAATTATGCAGATAGCACATAGTTATGGAATAAAGGTCGTTGAAGACGTAGCACATGGACCATTTGTAAAGACTCCTAAGGGATCTTTAGGAACCATTGGAGACATAGGATGCTTTAGTTTCTTTTCAACAAAAAACATAACTACAGGTGAGGGTGGAATGCTTGTTACTTCCGACTCTAACTTACATGAGAGAGCACGCTTATTTAGATCCCATTCTATGAGCGTTAGCTCATGGGAAAAACATAAAGGGAGACCTACAACATACGATGTTAAGGAAGTAGGTATGAATTATAGGACTACAGATTTAGCATCTGCGATAGGGATTCAACAGATATATAAGTACAAAGAAAATCAAAAAATAAGAGAAGCACTAGCTTCAGAATATAGGATAAATCTAAGACAAATAAAGGATGTGACAATACCTTTTGAATCCGTAAGTGTCTCAAAAAGTAGTCACCATATTTTTCCTATAATATTGCCTGGAAATATAAATAGGGATCTCGTTATTAGTAAGTTAAAAGAGGAAGGAATTCAAACAAGTGTACACTATCCCCCATGTCATTTATTTACACTATATAGACAGACACAAGGAACAAAAATAGGTGATTGTCCTATAGCTGAAGAAATTTCAGATAGAGAACTAACTTTACCTTTACATCCTAACCTGAATGTAAGTGATATTCATAGAGTTTGTTGTGTTTTGGAGCACACATTAAAGGAGAATATATAAGTTATGTATATAGGTTTCAACTATCATCCATCCAAAAGTGGCTGTCAATATTGGCATGAATGGGATGAAGATGAAGTAAGAACTGATTTGTTAAAAATGTCTCGTGAAGGGTTTAATGTAGTCAGGTTTTTCTTGTTTTGGAAAGATTTCGAACCTCATGAAGGAGTCTATGATTATCTTGTTGTAGAGCGGTTACATCAGTTTATTAAATTAGCAGATGAGGCTAATTTGTATTGTATTCCTTCAATTTTAACAATATGGATGAATGGACAAATATTTAAACTACCTTGGGATAATTCAACGGATGTATGGGGAAATATTAAACTTAAAACTAGAGCAGAGTGTTTTCTAGAGTTTATAGGTAAGGAACTAAGAGAGTATAAAAATATTTTATATTTTGACATAGGTGATGAAATAATATATGCAAATGAAAAAGCGGTTTTATCGCTGAAAAGTGAAGAAGCAAATATATGGTTAAGAGATATGATTACTGCATTAAAAAAGGGGAATCCACAAAGTAGTGTAATTATGGCAAGTGATCATTTATCAGTAGTAGGAGAACATCCTTTTGTTTTATCTAATATTTCTAATGAATTGGATGCGGTTGCAATACATGGATTTCCTCTATGGACAAAATTCAATATTGAATCCAATAATTCATGGAAATCATCATTATATGTATCATTTCTAGTTTCAATAGCAAAATTATATGGTAAGCCCTTAGTTGATGAATTTGGTTTGTATGGTTGTTCCGATGATATAAGAGCTGATTATATGTTGACGAGTGGATTAAGTAGTATTTTACATGGAGCAACAGGAATTATTTCATGGTGTTGGAAAGATTTTGAGACTGTTAAAGAGCCTTTTAATTTAAGACCGGGAGAAAGGTTTGTTGGTTTTTATAGCTCTTCTGGAAAGCCTAAAAAGAGTGTATACAGTTTGAAAGAATGTGTAAAAATTTCCAATAAGATACGAGATGGAAAGTTGAGTGAAAAAAAGGTAGGGATTTTTTTACCAGAAGAGCAGTTTGAAGAAAATGATAAGAATTTAGATTTTACACAAAAATCAATATCTCAATTCTACGCGTTTTTATTGCTAAAAAAGACGCAAATCCCAACAGAATTTTGTAGGGAAAATCTAGAACAGTATAAAGCAATTCTATTCCCTTCAAACCTACATTTGACAAATGAAGATTTAGAAAATTTGAAAAAATATGTATACCAAGGTGGAATATTGATCTATAGTACAGGGAATTACTTATACGGACATGGGATATCTGACCTATTTGGAATAGAATTAGAAGATTATACATTAAACAATGAGGATTTTAGAAGTTTTGAATATGAAGGGACTTCATATTACGTCGAATGGGAAAATTTAAAAGATAATCAAATTCCAATTATAAAAGAAAATCAAGCAGAAGTGTTAGCAAGATTTAATGAATCGAAGAAGCCTATTATAACAATAAATTCATATGGAAAAGGGAAAGTTTACTATATTAATATCCCAATAGAGTCGCTATTAAATAAGCCTTACGCTATGGAAAAAGAAAATTTTTATAAAATTTATAAAAATATCCTTTATGCAGAAGGAATTGATGCACCAGCCCAATTCTCATCGCCTTTTGTTGATGTACACATTTTAAATTATCATAACCATAATAATTGCGTTTTAATTAATCATTCCCCAAGAGAGCAAAATGGGAAGTTATTTATTAATAACACCTATATAGATATAAAAATGCAACCTAAGTCAGTAAAAGAAATAAAAGTATTCAAGGATAAGGAGAATGGCGATGAAAGCAGCTCTGTTAAGAGGACCTAGACTCATCCAGATTCAAGATGTTCCAGTTCCAAGTATTTTACATCCTAAAGATGCTGTTATAAAAGTTACTTTAACTTCTATTTGTGGTACAGATATGCATCCGTATAGAGGAGAACTTAATGACTTTATACATAATACAATAATGGGACATGAATTTACAGGAATTGTAGAATCTGTAGGTAATGAAGTTGAAAATATCCAAGTAGGGGATAGAGTTGTCGTCTCTGATATTGTTGCGTGTGGAGATTGTTGGTACTGTCAAAAAGATATGCATTACCATTGTGAACATGTTTCATTATTTGGCTATGGCGAAGTTGTGGGAGAGTATATCCCAGGTGGACAGGCTGAAAAAGTTAGAGTCCCATACGCTGATAAGCTTTTATTAAAAGTTCCAGAGAATGTATCTGACGAAAAGGCTATTTTTGTTGGTGATATATTATCTACCGGATACGCCTGTGCTATGGAGGGACAAATAAAAGAAGATGATTGCGTAGTAGTTATCGGTGGTGGACCTGTAGGACTAATGACAATTTTGTGTTCAAAGATGTTTACAAAGTCAAAAGTCTTTTTAATTGAACCTAATGAAAATAGACATTTAATTGCTAAGAAATTAGGAGCGATACCTCTCAAGCCGAATGAGTTAAATCAAATTTATAATTTTACAAATCAAAGAGGTGCCGATGTGATACTTGAGGCCGTAGGGACAGATAATACACTTCAAACAGCTTTAGATCTAGTACGTCCTAAAGGTAATGTAGTATGTGTAGGAGCGCATCATTCAAAGGCTATGCCATTTAATACTGAGAAGTCTTTTGCAAAAGAGTTATCATTAAAATTTGTGGTTGGGGACCCTTTAAAATATGGAGAGTTACTTTTAGAAAAAATCAAAGATGGGGAACTAGACCCTAGTGTTATTATTTCCCATCGTATGTCTTTTGGGAACATTGAAACAGCTTATAAAATGTTCGAGAGTCAAGAAGCTTTGAAAATTGTTTTAAGTCTAGGAGAATCGAGGGTATGAAAAATGAGTAGAGAAGAGATTTTAACGAAGTTAAAACTCGTATTATCAGATAATAATATTTCTACACAGGAATTAAAGATGGAGGATAGGATTGGCTATGGAAAATTAAAAATTGATTCTATCAAATTTATGAAATTAATGGTTGATTTAGAGAATGAATTTAATATTGAGTTAGACTATCGAGAAACTTTTGATGAACATAGTAATACGATTGAACATCTAGTTCAATATATTGAACATGGAAATAGGTCTTGAAAAAAATTAATAAATCCAAGAGGTTTGGTGCATTAATTTTAGCTGCGGGTGAATCAAGTAGAATGGGAAAACCTAAGCAACTTTTATCAATAAATAATGAAACTATGATACAGCATGTCATAAAACAAGTAGTACAAGCAGGATTCAATCAAATTATTTTAGTGTTAGGTTTTATGGACAAGACAGTAGAGAAGAGCATTTCAATAAAGATAAGAAAGAAAGTTGAAATTGTTCGAAATGATCAATACAAAAAAGGAATCTCATCATCAATAAAAATAGGTATAGGTAGCTTTAAAGGTGACATACCTGTTTTTATTTTCTTAGGAGATCAGCCTATAATTTCTCAAAAATTGATACTTGAGATGAAAACATGCTATCTCAAGTATCAATACGATGCGATACGTAATAATTATAATAATACCCCTGCACATCCCGTGTTGTTAGGACCAAAATTACTTAAAAAAGTCGATGAACTAGAAGGTGACAAGGGATTCAACACTTTAATAAATAAAAATAAGATATCGGTTAAAAATATAGATAATTCAAATGATTTTCCAATAATAGATATTGATACTCAAGAAGACTATTTAAAATTTATAAAATTAAAAGAGGGGTATGAATGTGACCAATAAAGTCCCTATTGAAATAATGGTGAATGGGGAAAAAATTAATACTGCTGTTTCTTCTATTCAACCGTTAGTACATTTTTTAAGAGATAATTTAAAACTAACAGGTACTCATATAGGCTGTGATTGTGTTTCATGTGGTGCTTGCACGGTGCTACTGGATGATGAACCCGTAAAATCATGTGCTATCTTAGCAGCACAGTGTAACCAAAAACAAATAACTACAGTAGAAGGTTTGGAGACAGATCAGGGATATAGTATATTACAGAAAAGTTTCCAACAGCAATATGCTCTCCAATGTGGATATTGCACGCCAGGTTTTTTGATGATTGGTACTTTTATTACTAAAAATTTTACAGAATTAAAGGATGAAGAAATCGCAGAGCTATTAAGAGGGAATTATTGTAGATGTACTGGCTATACTCCTATTATCAAAGCAATAAAAGAAAGTTTAGGGAAAGAATAGATAACACTCTTCCGAAAGTGAGGATGCTGACAGATATATAGTATAGAACTTAAATATATTCTTGCTACAGGATGTGTATGATAACGAGAGTGAAGTTTGTATTTTAAAACTTAAATAAATACGGGACCGTTAAAGAATGAATTATGCATTTAATACTATTTATGTTTTGTTCTAATAAAATAATTTCATGTATTTATCTAATGAAAAATTTTTAAGGGGTTAATAGATGGAAACCATAGAGAAATTATTAAGTGAAACAATAAAGGGGCGAAAAACTGCATTAGCTACAGTTATAAATACTAAGGGTTCAACGTACCGTAAGCGGGGAGCTCAAATGGTTATTAATGATAAAGGAATAGGATATAGCCAGTTAAGTGGGGGGTGCATAGAAAATAACATAATTGATAAATCCTTAGACGTAATGAATAATCAAACAGGTTTTGATATTGGCAGTTATTTAAATCTTTCACAACCAGATCCTATTTTTGGTTTTGATAAAGGTTGTAAAGGCGACATGGATATTCTGATTTTAGATACTAAGCAATTACAACCACATCTTCATACTATATATAATAGTTTAAATAAAAACGAGACTGTACTAGTTGGTACCATTATTAATCATATTGATTTTAGGCTAGTAGGGGAGAGTTTTATCAAATATGAAAATTCGGATTTGAAAATTCTGAATAATTCTGATTTACTAGATCCCAAAATCAAAGAGACTTTGAATAATGTAGAAATTAAAACAGGTTTGTATCATGATGAGAACAATAAGGTAGGCATATTTATTCAAGCGTTTTATCCCCAAAAAGAAATAATTGTTATGGGGGCAGGAAATGATGTATTTCCTATTATGGAAATAGCAAAAAAATTAAATTTTGAACTAAGAATAAATGATTTTAGGGAGAGCTTAATTAAAAGATTTACTAACAGATGCAAAGAAGTTACTTTACTTTCTAATAACATAGAGAATGTTGAATCCTATTTAACGAATATGAGTAAGAATACACCAGTTGTTATTATGAGTCATAATTTTTCGTTTGACTGTTTATGTTTAAAAAGTGCTATTGATCTAGGGTTTAAGTACATTGGTGTAATGGGACCAAGACATAGATTAAATAATTTAATGACAGAAATTGATGCTACGGAAACCAATTCTATTCATTGTCCAATTGGGATAAATATAGCTGCACAAACACCTGAAGAAATTGCAATAAGCATTTTAGGAGAAATTATAAATTACTATAATGATCAAACAAATACATGGAGGTAATAAAATGGATCAAATTAAAGAGAGAATAGTAAAAACTTTAATTGAAGCTTCTGAAGGAGCATTAGATAAAGAAACTATTATGGAAGTTAAGGATGATATAAGTGCTTTATCTTTAAATTCGTTAACTATTATTAGATGGTTGGTAAGTATGGAGGAGGAATTTAATATTGAGTTAGATATGGAAAAGGTATTACTAGAAAATAAATTAATTTGGTCATTTGAAAAAATAACAAAGTATATAAATACAAAAGTTAATGGGGAGGCTGTTTAATTATGATACTGGAAAATAGAATTCTAGATTTTAAACTTTTAACTTCGAATGGGAAAGAGCTACGTTTAAATGATTATTTAGGTAAATATATTGTTTTGTTTTTCTATCCTAAAAATGGAACACCTGGTTGTACAAAAGAAGCTTGTTCATTTAGGGATAATTATAGTGAGTTTCAAAAACTCGAGGATGTAGAGCTATTTGGAATTAGCGCAGATAATTTAGAATCTCATCAAAAATTTAGTGATGATTACAAATTACCATTTCAGTTATTAAGTGATGAGAATTTTGAAGTTGCTAAACGATATGGTGTGTTTGAAGAGAAAAAGTTTCTTAATAAGGTTATTAAATCAATTAATCGAACCACATTTATTTTAGATAAAAAAGGTATTATCCAAAAAATTTTTACGGATGTTAATCCAAGTAATCACGCAAAAGAAGTGTTGGAAGAATTGGAAAAAGTTAGAAAGTAAAATACGTGGTTTTACTTTCTAACTTTTACAAATTAAATGGGGGGAATGAGGTGGTTATTTGAATACTAAACCTCTGCGGAAAGAAGATAATAGATTTATTACTGGTAAGGGGAGATACGTATGCGATATTAACCTTCCTGATATGCATTATGTTACTTTTGTCAGAAGTACAGTCCCGCATGCGTTTATTGAAGAAATTGATAAAACAGATGCCCTCATAGAAGGGGTAATTGGTATATTTACAAGTGAGGATTTAGATCCTAACCTGGGGGAGATTTCAATTGTATGGCCTGTAGAGAACCTGAAAAATCCAGGACATCCCTTGTTAGCAAAAGAAAAGGTAAGATTCGTAGGAGAGCCTATTGTCATAATAATTGCTGTAAGTAGAGAAATAGCTTTATTAGCAGCTAGTAAAGTTAAGGTAAGATATAAAAAGTTAAAAGCTATTACAAATCTATTGGAAGCAATAGATAACAAAGGTGTATCTGTACATGAAAATATTAAGGAAAACGTAGCTTACAATATAAAAAAAACATTTGGAAATAAGAAAGAGATTGAAAATGCAGTACATTCTTTTGAACAGAGAATCATAATTCCAAGGGTAGCACCTCTACCAATGGAGACTAGGGGAGTAGTAACTTACTATGATGAGTATCAGGATACGCTAACAATGTGGACTTCTACTCAACTTCCCCATGCTTTACGATTATCTTTATCAATTGCTTTAGGACATCCGGAAAATCGTTTGTATGTGAAATGTCCTGATGTAGGTGGGGCATTTGGTTCAAAAATGAATGTTTATAGGGAAGAAGTTCTGTTAGCTTACTTTGCTAAGAAAATAAAAAGGCCTCTTAAGTTTATAGAGACAAGAAATGAAAATTTTTGTACGACTACCCATGGTAGAGATCAAATACATGATGTAAAGGTCTACTATAATCCTGCAGGAAAAATCCTAGGAATAGATTTATTATTACATGCAAATATGGGAGCATATTTGCAAGTAGCTACACCGGGAATGCCTATCTATACTTCAAAGATGTTATCAGGGTGCTACAATATTCCTTATATAAATGTTGATATAAAAGCATATTATACTAATCAAGTAGCCATAGATGCATATAGGGGAGCAGGAAGGCCTGAAGCAATCTATTTATTAGAAAGAATTATAGATATCATAGCTCTAAAATGTGGTATAAATCCTGTAGAAATAAGAATGAGAAATTTCATAAAATCCTATGAATTTCCTAAAAGTGTAGTTACTGGATTGACTTATGATAGTGGTGACTACCATAAATCTTTAATAAAATTAATAAAAATTAGTGAATATGAAAAATGGAAAAAAGAGCAGTTAATGAGAAGGGAAAATAAAAGTAACTATCAGTTAGGTATAGGCCTTTCGAGTTATGTAGAATTTTGTGGAACTGGTCCATCTAAGGAACATAAGGCAATCGGTTTGATGACGAGTGGTTTTGAATCTGCTGTTGTTAGGATTCATCCTTTAGGTACTGTAACTGTTATTTCTGGATCATGCCCGGCTGGTCAAGGACATGAAACTGCATGGTCATTAATAGTATCACAAGAACTAGGAATAAATTTTGAAGATATTGAGGTAATTACCGGTGAGACAAGCAATGTACCTTGGGGGGGAGGGACTTATGGTAGTAGGAGTGCTGCTGTTGGTGGAAGTGCTATATACAAGGCGTGTCAGCAAATTATTAATAAATCAAAGATATACTTATCTGCGATTTGGGACAAAGATATTCGTTCCATTCAATTTGAAAAAGGATTATTCTTCATTAATGAAAAACAGACTATGAGGATTGAAGAAGTGACACAAAAATTATACTTAGCCCATGATCTTCCAGAAGGTGTTGATCCAGGTTTAGAGGAAACGGTATTTTTTGAACCCTCTAGCCTTACATTTCCTTTTGGTTCGCATTTATGCATTGTCGAAATTAATATTTTAACTGGTGAACCCAAAATATTAGAGTATTTTGCAGTGGATGACTGTGGACATATACTTCATGAAGAGCTTGTTGAAGGGCAGATTAAAGGGGGTATAGTCCAGGGGATGGGACAAGCACTATTAGAAGAAGTATGTAATGACGAAGATAATGAAGTCCCTTTTTCACAATCTTTTCGAACATACCAATTACCAAGAGCGATGGATATTCCTAAAATCACACTAGAAAAGACAATCACCCCATCTCCCGTAAACCCTTTAAAAGTTAAAGGAGTAGGTGAAGCAGGTACAATAGGAAGTCCACCGGCTATAATAAATGCAATCGTAGATGCAATATCTATATTTGGTATAGAGCATATTGATATGCCTGCAACATCAGATAAAATTTGGTCATTAATACAGGAGGCTAACAATGGTGGAATACATGGCACCTAAAAGTCTTGAGGATGCAATAAAAGCATTAACTGTAAAAAAGGGAAAAAAAGTAATATTAAGCGGTGGACAAGTTGTAACAAACCAAATAGTAAAAGGAACTCTCTTCCCAGATACAGTTTTAGATATAACAAGAATTCCGGAACTTAAAGAAATTAGAGTAGAAGAAAATGGCGTGTTTTTAGGGGCGTGTCTTACACATACCGATATTTTAAATAATCACATAGTAGTAGAATCTCTTCCAGCTTTTTATCAAGCAGCGGGCACTATAGGAGATTTACAAGTCCGGAATAGAGCAACAATTGGTGGAACAATTTGTGATGCTAATTTGTCAGGAGATTATTGGGGGGGATGGTACCTTACTAATGCTTTAGTTTGGATAAGATCTAAAAATAACTTGAAGAAGGTACCTATAAAAGAGTTAGTAAAGGGACAAAATAAATTATATTTAAAATCAAATGAACTTATTTTGGGAATAGAAATTCCTAAAATACATAATAGTCTATATATTAAATTTTACTTAAAGAGTAGGCAAATGCTTGGTGTCACCATTGTTAATGAAAAAGCTGCTATTACAGGAATTAATGAGTATCCAATAATAATAGATTTATATAGAACTAATATTACTGAGTTATTTGATTATACTAGCATCTCGAAATATAAAAAATATAAAATTTCTATGGTTCAACATATACTAAATCAGTTTAAAGGGGGGCTTAAGGATGAAAATAGACTTATTTAAAAAATGGTTAAACCCATATGCTAAAGTTGTAAGAAATCTGGCTTTAGAAAGTGATAGGGCTGGTAAACCTGTTAATACTTTTGTTGAGGATTCCTATTTCAAGCCTCTTCATTTTTTTAAAACACCTTCTAGATATTGGGATGGAATTACTTTAAAGGATGGAAATAAAGTATTCGGTACAACGGCATTAGAGAATGTCATCTTTGTAGAAGAAATAGCTTATGGAGATCCAAGTTTATATTTATCCCTTCCAGGTCCGAATCTTTCGGGAACAATAGTGGATAAAATAGGAACGCAAGAACAAAGGGATAATTTTTTTGAATATTTCATCAATAATAATTCTTGGTCAGCTTTTGCATTAACAGAGCCAACCGCGGGGTCTGATGTAGCCAATATGCTAATGACTGCAGAAAAAGGAGAAAACAATACTTATTTATTAAATGGTCAAAAAAGATATGTAGGAAATGGGGCTATTGCAGATTATATGGTTGTTTTTGCTAAAAAGACAAAGAAAGATTTACCAAAAAATAAAAGTATTTTTTTAGATGCTTTTTTAATTAATAAAAATAATAATTTATCCAATATTAAACAGAGTGTCGATAATACACTCGGATTAAAATCGGCTCGTTTAGGAAAGATTGAGTTTACTGATTTTCTAGTAACGGAGCAAGATATTTTGGGACATGACAAGAGTTCGTTAAAAAGAGGGATAAGAGGAGCGATGGAAACATTTTTACACATGAGACCGGCAACAGCTGCAATTGCTATTGGATTAAGTAAAGCTATTATAGATTATGTACAAACATGCGTGAATCATGAATATAATAAATTTATTTTAGACAGGTTGAAATGGGAAGTTGAAAGAGGAAGAGTATTAACATTGCAGGCAGCTATTACATGTGATGCTGGTAATTTTAACTCATATTATTCATCAATGGCAAAGCAGTATATGAATGGTGTAGTAGTAAAGGTAGTTAGAGAATGCTCAAAATTAATGGGGGACTACGGATTGATAGAGCATCCTCTTTTGGAAAAGTGGTTAAGAGATGCAAGAATGATAGAGTTTATGGAGGGTTCAACCAATATATTGAAAATGGATATCAAAAATAAAATGATGAATGGTAGGTTGTAAGACTATGAATCCTATTGCCTTATCACATATATCTAGTTATATACCTAGTAAGAAAATTGATATTCCTGAAGTTGCAAGAATGATAAATGCTGTTGATTATCCGTTTAGTAAAAGCGATATTGATAGATTTGACAGCAATTTAGGTTTTAAATGTGTACCAATAGAGGAAAAATTAAGTTTGGAGGAGATGCTTTACAAGGCTTGTACTCCAACAATATGTAAATTACAAAAAGAGGGTAAAGCGATAGATAGAATAATATTGACTAGGACTTCTCAGATATATTGGCATGAGCAAAATATATTTCGTAAACTGATGCATGATTATGATTTATTGGACATACCCACATTTTCTGTTGCTCAACAAAATTGCGCTTCTATTCATACTTCTTTATTATTAGCACAACAATTACTTAATTCCAATGAAGAAATGGAAGGGATATTATTAGTAAGTGGAGATAAAGCCTTTCATCCAAGCCTACGACGTATCCCTGATTCATTATTAGGTGATAGTGCTAGTTGTTGTTATTTGAGTAAAAATCTTAAAGGGAACCACCATACAATTCAAATTATAAAAAATAATGTTGATGCGGTAACGTATAATGGCGTGAATTCTACCCCAAATCAGTTAGAATGGTTTAATACAACGTACTATTTTGCTATTAGACAAATAGTGAGGGAAGTATTAAAAGAGGCAAATCTTACATTAGAACAGATCAGCCTTATAATTGGGAGCAATGCTAACTATAAGACGTGGCTAAAAGTATCAGAAATACTTGATTTTCCTATAGAAAAATTCTATACGGACACTATAGATAAGGTAGGACATTTATACTGTTCAGATATTCTATTTAATTTACAAATGATTGATATAGAAAAAAAAATAAAACCAGGTTCTTATTATCTAACTATTACAGTGGGGCTAGGAGGTACATATGGTTGTGCTTTACACCAGTATCTATAAGGAGGTCATAGTGTGAATAGTTTTTTTTTATCAATTTTAAATGTTGAAAATCCCTTATATGCTAATAAGGCAGACTATTTGCAAGATTTTAATAAAAAGCAAACGAACGTAGACAGCGCTTTGGATTGGCTGTTCGAGGATAATATTCATAACATACCGTCAATTCATGATTCAAAAAAACAAGAAGAGTTTCTTTCAAAAACAATCAAAGTACCTACATTCAATGCTCCTCATTCAGATATTTTACTAAAATTAATAAGTGAATCTAATATACCCGCTGATGAAATAGATGTATTATGTTACTGTCATGAAACGTTAGAACAAAGTCATAGTATGTTACCTGTACTTAAGGCTAAGAAGGAATTAAAATTAAAAAAAGCTTTGCCATTTTCAATTGGGCAAGCAGGCAGCTTAAGTAGTATTATGGCTATGGACATAGCGAAAGCTCTATTGAACAATGGGTATAAAAATTTTCTGGCTACTATTGTAGATTCGATGCATGCTCCTTTTTCACGTTCTGCTTTTAATGGCTATACAAAAGGGGATGTGGCAATTTCTTTGCTATTAAATAACCAGAATGGTGATTACAAAATTAAATATTTTAAAGTATATCCTACCTGCCATAATATAAGTCCTGCGCATTGGAGTATCAATGATTATTTAACTGCTGAGGATTTACTAGTTGCAAAATATAGAGAATTATTGGATGATATTAATAATAAAGAACATTCAATTAAATGGACAGTATATCAGAACGTATCCAATAGATTAGATAATATGTTTAAAGAGATAGGATTTAACAAAGGATTAAATTCTTGGAATCGAATAAAATCTCAAGAGATAAATCTATTAAGTAGTGATGTTTTTTTATCACTACTAGATTTAGAGTCTAATAAGAAATTAAAACCAGGAGATGATATATTGCTTGTATCTGCAAGCATTGATCATGGGATTGCAGGGGTAGTTTTAGAAAAAATGTGAGAGAGTTAGAGTGGGGGAAAAAGTAATGGTAAAAATATTAACAGAATTCCTTAGACCTAAAAGTATGGAAGAGGTCCTAGGACAGTCGCATTTAAAAAAGAAAAATCATCCTATTATGAAAATGCTAGAGAATAAAAATCTTAAATCTATCTTACTATATGGTCCCCCAGGTACAGGTAAATCGAGTTTAGCAAAGATTTTAGCAAAATCATCGGATCTGCCTTTTGAAGAGATGAATGCAACAGTAAATTCAACTGGTGATATTCGAGAAGTAATCGAAAAGCACTCCAGTTCTTTTGTGATGATATTAGATGAGATTCACTATTTAAATAAAAGGTTGCAAAGTATTTTATTATCGTATATGGAAGAAGGGAAAGTTATTTGTATTGGTACAACAACTGAAAATCCATATAAAACAATCGCGGATGCTATTCGGTCCAGAATGTTTTTAACAAAAGTATATCCTCCAAACAGAACAGAAGTGAAGTTATTAATCCAGAAAATAAAAAAAATTTTTAATAATATTGAGATTGAGCCTGAAGCAGAAGAATTAATAATGGGTGCGTATGAGAATGATGTTAGAAAGTTTATAACGACCTTAGATTTATTATTTAATATAGAAGAGAATATTATAACCTTAGAGGATGTACAATCAGTTTTAGGAATTACTCAAGGGGATGATCCTTCAAAGTTAATGTCAGCTTTTATTAAATCTCTACGTGGGAGTGATGAGAATGCTTCACTCTACTATCTATGTCGTATGATACGCGTTGGAGTTCCAGGTAGCCAAATATTTAGAAGGCTGTCTATTTTTGCAGCTGAAGATGTAGGACTTGCAAAACCTGATGTTATGCAGTCTATTGCAAGTGCGCAACAATTATATAATAATCTAGGCGATGAAGAATACGACTCAATATTAATATTAGCAAATTTGGTAGTGTATCTTTCTTTAATTCCAAAATCAAGAAGTATTGTTGAAGCTGTACAAACAACATTTAAGGAAATTGAAAGTGGATATTTACCGAGTGTGCCAGAATATTTGTTGAACTATTATAAAGGAAATAAAAAAGCGGGGGAAATAGACACTCCTTTTCTGCCTGAATCGTGTAGAAACAGAGTATTTTTTACGCCATGGGATGTGGGACAAGAGGCAAGTGTAAGGAAGTTTTTGGAAAAGAGAAGGAATAGCTAGATAGATAATTATTAAGGAGGAAATTTTTTAGTTAAGTACAAACATAACAAATACCAATCTAAACTTAGATTGGTATTTGTTATGTTTGTAAAAATATATTAATGCTCATTTTTATATTGAGAATGATAAGGTTGTAATGATAAATATTTAAAATGCATTATTATCCCTTTAAATACTTTGAAAATAATTCTTTAATTTTTTCGGGCCATAGTTGGGTATCTAAACCATACTGAGCCAAGAATGCAAATATCCATCTCTCTAAACCAAATGCCATACAACTCGTAGAGGCAAATTCATTATTATTTTTAATTGAAAAAGCTTGTCCAAAAACATTACCATGGTAATTAGATGAACTTACTGAAATAGAACTATTTAGATAAGGAATCTTGAATTTTAACTCATACTTCATATCCAGATCTCTTTGGAAAAAAGATTTAACTTTATAATCATTTGTAAAAAATGGATCATTAGCATTTTCAAGGAAAGAATCAATTTCCCATATGTTAAGAAATTCTTTCAATAATATAATTGATTTTTCACGCATTGATTTTACGTATTCGTCACTACCGATAAAGATAATTTCTCTCATTGAAAAATCAAGTAATCTGCCAAAATCTGAATGATTATTTGATTCATATCGGCTACATCTTCCAACAGATGTTATTGTACTCCCCTCATTAGGGACTTCTTTATTTTCTAAACTTTGATAACAATGGTAGCAAACAGCTGGATTTTTAACAAGGCTAGTTGTTCTGACGTCATTAGGTTTAATCATATCTGCATTCAAACCATCGTTCGCTCTTACATTTTCTGTGAACTTATCTATATTCGTTAACTCTTCTTCTAAATGTTGAGTAAATAGTACATGATGCGGGAAAGAAGTGAAGTGATTGGTTTTATTTAAAGTATCCATTGAAATTAATGTAGGATAATATTCATTTACAGCACCTAGTGGTTTTGCAACATAATCAACAATTAATTGGTCTAAAAAAAGGATTAAGTCTGAGAAAGGGGGACGGAATGTGAAGATTCCCTCATGATTTTTCACAATAATATTTTGATCTATAAGTTGTGTAAATATGTCATTTATATAAGGTGGTTGTACCGAATGCTCATGAATAATTTGACTTTTAAAAGGAAGATTCCTTCCTCCTGAAATTCTTTCTGTTAACTTGTGGACTAGTTTTTCTAGATGAATAGTAATTTTTTCAGTATGATCAATCTTAATTTTATCATGATCAATTTTACAAGAGATAATATTATTATTTAAAAAACGAAGCAGGTACTGGAATTGTTGGAATTCTTCTTCATTTTTTGTGAAATTATCAATAATTAGCTCATTCATTTCAAAACAACTCCTTTTTTATTTTGTACAAAAGTTATTATTTTATTAATAGTAGTAAAATTATCTAGTGTTAATTCTTCATCAAATACTTCAAATTCAAAATAAACTTCTAAGTCTACAATAAAATGCATAAATGCAATAGAGTTGAAACCAACGAATAATAAGTCTTGATCATCGTCTGTATTACTATCAATGTGAATTTGTTTTTGAAGCAACTCAATAATAGAATCTCGCATAAAATCTTCTCCCTAATTTTAAATATATAATTTATTTTTATTTAAGATACTCTGAATTATTTTTTCGCCATGAAAGCGTCCGTCTGAAATAGTGATAGTATTAACATCGGATCCTCCAGCGACCACACCACAACAATATATACCTTGGATATTTGTTTCTAAAGAGTCTTTGTTGTATTTTGGTATATTTGTAACTTCGTCGAACTCAACCCCAAGTGATTGGAGTGGAACATAGTTAGGTTGGAATCCAATGAGCTTTAACACAAAATCATTTTTAATATGTTTTACGCCATCTGGAGTATTGATAGTTACAGTATTTTCTGTAACCTCTTGTATGTTAGAATTAAAATAGGCAGTAACTTTTCCTTCATCTATAGCCTTTCGTACAGATGCCAACATCCACCTTTTTGGTGTATAACTGAGATTCGATCCTCTGTGGACAAGAGTAACCTTTGCATCCACAGTTAGTAAATCCATTATGGCCTCCAAACCAGAGTGTCCTGTTCCAACAACAACAACATTTTGATTAGAATATGGATGAGATTCTGTAAAATAGTTTTTTACTTTGTTCAAGTCTTCTCCAGGGATATTTAAATTTCTAGGATTATCAAAGAAGCCTGTGGCAAAAACAACATTTTTTGTATGATAGATTCCTTTATCCGTACGGATTTCATAAGACGTTTGAGTCATTTTATTAACTGAAGAGACATCTAAAACCTCTTCATATTGTTTAATATTCAAATTAAAATATTTGGAAACCTTATAGTAATATCTCATCGAGTCTTGTTTTGTTGGGGGACCATACTTTAAAGAGAAAGGAATAGAATCTATTTCAAAATCTTCAGGAGGTCCAAAAAGCGTAACATATGTAGGGAATTTAGAAATAGTGTTTACAATACAGCCTTTTTCAATAACTAGGTAATCAAGTTTAGATTTATGAGCTTCTACAGCTGCAGCAAGACCACAGGGGCCAGCTCCAATGATAATAAGATCCTTCATTTATAATTACTCTCCTTTAGTTAGTTGTTCATATAAGGGTAATATTTCTTTTTTTATTTGGATGATTTCTTGCAAAGTATTTAATGAACGACTAATTAGTGTATCGTTCTTAGTCAGATGGGCTTTTAATATATAATTTGCAACCAATTTCCATTTGTGATCTAATTCGTGGAATGCATTTTCTAATACAGGATGTCCAAAATAAGTATTAATAAAATCTGCATGTTGAGCTCTATAAGATCCCATATGCTTTAGTTTAGAAAAAAGATTTATTACCTTTATATAATCTTGCAAATAGTCATCTCTTTTCTCCAAATCCGTATATAAACTTTCAACTCCTAATAAGCCAGAAGAGTTAGAATTTTTTTGTGTCATATGTTTGTAGTTTGATTGAATTAATTCAGTTAGTGTATTTTGGTTAAAAGTATGTTCAATTTTTTCGATGCTAGCAATAATCATAGGGTGTTCTATATGGAATGCCTTTTTTATAGATTCTTCAATAATATTACGATTAACTTTAGTAAAGGAAGGTGTAGTGAAAAAATCTACAATATGATACTCCTGATTAATAGGATCATATCCTCTAATAAGTAAATAGTGATTTTCATGAAACTTTTGAAAGCATATATTATCATGTGGCAAGTCAAACCTATCAATAAAAACCATTGGTAATCTAGTTTTACTAAGAGAGGAAATAATTATTTGATGATAGTCTACTATAGGTTCCTCTATAGCCGTAAGTTGAATATTAAAATAATCATTAAGAAGTCTATTTCTTTCAAATGGTGAATTAAATAGACTTAATGAGAAGAAAATCAGGGGATCTTTTTTATAATTAAAACGCCAAAAAGATCCTGTTACTTCTTGAAAATTAACTTTACCCAAACCTTTTAAGGCAGCCATACAATATACTGTAATACAATCTGCGAGCTGATTATCCATATGTGCTATTTTTAATTTCTTCATTTTATACTCCTTTTACAGCTTAGTCATATTAGATAGTTTTAATGAAGAGGGATAGAGAACTAAGTAATCAAATATATAGTACTAATTAATACTACTGGATAATTTTATAAGCTGTTTAATATATTGTTCTTCTTTTTCTTTCAATTGAGATACCCTATCAAAAACCTTTTGTGAGAAGTGATCATTACGTACAACATTACGAAGTGCTAGGTTAGCACAAATCTTGTATTCTTGTGCTAAATCTGTAAGGATTTGTACCAAAGTAGTTGTTTCTTTTGAGGTATCATATTTCTCGAGAAATTCTCCAAATACATATCGAGAATTTCCCAATTCATTAAAGTCTTCATAGAGCTCCTCGAGAGTTACTTGACGTAATTCTTCGTCCATATCTTGATTGATTGAATTTAACTTATGATAAATATCTTTAAAGACGTCTAATCCTTGTGAGAAGATATAGGATTCATCAAAAATCTTATATGACACGGGCAAACCAACTTGGTCAGTAGAAAGAAGGCTCGTTAGGTTTATATTTATAGATTTTTGATATGATTGCTTAGCAAAAGACTTATAATTTTTAGTACTTAAAGAATAATACTGATAACTTGATGGTTGTAACAGTTCTTTAGATCCTTCGACAGCTTTTTGAAGATCTTCTTCACTCAGATCGCCTACGAAATGATAGTAATGATCGATTAATTTATAATTAGACTCTTCTTTTTTCCAAATTTCCATCCAGTGAAAATTATGTTGAACTTGGTATCTAGATGAGTAAGGGAGAAAGAAAGTATCGACTGGCGCAATTACTTGTATCCCCTTATCGAGGGTAGAATCTAAACTTTCCCTGTAATCATTAAAGTTGGAAAATGTTTTATGTTCAGGTACTAGGTTAGAAAATTCAGAAATCTCTTCGTTAAAAAAACTCATTCTAGGTATAAACCTTACCGAGTTATCTGGACGTTTAATAGTATAGAGTTGACTAAGAAACCACAGGCCTTCAATTTCTACCTCTTCATGAATTACTCCTGTAACCGTCATAGTTAAGCAATTATGATAGGGATGAGTAAATAGTTTGGATTTATTCAATTGTTTCACCTCTTAATGTAATTGAGAATATATGGATAAAGGGATTGCTACCTAATTTAATTTCATCGAAAGCAATATTAGAAGGCAGTTGTTCCTGATGACAATATATCTTGGGTTGTAAGCTGAATAAATCAAGATTTTTGTTTCTAGTAAAAGGACATTCTAAAATAATTGGATCCCCAAACCAGGAGGTTTCTGAAACAAATTCTGTTAATGCTAATTTAAATGTATAAACTGTTTTGTTATTAAATAGGAGTTGAACATCATCATAAAAGTTACCATTATTTGAAGAACCAAGTATATAGAGGTCAGTAAATTTCCCTTTAGGAACTTGAATAGTTTGATAATCTAAAGTTAAATTATCGAAACCCTCACTAGTCTTCGTTGGAAAAAGAAATGAAGTATTTTCCCAATGGAATTTTTCTCCGTATTTAGGGAGATGTTCTGCTGGATAAAATGAAATTCCTAAGCTAAAACTACTATCATTAATAGGTTCATTTTCACCAAGAATACCATGATTATTAAATAAATCACTTAAATTAAGGTGGTAATCTTTCAATATAAATCCCTCACTTTTTACAATAGTTATTAACATGAGCTTATAATACTTTTGTCTATGTGGACCATAAATCATTTGTTAAGAAAACGTTAGCGTATTATTCAATTAAGAAATGTAAAAGTAATTCTATTCGAGTATATAGACATCTTCTGTATATTTTCTTAGGCGATGTTTATAAGAAAGTATTTTCTTTTGGAAAGATTCGTCATCTTTTTGATCTAAAAGATGTAAGGGCATTTTTAGGTTTAATAATCGATCTGGAATTAATAATCGAGTCATTCCTGGTGGGGTAATATAATGATAGTCTCTCAATTCCTTAAATTCTTCTAATGTAAAAGGCTGAAAAGAAAGATACTGTTTACCAGGTTCTAAAAAGTCTGGCGGTTCTGGAAGTCTTTCAATTTCATCTTTATTTAAATAACTTGAAGATATTTTGTGAAGTATTTCTAAACGTAATTTTAAAGATTTTGGTCCTAGAAATACTGTAGTTTGATTAGAACGAAATAAAGTAAACATCGGAACCTCTTTAGCATAATAATTATTATTAATGATTTCTATATAATCAGGTATGACATGTGTCCATGATAGAATTTTAAGTTTAGGATGATCCAAGTCTACTTTTTGTACTATAATGTTATTGATATTCATCTCTATTAAAGATTTAGCCCTGTGTAATCCATCTAATATTAAATAGGTATTATCATGACAGACAGTTACCATAGGAGGATTATTTAAATATTTTAGGCTATGAATGTCATTTGTAATACGTTTCAATCTATGTGGGTCGTGATCTTCATGAAATCGTAAAGAATCTATTGGAATTAAATCTAAATTATTTAAGATAGACAAAATTATCAGCTCTCTCTTTTTTTAATAGTAATAGTCCAATATGTGAAAGCGGACCAACTTGTAGTAATAAAATGTTATCATTAGCATCTAAAACGCCAGTTTGTTCAGCTTGCTCTAATGAAACTAAACAATCACTAGTCAGAAGATTACTGCTAGTAGCAATGGTCCTTTTGAAGAGTTTTAGTTCGTTTTTTTGAGTATACATTTCTAATGCTTCAATGAAATATTCACTCAAATTTTGTGCGATTATCCATTTTATGGCATGGGTATTAATAAATTCATCTAATAATTTGCTTGTAATAGAAATCAATTTTTCTTCAAATAAATTATAATCTGTTATACTCCACCTTAGCGGTGTAGGAGTTGAAGAAAAAGAATGTAAAGTGTAGTCAATAATGCGATACTGTCCATTGTCTTTACTAAAAATACAGGAAGCAGAACTATCTCCCTTAGGATAAGAGTTGAAAAAAATTCTAGGGTTGGGTGGACATACTTGATCAGTAGTAGTAATGATAGAAAATGTCTTTTTTGAATTTTGCTTGTGCAAAGTATCTAACAGAAATATAGAACTAGTAAAAGCAGCAGAACCTTGGTGACTTATCGAGAAGGGTATAGAACCTTTTAACTTCAGTTTTTTTTTCACTTTTAAAGCAGGAGTTAAATAGATACTAGGCTCGTTTGTATCATGACAATATGCAAAGTATAAGGGGTCTCTTTTTGATGTTTTACCCACTAATTTTTTTGTTGCTTCTAATGCCAAATCAGAAGAAGTTTCATTTAAAGATATTGGCAGTGAATTATTTGGAAGAATAAACTGTAAATTTGTTCCATCATAATTATTATCTAATCCGTATTCTTTGTTCAAAGAATATAATGGGAATTTCCGTTTTTGAGATTCAAATTTCTTAATAATATTCTCTTGATTTATAAGATTATTTTTTTGTATTTTGCGAGAATTGGGAACATAAGTTGTTATGTTCGAAATGAATATATTTGAGTTCATGAATTACACCTCTTGATTAACATTTGAATAAGGTACATCCAAAAGTACCACCTATTCCAGCAGTTAATGTTACATAATAATCTCCTGGATGAATTTTTTTTGAATATATTGCATGGTGAAGATTAAGAATAGGATCAGAATTATGTGCATGTCCAGTATTAGATAAAGTAGGGAAATAGAATTTCTCAATAGGTATTTTTAAAATTTTTCCTATGTTACTCCAAGTTGGGAAGTTTATATTACTTGGAATAATTAGAGTGATATCATCTGAATTGAAATTAGCGTCTTTTAAAAGGGACTTTAGATTTTTTATTATTCCTGTTGAGACACTTTTTAGAAACCAATCAAATTCCTCTGGAGCAGATGCTTCCCCATTAAAAATAGTAGCATCTACATTAATATTAGATGCGATGATTTGATTTTGCTGTGAACCTTTTGAAACCAAGACGGCACAAGCAGCATCTCCCATTACAGAACTTTCCTTGAGATACCTAAAGTCTTCTACAAATGTTTTATCACTTGTTAAAATTAAGACACTTTTTGCGTGATTATTATTTAGTAGCCATGTATGGGAGAGAGATAGTAAAAAATCCATTCCTGCACAATTCAGATTTGCTACTGACATACTGTGTGCATTATGAAAGCCAAATTGATTTTTAATAGCTAGAAGTGGTTCAGATAGAAAAGGTGAAAATTGCAAGATTGTATGGGTAAATAAAATTAACCCAACATCTGTTGAATCAATTTTATTGTGCAACATAAGGTTCTCTATAGCCGCAATTAACATCTCATTAGCATTTTTTTCAGTTTCAACAGCTACTTCTTTTAAGTGATGAGTATTCATTAGTACATCAAGTTCATTTTCAGATAAATATAAGGTACTTGCTAATTCTTTTAAATTTACGCGATTGTTAGGAACGTAAATACCGATTCCCTGAATGCCTATCCTCATCTAGTTCCTCCTAATAGTATTTATTATTAAAGCTAAGGTACAATAAATACCATATTTAACTACATCAATCTAAAGTTAATGACATGTTAAAAATACTGAATATTCTTAAAAAAATACATTTATTGAGTTATTATAAGTTTAAATTTTATTAAAAGAGGTGTATTTAATGTATTTGCATAAGATTTCCACGTATAGACCAGAAAAGAGAGTAGATATTTATGATATTAAAGAATCAGTTGGACTAAGTGATAAAGAATATGAGAGAATAACGGATTTTCATAAGTTAAGATATATTATGGATTCTGGTACAGAGACGTCATATAGTATGGTGAAAAAATCAGTTAAAGATTTATTTGAAACTAACAAAATAATCCCTGATGATTTAGGGGGAATTATATATGGACATGCCATGCAAAGTCATCCTGATGGTAACGTGTTTTTAGAGAAGTTAAAAAAAGAATTTGATTTAGGGGATATCCCAGCATTTACAATTTCAGATTTGAATTGTGTAACACCAATAACAGCTATTGAAATAGCGACTAAATTACTTGAAAATTCCAACAAAAAATATATTTTGCTACTATTTGCTGAGAAGATGTATACTGATTCAATGCGAAAAATTGAGGACATGACTGTATTCTCCGATGGGGCAGCAGCATGTTTAATATCTTCTCAGGGTGATAGTAATAAAATCATATGTGTTAATCAATTTGTAGACTCTAAAGTATCAAGTTTTGGGGAATGGGATGATCAATCATACCGTTGGTTTCAAATGTCATATTTTTTGGGTATAAAGAAAATACTTAAATTGACAGAGAAAAAATCCAATATTAATTTACAAGATATTAAACTCATAATCCCGCATAATGTGAATTTTGATACTTGGGAGTTAGCCTCACGTTCTTTAAACATCCCGTTTGAAAATATATATACAAACAATATAGCTAAATTAGGGCATGTTAGCGGTTGTGACTTATTACTTAATCTTCAGGATTCCTTATATGAATTTGATATCCCAAAGGATTCATATTATTTAATGTTAAGTGTGGGCCTTGGAGGTGCTTATGGTAGTGTTCTAATGAGAAAATAATATTAATATATAAATCACGTGGGATTAACATAGATTTTATGTATTTTGGTAAAATATACTATTATAATTTTACTAAAATAACATAAAAAAATCTAAAAATTCGGAGGAGTTAGATGAATTTCAAAATTTCGAATAGAGTATCTAATTTGCCTAGTTATTTATTTGCACATCTTGAGGATATGAAACAAAAGAGAGTAAAGGAAGGATATCCTGTTATCGATCTAAGTGTGGGAGATCCTAATTTTCCAACACAAAGTCACATTGTCGAAAAAATGAAAGAAGTTTTATCTGAATATGAAACGCATCGATATCCTCCATTTCGCGGTATTGATCAGTTAAAAATCACAATTTCCGAGTGGTATAAAAGGCGGTTTGGTGTGGATATAGATCCGGAGAAAGAAGTATTGATTTTAGTGGGTTCAAAGGAAGGATTATCTCATATATCGCTTTCATATATAGATCCGGGAGAAATAGCATTAGTTCCTAATCCTGGTTATCCAGCATATGCAGGTGGAGTGGCTCTTGCTGGAGGGGAAGTAGAGGAGCTACCTTTACTAGAAAAGAATAATTTTTTTCCGGATTTCTCTAACGTTTCTCCTAGGGTAGCTAAAAAAGCAAAATTAATGTTTTTAAACTATCCTAATAATCCTACTGGTGCGGTGGCAGGTGTTGAGGATTTTGAGCGAGCAGTAGAGTTTGCAAAGAAAAATAATATCATAGTCGCACATGATGCTGCATACTCAGAAGTTTCTTTTGGTAATTATGTAGCGCCTAGTTTTTTAAAAGCAAAAGGAGCTAAGGAGATAGGGGTGGAATTTCATTCCTTTTCAAAAACATTTTGTATGACTGGTTGGCGCATTGGAATGGTGGTTGGGAATGCAGAAGTTATAGATAATATAGCCAAAACGAAAGCATTTGTAGATTCAGGTGTATTTGGAGCTATCCAAAAAGCAGCTTCATTTGCACTAGATTCTTATAACGAAGTTCCTAAAGAAATCAAAGAGCGTTATTTAGAGCGTATGAATATCCTTAAAAGAGGATTAGAGCCTCTTGGTTGGGAAATTCAGGTGCCTAAAGCAGGGTACTTTATTTGGGTGAAAGTACCAAATAATAATAGTTCTATGGAATTTTGTAAGATGTTATTAGAAAAGGCGGGGGTTTTGATGACTCCAGGTGTAGGATTTGGAGGTTATGGAGAAGGATTTATAAGGATTTCCTTAAATGTTGAAGAAGAACAGCTCCATAGAGCAATTAAGTCAATTAATGAAAATATCTATATTCAAAAATAAACACTATAAAATAGTTTTATTAATATTTAATACCAATATAATAAAAAATACAACTCATCTATTTCTAATTATTAAAAATTTGGAGGGTTATATATGAATATGAATGATATTAATCAAATTTATCAAAATCTATTTGGTTTTATTCCAGCTCCAACTGAGGCTAGGCATGAGGTGACTCTTCAAGTTAGGCCAGAAGAGCTTGAATTACATGAAATGTTTAGAAAAAATAGCATGGAATCAAAGTATATTCCAGAAAAATATGTACAAATAATGTTATTTGGTATGTTACTTATGCTAGCTGCACCTGGGGCTAAGGTGCACTTAATTGCCTCAAGAAGAGCTGGCGCTAGTTGGGACGAGTTATTTGATGTAGCTAAGCTAGCATTCTTATTTAAAGGATTATCTGCATTTAATTTTGGTATGTCTTTAATTAAAGAAGTAATGGAAAGTGAAAAAAATAATAATTAGGAGAGACTATAGAATGGAGTTATATATTTCTAACTTAGAAGTACTTTATCTAGATAAATATAAGACTGTAAAGGATTATTTGTGCGATATAAAAGGAGCAGAGGTTAATCCAGATTTTAATGGAATGTTTGAAGCGTATAAAAAGAAGTCTAGTCAAGACAGCAGAGATTTGGGACTAGATTCCTTTAAAAAATATATGTATACAATCCCAATTAGTGATAATAATATTGCGGAAATGTCAGGGGATGTGGTGAGAAAATCTTTAAACGGAAAATCTAAGGAGAATATTAAACATCTCGTTTACTGCCATGAATTTTTAAATCTCCCACAACCTATAACTGTAGCAATGAATATAAAAAGACATGGGGATTTATCTCAAGCGCTACCTTATGCTATCAAAGATCAGGGATCCGTTGTATCTTTAACAGCTATAAATATTGCAAAAATGTTTATAGAAGATAATAAGCAGGAATTTCAAATAGTATGTGCTGATAAATGTAATCTTCCACAAATGCGTGTTAAACATAATCAATTTCCTTATGGCGACGGAGCTGCTTCGTTTACAATTTCTAGAACTACTGGACAATTTAAGATTGTTTCATGGGATCTTCATTCATGGCATGTTAGGGAAGAAAATAATTGTGAAGATGAGCTAATTGTATATATTCAAGAGCAGTTAAAGCACATAAAAGAAGAAAATTTAAATATTATGCCCTACCATGTGATTTTACAAAATTTCTCTTCGAACTTTATAGATAAAATTAAATTAGATTGTAAGGGTTTTTATTTTTATCAACGTGAATATCGAAATACTGCTAACTTAACTACTTCAGATCCGTATTATAGTCTAAAAGAGATGCATCAAAAAGGACAAATCAAAAAAGGGATGCATATTCTACTAATCTTTGCTGGTTCTAAAGGTACTATTGGGACGCTTCATCTAGAATGTATGCAATAACATTATTATATGACAGAGGTGATTAGAAAGTGGAGATATTGGAATACATATATAAATCTGCAGAGAAGTTTCCGGATAAAGAAGCTTTAATGTATAAAGATTATAAATTAAGCTATAAACAATTTGTAAATGAATTTGATAGTATTGGTGAAAAAATAGAGCAAGATATAAGTGGTTTTTCTTATCCAATTGGTATTTATATTAAAAATCATCCAGATTTCATCATTTCTTATTATGCACTTATTAAAGCTAAGAAAGTTGCTCATTTAGTCGATCATAAATGGCGAGAGAATGAGTTAGACAACTTAATAAAGCATGTTCATCTTGGCGGATTTATTGTTAGGACGGAAGAAATAGATGATTTTCCTTTAGTAGAAAAGATAAAACATATTTATAAATATGGAAATATATCACTAATTATTCTTCAACAAAAATATTTGTCTAATGAGATTGCGACGGAGAGATTAGAAAATATAATATCATGCCGTTATTCATCGGGAACGACAGGTATTCCAAAATGTATGATGTACGAAGAGAAAAATGTAATCGCAGCATCTACAAATTGGTTAGAATCAGTTAATTTAAATTCGAATGATATAGTATATTGTGCCGCATATTTAACGCACGGCTTAGCTTTTAATACCTCAATACTTGCTCCATTGAGAGTTGGTGCTACAATTTTACTCCATGATAATATAACCCCAAGAAAAGTAGTTGAAATTATATTAGATAAGAAACCTACTATATTTGTGGCTTTTCCAGTTTTGTATGATTTAATGACTAGAATAAAAAATACAAAGCAATTTAAAAATGTAAGAATGTGTGTATCTTCAGGTACAATTCTTCATGAAAGTATAAAAAGAAAATTCAAAAGGCTGTTTAGTATTAATATTTCAGACTTATATGGCGTAGCTGAAACTGGACTATCAATCTTAAATCAAACGGATGACTATAACAGTGTAGGATATCCACTCCATAATGTTAAAGTGAAAATTTTGGGTAATGATGGTGAAGAGTTACAAAAAGGAGAAGTAGGAGAAGTAGCGTTATATACGGAGTCAAGGGCGAAGGGATATTATAATCTTCCAGGCGAGTTAGAAAAAAGGTTATCTCAAAATTATTATTTGACTGGGGATTTAGGTGAAATGGAGCTAGATGGAAAAGTATATATAAGAGGAAGAAAAAGTGATGTTGTAGATGTAGCAGGTAAAAAAGTAGATCCAGTTGAAGTAGAGGATGTCCTACGACAACATCCCGAAATATATGATGTATCTGTATTTGGGAAAAAAAATCTAGAAAAAAGAACGGAAATTTTAGCAGCAGTTGTAGTTGCTAATGATTATTTAAAAAGGGAAACTGTGGTGAAATTTTGTGAGGAAAGATTAGTTAGTTACAAAATACCACAAATTGTTAAATTTGTATCCGCTATTCCCCGTAATAATAATGGAAAGGTTTTAAAAAATGAACTGCAAAATTTAGTCTAGGAGGAAACTATGTCTTTCTATAAGGAACTAAAGAACAGTCTTAGTGAATCGGGAAAAAATTTTATATGGTTGGGTAATGTTGAAGTAGAACAGCATTGGAAAAAAGAAAACATCATTACAATACCGGGTAGTAATATTTCGAAAGCGCAACCATTGGTTAATAAAATAGGTGAAATGGCATTATTTCTTGCTGGAAAAGAAGACATTGTTTGTCTTAAAGAAGACATTGATGAGGATTATGTACAATATATAGAAGAAACTCGAGGATTTGTTCCGAATGTATTGAATTTCTATTCTGATAACTCGGCAGATAATATTTCGGAAACAATTTTATCTAGCACTAAAAATATTAATAGGCTCCAAAATATTAATAGAGATAATTCGTATTCATTACTACCATATGGTACATCAAACATTGAGGAAAAGGTATCTCAACAAACTTCAATTTCTTTATGTACTCCTGCATCAACTATATGTCGTGAGGTTAATAGCAAGATTTATAGCTGGAAGTTAGCAGATGAATTTGATCTTCGCCAAGTAGCAGGAAAAGTGAGTCATACTATCTCAGAACTTGAGTTTAATTATCATGAAATTAGAAAAAGATATTTAGAAAATCCATTAGTTTTAAAAGATTCTATGGGAGTATCTGGAAAAGGAATGGTTCTAATTGATTCAGATAGTAAATTTGAAAATATTTTAAACTTATTAAAAAGGATGTCCGTAAAAAAGGGACATGAAAATATAGAAATGATTTTAGAAAATTGGATTGAAAAAGAAAGAGACCTTAACTATCAATTCATCATAGATAAAAAAGGGAATGTCAAATTTACATCAGTTCGAGAAGCGTTGGTACATAAAGGTGTACATTTGGGGCATAAATTACCAGTTCAATTAACAAAAGTTCAGGAAAAAGAACTTCTAGAAAGTTATGAAATTATTGGGAAAATATTAGCGAGAGATGGATTTTATGGTGTAGTTGGTGTTGATGCAATGATTGATAGGAAAGGATTTTTGTACCCTTGTGTCGAAATAAATGCTAGATTCAACATGGCAACATACCAAAATAATATTATTGAAAGATTTTTCAATCCCCATGCGTTCTTTATGGCTATACCTTTTGAGGTTGTCTTGGAAAAAACAGTACCTTTCAAAATAATTAAAGAGGAGCTAAAAGATATTTTATATACCAAGGAAAAAGAGCATGGTGTAATTATTAATGGCTTTTCTACGTTGAATTTGGGAATTAATAAGAAAGGGAGGCTATATACAATTATATTTGGTGAAACTATCAATCAATGTGAAGATATGGTGAAAATTTTGAAGAATAAATTAGGAAATTTAAATGTTACTTAGAGGAGAAATAAAAGGAGATACAATATGAGAAAATCGATAGATTTTCAGATCCAATCATCTATGGAACCTATGGGTGATCAGCCACAAGCCATTGAAAAGCTAGTAACGGGAGTAAAGAATGGCAAAAGTAGGTTGTTATTAAAAGGGGCTACAGGTACCGGAAAGACATTTACTATTGCTAATGTAATTCATCAACTTAATCGTCAAACTTTAATTATCGCTCATAATAAAACATTAGTGGCTCAACTATGGAGCGAATTAAAGGAATTATTCCCTAATAACGCAGTAGAGTATTTTGTAAGTTATTATGATTATTATCAACCAGAGGCTTATGTTCCACATAAAGATCTCTTTATAGAAAAGGACTCTAAAATTAACAGTGAAATTGAAAGAATGAGGCATTCTGTTATGGCCAGTCTATTAAAACGAACAGATGTCATTGTAGTAGCCAGTATTTCATGTTTGTATCCAATGAGTGCCCCCGAGGACTTTAATAGTACTTCTTTCGTTTTATCTGTAAAACCAGATGGGTATTTTGTTTACACATATGAGCAAGTTATTAAGCATCTAATTGATAATCAGTACAAAAGAAATGATATAGAGTTTGAGCCTGGAACATTTAGAATCCGTGGGGGATCAATTGATATCTATCCGATGGGTAAACAGGAAGCTATCAGGTTACAATTTTTTGGAGATGAACTAGAGGAGATCCTTACTATTCATCCTGTTACTGAAGAGATAGTGGATAGTCTAGAGGAAGTTCATATCTTTGCTGCTACAAGTTTTATTACTACAACAAAACAAATTGAAACAGCTCTACCTTTAATTGAAAAGGATTTAGTTGAGCAGTTAAAGTTTTTAAGAGGTTTAGGTAAATTTCATGAGGCAGAAAGGTTGGAACAACGTACATTATATGATCTGGAATTGTTAAAGAATACAGGTCATTGTATGGGAATCGAAAATTATTCTTTATATATGCAAAATAGAGAAAAAGGGTCGAGATGTTTTAACTTGACGGATTATTTTGAAGATGGATATTTAACAGTAGTTGATGAATCTCATGTAACATTACCGCAGTTTCACGCTATGTATGCTGGAGATCAGTCTAGAAAGAAAAATTTAATTGACTATGGATATCGTTTACCTTCATCACTAGACAATAGACCACCTAAGTTTGAAGAATTTATGAACAATACGAAATGTATGGTGTCTATGTCGGCAACTCCTGGAAAACATGAAGTAGATTCTAAAGAGGTTTTTGTGGAACAAGTAATACGCCCTACTGGGCTTATCGATCCAGTTATTGAAGTGAAGAGTAGCGAAAATTACTTTGAGACTTTAATAAATGAAATAAAAAATACTATTAGTCGAAATGAAAAGGTATTAGTTATTGCGTTAACCAAAAAACAAGCAGAAGAAATAACGAAAGAAATTAATAACTTACAAATAAAAGCAGAATACTTGCATTCTGAAGTGGAGAATATAGAGAGATCAGAAATTATTAGAGATTTTAGAATGGGTAATTTTGATGTGCTTGTAGGAATTAATCTTTTAAGAGAAGGGTTAGATTTACCAGAGGTATCGCTAGTAGCTGTAATTGGAGCAGATCAAAGGGGATTCCTTCGATCTAAAAGTGCATTATTACAACTAATTGGTCGTGCTGCTAGAAATATTAATGGAAGAGCACTTCTGTTTGCCGATAGTATAAAAGATAATATTGAAGGTGCTATTGAGGAGACCGAGCGTAGGAGAGAAATTCAAATACAATATAACAAAGATAACAATATTGTACCTAAAACAATTGTAAAAAAAGAACCTGTTTCTTTGAAAAATTTATTAGGTATCCCTGAGGAGCGTTAAGTGGGAACAAGGAGGATTAAGGTATGTCTGACCGGGTAATCAAAGTTCGGGGAGCAAGGGCTAATAATCTGAAGAGTGTAGATATAGATTTAGACTTTAATAGCCTTACTGTGTTTTCAGGTTTAAGTGGCTCAGGAAAATCATCCTTAGCATTTGATACAATCTTTGCAGAGGGACATCGTAGGTATGTTGACTCTTTATCATCGTATGCGAGGCAGTTTTTAGGACAAATGGAAAAACCAGATGTAGATTCTATTGAAGGCCTTACACCATCAGTATCTATTGAGCAAAAAGTTATACATAAGAATCCTCGATCTACAGTTGGAACGATAACTGAGATATATGATTACATGAGAATATTGTTTGCTTCTATTGGTATTCCTTATTGCCCAGAACATAATATTCCTATACAACCCCAATCAATAGATCAAATGATGAATCAGCTTAAAGATTTAAAAGATGGGACAGAGTTGTATATATATGCCCCTCTCATTAAGGGAAAAAAGGGAGAGTTCAAGAGTGTAATTGAGAGAGCTATTCAGAAGAGATTTATTCGAATTAGGGTTGATGGCGAATTATTAAAGATTACTAGTCCCATCGTTTTAGATAAAAATAAACAACATACAATAGAGGCTCTTATTGATAAGGTCACTTTTTCACATGCTAATAAAAGAAGGGTTACAGATTCGATCAAAAAAGCTGCGTTAGAAGCAAAAGGACAAGTATTAATAGAGACGTTGGAACAAAATGGAAAAACAAACAGATACTTTTTTAATAGCTTACAAGCATGTTCCGAATGTGGTTATTCTATTGATGAGCTAACACCTAGGAATTTCTCGTTTAATAGTCCATATGGCGCGTGTGAACAATGTCATGGGTTAGGGGCTACTTTACAAGTGAATCCAAGGCTGTTAATAACAGATTGGAATAAGTCTATAAATGAAGGCGTATTTGAAAATTGGGCTACGAGTACTGCAAAATGGTATCACAATATAATTGATATAGTGTGTAATCATTATGGTATTTCTAAAGAAACGCCATTTAAAAACCTTTCTGATCAACATAAGAATATTCTTCTTTATGGAAGTGGAACAGAGGAAATCCTATTTCAATATGAGTCAGAGCGTAAACAACGAACACATTCAGCGCCTTTTGAGGGAGTAATTCCTAATATAAATCGTAGATACAATGCTAGTAATTCGGACAGTGTGAAGGAAAAATTAGAAGAAGTAATGTCTAGCATTACATGTCAATCTTGTAGTGGTAAGAGATTAAAACAAACAAGTTTAGCTGTATATATTGGTGATACAAATATTGCACAATTATCTAGCATGTCTATTGATAATGTAGCTAATTTTTTTAAGCATATCAATCAAATTCTTACTGAAAAACAAATAGAAATTTCCGAAAGGTTACTTAAGGAAATTAATAGTAGATTACAGTTTTTATTGGATGTAGGCTTAGAATATTTAACCTTAGATAGGGAAGCAAAAACACTATCTGGTGGAGAAGCTCAGCGTATTAGATTAGCTACTCAAATAGGGTCGGCTTTATCTGGAGTGATATACGTTTTAGATGAACCCAGCATTGGATTGCATCAAAGAGATAACATTCGTTTAATAAATACTCTAAAAAAGTTAAGAGAATTAGGTAACATGGTAATAGTTGTAGAACATGATACAGATACAATGTTAGCAGCGGATTATATAGTTGAACTAGGACCTGGAGCAGGGAATCAAGGTGGAGAAATTGTAGCAGCCGACACTCCTGAAGCGTTTAAAAAAGGAAATGGTTCGTTAACTAGTCAATATTTATCTGGTGCTAAAGAAATAAAGATTCCTAAAGAAAGAAAAAAAGAAAATGGGAAATATTTATCTATTAGAGGTGCTAAAGAAAATAATTTGAAAGATATTGACGTCGATATTCCCTTAGGGCTACTGACTTGTATTACTGGTGTTTCAGGTTCAGGGAAAAGTACCCTAATCCATGAAATATTATATAAGCATTTAGCTAGAAAAATTCACAGAGCATATAAATTGCTGCCAGGTGATTTTGATGAGATAAGTGGTTTAGAACACATTGATAGAGTAATTAATATTGATCAATCACCGATAGGAAGATCACCTAGATCTAATCCAGCGACGTATACAGGTATGTTTGATGAAATTAGAGATTTATTTGCAAAGACACCAGATGCTAAAGTAAGGGGATTAACTAAAAAGGCATTTAGTTTTAATGTACCTGGAGGAAGATGCGATACTTGTAAGGGCGATGGGGTAGTTAAGATTGAAATGCACTATTTACCTGATGTTTATGTTGTTTGTGATGATTGCCAAGGGCATCGATATAATCAAGAAACCTTAAATGTTCAATATCGAAATAATAATATTTCCGATATTTTAAATATGACTGTAGCAGATGCAACAGAATTTTTTAAAGATCATCCTAAAATAATAAAATATATAAACAGCTTAAATAAAGTTGGTTTAGGTTATATGAAAATTGGACAACCAGCAACAACTTTGTCAGGTGGAGAAGCACAACGTATTAAACTAGCTACAGAATTATCAAGGACATCTACTAGTAAAACCTTATATATCCTTGATGAACCTACTACAGGTCTACATTTAGAAGATATAAACCGACTTTTAAAAGTTATACATCAACTAGTAGAAAAGGGATCATCAGTCTTGATAGTAGAACATAATTTAGAAGTTATTAAAACAGCAGACTATATTATTGATATGGGGCCTAATGGAGGGAAAAATGGAGGACAGGTAGTAGCTGCAGGGACTCCTGAGGAAATATGTAATGTACCCCGTTCGCTTACAGGGGAATTTTTAAAGGGATTTTTAGAACATAATTAATAAATATTTTTGGAAAGGGGGTGATTGTTTGATTGATTTTCATGTTCATGTTGGAGAATTAAAAAGTGAGTACACTGAAGAGTTTGCCCAACAAATGATGGATTCATGTAATAAATCTCATACAAATATGGAAGTAAGAATAGAAAATTTAATCAAAGAAATGGAAGGAGTAGGAGTAAAAAAAGCGGTATTACTTGCTTTTAATGCTAAACGCACATTAGGAGTACATGTTACAAATGAGTATGTTTCAAAATTGTGCGCAAAATATCCAAAATATTTTGTAGGTTTTGCTTCCTTTGATGCTTATGAAAAATCCTTGTGTAAAAAGAGTCTAGAACAAGAGTTAACTAATTATAACCTACATGGATATAAATTAGCTTTTGGATACTTGGGCATTTCACCTAATGATCCGGGCTGGTATCCTCTGTATGAAGATGCAGAGGAGCGTAGCCTACCAGTTTTAGTTCATATGGGGTTTACTCCGATAAAACAAGCAAGTTTACGTTATTGTCACCCTATGCTACTAAATGATGTACTAATTAAATTTCCAAATCTTAATATTATAATAGCTCATATGGGATGGCCGTGGATTAACGATACATTATCTCTTCTTAAAAATTATAAAAATGTATATACTGATTTATCAATTGTATCTTTTTATCAACCAATTGATGAAATGTGTAATATTTTTAAGATGGCAAAAGAACAGGGGGTTATTAATAAGTTAATTTGGGGTACGGATTATCCAATGTGTACAATGGAGGAAAGCATTAATCGCTTTAAGAATATAAAAAAGCGCTTAGAAGAACAAGGAGTTCATATCACAGAAGAAGAATGGGATCAGATTTTTTATAAAAATGCAGAAAAATTATTGCAGTTGAAGAAGGGAGTTTAATATAAATGATTACCACAAACAAACTGAATATTGAAAAAAATAACCTTTTAGAAGTGGTAAAAAAGATAGGTACACCAGCTTATGTATATGATGCTAGTGTTATTCAAGAGCAAGTATACAAGCTCTTGAACCTTCACAAGGCAATTCAACTATTTTATTCCCTAAAAGCAAACCCTAATCCATCTATTGTAAAGTTAATTTATGACTTAGGGGCCAATTTAGAGATTTGTTCACTAAAGGAATTAGAGATAATAAAAAAAATAGGAGTTTCTCCTGAACGAGTTTTATATTTGGGACCAGGAAAAACTGAAGAAGAAATTAGAAAAGTATTTGAGTACGGAGTTAAATATTTTATTGTAGAGTCACTACAAGAGATGCAAAAAGTAAATAATATAGCTCAAGAAAAAGAAGTAACCGTTAGAGTTGGTATTAGAATTAATCCAAGTGTATCAGCAAAAGGTTCAAAATTAACTATGGGTGGAAAACCAAGGCAATTTGGTATGGATGAAGAACAGCTGGAAAATATATTTGAGTTAGAAGAAAGATTATCAAATCTCAAGATTGTAGGGATACATGTATATAATGGCACACGCATTCTATCTAGTGATGTGTTCATAGAAAATACAGCATATATTTTAAATTTGGCAAAGAAAGTTCAAGAACAATTTCATGTTAAATTAGATTATATAGATATCGGTGGTGGAATGGGAATACCGTATTTTTCTAATGAAAGCACGCTTGATTTGGATGATATTTCTGATAGATTACATGCTATGATTCAGGAGTTTTATAGTAGCTTTGGTGAAGAAATCCCGATATTTTTAGAGTCAGGTAGATATGTTGTAGGTGAAAGTGGGATTTATGTTACAAAAGTATTATATGAAAAAAAATCTAAAAATTGCGATTTTTTAACGGTAGATGGAGGAACACATCACCATATGGCCGCTGGTGGAATGGGGAATGCTCTAAAGAAAAATTTCCCAATCAAGGTTCTTAATAAATGGAGTGATGAACCTAATACCGAATATTATATTTCTGGCCCTTTATGTACCCCAAACGATTTAATTGCAAAGAAAATAAGCCTTCCTAAATCCCAGCCCGGTGATTATATTGGCATTTTGAATGCTGGAGCATATGGATTGACTGCAAGTCCTGTATTATTTTTAAGTCATCACCTTCCTACTGAAGTATTGGTGAAAGATGATAAGTATATAGTCATTCGTAAGAAAACAGAATATGATCTGCCAGTAGTACAAACATTTGAAAGTTAATAGGAGGTAGTTTATACATGAAAACACTGAAATCTCCATCTTTTTCAACAAGAATAGATAGCATAATAGATAATATAGATGAAAATACTCTTTATAATGAACTACTTAAAGAAGAACAAAAATTATTACAAGAATTAAAAGAAGTCAAAGTAAGCTTGGGATGGAAAAATCGAGATTTATATTTGTTTGCCGGAAAGCATCAGGATGGTTCTATTCTATACTTAGACAACAATGTCTGGTGGAAAATGAGTTTTGAAGATAGTGTGAAAGTTTACAGTTTAGATGAGGAGGAGTTGTCCCTTAAAAAGGTTGAACAGTATAAAAACGTTATAAAAGTTCCCTCTCATCAACAAAAGAAACTATGGATTTATGGACTTCGATATAAAATAATTTTAGCATCTTTTGTTTTGAAATTCAGTAAATTGATATTACAATTTTGTAAAGATTATATTAAAGAACGTAAAACTTTTGGCGTACCAATAGCTAAACACCAAATGGTTTATGATACATTTGTCATTGCAAGTAGTGAAATTGAAGGGAATATACTGTTTTTAAGGGAACTATCAACAAAATTTAGTATAGATGAAGCAGAATATAGTAAGTTCTTTAAACAGATTAATTTTATGTTGGAAAATAGTACTCAAATTATAGATAAGATATTACCTGTTTTGGGGGCATTTGGATTAGAGGATCCTTTCATTATAAAAAACTTTCTCAAAATACACCATATTTCAATGTTGAAGGGGGTCTAATTAATATGTTTGAATCACTTAGAACTGAATTAAGAGTATACGGGGAATCATTAAGGGAATTTGCATTAGAAGCAGATAAGAGTCGAGGATTACCACCCACTTATCTTCAGCAAGACTCATTTTACCAGCCTTTATGGCGTTTAGGTGTCCCAAAGGAGTATGGTTATACTGGTATCAGTGGACGAGATAATCAAATCTATTATGGAGATTCCTCTTTGGAGTTAGCGATATGGACTGAGGAGTTAGCATATGGAGATCCAGCGATGATGTTATCTTTACCTGGACCACAATTATTAGGACCAATATTAAAAGAGCTAGGGACTCAGGAACAACAGGATAAATTCTTCAACTCCTTTATGGGGAGGAATCCGGTTTGGACGGCTTTCAATTTAACGGAGCCTAATGCTGGATCAGATATAGCAGCTATTGAAACGGTTGCAACCAAAAAAAATGATAGAACGTATCTATTACAAGGAGAAAAAAAATATATAGCTAATGCAGAAAGAGCGCAATGGGCACTTACTTTTGCTAAGATGGGCCATAAAAATAACACGTTTGCAATTCAAAGTTTTTTAATATATGAAGATCAATTTAAAAATTCGGATACTGTAAATAGAGATTATGGTCGGACCTTAGGAATGCATGCAGCTAGGTTAGGTCATACAGTCTATAACAATTTAGAAGTAGATAAATCTCAAATTATTGGTTTAAATAAACCACCTCTTCAAAGAGGATTACGGGGAGCTATGAAAGTGTTTTTTAGAATGCGACCTTCGACATCTTCGATTGCAATTGGAACATCGAGAGCCATGGTAGATTACGTGAGCGAAAATATTAAGTTGAATTTAAATGAAGAAATTATACTCGATGAACTTCAATGGAAAATTGAAAGAACTAGGAGATTAGTTTATCGGGCAGCTAAAGAAGTTGATAGGGGTATTTATAATGCAGGTACTTCTTCCATGGGAAAATGGATGGCAAATAATTTGGTATATGAAGTAACCAGACGAATTAATCAGGTTGTAGGATCGGAAGCTATTATTGACCATCCATTATTAGAAAAATGGCTAAGGGATGGAAGAATGATAGAGTTTATGGAAGGATCAACAAATATTCATAAACGGGAAGTTGCTCAAGAACTACTGGGAATTAATTAATAATAAAATTAAATAATCGGGGGTTAAGTATATGAATAAGCTAAATAATTTAATGGATGTAGTTACTGAAATTCTTGCACAGCAATTAGAACTTGCTGTAGCAGATGTGAAAGTAGATGCAAATATTTTTGAAGAACTAGGGCTTGATTCAACAGGTATAATTGAACTTTTATTAGCTCTTGAAGAGAAATGTGAAATTGAATTTGATATGGAAGAGTTGGATCCTTCATATTTAGAAAGTGTTACTACCATTGCAAATTATATTATGGAGTTGAAAAATAGCTAGAATAATAAAAAATTTTATTCGGGAGTCGATGTATACCATGAAACAGGGAAATTCAATCTTATCCGTGCCTAATGTATATGGTATAGGGATTGATATTCAAGATATTACTGAGATTCAATCTGCAATAAAAAAATATGACCTCAAATTTTTAAATAAAATTTTCGTTCCAGAAGAAATTGAATATTGTAGAAAAAAAAGTAACCCATCCCAACATTTCGCAGCAAGATTTTCTGCAAAGGAAGCCCTTTTTAAAGCATTAGGTACAGGGATTGGTAATGGATTCTGTTTTACAGATGCTGTTATACTTAAGAAGAAGACGGGCGAACCGTATTTTAAATTCTATAATACGACTGAACAAACGATTAAGAAACAAAAGTTGGAAGCTTTTGTATCACTTTCTCATTCCAAAGACTACTCTATCGCACAGGTAGTCTTGATATCTAATTTTACCAAATAAAAAATATTATGGAGGAATGGGAAATGAAAATTGTCGTTATTAGTCCTGAATTATTTTTACCAAAGTTAGCTCGGAGATCTGCATACTATCCCAATTGGGAAATTATACATGTGGGAGATATTACTTCTCTAAATTATATTTTAAAAGATAAAAGAAACCATTTTGATGGGATAATATGGAGATTAAAAAGCTTAGATTTTGAAGAGGTAAAACAATTTCGAAATATAAAAAAAGAGTTAGAAAACATCCCAATATTAATATTATTTGATGAAGATATTAGTACTAATAAGGCAGGATTAGAACTTTTGAAAAAAAATTCTACAATGTCTTTTGAAATTCATACTCATCAACAAATACAGGAGTGCGTGAGTCATTTTTATAAACATATTGTCCAATTGAATAGAAATAAGCAGCACAACAAAAATATTGTTGAACTTTATCCAGGTATATTTGTGAATGTAGATATGCATTATCTAGATAATGCAGGTGAAATTTTTCCTTTAGCTGGAAAAGAGTATGAAATGCTCATGTTCTTTATAAACATGCGAGACAAATTTGTCACAACAGAAGATATCCTACTTGCTATTTGGGATGAATATACAACTACTGAAACAGTTAGACAATATATTTATAAGCTCAGAAAAAAATTATATACTAGTCAGAAAAATTTTAATCTTATAGTCCACCGAAAAGGAGTTGGTTATACCTTAATTGGTAAAGGAAACGAATTTCTTGTAGGGCTGTAATAACTTATTAAAAAGAGGCGTGTTAGAATTGCTTATTTAAAATAAGAAGAATTCTACATGTCTCTTACGTATGTATAAAATTAATTTTTGAATTTTTAAACCTTTTAGATACTATTCTCCTTAGGTTGAATTATATCCTTCTAATTTGACTATTTTTTTTGAATGATAGTAATATTTTTGAACTCAAATTTATATTATTATATATGTATATTATGATTTTTTAAGCGAGTTTAATTTCCACTTCAAGTACTGTGAAAGTCATAATTCGGTGATAAAAGTGGGATGAAAGTTACTATTAAACCTTTTTGGATTTAATTTATTATCAAATGGAGGTAAGGTAAGTTTTCAGCCGAACTAAAATGATTAGTTAAATCTTGAATTTTTACCATGATTAAAAAAGTGTATCCTTATCATCAAATTCGACAAAAAGAGTTATAAATGCTAATTAATGTATGAAAACAATTAAAGTTGCTTCCTTATTTAAATTTCTGACAAAGGAAAAACCTATGATAAGTTATACATTATTAAATGCCTTACTTAAGGATATATTTGATACAAAATAATGTGTTTGAATTTATATATTTATAAAGTGATTATTAATAAAAGTTTCTTTTCTAAACTGAAGATCCTATTCAAAATCACGTAGAATAGTGATTTTGAGGAAGACTTGTAAATGAGAGGTGTACAGAGCTAAGAGAAAACTTTCAAACACTAATAATCCGACTGAAAGATTTTATATAAAGTAGATTCAAATACATTTGCAAATGGAACAAAGGGATTGCTGCAAGGGAATTTTGTGAACCAACTTGAGTTGATTTTTTCGTGGACAATCCATAAAAATCTCCCACCTTAAGTCTATGCTTAGGTGGGATAGTATTATAGCAGACAGTCAGCTTCAACTTCTACAAGCCACTCTTCCTTTATAAATCTATTTACTTCAAAAACTGTACAAGCTGGTTTGATTTTTGAAAAATATTCTTTATGGGCTTTAGCTGCTTCATGCCACTTATTCATATCTGTAATATAAATTTTTGTTCTAACAACATCCTCTAAAGAAGAACCCATTTTTTCTAAAGAACTTTTGATTACATTAATACAACTTTTTGTTTGTTCATAAACATCAGAGGTTGTGGTCTCTCCATTAGTATTTAAGGGGGCTGTGCCTGCAACTACAATGATATTTCCTTTTTTAATTGCCCTAGAAGATCCTAAAAAGTCTTCAAATGGGGAATTAGAGCTTACTACTGTTTTTTCATTTGACATAAAAATCAACTCCATAAAATAGTTTCTTTAATTGTAATACAAGCCCTTACATTTCTACATATCGTATTTGTATAAGAGGGGTTAGTTTAACGTTACTTAACAAATATGTTTTTTAATTTTATTACAAACTAATGTGAATTTAACATTGGTTTTATTCTGAAAATTAAAACTTCGTGAGAGGATATATATAGGTATTAAAAGGGGGAGATGCTTTGAAAGTATGCCTTAAAACAATGCTTAATAATACGATTGAAAAATATAAAGATGAAATAGCTTATAAAACAGATACAGAAAATTATTTGTATAAAGAAATTGATAATGTATCTGGTCAATTGGCCAATGCTCTATTGTCAAAAGGTATTACCGTTGGAGAAAGAATTGGAATTTTAAGTACAAATCCAATACACAACGTAATAACTTATATAGCAGCTCTAAAAATAGGGGCTGTAAGTGTGCCGCTAAATCCAGATGAACAAGTGAAAATCTTTGAAGATAGTATTAAAAGCGCTCAAATAAAATGCTGTATAGTTAACAAAAAAAATGCTATAGATTCTAAATTGAATTTTGTAGAAGACCTATTATTATTCTCATTGGATCTATGTAAACCTCAACAAAATTTGTTTGATCTAGCATATGTTAAGTCTATGGAATCAAATGTTGATGTTGGTAGAATAGATGATAGTCTTGAATCTTTTATATTTTTCACTTCAGGTTCGACAGGTATGAAAAAAGGGGTAATTTTAGCAAGAGAAAGTTTTCGTGCCTTTATTAGCTGGGGAAGCGAGTTTGTTGGAGCCACAAATGCGGATAAATTTTTATGTCATGCGCCTTTATATTTTGACATGTCTATATTCTCTTTATTTATCCCTTTTGCTGTAGGTGGTTGCTGTGTACTTCCTTCAAGTGAAAAGAGGAATAATCCGCGATATATTAATCAATTGATTGAAGAGGAAAAAATTAACATTTTGCATTTGGTTCCTTCATCAATTAAATTGCTTCTAAATGAAAAAATCAAAAATTATACTTCTGTTCGTTTTTTGGGATTAGCGGGTGAAGCTTTACCTTTCGGCGATGTGAAATTGGTTAGAAATTGTTTTGAAAATGCTAATGTTGTGAATTTTTATGGTAATACAGAGGTTAATGAGGCATTATCTTATTTGTTTCCTCAAGACATAGAGGCATTAAAAATTCTTCCTATTGGCAGACCATTAAAACATGTACAATTACAGGTTTTAGATGCTGATTTGCTACCATGTGGTGAAGGAGAAGTTGGAGAGTTATATGTGCATTCTTCGACGATGTTAAAAGGGTATTTGAATAAAACAGACAATGAGACCTTTAAAATGAATGATTCAAATAACTTAAAATACTTTCCAACTGGTGATTTGGTTAAAAAGGAAAATGGTCTGTATTATTACATGGGCCGTATGGACGACATGGTTAAGATTCAAGGGAAAAGGGTTTATCTTTCAGAAGTCAGGAATGTAATTTCTAAACATAATCTTATAGATGAGGTGTTTATTGTAATGAACAATGATGGTCTTACTTGTTATATTCATTCTAAAGCAACTTTAAATTCCTTAGATATTAGAGAGTATTGCTCTGAGTTTTTAGATGCTTATGCAATTCCTAGTAAGTTTATTTTTACAGAGCATAAATTACCTAAAACTAGTACTGGCAAAATTGATCGAAAGAAACTAATGGGATATACGGAGGGATAAAGTGCATGCTGGAAACGGAATTAGAAGATTATATAAAAAGAGAATTATTACAGGATGGAAGTATTGAAAGTATCCCACATGATCTAGATTTAATAGGGACAGGTATACTTAATTCTTTAAAAATTATGGAGTTAATTACTTATTTAGAAAATGTACAACAGGTTCAATTCATGGAGTCTGAAATTTCATTTGAAAACTTCAATTCAATTAGTTCGATAACACAATTATTAAATAGGAGGTAGTTTATGTTAATTTCAAGTGATATGGATAATTTGAAAAATTTGTTATGGTATAACAGTGCAGAAGAGTTAGTTTTAGAAGTTGAAAAATTAAGAGTACATCAAAATTATTTAGGTCAAATTAATAAAGAAGATTCATATTGTGAAGAAATTATTGAACGTATTATACTCATTTTAGAAAAGTTAAAGATCCATTTTGATGAAGGCTTAGTAAAAGCAATTATAAAAGATTTGATTGCATGGAAAGAATCTGGTATTAATAATACACCCAAATTTGATTTTACTTTTGGGAAATACAATAAAATTGAGAATAAAGAATTTGGTATGTTCTTTTTCCCTGTGAAAAAAAATAAAATTATTAATTTTGAAGCATGCTTTTATTATCGGAATGAACCAGAAGCTATCACACATTTAAGAGAAGAGTTACCATTTGATACTTTTATGGGCGTAGAATTAATCTTGGGAACGAAGGGTATTTTAGAAGCTAATGTATTTAGCTTTTTCCCAGAAGCAATTGTAACAAATAGTAGCATAGAACAAGATAAATTTTCTTTGTTCTTTATAAACAAGTACTTACAAGTGTTCCATCAGATTACTAAACCTATTAGTGAAGAGGTCTTAAAAACACCTCTATCAATATTTAAAGCTAATCTTAATGATATTTATACGGCAAGAATGCTACTTTCGTACTTACATGATTACTATCATTACAAAGGAGTATTACCTTTAAATGTATTCTTTAAAGAAAAAAGTTCACTGCTAGGAAGTTCATTTGAAGAAGTTAGAGTAGATATATCAGCATATTTGTATTTATTAAATAAGGACTCTTATATTGATAAACTAGCAAAAGAGATATTTCTTGTGGAAAGACTATTTCGTTATAGCTATGCTGATGATCCTAAAAAAAGTTTTGACTGTCTAACAAATTATATTTTATTTGAGTACCTTTTAAAGGCTAGAGCAATTACATTTAAAGATTTTAAAATTGAGTTGGATATTATGAAAATCAAAGAAAATCTAAGTATGTTATTAGATGATATTACAGACCTTGAGATACGTATCTTAAATTCTCCAAAAGATGCAGTTCCAGATGTAATCAAAGAATGGTTCAGTGTTAACTTCGACTTTTATAGAAATTCAGAAATTGTCACCACAGTATTTGCTAAATGGATTATAGAATTTGGAAGGGGATTGAATATTCCTCGTAATATAAGATATTTTAACAATAAATTAATCGCAAAAAATGAAATAGGGACTAATTTATATGAGTAAAATATATGGTCAATTCCAAGAACTATTGCCTTTTAAAAATGAAAAAGCTGTACTCTTGTTTTCTGGTGGACTAGATAGTTTTTATACAGCTTATGAATTGAAAAAATACGATATGGATATACATGCCGTTTTAATTGATGTTGGACAAAACATTTCTGATGAAATTATGGAATTATCTCAAAAATTAGAATTGAAACTTCATATTATTGATGCTTCAGAAGATTTGTGTAATAGCTATATATCACATGGGATAATGGCCAAAGCTTTATATAACAACCATTTCCCTATTTCTTCTAGCTACACACGTCCGTTACTTGCTAAATTGGCATGTGAGTATGCTAAAGATATTGGAGGATCACTAATTGTTCATAATTCAACACCATATCAGAATTCTGCTATGAGATTTAACCTTTCTATAATGGCCAATTATCCAAATGTTAATATATTTTGTCCGGCTATAGGAGAATATACTACACGTGAAGATAAAGCGAGAATATTGAAGAAAGAATTAGGTATCGATTTCCCTACCAAATCTAAATATTCTATTGACGAGAACTTATGGTGCAGAGTTATAGAGAATGATACTTTAGAGTATACTGAGTTAGAAATTAGAGATAACGTATTTGAGTGGACAAATAAAATAGAAGAAAAAGAAATTCTATACCTAGATATAACGTTCAAAAATGGTATTCCGTTTAAGATTAATAATGATAAGAGGAGTTTAAAGGAGATAGTGATTTTATTAAATGATCTCTTATCGGATTATAAAATTGGAAGATATGCAGGTTTAGAAGATAGTTGTTTTGGTGTTAAGAATCCAGAAATTCGAGAAGCTCCAGCAGCAATGTTAATACATCAATCTCATTTATTATTAGAAGAAATGGTATTAACTAGAGATGAACTAAGAGTAAAGTCCTATATTGATAGAGAATGGACTAATCTAGTAGTAGGTGGAGGATGGTTTAGTCCTCTTAAGTCCTGCTTAGATGAAAGTATAAGAGCTTTTAATAAAAGTTTAAATGGGACTATCAAATGGAAAATTACAAAAGGAAATATTTTTTGTATTGCTAAAACTGCAAGTAACAGCCTTAGTTTTTCGAATTTTGGGAACTTTATAGATGAATTTAAACCATATTCTATTAATAGTTTTTTTCAACAAAAGGCTCGGGAATTAAGGATCGGCATAGGAAAGGAAGGAGAGGAGTTTTATGATTAATTATTCCAGTAATTGGGAAGTGTATTTAACCGAGGAGGAGAAGAAACAATTAAAGCATTTAATTAATGAGCTTCCATTACTTGATATAACCAAGATGGATGATAAATTATTAAACGAATTAGATATTATTAAAAGTAAGTTACCTATACGTATTTTAAAGGAATTAGTTACATTTAAAAGGTTTTCTAATTTATTTGGGACTTTAAAATTCTCTAATTTACCAACAGATCCAATTCTTCCGAATACACCAGTAAAGGGTCAGTTAAGTGAAGATAAACAAACGGCCATTAGTGAGTATATCTTATTTTTATTTATGCTTTGTTTAGGGGAACCACTTGCATATGAAGATGAAAAACAGGGGTTATTAGTTCAAAATATTTGCCCGGTAAAAGGACAAGAAAAAAAGCAAGAGAATACAGGATCTGATATCTTAGAGTTCCATACTGAAGATGGGTTTCATCCATATAAACCTGACTTTTTAGCTTTATACTGTGTAAAATCTGATAAAGAAGCTAAGGCAAAGACAATTACTTCCTCAATCCGAAAAGTTTTATTTAACTTATCTAATGATGTAATAGAGATATTAAGAAAACCTTTATATAAAATTAATGCACCATCTTCATTTTTAGAAAATGGGGATGAAGACAGTTATCATACTACTATACCTGTGTTAAGTGGACCTTTATTAGATCCGGATATTTGCATGGATTTTTATCTAATGGAACCTCAAACACCTATGGCTAAGTGGGCGCTAGAATATTTGAAAAAGCAATTGTTAGAGAACTGTATACAAGTCGCTCTTAAACCAGGTGAATTATTAGTTGTGGATAATAAAAAAGCTATTCATGCTCGGACAGGTTTTACTCCAAAATACGATGGAAATGATCGGTGGTTACAGCGAATGTTTGCAGTAAGGAACATTAAGACGTCTGAATTATCAAGACATCCAGGGAAATTAGTATGCTCTCCTGTAAATGTTCTTTTTGAGTTTAGTGAAAACGCAAAGGAAGTTTTATGAGATGCTTAATGAAAGGTATAGCTATTTGAGAAGAGGTGTCAATTGTTATTGGAATAGTATGTCTTTGTTATTGGAGCAATTTGGTTTAGAGCCATTAATTTTAAAGCATTTAAATTTTGGATATGTATATAGTAATCCTAGTTTAGATATTACTTTTGAGCTTGAGGCGGAACAGCCTAATACTCTTGGATGGTTGCAAAATTATATTGGCACTAGTAAATCTAAGGTAGCTCCTCATAAATTAAGAGAGTTTCTTCATAATAATACTGAATCATTTTTATTATGCGTAGATGTTAAGGTTCTTTCAACTATGTATCCAACCTTTCCACCAGTTCATGATTATCATTATTTGAACATAGTAGGAGTAGAGAACGAAAATGTTCATGTTAAAGATCAATATTTTGGTTATCATGGTCCGATACCTATTGACTTAATTAATAATTCTATTCAGTCTAAAAAGATTAAACAAGCAGGCGAAGTTATTAAGTTAAATATAGAAACTGCACGAATTAATAATTTTAATGAAGAAATGATAAAATGTTTGAAATATGAGTTTTTATTGAAATTATCTCAGTATTTACAGGGGCATTTTCAATTCGACGGTGTTAGTTATTATACAGGGACAACAGCAATTTCTAAACTATATATGGAGATAGATCAAGTATTTTCAAATGCAATGAGTAGACAAGAAAGTATACAGGATAATTGGAATTTTTTAATTCGTAGATTTAATACTTGTTTTCTTTATAGTAGAGAAGGGATGCTATATTACTTAAATAAATATCACCATATAGTTTCTCTTGATATGGAAAAGTTGATTAATTATTTGGGATATTCCCTTAGCATTACACGGAAAATTTCTTTTATTATAATGCAGGCAAATTTAAAGAATAAAGATCCTCAACAAATTATACCTACCCTTCAATTGAAATTGGAAGAGCTAATGTCTGTTGAGAAGGATATTCATAAGGAAATAGATACTGTATATCAAAAATTAAACATAATGGAGAGAAGTATTACAGATTGACTAGTACTTATAATATTAGTAATATATGAAAATACAATAAAGGGTGATATGAATGACTAATAAAGCTGTTGAGCCGAAAATTCTTTATCTTAGTAGAGCAGATGTTCATAAGTTAGAAGAAAATAGTTCTGATATTTATATTAAGGGCGTAGAACGTGCATTAATCCTACACTCTCGTAAGGATTTTAGTCAACCACTGAAACCATACTTAAAAACTAACAAAAAAGATGAACATATTGCTGATAGGATTATCGCTATGCCTGCACATTTAGGTGAGCCGTCTATCTCTGGTATTAAATGGATTGGAAGTAAGCATGATAATCCATCTTTGAGAAACATGGAACGGGCAAGTGCATTAATTGTTTTAAATGATCCTCAAACAAATTTCCCGATTGCTATTTTAGAGGGAAGTTCTATAAGTGCAATGAGAACAGCAGCTGTTTCTGTAGTTGCTACGAGACATTTAGCCAATAAAGACTTTAGAAATCTATCTATTGTTGGTTGTGGCTTGATTGCTAAAATGCATGTAATGTCTATGTTAGAAAATTTCAAAAGTATTAAGAATGTTGTACTATACGATGTGGAGCTAAATAAAGCACAAGAACTAATAAAAGAGTTTCAGTCAAAATATAAAAATATATCATTTCGGGTTGCCGATAAAGTTCAGGATGCTGTTGAAAAAGCAGAAGTATTAGTTACATGTACAGTAGCGAATAAGCCATATATTAAAGCAGAGTGGATTCAAAAAGGAACATTTATTAGTAATGTATCTATTATGGATTTAGAAAGTGAATTATTTATACAAGCGGATAAGGTAATTGTAGATGATTGGGATCAAGCAAATAGAGAAAAAAAAGTAATAAATCAATTGGTTTTAGAAGGTAAATTTTCTAAAGAGATGCTACATGCTGAATTAGGGGATATTATTACTGGATTAAAAGCAGGGAGAGAACATAAGGATGAATTAATTATCCTAAACCCCATGGGAATGGCTATTGAGGATATTTCATGTGCATATGAGATTTATGAGAATGCTCTAAAAAATAACATTGGTAAATACTTGGATTTATATTAATTTGAAAATATTATAATTTTTTAGTCAGTGAGATGCTTTCGAGCATCTTTTTTTATTTCAAATGTTTTTTGAATAAGATAGATTAGTATTATCCTTGGTAATGTAATGAGATATAAGTGTATTTCAAAACTGTATTTGAACCACTCACTACTTAACGTTCTAACGGAATGTTTGAAGCGGGAGATTTCTAAGTATAGAAACTTAACTAGGTTATCACCGTAGTTTCTAAGATTTAGTCCGGTGTTAATATCTCTATCGTGATGTGTGCCACGAGGAGGAAAATGACACTCACGAAGATTTATACTTTTAATATCTTTATTTTGGTAACCACAACTCGAACATAGCTGACTAGCAGTAAATATTTTTGAGACAACTACAACTTGCTTCCTGTACCATTTTGCTTTGTATTCCAACATATTTTGAAATTATGACCAAGATACTTCACTGATTGCTTTGGCAAGTTTCCCGTTTTTTAGCATATTGCTTACTTGTAGATCCTCAATACCAATTACATCGTGGTTTTTGATGATTTCGGTAGAGATTTTATCCAAGTAATCTTTTCTTGCATTAGTAATATGTTCATGGACTCGTGCCACTTTCACACGTTGTTTACTCCAGTTCGAAGAACCTTTCGTTCTTCTGGAAAGGATGCGTTGTGCTTCCGCTAATTTTTTTTCTAATGTACGAAAGAATTTAGGGTTTTTGTATGTAGTGCCATTTGAAAGAATAGCAAAATCCTTTAATCCCATATCAATCCCAACAGAAGATCCTGTTTTCGATAATTCTTTTACTTCTGTCTCAACTAGCAAAGATACAAAGTATTTACCACTTGGATTCCGTCTAATGGTAGCATTTAGAATACGTCCCGTTACCTCACGGCTCTTTGCAAACCTCACAAGTCCGATTTTAGGTAGTTTTATTCGATTACCTATCACAGCGATATTTTCATTTGTTTCTTTCGTTGTGTAAGATTGGATTTTATTTCGTTTGGACTTGAATCGTGGAGGATCATTCTATTTCTTGAAAAAGCGTGAAAAAGCATCTGCCAGATTTTTTAATGTAGATTGAAGCGCAATACTATCTACTTCTTTTAACCATATCGTATCATTCTGTTTTTTTAATTGAGTGAGCTCGGCAGAGCAAGAATTATATGTTAATCCTTTCCCTGTTTCTTTGTAAGTATTGTTCCACATAGTAAGGAACCGATTGAACACAAATCGACTACAATCAATCGTTTTCGCAATTAAGATTTCTTGTCTTTTATTCGGGTAAATACGAAATTTATATGCTTTATTTATTAACATTGATTGCGCCTCACTTTCTAGCATTCTTCTTAATAGTATACAAAATAAGTAGGCTTACGCCTACCGACATTCATCTCCCACCTAAAATTGGTGTTTCACACCTTCACATTTTTGAGGAAGGAGTCTTCTGTCGGAAAATGATAAATTTAAGGGTCCAGTTTGTTCAAAATCAGAAGAATTCATCGATCAATTGTTTGGAGACTTATGGCATTAAATTCGAATCCGCTGGTAATCTGCTATCAATCGCTTTCTTCTGTAATTATTTACAGAAGAACCCTTTTCTTTATTCATAAATTATGTCTTTAATTTTCCATAAATAGTTTTATTTTTCATTTTCAAAATCTAATTAATTATTTTTTGATTATCTTTGTTATACTTAAGTCAAGAAGAGGATGTATACTTTAAAAAAAAGAACATAGTAGTAATTTAATATATTGAGGGATAATATAAAAAGAAATAAGTTATCAAGAGTATTGATTATAATATTCTTTAGCAAATTGAAAGATAATAAGTAAATGGCAGTAAATTTAATAAGGTTATTCTGAAGTAGTTATTTAGATTAATATCTGAAGGAGTTGTTTATAGTGTGGCAGGAAAAGGTATTAAAAGAACTCATAATTAAAATGATAGAAGCAGATAGAGAAAATTTAAAACTTATTTCAGCTTTAATGGATTTGGATATACACGTAGAAAATAAAGCTTTTTTTTCTATTTATAAAATCTTGAAAGAAATAATTGATTTAGAGTTTCTATTACAAACTACAGAGAGTTACGAGAAGGAAGAAATAACAGTACAACAGCTAGGAGATATTTTATATGGACATATAGAAAAAAATAAAGCTAATAAAGTATAAATATACGTATTAGAAAAGAGCTGTTGTTGATGGATGAACAACTCTCTGTCAAGTAGGTAGCGAAAATATCTTTATATAATTTTTTATTTACGTGTAGTACGTTCACTGTTAGCAATAATAACATTTGTATTGTTATTATTAGTGAGTAGGGATCTGTTGTGGTGATAGTAAATTTTCTGATTTCCAGTATACGTAATTAGAAAGTAAATATAAGGCGTATTTCTATCGTGTATTTTACTTGTACTTTAACACTATATCTTTTGTTTGTCACAGTTTATACACGTTCTTTGGAAATATAGTAGTTTTACATGTATACCAAAACTTCTCTGATAATGTTCCTTCAGTTTTTTTTGTAAAGCAATCAGTAATAAGAGAAGCATTAGAAAGTAGTCATAAATGTTGAATTTGGAAGTGTCATATTATTTCAAGGAATAATAAGGGACTATAGTCACATTTAGTGAAGATTTATGTGGATTTCATTTATCAATAGTTCACCGAAAAAAAGCACCTACAAAGATGCATTTTCGTTCGGTGATTTTTTTGTGAATTGATATATGAAAATTGCACCTGAAATAACAAAATATTCCTTCAGGGACATCTAGTAATGTTATTCGCAATGTTTTAGAGATTAACACCTCATTGCCTGTAGTAGGTCTATAATCTCTTTGATTATAACTAATAGTAAATTCAACAACATTTAAAGTAACAAATAACCATAAACAAAATAGAATCATTTTTTGCTTTTAAACATAAAGCACCACTGTACATCTAATTTAACGTTGGAGAAAAAGAGGATGTTAGATTGTGAGTATGACCTTAATAATTCGGATTGGCAAAATATAAATGGAGATATAACTCAGAGGAAAATAAGAACCATTTCGAAACAGCATATAAAGAGTGTTCTAGATACTAGGATTGGAAGACGTAATTAAAGTAGAAAAATCCGTTCTTTTTTCATATCAAATAGAAAAAGGAATCACTAAGGATTCCTCTTCTAATTCCGACTTATCTAAATCACATATAAGCAAAGATTTAAACACTCATATATTTATATGTAGATAAATATATGAGTGTTTTAGGAAATACAGTGGAGTAGCTAAATATGGATAGGAGAAGAGGCCCAGATTGTGAAAAAGAACTTGCAAGACTGCGGATTATCCTACTAATAATTTTAATATGTAAGCACGGAAAGATGTAAGTAATTCAATTAGGTTTTACCAAAGGATTTGGCGTGTGAATATGTGGAATGCATTCACAGTTAAGAGGGTTGTCTCATAATATACATATAGATTTCTCTATTAAGATGAACAGAGGGTGTGAATATATGGAAGATGTATACGCTAAAATTGACAGTCTAAAAACGGAACAAAAAGAAATCATGAGAGATATTCGTAATTTAGAGATGCGTACAACTATTAATGAGAAAGACATAGCTACAATCAATAAGCAATTAGAAAAAATAAGTACAAACACAACCTGGATTTTGCGAATCATTATTAGTGCGATAGTTATGTCAGTTTTAGGATTGATATTAAAAGGTATTATTTAACCTTGTGAAATAGTGAGATGTAATTGTAAGAGGGGCATTTGTCCCTCTTTTTATTTTGTGAACGAGAAGATCCCCTCCTCTAAGCGCGGAGTGAAGGTGGAGGATGAATCGTTTTTTTCTGATAAAAGGAGCTAAAACAATGTGCTAAACGGAATTGAGATGTGTGTGAAGTCAAATGAATAATTTTGGTTATTCCATACGCAAACGGGTTTCTTTAAAATCGGAACGATTTGGTATTTACTTTTTTTCACCTTTGTAGAAAACACATTTTTCGCATCTTTAATCGCTTGATTCTTAACCGCACTTAGTAGGTTAGCAAGAACATCTTTTGTACTTTTCTTAGTGCTTTTCTTTGCTTCAACCATTTCAGATACAAGTTCATTAATGACTTTGATATATTCGTGGCTACTTTGTTCCAATAAACAGATTTGTTCTTTTGTTGGAAGCAATTTAACTTTAACTGTTATGGTTTGAGACATAAGTTTCACCCCCTTGTTTTTTGATTTTCAACATAATGTTTTATTGTCTCACTTGATACATTTCCAGCAGTAGAAACAAAATAGGAACGTGTCCATAGACTTGGCAGGTGCATGAGATGGGGAAATTCTTCTCTCAAACACTTTGATGTCACTCCTTTAATTTTTGCCATTGTATCGGCGGGACTAAGTGTTGGCAGTGTATTTAAAAACAAGTGAACGTGGTCTTTTTCACATTCCATTGCGATAATAACAATATCCAGTTCATTACATATTTCTTGAACCAACATTTTGAAGCATTCTTCTACTTTTGTATTTAGAAAAATCTTTCTTCTGTATCGTGGACAAAACACAAAATGATAGTTAATGAATGATACGGTTGTTTTAGTTCTTCTATAATCATTTATCATAGTTACATTGTGTTAGTTTGTTCAATTAACTGCAACAAAAAGGATGAAAAATAAAAGATACCAACACTTTGGATACTTAAAGTACCACAAACCTTGTGATTTTTAGTGGTACTCCTTATCCAACCTCACTTTCATCCCATGCCTAAAGGCAATGGGCTTTCTCGTTCGAAAAGGGCTGTAAAGCCAATGTATGTGTGAAGTGAAAAGGCCGACTCTTATGAGATGTTTTTTTTGCTGTTTTATGGATGCCAAATAAGAGCGCAACATTTCAAAGGTCATCTTGTGATATAACTAGGATGAGTTTTAAACAAGGGGCTGAAGAAATGAATACATTAAAGGGAAAAGTCGCGTTAGTAACTGGTGCAAGTAGGGGGATAGTGCGAAATATTGCGATAAATTTGGCACAGGATGGTGCGTTGGTCGTAGTTCACTATGGAAAAAGAAGAAGCAGAAGAAGTGGTGCATAAAATTAAAAAAGATGGTGGTTCCGCATTCATAATTAGTGCGGATTTAAGCACTCTTAACGGTATCAATAAATTGTATCCAATGATGGAGAAATCCCTTCAAAAACATATAGGCGATACTACGGTTGATATTCTTGTAAATAATGCTGGAATCGGGCGGATTTTAACATTAGAAGAATCCACAGAAGAGTCTTTTGATGAGATTATGAATATTAATGTTAAGGCTCCATTTCTTATTATCCAACAGGCTTTACCACGATTAAAAGATGGAGGACGGATCATCAATATTTCATCGTTTGTTACATGTGTCACCTCGACAAGTGTTTTTGCTTACAGTATATCTAAGGGGGCAATTAATAGACGCACTCATACTTTAGCACAACAAAATTGGTTACCGCGGTATTACGGTAAACGCCATTCTTCCTGGCATAATTAATGCAGAAATGAATGCTGGAACATTGGGAAATCAAGATGGACAGAAATATGCTGCAAGTTTTTCGACCTTTAATAGATGGAGCCTAAAGATATAGCTGATATTGTAGCTTTTCTTGCTTCATCAAACAGTCGCTGGATAATTGGGGAATTAATCGATGCAAGTGGCGGATCTTGTTTATAATAGCAATGGAAAAAGCCAGCTTATATTGAGCTGACTTTGAAAATCTATTATTCAAATAGCTTATCCATTAAATTTTGAATTTCACATCTTCTTTTATCTGTTTCATGATTATCAATTGTATACGTATCATTTTCAATTATAAGAACGTCCCCTTCTTTTACATTAGAAGGAAGTTTGGATCTGGGTACATCAATTGTTATGTTATTGATTTCAATAACTGCTAATGCTCCTTCAAAACGGTCAATAATACCTCTTTGCATCGTTATCTCTCCGTTCTTACTGAAATATCTGAACCATCACTATTAATAACTACAGTTCCATTTAAATCAGTTCTATATACCTTAACAGACATTGAAGATAACTTGGCTAACGTTTCTTGTGTAGGATGTCCATATCTGTTACCTGCACCTGCACTGATAACAGCGATATTTGGTTTAACTGCATCTAAAAATGGCTGAGAAGAAGAAGTCTTGCTTCCATGGTGACCTGGTTTTAATACATCAGATTTTAGGTTTGAACCATGTGCTGCAATCATATCTTTTTCGCTTTTTGCTTCAGCATCACCAGTAAATAAGAATGATTTGCTGCCGTGCGTTACTTTTAATACAGAGCTCCATTCGTTTAAGTCATCACCATATTCTTTAACAGGGGCTAAGAATTGTGAATCTAAACCATTGATTGGTAAATTTAAACCAGATTTTGCTTCTTTAATTGTTAATCCTTTGTTGGCTACCGCAGTTAAAAAGTCTTTAAATGTTTGGGTAGTATGGCTTACTTTAGGTGCATACACATTTTTTACGTTCATAGAATTTAGGACTTCATCTAATCCACCTACATGATCAGCATCAGGGTGTGTAGCAATCATATAATCAATGGTTTGGAATCCTAGTCCTTTTAGATAATTTGCCACTACCTTACCTTTGCCATTGTTTCCTCCGTCAATGAGGATTGTTTCTCCACTTGGAGATTTTATAAACGTTGCATCACCTTGTCCTACATCAATATAATGAACTTCTAAATTGCCCTCTGGTTGAGGAAGGGGAGGACGGAAGCTTGGTTCTAATACGCGAGCTAAGAATGCAGCAGACTGCTCACTTGTTACTTTTACGTCTGCACCAAATGTACCATCAGGGAAAGATTTAGCACTTGCAAGATTAGGGATAAATAATGCAGCAATCATTAGAAATGCCGTTAGTAATAAACTGAGCTTTTTCAAAAATATCGCCTCACTTTGTATATTTTTTTAACTTATTTAACTTTAGCATTTATTACCAATAATTCAAAGCCTAATAGAGTAATATATTTGGTTACACTAGTAACGGAAAATGAGAGGATTAAAGTATGTATTAAAAAAATGAGGTTTAATTTAAAAACGACTCTTCAGATTTGTTTATTTTGTGTTTCGATGGACAAGTTAATGCAATAGGTCTTGTTCATTTTAAAAACATATGAAAAGGCAGATAAGGACTTTTCATGTGTTTTTTTGGGTTTTTAGGGGGAATAAAAAGGATAGTCATTATTTAAGACTTAACGCTTTCTCTACGAGCTGACGAATTGCTTCATTTCAATTACTTATCTTGTTATCGTGCCAAAAATCCTCTATTTATTTTACTTGTTCTTTTGTAAATGCAAATAAATTTTCATGTATGGGAAAAGCTTGTTACAATAGTAAAGAATAACTTGGGTACAATTGATAATGAAATGGGGAAAGATATTAGATGAAAGCAACCGGAGTAACTAGAAAAATAGATGAATTAGGGCGTGTGGTAATTCCAAAGGAACTTAGAAATACGCTAGGTATTAAAGAAAAATCACCATTAGAGATCTTTGTAGAAGGTGAAGATATTGTTTTACAGAAGTATCAGCCGGGTCGTGTTTGTGCATTAACAGGAGAGGTGTCAAATCGTAACATAGCATTAGCAAATGGTAAGATAACATTAAGTCCAGAAGGTGCGGAACTATTAATAAAAGAAGTAAAACAGTACCTTGTGAAATAAGTGGCTCCTTAAAAGGGGCTTTTTTAAAGATCAATAAAATAATTTCACGTACCGTAATTATTATAAAAAATAACAACACAACGAACTAGTCTACATTTAACTTTTGCGACATATATATCTTTGATGTTACGATATTTATATATTCGTTCTGAAAATAAAAGGGCTGAATGAAGATGAAAAATCATGTAAAAGTAAATGGCAAGATCCTTCAAACAAGCAAAAATGGTCACACCTCAAACAAAAACAAAAAGAGCATATTTATAATTGGTTATATATAGAGAATATACACAGTTTGTAAAAGAAAATCATAGAAAGCCAAGAAAATACGAACATATAGAAAGTGAATGGGAATCACAAATATCCAACAGTGAAAAGCAGCAGGTATGAGAAGAAAAGTAAATACAAACAAACCAGGGGGCGCATTTCATGTTTAATTTACAAGAAGATATGTATGAACAATTGAAAGAGAAAAAAGGGGAAGTTACTGTATTTTTAAAGAATGGCGTTCCAGTACGTGGGCAGATCCTTGCAACAGATAAATTTACTGTCTTAATGATGGTTCATGGTAAACAACAACTGGTATACAAACAAGCCATCTCTACAATCATTAAGTAATACCATAAAGTATTTAGCTCTACCTAGGCAAATTTTACGATCTATGCAATACCAATCTGTTAATATGTACAAATGTAAACAGGATATTAGGGGCACCATATAGTGAAAACGAGTTTTACAAAAGTATGAAAGTAGCAAACTAATATAAACAAGTTGTAATATTGCCATCAACTCAAAAAGAACATGTAGTAATTTCTACATGTTCTTTTTTTAATAAAAATGAAAGTAAACTTTTAGCCGTTTAGTTTACTTTCAAATCATTTATTTAATTAGGTTTATCACAACTTATTCATTTCCCTCAAAAATTCTTATAGAAGTATACCTTTAAAGACATTACTTATATAGTCAAGGATTATCATGTTTAAAGATGTGTTATAAAATATTTTTAAACGTTTATTAAACATCTACAACCTTTATAAATTTCTTAGCGTACAAATTTATCGAAATGATATGGTGACCCCAATTAGGATTACGTTCTTTTAAAAGTACTGGTATATCCGGGTTTAGGTGATTAGTTACAACTGCTTGGAAGTTTTTGTACCAAAACATAATGTATTAATATTTTGACATTTTTAAAGATTTTAATACGTTTTTAATAATAAACGTATTAAAATCCTTCTTTTTCTCATACATTCATTTGATTATTCTTCTTATCAAGTGAATTGAAATATGTTCATTATCTTATATAAATGAGTATATTTATGTTAAATTGTGTAAATATGTGTCAATAGATAATATGAATATATAAGTATTTGGAAATATAGCGGAGGGATATTATGAAAAGGGGACAGAAACAAAAAACAAAAAATTTAGTGATGATAACTGCCACATTATCTATGTTTGCTACTGGAATAACGCCTTCATTAGAAGTCTTTGCGGAAGAACAAGCACAGCAAAAGAAAGTATCTACAACGTTACAGAATGAAAATTCTGTTAATGTGGAAAATCGAGTATTTGCAGTTCCAGGAAAAGGAGATGTCTCCCAACTTCAAAATATTGAAAGAAGGGAAAGAAATTTTAGTGCATACGAGCCAACAGGGTTATATGCTAAGCCAAATGAACAAATAACAATTCAGGTACAAGGAAATCAAAGTATACAAGCATATATTGGAACTTTCTCGTTCGATGCTTCTTGGAGGGAAGATTCCAAAATTAAATCATTTACTTTAAATCCAGGTACAAACACAATTCAATCTCCAAATGGAGGAATGATTTATTTTTATAATAAACAACAAGGTGGTACCATTCAAACAACAGTAATAACAGGCGGAACGGCTACTCCTCTCTTTGAACTTGGAAAGCATACGAAACAAGATTTAATAAATATGCTCAATCAATATCCAAATGCACATGCGGTGGAATTAAAAGGGGAGCGCGTATTGATTACTGCTAGCCCAGTTCGTGTTAAAAAATATTTGATAGACTCTAACACAGATCCTGTACAACTCTTAAAAAAAATGGATGAGGCTACTAGAATTCAAGATAAAATATCTGGATTATCTGAAGAACAAGTAGATAAACATTATCTGCATTATGTGGAGGATAACCATTCTCTGGATTATTATATGTATGCATATCCTCACAGAACTGCATATGTAGGAGATGCAATCCAACATGTATTAGACATTAATAAATTTACAAATGATGGATGGGGACCTTGGCATGAGGCAGGACATATGAGACAACAAACGCCTTGGAACTTTAAAAATATGACAGAGGTACAAGTCAATCTTTACAGCCTTGCTGTAGAAAAAGCATTTACATCTAATCAACCTTTTAGATTGCAACAAGAGGGCGCTTATACTAAGGCATTTCAATACTTAGAACAACCTAATAAAAATTATGATGACATTAGTGACCTTTTTGTTAAAGTTGTAATGCTTTGGCAATTACAACTAGCGTACGGAGAAGACTTCTATCCTAAGTTGCATCAGCTGTATAGAGACATGCCTTCAAATGAGATTCCACAAACTGATGAAACGAAAAAACAATTATTTATGATTTCAGCATCAAAGGCAGCAAAACAAAATTTAATTCCGTTTTTTGAGAAATGGGGATTACGCCCAAATAATGATACAATCCAAAAAGTAGCGGCACTAGGGTATCCAAATTTAACGGCTGAAATTTGGAAAAGTACAGATTCTAATCCGGTTAAACCGGATACACCGAATTTTTCGAATATTTTAGAAGGAAACCAGTTTGCATGGTCGATGAAAGGGATTGGTGATTTTGAATTTGTGAAAGTAAATTTAAATAAATCAACAGAAGAAATGCAAATTAATCTAAAAGCAGGTGTACCACATAACTACTTTGATAGTACATATGCAAGTATTAAAGTGCAAAACACATCAGGTAAAGTGTTATATAACAAAGAGATTTATGGAAATAAGCAACAAAATGCAGAGCAAGCAAAAGTTCCGGTAAAAGTAGGCAATTTTATTGAATTCACACATTTAGAAGGTGCGAACAGAGCTACTATTACAAATATGGAGAAAAACATGCAGGAAAGTTTTGGGAATAAAGCGGTCTATGAGATTACAAAAGAGGGATTGAAGAAAGTAGATAAAATTGTTAATCCGAAACCAGATACAGAAGCTCCCACACAGCCACAAGGATTATATGCAAGTAACGTTACTTCTAACAGTGTAGAACTACAATGGAATTCTTCTACAGATAATGTAGGTGTAAAAGAATATCAGGTATTACGTGATGGACAACTAATTCAAACGGTACAAGGAACGACGTTTACTGATCAAAACTTAACAGCTAACAAGGAATATAAATATGCAGTGAAGGCTGTAGATGCAGCTGGAAATACATCAATTCAAAGTAACATTCTTCCGATAAAAACAAAAGATCAAAATGTATCTTATGAAAAATGGAATCCGAAGAAGGCATATACAAAGGGAGACAAAGTAGAACATCAAGGGAAGGTGTATGAGGCTGTTCAAAATCATCAAGGAAATGGTGACCCGAATTGGATATTTGCGTTATCTTTATGGAAACCACTTACAATCAATTAATATGTAAGAATCAGATGTGAATATAGAACATCATAGATTGGGTCAGTATTTTAAAGAATTACTGGATGTTACTTGAATTTTGATAGATTTCTCTACTAAGTTATTATTTAAAAATAAAAATTAGAAAAGGAAGTAGATTAGTGATTAGTCAGAAAACGAAAAAAAGATTTAATAAAGTTATTATAATTACCGCAGCATGTAGCATGTTTTCTATGTTTGGAACGTCTATTTCGCACACTAAAGCAGTAACACGTTCAGCTGCTCCTTCAGTTTATGTGAGTCCACAAAATACAGCTTCCTCAGATATTATTAGTATAGACTGGTCACCAGTTCAGACTGCACCTTATACGTATTGGGCTGTACACAACTGGAATGCAGGTGGTGAAGCTGGAGGATATGCTGGTTTTCAACAACAAAGTGGGTTTGATGAAAATGGAAAGCGTACTTTACATTTTGCCTTATGGGATCCAATTGCCTCTAAAGAAGCAATAAAGGCCGAATACTTATCTTCGAATTCACAAGCTGGACTCTTTGGAGGAGAAGGAACAGGACTGAAGGTTCAAACAACTTATGGTTGGAAAGACCACAATTGGTACAGAATGACAATGCGTTCATGGCAAGAAAATGGTCATACTAAATTTGGACAATGGATGAAAGATGTAACAAAGAATAAATGGCATCTAATTGCAATTATGGACTTTCCGGTTGCTAATGTTGCATTTAATCATGGATTAGGAATGTTTCAAGAAGACTGGGCTGGTAATGGACAGGATGTTCGAGAAGCACGCCTAAAAAATGGTTATAGTCGAAAGTTAGTAGATAAACAATGGAATTCTTGGAATAATCAAAGTATTTCTGGACAGCATGATACTTCTTATCAATATGATGGAGGAGCGACTTCAGAATATGTATGGGTCAAAGCAGGAGGTAATACTCAATCTACCATTGGAACAGGAAAAATATTCACACTAAATCAACCTACTCAACCTGAAATAGGAAAACTAGATTTTGATATACAATCTATATATTATGAAAATGAAAAATTAAATGTATCTTGGAAGCTAAAAGAAAATAGCACACCACAATTTAAAGGTAAAATTGAAATTTATAATGATGAAAATATGACAGGACAACCAATCGAGATAATTGATAATATTAAATCTTATCAAAGTGAGATTAGTCAATCTATACTATTATCTACAAATGCTTATGCAAAAATTATATTAACAGATTTATTTGATCAAACTGTTGAGAAAAAGGTACAAATCAAAAATGAATCTCCAAACATTTTAGAAGGTAACGAATTTGCATGGTCGCTAAAAGGGATTGGAGATTTTGAATTTGCGAAAGTAAATTTAAATAAATCAACAGAAGAAATGCAAATTGATTTAAAAGCAGGTGTACCACATAACTACTTTGATAGTACATATGCAAGTATTAAAGTGCAAAACACATCAGGTAAAGTAGTATATAACAAAGAGATTTATGGAAATAAGCAACAAAATGCTGAGCAAGCCAAAGTTCCGGTAAAAGTAGGCGATTTTATCGAATTCACACATGTAGAAGGAGCGAACCGAGCTACTATTACAAATATGGAAAAGAACATGCAAGAAAGTTTTGGTAATAAAGCAGTCTATGAGATTACAAAAGAGGGATTGAAGAAAGTAGATAGCATTGTTAATCCGAAACCAGATACAGAAGCTCCCACGCAGCCACAAGGATTATATGCAAGCAACGTTACTTCTAACAGTGTAGAACTAAAATGGAATCCTTCTACAGATAATGTAGGTGTAAAAGAATATCATGTATTACGTGATGGACAACTAATTCAAACAATACAAGGAACGACGTTTATTGATCAAAATCTAACAGCTAATAAGGAATATAAATACGCAGTAAAGGCTGTAGATGCAGCTGGGAATACATCAAATCAAAGTAACATTCTTCTGATAAAAACAAAAGATCAAAATGTATCTTATGAAAAATGGGATCCGAGGAAGGCATATACAAAGGACGACAAAGTAGAACATCAAGGGAAAGTGTATGAAGCTGTTCAAAATCATCAAGGAAATGGTGATCCGAATTGGATATTTGCCTTATCGTTATGGAAACCACTTACTTTGAATTTTTAAGTTGATGGGCGTGGGAATACCACGTTATAAAATGAAATTCGATAAAGGTAAAATTAGTGAAAGTTATAGGGACTAAGGTGCATTCCACTATGTCAGCCAGTTGCGAAAGGTTAGGAAACTACCAAATTATATTCATGTTGGCTGTTTAATTCCTCATGCCTTTAAGTATGGAAATTATTTTATATAAACGAGAATCATGCAGCAGTCAAAGGTCAAAAACAAAAAAGGGGGAATTATTTTGAAAAGGATTTCATCTTTATTATTAACAATGCCGATTATTTTAGGAAGTATTGCTACGATTCCGCATACAAAGGTTTCAGCTGAAACAATATCATTCAATCAAGAAACATTCACTTTAGAAACATTGAACCAACAGACGGATCAAGCAATTACAAATGGTAATTTTGAAGCTCATTTGAATAATCTCACAGCATATTTGAATGGAAATGTTGGGGGTATGACTGAAGAGAACTTGAAAAAGAAGCTTGCAGACCCAGTATTTGCAGCAGCTTTGGCTCAGTGGCAATTCATATCACAAACAGGTGCTGCAACAATGGCTACATTTGCTAAAAAAGATGCTAACCATCAGAAATTTCTTGGCTGGGCTATGAAAAATACAGGTGTCATGAATACCTATCTTGAAGGTGGTAGTCCAACTGGAAAAAATCCTGTAAATGCACTTGAGATATGGAATACAATCTGGAATGCGGATGCAAATTCTCACGAAGGATTGTATTTAAAACTAGCGATAGCTACATCGTTAGCTCATGCTGAACCTATAAAATATTGGACAAACAATCAACCTATTAATCCATTAACAAGGTACCAACATTATAAATCAGCAGATCAAAATAATGAGTTACTTCCTTGCTTTAGAACATATGATGTTTGGCATTTAAGGTTAGTAGTGAATACTTGGTCACCAGAAGAAGATTTAACCTGGGCAAGGAATATGATTAATACGGAACATCCAGAACTTAAAAATCAAGATAAGGTAGGGGAAAGTGCATATTTGATTAATTATGTAACCCATAACAAAGATGGAGTTAGCATTCACGCTGGAAATGATGCATTCTACGGTTTAGGTTGGAATCTTTCTTCCATTTACAGATTTGGCGGGGTATGCGGTAATATTTCGAAGTTTGGTACGCAAGTAAGCCAAGCCTTTGGAGTGGCAGCTATGCCTGTTGGACAACCTGGACATTGTGCACTCATATGGAATAACAAACCATCTTCTTGGAATTTAGGAAATGATATATCCGGATGGGGTGAATCGAGCCGTCATGATGCAACTGTTATTCCTTGGTCAGATAATAGCCCGACAAATCAAGTACCGTATATGCTACTATTTGAAAATGCTGAACGTGACCCAGTAAAACTAGATCAATCAGAGCGATTACGCTGGTTAGCGAAAGCGATCACTTCAGCAGATAATAAAATTGCAATTTATAAAATATCCACCAATATTTTACCAATCAATTTTTTAGTATGGAAAGATTACGTTTCTCTTATGTTACAAAATCCAAATGTAACAGATGCTGAGTGGAAAGAATTAAATAACAGTATCATTTCTGTTTTTGCGAATGAACCGCGACCGATGATGGATCTTCTTACTCAAATAAAAAGCCATGTACCAAATACAGATGATATCTTGGAAGGAAAACAGTTTTCATGGTCACTGAAAGGGATTGGAGATTTTGAATTCGCAAAAGTAAATTTAAATAAATCAACAGAAGAAATGCAAATTGACCTAAAAGCAGGTGTACCACACCATTACTTTGATGGCACATATGCAAGTATTAAAGTGCAAAACACATCAGGTAAATTGGTCTATAACAAAGAGGTTTATGGGAATAAACAGCAAAATGCTGAATCAAAAACAGTCCCAGTAAAAGTGGGCGATTTTATTGAACTTACACACCTAGAAGGTGAAGAGAGAGCAACGTTAATAAATTTAGATAATAATAAGCACGAAAGCTTTGATAAAAAGGTAATGTATGAGGTTACAAAGGATGGCCTGAAGAAAGTAAATCAAATTGTTAATCCTAAGCCAGATACAGAGGCTCCAACACAGCCACAAGGATTATATGCAAGCAATGTTACTTCTAACAGTGTAGAGCTAAAATGGAATCCTTCTTCAGATAATGTAGGTGTAAAAGAATATCAGGTATTACGTGATGGACAATTGATTCAAACGGTACAAGGAACGACGTTTACTGATCAAAACCTAAAAGTTAATAAGGAATATAAATATGCAGTGAAGGCTGTAGATACAGCTGGAAATACATCAAATCAAAGTAACATTCTTCTGATAAAAACAAAAGATCAAAATGTATCTTATGAAAAATGGGATCCGAGGAAGGCATATACAAAGGGCGACAAAGTAGAACATCAAGGGAAAGTGTATGAAGCTGTTCAAAATCATCAAGGAAATGGTGACTCAAATTGGATATTCGCTTTGGCATTATGGAAGCCACTAACATAGGGGTCTAATATATATTGAAACTACGCCCAAATGTTGAGGGTAATTATGGGGTTTCCCTCATTCCCATTAAGCTAACATTTTGAAGTGCCTCCAAAACGGAAATTACAGCCAATAAAATAAAGTGGTTTTCCAATGTTGGGTTCCGTGAATGTTACCTATTGAAAAAATGATTTATAGTAATAACATAGACATTTGACGAAAGGGCACCGAATGCATGGTTGCCCTTATTATTCTAAAAGTTCCTTTATAATTTCTTTTATATGCTTAGTGGGCTTATCAACATGGTTTAAATAATAATTTTCAGTTATGACAAGACCTGGTCCTACTATTGAACGAAGAAAAGGTGATATCTTTCCTGTGTAATCATTAATAGTTATGCATTCAGTATCTTCATTCATTAGAATGTTATATTTACATGCTATTTCTAATACAGGCTTTCCTTCATTATTTATCATTTTTCGAGAACTGATGGATTCAATAAGCGCATTACTTTGTTCGATTTGAAAACTATCTGTATTAGCCAAATCGTAGGAAATAATGAAAGCTATACCTATTGCGTTAATCATAGATTTCCTCCTTTAGTAGTTTTGTTTACTAAAATATAATAATATATATTAAAAGTAAACAGTATGAGAGCAAGTGATGTATGGTTGCTCTTTTTTATACGAAATATCACCTGCCGTAATGGATTATATAATAACAATTTCAGACATAAAGATAATTCAGAGGCATACACTTATATAGAACGGTTGCAAATATAATTACCGATATTCTTTGCGAGAGAGCACTTAAGGAGAGTGCTCTTTTTCATTTTCACACTTTAAAGGAGACAAGCATATAGTATAAAACAAGTTATATTTCATCTAATCCCTTTTTTACCAAAGTACTCGCGGAAACGAGTGCTGTTATTATGTCACCTTTTGATAAGGACAAGTATAGGGACAACCCTACGTTGTTCCTTATTCACTCATATCTAACTCCTTATCACATTAAGAGAATCCTTGTGTAGGATGCTCTTAATGTGATAAAACAATTTTTACACCAAAAAAGAAAGGCTTGATACATATGACGTATACGTCCGTTTTAATGATTATTGGAAAGTAAACTTCTATTCAAAAGTTTATTTTCGTAGCAGTTTAGTATATATGCGGTTGCATACATCGAATTAGCCTTAAGCATTAGCAGTTTAATTTTAGGGATAATCGCCCTAATACTTAAGATCTGGTCTAAACGAACAATATTTGTAATTTCATTTGTTTTATTATATTGTGCTTATTTTAGGACTAGATTAGAAATAAGCAGGATTTTACGAGTGGATTATTGTAATAGGACATATTCTACCGTCATTGTGAGGAGTTGATTTTTTGGTTAATCTATTGGAAAATACATTCCAATTATCAGCAATAATACTACTCTTATGTTCATTTTATTATTACAGGCATTTTAAAAAGATTAAGAGAGAAAGAATACTAACTTCATTTGAATTTTCAATTTATATCATAACCCGAGTTGCATTTTTTCTTTGTGCAGGTAGTTATCTACTTTTGTTCTTGGATAAAAATTATTAAACAACCAGAAGCTATTCTTGAATAAAGAACAGCTTCTTTAAGGCAACGAAGGTATTTAAAACATGGAGATACTCTCTCAAAACGCGTTCGTTGGTTCTGGTGCAAAAACTTAAGGACAATTGCAATGAATCTATAAATCTTGGACATACTGTTACTATGACTTTAAAAAGGGTGCGTGATTGGTATGGAAAAGGAAAATGTATTCAAATGGAAGCATTATCAGCCTGATATTATTTTGTTAACGGTAAGATGGTACCTACGGTACAACCTCAGTTTTCGTGATTTGGTGGAAATGCTAGAAGAACGGGGTTTATCCATTTCTCATACAACGATTATGCGTTGGGTTCATCAGTATGGTCCTGAATTGGACAAACGAATCCGCCGTCACCTCAAACAAACAAATGACTCTTGGAGAGTCGATGAAACATATATCAAAGTAAAAGGTCAATGGATGTATCTGTATCGTGCTGTTGATTCGAAAGGAAACACAATTGATTTTTTCCTAAACAAAACAAGAGACCAGAAGGCTGCAAAGCGCTTTTTCAAGAAAGCTTTGCGGTCTTTTCATGTTTCAAAGCCACGTGTTATAACAGTCGATAAGAACCCGGCTTATCCTATAGCAATTGAACAGTTGAAAAAAGAAAAAAGAATACCTGATGGTATGCAATTTAGACAACAAAAGTACTTGAATAACATAGTAGAACAAGATCATCGCTTTATAAAGAAGCGAATCCGTTCTATGTTTGACACAGCTACATCCATTCTTTCTGGAGTAGAAGCCATGCATATGATTAAAAAAGAGCAGCTTGATTTACGGGACCAGTCTGTCCAAAATCAGAAAGAATTCATCCATCAATTGTTTGGACTTGCAGCATAAGATACGATTCCGTTAGGAATATATGTGCTTTATTCTCCTATATTTTATTTTTGCACCAGAATCATGAGAAGGGAGTATGTGTCAATTTTACCGTTGTGAGCGGCAATAACAAAGTAAAACTGCCGAAGAACGGAACGGTTGTATTTGCTGGCGCGCCGAACTCGGAATTTGCAATCACGTTGAACTAGCTACAATTCTAGATGGACTTCAACAAAACCAGTACGACACAGAAGAGGTGTTTTGCTGGTTTTGTTTGTATTTACGTATGATCTTTACGAAGAGGCTTTCCACGAATAATATCACGCTCAAACTCTGCAAGAACAGCTAGCATACCAGTTCTGGGCAATCATCTTTTGCCCCACTCATCTTCTCGGTGTAAATACGTTCGCAGCCGGCATTATGATGTACAAGCCCTATACGATGCAGGAATTATCCGAGGTGTTTCGGCTACTAAGTTTAACCAACATGGCACACTCACACATCAACAGGCTGCACTTGTGTTAGAACGAACACTAGAATATCTAGGTGTAGAAAAAGAGTCAAATACAGGGCCCTACCACATACCCATCAACCTAAGATTTTGAAATAACCCCCAAAACGAAAATTTTATATCCCTACAGTTATTTATGAAAGTTCAATTCATTTTTTCATTTTGGGGAACAACCAACTTCTTAAGTTGATGGGCATGGGGTAGCACCGTACATCCATCAACTTAAGAAGAATAAACGCCACCAAAACAAAAAAAAGCCCCAAATTTTTCTTGAAAATAAATTAGGGCTCTTGAACCAGAAAAGTATATTTTTAACTATGAAAACTACGATAAATTTTTCCTTTTTTCCTACTTGCTAAATTCAGCAAGTAAAATATTTTTAAAAGGATCAGGATTGTCAGCTTTTCCTAAACTGTTAAAATTGACAGCTAACGTATGCTTACCTCCAAGTGTACCTCCAGCAAAAGTACTAAACCCTGGAATGCCACCTGAGTGCCCCCATATCGAGACACCGTTTGGAAGCCTAGTTTCATAGATTCCAAGACCATATCCGACGATTTCAGCACTTCCTGTAGGAACTGTAGTAAGCATTTGTTTTAGTTGCTGTTCCTTCAGTAATTTACCACTGAGTAAGTAAGAGAAGAATTTGTTTAAGTCGTCAGCAGTAGAAATCATATCTCCAGCCGAGCTACCTATACTTGGATTATAATACGTAATGTCTTTTAGCTCACTTGCTCCGTCTGGTTGGAAATATCCACGGGCATGGTTGGTGCCTGGAATAACGCTTGAATTGCCAGGTAGAAATGTATTTGACAATTCAAGTGGTTCAATAATTCGATTTTCAATCTCTTCCGCATAGCTGTTTCCAGTTACTTTTTCGATAAGGATACCCAGTAATACGTATCCTGTGTTTGAATAAGACCAGCCCTTTCCTGGGGCAAAGTCTGGGGGCAGCGAAAGTCCCAACTTCACTAGATCTTCAGCAGTAAACGATTTATTTCTATTCTTAAAAAAATCAGCTTCTTTTGTCCTTGAGTATTCAGCGATACCACTTGTATGGTTCAATATCTGCCGGATAGTAATCTGTTTAGCATCATATCCGTTTCCTTGAATAACACCAGGCAACCATTTTTCGATGGAATCGTCTAGATTCAGGCGATTCTCTCCAGCTAATTGAAGTACAACCGTTGCGGTGAACGTCTTCGTTACGCTGGCAATACGAAAGCGAAAATCTGTTTTCATTGGTTTCTTGGTGCTCAGATTCGCTACCCCAGCGGCATAACCCCACGTTTTTCCACCCTCATAGGTTTTAACAAGTATCCCCGGGAATCCAAGATGCAATGTATCTCGCATTGCTTGTTTGACGGAATTACGATCTCGTTTAGTGCTTGTGTGTGACGAACTAGATACATTTTCAGTGGACTCTGCTGTTACAATTGATGTTGGTGTTGTGTATAACAGGGAACTCCCAGCTATTAAAATGGCAAGACTTGCACATGTAATTTGACTACGTGTTTTCATAAGGCATTCCTCTCCTCTATTCATATTGTATAGGTGGTTGCTTGCTTGCTGTTTCATACTAACCACACAGCTATCATCTTCACCGATTACAAAAGGTCAACATTGAATTTGTAATCATCTTCATAAGTATGATTTTATCAACGCCATTCTGCCCTAACAAACGGTAAATCTCTCTTTTTTCACATGTTTGTAAACCACAGAAATTACTTCTTTTCCTTGAAACACTTTTGTTACTAGTTTGTTTTTCATATATAAGTCATATCTGTTCCACCTTTCACGCCTCGTAATATTTTTATCCTATACAATGAAACTCTCTTTTTCCTTATCCATTCCTTACAAATTTCTTACGTTCAAAATAGATTCTATTTATTAATATTATTTAAAATCTGCGATACGATTTAATCTTAATTTAGTTGTTTTATAGAAATATATCTGGTTTTCAGAAAAAAATAATCGGAATATTCATTGTTTTCTATATTATTTTTAGAAAATAATCCCATTAATAGGAGTGTTATGATTTAATTGTTAGTCAATATCTCACTTTTAGAGCGTTAGTGTCTTTGAGAAAGTCTAAGCAAGCTATTGATTTCATTACCATCACAAACGAACTGCAAAAAAAGAATAGGGTTGAAGAGGCGGGAGAAGTCTCTTATTCCACCCAATTAGTTTCTATCGTCCCTATTTAGTAAACTTAAGGAGCTCGTTTTTATGAAAATTACCGAATCAAAAAGTCTATGGGGAAATACAATTTATTTACAAGTTTTCTCTGCGTATTCACTGCTTATGCTCGGAGTATTTATTGACATGTTAGCCATTATGACCATTGTTAGTTTTGAATGGGAAGTAGACCCCACCATGATTGGATTAATTCCTGTTGCGTATGCACTTCCTGGGATTATATTTAGTTCATGGGCAGGCGTGATTGCTGATCGCTTTAGAAAAATTCCAATTATGATGTTTTGTAATCTAATGGTTGGTTTATTAACAATTGTTCTTTTATTTGTCCAAAATATTCATTGGCTTTTGTTAGCATTAATGGTTCGTTCCATTTTCACCGTTTTTTACTATCCTGCACAGCAAACACTAACACGACAGATTGTTTCTCCTGATCTGCTTACCAAAGCAGTAAGTATCAATGGGATAGTTGAGCAAGGAACCAAGATACTGGGCCCACTTATAGGAGGAATGTTACTGAGCTGGTTTCAGCCAGAGTTTTGTCTGATTATAAGGGCAATATGCTGTTTACTAGCTGCTTTGGTTCTGTTGCCCACAATAAGGTTACAGGAATCTCTGTCAAGAGAACATATAGAAAAGAAACAGCAAAGTACTTGGACTGCTTGGTTACAAGGCTGGGGTTATGTATTATCCAATCGGATGATATTATCGACCATGATTTTCTTTACAATAGCTATGGCAGTATTACAATTAGTAGACTCACAGTTCCCTACTTTATTTAAGAGCTTGTTCCCAAATGATAAGAGTAAAATGGGATACATCATTTCTATTATTGGTCTTGGGGGAATAATTGGCGCATTCTTAACTCAGAAATTAAAACATTTTCAATATGGTTGGGTAATATGTGGAGGTATTGCTTTAATGGGAATTGGCTTTGGAGGAATCAGTCTGATAACTCTGATAAGTCCTGATGCATCCCTCATTTTTGCCTATCTGATCAGTTTTATAGCTGGTATTGGAAGTGGACTTATGTTTGTATCCAATCAAGTCATTCTACAAATAGAATCTCATCAAGAACAGGTCGGAAGAGTATTTGGGATTCAAAGCAGTTTAGCAAATGCAGCCCTCATTATTTCTCCTGCTATGAGCGGTCCACTGGTTCACTTTTTCGGAGTAATTGAACTCTATTTTTATGTGGGTATTGGGCTCATCATCATTGCAGTAATTGGGGTTGCACTACAGAAATATTTATGGGTTACACATAAACAAGAACCTGTAAGAGTAAATAATTTTTGAAGGGAAGATTTTTTATGGCCAATGAGGAATGTTATCCGTTAAGTCATCCACAGAGGAGAATATGGTATACAGAAGTTATTCATTCCGGTAAAGGGATATGTAATTTAAGGTTTTTGTTTAAACTTCATAGAAAAATGGATTATTCAAAATTAAATCGAGTTGTGAATCGTGTTATTAGTGAAAATGATGGTCTTTGCATCAGATTAAAAGAAAATGGGCATCAGGAACCTGAACAATATTTTATTAAACATGAAGAACAAGAATTTGAGTTTTTCGATTTCAGTTCCGTGGAGGATTCAGATTTGCTTGAGAAATGGATTGAGCAGAAAACAAAAGAAACGTTTACATTATTTAATTCAGATTTATACTATTTCGCTTTAATAAAATTAAACGATAATGAATGTGCAGTCTTTGGGAATGTTCATCATATTATCATGGATGGTTTATCAATCCAAATATTTACCAGTCAGATTGCAAAATATTATTATGAGATGCATAACGAGACTGAGGAAGGCGAAATTAGAAATTCATATGTTCAATTTCTGGCCAATGAACAAACATACTTGAATAGTATTCGCTTTCAAAAAGATCAAAAATTCTGGTTAGAGGAATTTAAAACAATTCCATCTGTGACAGGATTGAAGCCTTATAATACGTACCAAGTTAGTACCAAAGCATCACGTGAAACGTTTATATTATCGGAGCATTTGAAGAAAAAGATAGAGTTATTTTCTGAAGATTATAAATTTAGTGTATATTCTCTTTTTGTTGCTGCTTTCTCATTGTCTATGTATCGGTGGACCTCATCGCTTGATATTGCATTAGGAATGGCTTATGGCAATCGTATGACTAAAATGGAACGGGAATTAATTGGAATGATGGTGAGTACGGTTCCTCTAAGAATGGATATGGATCCAGAGGAAGAAGTACTTTCATTTATTGGTAGGGTGTCCAGAAAACAAAGTAAATCATTACGACATCAGAAATACCCATTTGATTTGTTATTAAAGCAGATTAATAAAGAGAATAACAGCAATGTTAGACTTTTCGGAACTACGATTGATTATAGAGATCGTGATGAAAGTGGTGACTCACTTTGGATTCCAAATGGTGAAGAAATGCAAGATTTTGCAGTACATATTGAGAATTTGACTGATATAGACTCTTTACAAGTACATATTGACTATCGTAAAGAGCTATTTTCTAAAGAAGAGATAAACCGCTTTTTTAAAACCATGTTAGCAATAATAGAAAATACATTTAAAAACCCAAAGCAAAAGGTTTCTGAGATTGAAATTATTTCAGAAGAAGATAAAAGAAAAAGTTTAGTAGAGTTCAACAATCCTAAGCTTGATTTTCCACCTCAAGTAACTATTCATGAATTGTTCGAACAGCAAGCGATGATTTATCCAAATTCTATTGCAGTTACGTATGAAAAAGGAAAAATTACTTATAGGGAGCTAAATGAACGTGCAAATCAGTTAGCTCATTATCTGCAGAAAAAAGGAGTAGGACCTGATACTTTAGTTGGGCTGTGTGTTGAACGTTCTCTAGAAATGATTGTAGGTATTTTAGGGATTTTGAAGGCTGGTGGAGCCTATGTTCCACTTGATCCAACATATCCAGAGCAGCGACTTCAATATATTTTAGAGGATGCTGGCATTCAGTTATTCGTAACGCAAGAAAGTTTAAAAGAATTGAAATGGTTACCAGAAAATATTAAATCGATTTGCCTGGATCGTGATAGAGATGAGATTGGGCAAGAAAGTAAGACCTTACCGTTTTCTGATGTAAGTTCTCAAAACCTAGCTTACGTAATCTATACTTCGGGATCAACAGGGAATCCAAAGGGCGTTATGATAGAGCATCACAATGTCATTCGTTTATTTAAATCGACGGACTGTTGGTATCAGTTTAATGAAAAAGACACTTGGACGCTTTTTCATTCTTATGCATTTGATTTCTCAGTATGGGAAATTTGGGGAGCATTATTATATGGTGGGAAATTAGTTGTTGTTCCGTACTGGATTAGTCGATCGCCCAAAGATTTCTATCAACTGTTAGTAAAGGAAGAAGTCACAGTTCTAAATCAAACACCTTCCGCATTTCGACAGTTAATACAGGTGTGTGAACAAGAAGATGAGAATAAAAGCTTGCAGCTGCGTTATGTGATATTTGGTGGAGAAGCGTTAGAACCTATTAGCTTGTTACCGTGGTTTCAAAGGTATGGGGAGAAAAAACCGCAGCTAATTAATATGTATGGAATTACAGAAACTACCGTTCATGTTACATATTATCCAATTACTCAAGATGATGTACAGCATGCTTCAAGAAGTAATATCGGAAAGCGGATTCCAGATTTAGAAGTGTATATACTAGACGCTTATCAACAACCTGTACCTATAGGTGTAGATGGTGAGCTTTATATTGGCGGGGCGGGGCTTGCACGTGGGTATTTAAATCGACCTGAATTAACTGCAGAGCGCTTTATACCTCATCCATTTAGTAGTGATCCGAAAGCAAGATTATATCGGACAGGAGACTTAGCAAGGTATTTGCCAGATGGGAATCTGGATTATCGTGGAAGAATTGATCATCAGGTCAAAATACGTGGTTTCCGAATTGAGATTGGGGAGATTGAGTCTACTTTAAATGCATATGCATCTATAAAAGAGGCTGTTGTAATTGTTAGAGAAGATCAACCGGGTGACAAACGATTAGTAGCATATGTTGTAGGAGATGGAAATGTAGGTGCGTGGCGAGAGTATCTTAAAGCGAAACTACCGAGCTATATGGTCCCTTCGAGATTTGTGACGATGGAAGCCATTCCACTAACAGCTAACGGTAAAGTTGATCGTGAGGTCTTACCTATGCCGGAGGAAGAGCAGACTAACAGTGAAGCTGTTACCCCTCGGAATAGTAACGAAAAGATACTGGCTACCATCTGGAAGCAAGTATTAGGTGTTAAAAAGGTAGGAATCCATGATAATTTCTTTGAAATTGGTGGCGACTCGATTCTCAGTATTCAAATCATATCTCAAGCAAGTCAAGAGGGATTAAAACTTACTCCAAAGCAAATGTTTGAATGCCCAACCATTGCCGAGTTGGCACAAGTGGCTATAGAAACTCAGGGAGTACAAGCGGAGCAGGGAATTGTGACAGGAGAAGTGCCCCTTACTCCAATTCAGTACTGGTTCTTCGAGCAAGAACATTCACGTCCGGAGCATTGGAATCAATCGATGCTTTTAAGAGTAAAAGAGAGATTGGACGTGAAGTTACTAGAAGGAGCGATCTTAAACTTACTAAAACATCATGATGCTTTACGTTTCCGGTACGAACAGTTACCAAATGGAACGTGGAGGCAGAGAAATGAAGGGACTGATGAGCATTCTGTACTTCATGTGGTAAAACGGAACAAAGCTAATGAACAAGCGTGGAATAAAGTAATACAAGAAGAGATGAACATTACTCAAACTAGTTTCAATTTAGTTACAGGTCCGTTAATGAGAGTAGTTTACTTTGAGGACACCTTGTCTGGAAATGATCGAATATTCTGGGTGATTCATCATTTAGTAGTAGATGGAGTATCGTGGAGAATTCTATTGGAAGATTTACAGGCGGTATATAACCAGATGAAACAAGGTCAAGGAGTTCGCCTACCTGCGAAAAGTACATCTTTTAAAGAGTGGTCGGAACGCCTGCAGGCATACAGTGATTCGGGTATTTCAAAAGAAGTACAAGATTATTGGAATGAACGGGTAGAAAAAGAAACGATGAAAATTCCAATGGACTATCCAATGCAAGAAACAACAGAAGAATCGATTGATCAAGTGACGAGGACTTTAGGAGTAGAAGAAACACATGCATTGTTACAAGAAGTTCCAGTGACTCATAAGACAAGGATTAATGAGGTACTATTGGCGGCATTAGGACAAGCTATCGTCGATTTTACAAATCAGCAAACGGTTTCTATTCATCTAGAAGGACACGGGAGAGAAGAGATGGTTGAAGGTATTGATCTATCACGGACAGTGGGCTGGTTCACGAGTATTTATCCTGTTCATCTGAATTTTCAAGGAACTAAAACACCTATTGAAGGATTAAAGGCTGTAAAAGATCAATTGCGTCAAATTCCGAATCGTGGAGTTGATTATGGTATTTTACGTTACTTGAAAAAAGAATTACTTCCGTTTTATCAGCAAAAGCCTTCAATAAGCTTTAACTATTTGGGCCAATTTGATCAAGTGTTTTCAAAGGAATCTTTGTTTATGCAAGAGACAGGGTTTACATTTTTAGATCATGCTCCAGATTCCAAGCCATCGCATCTAATTGATGTTATCGGTATGGTAAAAGATAAGAAGTTACATTTTGTTTGGATTTATAGTAGAGAACAGTTTTCTAGATTAAAAATTCAAGCGATAGCAGATGTTATGTTGAGGCATCTTCGTCAACTTATAAATAAACCAACAACAGAGTCAGCTTTTACAGTATCAGATTTTGCTGATGCTGAGGATCTTACGGAAGAAAGCTTGAGCAAAGTATTACTTAAATTAACAAAGAAGAGGGTGTAAAGATGGGAGACGTTATAGATATATATGGATTATCACCTTTGCAAAAAGGAATATTGTTTCATACTTTATACGATCAAGATGATGAACATTCTTTTTCCTACATTGTACAAGTAGGCTTCTTGCTCGGGGGGCAATTGGATGTTGCTACTTTTGAAAAGGCTTGGGAATATGTTATTCATCGACATGAAGTTCTACGCTCAGTATTTGTGTGGGAGGAAGTAGAAAAACCTCTGCAAGCAGTTTACCAACGTCTTCCTTTTACTATTCATCAAGAGGATTGGAGTGCCCATTCGCATGAGGAGAGGGAGAAGAAATTACACCAGTTTTTGACTGCAGATCGTAGAAAAGGATTTTTATTGGATGAAGCACCGTTGATGAGAGTCACTGCGATTAAAGAAGCAGAAGAGGAAACGAGAATCATTTGGACACATCATCATATTTTGCTAGATGGGTGGAGTGTGTCTTTGGTCTTTAGTGAAGTGATGGAAGTTTATCTCAAGATGATAAAGGGAGAATTGTTGAATCTTCCTAAATCTCTTCCTTATAAAAAATATATCCAGTGGATAAATAAACAAGATCAAAGTCAAGCAGAGGAATTTTGGACAGAAGAATTAAAGGGGTTTTATGCACCTACGCCATTAGCGATGGAAAGAAAGGATCAAGAACAGGAGAAGGGCTATGGAGAGTGTGTTTATCAGGTATCTGAGGAACTCACTGAGAATTTACAAGAGTGGGTACGAAATAGTCGATTAACATTGAATACGTTAGTACAAGGCGCATGGGCCTATTTGATGAGTAGGTATAGCGGTGAAAGTGACATCTTATTTGGCATAACTAGCTCTGGACGTCCTACTGATTTGATAGGAGCAGAGAATATGGTAGGTCTATTTATTAACACATTACCTACTAGAATTCGATTAACGGATGATACATCAGTAGTAGATTGGCTTCGTAAAATACAGATGAAAGAAATGGAACGAAGACAATATGAGCATAATTCGTTGGTTGATATTCAAGGGTGGAGTGAGGTTCCGCGGAATAGTTCCTTATTTCATACCTTGTATGTGTTTGAAAATTATCCAATTCAAGGTAAGAGAAATGATGATTTAAGATTACTAGATGTTAAAAGCGCGGAACAAACAAATTATCCTTTAACACTCATTGTAATGCCCGGTAAGAAAATTACTTTAAAGTTGATGTATGATCGAAGCTATTTTAATGAAGAAACAATAAATCGGATTCAGGGTCACTTATTGCAAATATTAATTCAGATGACGAAGAGCTTAGATTCAAAACTCTTTGAAATTACTCATTTAGCAGTGGAAGAGCAGACACAGTTACTAGAGGAATGGAATAATACTCAAGTAAAATATTCAGCTGAAGGCATGATTCATACGGTGTTTGAGGAGCAAGTCAAGAAAAATCCAGAAGCAATCGCAGCTATGTACGAAAATGAACAAATTACCTATAGAGAGTTGGATGAGCGTGCGAATCAGCTAGCACATTATTTACAAAAGCGTGGTGTAGGTTCAGAGTCTCTAGTCGGGGTATATATGGAACGTTCATTACAAATGATGATAGCGTTATTAGGTATTCTAAAATCAGGAGGGGCGTATGTTCCACTTGATCCTACTTATCCAGAGAGTCGGCTTCGTTATATATTAGAGGATGCTGGAATCGAAGTACTAGTGACGGGAGAAAATTCAAAAAATTTATATATATCTGAAGATGTTGAAACGATTTGTATGAATAAAGATTATACTGCAATTAAAAAAGAAGAATCAATCCCATGTATCAGTGGTGTAACAGGGAGAAGTTTAGCGTATGTTATGTATACTTCAGGATCTACAGGTAATCCAAAGGGAGTGATGATTGAGCATCATTCAGTAATCAATTACCTAGAATGGATGCAACATAAATATCCACTTTCTGAAAAGGATGTGGTCTTGCAGAAAACCCCATTCTCATTTGATGTATCTGTTTGGGAGTTATTTTGGGGTATTCACGTTGGAGCAAGTGTATCTTTCCTACCTCGAGGTGGAGAAAAAGATCCTTCTATTATAGCTGAAGTGATTAAAAAACATCAGGTTACTATAGTTCAATTTGTACCTTCGATGTTATCTGTTTTCTTAGATCACTTCAATCATATTGAATTGAACATGAATTGTTCGTCCGTACGCCATGTATTTTCTGGTGGAGAAGAACTAAGTTCAGGGTTAGTTAGACGATTTCAACAGAAATGGAATTATAGTGGACAAGTGAAATTAACCAACTTTTATGGACCAACTGAAGCCACTATTTATGTAAATGCATTTGATATTCAGCCTAATCAAGAATTTGTTTCTATTGGGCAGCCAATACAGAACACGCAATTATATGTATTAGACCAAAATCAACGCTTGCAATCAATAGGAATTGAGGGTGAGTTATATATTGGTGGTGCTGGTTTAGCACGTGGATACTTAAATCGTCCGAATCTTACTGCTGAAAAATTCGTTTCGCATCCATTTCGATTGGGGGAACGACTATATCGAACAGGAGATTCAGTAAGATATCTAACTGATGGAAATATAGAATTTATAGGTAGAATGGACCATCAAGTCAAAATGCGTGGTTTTAGGATTGAATTAGGAGAAATTGAAGCGACTTTAGAAAAATGTTCGTTTATTAAAGAGGCTGTCGTATTAGTTAGAGAAGACCGTCCAGGTGATCAACGATTGGTTGCATATGTAATAAGCGATGGAAATACCCAAGAGTGGAGAGAGTATTTACAAAACCAATTACCGAATCATATGATTCCAGCTCACTTTGTAGAGTTAGAACACTTCCCGCTTACTCCGAATGGGAAAATTGACCGAAAGGCCTTGCCAGCACCTGATGAGCAAGCTATTGGAGATTTAAATGTTCTACCTCGGACGCCATCGGAAGAGCTTATTGCCTCGGTTTGGGGTCAAGTGTTAGGGACAGAAAATATTGGTGTTCAGGATTCCTTCTTTGAAAGTGGTGGGCACTCACTACTTGCTACTCAAATCGTCTCTCGATTGCAAGAATTGTTCCAAATCAAAATCCCATTACGTGAACTTTTCAAGCACGATACAGTGGAAGCATTAGCGAAACGAGTAGATCAGTTGCGCAAAGAAGATAAAAAACGAGAGGTTCCACCCCTTGTACCTATGACACGAGAAGAATCTATTCCACTTTCCTATGCGCAGAAACGTCTATGGTTTATTGAACAATTAATGCCAAATAGTGCGATGTACAATATTCATGCAGCGTGTCGCTTAACAGGTAAATGGTCAATTGAAGCATTGGAATCCGGATGGAATCAGTTGTTTGAGCGTCATGAATCATTACGAACGATAATTCTAAAACAAGAGGGTGAACCTTTTCAACAGGTTCAATCTCATGTATTCAGACATATCTCTCAAACGGATCTAACAGACCTCTCTTTAGAAAATAGGGAAAGAGAAATGAAACGGCTCATTCAAAACGAAGCGGAGGAACCATTTCATTTTGGACAAGGTCCTCTAATTCGAGCACGAATATTGAAAGTGGACAGGGAAGAATGGGTTCTCCTTTGTACGATGCATCATATTATTTCAGATGGATGGTCAATGGGAATCTTACTTGAAGAATGGATGGCTTTTTATGAAGGAGCACTAAGCGGAAAACCGGTGGAATTGAAGGAGTTATCTATCCAATATGCAGACTTTGTCATGTGGCAGAAGGAATGGCAAAAAGAAGAGAATTTGGATCAGCACCTTCAATATTGGAAGGAAGAATTATCTGGGGAGCTACCGGTTTTACAATTACCGATGGATCGTCCTCGACCTGCGGTTCAAACCCACCGTGGTGCAAGTCAGTCCTTAACGGTGGCGAATTCCCTACAGGAAAAGCTCAAAGATTTAAGTCTGCAAGAAGGATGCACTTTATTTATGACATTGATGGCAGCGTATCAAAGCTTCCTTTCTCGTTATACAGGACAAGACGACATCTTGGTTGGAAGCCCAATTGCAAATCGAAATGTTAAAGAGATTGAGGGATTAATAGGTTTCTTTGCAAATACGTTGGTTTATCGAGCAGATTTCAGTGAAAATCCGACGTTCCAAGAACTTTTGTCGCAGGTACGAAAAAAAGCACTAAAAGCCTACGAGTATCAGGACATTCCATTTGAGAAAGTGGTGGAATCTGTAAAACCGGAACGGAATACAAGTCATTCACCGATATTTCAAACCATGTTTACTTTACAGAATACGAAACAAGCGTTTCCTCAGCTATCTGAAAGAAACATGGAACTCATGGAAAGTCATGCTTCTGTTGCGAAATTTGATTTGAGTTTATTTGCTTCTGAGACGGAAGAAGGATTATCGCTAACCTTTGAATACAATACTGATTTGTTTAATGATACAACCATTGAACGCATGGCAAGTCATTTTGAACATTGGTTAAATCAAATTGTCTCTCATCCAAAATATTTATTATCTGAACTGAATATGTTATCGAAAGCAGAATATAAGCAATTACTAGAGGAATGGAATGAATCAGGTGTTGTAGATATACAAGAAAGCACGATTCATACATTGTTTGAAGAACAAGTGAAAAAAACACCAGAAGCAATTGCAGTAGAGTGCGAAGATGAAGAACTAACATATCGAGAGTTGGACGAACGCTCGAATCAGCTGGCACATTATTTACAGAAAAATGGTGTTGCATGCGAATCATTGGTTGGGATTTGCGTTACACGTTCATCCGAGATGATTGTCGGCCTCTTAGGAATTATGAAGGCAGGAGGAGCATATGTCCCAATTGATCCAGCGTATCCGGAAAGTCGACTGCAATACATTTTAGAGGATGCTCAAATAAAGGTACTGGTGACACAGGAAAAGTTACAACAAAAAATGGTTATAACTAAATCCGTTGCCGTGATTTGTATTGATCGTGATCGAGAAGAAATAGAACAAGAAGTAACTACAGTGTGTACCATTGAAGTGACGGGCGATAATTTAGCTTATATTATCTATACTTCAGGTTCCACTGGAAATCCAAAGGGGGTAATGATTGAGCACAGGAATACAGTAACAATGATTCAGTGGGCGCATCACACATATTCCCAAAAGGAATTAGCGGGAGTATTAGCTTCAACTTCGCTATCCTTTGATCTATCCGTTTTTGAAGTGTTTGTTCCCTTAACGATGGGTGGTAAGGTGATTGTCGCTGAAAATGCTCTACATCTAGACAAGTTGTCTACCAAGGGTGTGACTTTGGTCAATACTGTGCCATCGGCAGCGAAGGAACTGGTTCGCGCAAAAACAATTCCTTCTTCGGTAAAGGTGATGAATTTGGCTGGAGAACCATTACCATATTCACTCGTTCAAGATTTATACGAGAGAAGTACGATTGAGAAGGTGTACAACCTATATGGACCGTCCGAAGATACTACGTATTCCACATATATGGAATTAGAAAAGGGTGTCATGTATAGGGTACCACCAATTGGTAAACCAGTCTTCAATGCAGAAGTATATGTACTGAGTGCTGAACAAAAAATGGTTCCAATTGGTGTAGTTGGTGAGCTTTACATTGGTGGATCAGGATTAGCACGTGGATACTTAAACCGTCCTGACTTAACGCAAGATTGTTTTATACCGCATCCGTTTAAAGAAGGAGAGCGAGTATACCGGACTGGAGACCTAGTAAGGTATCTGCCAGATGGAAATTTGGAGTATCTTGGCCGAATCGATCATCAGGTAAAAATTCGTGGGTTCCGGATTGAACTAGGAGAAATTGAAGCGACATTGCAAAAGCATTCATTAGTTAACGAAGTTCTTGTGATGGTGCGGGAAGATTATCTTGGTGATCCACGTTTGATTGCCTATGTTGTGGGAGATGGGGATGCTCATAAGTGGCGTGATTATCTCAAGGACCAGCTACCAAATTACATGATTCCAGCCTATTTTGTCGGATTGAATGCATTTCCACTCACTCCAAATGGAAAGATTGATAGGAAGGCCTTACCAGTACCAGAGAGACAGGAGATAGTGAGGGGGTATATTGCTCCCCGTACACCTACGGAAAAAACAATCGTTTCAATATGGCATCAAGTTTTAGGTGTAGAAAATATTGGAGTGCAGGATTCGTTTTTTGAAATAGGTGGGCATTCATTACTTGCTACACAAGCTGTTTCCAATCTTAAAGAGGCTTTTGGAATCGAGTTACCATTGCATGATCTATTTACGTTTCATACGGTGCAACAATTGGCAAAACAGATTGATCAATTGTTCTATAACAAAAATCAAGAAATACAGAATGATAGTAAGGAGAATGTAAGTCTTCAAGACTATATTCAAAAAGAAGCAGAAGTGAGTAATGATGAAGAATTACTTGAACTACTTAAGCAATTAGAAGAGCTATCAGAGGAAGAAGCACAAGGAATATTCGAGAGTAATTTAGTTGAGGAAGGGGTAAAAAAATGAGAAGTGATTTACATGCAAAGCTGAGTTCACTTTCTCCTGAGAAAAGAGCTTGGCTTCAGAAGCGAATGCAAAAAAAGGAGAATAAAGAAGCACTTCCGTTGTCTTATGCACAACAACGTTTGTGGTTTATGGACAGATTTAACCCAAACAGTTCTTTATATAATATTCCAACGGTATGGCATCTAAAAGGAAATTGGATTCCTGAAGCATTAGAAAAGGGATTCAATCGACTCATTGAACGTCATGAATCATTACGAACCGTTTTTAAAGAAGTAGGAGAACAACCTGTACAACAAATTGTCGAATTCCTTCCTAGAGCATTACCTGTAAGGGATTACTCGCAACTTCCTCTAGAAGTAAAAGAAAAAGAGGTAGATAGTTTAATTGCGAGAGAAGCGCAAGAACCATTTGATTTAATGAATGGCCCTTTAATTCGTAATCAGCTTGTTCAATTAGGAAAGGATGAATGGTTATTACTATGTACGATGCATCATATTATTTCTGATGCTTGGTCCATCGGTATACTCATGAATGAATTACTTACTTTCTATGAAGAAGAAACGGGCGGGAATCCTGCTAAATTAAGTTCACTATCCATTCAATATGCAGACTTTGCAAAGTGGCAAAAGGAGTGGTTGCAAGGTGATGTGTTAAATCGTCAACTTACGTATTGGGAGGAAGAATTGTCTGGGGAGCTTCCTATATTACAACTGCCAGTGGACCGACCTCGACCGGTTACGCAAACTTACGCTGGGGATACGCATCACGTGATTTTTCCTTATAGATTACTCAATCAATTAAAGGATATAAGTCGACAAGAAGGATCTACCTTATTTATGACTTTAATGGCTGCATACCAGAGCTTTCTTGCTCGTTATACGGGGCAAAAAGATATTCTAGTCGGAAGTCCGATTGCAAATCGGAATCATAAGGGAGTAGAAGGATTAATCGGTTTCTTTGTTAATACGTTGGTTTACCGATCAGATTTGAGTGGCACCCCTACTTTTCGGGAGATTTTGAACCAAACAAAGAAAAAGGCGTTAAAAGCTTACGAATATCAAGATATACCATTTGAAAAAGTGGTAGAAGCTGTACAACCTGAACGAAGTATGAGTCATTCTCCTATCTTTCAGACCATGTTTACACTACAGAATATAAAACAAGAACGACTAGATTTGTCTGGTAGAAGTATCGAAATGGTAGAAAGTAATATGTCTATTGTAAAATTTGATCTGAGTTTAACTGCCTACGAAGTGGAAGAAGGCCTATTTGTCTCATTTGAATACAACACGGATTTATTTGATAGTAGTACCGTTGCACGTATGGCAGGCCATTTTGAGAACTGGTTAAATGAAATCGCGTATCATCCAGATGAATCATATACAAAGCTGTCAATGTTATCGGACACAGAGCAGAAACAACTCCTAGAAGAATGGAATGATACTGACGTAGTTTATGGTCATGAGTATATGATTCATGAGCTATTTGAGCAGCAAGTTGCACGTACACCTGATGCAGTGGCGGTAGTTTATGAGGGTGGAAAGCTAACGTATCAAGAACTCAATGAAAAATCGAATCAATTGGCACATTATCTACAAAAACGAGGTATAGGACCTGAATCATTGGTCGGTATATGTGTTGAACGTTCTCCTGAAATGATTATTGGTCTCTTTGGGATTTTGAAAGCAGGTGGGGCTTATGTCCCACTGGACCCAAGTTATCCCGAAAATCGCCTGAGATACATTTTAGAGAATTCACAAATTCAAGTGCTGTTAACAAAAGAGGCACTACAGGACTGGTTACCTAAAGATATTCAAGCAATTTGTTTAGACCGGGATCAAGTAATGATTTCTAAAGAGAGTAATTTGGCTCCGGTGAGTGGAGTAACAGCAAATAACTTAGCCTATATCATATACACTTCGGGTTCGACGGGAAATCCGAAGGGAGTAATGATTGAACATCATTCGGTTATCAACCGCCTACAGTGGATGCAGAAAAAGTATCCATTATCTGAGGAGGATACAATCCTACAAAAGACACCGTTTTCATTTGATGTTTCTGTCTGGGAATTATTTTGGTGGTCATTTGTAGGAGCGCGTGTTTGTTTGCTTCAACCAGGAGGAGAGAAAGATCCTGCGGTGATTGAGGAGTATATCGAACGATATCGTGTGACCACCATGCACTTTGTTCCGTCGATGTTATCTACTTTCTTGGATTATATGGAACAATATAATTCGAAAAGGGATGTATCGTCTTTAAATCAGGTTTTTACTAGTGGAGAAGCATTAAATACTGAACAGGTTCGCCGGTTTAAGGGGGTATTTTACGATGTTCAGCAAACAAAGTTAATTAACTTGTATGGCCCTACCGAAGCGACTGTGGATGTGACTTATTATGATTGTGATTTAGAAAAAGAACCTATGCTTATTCCAATTGGTCGTCCAATTGATAATACAGAGTTGTATGTGTTGGATCAATATCAACAGGTGGTACCGATTGGTGTGGCGGGGGAACTTTACCTTGGAGGAGTAGGCTTGGCACGTGGCTACTTCAATCGACCAGAGTTAACTACTGAACGTTTTATTCCGCATCCCTTTAAGGAAGGGGAACGATTATATCGAACGGGTGACCTGGTGAGATATATGAATGATCGTAACTTGGAGTATATTGGAAGAATAGATAACCAAGTCAAAATCAGAGGATTCCGAATTGAACTGGGAGAAATCGAAGCAGCTTTACATGATCACTCATCTGTAAAAGAGGCTGTCGTGTTGGTGAAGGAAGATCGACCAGGAGATAAGCAGTTAGTAGCTTATGTAGTGGGTGAAGGGGATACTGGAGAGTGGCGTGAATATCTGAAGAAGCAATTGCCAAATTATATGGTTCCGGCATACTTTTTCCAAGTTGAATCGATGCCACTCACTCCAAATGGTAAGGTGGATCGGAAAGCTTTACTGGAATTGGAGGCACAGTTCATAAGTGAAGATATTACTTCATCAAGAACACCAGTGGAGGAGCTCATCGTTTCTGTATGGGGTCAAGTATTAGGTATAAGAAATATTAGTGTTCAGGATTCTTTTTTTGAAATCGGTGGTCACTCGCTACTAGCTACTCAAGTAGTGTCACGCTTACAAGAAATCTTTCAAATCGAATTACCGGTACGCGAACTATTTGAGTATGCAACGGTGGGGTCACTGGCAAAGCGATTAGATCAGTTACGTAAAGGAGATAGAAAACGAGATATTCCGCCACTAATGCCGATGGAACGAGGGGAAACTATTCCACTATCTTATGCCCAACAGCGCTTATGGTTTATCGATCAATTTACACCTAATAGTGCACTTTACAATATGCCAATAGTATGCCGCCTTACAGGGAGTTGGCTACCTGAGGCATTGGAAACGGGATGGAATCAGCTAATAGAGCGTCATGAATCATTGCGGACGGTCTTTCATGAAGTGAACGGTCAACCCGTACAGCAAATTGAACCGTATGCTTTTCGATTAATTCCGAAAACGGATTTAACTATGCTTTCTCCAGAAGGCCGAGAAGAAGAAGTTAAACGTTTGATTCAACAAGAAACAGAAATGCCATTTGATTTAGGTGAGGGTCCACTGATCAGGACAAGTATTTTGCAAGTGGGAGAGGAAGAATGGATTCTCCTTTGTACTCTACATCATATCATTTCAGATGGATGGTCAATGGGAGTCCTACTTGAAGAATGGATGGCATTCTATGAGAAAACTACGGATGGAAAGGTAGCAGAACTTGAACCATTACCGGTTCAGTATGCCGACTTCGCTCAGTGGCAAAAAGGATGGTTGAAGGCGGAAGTGCTTGATCAACAACTCCAATATTGGAAGGAAGAATTGTCTGGGGAGCTTCCTGTACTCCAACTTCCTATGGATCGCCCGCGTCCCGCAATACAAACTCATGACGGGTCGACATACACTCTGGTTCTGCCAAGCGCGATACATGACAAATTGAACGAATTTAGTCGCCAAGAAGGGGCTACACTCTTCATGACGCTGTTGGCTGCATATCAAAGTTTTCTATCACGTTATACGGGACAAGAAGATATTCTGGTCGGAAGTCCAATTGCTAATCGAAATTATAGAGAAATTGAAGGACTTATTGGTTTCTTTGTCAACACGTTGGTTTATCGGGCTAATCTGAGTGGTAGACCGACATTTCAGGATGTTCTGTCTCAGGTTCGTCAAAAGGCATTGAAGGCGTATGAATATCAAGATATCCCTTTTGAAAAAATTGTAGAAGTTGTACAACCAGAGCGGAGTACAAGTCATTCGCCAATCTTCCAGACTATGTTCATCTTGCAAAATATGAAACAAGAGTTCCCGGTGTTATCTGGTAGAAGTATTGAAATGATAGAAAGCCATAGTCCAATCGCAAAGTTTGATTTAAGTGTAATGGTAGCTGAGACGGAAGAGGGAGTACGTTTTACTTTTGAATACAATAAGGATTTATTCAATGCCACAACTATTGAACGGATGGCAGGGCACTTTGAGAAATGGCTACACGAAGTTTCCCATTACCCGCAAAATCCGTTGCATAGTCTGAGCATGCTATCGGAACCTGAGCGTACTTTGTTATTAGAAACATGGAATGACACTGTAATGGAAATGCCCCCACAGGGTCTTATTTGCGACAGATTTGAGGAACAAGTAGCAAAGCGTCCTGAAGCGATTGCGGTAGTTGATCAAACAAAAGATTGGACTTACGGTGAACTGGATGCACAAGCAAATCAGTTGGCAAATGTTTTACAGCGAAAAGGAGTCGCTCCAGAGTCAGTCGTGGGAGTTTATCTTCCGAGGTCGGCTGAGCTCATGGTAAGTTTACTAGGCATATTAAAAGCTGGTGGAGCTTATGTCGTTTTAGATCCGTTGTATCCAAAATCAAGGTTAGAATACATGATTGAAGATGCAGGAATTCAATTTGTAGTGACGGCGGAAGGACAAGAAGGCCTTTTCGAACAGGTCGAAATGGTGAGGTTAGAAGAATTAACAGTGGAAAGCGTAATCGCACCTACACGGCAGATAAATCCAGAGAACTTAGCTTACATTGTCTATACCTCTGGCTCTACAGGAAAGCCAAAGGGTGTCATGATTGAATATCGCTCATTAATGAATATGGTTTCTTGGCATCATGAAGTTTATCGTATTACAGCAGAGGATCGTGCGACTCAGATTGCAGGGATTGCTTTTGATTCGGCTGTCCAGGAGATTTGGCCGTATCTAACTGCTGGTGCAGCACTCTACTTGTCAACAGAGGAACTGAGAATTAATCCAGAAGCACTAAGAGACTGGCTCATTGATTCGCGAATAACAGCTAGTTTTGCACCTACGCCTATTCTGGAAAGACTCTTGAAATTATCTTGGCCAGATAAAACGGATCTTCGTTTTATCATTACCGGCGGGGATCAATTAACGCAGTATCCATCTAACGATATTACTTTTGCGGTAATCAATCAGTATGGTCCATCGGAAAATACCGTTGTTACCACGGATTGTTATGTACCTGTAGGAGTGACAACAGGTACGCCATCGATTGGTCGACCGATTGCGAATACAGAAGTTTATGTGTTAGATTCTCATCTTCAGCTAGTACCAAGTGGTGTGATTGGAGATCTCTATATTGGAGGGAAGAGTCTTGCTCGTGGATATGCTAATCGTCCGGACCTTACAAAGGAAAAATTTATTTCGCATCCATTCAAGTCAGGAGAACGTCTCTATTACACCGGAGACAAAGCAAGTTATCTTTCTGATGGTGCTCTCCAGTTCCATGGTCGTATAGATGACCAAGTGAAAATTCGTGGTTTCCGGATTGAATTGGGAGAAATAGAAGCAGTCTTGCAGGCACATTCTTCTGTGAAAGAAGCGGTTGTATTGGTACGAGAGGATGATCCAGGCGACAAGAGATTAGTAGCTTATGTAGTTGGTGAAGGAAGTGTCCAAGAATGGCGAGAGCATCTACAAACACATTTACCAAATTATATGGTCCCAACAAACTTTATTGAGATGGAATTTTTACCACTTACACCGAATGGAAAACTTGATTTAAAGGCATTGCCAATACCTAGCAAATTATCTACGGAAAATACCGTTCACGCACGAACTCCGCTAGAAGAACTTATCGCTTCAGTGTGGAGTCAAGTGCTGGGAATAGAAAATATAGGTGTTCAGGATTCTTTCTTTGAACTTGGTGGTCATTCTCTACTTGCTACACAAGTGGTCTCACGCTTGCAAGAAGTCTTTCAAATCAAATTACCGGTACGTGAACTGTTCGAATATTCAACGGTCGAGGCACTGGCGAAGCGATTAGATCAGTTACGTAAGGGAGGCAAAAAACGAGAAATTCCACCATTGATGCCGATGGAACGAGGAAATGCCATTCCACTTTCTTATGCTCAACAGCGCTTATGGTTTATCGATCAATTTACACCTAATAGTGCACTTTATAATATGCCGATGGTATGCCGTCTTACAGGAAATTGGTTACTAGAAGCATTGGAGGTGGGATGGAATCAGTTGATAGAGCGTCATGAATCATTGCGGACAGTATTTCATGAAGTGGACGGTCATCCTGTGCAGAAGATTCAACCGTATACTTTCCGTTCCCTTCCACAAATTGACTTAACTAAGATTTCTCCAGAAGAGAGAGAAAGAGAAGTGGAGCAATGGATTCAAACTGAAGTCGAATCCCCATTTGACTTAGAGCAAGGGCCATTGTTCCGTGGACAAATCGTGAAAATTTCAGAAGAAGAATGGGTTCTTCTGTGTAATATGCATCATATTATCTCGGATGGATGGTCGATGGAAATCTTGCTCCAAGAATGGATGGCATTTTATGAGGAGGCGATTGGTGAAAAACCAGCAGACCTTGCACCACTACCAGTTCAATATGCCGATTTTGCTCAGTGGCAAAGAGAATGGTTGATAGATGAAGTACTAAACCAACCGCTTGCATATTGGAAGGAAGAACTGTCTGGTGAGTTACCAGTCTTAATGTTGCCGATGGATCGTCCCCGTCCTCCGGTGCAAACCCACCATGGATTAACTCATAATGTGTTGTTGTCACGCTCATTACTGGATAAATTAAACGAACTTAGTCGTCAAGAAGGGGCCACGCTTTTCATGACCTTATTGGCATCGTATCAAAGTTTCCTTGCCCGTTATACAGGACAATCAGATATTCTTGTTGGAAGCCCAATTGCGAATCGAAATTATCGAGAAATTGAAGGGTTGATTGGTTTCTTTGTCAACACGTTGGTTTATCGAGCTGATTTAAGTGGCGCACCGGCATTTCAAGAGTTGTTGTCTCAAGTGCGGATAAAAGCATTGAAGGCATATGAGTACCAAGATGTTCCGTTTGAGAAAATTGTGGAGGTTATCCAACCTGAACGAAGTACAAGTTATTCTCCGATTTTCCAAACCATGTTTACTTTGCAAAATACGGGACAAGAGCTACCAAAGCTACATGGACGAAGTATAGAAGTAATGGACAGCCACGCTTCAATCGCCAAATTTGATTTAAGTTTAACTGCCGCAGAAGTGGAAGAGGGCTTATTGCTTACTTTTGTTTATAGGACTGATTTATTTGACAGTTTAACTATTGAATCCATAGCAGAAAATTTTGGGAACTGGTTGAATTTAATCGTGGAACATCCTGATAAATCATTAGCTAAGTTGCCGATACTGTCAGGATTACAGCAAAAACAGTTAGAAGAGTGGAATAATAATGCTGTAGCATATCCACAGGAATTTGGGATTCATCAGCTGTATGAAGAGCAAGTAAATCGTACACCTGACGCGGTGGCAGTGGTAGATGAAAAACAGCAGTTAACCTATCGAGAGCTGAATGAAAAAGCAAACCAATTGGCACATTATCTCCAGAAATGTGGGATTGGGAGCGAGTCATTGGTTGGTCTCTGCTTCCAGCGTTCAGCTGAGATGATTGTCGGTCTCATGGGGATCTTGAAAGCTGGGGCAGCCTATGTTCCATTGGATCCATCGTATCCAGAAAGTCGCCTACGATATATTCTGGAGGACACAGGGATTCAAGTATTGGTCACGAACGAAGCATTAGAAGGTTGGATAACTGAAGAAATCAAAACAGTTTGTTTGGATCGGGATAAAGCGATGATTTCGCGAGAAAGCACCCTTTCACCAATATGTGAAGTGACAGGAGAAAACTTGGCGTATGTAATCTATACTTCGGGATCAACAGGGAATCCGAAGGGAGTTATGGTAGAGCATCACAATGTGATTCGTTTATTTAAATCGACGGAATGTTGGTATCAGTTTGATGAAAAAGATACTTGGACGCTTTTCCATTCTTATGCGTTTGACTTCTCGGTATGGGAGATTTGGGGGGCATTACTCCATGGCGGAAGATTGATTGTTGTTCCTTACTGGATTAGTCGATCGCCCAAGGATTTCTATCAACTGTTAGTAAAGGAAAAGGTTACGGTTCTTAATCAGACACCATCCGCATTTCGACAATTGATACAAGTGTGTGAACAAGAAGATGAGAAGAAAGACTTGCATCTGCGCTATGTCATATTTGGTGGGGAAGCACTCGATCCTACCAGCTTGGTACCATGGTTTCAAAGGTATGGAGGGCAGGAACCACAGTTAATTAATATGTATGGAATTACAGAAACTACCGTTCATGTTACGTATTATCCAATTACTCAAGATGATGTGCAGCATGCTTCAAGAAGTAATATAGGAAAACAGATTCCAGATTTAGAAGTGTATGTACTAGACGCTTGTCAACAACCTGTGCCTATTGGCGTAGCTGGCGAACTATTTATTGGTGGAGCAGGACTTGCACGTGGATATTTAAACAGATCCGAATTGACTGCAGAGCGTTTCATTCCTCATCCATTCAGTAGTGACCCAGGAGCGCGATTATATCGGACAGGAGACTTAGCGAGATACTTACCTGATGGAAATCTGGATTATCTTGGGCGGATTGATCACCAGGTGAAAATCCGTGGTTTCCGAATTGAGCTCGGAGAAATTGAATCTGCTTTAAACGCACATGTCTCCATAAAAGAGGCTGTTGTAATTGTTCGAGAAGATCAGCCGGGTGATAAACGGTTGGTGGCATATGTCGTGGGTGATGGGAATGTAGGTGAGTGGAGAGATTATCTCAAGGCGGAACTACCAAGCCATATGGTTCCTTCAGGATTTGTGATGATGGAAGCCATTCCACTAACTGCTAACGGAAAAGTTGATCGTAAGGCCTTACCTGTACCAGAGGAGAGGAAAATCGAAAGTGAATGTGTTGCCACGCGGAATGGTAACGAAGAAACACTGGCCACCATTTGGAAGCAAGTATTAGGGATTAAAAAGGTGGGAATCCATGATAATTTCTTTGAAATTGGTGGAGACTCGATTCTCAGCATTCAGATTGTCTCTCGTGCGAAGCAAGCAGGTTTGCAATTGACGCCAAAGCAAATGTTTGAACACCAAACGATTGCTGAGTTGGCGCAAGTAGTCAATGAAGAACGGGGTGTACAAGCAGAGCAGGGAGTTATAACTGGAGAACTGATCCTTACACCAATTCAGCAATGGTTTTTTGCACAAGATCATCCAAACCCACACCATTGGAATCAATCCATGTTTTTTAGAACAAAAGAGCGACTGGATATAGTATTACTGGAGAAAGCTGTGCGTACCCTTCTAATCCATCATGATGCCTTGCGTTTAAGATATGAACGGTTACCGAATGGAGCTTGGAAACAGTGGAACGAAGGGATCGAAGAACAATCGACGCTGACCGTTATTTCATTAGACGAAGTGCCGCAAGCAGAATGGCATCAAGTGATTCAAGCGGAGATTGACACTGCACAAGCAAGCTTGCACTTACACGCAGGACCGCTAATGAGAATGGTGTATTTTGATGAAGGTGAGAAAAGAGCCGGCCGATTATTCTGGGTGATTCATCACTTAGCAGTGGATGGTGTTTCTTGGCGGATTTTACTGGAGGATCTGCAAACGGCGTATAATCAAGCGAGCCAGGATCAGATGATCCAATTACCTACAAAGAGTACATCCTTTAAAGCGTGGTCGGAGAAATTGCATCATTACGCTGAAGCTGGGATTGTGCAAGAAGTGCGTGATTACTGGGAGCAGCAATCCGAACAAGAAGTGGCTATGCTACCAGTGGATACCACCCTCGAAGTTCCAGCCAACACAGGAACCGAGGAGATTACCGTGGTGCTGGATGAGAAAGAGACCCGTACGTTATTGAAAGAGATTTCAAGCACTCATCGTGTCCAAATCAATGAAGTACTATTGACAGCATTGGTACAGGCTACGGCAGCATGGACAGGTCATCCGGCGCTGACCGTGGATTTGGAGGGGCATGGTCGGGAAGAGATTATCGAAGACGTTGACCTATCTAGAACCGTGGGGTGGTTTACAAGTATTTATCCTGTTCACTTAAATATTACCGGTGCTGACACGCCAATTGCAGCATTAAAAGCAGTTAAAGAACAAGTGCGTAAAATTCCTAATAAGGGTGTTGACCATGGAATTTTGCGGTATCTGAACACAACAATATGCGAGCAATGGGGGTCTCAACATACACCGTCTATTAGTTTTAACTATCTTGGACAATTTGACCAAATGTTTTCTGACGATGCAATACTTATTCCAGAGAACGGATTTAAGCGCTTAGATCATGCTTCTGGTTCCAAGCGATCGCATTTAATTGATGTAATTGGAATGGTAACGGATGGGAAACTTCAGTTCACTTGGGTATACAATGTAGGACAATATGCGAAATCAACGATTCAAAGTATTTCAGAGAATATGCTCCATCAACTAAGTAAATTGATTCAATCTGCGGGTGGAGAATCTGCACTGACCGTTTCAGATTTTGTGATGGCTAATCTTGACCAAGCCAGTTTGACAAAAGTATTAACCAAGATGAATCGTGGAAATAATTATCCGATTACCGATTTATATCCACTATCGCCTTTGCAAGAAGGTATGATTTTCCATACATTGCATGACCAAGGGGAGGAACATGTAGCGCCTTATATAGTGCAATTAAGTTTCATGATTAGAGGAGAATTGGATATTGCTACTTTCGAACAGGCGTGGAAATCGGTAATTCAGCGGCATGAAATTTTCCGCTCAGCTTTCCTTTGGGATGAAGTTGAAGAGCCTTTACAAGTGGTGTATGAGAGTGTTCCATTTAAGGTGAATGTAGAAGATTGGCGTACGCTGACTGCTGAAGAAAAAGAAGAGAAAAGAAAAGCCTTTTTGGCATTGGATCGAAAACAAGCCTTTCTTTTTGATAAAGCGCCATTGATGCGGGTGACTGTCATTCAAGAAGGTGAGGAAGAATATCGGATTGTTTGGACACATCACCATATTCTGTTGGATGGATGGAGCCTACCACTGGTCTTTAACGAATTGCTTACAGTGTACCAGAAGAGAATGAATGGAGAAGCCGTGCATTTACCTAATTCATCGCCATACAAGAAATATATTCAATGGCTAAGAGAACAGAATCAGGAGCAGGCGGAGCAATTCTGGAGAGAGAAACTTAAAGGTTTTACAGCTCCAACCCTGCTGGGCTTAGAAAGTAAAGAGCAAGAAAAAGGTTACACAGAGAAGGTAACTTGTTTATCAGAAGAGCAAACCCAAGCGTTACAAAACTGGGCGAAGCGCAATAGGCTCACTTTGAATACAGTAATTCAAGGTGCGTGGGCGTATCTCATGAGCCGGTATAGTGGAGAAGATGAAATTGTCTATGGTGTAACTAGCTCAGGACGCCCTACGGAGATTATTGATGTTGAAAACATTGTAGGTCCTTTTATTACCACATCACCGACGCGAATTCAGTTGATAGATAATATAAAAGTAATGGATTGGTTGCTGAAGATACAAGAGGAAGAGATAGAAAGAAGACAATATGAATATGCTTCTTTGACAGAGATTCAAGGATGGAGTGAAATTCCTAGAGGAACCCCGCTGTTCCATAGCTTGTATGTGTTTGAAAACTACCCAGTGAAAGAGGGGTCCTCAGGAAATCTAGAAATTGGTGAGTTGGAAGGAGTAGAGCAAACTCATTATCCATTAGGATTGACAGTTGTTCCAGAAAGCCAGTTGTTGTTAAAGTTGAAGTATGATCGTAGCAAGTTTAATGGCCTCACCATTGAACGGATGCTGGGCCATTTAAGCCAGGTGTTAAAGCAAATGATCGAGAACGTTGATCAAACTCTGTCGGAGCTGGTGTATGTTACGGAAATAGAACAGAAACAACTGCTGGAAGAATGGAATGATAATGCAGCAGCGTATCCACGTGAAAGTGTGATCCACAAACTTTTTGAAGATCAAGTGGATCGTACACCTGATGCGGTGGCAGTGGTGGATGAAAATCAGCGGTTGACGTATCGAGAGCTGAATGAGAAAGCAAACCAATTGGCCCATTATCTTCAGAAAATGGGGATTGGAACGGAGTCATTGGTCGGGCTTTGTTTCCAACGTTCAGTTGAGATGATTGTCGGTCTCATGGGAATCTTGAAAGCTGGATCAGCCTATGTTCCGCTGGATCCATCGTATCCAGAAAGTCACCTACGATATATTCTGGAGGACACAGGAATTCAAATATTGGTTACGAACGAAGTATCACAAGGTTGGATGCCTGAAGAAGTTGAAACAGTTTGTTTGGACCGAGATCAAGCAATGATTTCGCAAGAAAACACTCTTTCACCAATATGTAAAGTAACAGGAGAAAACTTGGCGTATGTTATCTACACTTCAGGTTCGACCGGGAATCCAAAAGGGGTTATGGTGCAGCATCATTCGGTATTAAATCTATCCTATGGTTTACAGAAAGAGGTTTTTTCACATCGGGCACATGATAACATGCGCGTTGGTCTAAATGCCTCAATCGCCTTTGATTCATCCGTTAAACAATTACAAATGCTTTTGTATGGTTCTAGTTTGTATATTATTTCAACAGAAGTTCGCAGTGATCCTCAACAGTTTATATCTTATATTCGGGAGAATAAGTTGGAAATGTTCGATATAACACCTTCACTACTCCAATTACTCATAGATGAGGGGTTGTTAGAAACAAACGATAGTGTTCATGTTCCAAGCAAGGTACTGGTCGGTGGAGAAGCGATTATGCCATCACTGTGGGAACAACTAGTAGAGAATGACCATATCCATTTTTATAATGTATATGGTCCTACGGAATGTACGGTTGATGCGACATGCTATCGTATCAAAAAAGATAGTAAGAGAGTAACCATTGGGCGTCCGTTGCCAAATGTTCAAGCCTATGTATTGGATGAGAAGTTGTTACCTGTTCCAGTTGGTGTAACGGGTGAACTTTATATCGGTGGAGCAGGCCTAGCGAGAGGATACTTGAATCGTCCAGAGTTAACGTTAGAACGTTTTATTCCACATCCATTTAATGAAGGAGAACGGTTATACCGGACGGGAGATCTAGTCCGTTATTTAGCTGATGGCCATTTGGATTATCTGGGAAGAATCGATAATCAAGTGAAAATTCGAGGATTCCGGATTGAGCTTGGAGAGATTGAAGCGAATTTAGAAAGTCATCCATCGGTGAAAGAGGCGGTAGTCTTGATAAGAGAGGACCAACCAGGAGATCAGAGATTGGTTGCTTATGTGGTGGGTGAAGGAAGTATGCATGAATGGCGTGAGCATCTCAAGAGACAAGTACCGAATCATATGATTCCTGCACACTTTATTGAGGTGGATGCGATTCCGCTTACAACAAATGGGAAGGTTGATCGAAAGGCACTGAACAGCTTAACGATTCAAAGAGAAAGTACCTTTTCTACACCAATTATCCCACGGGATGAAATCGAGTATCAGCTGATTACAATCTGGCAGGATTTGCTACAGTTAGAAGATATCCATGTAAACGATGATTTCTTCAATATAGGAGGTCACTCTCTCCTTGTAATCAAATTGATTTCAAAGGTCAGAGAGAAATTTGGAAAAGAGATTAAGGTGCCCACACTAATTAAGAATCCGACAGTGGAAGGAATCGCTTGTCTCATCCGTGAGAATCATCGTATGGAAGAATCATTATCGGTTCTGGTTCCATTACAAGAATCAGAGAAAAGACCTTTCTTCTGTGTTCACCCGTTTATGGGTAATGTACTCTGTTACATTCAGCTAGCAAGGTTACTCAAGGATCACTGCTCATTTTATGGTTTACAGAATCCTCTCGTAGAGAAAGAAGGAATGAACGGGTTGATTTTATCGGAAGTAGTTCAACTCTACATCGAGGAAATGAAGCGGGCTCAGCCAGAGGGGCCATATCGTCTGGGAGGATGGTCTCTGGGTGGTGCCATTGCCTATGAAATCGCAACTATGCTACGGAACCAGGGAGAAGAAGTTGAGGTGTTGGTACTATTGGATACCAAGGTGCCTTCAGAACGGGATTACAAGACAGAGGATGACATGCTATCTTATATATTGGAGCATTTCATCCATATAGAGCTAGTGGATCAGGAAGAAGAGCTTGTTCATCAACAGGACATGCTTGTTGAGCAATTAATTGTGGAAGGAGTGCTCCCGCCTGATGCAAATCTTACGAATTTGAAGCAACTTATCAATGCTCACAGGAAATGTCTGAATTTAATGGTAGAGCATGATTTAACACCATATTTTGGGGAAGTCATTTACTTTAGTGCTGAGGAAGGTAAAGAATTGTTTACGGATTGGAAGCCTTTATTAAAAGGAAGAGTGAATATGTATTCGGTCCCTGGATCACACGAAGAAATAGTAGCTTCCCCCGCAGTTGAAAAGCTAGCTAAGTATCTACTAAATGAATTAGAAGGAATAAAAGAGACATCCCTTTCGCTAACGGAAAAGTAGAGAGCACAAAAGAGGCAACTTTATAAACGAACATTGTTATTATTAAAGTTGTTATTTGTGAGTAGTAGTGTAAATAAAGAGAGCAGTCCAATAACTGCACATCAAGTGTAGGAGATTATGTATATATCAAGAGCATTACTTTTTAAAGGGTTAATGAAAAATTGCTTGATAGGGACATAGAAACATATATGAGTTGTTCATAGTATGCTGTAAATTCTCTGAAGTTTTTGTACCAGAAGCGAATGCCTTGATGATATTGCTGAGGAAAGGTGTATATTTTCATTGATATGTAAATATGCACCTTTTCTATTATATTTGCACTTGAATAAATGCAAGTTAGAAAATGAAATTGAATTTCTATAACGTATACATAGGAAGACATCCTTTTAAAAAGGAAGTGATTTATCATACAAATTCATGCTGTGAAAATACCAAAGAATATTGAAAATCATTTGTTTAATCAATTTAGTAACTTGATTTCAAATGAGAAGAGAGAACGAATGAAGCGTTTATTAAATTTATGTGATATTAATAGGACTTTGATAGGAGATTTATTAATCCGTTCCCTAGTTTGCCAAAAATATAAAATGAATAATGAAGAAATTAAATTTATATATAATGAGTACGGAAAACCTTTTGTTCAAAAATTTTCTGACTTTCACTTTAATATTTCGCATTCAGGAGAATGGGTGGTCTGTGCCACTGCTAATTCTAATGTAGGTATTGATATTGAAAGAGTTTCAGACATAGAGGCTCTTAAATTAGCAAATGAATTTTTTTCAGAGGAAGAATTTTATGATTTATCTAATATGAATTCTGATGAACAAATCAATTATTTTTTTGATTTATGGACATTAAAAGAAAGCTATATAAAAACGATTGGTAAAGGGCTTTATATCCCGTTAAATTCATTTTCTATAAAAAAAGAGTCACGAACTTTAATCTCATATAAGAATATACCTAAAGACTTTTACTTTAGACAATATAGCATTGAGCCGAATTATAAGATATCTGCTTGTGCAACAAGGGAAGAATTTCCGCAGGATATAATAATTAAAGATATTTATACAATTTGCCAAAATATAAACAAATTTTAAAGTAAGGAGAAAATCAATGCAGAAGACTAAACTTTTTTGCTTTCCACATGCTGGGGGATCTGCGTTTAGTTACGCAAAATGGAAAAATTACTTTAATCCATATATTGAAGTAGTCCCAATAGAGTTAGCTGGTAGAGGATATAGAATTGAAGAAAGCTTGTACCAAAGTATGGAAGAGGCCGTAAATGATGTCTACACTAGTATAGTTAAGCAGATAGAGCATTCGCCCTATATTCTATATGGGCATAGCATGGGAAGTTTGATTGCCTATGAAGTAGCCAGAAAAATACAAGATTCTAAAAACGTATTGCCTGAATTTCTTGTTTTGTCCGGTAGAAACCACCCAAATAGTAAAATGAAAAATATCCGACATAATCTTTCTAACGAACAATTTAAAAGAGAAGTTATTGCAATGGGAGGTACACCGTCCGGGGTACTTCAATCAGAAGAATTAATGGGAATTTTCCTCCCAATTCTAAGAGCAGATTTTAAAATTGTTGAGACATATATTCATGACAATAATATGCAAGCATGTGATATTGATTTTCTTATATTTAATGGGGAAAATGATGAATTTACTACATATAATCAAGTAATAAAATGGGAGCAATACACAAGTAAAACGTGTACTTTTCACTCTTTTAAAGGTAATCATTTCTTTCTAAATGAAAATATTGAAGAAATAGCAAATAGAATTATAAGAAAGTTAGATTCTAAAAGATTTTCAACTAGTTTTTAGAGTTTTTCTAAGTACAATCATGGCTGAGAAACCAAAAATTAAAGGTGAAAAATACGGTTCTGGTGCAAAAATAGAATAAAAGAT
>NZ_JBBOTI010000003.1:0-785588 GCF_038005505.1 Bacillus sp. FSL E2-8868 | reverse complement strand
GTTAATACTACCGCTCCACTTGCTGATCCTACGAAGTCACCTTTTGTTACTTGTAATACTTGCTCGTTGTTCATAATTTTCATTCTCCCTTCTCTTATTTTTGTTACAAAACTTCTATTATACTAATACGCTTGATAGAAATACGATTAATGCTGTTAATACTACTGCTCCGCTTGCTGATCCTACGAAGTCACCTTTTGTTACGTTTAATACTTGCTCGTTGTTCATATCATTCATTCTCCTTTTTTATAAGTTATCTATATGTAATTACTAAGAAATGATTAGTTCATAGTTTTCATGTTAACGTTACATTGAAACTAATTACGTAACGTTTGTAACACTAATGTAACATAACTATTATTACGTTGCAATATAATTACGTAAATTTTATTACACTTTTTTTACGTTTTTTTAAATTAACACTCAAAAACCTTGTTTTAATGCGTTTTCTACTGCAATCATATTTGTAACACTAGTGTAACATTAAGGTCATAAAGCGAAATATAATATTATTCATCTCTATTTTGTTAAAAACCAAAGTGAAACTTTAATCAACGAGAGTTCCATTCCCTACTAATTATTCCCCTCACCAATCGCACTTTTACTAGAAATTAATGCGGGATAAAATACTATCTTTCCAAGATAAGTTTATATGTTTCCTCTATATAACTATGTATAATGGAAACAAAGAGGTGGTCATTTTGAAATTAATCGCACTAGATATGGATGGTACACTACTATCATCTAATCTTGAAATCTCCAAAGAGAACTTACAAGCTATCCAAACCGCAAAAGAGGCTGGTCATATTGTAATGATTTGTTCTGGCCGCGCGAAAGAGGATGCTTTGAAATTATTGGAAGAATATAAACTATCTCTTCCAGTTGGAGCAAGCAATGGGGCAATTGTTTATGTGGACGGAAAAGTAATTAACTCGCGTTGTTTACAAAATGATAAAGTATACAAGCTTGCAAAATTACTAGAATCTGAAGGTTTTCCATATAAGTTGTACACAAATAAAGGGGTTTACTCTCCTTATACATGGCAAGATCAAGTTATGCAGGCATTCGAAGAAAACAAGCATACACTAGATGTTACACTTGAGGAACTTGAAAGAATTACAGAAAAACAAAAGAAATCAAACTTAATTACTGATTTCCAAAAAATCGAAGATGTCGTAAATAATCCAGAATTAGAAATATCTAAATTCTTTATTTTGACATTTAATGCTGCTCATCGTTCGCAGCTATTACAAACTTTACAAGAAGATACGGACATTTCAGTTACGGCATCAGCTCCTACTAATGTAGAAATTATGGATAAGCATGGCCATAAAGGCAATGGTTTGCAAGAAATGGCAGCTTATTTCAATATACCAATTGAAGATACTGTTGCAATCGGCGATAACTTTAATGATGTGCCAATGTTACAAGTAGCTGGCTTATCAGTTGCAATGGGAAATGCCGAAGAAGACGTAAAAAAATTATGTGACGTTGTAACATTAACAAACAATGAACATGGTGTTGCTCATGCAATCGAGCAATTTGTATTGAAACAAACTTCATCTAGTAAATAAAGTTCAACTTTAATCAGAGGCGGGGTTCCTCTGATTATTAGTTGAACCAATCGGGCTTTTACGGGCAGTTAATGCGGGGTAAAAAAAGGACTCTTTCACATTTTGAAAGAGTCCTTTTCTTTTACACATGATGACAAGCAACAAAATGATCTTCACCCACATTACGGAATTCTGGTACATTCGTTTTACAAATATCTGTAGCAACGGGGCAACGTGTATGAAAACGGCAACCTGATGGTGGATTTGCAGGACTTGGAATATCCCCTTCTAGAATAATCCGTTCTCGCTTAACCCTTGGATCCGGTATTGGCACTGCTGATAACAATGCTTTTGTATATGGATGAAGCGGATTCGCAAATAACTCATCACGTGATGCTGTTTCCACAATAGTTCCTAAATACATAATTCCAATTTTCGTACATAAGTGCTCCACAACACTTAAATCATGTGAAATGAATAAATAGGATAATCCCTTTTTCTCCTGTAATTCACTAAACAAATTAATGATTTGCGCTTGAATAGATACATCTAATGCCGCAACAGGCTCATCAGCCACAATAAATTCTGGATCTAATACCATTGCCCTTGCAATAACGATACGTTGACGTTGCCCACCGGAAAACTCATGAGGGTACCGGTCAATATGATACGGCGCTAAACCACATAACTCCAATACTTCTATCACCTTTGCACGGACATTTTCTTTCGTCGCTAGTCCGTGAGCCAACATTGGCTCACCAAGTGCTTCTCCAATTCTCATTCTTGGATTTAATGAGCTAAATGGATCTTGAAAGACGAGCTGCATATTAGGACGATGCTTTCTCAGCTCTTCTTTTGATAAAGCATGAACATCTTGACCTTTAAATTTCACTTCGCCTTCTGTTTTTTGAACGAGACGGAGAATTGTTTTTCCTATCGTCGTTTTCCCACTTCCAGACTCTCCTACAAGGCCAAACACTTCTCCTTTATCAATTGTAAAGCTTACCCCATCTACCGCTTTCACATGTCCAATCGTTCTACTAAATACGCCGCCCTTAATCGGAAAATACGTTTTTAAGTTCTTCACTTCTAATAATGGTTCACTCATTGCCCAGCACGCTCCTCATATAACCAACAAGCTACTTTATGATCCTCGTCATGCACATTAAGATTTGGCGCTTCATTTTTGCATATTTCCATGCAATGTTCACAGCGACCACTAAAGTAGCAAAACTCATCTAAGCCAACTAAATTTGGAACTTGCCCTGGAATAGAATAAAGTTTATCTGTTCGTTTCCCCATTACTGGTTTTGATTTTAGCAACCCTTGCGTATATGGATGTTTCGGATTTTGAAATATTTCTAGTACCGGTGCCTCTTCAATAACTTTTCCACCATACATAACGACAACATAATCGGCCATTTCTGCTACAACACCTAGATCATGTGTAATTAATAAAATCGATGTTTTAAATTCCTCTTTTACTTGCCTTAGTAAATCTAATATTTGCGCTTGAATCGTAACGTCCAGAGCTGTTGTCGGTTCATCTGCAATTAATAACTTTGGATTACAACTAAGTGCAATAGCAATCATAATACGTTGTAACATGCCACCGCTTAATTCGTGCGGATAAGAATGGACAATTTCATCAGCACGAGCAATACCAACTTTACGAATTAATTCAATTGCTTTTTTGTATGCTTCGTTTTTGCTAAGTAGTTCATGCTCTCTTAACGTCTCAACAATTTGCTCTCCAACAGTAAAGACCGGATTAAGCGATGTCATCGGTTCCTGGAAAATCATGGCGATATCATTTCCTCTTAAACTACGAAGTTCTTTCTCTTTCATTCCTAAAAGACTTTTTCCTTCATAAAGAATATCACCACCAACGATGCCGCCAGATTCAGCAATAAGTCCCATAATAGATAAAGCCGTTACACTTTTCCCGCAACCTGATTCGCCTACTACACAAACTGTTTCACCTTCTCGAACTGAAAAGCTAACATGATTGACAGCCTTTACTGTACCTTCTTCCGTCTGAAAGTGTGTTTGTAAATCCTTTAGCTCTACTACCGCTCTACTCATGCTTTCTCACCTACCGCTTCATCTTTGGATCTAATGCATCACGAAGTGCATCGCCAAGTATATTAATTGATACAACTGTTATAAAGATTGCAAAACCAGGCGGGATCCATAACCACGGACGCTTTTGGAAATCGATTAATGAGTTTGCTGCACTAATCATATTTCCCCACGATGGTGTAGGCGGGACAACGCCAAGTCCTAGGTAACTTAGTGCAGACTCTCCTAAAATAGAACCTGCAACACCTAATGTGGATACAACAATTAATATCGGCAGAACATTTGGGATTAAATGATATACAATTTTCCGGTAATCGTTTATCCCGAGTACATCAGCAGCTTGCATAAACGATTGTTCTCGCAGCGATAAAATTTGACCTCGTACGAGGCGTGCAAGTCCTGGCCAACCTACTAAACTTAAAATGATCATAATGACGTAAAGACGATAATCAGATGGTACTTTCCATTCTGATAAAATAGCTCCCATTATAATAAGTAACGGTAATCCTGGCATCGACATTAAAATATCCGCAAGACGCATTATAATATTATCGACGATACCACGGTAGAAACCTGCAATCACTCCTAATAAAGCACCTAGTATAACGGATAACACCATTGAGGCTAAGCCAATTGTTAATGAAATCCGTCCTGCTTGCATAAGCCTCGTTAAAATGTCTCTTCCTAATTGATCTGTGCCAAGCCAATGAAAAAAACTAGGTGGTTTGTTAATTAGCGTAACTTGTATTTTTCCTGATGCATACGGTGAAAAGAATGGACCAATAAAACAAAATAAAAACATAAAAACTAATGCGTAAAATCCTATAAGTGCCATTTTATTTTTCTTTATCCTTTTAAAAGCTTGCCTCCACGGCGATGATTCATTCCTTCTTTTCTTTTTTTCTTTTTTTTCCGTAGTTGCTGTAACAGTTTCCATCTCTTTCCCCCCCTTACTTCAACCGAATACGTGGATCAACAACTGCATATACAATATCCGCTAAAAAGTTTGAAACAATTGTCAAACACGAAAGAAACATCGTAAATGCCATTAATACCGTATAATCACGAAAATTTAATGCTTCTAATTGAATATTACCGATACCTGGCCAGTTGAAAATTTGTTCTATAATAATTGCCCCTGAAAACAACCCTGGTAATTCAAATGCAAGCAATGTAATAGCCGGCAAAATTGCATTTTTTAATGCATGTTTATAAATAACGGTCTTCTCCTTTAAACCTTTTGCTCTAGCCGTTCGAATGTAATCTTGCCGTACAACCTCTAACATACTCGTTCTAAAATAACGAGTTAATGAGCCAACTCCAAGAAGAGTTAAAATAAATACGGGTAAAACCATATGCTTTGCAACTTCTATTCCGTAAGCAAGCCCAGTTGAATTACTCCCAACATCAATCATCCCGCCTATCGGTAACAGCTTAAAGTCAACCGCAAACACTTTAATTAAAAACAAACCGATAAAGAATGAAGGAAATGACATCGCTGCAAATACACCAATTGTTACAAGCTTATCGAATAAAGAATGTTGCTTTGTCGCTGAAAATACACCGATAATAAGTGCAATTAGCCAAATAAAGAACAATGCAATAATCGCAACAATAAACGAATTCCATATAAATTTATTTAATAATGACGTTACAGATTCTTGATATTGAAGAGAAAAACCAAAGTCCCCCTGCAATGCATTACCTAGCCAGTGAAAATATCGCTCAACAATTGGTTTATTCAATCCATACAATTCCCTAAGTTCAGCTGCTCTTTCCGGTGTAATCTTCGGGTTTGAATCAATATAATCTCCTGGAAGAAGTGCGAACAGGAAGAAGATAATAATCGATGTCCCCAACAGTGTAGGAATCATTTGTAACAGCCTACGAATGATATATGTTTTCACCCTTTTTCTCTCCAATCTTATGCTTAAAATAGAAGAACATTTTTTCAAAGCGGCACACTACTTGCCGAATGAAAAAATGTCTTCTACTTATACATTCTTCTCGTTATTTTTCGATAGATAGAGCTGGTAAGTTTGCACTAATACTATTGTATTTTTCAGGGTCAATTCCTTTTATATTCCCGTTATAACCAGTAATTGTTCTACGATAGTTTAATAGAATTACTGGTGGATCATCACTTAATTCTTTATACAGTTCTTTATAGATTGGTTTACGTTTTTCAATATCTACCGTTTCAATACCCTTTTGAATTAACTCATCTACTTTTGCATTTTTATAACCAAGACTCTTCTCATTGACACCCGACAAATATTCACCAGCTGTTTCACTCGGATCACTTGTAATTGGTGTCGAAACAGAAGCTAAATCATAATCACCTTTGTTTACCTTCGAAAGCATAGTATTAAAGTCCATAAATTCAGGGTTAAATTCTACACCTATTTCTTTATAATTCTCTTTTGCAATCGGAATTAATAAATCGCTATCTTTAGCCGAACTTGGGCCGAAATAAGAAAGCTTTAATTTTTGACCATCTTTTTCACGAATTCCATCCGAACCAACTTTCCATCCTGCTTCATCTAATAATTTTTTCGCTTTTTCTTTGTCGTATTCATATTTATTAACTCCTTCTTCCGTATAAGCCCAAGAAGTTGGATGAATTGGTACATTAGCTACCGTACCGTATCCTTTCAATGCTGTATCAACATATTTTTTACGATCTAATCCGTAAATAAGTGCTTGACGAACCTTTTTATCCTTTAAGTACGGCTTATTATTATTCATATAAATATAGCTAAATGACGCTGCTGTTTCGATTTGGATATTTGCAAATTCTAAAGCCTTAGCCTGTTCAAGAACTTCGTCACCAGTACCTAGGCCAGTGTAGTCAACCTCACCTGTTTGGAATAATTGAAGCTTCGTATCACCAGAAGTAATTTTATAAATGAAGTTTGGAATTTTTGGTTTACCCGCATAATAATTTTCATTTGCTACAAATCGCACTTCTTGCCCTGGGATATACTTTTCAAATTTATATGGACCCGCAGCTATCGGTTTTTCATATAACGCTTTTAAGTAATCTAAGCTTGTATTTTGTTTGTAATCTTTTCCATAATAAGCTTTTGATAATACCTCTCCACCTAAGGCTGTTAGTGCCTGTGAATTAACTTTTTCAGTTGTAATTTTAATTGTCTGTGGATCAACAACTTGAATTCCTTCAATAGAAGTTGCTTTTCCTTCTTTATATTCTTTACCACCTTTAACAGCATATTGAGAAATGTCTTTGTCACCCTCATATGCCTTATCGTGTAAAAGCGTCAATGTGAACGCTACATCATCTGCTGTTAATGGTGAACCATCGCTAAATTTCAAATCTTTACGTAAATGGAATGTATATGTTAACTGATCAGAGGAAATATCCCACTTCTCAGCTAATTCTGGAGTTGGTTTTCCTTGTTTATCTGTAGATACAAGGGATGCAAAAATAACTGAAGTGACGTTTCCATCCCAACCATTTTGTTGGAAATATGGTAAAAATACGCCGCCTGGTTTACTAATGCCAACTACTAACGTATCTTTTCTATTCTTCGCTTTATCTGGTACTTTCGTCTTATCTGTCGCAGCAATATTTTCAACTTTTATATTTTTTAAATCTTGCTGTTTTACTGGTTCTGTAGAAGCCGTATCCTCCTGTCCCCCACAAGCAGATAACACAAGCGAACTACTCAGTAATACCGAAAATACACCAGCCCATTTTTTTGTCTTTTTCTTCATTGTCCCCACCCTAACTTTTTTTTAATAATTACACCTTATGAACTGCTTGCCTAATGTATGCCTCCCACAGCAACATTTTATAGCCAATCGGAAAAGTCGGTTTTGGTTATAAAAAAATAGTTGTTTTTGAGGGGTAACAATCTTATTCCGACCTTTCCAGTAGACTTTATGGTTATTAGCTTATATCTTTCAGTATATTTTGTCAATTATTTCTATATAAATATTTCGATAATTCCCCAAAAATTATTGAGCAATATTCAATTTAGGTAAACTTAACAAAATACCATTATAATTATCTTCTTGTAACCCTTGAATTCGTGCATTATGTGCAGACACGACTTTACTATTGTTTAAGAAAATAACAGGTGGATCTTCACTTAACTCTTGATATAGTTTTTTATAGATCTCTTTTCGTTTTTCAATATCCAATGTTTCTAATGCCTGCTTAGCTAATTCATCTACTTTCGGATTATGATATCCATCATAATTACGCTTACTTGTCGAAACAAACTCCTCAATTGTTCCGCTCGGATCATCAATCATCGGTGTGGAGACCATCGCTAAATCATAATCTCCTTTAATTACCTTGGAAATCATCGTATTAAAGTCCATGTATTCAGGATTGAAATCTACCCCAATCTTTTTATAATCCTCCTTCATAACGGGGATCATCACATCATTGATTTTACTTGCAGAAGAAGCAAAATAACTTACCTTCAATTTTTGGCCATCTTTTTCACGAATACCATCTGATCCAGCTTTCCACCCAGCTTCATCGAGCAATTTCTTCGCCTTTTCTAAATTATATTCGTATTTATTGATTCCTTCTTCTGTATACGCCCACGAAACTGGTGTAATTGGTACATTAACGAGTGAAGCGTATCCTTGGAAATATGTATCAATGACCTTTTGACGCTCTAATCCATAAATAAACGCTTGGCGTACACGTTTATCTTTAAAGTATGACTTCTTATAATTCATTTTAATGTAACCGTATGAACTTCCCGTATACACATTAACATTAGCAAAGCCTAACTCTTTTAATTGTTCAATCGTCTCCGCATTTGTCGTGAAGCCATCATAATCTACTTCGCCCGCTTGAAATTGTTGTAGCTTCGTATCACCTTTTGTAATTTTATAAATAAAGTGCTCAATCTTCGGTTTACCTTCAAAATAATTTTCATTTGCTACAAAACGAACTTCTTGACCTGGAATATATTTATCTAGTTTATAAGCTCCTGCTCCCATCGGTTTTCCATATAACTCTTTTAAATACTCTAAATTCCCTTGCTTATATTCTTTACCGTAATAAGCTTTTGATATAACTTCTCCACCAATTAACGATAATGTTTGGGCATTTACCTTTTCAGTTGTAATCGTAATTGTTTTCGGATCGATGACTTGAATCCCCTCAATAGATGTAGCCTTTCCTTCTTTATATGCTTGCCCACCCTTTATTGCTGTTTGGCTTATGTCCGTTGCACCACTATAAGTTGGATCATGTAGTAAAGTTAATGTAAATGCTACGTCATCCGCTGTTAACGGTGAACCATCACTAAACTTTAAATCATCTTTCAAATGAAACGTATATGTAAGCTGATCCTCCGAAATATCCCATTTCTTCGCTAGAATTGGAATTGGTTTCCCCTCCTTATCCAATCCAACGAGAGGAGCAAAGATAGCTTGTGTTATATTACCATCCCACCCATTTTCCATAAAATGCGGAAGGAATATCCCGCCAGGGCTCGGCATTCCCACTACAAAGGTATCCTTTCTTTCTTTTGCCTTTGCTGGACTTTTTGCTTTGTCACTCGCTTTAATAAACTCATCTTTTACTTTCGGCATCTTTGTTGCTTCATTTGTACTTGTCTCTTCTTGAGCACATCCTGCTAATAAAACCGATGTACTAAGAAACGTAACAAGTAACCCTTTAAAAACCTTTCGCATAATTCTCACCCTTACTTTCCTGTTTTCTAATTAAGTAGTAACATAAAGATCCTTTCTGTAACTATCCTTATTTATCATATAAAAATAGTATGAATTAATTTCAAGATTATTCCTTTTCACTAGTTATGTCAATCCTTGCTAATTGATGTCTTTCAAAAAATAAAAAACACCTTCTATTATCTAATAGTCCCGCATAGAATAATAACAATTAACTACCAAGAAGGGGGCGAAAATATGGACAACCTATTCCAATATGTCCTGCACTATGTATTATTAACAATCATGATAGTCGGGGCGTTATTACTATTCCCTTTCTTCCCAAAGTTCGTCCTCTTTTTAGCTTTTTTTATTATGCTCGGGATCGCTATTATAATTTCAACAAGGGAAGATACCACACAAAAAGAAAGCAGAGTTCAGCGCGTAAAGCTGTAACTCTGCTTTCTTTTTTTAATTTCAACCATGAGTCTCTATCACGCATACTTATGTCTCGGGAAATAATTAGCCTACACTTCTGTAATTACTATTATTGAAAAAGCTTTTGATAACATTTATTTTTCTCTTTACCAGTTCTTCAATTTCGATATGGAATTTTTGCTGGATGAAAATTGCGTAACATAAATTTATCAAAATTACTGTTTCACGTGAAACACATTTTTTATTTATCCCTTACGTAAAATATTATTATAAAGTTAAACTTTAATCAGTGGGGGTTTTGTTCATCCCCCACCGATTATTAACCCTCACCAATCGGGCGTTTACGGGCAGCAGGGCTCCCACCTAACTTCTTTGCTCGAACCTAATTTTGAGGTGGGAGTCTTACTGCCCCGCAAATAGCGGGATAAAAAAGAAAGCTAATCCCTTCAGCAAAACTGAAAGGAATTAGCTTTCTACTTTTTACTCCACAATATTCTCTAACTCATTATATAACTCCGCTCGTAAAAACTCTTTTTTCGTTTTTTCTTCATATAATTGTTCAAGCATTTCAACATCAACTACATGTTCCATTTTACATTCGAGTGCATATATATCTTCTTCTATATGCATTAACTCGTTTTCAACTGCCTCTAAATCCCTAGACTTCTTCTTTTTTATAGGCATTACTTCTAACGCTTTATTCCCTTGCTGTTGCTGCTTCTGTTTTACTACTTGTTTCTCAATTCTTTCTTCCCACTTTTGACGAGCCCATGCATAGTTCCCTGCAAACTCAAATAATTTGTTCTCATCAATCCAATATGTCTTTTCAAACAATTTATTTAAGAAATAACGATCATGTGAAACAGCTAAAATCGTCCCGTTATATTGTTCAAGGGCCTCCTCTAAAACTTCCCTTGATTCAATATCAAGATGATTCGTCGGTTCATCTAAAATAAGAAAGTTAACATCTTGATACATAAGTTGCGCGAGCCTTAACCTCATTTTTTCTCCACCGCTAAGTTGTGTTACTTTCTTAAAAACAGCTGGACCATAAAATAAGAAACGAGCTAATATATGTCTTGCTTCTCCCTCTGTTACAGCCACGCAATCTCTGAAAGCTTCCAATACATTGTTCTTCATATTCCCGTACGCATGTTGCGATAAATAACCGATTTTCACACTACTACCAATCCGAATTTCTCCAGCATCTTGCTGCATTTCTTTTAGTAATAGTTTTAATAACGTAGTCTTTCCTGTACCATTACGTCCAACGATAGCTGCGCGCTCCTGAAAACGAATATGCAAATTTACTTTCTCGAATAAAGATCGTTCATCAAATCCTTTACTCACTTCTTTCATTACAACAACATCTTTCCCGCTTCTCTCTTGCCCTTCAAACTGAAGTCCCATCTGTTTTCTATCCAAAATGGGTCTCTTTAGTTTCTCTATGCGCTCTAATGCACGTTCCATATTTCTGGCTCTCTTATGCAATCCTTCATTCGGCGGATTCGCTTGATTTGCCCATTCACGTAGACGCTTAATTGCTTCTTTCATTTTCTTTATTTTCTTTTGCTGTTCTTGATACGCTTGAAATTCTTGAAGCAGCCTTTCTTCCTTTTCCTCAACAAACTGTGAATAGTTCGTATGATATACGTGAATTTCTCCATCTTCTAAATCAAAAATTTTCGTTACAACTTCATCAAGGAAATAGCGATCATGCGAAATGACCATAACTGTTCCTGTATATTCTTTTAGAAATTGCTCTAACCACTCGACTGCAAATAAGTCCAAATGATTTGTTGGTTCATCTAACAAAAGTAGATCTGGTTTCTGCAATAGCATATACGCAAGACTTACTTTTGTTTGTTCTCCACCACTTAACTCCATAAATGATCGGGGAAATAGTTCCGTCACCTGTAGACCATTTGCTACCTTCATAATATTCGCTTCTATTTCATAGCCACCGAGAAACGCGTATCTTTCTTGAATTACTCCGTATCTCTCCATCAATTTTTGTAAAGCAGATGATTCCTGTTCTTCCGCCATATTTTTTTCTAAAGCATGCATTTCTATCTCCAACTCTTTTTCCTTTTTAAAAGCGGAGCTTAATACATCATATACATTCATTTCATTATTAAATTTTGGAATTTGTGCTACATGACCAATGCGCGTACCTTTCTTCACATGAATAGCCCCTGCATCCAAACCCTCAATTCCTGTTAAAAGCTGAAAGATAGTTGTCTTCCCACTACCGTTACGACCAACTAATCCAATACGTTCTCCATTCTTTATTTCAAGCGATATATTTTCAAATATGATGTTTCCACCAAAAGATTTCTTTACATTATTCACACTACAAATTGTCATTTTCCGTACTCCTTTCAATATAAAAAACCATGGGAAAGAAACATTCCCCATGGTTTTTGTCATAGAAAAAGGAAGCCAAATAGCTCCCTTTTCACACGTTTATCAAAAATGGGTGAAGAGACTTCTATCGTTCAATAGCTACTATGCAATTGTTAAAAAAGGGCATACGTATCCCGTTAACAACTACATCATGAAAAATCGCACGACAAATATAGATATAATCTAAAAATTTTGCGCGCGTAGCTAAAGAACATTTCATCTCATTCACTCCTTTCGTACGGAATTTAATACTTACTTCTTTATTATACTTCCCCGATTTATGTTTGAATAGTCATTTTTCTGAAAATAATAAAGATAGACTAAACATTTCAATAAGTGACATCAAATCTTACAAAACTGTTATGTTCACGTAATGGAAAGCGATAGTACGAAAAGATACCTCCCTATACAATAAAGATGTAAACAAGAGAGACAAAAACAAGGAGGAAACAATCATGATGAAAGAAATCGTAAAAGCAATCTTTGAGGTATTAGTGAACGGACAAGCAGTTGTAAAAGAACTAAACGAACTATAAAAGGGAGGAAAGAACTATGATGAACATGGTAAAAATGATCTTACATGCTTTAGTTGATGCGAAAGCAGTTAGCCAAGAATTAAACCAACAATAAAAAGGGGTATATGAATATGAAGAAAGCCATTATTGTAATCGCAAGTACAGCAATTGCCTTATACACAATAAAAAATAGAAAAAAGAAACAAAATGAAAATGCTCTATATTATCCATACACACTATTAAAGAAAAAATAAAAGACAAGGTACCCTATTGCAATGAGGATATCTTGTCTTTTATTTTTCCCTATTCCCTTTAAAGGATTTCCTTCTCCTTTTCCCGAATGTATTAAGCGGGATTTTACATATATTTTAAAGGGGCATAAATACAAATGGATACACAACAACTATATTTTTTAAACGATATCGGTAAACAAAAACCAGAAAGTATTCGGAACAGAAACACTGCATGTCCTTTTTGTGACAGAGAAAATTTAACGGATATTTTAGCAACTGAGGGCTCTATTATTTGGTTAAAAAATAAATTCCCTACATTACAGGATACCTTTCAAACCGTGCTAATCGAAACAGATAATTGCGAAGACCATATCGCAACATATACAGAAGAACATATGAGAAAACTAATTCGCTTCTCTATTCTCCATTGGTTAAACTTACAGGAAAATGAAGAATTCACTTCTGTGATTTTATACAAAAATCATGGTCCATTTTCAGGCGGAAGTTTGCATCATGCACATATGCAAATTATCGGAATGAAACATGTAGACTATCTTGAAAATATTGAGGAAGCAAATTTCCAAGGGGTAATTGTTCAAAAAAATGAACGCATTGAACTCAACATTTCAGAGCGTCCTATTATTGGCTTTACTGAATTTAACATAGTCATTGAAGATATTGCATTTATAGATGAAATGGCAAATTATATTCAGCAAACTGTACGTTACATACTGACAGATTTCCATAAAGGATGTAGTAGTTATAACTTATTCTTCTATCATCTAAATGGAAAAATCATTTGTAAAGTTGTTCCTAGGTTTGTCGTTTCACCGTTGTATGTAGGATATAAAATACCACAAGTTTCTACAAAACTAGAAGAGGTGAAAATACAACTAGCGCAGTATTTCATGAAGCACGAAGACAAAATTATTCACAAAAAAACAGAGTAGGTATAGAAAACCTACTCTTTGATTACACCTTTATTTCGATAGTATACATCCTCTAATCCGATGTTATACTTCATATTGTTATCCGTCCACTCTGGCCCTAAATTCCCTGGCCATCCAGATGTATTCGCTATATATTTCAGTAATGCAAAATCAGTCAAACCTTTTTGCACCCCGCGCTTATAACCTTTCATTAAATGCGGCATTGCAATTTGCGCATTTGTACGTGGATCTTTCAGCTCTTCATCAGTTAAATGATCTGGCGCAAGCCCACCACCGCGGTGTAATTGAAACAATCCGAATGAAGTTCCGTTATCTCCAACACTTCTTGGATTTAACCTACTTTCGTGTTCGGCAATTGTAAGAGGTATCCATTCCGGAAGGTTTACTTTCTTTGCTTCCTCTATAATGATTTGTTTCATCTGTTTTGCTTCTTCTGAATCAACATAGCTTGTCTCATTCATTAGCTTACCCATTCCTTCAGACTTTCCTTGGAAATATAAATACACTCCAAGAACAACTAAAAATCCTACAAAGAATTTCTTCACTACCTCTACCTCTTTCTCCGCTGAAATTTGTCCCCTTTCAGCCTTTCTTTTACAATTACCAACACTCTATCATTCTCTTACCTTTCAATCATAGCAAATTACTATACATATTATCATCATGCTTTAGACCGATTTTGCGAAAAAAACATATGGTAAATACGTGCAAAAATGTAACTTACATGGACTATAACTTATTTCTTGTATATAATTGTAAATTGAATTCTATATATAGAATAGGAGCATAAATAAATGAAAAGAACTCTACTAATCTTTTTCAGCATTTTACTACTCATTCCTATACATACCTCTGCACAAACATCATCAAAATCAAAAGTACTCGTTTTGTATAGTACAGAAGACAACAAAATTACAAACAATGTACAAATCCTTAATACTCAGTTAGGGCACTTTACAAAAGATATAACAGTAAAAAGCTTAAAGGAAGTAAAGGAAAGTACTGAATCATCTTCTTATACACATATTGTTTATATCGGAGAGAAAAAAGAAGATTTTTCTATTGCAGCAAAACAATTTCTAGAAAACTTCTCAGGTCCCGTATTAGTTTTAGGACAAAATGTTGAACAATTATCTAATCGTTTTTCTTTCATTACCTCGAAAGAAACCGATATACGAATTCACACCATAGAATATCCGACTAACCAGTTAAAAAATGAATTACATGAAGAACGCTTAATGAAGAAAATTGAAACAAAAGGAACAACTCTTGCTTACGCCTTGAGTGCTGATGGAACTCATCCGTTAATCATTCAGCAAGGAACATCCTATTATGTTGCAACTCCAAACCTTTTCGATTGGATGTCTCATTACGTCGGTGAAATGTTATTTTCTTATTTCGGACAAAAACCTGAAACAAATAAAACTTCAGCTTATTTACGCCTTGAAGACGTTCATCCAGCTGTAGATGTAAAGCAATTAAAAGAAATCGCTGAATTACTAAAAGAGAAAAAGCTCCCTTATATGATTACCGTTATCCCTGTTTACAAAGATCCAGACACAGGAAAAACAGTACATTTAAAGGATAACTCTGAATTAATCGATGTTTTACACTTTATGCAAGATAATGGTGGCTCTATCGTTATGCATGGTTACACACATCAGTTTTATGATAGCGAAACTGGCGAAGGTTTTGAATTTTGGGATGTAAAAACAGATCAACCAATTCGCCAACCAAACCATGAAAAATCAAAAACAAAAAAAGATTTTCAGTCTACAGAAGACTATAATAAATACGTAAAAAACGGGAAAGCCTTCGAAGAAAAATATATTAAAGATCATATTGAAAAAGGGATTACAGAGCTTGTAGAAGCTAAATTATATCCAGTTGCCTTTGAAGCTCCGCACTATACAATGTCTCAAAAAGGATATGAAATACTATCACAATATTTTTCAACTTATGTAGGACAAATACAACTAAACGATACAACTTGGAAATCAATGCACTCACCGGCTTATATAAGTACACCGTCATTTTTACATGGGATGAAATTAATTCCTGAAACTGTTGGCTTTATTGAAGAAGGGAAGCCACAAGCTATAGCAAAAATGAAAGAACGTGCTTTATCTATCACTAAACTATCTGATGGAATTATCGGTGCATTTTATCATCCTTACTTGGGCGTTGAACCATTAAAAGAAGTATTAAAAGAACTAGAAAATATTCCAAACATAGAGTGGATTGATTTACAAAAAGACATGAATGAAGTAAAAATGAAAGATATTCATATTACTACTAATAAAGAAGGCATTCACATTGAAAAACCAACAAGTGCGAATGACATAATTGATTATATAAAACAATATGGGTTCTTCCTTATAATTGGGTTCATTATAATTGTCTTTCTTTTATTATTAAGACGTGCGAAAAAATTAGAGTCATAAAAAAACACCAAGCGAGATGCTTGGTGTTTTTTTATGACTCACTAACTTTATAAAATCGCACCGTATTCGCATATATTTGCTCAGTAACTTTCTCTACTGATATTTTTTTTATTATACTAATTTCTTGTAATACATCTTTTATCATATAAGGATGTGTCATCGTATCCTTCTGAAATTCCCACGGCCCATCTGTTTCTACCATCATATATTCAAGCGGATAATACGAAACTATTTTTCTAATTTTCTCCTTATGTAAAACATCCGGTGTGATAGAAATATAATAACCGTTCCTCATCATCCGTTTCATTGTCTCTTCACTTCCTTTAAACCAATGAAAGTGTGCACGCGAAACTTTATATTCTTCAAGTAAACCACATACAGTGTCAGTATCTTCATAAACCGCATGCAATATAATTGGTAAATCGTATTTACTAGCTAGTTCCACAAACTTTTTTAACACCGCTATGTATGGATCAATAGCAATATTTTCATCTTCTTTCCTTAAATAATATGGCAAGCCCACTTCACCAATCGCAACGATTTCCTCTACATGATCTTCAATTAATTTATAAATTTGCTCACATTCCTCTTTATGAATCGGCTGCTCCGGATGAAAACCTATTGCTGGATGTACAAAAGGATATCGCTTTGCTAAAGATAAAGTTTCTAGACATGATTGATAATTCATAGATACTGCAATAAGCCCTTGTATCTCTTTACTGTTTTCCACATCTATAAATAATCTACTTTTCTCTTCATTCTCATATTGATCAACATGTATATGACTATCAATCAATTTCATCTTTATGCCCCCATAAAAAAAACAAGAAAGGGTCTTCCTTCTTGTTTTATCATCTATATTAGTTAACAATTAAATTTGTTATTATATCAAATAATCCAATACATACTACGGCAACAGTAAAGTAGCTACAGAAATCTTTAATTGGAAACTTCACTACTTCTTCTTTACGCATCCCAGTTTTCTCCCTTCTTAATATATCCCTAATTATTTTTTATCTATTTGTATCTATTATGCAAAAAATATGACAAATTTACTATCGAATTAACTTACGTAAACCTTACAATGTTGTAAGGTTTGAAAAAGAGCCTCATCTAAATAGAGATGAGGGCTATTAAAAATTAGTTGGTTTTTCATTCTTCATTAACATTACAAACAGAAAGTGATACAGTGAGACTTTCTAGTTACACTATATGAAATTTACTATATTTTAACCATCGAATTACATTACAGAAGGCTTACATGTTTGTAAGCTATGTGTAATGTAATTCGATAGTTTCCCTTACCTATATTTCGTACAATAAAGTTAGAAAGTAAGCCAAATAAGAAGAATACTCACATAACCAAATTACATTGCTAGTAGCCGACTCTTCTTATACCTTTCACTCATGCTACTACAATGTACCCCCTTCCCCTTTATATAATAAGAAAAACCTTAGTCCATATGGACTAAGGTTTTTTCACGAACCTAAAATACCCCTACCTAGTATTTTTATTTTCGACAAAAAATAGGCGGGGGTATAATTCGCTATCTCATCGTTAAAAGTTTACTCTTCGCATTAATAGGAATATTTACAGCTTCAATTTCTTCAATTGCCTCGCCGTAGCGTCCTTTTGCGTACACCTTTAATGCTTCATCTCTCTTTAACATATGCTTAACAGTCTTCTTTATTTTTTGTTCTCTTCCACGTTCATCAAATGCAATAAATTCATATTCATACCATTCATCACCGACATGCTGACCAATCGCATCCACAATTGTATAGTATTCTTTCGTCGTATAAAGCGGATTATATTTATCAATAACTGGTCCAAGTTTCGTAGGTAGTAATACTACTACTATCACTACCATAGCTATTACAGTAGTAATTATTTTTTTCTTCATAATACTGATCTTCCTCCTCTGCAGGATACTTATACATCCATTCTAAAGAGCAGGAATTTAATCTACCATTCAATCCCATTACATTACCCTTACATTTTTGTAAGAATAAAGTGAAACTTTAATCAGCCCTCACCAATCGGGCGTTTACGGGCAGTTGATCTCCCACCTAACTTCTTTGCTCCAGCTGAATTTTGAGGTGGGAGTTCTACTGCCCGTTAATGCGGGATAAAAAAAGATGAACGAATTTTCTCGTTCACCTTTTAGCTTGCTTTAAAGCCACCGCCAAGTACATCACGCACATCGTGAATGACAACGAAGGCATCTTCATCAACTCTACTAATAACTTGCTTTAACTTAACAAGCTCTTGTTTATTAATAACGATATATAAAACTTCTTTATTTTTACCAGTATATCCGCCGCGTCCTTCTAATACAGTGACACCGCGCGTCATGTTTTTCGTAATAGTCTCTCGAATTAAGTCTGGTTGATTCGAAATAATCGTAACAGCTGTTTTTGTATCCATACCTTCCACGATGAAATCAATTACTTTCGCTCCGACAAATACAGCTACAAGTGTATACATTGCCTTTTCTTGTCCTATTATAAATATAGAGCCAGCAATTACAACGATATCAATAATAAGTACGCCTTTACCAACGCTCCAACCTAAATATTGATTTGCTAGTCGAGCTAAAATTGCCGATCCTCCTGATGTACCTCCAGCTTTGAACATACAGCCTAATCCGATACCTACAAATACACCAGCAAATAAAGCTGCTAGTAACGTATCACTATTTACTTGATATTCGATATGTTCTGTAACATATAAAAACAAAGATGTTTCCACAATACCTATAATTGTGTAAACCATCGTTTTCTTATCAAAAAATTTATAACCTACAGCTAATAAAATTGCATTCAAACCAAAATTCACAATTCCCGGTGACCAATCAAATAAATAGTACGTAACAACTGTTAAACCAATAATTCCACCCTCTGATAAACGGTTTGGAATTGCAAAGTAATTAATACCAATTGCGAATAATAATGAACCAATTGTAATTAGTGTTATTTCCTTTATACGTTGATTAACCATAGTTCATACCTCCCCCCATTTGACATTGTATCACTATCTCCTAGAGGTTTAGAAGTTGTTTTTATTCCGCATTTCCCCTCACAAAGACCAAGATATTATGTTTAAACAAAGGGGTGATTAATTATTCATATTCGCTCTAACTGTACGGACAAAGCGCTCCACATTCCCACTCTGAATATACTTAGCTCTAATGGTTTCACGATTACAAGTACATTCGAAATATGGACGGAAATCTATGTCATCTATATGCAAATACGAATACTCTTCAAATATCGCAGGATAGCACGGAAATTTCCCGTAAAATAGAAGACGTCTAGTAGTGGCAACAAAAATCCCATGTTGATAACATAAAGTAAAGTCATCCTTTTCAAATATCCCTACGACAAACGCTAAAATCTTTTCGTCATCCTCTACATATTTTTTCATACTTAATAAAAGCTCATTCATGCATATCCCTCCAAATTCTATTCATTGTTTTAACACTTGAAAAGAATCCATGGATTATTACAGACCGGTGTAACTCTTTTATAAAGTATGAAACGCGTTTCCTGTCAAAGACATTTCAAAAAATAATCCGTTATGTGATTATACACATAACGGATTATGACTAAACTGTAGAACGTTCCACAAGTTTATATGGAATTTCCATCTTTTCTTGTTTAGAACTCTCATCACTTACTTGCCTGTAAAACATTTCAAAAGCCGTCTTACCTATTCCCTTTAAATTTTGGTCAATGGTTGTCAGTTGTAAAACTTGAGAAATCGGTTGGTTATCAAAACCAATAATCGCTAAATCCTCTGGAACTTTAATACCTAATTTTTCAACTTCTGTCATGATCCCAATAGCGACCTCATCTCCTGCCACTATTAATGCTTCAGGAGGATTCTCCATCTCCTTGAATTGATGTGCAACTCTTACACCATCTTCTAACGTAAAGCATTCTGTGAAAATCCAATCTTCCATCACTTCTTCATCTATTAATTGTAGCTGTTGTTTATAAGCATCAAAACGTTTCTTACTACTTGGCCCTAACTTTCTTCCCGTACAATATCCAATCTTCTTATAACCTTTTTCAATAAGGTAACTCATCCCTAATTGAAAGGCATTAAAATGATCTGTATATACACTCGATATGCTTTCAATATCATTATCCTCACAAGCAATAACCGCCCCATACGCTGCATAAGGCTCTATAGTTTCCCACTCATTAGCACGAGAACAAATGATAAGACCGTCTAGTTGCTTTGTTTTCAACATATGTAAACTTTTCATTTCTTCTTTTTTATTGTAGTTCGTTTGACAAAGAAGCACTCGATAGTTGTGAGCTAACGCAACTTCCATCATTCCACCCACCATCGCATCAAAAGACGGATGATTAATATAAGGTAAAATCACGCCAACAATATTCGTCTTCCCTTTTGATAAATGAACAGCATTTGCATTTTGCGAGTAATTCAATTTCTCAACTATTTCTAAAACAACTTTCCTTTTTTCTTCACTTACATATGGATGATCATTTAATACCCTCGAAACAGTCGTAACTGAAACCCCAGCCATCTTTGCAATATCTTTAATATTAGCCATACACTCACCTCTACTTTTAACTTAATGAATCACATGAACATATGTCAAATCTTCTCATCATGACACTTTCATTCGTTTTTCTTACAAAAGTGTAATTTCCCTGTAAGCTAATTCGATAGTGACTCTCCGCAACATTTCATATAATTAAGTCAGAAACAGGGCAACAACCATTTGAAAAGGAGCGGATCTATATGATGAACAAAATGAAAATGAACAATTTCTTAAATACAATGAGCTTGGTATTTTCCGCTCTTATCGATGCAAAAGCTGTTGCTTCTACATTAAACAAGTAAGGAGAATACATTATGAACAACATCACTTTTAATAAATTAGATTTTTTAGGACTAGCTAGCGGCACGGTTCTTCTTACTGCTTTCATTTACGCTGCTACACTATAACTTCGTGTCCCCTTTCCCCGTTATCCCGCTTTAACGGGCAGTAAGACTCCCACCTCAGAATTCGACGAATGCGAGGAAGTTAGGCGGGAGATCAACTGCCTGTAAAAGCCCGATTGGTTCAACTAATAATAGAAAAGACGACCGTCTATGCACGATCGTCTTTTCTTATTTTTGATTTGGCTGCAAAACTTCCTTTAGTTCTTCAAACTTTGCATTTAATTCATCTGTCATCATTTTCATAGCCGTTTTTCGATCTATTTGTTCTTCAGCATCGATTTGAATTGGGTCTCCAAAAACTAATCGCGCTTTTTTTCCTTTTATCAATTCTTTTATACTTGATGGACCAACATAAGCTGCCGGTATTAACGGAACGTTAGAACGCATTGCAATCGTAACAGCCCCAGCTTTTAGTGAAACGTCTTCTGATGACCTCGTCCCACTCGGGAAAATCCCTACTACTTTTCCTTCTTTTAATAAACGTGATGGAATTTTTAATGTGCTTGGCCCTGGATTCGCACGGTCTACAGGGAATGCATTTACATTTTTAAAAAACCAATTTTTAAATTTCCCTTCAAACAATTCTTTTTTTGCCATGTAATGAATTTGGGTTGGGTACATTCCTGCCGCTAACATTAAAACATCCATAAAACTTGTATGTGTACACGCAACAACGTAAGGGCCATCTTCCGGTAATTTCTCTCTCCCTTGTACTTCTACCTTCCCAGCCATTTTAAATATATATTTCAACGAAAATGTAATTGGTTTATACATTTGTTTCGTTCCTTTCTGAATATCCGAAGTATAATTATTTTCTTACAACGATTATAACACTAAGTTTTAGGAGTTGGTAATAAAAATAAGTATTTATTGTTAAATTTCAATTCTTACAAAAGTGTAATTTTCTTGTAAGCTAATTCGATAGTGACTCCCTCCACTATCTTATACAATTAAGTCAGAAAGTAACAACAACCATTTGAAAAGGAGCGGATCTATATGATGAACAAAATGAAAACGAACAATTTCTTAAATACAATGTGCATGGTATTCTCCGCTCTTATCGATGCAAAAGCTGTTGCTTCTATATTAAACACGTAAGGAGAATTTATAATGAATAACATGACTTTTAATAAATTAGATTTTTTAGGACTAGCTAGCGGCTCGATTCTTCTTACTGCTTTCATTTACGCTGCTACGCTTATATAACTTTGTGTCCCCTTTCCCCTTTATATAAATAATAATAGAAAAGACGACCGTCTATGCCCGGTCGTCTTTTTAATTTTTTCTTTCCTTCAAGTCTTTTAAAAGCTGTATCAGTTCAGCTTGTTGTTTTATATTTTTACGACCGTTTCGATTAATTGCTGCAAGCTCGCAGGCAACTCCAGCAGCAAAGAAAAACAATAAACTTTCTAACATATAAAATCCTCCAGTTGCCTATTAAACAGCTTGACGCAATTGCTTTTCTTGCAAAATTTGTTTATTTATATTTTCTTCTTTTCTCTGACAAACATTATTACGAATAAGCGCTGCAATAACAAACAATGTTCCTAATACATCAAATGTCGTTATTTTATATCCTTGTATCATCATAATAACTAAAGTAGTAATTGGCACAAAGTTAATAAATAAAATACCATTAATTGATGATAAGATTTTCACACCGTAGTTCCAAGCAAGTAGTGCTACGATACCTGGTAATGTCATCATAAATAACAAATCATACTTCACAATAGAAATCGTTTCCATACTTGGAACAGATACATATCCAAGCACTGTAATGACCACAGTTATAATCCCTGTGACAGTTGTACCCAATACACATGTCAAAGTAGAATAACGTAATGTTGACCAATCGCTACACGTTTGACCACCCATCGTATAAATAACCCATCCTACAACACCAACAAATATAAATACTAGTGAAAACATATTATCTTTCAATGTTAAAAAGAAACTCATATCACCTTTCGTAATGACAAATACAGCCCCTACAAACGCAATAATCATGCTCGTTATCATATATTTCTTCGGCTTTATATTTTTATATCCCCATAAAATACAAATTGAAATCATTGGCATAAGCGCCTCCATAATAGAAGCTACCATTACACCTGATTTTCCCATTAACATTTGCCCTAGAAAAATTAATACATTATATACGGTAAAAGCCATTGTTCCAAAAAAGACGAGTAACTTCCCTCTTCCTTCTAAGCGAAATGCCTTCTTTCCTTCTTTCATTAGCAATAATACAATCAATACAATTGCTACCGCCCCATAACGAATAAACGAAAAATAAAATGGATCTATGTATTCTAGAGCATGATCAGCAACCGGAAACATCGCTCCCCATGACATACTTGCAATTAAACATGCCAAAGCACCTATTATCATTTGACCTTTTCTCACCACAATCCCCCGCTTCTTTCTATTTGCACAAAGAGAATTGTAAAAGAAAAAATATATCACGTAAAATGATTCAAAATGATGTTAACTATCATTTATAATGATAGTTAACATCAAGGAGGAGCATAAAATGGAATTACGAGACTTACAAATTTTCCAGAGCGTTGCCGACCGCGGTAGTGTAAGCGGCGCAGCAAAGGAATTAAATTATGTACAATCAAATGTAACCGCACGTATTAAACAATTAGAAAACGAGCTGAAAACACCTCTCTTTTACCGTCATAAGCGAGGCATGACTTTAACAGCTGAAGGAAGAAAAATGCTCGTTTACGTTCATAAAATTTTGCAAGATGTTGAAGAGCTAAAACAAGTGTTTTTAGATAGTGAAACACCATCTGGCATATTAAAAATTGGTACAGTCGAAACAGTCAGTACATTACCTACCATCTTGTCTTCTTACTATAAAAGCTATCCAAATGTCGATTTATCATTACAAGCCGGTCTAACGGAAGAGCTTATTAGAGAAGTACTCGATCATCAATTAGATGGCGCCTTTATATCAGGTCCTATTAAACATCCACTAATTGAACAATACGATGTTAGTACTGAGAAATTAATGCTTGTTACACAAAATAAAGCTTTTCATATAGAAGAATTTACTACGACGCCCCTACTCGTTTTTAATCAAGGATGTGGATACCGTTCCAAGCTTGAACGATGGCTTAAAGATGAAGGTTTGTTACCAAAAAGAATTATGGAGTTTAACATATTAGAAACTATATTAAATAGCGTAGCGCTCGGTCTTGGGATTACACTCGTCCCCCAGTCTGCGGTGCAGCACCTTTCTACAGCAGGTAAAGTACACTGTCATCCAATTCCGGAGAAATATGGTAGTATTTCAACTGTTTTCATACGCCGTAAAGATAGTTACATGACCAATTCGATGCGAAGCTTTTTAAAAACAATTGAAGCACATCATCATATCAATATGCTTTAAAAGACATTCTTACACGAATGTCTTTTTTTCTTACAAAAGTGTAAGTCTTACGTAAGCCAATTCGATAGTTGCAGGCTGCTATATTTCATATAATTAAGACAGAAAGCAGGGCAACAACAATTCGAAAAGGAGCGGATACGCATGATGAACAAAATGAAATCAAACAAATTTTTCAATACAATGGGCATGGTGCTATCCGCACTTGTCGATGCAAAAGCAGTTGCAACTACATTAAACAAATAAGGAGAGATTATAATGAACAACATTACTTTCAACAAATCAGACTTTGTCCCGCATTAACGGGCAGTAAGACTCCCACTTCAAAATTCAGCGAAATCAAAGAAGTTAGGTTTGGGATCAACTGCCCGTAAAAGCCCGATTGGTGAGGGCTAATAATCAGCGAGGGATACCCCGCCCTCACTGATTAAAATTTCACTTTATCGGACTTGCAAGTGGAGCTACTCTTCTTACTGCATTCATTTATGCACTTGCTCAAAGTCTCGTTTAACAATTGGTTCCCCCCCTTTTATATAGAAAAGGCTGCTCGTCTTATAGACAAGCAGCTTTTTAGTTTGTTTCATATATAATTTGGCCTGTTTTGCTTATATCATATCCACCAATTGCTTTTAATTCATTGTGAAACTCTTCAGATTGCAAAATTCCTTTTATAACCTCAATAAGTTCATCATTTTCTTTATTCTTCAGAAGTACTAAATCATACTGTTCTTTCATTATTGGAATAAAGTCTACGTTCACAATTTGGGAAAACTTTTCTGATCCTACCCCAACATCAGCTTTTCCATTCGCGACTTGCGAGGCAACACCAAGGTGATTCGATTCTTCCCATTCATACCCGTTAATATCTTCTTTACTTAATTTTCGAATTCGCAATTGCTCATCCACTAACACTCTAATACCAGAACCTTTTTCTCGATTTACAAATCGTATAGATGACTGAGCTAAATCAGCCCATGTTTTTATATTTTGTGGATTCCCTTTTTGCACATAAAACCCAACATTTCTTGCTAATAAATTCATCATAATATATGGTTGTCCAACTAAAATACGTTTTACGTAAGGAACATTATATGTACCCGTTTCACCATCAAATAAGTGTAAACTAACGACGCTTCCTTCTCCTTGGTACATCTTCACTAAACTCGTTAAACTACCTTGATACGCTCTCAATATATTAGAATTTGGCAATCGATTTTCTATATGCTTTGCCAACATATCTAACGTTAGTTCTTGACCACTAATGATGCGTGTATTCGAACTACTAATTTCGTCCTTCTTTACAGGAGTAAATTGTACCTTCCCTGTTTTCATTTGCTTTATATATTGTTCTAAATCAGCTGCATCAATGCGCATTTGTCTACCAACCCTATAAGAAGGAAGTTCTCCTTTTTTAATTAGGTCGTATACAGTTAATTTTGATACTTTTAATTGCTTTGCTACTTCTTCCGTTGTGTAGGAATGATGATCCATAGACGATTCCTCACTTTCTTCCTTCATTGTAACAAAGAAAAGAATATTTCTCCTAGTTTTTAAAAACAACTATATCGTTCAAATTATATTCAATTATAACTAGTTATAATTAGTTATAATTAGTTATAATTAATTTAGTAAACGAAGGGAGATTTTTTATGAACAAATTTACTTTACGATCCATTGGGGTACTTATACTTTCTTTTCTTCTTATATTCAGTGTAGCTTGTTCAAGTGAAGAAAAGTCAGCTGCTAAAGAGGGAGAATCAGTGGAGCTGACTATATCAGCTGCTGCAAGTTTACAAGATGCATTAAAAGAAATTGAAAAGCAATATAAAGAGAAAGAACCAACTATTCAACTTTTTTTTAACTTCGGTGCTTCTGGTGCACTTCAACAACAAATTGAGCAAGGTGCACCTGCTGATTTATTCTTCTCTGCAGCAGAGGATAAATTCCAAACTCTTGTTAAAAAAGGATTTATTAATGAAAAAGAAGGGAAAAACCTTCTTGGAAATGAACTAGTTCTAGTCATTCCAAAAGATAGTGCTCTTACAAAACTTCAAGATTTAAAGGATGAGAAAATCAAGAAAATCGCACTTGGTACACCCGAATCTGTACCTGCAGGAAAATATGCAAAAGCTTCTCTCACATATGAAAATCTTTGGAATGACGTTCAAAATAAAATCGTATTTACAAAAGATGTTCGCCAAGTGTTAACATATGTAGAAACAGGTAATGTTGATGCTGGTATTGTATATAAAACAGACGCTCTCGTTTCAGACAAGGTAAAAATTGTAGAAGCGGTAGCAGCTAATTCTCATGAGCCAATCCACTATCCTTTAGGTGTTATAAAGGAATCTAAGCATAAGAAAGAGGCGACTTCATTCTATGAGTATTTACAATCAAAAGATGCACAATCTATCTTTAAGAAATATGGATTTACAATCCTGCCATAATCGCTATGAGCTTTGATGCAATTTTGTCACCTGTCTTTCTATCCTTGCGAGTAGCTGCGTGCGCCACAATAATCGTTACGATCTTAGGAACGATTATTGGACGAGCATTAGCGCGCTCCTCGTGGCGATATAAAGTACTACTAGAAACTATTTTCTTATTACCAATGGTGCTTCCACCAACTGTTATCGGCTTTTTTCTAATTATCATTTTTGGAAATAACAGTCCCATTGGAAAGTGGATTGAATCATTATTTCAGCAGTCCATTATGTTTACATCTACTGCTGCTATCATTGCTTCTACAGTCGTTGCATTTCCGCTCATGTACCAATCAGCAAAAACAGGATTTTCTATCGCAAATGTACAAATTGAAGATGGCGCGCGCGATCTTGGTGCAAGTGAATATCAAGTTTTTCTACATGTTACACTCCCGCTTGCATTCCCCGCACTACTTAGCGGTATGATTTTAAGCTTTGTTCGCGCACTCGGTGAATTTGGTGCAACTTTAATGTTTGCAGGAAATATACCTGGCAAAACTCAGACGATTCCAACGGCGATTTATATGGCTATTGATGCGAGTAATATGCAACTAGCTTGGACGCTTGTAATCATAACGATTAGTATGTCCCTTCTATTCTTACTATGCATTCAACTCATTAATAGAAGAATTACTACTTCTTAAAGCAACTTTCGACAAAAGTTGCTTTTTATTTCCCGGAAAATAAAATGATTTGATTAATAACTGAATTTTTCCCCTTATTTAAATATACATTTTATTTGAATTCACTTTCTAAAATAGGTAATTTCCTGTTATTATATGAAAGTGTTTCAAAAAATGAAGAAATGAAAACGCATTTATATCGTAAATTCTTCATCCTGTTTTAGCGATCGGTAATCTTCTACTCTATTAGTGGGGCATTACCGATCGTTAGAACGCTATGTAATTATATTGGTATAGAAAACCGAAGGGAGTCTTGTAATGGACATTTTATTAGCGCTTCTTCCTGCAATCGCATGGGGAAACATCTTATTAGTAAGCGTAAAAATGGGCGGTGGTGCATATAGCCAAACGGTAGGTATGACAATCGGTGCTCTATTCTTCGCAACAACTATGTATGTATTTACTCAACCAACTTTAACAATGACAGTCTTGATTGTTGGCTTTATTTCAGGTTTATTCTGGGCTTTAGGACAAGTAAACCAATTAAAAACAGTTGAAAAACTAGGTGTTTCAACTACTGTAACTATTTCTACTGGTATGCAACTTGTTGCAACTTCTATCTTTGGAGTTATCGCTTTTCGTGAGTGGACTACTACTACAACGATTGTTCTGGGAACGATTGCAATCCTATTAATCGTAATTGGTGTAGTATTCACATCACTAGATGATAAAGAAAATGCACAGCCACCAGGACAATTGAAAAAAGGACTTCTTACTTTAATTGTTTCTACTTTCGGCTATCTTGTATATGTAATTATTATTCGTTGGTATAATATCGATGGTTGGTCTGCTATTTTACCACAGGCAGTTGGTATGTTCGTTGGTGCGGTTGTACTGACGTCTAAACATAAACCATTTAACAAATATGCAATTCGTAATGCTGTATCTGGTTTACTTTGGGGAACAGGAAACTTATTCTTACTTCTTTCATTACCACGTGTCGGAGTAGCGACAAGCTTCCCATTATCTCAAACTGGAATCGTTATCTCAACATTCGGTGCGATTGTCTTCTTAGGTGAAAAGAAAACAAAACGTCAATTGATCTTTATTGCCCTAGGTAGTGTTTTAATTATCGGCGGCGCTGTATTGCTTGGTATGACAAAAGCATAAATTCACACTATATTTAAACCCCCTGAAACGTATATGCTTCAGGGGGTTTTTGATTACAATTATTTTCTAAATATAATTTTTTACACGTTCTCGCTCTTTATGGTTTTTCTTCCATTCTAGCAAGCCATCGATACATAAAAATAGATTAATAATAGCTAATACTAACATGACGTATAAGCCCGTTGAAATATAAATCACAATGCTAACTATGTTATACAAAATCCATAAATGCCAATTTTCTAAGATTTTTCGGCTCAGCATAAATTGAGCTACTAATCCTAATACAGCGTTTAAAGCATCTAAATATGGACTTGTCGATTCTAAATAACGGACTTGATAATATCCCCAACCAATCCAAGCAACTAAAATAAAAAGTATATAAATAATCCATCCTTTCAAATCTAAGCGAACTGTCGGTTTTACCTTCTCCTCCCCACTACGCGCAATCCAGTAATACCAACCGTACACATTAAATATAAATTGGAAGGCTACTAATACTGCCATTGCGTATAAGCCTTGTGTAGTGAAAATATACAGAAATACCGCAACTGTAATCATCCCAAATAAAAAGTTTGATACCTTTTCCCTTGCAAGTAACCAAACATTAATAATCCCCATAACCGATGCGAAAATTTCAATATAACTTGATCGGATATAGAACCCAACTAATATGCAAATAATACTAGAAATGAGTAAAAAAAGTGGACTTCTAACCATATTTATCTCTCCCCAGATATGTAATAAACTCCCTATCAACAGTATAAGAAATAACTCTTATACTTACTATAAATTTTCTCCTGTAAAACTCCCCACTCATCTATTCCACTTACGATAAGCCGTTTCTTTTTACAAAATTCTCTTAAAAATGTTATCGTTTTTTATAACATATTCTCATCAGAAAGGAATAAAGGATATGCCTAATAAACATCGAATTTTATTTATTGGTGCCGGTCGTATGGCAGAAGCTATATTTGCTGGACTACTTACAACAAGTAAAGAATACATCGAAGAAATTATTGTTTCCAACCGAAGTAACATAGAAAAACTAACGCAATTACAAACTCAATATGATCTATCGATTACAACAGATTGGAAACAGCATATTAAATCTGTAGATACAATCGTTTTAGCAATGCCGCCTGTCGCACATGAACAGCTATTAGCGGATCTATCCCCTCTTCTAACTAATCAATTTGTCGTGACAGTTGCTGCCGGAATCGGGCCATCTTATCTAGAAGAAAGACTTCCCCAAAGGACACCTGTTGCTTGGATTATGCCAAATACAGCTGCTGGGATTGGAAAGTCTATCTCCTTATATACGACGGGACATTCTGTAGATGAAACACATCAAGAAACGTTACAACTTCTTTTAAAAGGTATCGGTACCTCACAGTTTTGTACCGAAGAGGAAGTTCACCAACTTACCGCAGTTACTGGTAGTGCACCCGCTTTTCTCTATCACTTTGCTGAAGGTTTAATTGAAGCAACGAAAAGCTATGGTATTGATGAGGAAACAGCAAAACACCTTGTCATTCAAATGATTGCTGGCTCTGCCGCTATGCTCCAGCAAAATCAGGATCCAGCTATGCTCCGCGAACAAGTAACAACACCAGGAGGTTCAACGGCTGAAGGCTTAAAAGTTCTATATGAAAATAATTTTTCAGAAGTCATTCAACAAGCAGTTGAAGCGACCAATAAAAAAGCTAGGGGGAATTAATATGACTTTAACAAGTTTAAACGACTATACAACATTACATAACGGCGTGAAAATGCCTTGGTTCGGCTTGGGTGTTTTTAAAGTTGAAGATGGTACAGAAGTAATTGATTCTGTAAAAGCAGCTATAAAAAATGGATACCGTAGTATCGATACTGCTGCGATATATAAAAACGAAGAAGGCGTTGGACAGGCAATTCAAGAATCTGGTATTCCTCGTGAAGAGTTATTCATCACTTCAAAAGTGTGGAATAGTGATCAAGGTTACGAGTCAACACTACAAGCATTTGAAACTACATTAGAAAAATTAGGTCTAGAATATTTAGATCTATATTTAGTACATTGGCCTGTAAAAGGAAAATACACTGAATCATGGAAAGCTTTAGAGCAGCTTTATAAAGATGGTCGTGTTCGTGCTATCGGTGTGAGTAATTTCCATATTCACCATTTGCAAGACGTATTTGAAATTGCAGAAATTAAACCAATGGTTAACCAAGTGGAATACCACCCACGTTTAGCACAAGAAGAATTACATGCCTTCTGTAAAGAACATAACATCCAGCTTGAAGCTTGGTCACCATTAATGCAGGGGCAGCTACTTAATCACCCAACATTACAAGAAATCGCTACGAAATATAATAAATCGACTGCACAAGTTATTTTACGTTGGGATCTACAAAATGAAGTTGTAACAATCCCTAAGTCTATTAAAGAACACCGCATTATTGAAAATGCAAACATCTTTGACTTTGAATTAAGCTCGGATGATATGAAAGCAATTCAAGCTTTAAATGAAAATCATCGCGTTGGTCCAGATCCAGATAACTTTAACTTCTAGTAGGGAAACCACTGCCATATGCAGTGGTTTTTTTATTTTTAATAAAACTGAAAATTTGAACTATATTCCATTTGATTGACACTTCATTATCTAAGGTGTAAGATTTTGAATTATCAAAGAAACACAAAAATTAATAAAATTTATTCTCATTGTATCAAGAGAGGTGGAGGGACTGGCCCTTTGAAACCTCGGCAGCAGGTTCATTTTGAATACTGTGCCACTTCCTGCAAGCTTTGTGCTTGAAAGATAGAATGAGGGACTTCGTTTATATACGGGTGCATAACTTGTACGTAAAAATCCCTCTTTCTCAATACGAAAAGAGGGATTTTTTGTTTTTCATTTCCCTCATCGTCATCCAATCTTATTAACTATTTAGGAGGAAAATCAAATGAAAAAGAAGTTTGTACCCGGTATTGCATCAGTTGTAGGAGTAAGTATTTTATTATCTGGTTGCGGTAGTTATAAAAACGAAGCGAGCGGAGCAAATGCAAAAGATGAGGCACCTAGTAAGCAAGTTTTAAACTTATCTTCACCTACTGAGATTCGAACAATGGATACGGCTCGTGCTACAGATACTGATTCTGGTCAAGTAATGAGAAACGTATTTGAAGGTTTATACAATCTTGGCGAAGGTAATAAACCTGTTCCTGGCGTTGCGAAATCTCATGAAGTAAGTGCTGATAAAACGAAATACACATTCCATTTACGAGATTCAAAATGGTCGAACGGCACACCTGTAACAGCGAAAGATTTTGTCTTCGCTTGGCAAAGAGCTGTCGATCCAGCAACAGCTTCTGAATATGCTTTTTTATTCCTGGATATTAAAAACGCTAAAAAAATTAATAGCAAAGAACTCCCATCCGATCAACTTGGTATAAAAGCAGTTGATGACCATACGTTTGAAGTAGAATTAGAGCGCCCTGTTCCGTATTTTATTAGCTTAACGGCGTTCCCAACATTTCTACCAATCAACGAGGAATTCTTTAAAGCACAAGGTGATAAGTACGCTTTAGAAGATAACAAAATCTTGTACAACGGAGCTTTTACACTAAGTGATTGGAAGCATGAACAAAGCTTTAAATTTAAGAAAAACCCTACCTATTGGGATAAAGATAATGTCAAACTCGAAGAAATCAATTTCAACGTTGTGAAAGAGAAATCAACAGAAGTAAATTTATTCGAATCCAAACAATTAGACCGTATAAAACTAACATCTGACTTCGTTGATAAATATAAAAAGGATGCTAACTTTAAAGAACGTCCGAACGTAGGGGTACAGTTTTTACGTATGAATCAGCAAAACAAAGTACTTCAAAACGTTTCTGCACGCCAAGCAATCGATCAAACAATTGATCGAAAATCTTTTGTAAATACGTTATTAAATGATGGCTCTACACCAACCTTTAGTCTCGTGCCGAAAAACTTTGCAAAAGGGCCTGATGGAAAAGACTTCCGTACTGCAAACGGCGATTTAACAAAAGTTGATACAACATCTGCACAAGAATTATGGAAGAAAGCAAAAAAAGAACTTGGTTCTGAAAAGATAACATTAGAATTATTAACAAGTGATGGTGACCTTGAGAAGAAAACTGGTGAGTTCCTAAAAGGACAACTAGAAAAGAATTTAGATGGCTTAACGGTAAATATAAAACCGCAACCACGTAAACAACAAGTTTCACTCTTATTAAAAGGTGACTACGAGATTGGAATTGACGGTTGGAGCCCTGACTTTGCTGATCCAATTACATTCCTTGAACTATTTACGACGAATAACCCTTACAATTTAGATCATTACTCTAATAAAGAGTTTGATGACACAATTGAAAAAGTTAAAACTACTTTGGCTGGTGATGAAAAAGCTCGCTGGGAAGCGTTACTAGCATCAGAAAAAATCTTATTTAAGGACTCTGTTATTGCTCCTCTTTACCAAAAAGGAGAATCTTATTTAGAGCGTTCTTATGTGAAAGGCATTGTACAAGTAGACTTTGCAGGTCAATTAAACTTCAAATGGGCAAAAATTGAAAAATAAAGTGAAACTTTAATCAGCCCTCACCAATCGGGCTTTTACGGGCAGTTGATCCCCCCTAACTTCTTTGCTTTCACTGAATTTTGAGGTGAGGATCTTACTGCCCGTTAATGCGGGATAAAATGCAACTTAGATCATCGTGTTCTCACCCACACCCATTGTTTTTTTAGCAAAATATATTAAAAGCAGATTCCCTAATATGAGGAAATCTGCTTTTTCAATATATTATTCCAAGAAATTAACACTCCACTTTTTATTATTGACATATAGTTCTTTCCAGTGTTAATATTCTAAATAATCAAAGAAACAAAATATTTTACCATCAAAATGTAATGTCTACTAAGTTGAAACATATAACGATAGATTATAGTTCAACATGTATATACATATAGAATACCTGATTACCTATATACACATATTTATAATAGGTTTTCTCTCCTTCTATAGCTACACTTCAAGACATGGACATTATGACGTTACGAACAACACATTTAGGGAGGAAAGAACAATGAAGAAAAAAGTTGTACCTGTTGTTGCATCTGTTTTAGGGGCAAGTCTACTACTAACTGCTTGCGGGGGAAATAAAGATAATGCAGGCGGAGCAAAAGCGAACGATAAAGCACCTGATAAACAAGCGATTAACTTATCATTTGCTTCAGAAATTCCAACAATGGATGTTGCAAAAGCGACGGATGGGGAATCCATGAATGTAATGAGAAATGTTTTTGAAGGTTTATATGCTATAGGAGAAGATAATAAACCGATCCCTGGTGTTGCTGAATCGGTTGACATTAGTCCGGATAAAACAAAGTATACTTTCCATCTTCGTGATTCAAAATGGTCAAACGGTACTCCTGTTACAGCAAAAGATTTTATTTTCGCTTGGCAACGTGCCGTTAACCCTGAAACAGCTGCTGAATATGCATTCTTATTCTTTGATATAAAAAATGCGAAACAAATAAACCAAAAAGAAGTAGCAATCGATCAATTAGGCGTTAAAGCTCTTGACGATAAAACTTTAGAAGTACAACTGGACCGCCCTGTTCCCTACTTCTTAAGCTTAACGACATTTGCAACATTCTTACCAATCAATGAAGAGTATTTAAAATCTCAAGGTGATAAATACGGTTTAGAAACGAAGCATCTAATTTACAACGGGGCTTTCACATTAGATAACTGGAAACATGAACAAAGCTTCCAATTGAAGAAGAACCCTAACTATTGGGATGCTAAAACTGTAAAACTAGAAGAAATCAACTTCAATGTCGTTAAAGATAAGTCTACAGAAGTTAACTTATATGATTCAGGACAAATTGATCGTGTTGCTTTAACTGCGGAGTTTGTTGATAAGTATAAGAACGATTCCAACTTCAAGGAACGCGCTGAAGTCGGTATCCAATTCTTACGACTAAATCAGAAAAATGCAGTATTAAAAAATCAACATGCACGCCTCGCTATTAACGAAGCAATGAATAAAAAAGCGTACGTAGAAACAATTTTAAATAACGGTGCAATCCCAGCAGAAGGAATGGTTCCTGCGAAATTCGCAAAAAGTCCAGACGGTAATGACTTCCGTAAAGAGAATGGAAATCTAGTCAAAGATGATGTGAAATCTGCAAAAGAAAACTGGAAAAAAGCGAAACAAGAACTTGGTACTGACAAAGTAACAATTGAACTATTAACAAGTGATAATGCTTTAGCTAAGAAAACTGGTGAATATTTAAAAGGTGAATTAGAAAAGAATCTAGATGGATTAACAGTGAATTTAAAACCTCAACCACGTAAACAACAGTTAAAACTACTATTAAGTGGTGATTACGAAATTGGAATCGATGGCTGGGGCCCTGACTTCGCGGATCCTATTACATTCTTAGATCTATTCACAACAGATAGTGCTTATAACTTCGATAAATACTCTAACAAAGAGTACGACGAGCTTATTCGTAAAGTAAAAACTGATTTAGCTGGTGATGAAAAAGGTCGCTGGGAAGCAATGAAGCAAGCTGAAAAAATCTTATTACAAGATGGTGCTGTCGCTCCTTTATACCAACAAGGTCGCTCTTACTTACAACGCTCTTTCATTAAAGGACTTGTAACAACTGACTTCGGCGGTGAATTTAACTACAAGTGGACAGAAGTTGCAAAATAATAAACGCTAGTAAAAAAGGTATCCCACGAAGGATACCTTTTTTACTTTATGCTTCTTTAACTACAGAACTTCTCCTCTTTACTATCCCTTTTATACCTATAGTGATTCCCGCTACCAATTGTGTAACTAGTATAATAAGTAATAATGAAATAATATTTTCCGCTAAATTAACTCCACCAAATATTATTGTGTAATAACCATTCGCTGCATATGTTGCGGGAAATAATCCCGAACGGCAAACCTGTTTTTCCAATGCAGTGATAAATACATATGTATTTATACTAAGAAGACTAAAAGGACGATTATCAACTCTCTTCATAGCTCTCTTTTTGTATTGAACCAAAACTCATCATAAATATAACCATAAATATCAAACATGTTCTCCACGTCAAAGAAGGTATATGCCCTGACCAAAGATAACTAATTAAATAGTTAATTCCCATAATACACGACGATACTACTAAACTAATACTTATCAATTTCACATATTTGAGCATATCTTTTCTCCTTACTTTTTAATTTTCTATTTCTTCAAATTGCAGATTCACCGGCTCTTCTAGGAGTGTTTCATAAAAATTTTCTGCCAAATCTGTTGAAGGAATTTTTTCATCCACTTCATCAAATCGAATACTATCTAACCAGACACAACCTTCTCCTGATAATAAAACACCAAATGCAATACCAAGTGCTTCTTCTTTTATATCTAGTACAACCGAGTATGATTGCCAGTTATTCGTATTTTTAATTGGACGATTTTGCATGTTATCCATAGCAATAGGCTCTGTATCTTTTCCGTCTACTCGCATCCACAATCCTGCCCAGTCTTTTACATTCTCACTCTTAATAAATGCTGTTAAACGCAACCTCTTACCTACATATTTATCCGCTCGGAACATTTGCATTAATGTTGAAAAGCCTCCATGCGTAACGTTCTCTTTTGCTTTTATGTATGCAGATACTTTTCCTTGATGAACAACTTCATAATCTAAACCCATTTCATATTCAGCAGGATGACTTCCGCTTAATACCCATCCTTTTGGTATACCTTTTTCCATTGAAATACCCTCTCTTTCTATATAAAATGACTGGAAATACTTTCGATATTTTTTTGGTGGTAATTGAAACATTCTTTTAAAAGCTCTAGTAAATGCCTCTTGTGAGGAAAAACCATATTGCACTGCAATATCAATGACTGCTCTCTCAGTCGACACTAAAACCTGTGCAGCATGAGTTAATCTTCTCTTACGAACATAATCCGTTACACTCATCCCAATATAACTTTGAAAAATACGATGAAAATGGTACATCGATACTGCACCGTGAAATGCCACTTTTTCTGTTGTAAGCTCTTCATGTAAATGATTCTCTATATATTCGATTGCTTTTTTTATCATCTCTTTATATTCTTCATGCATTTCAGTACCTCCTTACAACTTAAATTTACCATATACATACAAATCATTTTTGATTTAAATTGCGCATTTACCCTTGAAGCTACGAGAAAATAATTTATTTTCAACACATACATAATTACATGATTTTGGGAAAAACTTGTATAGAACAAATTTACATAAGGAGGAATTTATAATGAGAATTTTACTATCAATTTTATTAGCTCTTATGCTAGTACCTGCATTAACAGGATGTAAAGCTCCTGCAAAAGAAGACACAACTTCTAATAAAAAGACTACAGAAGAGGCAAAAAACGAGGCTCCTGCTGATTTAAAGCTAAACTTCAATGAATTCGATTTAAAAGCGGACTATCAGGATACGAAGAAAGACTACGAAGCTGATTATAAAAATGTAGCAGCCGATAAAAAAATGGAAGCAAAAGTTGAAGACCATAAAGCAGATGTAAAATTAACAGGCGACGAGGCTATTACAAAATTAAGCCCACTTCTACAAGAGTTGAAATTTGATAAAGATACTCCTGACCAAGAAGTAATTGATCAAGTAGTAAATGTATTCAAACTTGATAAAGACTATCAAAAATTCGCTTTAGAAGTTATCTTCTCTGATGGAACGAAAAAAGAATATAAGAAAGAAATAAAATAAAGAAGTAGGCGATTGCCTACTTCTTTATTTTTTAATTTTTACGTATCTTAGTTCTGGACTAGAACCAATAATGAATTGGACGCCAGATACTGATGATTTTTGTAAATACGAAGCACTTGGGAAAATAATTGGGATCAATGGTGTTTCATCAAACATAATGTCTTCTGCTTTATGCAATATATCAAAACGTTTATTTTCATCTTGTTCTGTTTTTGCTTGATTAATTAAATTATCAAATTCTTTATTGTACCACTTCGCATAGTTGCTCGGACCATCACCTGCATATAATTCTAAACGGGCACTAGGGTCTAAGTTAGAACCTCCCCACCCCATATAAGCTAATTGGAAATCACTTTGCTTGTATGTGTCGATGTAACTCTTCCACTCTTTATTTTCTAATTTAATATCTACACCAAGGTTTTTCTTAAACATTTCTTGCATTGCTTCTGCTACTTTTTTATGTTGTGTATCTGTAGTGAATTTTAATGTTACTTCAGGTAATGTAGACCATCCTTGCTCTTTCATGCCTTCTTCTAATAATTTTTTCGCTTCCGCTGGATCAAATTTTACGTAATCGCCTTTTTCTTTACGGAAATCACGGCCGCCTTGTGTTTTTGCCCCTTCTGGAACAAAAGCATATGCTTCTTGTGCATTATTTTTATACAGTTTTTCAACGATAAACTTACGATCAACCGCTAATGAAAATGCTTTACGTACTTTTGCATTTGTAAACGGCTCTTTTTCTACGTTAAACGAATAAATATAAGATGAGAATCCTGCAACACGCTTATATTCTTTATTTCCTTTTTCTTTCTCAATCATCTCTTGTGGTAAACCACTTAGTAAATCTAATTCTTTTGATTTAAATAATTGATACGCTGTTTTAGAGTCTGGAATAATACGAAACTCAATTTCTTTTAATGTTACCTTTTTATCATAGTATTCTTTATTTTTTTGTACTGTAATTGCTTGGTTATGCTTCCATTCTTTTAACGTGAATGGTCCGTTCGTAATTAACTCTTTTGGGTCTGTTTTTAATTTATTATTATCATCAATTGATTTTTTAGATAATGGAATAAATAATGAACTTGCTAGCTTTTGTTTGAAAGAAGCAACTGGATATTCAAGTGTTACTTTTAACGTTTGAGGATTAACCACTTGAATCCCAACTTGTCCCTCTTCACCTTTTCCAGTATTATATGCCTCTGCACCTTTAATAAAATACATTTCTGTCGCATTCATAGAACCCGTTTTCGGGTTTAATAATCGCTTCCATGCGAACTCAAAATCATTTGCTGTAATAGAAGAGCCATCTGACCATTTAATATCTTTCTTTAAATGAATTGTATATTCAGTTCCATCCGCATTTACTTCTTCTTTCTCTGCCAATTCATTTTGATATTTCCCATCACTATCTTGCGTATATAAACTTGAAAACAACTGTCCAATTACATAACCTGACGTGCTATCTGTCGCAATAGCAGAATCAAGGGTATACGGATCACTGCTAATATTCGTTACTAATCGATCCCCTTCTCCCTTACCAGCACTCGCCTTTTGCGTCTCTTTCTTACCACAAGCAACAGAAGTTATTGCTAAAACAGTCATAATGACAAATAATAAAAACTTCTTCATCCTACATTCTCCTTTAACCTGAAATTTTTGGTGTTGATGCTAATAATGTTTTTGTATAAGAATGTTGTGGATTACGGAATACTTCGTCCGTATATCCAAATTCAACAAGTTCTCCTTTGTATAAGACAGCCACTTTTTCACATAAATAGTGAACCATCGGTAAATCATGTGCGATAAATAAATATGTATAGCCTTGTTCCTTTTGAATCTTTTGCAGTAAATGTACAATTTGGATTTGCAGTGAAACATCTAATGCTGAAATTGGTTCATCAAGGATTAATACTTCTGGCTCACATAATAGCGCTCTTGCAATGGCAATACGTTGACGTTGTCCTCCGCTAAATTCGTGTGGATAGCGATCAATATATCGTCTATCTAATCCAACACGCTCTAGTGCATCACCTGCGACTTTATCTTTCAATCCTTTATCGCCTAAACCGAATGAAATATAGCCTTCTGTTACAATATCGCGTACTTTCCAGCGCGGATTTAATGCAGCTGTGGAATCTTGAAAAATGAACTGTACTTTCTGCAAGAAATCCCGCTTATGAGCTGACTTCAGCTTGTGAACAACTTGACCGTTATAATCAATTTCACCAGACGTTGGACGCTCGATCCCAGCTATGAGCTTACCAAGTGTTGTCTTTCCAGAACCACTTTCTCCAATAATGCCAAGCGTTGTTCCTTTTGGGATAGAAAGTGATATACCTTTTAACGCTGCGATTTCTTTATTTTTACTTCCATACGTTTTCGTTACTTGCTTTACAGTAATTAAATCTGTCGTCATGAGGCATTCACCCTCTCTTTTGATTTCGCTTTATTATGCTCTAGGATATGCTGCCAGCAATGTGAACTATGCTCCTCAGAATATGTTGTTCTCTCTGGGAATCGATGAATACATCCTTTTATCGCTACAGGACAACGATTCACAAACGGGCATCCAAAACTATTTAACGTTTCAATTGAAGGTGTTGTTCCCTCAATTGCTCTAAGTACCTTTTCTGAATCATCCATATTCGGAATTGCTTGCAATAAACTTTTTGTGTAAGGGTGCTTAGGTGCGCCAATTACTTCTTGAATCGTTCCTTTTTCAACAACACGTCCCCCGTACATAACTACTACTCGGTCAGCTACTTCACGTACAAGTGCCAAATCATGTGTAATTAATAAAATACTCGTATTTTGTTTTTCCTTTCTTTCTTTTAACAACTCCATAATTTGCTTTTGAATCGTTACATCTAATGCTGTTGTAGGTTCATCTGCAATAACGAGCTTCGGGTGACAAGCAAATGCAATTGCTAAACAAATACGCTGCCTCATACCTCCGCTCAACTGATACGGGTATTGTTCAAAGCGTTTCTCTGCTTCATGTATCCCTAAATCATTTAGTAAGTTAATTGCAATTTCTTTTGCCTCTTTTTTCGATTTCTTTTCATGCTGCACAATTACTTCTGTAATTTGTCTTCCAACCTTCATCGTCGGATTTAAAGATGAAAGCGGGTCTTGAAAGATAAAGGAAATATCTTTCCCGCGAATTTGATTCCATTCTGATTCTTGTAAATCCGTTAATTCCTTTGATTGGAAAGATATATTTCCATCATCAATATGAATCGATTCTTGATTTAAGCCGATAATTGATTGTGCTGTAACACTTTTCCCTGAACCACTTTCTCCGACAAGTGCAACTATTTCACCTTCGTTAATAGAAAAGGAAACATGCTTCACAATTGCTTGCTTACTATTCTCTTTTTCAACGGCCAACGTTACGTTTTCTAAAGATAAGATTTGTGCCATGTTTTTTCTCCTTTCGATTACGTTTTACGATTTTCGGATCAATCGCATCTTGCAAACCATCACCAATCGCATTAAATGCGAACATGATGAATGCAATCATGATTGCCGGGAAGAAAAGTTGCCACCACTCTCCGCTTAGTAATGTCCCGAGTGCATCGTTTGTCATCGTGCCCCAGCTCGCTGCTGGTGATTGTACTCCAAGTCCGATAAAACTTAAAAATGATTCTGAGAAAATAGCTGCTGGAATTGTGAATGATAAATTGACGATAATAATCCCTGTTAAGTTTGGAATTAAATGCCCATATATAATTTTCATATGAGATGTACCTAATCGCTCTGCTGCAATAACAAATTCTCTTTGTTTCAATGAAAGTACTTGCGCCCGAATGAGACGTGCCATGCCAATCCATCCCGTTAACGCAAGAGCTATAATAATTGTAAAAAGTCCTGGTTTCATAATGATTAATAGTAAAATAACAATCAGTAAATACGGGATACCGTATAACACTTCAATCCCTCTTATAATCCACTCATCAATTAACGTTCCAAGACGATTACGTCCTCTCACATATCCACTAAAGCCACCGATAAGTACACCAAGCCCTATATCAAGAGCTGCTGCTACCAATCCAACTGTTAATGAAATTTTTCCACCAGCCCAAGTACGCGCCCAAATATCTCTCCCTAAATCGTCTGTTCCGAACCAATGCTCACTACTAGGCGGTAAATTAGTTGCTTCTTTTACTTGTTCACTCGCAGTAAATGGCGTTAAACTTTCGCCAATAAGCGAGAAAACAATAATTAGTAATAACGTCACTGCCCCTAAAACTGCTATAGGGTTTGATATAAACTTGCGAAACACTTCCTTTTTCCGGCTAATCGTTTGCTGATCTTTATTTATCGTTAATTCTTTTTTCTCTTCATTCGTTAATAACTGGTCATTAATTTCATAAGCCCCCATTTAAACATCACCCTCCTTACGTAATAGAACGAATGCGCGGATCAACAATACGATGAATGATATCTGTAATAAAAATACATACAATTAATAGCGCACTATAGAAAATGGTTGTTCCCATAATCACCGGATAATCTCGGTTGAAAATACTGTCTACAAAATATTTTCCTAAACCAGGAATTGAAAAGATTTTTTCAATAACGAAAGTCCCTGTTAAAAGTCCAGCCATTAATGGGCCAACAAATGTAAGTACCGGAACAATCGCATTTCGAAGAGCATGTCTTATAATGATTTTCTTAATTGGTATACCTTTCGCTCTCGCTAGCTTAATATAATCACTCTGCAACACTTCAATCATATTAGAGCGAACAAATCTTGTAATAACTGCGATTGGTCCTAACGCTAATGCGAAGGAGGGTAATACAGTATGCTCAAATGTTCCCCAAGACGCCACTGGTAGTAATTCCAATTGTATGGCGAATACTTGTATAAATAGTGGTGCTAAAATAAAACTAGGAATAGAAATACCGAGAATCGCAAGCAAGCTCACACTATAATCAATCACTTTCCCATGATATAGCGCGGCAAATGTACCTGCGGCAATTCCGACTAACAATGAAATAACAAGTGCTTGTAAACCAATAATTGCCGATGGTCCAAAACCAGTTGTTATAATTTCCGATACACCTTGACCTGTCGATTGAACAGATTCGCCAAAATCAAAATGAACTACCCCATCCAAATAAGCAACATACTGATTCCATAACGGTTCATCAAGGTGATACTTCGCTCTCATGTTTTGTATTACTTCTTCAGGAAAGATTTTCGCATCTGATGAAAACGGATCACCTGGAATAATATGCATAATTAAAAATGTTAATGTCGTAATGACCCATAGCGTGAATACCATAACCGATAGTTTTTTAATAACATACACTTCAATAACCCCCTAAACAGATGAATTTACTTTGTTTTATTGACATATTTGTTGCCATTACTCCTTCTCTACTTCTTAAAACACAAAAAGCCTTGATCTTAAAAAATAAGATCAAGGCTTAATAAACGAAGGCCCATCACTTATCTTTCAAGACTTGCTTGCTGGAATTAGCACGGTGTTCCTGTTACAGAACCCGCTGCTGAGGTGTCATAGGGCCAGTCCCTCTACCTCTCTGGATAAGTAAATTGCTATATTATTATTTGGTTCAAATTGTATATTTTGAATTATAATTCTGAAAAATTTAAAAGTCAATCTAATTTGATATATTTAGAAAAATCAGTTTTAAATATCATTATTTCTTAAAATCACTACTTTATCTTATAATAAAATTAATTACTTTAAAGGAGTTATAAAATGGATCCACTACTTCTGGCTACTATAGGATTGCCATTAACAATCGTCATACTCGTCATCATCGGCTTCTATAAAGTGAAACTTTAATCAGTGGGGGTTTTGTTCATCCCCCACTGATTATCAGCCCTCACCAATCGGGCTTTTACGGGCAGTTGATCCCCTATCTAACTTCTTTGCTTTCACTGAACTTTGAGGTGGGGGTCTTACTGCCCGTTAATGCGGGATAAACTCTTCATTAAAAAGAAAAGCATCACTTCTTTTTACACTCCATTCGATAATATTACTGGCCAAACAATTTCAGAATTTCACGAAGAACAGAAGGTATGAGTATCCGAGGATGAAGACGGAGATGGTAAAAAGAAAAAATAACCTTGCGCATGCGCAAGGTTATTTTTTCGCCTCTGTTTGAAAGCGTTTATAGTATGTCGATGCTGTTGAAAAATTAACTTCTATATCACGAATCAACGATGAATCTTCTTCTTTAGCTAACTTCTGTAATTTTTTCATCGCTTGTTCTGCTTCATTTAAGAAACCAACATATAGTTCATGTTCGTCCTCTTTCGACTTCGGCACACGAATTTCTTTACGCATATGATCAATATCTTCTAACATGCCCGTTGTTACCGTTCGCACGTCTTCTTTATATTTAGCACTAGTTATTTCCTTACCGCCCTTTTCTTTTGCCACTTCAAATAACTGTAGTGCTTTATTAATTTCTTTATTCATTTTCATATCGTATTTTTCATGTACTGCACGGTATTCTTTCATCTCTTCTGTTTGTTCAGTAGATTGCTCTACCTTTTCTTTCGGTTCTTTTGTATCTTTATTTCCATTACACCCTGCTAGAAGGAGCATACTTCCCATTACAGCAATACCCAAAACCTTCTTCATCTCTTCTTCTCCTTTTATCTACAGCTATTACTCATTATAGTTTCTTTTATCTCCACTTGTTATTATACCGAGAACACCCTACTTTTTACACTTAAGACGAGATCTTAATATACACACCAACATTTTTGTCACAGTATCGTCACTTTATGCAAATAACTTTTGCATCACCTTACAACACTGTATAAGTTATTTCAAAGAAATGAAAAAAGAGCTGATTCAACACATGTTTGAATCAGCTCTTTTTTATAAATTAAGCCTCTAAATTTTGTCTTTGTTGCAGTTCAAACTGCTTCTCACTTCTTCTGGCCATAAATAGATAACATAACACAGCACCAATTTCACAAAGCGCTATCACAACCCCCATCGGTAATGCGGTATTGCTTCCGCCAATACCTACTAATGGTGCAACAAGTGCTCCTGAAATGAACTGTAATAAACCTAATAAAGCCGATGCCGTTCCTGCAGCCTGTTTCTGATTTCTCATCGCTAACGAGAACCCAGTTGTTGATACAACCCCAACACTTGATACAACAAGAAATAGCGAGCATAAAACACCGATTAGCCCTATTCCAAGTGCGATTGTAAGTAGTAACGATAGACCGCCAACAGCCGCAATAATAATACCAGCAACAAATAAAGTTTTCTCATTAACTTTCCCCGCTAAGCGGCCAGTAACTTGGCTAGCAATAATAATACCGATACCGTTAATTGCAAAGAACAAACTAAACTGTTGTGGTGATGCCCCGTATATATTTTGCAACACAAACGGTGAACCAGAAATATAAGCAAACATTGCAGCTGTTACTAATCCTTGCGACAGTGCATACCCCATAAATAAACGATCTTTCAGAAGCTTTCCGTATGTTGCAAGCGTTCCTGATAATCCACCTGTCTCTCTTTCTTCAGGAGGTAATGTTTCACGTAATACGAAAGTAGCTGATATTAGCATGAATACACTAATTGCTCCAAGAACGATAAAAACGCCGCGCCATGATGTGAACTGTAATAATTGCCCTCCAATAATCGGTGCCAAAATAGGCGCTGCTCCGTTTACTAACATAAGCAGTGAGAAAAACTTCGTCATTTCAGAACCTGAATACATATCACGTACCATTGCACGTGATATAACGATACCAGCAGATCCTGAAGCACCTTGTAAGAAACGTAAAAGCACTAAACTCCAAATCGATGGTGCAACAGCACAAAGTAAAGAAGAAGCAACATAAATAATAAGAGCGATAATAAGAGGTTTGCGTCTTCCGTAAATGTCACTAATTGAACCAATAAATAACTGCCCTACTGAAAGCCCAAGCAGACAAGCAGTTAATGTAAGCTGCGCGAGGGATGCACCCGTTTGTAAATCATCCGTTAACTTTGGTAAAGAAGGCAAATACATATCAATAGATAATGGCCCAATTGCCGTAAGTGTCCCTAATACAAGAATCATCCATAACCTGTTTGTCTTTACAGGTTTATATATTTCGTGATTAACTCCATTCACTTTTTCCATTCACCCTTTCATATAAACACTTAATCGTAACAATTATAGTTACAACATGAATATACGTCAAGTATACCGTATTTTCCTGTTTAATAATGTAAAAAAAGCGATAGAATCTCTATCGCTTTACTTTTTCAAATTACTATTTGTAAATTTAGATACAGATGCCATCATTTCTCCTGTGTCTAAATATGTGATTTGAATTGGATCTCCTACTTCTGTAAACATTGCATATGGGAATTTCTTCGCCGGTACCATGAATACTTTTTGCTCGTTTTCTAATAGTACGTACACAATCGTATTTTCACCTGATTTTTCTTTATACACACGTTGTACAGTACCTTCTTTTTGCGCTTCTTTCCCATTTGAAGTCGGTCTAAATGAATCACCACTTCCGCTCAGCGCATTTTTATAATTCTCAAGTGCTTCTTTTTGCGTTGAACCTGTTGCAAACACTTTTGCATTAGAAGCATATATGACAGTATGAGCACGTACTAATCCGCCGTCATCAATAACAGGTACAATCCAAGAAGGTTTACCATATACGTTATAAATAACCGGCATTGTTCCATGCCATTTCTCTCTCTTAAAGGAATTATCCACTACTTCTGTAGCAGCCGAACCATCCATAATTCCCTTTACTTCTTTTCCGTTATAGTAATACAACTTACCTGTACGCGCATCAATAAGCGAATAGCCTAGTGCAGAATCTACTCCTTCTTTCGGAGAGGTGAAATCAGTAAAATAATATAACGTTCCATCCTTACCGAAGATTGGTGTAACTCCTTCTTTCGTTCCCCACTCAGTCGGAATCTTCATATCCGTTTGTGAGAATTTTGTATTCCAAAATCCGTGAATATATTTACCGAAATACGTATTTAATGTAGATGCAGTCTCGTGATTTAATACGCCATCAACGAATTTAGGTGCCTTTCCTTTGTCGTATCTTTTCACTTCACCTGTTTGTGCGTCTACTACTACAACACCTTCTACTTCAAATCCAGATCTTCCTGAAATAAATTCACCATACGTCATTGTATAATACGGTTTCCCTTTATCATCAACTTCAAATTTTGGTTTCCCTTTAAAAACTAAATCTGGCTCTGCTTTTCGAACGACACGTTCTAATTTATTACCGAAAAACATGCTCGGCACATATTTCATTTTATAACCAAGATGCAGTTTCGCTTCCGCATCAGGATTCGTACCTGACATCGTTACGTACCCTGGAATTGTCTCAGCTTTACGTGCTTTAAAAAAGCCTGAAACTTCAATCGGTGCTACATATAAAGCCTCACCATTTACCATTTGTGGCGTTAATTCCCCTAGCTCAAAATAAGCTACTTTCGGAATATCCCCAAATACTTTTTTCATCTTATTCTCCGCTGTCTTTGGCGGCACTGTAAACGGCTGATCATTTTCAGTAAATGGCTCTGAAATATCTTTCTCGATCTTCACAACAGAATCATATTTTTTTTGCGTGATTACTATATCGTGCAAATAACCAAAATAGCCGTAACTTGCGAGTAAAAGGAACATTAGAAGTCCCTTTAACGTACCTTCTAATTTCCCTACCTGCTCTTGTGAGAATAAAACAAGCCCAATTAAAATCGCTACTGCAACAGAATAATGAGTAAGAATAGAATCTGCTCGATCATCAATTAGCCAGAAATATTCATAGATTGCAATACCTATCCAAAATAAAACAGGAATAACTAAAATAGATGATTTCTTACCCTTTACAACTTTCTCATTTCCTCCTTTATCCACCGCGCGAATTTTATTACCGCTTCTAGTCCATGGAATCAAAAACAAAGTGAGAATAGCTAAAACTATAAATTTCATCAAAGGCAATGTCCCCTTTTCTTTTGTCTTCTCCATAAGTATAACAAATAAAGGGTAATCAGGTAAAAATGGGTATGATTATATTTTTTTGCTACTTAATACAATTCCACTCACTGCATATAAAATAGATGCTATATAAAAAATGGTGCCAATCGTAAAGAAATCTACTAAATATCCCGTTGCAATAACTGCTACTGCTCCTCCAACCGATGTCCACACATGATATTTTCCAATCTCATAACCAGCTTTTTTCTGTTCTACCTTTCGTGCTAACGATGTCTTCTCCGTATTACGCTGCACAGCACCTAAAATACCCATTAAAATTTGGAGAATGTATACATGCCAAACTTCTGTTGCAATAGGGAAAAAAAGCATTAATATAGCCATGGACCATGCGTATATAATTAATAACTTTCTATCACCTACCCTATCAGAGATTCTTCCAACTAACGGATATACTAGAGCTGAAGTTAAGGCAAATAAGCCGTACGCCCAGCCAAATTGCGAGAAACTATTTCCTACATTTCGAAGCAATAGTATATAAAAAGGAAATACCATACTACCTGCCATCATAATAATGCTTTGTGAGGCTACAAATCTTCTATATGTCATTTGCTATACTCCTTATAAAATAAATTCACAAACCTTTCCTCTGGGTCTACTTCCTTCTTCTTCTGAAGGAATTCTTCTATGCGAGGATACGCTTTCTTTAGTTGCTCCTTTTCCGGATAAGAATAATACGGTAAATAATAACTTCCATTATGCTTTAACGTAACATCAATCATCTTTTGAATGACCACTTTTGTTTTCTTTATTTCATCTTCAGAACGCCCTTGATTAATTAGAAGCACAAGCGCAAACATATCATCTTTCGCATAAGATAGCACCGCATTCTCATTCTTTTCTACATAGCGGATTGTAATGTTAAGTAGGTTTAATTCCTCTTCATTTAAAACGCTTCGCAAATCATCTATATACTCTGCAAAACCATCTATCGGTACAAAGTACTCTTGTAAAACTTCGGTCAAGTTTGGATTATCGTATTCCATAAAAGCACTATCAGATCTCATTACGTTATTTCGAGTTTCATACTTACCATCTGTACGTTCAAAATAACTTCTTTGTATATCCCAAAATGCGCCCTTTCCCCAGTCACTATAACGTGATAACCCAAGTAAAAATTTCGGCGCAGCTATAATATTTTCTTCTTTTAATTTGCTGTACTCTCCCAGCTTCTGTTGATCTTCTGCCAGTACATAATCTGTTACATACATTTCTTTTAAAAATGAATTTGGGGCAACAGAAATACGTGCTAAATGCATACGTATATTCTCATCCCTTCGCACTTTATTCTTAAAGTATGAAGAGTATTCTTTATAATCTAGTACTTTCGTATGCGTTTCATACAATTCATCGTTTGTTAACTGTAGCGTCACATCTAAAATCACACCAAATAATCCATATCCCCCAATTACATATGGAAACAAGTCAGCATTTTCTTCTCTATTTACATTACGCACCGTACCATCTGCCATTAACAATCTGAACGACTCTACTGTATCAATCAATGCTTCATGACGAATATCACGCCCATGTACATTTACACTTAATGAACCACCAACAGTAAAAATATTTTGAGATTGCATCACTTGAACTGCAAGACCATATGGATTGATTTTCTTTTGAATGTCATTCCATGTGACACCGCTTTGCACCCTAATCCTCTTCTTCTCCGGATCGAATTCTAATATTTTATTATATCCTTTCATATCAAGCATCGTACCGTTCGGATAATACGTCTGTCCGCCTTGGCTATGTTGCATACCTGCAATAGAAATCTTCTCTCCAGAAACATTTGCATCTTGCACTAACTGTTTTAATGAACGTTCATCCTCAGCATTTTCAACACGTTTAATTTTCGTTGGAAGCAACTTCCCTACATCACTCATAATAGGATGATCCAGTTGCCCTTTGTATGTATATACAGATGTCGCGAGCAACACTGTATACGCTACAATAACAACTGCTATCTTTCTTTTTTTCAAATGGCACTCTCCTCTTCTAACGTTCTTCCTCTTCATATTGTACCTACTTTCCTACGAAGAAGGTATTAACAAAAAAGAGAGAGACCCTTTATTTTAGGTCCCTCCCTCATCAAGACTGTTACTTTGCTGCTGGCAGCTGTATTGGCTCAAACTTTTCGTACGATGTATATTTTGCATTCGTAATAATGTGTGCCTTATCCTTACCATTACTACTCATAATCATATCTATCTTCGCTGATTCATATTTAAAATCTTTTGTAATGATATATTCTGCATCCACTTCTTCTATCTTTGCGTTTTGTGCTTGTAGCATTTTCTTCTGCGTTTCATCCATGCTAGTTAACATACTTTCTGTTTCTTGCCCTTTTAATGTAAATTTCAGTTTATATTTATCTCCGCTTTTCTCCATCTTCATTTTATCTAAAACTACTGCTGGTACTTCTAACTTATCTATAATATCTTGAGTCGCTTTCATTCCACCAGCGTTTAATTGCTCCTCTGGTACGGTTATAACTTCTCCTGTATTAGGGTTTTTCACCTCACCAGCAACTTTACCATCCACTGTATACACTACAACATCTGTACCAGAAATATTCATTTCAGAACGAGAATTCTTTGTCTTTGGCTCTAATTGCATCTTAGCCTTTAATATATCCATCTCTGTTCCCTCAGCTTTTATCCCTACATCATATGTCATCGTTACATTTTCTTCATTTTTAAAAGCTTCGTTCGTTTTCTTGAAAACATCCTTCGCTGCTAATTCCTTTTCTTTTTGCATGGCTTCTTTTTTCGGTTCATCAGTCTTTGTTGTTTTCTCATTGCTACACCCTACCCCCAGACTGATTGCAAGCACTAAACTTGAAATAAAAATAGTTTTTTTCATAATGTCGCCCCCTTTCTCAAAATAATATCACCTCTTTTCCTACGAAATCTATATAATTTTTAATCTTTATTCGCTATATAGCGACATGTTTGATGAGAGTTTTAAATATGATGTAAATAACAACAACTCATTTCAGGAGGTCATTATGAAGGCGATCATTTGCACACAGTATGGACCACCTAACGTTCTTCATCTTCAAAATATAGAGAAACCTACACCTAAAAAGAACGAAGTATTAATTAAAATTCACGCAACAAGTGTAACGACTGGAGATTGTAGAATACGCGGCTTTAATAGCCCCCTCTTATTTTGGATTCCTATGCGGATCATATTAGGTTTCAGAAAACCGAGAAAACCTGTACTCGGCGTAGAGTTATCCGGTGAAATCGAGGAAGTAGGAACAGATGTAACTCAATTTAAAAAAGGTGATCCAATTTTTGCATTAACAGAACTAAACCTCGGTGGTTATGCCGAGTACACATGCGTACATGAAAGTGGATTAATAACATTAAAACCTACCAATGTGACGTATGAAGAAGCGGCAGTTATTCCTTTTGGTGGAACTTCAGCATTACATTTCCTGAGAAAGGGCCGTATAAAAAAAGGGCAACAAGTGCTCATATATGGTGCCTCCGGATCAGTAGGAACAGCTGCTGTACAACTTGCTAAATATTTCGGCACGACCGTTACGGCTGTTTGTAGTAATTCAAATTTTGAACTCGTGCAATCTTTAGGAGCTGATAAAGTAATTGATTATACGAAAGAAGATTTTACTAAGCAAGGCAAATGCTACGATATTATATTTGATGCAGTTGGGAAGTATAAAAAATCCCTTTGTACAAATACATTAACACCCAATGGAAAATATGTATCTGTTAATGGAATGATGGCCAAGGTAAGTAAAGAGGATATGATTCTATTAAAAAAACTAGTCGAAACGGAAAAACTAAAGCCCGTTATTGATAGAACTTACCGATTAGAAGAAATTGCTGAAGCTCATATGTATGTGGAAAAGGGACATAAAAAAGGGAACGTTTCGATTACCTTAAAATAAAATATATTCAGAAAATAATATTGACAATTCTTTTTGTAAGATTTACTATTAGTACCATATTTAAAAACTACATACACATACTCTTATCAAGAGTGGCGGAGGGACTGGCCCGATGATGCCCGGCAACCGAGCTTATAACGTATAAGCTAAGGTGCTAATTCCTGCAGAACGATTTTCGTTTTGGAAGATAAGAGAGGAACCTATTTCGTCTATTCGGCACCTCTCTTATTTTTGAGAGGTGCTTTTTATTTTGGAACGTATATTAAGGGGGAATTATAGATGAAAAAGGTGTTATTAAGTATTGTAAGCGGAGCTGTATTATTGTTAGGTGCATGTGGTGCTAATTCTGATAAAGAGGTAAAAGCATTAGATGAGAAAAAGATTACTGTCGGTGTAACAGGCGGACCGCATGAACAAATTTTTGAAAAGGTAAAAGAAGTGGCAGCAAAAGATGGTCTCGAAATTGATGTAAAGGTATTTAATGATTATGTAGCGCCAAACGTATCTTTAGATGAAAAAAGCCTCGATGTAAATAGCTATCAAACTAAATCTTACTTAGACGTATTTAAAGCTGAACGCAACATGAAATTAACTGAAGTATTTTCCACAGTAACATTCCCTATGGGTGTATATTCTAAAAGCTTAAAAGATGTAAAAGAATTAAAAGAGGGCGATGCAATCGCTGTCCCAAATGATCCAACAAATGAGCTTCGTGCTTTAAAGCTATTTGAAAAAGCAGGTGTTTTAAAGGTTGATCCAAAAGCTACAGAAAAAGCGACTGCAAAAGATGTAATTGAAAACCCGAAAAATTTAAAGATTGTTGAATTAGAGGCATCTCAATTACCAACACAACTAAGTGAAGTAAAGGCAGCTGCAATTAATACAAACTTTGCATTAGGTGCAAAATTAAGCCCAGCGAAAGATTCTATTTTCCGCGAAGGAAAAGATTCACCATATGTGAATTGGGTCGTTGTTCGTACCGAAAATAAAGATGATGCTGTTGTTAATAAATTAAAGAAAGCTTATCAATCTAAAGAAGTAAAAGATTTCATTGAGAAAAAATTCGATGGTTCTGTTTTACCGTCTTGGTAGGAGCTGACTATAATGATTGAATTAAAAAATGTCTCCAAAGTATTTACAACAAAAAAAGGGAATGTTGAGGCTCTTAAATCAACTTCCCTTAAAGTAAAAAAGGGCGAAGTATTTGGAATCATCGGATATAGTGGCGCTGGTAAAAGTACATTAATCCGTTGTGTAAATTTATTAGAAAAACCAACGACAGGAGATATCATTGTAAATGAACAAGAGTTAACAACCTTATCGACAAAAGAACTCGCAAAGGCGAGAAAAAAGATCGGCATGATTTTTCAAGGATTCAATTTACTTAAAACCGTTACCGTTTATGAAAATATCGCACTACCCTTACGTCTATCTGGTCTTCCCAAAAATGAAATTGAAAAAAGGGTAGAAAAGTATTTACGCATTGTTGATCTCTTTAATAAAAAAGATGCCTATCCAAGTGAATTATCTGGTGGTCAAAAACAACGTGTAGCGATCGCTCGCGCACTATCTCATGAGCCTGAAGTTTTATTAAGTGATGAAGCAACGAGCGCATTAGATCCGGAAACGACCGATTCTATTCTTGATTTATTATTAAAGATCAACGAAGAAATCGGAATTACGATTTTGCTAATTACACACGAAATGAATGTCATCCAGCGTATTTGTGACCAAGTTGCTGTAATGGAACATGGGGCGGTAGTCGAAAGTGGAACCGTAAAAGATATTTTCACAAACCCACAACATGTAACAACGAAGAAATTTGTAAATAGCGCGTTTGCAGCTAAAATTCCAGAAGATGTACAGAAAGAACTACAAAGCACCGGGGAAATCGTAACACTTTCATTTATAGGAACCGCTTCAGGAGAACCAGCGTTAGCTATCGCTACAAAACGTTTCCACGTATATCCGAATATTTTATCAGGCAATATTACGCAGTTAAAACATGAGGCATATGGAAAACTGATCGTTCATATGCAAGGTGAAAAAAGTGAAGTACACCGTGCCTTATCATTTTTACAAGAACAAGGGATCATCGTAGAAGGAGGTAGAACAGATTATGGGAAACAAGTCCTTTTTGGATGAGTGGGGTAACGTAATATGGGAAGCAACAATTCAAACATTTCAAATGACATCTATTTCACTACTTATCTCTATTCTTATTGCATTACCACTCGGTGTCACACTTGTTTTAACGAGACCTGGTGGACAGCGAGAAAATAAAATTATCTATCCTATTCTTAATACAGTTATTAATATCATTCGTTCTCTTCCGTTTATCATTCTATTATTCTTCATTTTACCTTTTACAAAGTTTCTAATGGGAACGTCCATTGGCGTGCAAGGTGTTATCGTACCACTGGTGGTCTTCACAGCCCCTTACATTGCCCGTTTAATGGAAACTGCTTTATTAGAAGTGGATCGCGGTGTCATTGAAGCATATCAAGCAATGGGAGTCTCTACTTTAAAAATCATTTGGCACGTTATGGTTAAAGAAGCTTGCCCGTCTCTCGTACTTGGATTAACAATCGCAACGATCGGCTTAATCGGTGCAACAGCAATGGCTGGACTTGTAGGTGCTGGCGGCCTTGGTGATTTAGCATATCGATTCGGACATTTACGCTATGAACCTGAAGTAATGTATGCAACAGTCTTTATTTTGATTATCCTCGTTCAAGGATTACAGTCTTTAGGGAATGGTGTTGCACGAAGATTGAAGAAAGATTAAAAAGAAGGTATCTCATTGAAATGAGATACCTTCTTTTTAATTATAAAATTATCTCTTAAATCCACCTTCTGAATGAATAACTTGCCCTGTAATCCATTCGGCTTCTTCGCTCACTAAAAACTTAATAAGTCTTGCTGCATCCTTTGGCTCACCAATTCTGCCGAAAGGAAACATCGGTCTTAATCCTTGCTTTATCTCCTCAGTCATCCATCCTGTACTAGTTGGACCTGGATTAATTGCATTCACTGTTATCCCTAAATGGGCCACTTCCGCTGACAACGTACTAGTAAGAGCGTCAATTGCTCCCTTCGTTGTTGCATACGCTAATTCTCCTGCCATAGGTCCTTTAAATTGTCCCGACGTCATATTCACAATTCTACCACCAGATTTCTTATCAAAACCTTGGGCAAATTGACTACTTAACAATGTAGTCGCACGAACATTTACCATGTAGTGCTTATCTAGTTCTTCAGCAGTCAAATTAGAGAAATCATTATTTGTAGAATATGCTGCATTATTAATTAATATATGAGGGTACCCTAATTGTTCAGTAACTTTATTTATAAGCTGATTTGATGCATCATTCTGAGTTAGATCTAACTCCATGCTCGATACTTTGACACCGTTTTGTATCAACTTTTCATTTAATTGTATTTGTTCATTTTTATCAACGCCCCAAGGCATCTCTTTATCGTATTCTGTCCAATACGTAAAAAATATATCGTATCCAGCCTCTGCTAACTCCGTGCAAATAGCTGCTCCTATACCGTCTAGACGACTAACACCTGTAACAACAGCTACTTTATTTTTCAATTGATTCATCATATACTCCTCCAAGTTTAAAGGACGCATATTTTATATAAGAGATATAAATTCCCCCACATAGGCATCTATCCTTACAAAGGGGATGTACAAGCTAAATATGCATTCCTTGAATGATTTACAGATAGCTAAATAAACCCTCACTTACGAGAGAAAAATTCATCTATCTAATTTCTAATCATTACAAGTTCATCCACATATCGAGTCTTTGTCCCCCTTTCAATATATCTCTATTATTTACTCTAACAAAAAGATTCAATATTTAAAATAGAAAAGATAATCTTCTCTCTCTTTTGGCGGAAAAATATTGTAATTACCTATATAAGCTTTAACTATGTTTCTATTAAAAATAACCATTAAGATATCAAAATAATAAAAACAATCAGAAAAACACTGGTAAATACTGGTTCACTTTCTTATAATAAAACGTGGGGCTAATGTGAGAGATATAAAGGGTCTGATTATACAGACCCAACTGGTTTTAAACAAATAGGGGGAAGAAACATGTCAAAAAAATTACTTTCTTTATTTTCTACACTAATCGTAGCAGCTTTTGTAATAACTGGATGTGGTCAAAGCGATACGACAAATAAAGAACAAAAAGAAGATGTAACGCAAGAAAACAAAACAGAAAAAACGGATACAACGAAAGAAAATAAACCTGAAGAAAAAAAATCCGAAGATAAAAAAGTTGAAGATAAAAAGCCTGAAAATACAGCTACTAGCTCAAGCGATTACTCTAAGCTGATTTCCTATATGGAAAAAGAAACAGGTGGTAAAACAAAAGTTCTTTTTGAAAATAAGGAACCACAAGTCTATAAAGCTGAAGATGTTTCAGTAACAATGAATGGTTATACATTAGTTGAATTAAATGGATTCCATACAAACTTCGACATTCCGTTTAATCGTCAAACAGAGGGCGGAGTTATTCTTGTACACTACAGCGTAAAAAATAGTTCAGCTAAAGATATTTATTATATGCCAGCATTGGACATGTCATTTACTGGTGCTCAGAAAGCATATAGTAACTATAGAGATTTAATTCCAACAGAAGATCAGCTACCAACTAAGCTTGCTCCAACGAATGATTACTTAGTAAAAGCAGGAGAAACTATTTCTGGTTATATCGCTTATCCATTCGGAAAAGATGATCTAGCAAAAATTTCAAATCTCTCAACGGTCTCAGTCACAGTCCCAACTGCACAAGCTAATAAAGGAAAATTTGATGCTCCAATCGGAAGTCCTGGAAGCTTTTCATTAAGTTTAAACAAACAAGGTGCTGAAAAGGTTGCAACAGATAACACTTTCTACCAAGATAAAGCTACAGCTAATAACATGGGCGATAAAAAAATGTTAAAAGAGAAATCAAGTATTAATAACAGCCAAGAATTAGGCGCTGTTAATGTTACATTAGACGGATACCAATTCACTCAATTCACACCAAATTCCGTCGAAGCTCCACGCTTTGCAAATTTTAAAAACGGTCTTGTTCTGTTAACAGTAAAATTCAAGCTTGATAACAAAGATGCTCAAGACGTTTCACTATCTCCTATAAGCTCTACATTAAGAGTGAATGATGGTACACAATATACGATTAATGAAGGTATGCTATTAAATTACGACTATAACGCTGCAGTTAAAACTGGAACATCTGGAGAATTGCTGCAAGTATATATTTTAGACCAAGAGCAGTATGAAAAGATTTTGAAAGACAAAAGCTTCGAGATTGAGTTAGGACCTATGAGAAATAAAGAAGCAAAAGATATTTCACAGGGTAAAAAAGCTAAATTTACATTACCTAAATAGATTACTAAACATATAATAGAAAAGGCATATAACATATGATTGTTATATGCCTTTTCTATTTGTATAAAGAACAAAATTTTAATTTAAGTGTATACATTTATCATTACCTATCCGTTGTATAAGTGTAGGGAGGAAAAGTGATGGGAAAAGAAAATATATTGACCTCCTATCTTATCAATTTAGGAGAGGAAGTGTTCAAACTACTATTAGCGAAAGGGGCTATAAAAGAAGATGCAGAAGACATCATCCAAAATACCTTCTATAAAGTATACACATTGCTAGATGATCTAACCGAGGGTAACATACGTCCATGGTTTTTCAGAGTCGCATTAAACGAATACATTGACTTGAAAAGGAAAAAAGAGCAACAAAACATCTATTTAACTGAAGAGATTTATTCAAAATTACAATATACCGACCGAGAATTAGACGCTGTTTTAAATAAAGATGAGATTTTCTATCTATTAAAAGATATAAAACTAGAATATAAAGAAGCCTTCTTTTTAAAGTACTACTACAACTTTTCATATGAGGAAATCGCCCTAATACTAGATATTCAAGTAAACAGCGTCAAACAGAAGTTACATCGTGCACGTAAAGCAGTTCACTCAAAAATAGGAGGAAAACCTTAATGGATACTTCTTTAAAAGATGCATTAAAAAAAGCTAAAAGAAAACAGTTATTTAAAAATATTATTACCTCTATTATCGTTGTAATCATACTTATCCCTATATTTTATAAAGTTGGCAATTACTTCGCAGCAAAAAGCTCTACGAAGCTTCACGAAAAACTCTTTTTACATAACGCAATTGCAGAACCGAATATACAAATTGATTCTCAAGTAACGAGTAGTTCATCTATGTTTGGCGGCAATATCACATCCAATCGTTCTAAAAACATTAATGGTTACGTAGTGCGATGGAATACACTGACAAGCCCTTACGATTGGTTTCGCTCTAACATCGATTACAATGAGTTAATACCAGGAACTCATTGGGGTAGGTCTAATAAAGAGTCTTATAATTACGATAAACAAACGAAAAATAAAGTTGCTACATTTTATAATCCGGCCATCAAGGAATATTACGATGGAGTCAAAAATGAATTAAGTGCAGTTTCCAAAATGGAAAACTATGTTGCGGAAGTCGCTATCTCTTTCGATCAACCTTATACATTAAAAGAAATTCAAACAAAAATACCGGTTAACTTAAATATCGTATGGCTATATATGGTCTCACCTATTAGAGATGAGAGCGGAGGCCCTGCTGGTATGCCAGTTTACGGATTTGAGCCAGGAACCCCTCCCGAAGAATCGTACAAAAGGTTCTTTGATTCCCTTAAACAATATAATGATGGGTATGACAAGGACATTCAAAAATTTTTAAAATCAAACGAAAACAAACCATTCGATCAAGTGAAAATCTTAGGGGTTGTGCTAACAGGAAAAACGGAAAACTTTAAGGAATTAGAAAACCAAGACTTTATTCGCGGTGCTTCTGTAGGGGCTACTGCACAAGTTGTTCCTTATATAAAACCAGAGAAATAATAAGGAAAAGACAAGATAAACTAATAGTAGCTAGTTAAAAGAACGTACATGAATCTGTTTACTATGGGAGCAACCTATTTTAGTGGAGAGCTCCCTTCATGTATTATTCATCCTCCAAACAATATATTTCCAAATACTTTATGTACAAATGAAAAATCATAATTTTTGTTCACACTTTATCCATTGTGAATTTATTCACAATGGATATATAATAAACATGTAAATACAATACATTGGAGGGATTTCAATGGTTATCAATTTTTTAAGAACTGATAAACGCGCTACTTTCATATTATTATTTTTACGACTTTACATAGGATATGCATGGCTCGCTGCTGGAATAGGAAAAGTTTTTGGACAGTCTTTTGATGCAAGTGGTTTTCTAAAAGGAGCTATCGCTCAAGCATCAGGTGACCACCCTGCAGTACAAGGTTGGTGGGCAGATTTTCTTCAACATTTTGTTCTTCCAAACGCAGACCTATTTAGCTTTTTAGTTCAATGGGGAGAAATTTTAGTAGGTCTAGGTTTGATTTTGGGTGGATTAACAAAAACAGCTGCATTTTTCGGCATCATAATGAACCTTTCATTTTTATTAAGCGGAACTGTTAGTGTAAACCCAAACCTACTTATTTTAACTATGTTCATTTTAGTTGCAGGACATAATGCTGGACGTATTGGATTAGATGGTTATGTTTTCCCAAAACTTTTCAAAAAAAATAACCGTGAAGCATATAAATTAAGTAAAACTGCATAAGAATAGTTCATCTTTTAAATATAAATAAGGAAAGAGCCTACATTCAGGCTCTTTTCTCATTTACACCAAAATATTTCACAGTTTGCCTTATCCGAAATGTTAAACTCAATCATATATAACCGGATAAATGTGTACGACTTTATTTCAAGCACCTAAAAAGCTTAAAGACTAAAACAAGCCATTATAAAACCCTAAAACCTTTCATACTTTCTCCAAGAATATAGTGTGAAAACCACATCAAATTCTGCTTCATAATAGCCACATTAATTCCTGGCTGATCAGAACTATATGCCATTCCTTTAAAAATAATTAATTCTGTATCAACTTCCATATCCCTTAACCCTTGATATAGCTCATATGCATTGGAAGTTGGAATCCTTGCATCCTTTTCGCCATGTTGGATTAAGGTAGGCGTACAGGCTGATTTAATATACGTCATTGGTGATGTTTTCGTATATATCTCTGGATCATTCCATGGAGTATTTCCTAAATGCATTCTAATAAAGTAAGGTATATCTGTATTCACATAATGGGTACTCCAGTTAGTAATTCCACCTCCAACTGAAATAGCTTTAAATCTATTACTAAATGTAGAACAGAAAGCTGATATATATCCCCCGTTGCTCCATCCCATAACCCCTACTCTATCTTTATCTGCAATCCCTTGCTCAACTAGTTTATCCACTCCAGATATAACATCATCGTAGTCAGCAATTCCCTGTTTTCTATAGTTGGCTTTTAAGAACTCATTACCATAGCCAGAACTTCCTCTATAGTTTGGCTCTAAAACTATAAAGCCTTTTTCGATAAACTGCTCAATCGGATATTTCTCATTAAAACAGTCTGAGAATATCGGAAAAGATGCCCAAGCCGGACCACCATGGATTACTACTAATAAAGGATATTTTTTGTTGGCATCAAAATCTACTGGGGTTGATAAAACACCCTTTATTTCAAAACCATCACTACTTTGCCATGAGATTATTTCCCTGTTACTTTTCAGCTTCCCTTTAAAAAAGCTATTTTCATCCGTTATTTTTTTATCGTCTAAATAGATTTCAAAGGTTTCATTTGTTATGGCCTTACTATAGGATATATGACGTCCATCCCTTGTTATAGAAGCATCCATTATAAAGCCATCTACTTTGTCACTTAACATTTCCACAGTGCCATCTTCGCATAGCAACCCAATGAGATAATTAGTTTTATCCTGCCATCTAATTAAAATCCCCTTATCTGTCCACTGTAATGGCATAACCGTACTATCAAAGTTTGTTAGAGGCTGAATTACCTCTCCAGTATTCATATCATATATCTCTAATGTACTTTCTTGTATATGGTTTCTATAGTACTCCTTCTCCCTTATGCTTGCTGAGTAACATATTTTGCTGCCCTCAGGAGAAAAGCAAACGCTCCCGCCCAACAACTTATCTACATTCATCTTTTGTAGTTCCTCAGCTTCAACATCTAATATGTATAGATCACCATTCATATGATCGTTTAGGCTTGGTGTAGCCATAAATACAACCTTTGTCCCATCATTTGAAATATCAAAGTTATGTATATAAAAATCCTTACCATTCGTTAGTTGATAAACACTGCTAACCTTCCGTTCCCCTTTATCATTTTGTATCCCTTTTTCTATTTCAACGTAGTATAAACAATTATTCCGATGTTCCTTACCTACATGGTGGAAATCTCCATATCGTTCCTTACGCTTCTTTATTTCCTCACATTCTTTTGACTGGGCAACATAATAAAAACCTTTACCAGTAGGCTCCCTTTTGAATGTATTAACTCCTTCCTTCTCATCCGTAATTTGAACCTTACTACCACCATCTATTGACTTAACAAAGATCTGATTTGTATTAGCTCCGTCACCGCCTTGACTAAGGTATGCAATAGTCTTAGAATCTGGAGACCATAATGGATGTGTGCTATCTATATCCCCATCTGTTAGTGGGTAACTCTGCTCTTTATCCTTTTCATATATCCATACATAATTTCTATACGTATTGTCTTCCCAGTTAGCTGTCTTCTTTACAAATGCTACATTTTTGCCATCGTCACTTATGTTTGTACCTGATAAGGTTGGTAATGAAATAATCTCTTCTATACTTAGATATGTTTTTTCATTCATTTTCATTAATAAACCCCTTCGTAATGTCTAGTAATCTAATTTGTTCAATAAAGTGAAACTCTAATCAGTGGTTTTTTTCCATCAACGAATATCTGAAATAACAACAGAAAATTCAGTTAAATAAAAGTAATTCCATCCCAAATTCAATAAAACCTCATGTTGTCTGCCGGTTTTTATACTTTTTAAATCCCATTGACCGATCTAATGAGGGATCATCTTGAATTTCAAGACAAGGCTGATAATCTCTCCCACTGCCAGTTCCTTGCCCCTCTTTAATCCACTTATCGATTTTAGATGTTCTTTTTTTTCGACACAAAAATGCCCCTTTAGATAATCATATCCAAAGGGGCAAAGCTTCACAACTTTTTTATAAACGTCGTGACTTTATTTTAAATTTACAATAATCTAGTTACTCTACCAATCTCCTACTCAACAGTAACAGATTTAGCTAAGTTACGTGGCTTATCAACGTCACATTCGCGGTGAAGTGCTGCGTAGTATGAGATAAGTTGGAATGGAATAACTGCTACTAGCGGTGCTAGTGCTTCGTGTACAGCTGGTAATACGAAGCTGTCACCTTCCATTTCTAAGCCTTTCATTGAGATGATACATGGGTTAGCTCCGCGTGCTACTACTTCTTTCACGTTACCACGAATTCCAAGGTTTACGTGCTCTTGTGTAGCAAGTGCGATAACTGGTGTACCGTTTTCGATTAAGGCAATTGTACCGTGTTTTAATTCTCCTCCAGCAAATCCTTCTGCTTGGATGTAAGAGATTTCTTTTAGTTTTAACGCACCTTCTAAACCTACGAAGAAGTCTACGCTACGTCCGATGAAGAAGCAGTTACGCGTTGTTGCTAAAAATTGTTTTGCTAATGCGTCCATTTCTTCTTTTTGATCACAAAGTTCTATCATTGCATTTGCTACAAGTCCTAATTCGTGTGTTAAATCAAAATCAAGAACTTCGCCTTTTGCTTTAGCAATGTCCGCAGCTAAAATTGAAAGTACCGCAAGCTGTGCTGTGTAAGCTTTCGTTGATGCAACTGCGATTTCTGGTCCCGCGTATAACGGAAGTGTATAATCAGCTTCACGAGAAAGCGTAGAACCAGGTACGTTTGTAATCGTTAATGCTTTATGACCCATTTCATTCGTTTGTACAAGTACTGCACGGCTATCAGCTGTTTCACCACTTTGTGAAATGTAAATGAAGAATGGTCTCTCTGTTAATAATGGCATGTTATAAGAAAATTCACTTGCTACATGCACTTCAACTGGCATTTTTGCAAACTTCTCGATAAATTGTTTTCCAACAAGACCTGCATGATAACTTGTTCCACATGCAATGATGTAAATACGATCGCTATCTAAAATTGCGTTACGGATATCTTCATTCAGTTCAATCTCGCCATTTTCATCTTGGTACTTTTGAATTATATTACGGATTACAAGTGGTTGCTCATCGATTTCTTTAAGCATGAAATGAGGGTATGTTCCTTTTTCAATATCACTTGCGTCTAATTCCGCTGTAAACGGTGCACGTTCAATCGTTTCACCTTGTAAGTTTTTAATTGTAATACTTTCTTTCGTTACGATTACGATTTCTTTATCCATTAACTCAATAAATTGATCTGTAACTTGTAACATCGCCATAGCGTCGCTCGCCACAACATTAAAGTTGTCACCAACACCTACTAATAGCGGGCTTTTGTTTTTAGCAACATAAATCATGTTTGGATTTTCAGCATCAAGTAATCCGATTGCATAAGAGCCATGTAAAAGAGATAGCGTATTACGGAACGCTTCTTCTACACTTAGTCCTGTGCTCACTTGTTGTTCCATAAGTTGCACGATAATTTCTGTATCTGTTTCACTTACGAACGTTACATCTTGTAAATATTCCTTTTTCACTAACTCATAGTTTTCAATTACACCGTTATGAACTAGTGTAAAGCGTTTTGATGTACTTTGATGCGGATGCGCGTTTAGTTTGCTTGGAACACCGTGTGTAGCCCAGCGTGTGTGACCGATTCCCACGCTTGCTGCTACGTTCTCTTCTACGACTTCGCGAAGTTTTGCAATACGGCCTTTTTCTTTGTATACAACAACACCGTTCTCTGCTTGTACTGCAATACCTGCTGAATCATATCCGCGATATTCTAGCTTTTCTAAACCTTTTAATAAAATTTCCTTTGCATCTTGCTCTCCAATAAATCCTACGATTCCACACATGTTTAGTCGCCGTTACAAATGCTTACACTGCTTTGCGAACATGTAACGACATAGTCCGATACCATTTATTTATATTAAAAAAACGGATTACATATTGCTAGCCCTGTAAGCTTGTAACGGCTTTCACCTTCCTCTCGATTGGGTTAAAGTCCGTATATACTTATACAGCTAGTATTCATCCGTTCCTTTTCTCTCATCACACTTTCACCTTTGTCCACTAAGTCACCTTAATGTTTTAAGTAAAAGATTGCGGTTGTGATGAACAACCGGGAGTCATCCGCCGAAATCTCGATAAACTCCACCTCGTCAACTACACTACTTGTAGTTCTGGCGCTTTTATAATTTACAATATTTCCTTTGAGAAAAAGAACAAGACCATCGTATAACAAACAATATAAATCGTCAATGAAATTTTTTTCATTGTCTATAAAACATATGAAAAAGGAGCACTTCTTGTGCTCCTTTCAAAACAAATTTGGTAAATTATTCAGCTCCAACTTCCGCTTTCACAACTTCTACAATACGATGTACATACCCATCACAAATTTCTTGTGTCGGTGCTTCTGCCATTACACGAATAAGTGGTTCTGTTCCAGATGGACGAACAAGAATACGACCGTCTCCGTTCATTTCTTCCTCTACAACACGAATAATTTCTTTAATTTTCTCGTTTTCTAATGCTAGTTTTTTATCTGTTACACGAACGTTTACTAGTAATTGTGGGAATTTTGTCATCTCGCCTGCAAGCTCAGATAATGGCTTTTTCGTCATTTTCATGATGTTTACAAGTTGAAGTGCACTTAACATTCCATCACCAGTTGTAATGTAATCAAGTAAGATAATATGACCTGATTGTTCTCCGCCCAGGTTATATCCACCACGTTTCATCTCTTCCATTACGTAGCGATCACCAACTGCTGTTTTATCACTTGTAATATTGTTTGCTTCAAGCGCTTTGTAGAAACCTAAGTTACTCATAACTGTTGAAACAACTGTATTATGTTTCAATTGACCAGTTTCTTTCATATACTTCGCGCAAATAAACATAATTTGATCGCCATCAACGATGTTTCCTTTTTCGTCTACTGCGATTAAACGGTCTCCGTCACCATCAAAAGCAAGACCAATGTCAGCACCTTTTTCTTTTACTAATTCAGCTAACACTTCTGGATGCGTAGAACCTACTCCAGCGTTAATATTCATACCGTTCGGTGAAGTTCCCATTGTTGAAATATCAGCTTCTAAATCTGCAAATAAATATGGAGCTAAAGAAGATGTAGCACCATGTGCACAATCTAAAGCAATATGTAAACCAGAGAAATCTTCCTCTACAGTTTGTTTAATGTATTGTAAATATTTTTGTCCACCTTCAAAGTAATCACTCACTTGTCCAAGGTTAGTACCTGTTGGACGTGGTAGCTCATCAACTTCTTTGTCTAATAACGCTTCAATTTCTGCTTCTTGCTCATCTGTTAATTTAAATCCATCTGAACCGAAGAACTTAATTCCATTATCTTGTACTGGGTTATGAGATGCAGAGATCATAACACCTGCTTGCGCCCCTAAAGCTTTTGTTAAATAAGCCACACCTGGTGTAGAAATAACACCAAGGCGCATTACTTCCGCTCCAGTTGATAATAGGCCTGCTACTAAAGCTCCTTCTAGCATATGTCCAGATACACGTGTATCACGGCCAATAATTACTTTTGGACGATCTGTATCTTTTGTTAATACATAGCCACCAAAACGTCCTATTTTAAAAGCTAATTCAGGTGTTAATTCCTTATTTGCAACCCCGCGTACTCCGTCTGTACCAAAATATTTACCCATTATTATTCGCTCCTTTTTCGTGCTCTTTTTGATTATCTACTGTTGGTTCTTGGCTCGTTTCTTGGCCATTTTCTTTTTCTTTTTCTTTTTCTTTTTCTTTTTCTTTTTCTTTTTCTTTTTCTTTGTCTTTGTCTTTTTCTTTTTCTTTTTCTTTTTCCTGATCCTTTTCTGGATCTGGTTCAGGATTTTTTGGTTTTTCAGTTTGATTTTCTTGATTGTTTTTTGAATCTGGTTGTTCAATATTACCCTGTACTTCTTTATCCGGCTTTTCTTTCTTCACAATTGTGACTTTAGCACTTTTTTGTTTTGCTTCTATCGAAATATTACCAGGACCACTCACTTGAATAGAAACATCTTTCGTCCCCGGAGATACATTTTGAAGATTAATCGCCGCTGTTATTTGAGCAGCTGTTATTTTATCTACTATACTTGCTTCTCCTGAAATATCAACGCTTATCTTTCCATCTTGTGGCGAAAGTAGCTGCGCAGTAACATCATTCGGAATTCCACTTTTTTGAATCGGGATACCATCAATAGTTTTACTTTTCGTTTGTTTTACCTTTTGTACCCCTACGGAAACCTTCACTTGATTTGGTTTTGCACTTGTTACACCTTTTGGCAATAAAACAGAGGCATCGAATGTTGTAGAATCCGTCAATTGACTAAAATCTACCTCGACCCCCTCTATAGATTGTATATTATCCAAAATGTCTTTTGGACCTGCTATCGTTACTTCTCTCGGCTCAACGCTAATATTTGTAACAGTCAATCCTTCTGGCAAACTCCCCTTTTTCGTATACGTCACAGGAACAGTTTTTTCAGTATTATTGGCCGTAGCTTGCGTCGCCACATTCAATGTTACACTAATTTTAGATGGACTCGTTCTTACATTTAAACGTTTTCCTTCTTTATTGTATAATGTAACTTCGGCTGTTTTTGTAACAGTTTTATTAACACCTTTTAAATCAATATACGCCTTAGCAGATGAAATACTTTCGATTTCTTCTTTCGTCCCAACTACCTCAACAGTATCAGGTTTAATGTTTGATTTTTCGAGAGTAGCACCCGCTGGCATCTGATCCTCATTTGATAATTTTAAGTCTACATGAACATATTTTCTCGCTTTTTCATGAAGAGTAACTTTGATTGTTGCTGGTTGGACTGTTCCTTTCACATCATCTGGAAGCCCATTCGCTTTTAAAGAAACTTCATAAGTTCCTTTTTGACTATCTCGCAAATCAACTGATATATCAAATTGTTTTTTTGCTTTCGCTGTAGCAACTGCTGATTTTGGACCTTCCAACTTCACCTTAACTCCACCTGATGGAATACCACTTACAATATATTTCTCTTCATCATACTTCAGGGTAATAGGATAATCAGTTAATGTTTCTTTCGTTTCATTTACGAAAGGTAATATACTCGATGTCGTATTTTTTTCAGTTAAAGTTGCTGACATGAAAAGCATACACGCCAATAGTAATGAGATTCCTTTTAAAAACCAATGATTCTCCATTAACTTATCCATGACGCTTTCTCCTCCAATTCCATAAAGACGAAGAAGTCGTTTTTTCGTTCCCACTAAATTCTGCTAACAACATGTCCTTCAACTGTTCTGTCTTCAAATCACGATGTAACTTACCGTTTTTCGTTAAAGAAATTTGGCCTGTTTCTTCCGACACAACTACTGTAATACTATCAGTGACTTCACTAACTCCCATTGCAGCGCGATGCCTAGTTCCTAACTCCTTAGAAATAAAGGGGCTTTCTGATAACGGAAGGTAACATGCTGCTGCTTTAATTGTACTTCCCTGCATAATTACTGCTCCATCATGAAGAGGGGTATTAGGGATAAAAATATTAATGAGTAATTCCGATGATACATTTGCATTTAGCGGAATACCCGTTTCTACATAATCATCCATCCCGGTCTCTTTTGACAAAGTAATTAGTGCACCAATTCTACGTTTTCCCATATATTCCGTTGCTTTAGCTATCGCTGTTGCAACAATTTCAGGTTCATCTTCCCCCTGATTTCCCACACGCGAAAATAAGCTACCCCGTCCTAGCTGCTCAAGTGCTCTTCTCAATTCTGGCTGGAAGATAATAATAACGGCTAAAAATCCCCACGTTAATACTTGTTCCGTTAGCCAATATAGCGTATGCAATTCAAGTAAAATACTAATCATCCGGACGACAATAATAACTGTAATACCTTTTAAAAGTTGCACAGCCTTCGTGCCCCGAATTATAAGAATTAGCTTATATATAATAAACCATACAACAGCAATATCTAATGCCGTACTAAGATATTTCAAAATGGTCGTATCTTCAAAAGGCATGCTAACCCTTCCTCCTACTTACGAGCAATTCTATCCATATATTGAAATATTATTTTATGCTCTATCTGTATGTATTTCCAACAACTAGTTAATTATACCATACATGAACCAAACGACAATTACAAACGCCCCCCTTTAGCTTAAATTGGTAAGATGTCAAACTTTATTATCCTACAGTATAATATAAGTCATTATTATACGCCTATTTTCAAATAAAAAAAGCAACTTCTCAGTTGCTTTTCTTACATTTATTTTAGTTTTTCACCGAACAAAGAACCCATTAAAGCAACCGCTGTTGTTGCTGTTCTGTTTCTCTCATCTAAAATCGTATTTACTTCAACAAATTCAGCAGATGTAACAATATCAGCTTCTGCTAACATTTCCATCGCTAGGTGGCTTTCACGATAAGATAGACCACCAATTACAGGTGTTCCAACTCCTGGTGCGTCATGAGGATCAAGCCCATCTAAATCTAATGATAAATGAACACCGTCAGTATGAGATAAATACGCAATTGTTTCTTCCATAACAGCCGTCATACCCATACGATCAATTTCATGCATTGAGAATACTTTAATGCCTTCTTCACGAATAAAGTCCTTTTCTCCTTCATCTAATGCACGTGCACCTATAATTACAACGTTCTCTTTTTTTACTTTCGGGTATGCCCCGTATAAATCTACAAGTGAAGAATGTCCATAACCTAAACTTGCAGCAAGTGACATACCGTGAATATTTCCAGATGGTGATGTTTCTTCTGTATTTAAATCACCGTGTGCATCATACCAAATAACACCTAAATTTTTATAATGTTTCGCCACACCAGCTAGCGTACCGATAGCAATACTATGATCACCGCCTAATACAAGTGGAAAACGACCTTCTTCTATAATATGATCAACCTTAGTCGCTAGTTCATTACATACAGTTGCAACTTGAGTAAGGTTTCGTAACTTTGTATTTTCATCTACTTCTTTTTCTCTCTCTATACATATATCTCCCATATCTTTTACGTCATATCCAATTTGTTCAATTCTTTCAACTACCCCTGCATAACGGATCGCGCTTGGTCCCATATCAACCCCGCGACGCATCTGTCCTAAATCCATTGGAACTCCAATAACTGAGATTTCTTTTTTCATAGATAGTATCCCCCTTTTATGCCTTCACTAAATATTTTAAATCTTTTATATAGTCTGACTCAACTCGACATTTTTCTGCATGGATATACATTTTATTCACTTATATTTACGTTGGACTCCCGATTTTCAAACTATTCTATGTATAAAGTTAACTTAATGAACCAACTAACTTTTCTATCAGCTAATATTTTTATCCGTGCCTTTCTCCATCAATACCTAGAATTACACAAAATATCCTCAAATAACTGAATTTAAAAAACACTTCTACACTTAGAAGCGTTTTTCTGATGCTAGTTTCCACACTGCTGCAATATTTCTCGCTGTCATTTCTATATTCTCTTCTGCCCTTTTATATGCCTCTTCTAATGTCATTGGACTTGCTGTAATACTAAATACTGCATCAATTCCCTTTTCATAAACAATTGTATAGTTCGGAGATACAGATCCACCAATAGCAATTACAGGAATATGACGGCATTTCGCCCGCTTCGCGACACCAACAGGAGCTTTTCCATAAGCTGTTTGTTCATCTATCCTTCCCTCACCAGTTACAATAAGATCGGCACCCTCTATACACTTATCAAAATTTGTATAATCTAATACAATTTCAATCCCTTTTCTTAGCTGTCCCTTTAGTACTGCAACGACAGCGGCTCCCATTCCTCCAGCTGCCCCTGCACCAGGTATTAGGGACACATCAAAAGATACGTACTGTTTAAGTATATTAGCATAATGTTTTAAATTCCCGTCTAGCTCTTTCATCATCTCTACATTCGCACCCTTTTGTCTCCCAAATACAAAAGACGCTCCCTTTGGTCCAACTAATGGATTGTCGACATCACATGCTGCTTCTAGCTTTATATCCTTCAAACGTGTATCCATACGAGAAAGGTTAAGAGCAGTAATCAAATGTAATGTTCCTCCAGAGGGCTCAATTACTTCACCTTTCCTATTAATAAACTCTACGCCTAAAGCAGACAACATACCTGCCCCACCATCATTTGTAGCACTTCCTCCAAGCCCTAAAATAATGTGTTTAGCTCCTTGATCTAATGCATGTAATATCAGTTCACCTGTCCCTTTTGTCGTTGTAATAAGTGGGTTTCTCTTTTCAATTGGAACGTGTTGTAATCCTGATGCTGCCGCCATTTCAATAAATGCTGTCTCCTTATCCTTAGACATACCATAATAGGCTTGCACACTCTCCCCAAGCGGCCCTGTCACATTAAGTGATATAATTCCCCCCATTGTAGCACCAACAAGAGATTCGACCGTTCCTTCACCTCCATCTCCAATTGGTACTTTAACGTACTCTGCTTTAGGAAAAACTGCTGCAAAGCCCCTTTCAATAGCTTCACATACCTCTATAGCTTTCAGGCTTTCTTTATATGAATCCGATGCAATGACAACTTTCATAATTATCCCCCCTTATTCAATCCTTTTTTTTCATTTTAAACGATATACGGAAAAGTTTCCTTTTTGAGTGGAATTTAAACACAAAAAAAGCTTACATCAAATGATGTAAGCTTTTCCTATTTATATGGAGCCTAGCGGGATCGAACCGCTGACCTCCTGCGTGCAAGGCAGGCGCTCTCCCAGCTGAGCTAAGGCCCCTTAGTAATTAAGCGGAAGACGGGATTCGAACCCGCGACCCCAACCTTGGCAAGGTTGTATTCTACCACTGAACTACTTCCGCGAAAATGGTGAGCCATGAAGGATTCGAACCTTCGACCCTCTGATTAAAAGTCAGATGCTCTACCAACTGAGCTAATGGCTCGTAAATGGCTGGGCTAGCTGGATTCGAACCAGCGCATGACGGAGTCAAAGTCCGTTGCCTTACCGCTTGGCTATAGCCCATTAATATTTACTAGTATGGTTATCTTTTCAAAAAAATAAACCCTCTCAGGTTATTTTAAAGAAAATGGTGGAGGGGGGCAGATTCGAACTGCCGAACCCAAAGGAGCGGATTTACAGTCCGCCGCGTTTAGCCACTTCGCTACCCCTCCGACATTTAAAAATATATGGTGGAGGATGACGGGATCGAACCGCCGACCCCCTGCTTGTAAGGCAGGTGCTCTCCCAGCTGAGCTAATCCTCCAAAAGTGGTGACCCGTACGGGATTCGAACCCGTGTTACCGCCGTGAAAGGGCGGTGTCTTAACCACTTGACCAACGGGCCAAAAAAAAAACAAAACTTTTCCCAAGCTTCCAACCGGGCTTGAACCGGTGACCTCTTCCTTACCATGGAAGTACTCTACCAGCTGAGCTATGGAAGCATAATGGCTCCGCAGGTAGGAATCGAACCTACGACCGATCGGTTAACAGCCGATAGCTCTACCGCTGAGCTACTGCGGAATAATATAAGCCTGGCAACGTCCTACTCTCACAGGGACAAGGTCCCAACTACCATCGGCGCTAGAGAGCTTAACTTCCGTGTTCGGTATGGGAACGGGTGTGACCTCTCTGCCATCATTACCAGACTTTTATCATTATACACATTCTTTTGAGAATGTCCAAAGGAATTTTAAATATATATTCCTTCAAAACTAGATAACATTAGCTTCATATTATATGGTTAAGTCCTCGATCTATTAGGGATTCGTCAGCCCATGCCGTACTCATGCTTCCACCTGAACGTATCAACTTGATCATCTTTCAGGGATCTTACTAGCTTACGCTATGGGAAATCTCTGCCTTGAGGGGGCTTCATGCTGATGCTTTCAGTATACCTATCCCTTCCGCACATAGCCACTCCAGCTATGCCCTTGCAGAATAATCGGTACACCAGCGGTGCGTCCATCCCGTCCTCTGCAAGTACTAAGGACAGCCTTCCAAATTTCCTGCGCCCACGACGGATAGGGACTGAACTGTCTCATACGACGTTCTGAACCCAGCTCGCGTACCGCTTTAATGGGCGAACAGCCCAACCCCGGGGACCGCATCTCTACACAGCCCCAGGATGTGATGAGCCGACATCGAGGTGCCAAACCTCCCCGTCGATGTGGACTTGGGGGAGATAAGCCTGTTATCCCCGTATTATCCGTTGAGCGATACTCTTCCATGCGGAACCACCGGATCACTAAGCCTGACTTTCGTCCCTGCTCATCTGTAGTTCCCGCAGTCAAGCTCCCCATGCCTTTGCACTCTACGAATGATTTCCAACCATTCTGAGGAAACCTTTTGGGCGCCTCCGTTACACTTTAGGAGGCGACCGCCCCAGTCAAACCGCCCACCTGACGACTAAGTTCCCCGGGTCGATGAGACCCGTAGGTTAGAATTTCAATACAGTCAGGGCGGTATCCCACCAGCGCCTCCACCAGCTAGCGCTCCGGTTTCAATGGCTCCCGCCTATCCCAGCCAAACTGTACCAAAATTCACACGGCTACAGTAAAGCCTCCACAAGTCTTTCCGTCCTTGTCGCGGGTAACCTGCATCTTCACAGGTACTAATTTCACCGAGCTCTGGGTTGGGGAGGACAGTGCCCAAATCGTTACACCTGTGCGGGTCGGAACTTACCCGACAAGGAATTTCGCTAAATTTAGGACCGTTATAGTTACGGCCGCCGTTTACTGGGCTTCAGTTCAGAGCCGTTTACGCTAACCCCTCTCCCTAACCTTTCCAGCACCGGGCAGGTGTCAGCCCCTATACTTGCCTTTACGGCTTCGCAGAGACCTGTGTTTTTGCTAAAACAGCTCTGGGGCCTATTCACTGCGGCTTTCCGTTACAGCACCCTTTCTCCCGAAGTTACGGGGTCATTTTGCCGAGTTCCTTAACCAGAGTTCTCTCGCACACCTTGTATCTCTCTCCTCGCCTACCTGTGTCGGTTTGCGGTACAGGTGCTAAGTACCTTTTATCTCGCTACAGAGCTTTTCTTGGCAGCGAATCAAAGACTTGCCCATAAGGAGCTTCCCATCACAGCTCAGCCTTCAGCTGATAAGCGGATTTGCCTACTTACTCAGCCTAACTGCTTGACGTGTTAGCCAACCAATCGCACGCTTCTTCAGTCCTTCTGCGTCCCTCCATTGCTCAAACGATAAAGAGGTGGCACAGGAATATCAACCTGTTGTCCATCGCCTACGCCTGCTCACTTCCCGGCCAGTCTCGACTAACCCTGAGCGGACGAGCCTTCCTCAGAAACCTTAGGCATCTGGCAGGTGGACGGGATTCTCACCTGTCTTTCGCTACTCATACCGGCATCTTCACTTCTAAGCGCTCCACCAGTCCTTCCGGTCTGACTTCACGTACCCTAGAATCGCTCCTCACTTCACTGATACCATTGGTATCAATTCGCAGCTTCGGTGGTGTATTTAGCCCCGGGTATTTTCGGCGCAGAGTCACTCGACTAGTGAGCTATTACGTACTTTAAATGCAGTGGCTGCTTCTGAGCCAACATCCTAAAGGCTCCGCCAACCCACATCCTTTTCCACTTACTTCACACTTGGGACCTTAGCTGGCGATCTGGGCCGTTTCCTTGACTACAATCTTATCACTCGCAGTCTGACTCCTAAGGATAAGTCATTGGCATTCGGAGTTTGGACTGAATTCGGTAATCCGATGAGGACCCCTAGTTCAATCAGTGCTCTACCTCCAAGACTTTACACTTAAGGCTAGCCCTAAAGCTATTTCGGGGAGAACCAGCCAGCCCCAGGTTCGATTGAATTCTCCGCTACCCACACCTCATCCCCTGCGTACCCTTTTCAACGCGGGTTCTACCTTATCCAGTGTTACCTGAACTTCACCCTGACATGGGTAGATTCCGTTTTTCGGGCCTTACGACCACGTACTAAACGCCCTATTCAGACTCGCTTTCGCTGCGGCTCCGCCTCTTCAGCTTAACCTTGCACGGGATCGTAACTCGCCGTAGTTCATCTTTAAGGCACGCCATCACCCATTAACGGGCTCGACTATTTGTAGGCACATCGTTTCAGGATCTCTTTCACTTTCCGGGGTGCTTTTCACCTTCACGGAAATTGGTTCACTATCGATCACTAGGAGTATTTAGCCTTGGGAGATGGTCCTCCCAGATCTGACGGAATTTCACGTGTTCCGCCGTACTCAGGATACATTCAAGAGAGAACGAAGTTTCGAATTACGGGGTTATTACCCTCTGTGACGGACCTTTCCAGGTCGCTTCGTCTACCTCGTTCCTTTGTAACCTCCGCATAGAATGGTTCCCATAACCCCAAGAGTGCTTCTTGGTTTAAGCCAGATTCCGTTTCGCTCGCCGCTACTCAGGAAATCGCATTTGCTTTCTTCCAGGTACTTGATAATTAGCTTCAATGCTGTCTTCCATACCCTATGTATTCACAAAAGGATACCATACCATTACGGTAGTGGGTTTCCCCATTCCGGAAATCTTCGGATCAAAGCCATTTACAAGCTCCCTGAAGCATATCTATGCGGTCCCGTCCTTCATCGACTCCTAGTGCTGCGCATCCACCGTGCGCCCTTCTAACTTGAATCAAACTAAAATAAAAACAGTGAAATAACAATTGCGTCTAGTTTTCAAAGAACATACGATTAAACTTGAGAGATAGTTCTCTAAAACTGAACGAAACAAAACAAGTCGATGTTTATTACGAACTGCGTTCATCACCTCCATAGTGAGGTGATCCAGCCGCACCTTCCGATACGGCTACCTTGTTACGACTTCACCTAATCATCTGTCCCACCTTAGGCGGCTGGCTCCATAGCGGTTACCCCACTGACTTTCCTGGGTGTTGCAACTCTTCGTGGTGTGATTTGGTGGTGTGTATACGCTCTTGGGAACGAGCGGATTCAATCGCGGCATGCTGATCCGCGATTACTAGCGATTCCAGCTTCATGTAGGCGTAGTTGCAGCCCCAAGCAATCCGAACTGAGAACGGTTTTATGAGATTAGCTCACCGTGTCTTGCAGTTTTTTAAATGTCCATTGTAGCATGTGTGTAGCCCAGGCCAGCAAGGGCATGATGATTTCGACGTCATCCCCACCTTCCTCCGGTTTGTCACCGGCAGTCACTCTTAGAGTGCCCAACTTAATGATGGCAACTAAGATCAAGGGTTGCGCTCGTCAGGTGGACCTCCAACCCAAACATCTCACGACACGAGCTGACGACAACCATGCACCACCTGTCACTCTGCTCCCGAAGGAGAAGCTCTATCTCTAGAGTTTTCAGAGGATGTCAAGACTTGGTAAGGTTCTTTCAGGCGGTTTCTTGAATTTCAAATCCATATAAGCCCACTGCCAAGAAAAATTTCCCGTCAATTCCTTTTGAGTTTCAGCCTTGTTACCAAAATTCCCCAGGCGGAGTGCTTAATGCGTTAACTTCAGCACTAAAGGGCGGAAACCCTCAGCCACTTAGCACTCATCGTTTACGGCGTGGACTACCAGGGTATCTAACTTGTTTGCTCCCCACGCTTTCTTCGCGCCTCAGTGTCAGTTAAGACCAGAAAGTCGCCTTCGCCAATGGTGTTCCTCCATATCTCTACGCATTTCACCGCCGCTACGCGGAATTCATCTCTCTCGCACTCAAGTCTCCCAGTTTCCAATGACCCTCCACGGTTGAGCCGTGGGCTTTCACATCAGACTTAAGAAACCACCGCGCGCGCTTGCCGCCCAATAATTCCGGGATAACGCTTGCCACCTACGTAGCTACCGCGGCTGCTGGCACGTAGTTAGCCGGCTTCGTTGCACGTCAGCGCCAGCTTATTCAACTAGCAATTTCGTTCTTCCTTTAACAACAGAGTTTTACGACCCGAAAGCCTTCATCACTCACGCGGTGCTGTTCCGTCAGACTTTCGTCCATTGCGGAAGATTCCCTACCGCTGCCTCCTGTAGGAGTCTGTACTGCCCCAGTCCCAGTGCACGATCCTGCTCCTCTTCAGGTCGCTTACGCGTTCGTCGCCTTGCGAGCCGCTACCTCACCAACTGGGCCACTCCTGACGCGGGTCCATCCATAAGAATAAATGAAGCCGCCTTTCAATTTCGAACTATGCAGCCCAAAATATTATCCGGTATTAGCCCCGGGTTTCCTGAAAGCCATCCCAGTCTTATGGGTAAGTTACCCACGTGTTGCTCAATTCGTCCGCCGCTAACTTCATAAGAGTAAGCTCTAACTATCTTCGCCTGACTTGCATGTAATAGGCACGCCGCCAGCGTTCATCCTGAGCCAGGATCAAACTCTCCAATAAAGTTAGTTTGTCTAAGTAGCATCTAAAAATAAAAATTGACGTTTACGTTGTTTGTTTCGTTCAGTTTTCAAGAATCCATTTAGTCGCCTATTTGCGACTTCCTTATGTTAACATCTTCATTTTTCGATGTCAACTAAGTTTTTTAATTTCTTTTTTGTCGTTTTCTGCGTTTCTGCATCAGCGACGTTTATTAATTTATCATATCCTTACTCTTAGCGTCAACACTTTTTAATAAAAAATTCTTTTTCTTACATAACGAATACATTCTTCCCTATTAGCAACTCTCCGAAATAAACAAAAAATGATTTTATACCTTTCTTCCATCGCCTTTTTTACAACGCTATGTATACGCTCATCTTCAAAATCAAATAAAAGTTCCTCTAACTCTCTCTTCAGTATGTATTCCATTTCTTTTTTCTCTTCCTTCGTCAACATAATCCCAAGCAAATTATCACCTCAATAACTCCTTACGTGTACCGATAAACGCCCCACTCATTTTCAATTATCAATAATGTATCACCAAAAACAAAATTCTATCACTCATTATATCCACCACTTACGATATTAATCCCTTGTTCTCTTTTTTAATTTTAAAGCATATATGTAACTGAAAAGGATTGGACAAAGGGGCGTAATATTATGTTTTTCTTTTTTATTACGAGTAAAAGAACATTTAAACACATTAGCTTAATAGTCGTACTTTCCTTATTTACAGCATGGCTACTCTTTTTAAAAACATATTCACATGAATCTGCTTTTTCAACTGCTACTGGCCCTAAAGTGATTTACAAAGGGGACACTGCAAAAAAACAAGTTGCATTCACGTTTGACATTAGCTGGGGGGACAAAAAAGCTATTCCAATCCTTAATACACTCAAAGAAAGAGAAATTAAGAATGCAACCTTCTTTCTCTCTGCTGCATGGGCTGAAAGACACCCTGATATTGTCGAACGCATCATGAAAGATGGACATGAGATTGGTAGTATGGGCTATAATTACACATCCTACACTTCACTAGAAGCAAATGAAATACGACGAGATCTTTTGCGGGCACAAGATGTTTTTACGAAACTTGGCGTAAAACAAGTCAAGCTATTACGTCCACCTAGTGGCGATTTTAACAAAACAACTCTTAAAATAGCGGAATCACTCGGATACACCATCGTTCATTGGAGTAACAATTCAAATGACTGGAAAAATCCCGGCGTAAATAAAATCATTTCCACAGTCTCTAGCAATTTAAAGGGTGGAGATATCGTCTTATTACATGCTTCTGATTCTGCCCTTCAAACAAATAAGGCTTTACCATTACTCTTACAAAAATTAAAGAGCGACGGATATGAACAAACATCTGTATCACAACTTATTTCCAACACAAGTACAAAAAGTGAAGATATTAAGTAGTTCCTTTCTACACGGTCCTTCACACATAAAAAGCTCTGCTATCTTTTGTTAAGATAGCAGAGCTTTTTTATACTAGCATTTACAGACGATAAGAATCTGGATAATTAAAAATCCACTCTCCTCATTAAGCTGACTTACTCTTTTGTCCAATTAAACGATGCAATACAAGTAACTGATATGAATTACATAATAAAAGTGGTATCACCATTAAATATAACCAATCTGTATCATTAATCCGGAGCGCTGGTACCCATTCAAGAATTGTTACAACAACCATAAAGAACAGAGCGGGAACAAATGCTTTTTTATTCGTTTCTTTACTCTTTATATAAGCAACAATTGCCCCAAACACAAATAACATCCCAGCAACAAGTATGTTATTCCCTAATGAAACTTCCCCATTTGCAACAAGTACTGACCTTAAATAAACGAAATCAAATAATACGAACGCAATAAAGAACAGTTGCACTGTATTCCATAAAGAAGATGACCGAAACATCCCTAATCCAAAACGATGGATCGTTAAATACGCAAAGAACCCCATTTGACTTATAACACTAAAAATAAACCCTACGCCCATCAACCAAAAGGAAATTGCTAAAATTTCTTTTCCGTCGAAATTTTGAAAAAATTTAGCGTACTTGTCCCACTCTAAAACAAAACCAATAAAGACTGTGCTAATCCCACCAAGAAACAACGTCGTAAAAAATAGTCGTACCCACTTGCGGCTATTCACAACACATCCCCCATTATTCTTATATTTCTAATTAAATTGTAACAATGACAATTTCAAAAAGCTAGCCATGTTAATGTATAAATTCCTTAAAGAGATTTATATTAAAAAAAGAGAACTTTGCTGAAAGGAGCTCCAACTTATGAAACGGATGCTGCTCGTTTTGATTTCTTCTTTTCTATTTATAGCACTAGCGGCATGTGCACAAGAAAAAGAAGCAAAATCCGAACTTGATTATGATCAAACAAAAAAAATGATTGTTGATATTTTAAAAACCGATCAAGGAAAAAAAGCGATCCAAGATGTATTAACTGATGAAAAAATGAAACAAGCACTCATACTAGATGAAACAGTAGTAAAGAAAACGATTGAAGATGCACTGGTATCTGAAAAAGGGCAACAATTCTGGGAAAAGCTCTTTAAAGACCCTGAGTTCTCATCGAAATTTGCTAAAAGTATGGGAAAAGAACAAACAAACTTAATGAAAACTTTACTAAAAGATCCTGAATACCAATCAGGTGTTATAGAGATTATGAAAAATCCTGAAGTAGAGAAAATCATGTTACAAACAATGAAGAGTAAAGAATATCGTCAATATTTACAGCAAGTACTAACTGAAACTGCCGAAAGTCCTCTCTTCCAAGCTAAGATGATTGACATCATTAGTAAAGGTGTACAAAAAGCCGAAAAAGGCGGGTCTGATAAGAAAGGCGCAGGTGGTGAAGGCGGTTCTCAAGATGGGAACAAAGAACAATAATAAAAATTATAGTAATGAGTGGACAATGTATATATTGTCCACTCATTACTACTTTAGTTTTGCGCGACAGCTGTTTTATCAATAACTGTCTCAGCTATCGTACGATAAATGAGACCCGTTGTATGTGTATCTTCATATACTGACGGCGCAAAGTCCTCTTTATTCCAATCAGGTTGTTGAAGTGGAATTCGGCCAAGTATATCCGTTTGGAGTTCCGTAGCCAATTTATCTCCTCCACCTCTTCCAAACACATACTCTTTTTCACCAGTTGCTTTACTTTCAAAATACGCCATATTTTCAACAACACCAAGAATACTATGTTCTGTACGTAAAGCCATGGCTCCAGCGCGCGCTGCTACAAATGCCGCTGTTGGATGCGGCGTTGTTACAATAATCTCTTTACAAGCCGGCAACATCGAATGTACATCTAAAGCAACATCACCCGTACCTGGTGGTAGGTCCAATACTAAGTAATCTAAATCACCCCACTCTACTTCTGTGAAAAAGTGATTTAACATTTTCCCAAGCATCGGTCCTCTCCAAATAACAGGTGCGTTATCTTCTACAAAAAATCCCATTGAGATTACTTTCACGCCTAGACGCTCCACTGGTATTATCTTATCACCTCTTACGATTGGACGTTTTTCTATACCCATCATATCCGGTACACTAAAACCGTAAATATCCGCGTCGATGATACCAACCTTTTTGCCTAAACGAGCTAAAGCAATTGCAAGGTTAACAGAAACAGTTGATTTCCCTACTCCACCTTTTCCACTTGCCACTGCTAAAAATGTTGTATTTGAGTTCGGTGATAATAAGGATTCACTTTTCTCTTCCTCTTGCGGTGGTGCAAACTGAGCTAATTCCTCTTCTGTAAATTCTGCAAAACGAAGTCCAACTGTTGTTGCTCCAAGTTCTTTTACTAACTTTACAATTCCAGACTGCAACTGCATTTGTTCCGCTGTACCCGTCTTTACAATTGCAATTTTAACACTTACATGTTCCTTCTCAGGCTTGACTGTCACCTCTTTAATTGCATTTGTTTCTTTTAACGTTTTATGTATAAACGGATCTACAATCCCTTCCAATGCTTCCACTACCTGCTCTTTTGTTACCATAATTAGCCCAGCCCCCTGTATGAAAAATAACGTATTGTTAATTAAATTTATCTATCTTTATTTTTGAAATAAATGCGTTTACATTTCCAGTATAACATATTTTCGGAAAACTTCGTTAACGAGAGAAACTCGAAAAAATCCTCCTTATTCTGGAGGATTTCCTTTTTCCGTAAAATAACGTAATATACCACGATATATTGCAGCAGCTACTTTTTGTTGGTATTTCTCCGAATTTAACATATATCTTTCATTCACATTCGATAAAAAGCCAGCCTCAATTAAAGCACCTGGTGTTTTAGCATACTTCAATAAATACACGTGAGGAATTGTTTTAGCAGAACGATTCGTATTTTCTAAGCTTGTTCTCAATTCAGCTTGTATAAATTTCGCAGCCCGTTCATTTTCAATCGAAGAACGATAGTAGAACGTTTGTGCGCCCTTAGATCCACTACTAGTTAGGGCATTTAAATGAATACTCGCAAAAAAGTCTACATCAGGCTTATTAATGATCTCAACACGCTTTTTTAAATCCTCTGCTTTACGTCTACTATATGACTTTGTATCTTTATTAGCTAAATCATAATCTCCTTCACGCGTTAAAATAACTAAAGCACCTTGTTCTTGTAAATAATCTTGTACCTTTTTTGTAATCTCAAGTGTAATATCTTTTTCTACAATATCCTTTCCACCAACAGCCCCTCCGTCTGGCCCACCATGCCCAGCATCTAGTACAATCACTTTCCCTGATAAGGGTAAATTCCAAGCTCGCCACGATTTTGTAATTTGAAATTCTTGTTTAACTAAAAAAAACAAAACAACCGCAGCGAGCGCAAAAGAGATAATTCGAATTCTCTTCATACCTTTCCTCCTCCAGCTAGTCCCTCTAATTACTTATATGGGACAAGAGGAAAGTTTATGCTTGTCTTAGTGTAGCTTTAATCGATATCTTCTTTCGCCTTTTTCATAGCCTTCCTGCCACCACAAGCCGATAAACTGCTGGCAAGATTCAAAAAGCAATTCCTCGTCTTGCAACTTAATTTCACGTATAGTCATACTCGTTAAAAATTGAAATAACGTTTCAGTTAATTGTTGTTCTTCTTCTAAAGCCCTATATTTCACATCAAAGAATGATTCGCCATGATAACCAAATTTACTGTATCTCGCTCCTAATAAATAAGATTCTATCCCTAGTTCAATGCAATAATCTTCATACTGACGATGAAGTTCTTGCATTTGAAAGGCATCACGAATATTTAAACGCAATGTTTTTAATGATAATTCTCGCAGCATCTTCCGCTCGTATTTTAACTGCTTTTCTTTTTGTTTTTCTTGTAAGCTGACAATGACATTCATAGTACTTATAAACCTCCCTAATACGTATTAGTCTAAACTTCTAAAGAAGAAGCATACGTAGGACGGTAGCACTAAAATATTCCAAGCTAAAAAAATTACAAAAGAAGAATTAAACATAAAAAAACCCCAACCAAAATGGTTGGGGTTTGTAGTTCGCAAAAATTAACGTTTTGAGAACTGAGGTGCACGACGTGCGCCTTTAAGACCGTATTTTTTACGCTCTTTCATACGTGCGTCACGAGTTAATAGACCCGCACGTTTTAATGTTAGACGGTATTCTGGATCAGCTTTTAATAAAGCGCGAGAAATACCGTGACGAATAGCACCAGCTTGACCAGTGTATCCACCACCATTTACGTTTACAAGTACATTGTAGTTACCTAAAGTTTCTGTTGCAACTAGAGGTTGTTTCACTACTTCACGTAATGCAGCAAATGGGATATAGTTTTCAAAATCACGACCGTTAATAATAACGCGTCCTTCGCCTGGAACTAGGCGTACGCGCGCTACTGAACTCTTACGACGTCCAGTGCCATAGTATTGAACCTGTGCCAAAGTAAGCCCTCCTTTAATTAATTATCCGCGAAGTTCGTAAACTTCTGGTTGTTGTGCTTGGTGTGGATGCTCTGCTCCAGCATACACGTTTAATTTCTTAGACACTTGACGTCCTAAACGTCCTTTTGGAAGCATGCCTTTAATTGCAAGCTCTAACATTTGTACAGGGTAGTTTGTACGCATTTCTAGAGCTGTTCTTTGCTTAAGTCCACCTGGGTGGTTAGTGTGACGGTAGTAAATTTTATCGTTTAATTTATTACCTGTTAAATGAATTTTCTCAGCGTTAATAATAATTACATGATCACCCGTGTCAACGTGTGGTGTAAATGTCGGTTTGTGTTTACCACGTAAAATGGATGCTACTTCAGTAGATAGGCGACCTAAAGTTTGACCTTCAGCATCAACCACATACCATTTACGCTCAACTTCGTTAGCTTTTGCCATAAAAGTCGTACGCATGTGTTTCCCTCCTCGTTATCTTTTCCATAGAAAAAATCTATTGTTTATCTTAAACACGATTTCCTTCCGGGGCTAATCGTGGTTTTAGAAACAATACCATATGTTATGATATACTTTTGAGTTTCTAATGTCAAGCAAATGTTACACCAGGATTAGTTGTTATAGTTTACCTGCCATAAGTAAAGTCCATGACCTGGAGCCATCTTTCCAGCAAACTGGCGATTTTGTTTCGCTAAAATCTCTGGAATACTATCCGGATCAAGCTTTCCTTGACCTACGCTAAGTAACGTACCAACAATAATTCTGACCATATTATATAAAAATCCATTACCTACAAAGCGAAAAATTAATTCATCGTCTTGCTCAATTAATTCGATTTCATAAATTGTTCGCACTTTATCTTTTTTGTCAGTTTTTGCCGAACAAAAAGAAGTAAAGTCATGCGTTCCAATAAAATAAGGAATCGCTTTTCTTATAGAGTTTATTTCGAGCGGATATGGATATTGATATACGTAATTTCTACGGAATACATCCGCAGTCTTTGATAATAATACACGATAGCGATATTCTTTTTTCTCGACACCGTAACGTGCATGAAATTCTTCTGTTTTCTTCTCTACCTGCCTGATAATAATATCATCCGGCAACATTGTATTTAAAGCATTACTCCATTGCCACTCTTCAAGAGACAAAGGTGTATCAAAGTGTATCACTTGTCCTTTGGCGTGAACGGTAGAATCCGTTCTGCCTGATGCCTGCACACGAACAAGTTCTCCTTTATGCAACTTCTGCAATGCTTTCTCTATTTCTTGTTGAACAGTCCGATGCTGTGGTTGAATTTGGTAACCACAAAAATGAATGCCATCATATGCAACTGTACATTTTATTCTTTCCATTTCTCTATTCTCCATTACGACCGCACCCATGCCAAAATACAAGCTAAACAAAGTAAGCTTACAATTGTTACTGTATCACTTATTTTCCAGCGTAGTTGCCTAAATTTAGTACGTCCTTCGCCACTTTTATATCCACGAGATTCCATCGCAATCGCTAAGTCCTCTGCACGCTTAAAAGCACTGATAAATAATGGAACGAGTAGTGAGATAATAGCTTTCATCCTATCTTTTATCGGTCCCCCGGCGAAATCAATGCCACGTGACGCTTGTGCTTTCATAATTTTACTCGTTTCATCCATTAATGTCGGGATAAAACGTAGTGAAATTGACATCATTAATGCGATTTCATGAACAGGAACTTTTATACGCTTGAACGGCTTTAATAACGTCTCCAACCCATCTGTAATTTCAATAGGTGTCGTCGTTAACGTTAATAATGTCGTCATTAAAATAATAACGAAGAATCGTATAGAAATGTATATCCCTTGCTCTAATCCTTTTTCATGTATCGAAAACCAACCAAGCTGGAATAGTACTTCCCCTTCTTTATTTGTAAAAATATGCAGGAAAAATGTAAAAAGAAAAATCCACAGAATTGGTTTTAAGCCCGAAAGTACATAACGAATCGGCACTTTTGCAAAAAATAAAGCAATGAGTGCATATAAAAATAAAAATCCATATGAAATCGCATTATTTGCTAAGAAAACAACAAATACATATAAAAAGACAATCAACAGCTTCGTACGAGGATCAAGTTGATGAATGAGTGACTGACCTGGAATATATCTCCCAATAATCAACTGCTGCATGATTCATGACCACCTTTTCGTAACACCTGTACAACTTCATGAGTAAGATCCTCTAAAGATAAGGTAGCCTTCGAAATTGAAATACCAAACTTCTCTTCAATTGCACGTTTATACTTTAAAGACATTGGAAGATCCACACCGATTTGTTCTAATTCATCAGCATATGAAAATACTTCCTCTGCTCTTCCTTGCAAAAAGACCGTTCCTTTATGCATGACCACTATTTGATCTGCATACTTAGCGGCATCCTCCATATTATGGGTAACAAGAATGACTGTAAGCCCCTGTTCCTTATGCAAATTGTAAAACATCTCCATGAGCTCGTGCTGTCCTTTTGGATCAAGCCCTGCTGTAGGTTCATCTAATACAAGCACTTCGGGTTCCATCGCTAGTACGCCTGCTATTGCAACACGCCTCATTTGCCCACCGCTTAATTCAAACGGAGAACGTGCTAATAACTCTATGTCCAATCCAACAAGCTGGATTGCATCTTTCGCCTTTTGTTTTGCCTCTTCTTCAGATACACCAAAATTAGTCGGTCCAAAACAAATATCCTTTTCAACTGTTTCTTCAAATAGTTGATGTTCTGGAAACTGAAAGACAACCCCTACTTTTTTTCGTAGCGGCTTAAGCTTTTTCTCTTTCTTCCCTGCTGAAATTAAATGTTCACCAATTTGAACCGTACCATTTGTCGGCTGCAATAAACCATTTAAATGTTGAATCATCGTCGACTTACCTGAACCAGTATGACCGATAATGGCATAATAGCCCCCACTTGGAAACGACACGTCTACATCATAAAGTGCGCGTCTTTCAAATGGAGTTTTATATTGATAACGATGTTCTACTTTTTGGAATGTAATCTCCAAAGTTCGTTCACCAAGCTTTCCATTGTAAGATGCGTATTTTGCAAGTGAATTTCATTTCTTTTTAATAATTCTGCTATTTTCACCGAAAAAGGTACATCTAATCCAATCTCTTGGAGCATATGAGAGGATTTGAAAATTTGCTCTGGAGTACCTTCCTCTAATATTTCTCCCTTGTTCAAAATAATAATACGGTCTGACTGTGCCGCTTCTTCTAAATCGTGCGTAATCGATAATACCGTAATACCCTTTTGATCAACAAGTTGTCTGACCGTTTCTACTACTTCACGTCTCCCCTGAGGATCTAACATTGAAGTTGCTTCATCTAGTATTAAAATAGATGGTTGAAGTGCTAGAACACCTGCTATTGCGACTCGCTGCTTTTGTCCACCAGATAACGAATGGGGTTCTTCATTTAAAAAATCTTCCATACGGACAAGTTGCAGAGCTTGTTCTAGTCTTTCTATCATCTGCTCCCTTGGCATTCCGATGTTCTCTAGGCCGAATACAACGTCATCTTGTACTGTCGTTCCAACAAATTGATTATCTGGATTTTGAAATACCATGCCAATTTGCTTTCGAACATCCCATACTGTTTCCTCTGATAAAATCATTGTATCATTTAAAGTAATTTTCCCTGATTCCGGTAAAAATAAGCCATTCAATAATTTTGCAAGTGTAGACTTCCCTGAACCATTTTGTCCAATAACAGATACCCATTCTCCTTCATATAAGGAAAACGAAACATCTTTTAATGCATAAGAGGCTGCCCCAGGATATTGAAATGATATATTTTCTGTCCGAAGTTTCTCTTTTTTCAATACAAGGCACCCTTTCTTTCGTCAAGTTAGCCTATTTTTATACTTAAAAAAAAAGGGCCATGACCAGTTACTTGAAAAGAACTGTCCTGCCCTTTTAATCATCATTATACTAACTCGATAATTACCATTGGTGCTGCGTCTCCGCGACGTGGACCAATTTTTGCAATACGAGTGTATCCGCCTTGGCGCTCAGCATAGCGTGGAGCTACATCAGCGAATAATTTTTGAAGTGCATCTTGACCAGTCTCAGCGTTAGCAACCTCATTACGGATGAAAGCTGCTGCTTGACGACGAGCATGAAGATCTCCGCGTTTACCTAAAGTGATCATTTTTTCCACTACAGAACGAAGTTCTTTTGCACGAGTTTCTGTCGTTTGGATGCGCTCGTTGATAATTAAATCAGTAGCTAAATCACGTAACATAGCTTTACGTTGCGCACTTGTACGGCCTAATTTTCTGTATGCCATTCGTAGTTCCCTCCTTTGTTGATGGGTTTAAATCCTCAGTCGTCTTTACGTAAACCTAAACCTAATTCCTCAAGTTTATGTTTAACTTCTTCTAAGGATTTACGTCCTAAGTTACGAACTTTCATCATATCTTCTTCTGTTTTGTTCGCAAGCTCTTGTACAGTATTAATTCCTGCACGTTTTAGGCAATTATAAGAACGAACAGAAAGATCTAGTTCTTCGATAGTCATCTCAAGAACTTTTTCTTTTTGATCTTCTTCCTTCTCGACCATAATCTCAGCATTTTGTGCTTCGTCAGTTAAACCAACAAAGATATTTAAATGCTCAGTTAAGATTTTGGCACCTAAAGAGATAGCTTCTTTTGGCCCGATGCTTCCATCCGTCCATACATCAAGCGTAAGCTTATCATAATTAGCCACTTGTCCGACACGTGTCTTTTCCACTTGGTAAGTCACACGTGATACTGGAGTATAAATAGAATCAATAGGAATTACTCCTATTGGTTGATCTTCGCTTTTATTTGCATCAGCTGGCGTATACCCACGGCCACGCTTTGCAGTTAAACGCATGCGGAAATGCGCATTTTTTGCTAACGTCGCAATGTGTAAATCTGGATTTAAGATTTCAACATCACTATCGTGAGTAATATCAGCAGCTGTGACAATACCTTCGCCCTGTACATCGATTTCCAACGTCTTCTCTTCATCAGAGTAGATTTTAAGAGCTAACTTTTTCAAGTTTAAGATCATCGTCGTAACGTCTTCTACTACGCCCTCAACTGTTGAAAATTCGTGTAAAACGCCATCGATTTGGATAGCAGTTACAGCGGCACCAGGGAGTGAGGATAAAAGAATACGACGTAAGGAGTTACCCAAAGTAGTACCATATCCACGCTCAAGCGGTTCAATCACGAATTTGCCATACTTAGCATCTTCGTTAAGTTCAACCGTTTCGATTTTCGGTTTTTCGATTTCAATCATTAACTAAACCCTCCTTCAAAACGTCGAAACCCCGGTTAAACAAAGGAAGAACCCCTGTTTAACCGAAAGTCCCCCTTAGGCAGTTCCCGATTGTGCACAACAAGCGATGTTTCTGTACGAAATTTCTCGATAATGCATCATATCCATTATAGACAAAAGGGAAAATTCTATACAGAAAAATTACACACGACGACGTTTTGGTGGACGACATCCATTATGAGGAACTGGAGTAACATCTCTAATTGCTGTTACTTCTAGACCTGCCGCTTGAAGAGCACGAATTGCAGCTTCACGACCAGCACCAGGACCTTTAACAGTAACCTCTAAAGTTTTTAAACCATGCTCCATTGCAACTTTAGAAGCAGCTTCAGCAGCCATTTGCGCAGCGAATGGAGTAGATTTACGAGATCCACGGAAACCAAGTGCACCAGCACTAGACCAAGAAAGTGCGTTACCATGAGTATCTGTAAGTGTTACGATTGTGTTGTTGAAAGTAGAACGAATATGAGCTATACCAGCTTCAATATTCTTTTTCACACGTTTTTTACGAGTGTTTGTTTTACGTGCCATTGTTAGTTCAACCTCCTTTACTTATTATTTCTTTTTATTTGCTACTGTACGACGTGGACCTTTACGTGTACGAGCATTGTTTTTAGAGTTTTGACCACGAACTGGTAAACCACGACGGTGACGAAGACCACGGTAAGAACCGATCTCCATTAGACGTTTAATGTTAAGAGATACTTCACGACGAAGGTCTCCCTCAACTTTAATACGATCGATGATATCACGGATACGTCCTAATTCATCTTCCGATAAATCACGAACTCGTGCTTCCGAAGAAATACCAGCTTCTGTAATGATTTTTTCAGCAGTTGGGCGACCAATGCCGAATACGTAAGTTAAAGAAATAACAACGCGCTTGTCACGAGGAATATCTACACCTGCGATACGTGCCATTCTGAATGCACCTCCTTCTGATTAACCTTGTTTTTGTTTATGTTTAGGGTTTTCACAAATAACCATTACTTTTCCACGTCTACGAATAACTTTACATTTTTCGCAGATTGGTTTAACTGACGGTCTTACTTTCATGTCTCGAACCTCCTTAAAGATTACGGAGTGCTATATTATTTAAAACGGTACGTAATACGACCACGATTTAAATCGTACGGAGATAATTCTACCGTAACTTTGTCTCCTGGTAAAATACGAATGAAGTTCATACGGATTTTACCAGAAACGTGAGCCAATACGACATGCCCATTCTCTAATTCTACTTTGAACATAGCATTTGGCAACGTTTCAAGAACGGTACCTTCGACTTCAATTACATCATCTTTAGCCATTCAATAGTTCTCCCTTCTTCAAATCAGTAACATTTTACACTGCTCTGAAATCCCGGAGAGCCAGCTACTTATAAAGTGGTAAGGATTTCGTATCCTGCTTCTGTAAGAGCAATCGTGTGCTCAAAATGGGCACACCATTTACCATCTACCGTTACCACTGTCCAGTCATCAGATAGTGTTTTTACATATCGTCTTCCTTGATTCACCATCGGCTCAACACAGATGACCATTCCCGGCTTTAATCTAGGGCCTCTATTTGGTGGACCATAGTGCGGGATTTGAGGGTCCTCATGTAAGTCTTGCCCGATTCCGTGACCAACATACTCCCTAACGATCGAGAACCCATTCTCTTCAGCATGTGTTTGAACCGCATGCGAGATATTTGATAATCTTTCGCCTGGTTTTACTTGTTCTAGACCAAGATACAACGATTTTTCTGTGACATCAAGTAGCTTTTGAACAGATTCAGAAATGTTTCCAACTGGATACGTCCATGCAGAATCTCCATGGTACCCATTGTATTTCGCACCAATATCGATACTGATGATATCGCCCTCTTCGAGCTTACGCTTCCCTGGAATCCCGTGTACAAGCTCTTCATTTACAGAAGCACAAATGCTCCCCGGAAATCCGTTGTATCCTTTAAAAGATGGCGTAGCACCATATTTTCGAATCGTCTTTTCCGCTATTTGATCGAGCTCTTTCGTTGTAATTCCTGGAGTAATATGTTGTTTCAACTCTTGATGAGTTAAAGCAACGATCCTGCCAGCTTCTCGCATGATTTCTATCTCGCGAGAAGTTTTGCAGATGATCATTAAGCTAAGCCTCCGATGAGAACATCGATATCAGCAAATACTTTATTGATATCTTGCTCACCATTAATGCTTTGTAAGTAGCCAAGCTCCTCGTAGAAATCAAGCAAAGGTTTTGTTTGCTTAATATTTACATCTAAACGATTTGCTACAGTTTCTTCATTGTCATCAGAGCGTTGATATAATTCGCCACCACATTTATCGCACACATCAGCTTTTGCTGGCGGATTGAATTCTAAGTGGTAAGTTGCACCGCATTCTTTACAAATGCGACGACCTGTAAGGCGTGTTAATAACAATCCTGAATCCACATTAATGTTTAAAACATAGTCGATTTTTTTGCCAAGATCTTTCATAATCTCTTCAAGAGCTGATGCTTGTGCAACAGTTCGTGGGAAACCATCTAATAAGAAGCCTTTAATACAGTCTTCTTGGCTTAAACGTTCACGAACAATTCCAATTGTAACTTCATCTGGAACAAGCGCACCTTTATCAATAAAAGATTTTGCTTGTAAACCAAGTTCAGTTTCAGCCTTCATAGCTGCACGGAACATATCTCCTGTTGAGATGTGAGGGATGTTATACTTGGCAACAATCTGTTCGGCTTGTGTACCTTTACCAGCACCAGGAAGCCCCATTAAAATCAAGTTCATCCTTGTTCCCCCTCAGTACATGAGCATGTAGGGAAGACAGTTCTTCCCACTTACTCACTGCTTGATAAACCCTTTGTAATGGCGTTTTACCAATTGGCTTTCTAGCTGCTTCATTGTTTCTAAAGCAACGCCGACAACGATTAACATACTCGTTCCACCAATCTGTGCAGATGGAGGAAGATTTCCCAATTTCGTAAAGATAACTGGTAAGATTGCAATCGCTGCTAGGAAAATTGATCCCACAAAGGTCAAACGATACAAGATTTTTGTTAGATATTGTTCTGTATTCTTACCCGGACGAATACCTGGAACATATCCACCTTGCTTGTTTAGATTCTCTGACATTTGCTCTGGATTAACCTGAACAAATGCATAGAAGTATGTGAAGGCTACAATGAGCGCAACATATATGATCATTCCCACTGGGTGAGAATAGTTAAAGTTTGCAATAATCCACTGCGATACATCATGTTTCGGGAAGAACTGTGCAATAGTTGGAGGCGTAATTAAGAATGAAACAGCAAAAATGACTGGAATAACACCCGCACTATTTACCTTAAGTGGTAAATGAGTGTTTTGTGCTCCAGCATGATTCCCATTCCCGCCTGTTACACGCTTCGCGTATTGAATTGGGATCTTTCTAACAGCCTGTTGAATGAAAATAACACCAACAATAACTGCTAGCACAGCTAGTAAAATCAATGCAACTTTAACGATACTCATGAACAATTGATCTCCGATATTTTGAAACTGTTGTTGATACACTTGAGATATAACACTTGGGATCGCTGCGGCAATACCACCAAAGATAAGAATGGAAATACCATTACCTACACCTTTAGATGTAATCTGTTCACCTAACCACATTAAAAATGCAGTACCAGCAGTCAGTACCGTAGCAATGTATAAATAAGTGCTCCAACCTGGATTCAAAATTAATTGCCCACCTACCATACCGTTAAAACCGATTGACATACCAAACCCCTGAATAAACGCAAGAACAATTGTAAAGTAACGCGTGAATTGCGTTAGTTTACGACGGCCCATTTCGCCTTGCTTCGACCATTCCGAAAATTTAGGAACAACATCCATCTGCAATAATTGCACGATGATGGATGCTGTAATATACGGCATGATTCCCATCGCGAAGATGGAGAAGTTCTTCAAGGCGCCACCGCCAAATGTATTTAGGATACCTAAGGCATTTAATTGATCTTGTGCTTTCAGTACGTCTCCATTTGTAAATGGCACTGGGATAAACGTGCCAATCCTGAATACGACTAACATCGCTAAAGTGAATAATATTTTACGTCTTATCTCAGCAACGCGCATAAAGTTGGAGATTGTACGAAACATTAGATCACCTCAACTGATCCGCCAGCTGCTTCAATTGCTTCTTTAGCACTTGAAGAGAACTTGTGCGCTTTAACAGTTAATTTTTTCTCTACTGCTCCGCTTGCAAGAATTTTAACACCGTCGTTTAACTTGCTGATAACGCCAGTTTCCAGCAATAATTCAGGTGTTACTTCTGTACCATCTTCAAAACGATTTAACGTTGATAAGTTTACAATAGTAAACTCTTTACGGTTAATGTTTGTGAAGCCGCGTTTTGGTAAACGACGGAATAGTGGAGTTTGACCACCTTCGAAGCCAAGACGAACACCGCCGCCAGAACGTGCGTTTTGTCCTTTATGACCTCTACCAGCAGTTTTACCGTTACCAGAACCGATACCACGACCGACACGGTTACGTACTTTACGAGAACCTTCTGCAGGTTTTAATTCATGAAGTTTCATTCCCAGGCACCTCCTTATATTAATGAGTTATCCTTAAGCTTCTTTTACAGAGATAAGGTGAGAAACTTTGTTGATCATACCAAGAATAGCAGGAGTTTCTTCCTTAACTACAGTTGAATTCAACTTTTTAAGACCTAAAGCTTCTACCGTCGCACGTTGATCTTGTGGACGACCAATTACACTACGAGTGAGGGTAATTTCTAACTTTTTCGCCATTTGTTTTCCCTCCTTAACCTAGTAGCTCTTCTACAGATTTACCGCGTAATTTTGCAACATCTTCAGCGCGCTTAAGTTCGCTTAATCCGTTCACAGTAGCGCGAATCATGTTGATTGGTGTGTTAGTACCAAGAGATTTCGAAAGAATATCTTGTACACCAGCTAATTCTAGTACCGCACGAACAGGTCCACCAGCAATAACACCAGTACCCTCAGCAGCAGGTTTTAAGAATACTTCACCAGCTCCAAAATGACCGTTGATTGTATGTGGAATTGTTGTACCAACTAATGGTACTGCGATTAGGTTTTTCTTAGCGTCTTCGATAGCTTTACGGATTGCGTCTGGTACCTCTTGTGCTTTACCAGTACCGAATCCAACATGACCGTTTTTATCGCCAACTACAACTAGTGCAGCAAAGCGGAAACGACGACCACCCTTAACAACTTTCGCGACACGATTTATCGTAACTACACGTTCTTCAAGTTCTAATTTACTTGGGTCAATGCGTTGCATCAATTTTCCCTCCTTTGACCATTAAAATTGTAATCCAGCCTCACGAGCAGCTTCAGCTAGAGCTTTAACACGGCCATGGTATAAGTAACCACCGCGATCAAATACTACTTCTTTAACGCCTTTCTCTACAGCACGCTTAGCAACTGATTCTCCAACTTTCGTAGCAGCTTCAGTATTGCTAGTACCGTTAAGAGCAAGGTCTTTATCAAGAGTAGATGCACTTACTAATGTTACACCATTTACATCATCAATAACTTGAGCGTAAATATGTTGGTTAGAACGGTACACGTTTAAACGTGGACGTTCTGCAGTACCAGTAAGTTTAGCACGTACACGTGCATGTCTTTTCTTACGAGTCGCATTTTTAGCAGCTTTAGTGATCATTCTTGTCACTCCTTTCTTTCACCTAACGGGTTTACTTAGCAGTTTTACCTTCTTTACGACGAACAACTTCGCCTTCGTAACGAATACCTTTACCTTTATATGGCTCAGGAGCACGTACAGCACGGATGTTAGCAGCAAATTCGCCAACACGTTGCTTGTCGATACCTTTAATTACGATTTTAGTTGGTACAGGTACTTCAACTTCAAGTCCTGCTTCTGGAGTCATTTCTACTGGATGAGAATAACCTACGCTTAAAACAAGTTTATCACCTTGTTTTTGAGCACGGTAACCAACACCGACTAATTCAAGTCCGCGTGCAAAACCTGTAGTTACACCTTCAACCATGTTTCCGATTAAAGCACGAGTTGTACCGTGTAATGCACGGTGTTCCTTCTGTTCAGATGGACGCTCAACTGTTAGTGTATTTTCTTCAATTTTGATAGACATATCAGTTTTGAAAGTACGAGTTAATTCACCTTTAGGGCCTTTTACTGTTACAGTATTGTCTTCTGCAATTGTAATAGTAACACCTGCAGGGATTTCAAGAATCTTTTTACCAATACGAGACATGTGGTCACACCTCCGTTCGTTTTAAATATATATTACCAAACGTATGCTACTACTTCTCCACCAGTTTGTAATTGACGAGCATCTTTGTCTGTCATTACTCCCTTAGATGTAGAAACAAGAGCGATACCTAATCCGTTAAGTACACGAGGTACTTCATCAGCTTTTGCGTAAACGCGTAAGCCAGGTTTACTGATACGCTTTAATCCAGTGATTACACGTTCATTGTTTGCACCATATTTCAGGAAAATACGAAGGATACCTTGTTTGTTATCCCCGATGTATTCTACATCACGAATGAAACCTTCACGTTTTAAAAGATCAGCGATCTCTTTTTTGATTTTAGAAGCAGGAACCTCTAATTTCTCATGACGTACCATATTCGCATTACGGATGCGAGTAAGCATGTCTGCAATTGGATCTGTCATCACCATGTGTTTTACCTCCTTCCCATTTGTGGGTTTTACCAACTAGCTTTTTTAACACCAGGAATTTGACCTTTATATGCAAGTTCACGGAAACAAATACGGCAAAGCTTAAATTTGCGGTATACAGAATGCGGACGACCGCAGCGTTCGCAACGTGTATACTCTTGTACTTTAAACTTAGGAGTACGCTTTTGTTTCGCGATCATAGATTTTTTAGCCACGTTTTCGCCTCCTCTACTTAGCGTTGGCTTCCATTATTTTTGGAATGGCATACCGAATTGTGTTAAAAGTTCACGAGCTTCTTCATCAGTTTTCGCTGTAGTAACGATTACGATGTCCATACCTCGGACTTTACTTACTTTATCATAATCAATCTCAGGGAAAATTAGTTGCTCTTTAACACCTAATGTGTAGTTCCCACGACCATCGAATGATTTCTTAGAAACACCACGGAAATCACGTACACGTGGTAAAGAAACTGATACTAATTTGTCGAAGAACTCATACATTTGCTGACCGCGTAAAGTTACTTTCGCACCGATTGGCATACCTTCACGAAGACGGAAACCAGCGATTGATTTTTTAGCGCGAGTTACAACAGGTTTTTGACCTGCGATTTGAGTTAATTCTTCTACTGCATTGTCTAAAGCTTTTGAGTTAGATACCGCGTCACCAACACCAGTGTTGATTACGATCTTTTCGATTTTCGGTACTTCCATCACAGATTTATAGTTAAACTTGCTCATTAGAGCAGGAGTAATTTCCTTTTGGAACTTCTCTTTAAGGCGATTCAATGAAGTGACCTCCTTTCTTAAGAAAATTATTTATCTAATAATTCACCAGATTTTTTTGCAATACGCACTTTTTTACCATCTTCTACTTTGAAGCCTACGCGAGTAGGTTCGCCTGTTTTCGGATCTAATACCATAACATTAGAAACGTGAATAGGTGCTTCTTTCGTAATAATTCCACCTTGTGGATTTAATTGAGATGGCTTAGAGTGTTTTTTAACGATGTTAACACCCTCAACGATAACACGGTTTTGCTTTGGGAAAGCCACAAGGATAACACCTTGTTTTCCTTTGTCTTTACCAGTGATTACCTGAACTTTATCACCTTTTTTTACATGCATCTTAATTCTGCACCTCCTTAGCAAGGCAATACCTTAATTTATAGAACTTCTGGAGCTAAAGAAACGATCTTCATGAAGTTGCTATCACGTAATTCACGAGCTACTGGTCCGAAGATACGAGTACCACGTGGGCTCTTATCGTCTTTGATGATAACCGCTGCGTTTTCATCAAATTTAATGTAAGAACCGTCCGGACGACGAGCTCCGCTCTTCGTACGTACCACTACTGCCTTAACAACGTCACCTTTTTTAACAACGCCACCTGGTGTTGCTTGTTTTACCGTAGCAACGATAATATCACCAATATAAGCATATTTACGACCAGAGCCGCCTAATACTTTAATTGTTAAAAGTTCGCGGGCACCAGAGTTGTCAGCAACTTTCAAACGAGATTCTTGTTGGATCATGTTATGAAACCTCCCTTCGGACTAAAAATTCCGATTCGTCTATTTAGATAACAACCGCTTCTTCAACGATTTCAACTAAACGGAAACGCTTAGTAGCAGAAAGCGGGCGAGTTTCCATGATTTTAACGATATCGCCAAGTTTCGCTTGGTTTTGCTCATCATGGGCTTTATACTTTTTAGAATACTTAACACGTTTTCCGTATAAGGAATGAGTTTTGTAAGTTTCAACTAAAACTGTAATCGTTTTGTCCATTTTGTCAGAAACAACACGACCAGTATAAACTTTGCGTTGGTTACGTTCGCTCACTATGCAAACCTCCCCTCAATTTATCGATTAATTCCGATCTCTCTTTCACAAACTACAGTTTTCATACGAGCAATCGCTTTACGTACTTCACGGATGCGAGTTGGGTTCTCTAATTGTCCTGTAGCAAGTTGGAAGCGAAGATTAAACAACTCTTCCTTTAAAGCTTTAACTTTTGTTTCGATTTCGGCAGTGGTTAATTCACGAATATCATTAGTTTTCATTAGATTCACCACCATTTTCTTCACGTTTTACGAATTTACATTTCACAGGTAACTTGTGAGCTGCAAGACGTAATGCTTCGCGTGCTACCTCTTCAGATACACCCGCAATTTCAAACATAATTTTCCCAGGTTTTACTACTGCTACCCAGCCTTCTGGTGCCCCTTTACCGGAACCCATACGTACTTCTAGAGGTTTTGCAGTGTAAGGTTTAGAAGGGAAAATTTTAATCCATACTTTACCGCCACGTTTCATGTGACGAGTCATTGCACGACGAGCAGCTTCGATTTGACGGTTTGTAATCCATGAAGCAGCTAGTGCTTGTAAACCGAATTCACCAAAAGCGATTTCAGTTCCACCTTTTGCACGACCACGCATTTTACCACGATGCTCTCTACGATATTTTACGCGTTTAGGCATTAACATATTATTTTCCTCCTTCCTCAGAAGCTTTCTTTTTTGTAGGAAGGACTTCTCCACGGTAGATCCATACTTTTACGCCTAATTTACCGTATGTTGTATCAGCTTCAACTGCTGCATAGTCAATATCAGCGCGAAGTGTATGAAGTGGAACAGTTCCTTCACTGTAAGATTCTGCACGAGCGATATCAGCTCCGCCAAGACGACCAGAAACCTGTGTTTTAATACCTTTTGCTCCTGCACGCATAGCACGTTGAATAACTTGCTTTTGTGCACGACGGAATGATACACGGTTTTCTAATTGACGAGCGATGTTTTCGCCTACTAATTTAGCGTTAAGATCAGCTCTCTTAACTTCTAAAATGTTAATGTGTACACGCTTGCCTGTTAATTGGTTAAGAGCTTTACGAAGTGCTTCAACTTCAGTACCACCTTTACCAATTACCATACCAGGTTTTGCAGTGTGAATTGTAACATTTACACGATTTGCTGCACGTTCGATTTCTACTTTAGCAACAGCAGAATCTTTTAAGCGTACAGTAATGTACTCACGGATTTTGATGTCTTCATGTAATAACGTAGCATAATCTTTCTCAGCGAACCAACGAGATTCCCAGTCGCGGATAATACCGACACGAAGACCAATTGGATTAACCTTCTGACCCATCGATTATCCCTCCTTCTTTTCTGATACCACAACTGTGATGTGGCTTGTGCGTTTGTTAATTTGGCTTGCACGACCCATTGCACGTGGACGGAAACGTTTCAACGTTGGACCTTCGTCAACGAAGACTTTTTCAACAACTAGGTTGTTAATATCCATCTCATAATTGTGCTCTGCATTTGCGATTGCAGATTTTAAAACTTTTTCTACAACTGGAGAAGCAGTTTTTGGTGTGTGGTTAAGGATAGCAATCGCTTCACCCACTTGCTTACCTCGGATTAAGTCTACTACTAAACGAACCTTACGAGGAGCAATACGAACTGTTCTCACTACTGCTTTAGCTTGCATTGAAGTGCCTCCTCTCATTATCTTCTAGTTTTCTTATCGTCAGCAAGGTGACCTTTATACGTACGAGTTGGTGCGAATTCACCTAACTTATGGCCAACCATATCCTCAGTGATGTACACAGGTACGTGTTTACGACCATCATATACAGCAATTGTATGTCCGATGAACTGAGGGAAGATTGTTGAACGGCGAGACCAAGTTTTAACAACTTGTTTTTGCTCAGATGCAACTAATTTTTCCATTTTGTTCATCAAGTGATCATCGACAAATGGTCCTTTTTTTAAGCTACGAGCCATTTTGGTGCCTCCCTTCGTGATTGGCGTACGGTTCTTGAAATGAACCGTACTACAATCCCATTATTTTTTACGACGACGAACGATAAATTTATCAGACGCTTTGTTTTTCTTACGAGTCTTGAATCCAAGAGTTGGTTTACCCCATGGAGACATCGGAGACTTACGTCCGATTGGAGAGCGACCTTCACCACCACCGTGTGGGTGATCAACCGGGTTCATTACAGAACCACGAACTGTTGGGCGCTTACCTAACCAGCGAGAGCGACCTGCTTTACCGATTTTGATAAGTTCGTGTTGTTCGTTACCAACTTGACCGATTGAAGCGCGACAAGCAGATAATACTAAACGTACTTCACCAGAAGTTAAACGTACAAGTACGTATTTTCCTTCTTTACCAAGTACTTGAGCAGATGTACCAGCAGAACGAACTAATTGTCCGCCACGACCAGGCTTAAGCTCGATGTTATGAACAACAGTACCTACTGGAATGTTGATTAATGGTAATGCGTTACCGATTTTAATGTCAGATTCAGGACCAGACATAACTTCCATACCTACTTCTAAAGTTTTAGGAGCAAGAATGTAACGTTTTTCACCGTCAACGTAGTTAATTAATGCGATATTCGCAGAGCGGTTTGGATCGTATTCGATCGTAGCAACGCGTCCTGGAATTCCATCTTTGTTACGCTTAAAGTCGATGATACGGTATTGACGCTTATGTCCGCCACCTTGATGACGTACAGTAATTTTACCTTGGTTATTACGACCAGCCTTTTTGCTTAAAGGAGCAAGTAAAGACTTTTCCGGTCTGTCGGTCGTGATTTCAGCGAAATCATTCGTAGTCATGTTACGACGACCGTTAGTAGTTGGATTATACTTTTTAATTCCCATCTCAATTTCCCTCCTTCTTTAGTAAGAATTAAACGCCTTGGAAGATTTCGATTTCTTTGCTGTCAGCAGTTAGCTTAACGATTGCTTTACGACGACGGCTAGTAAAACCAGCGTGACGACCAACACGTTTTGCTTTCGGCTTGTAGTTCATGATATTTACTTTGTCTACATTAACACCAAAGATCGCTTCTATAGCGTCTTTAACCTCTGTTTTATTAGATTTAACGTCCACGTCGAACGTGTATTTTTTTTCAGCCATCATTTCCATAGAACGTTCAGTGATAACTGGGCGCTTAATGATATCACGAGGATCTCTCATTATGCAAGCACCTCCTCTACTTTTTCCACTGCCGCTTTTGTCATGATTAGCTTATCATGATGAAGCACATCTAGCACGTTTACGCCATCAGCAGTGATTACTGTTACTCCAGGGATATTGCGAGCAGATAACTCTACAGATTCGTTTGCATCAGCAGTTACGATAAGAGCTTTCTTCTCAACAGTTAATCCTTTAAGTACTGCTACCATGTCTTTTGTTTTTGGTGCATTTAACACTAGGTCCTCAAGAACTACAATGTTGTTCTCAACTACTTTAGTAGCTAATGCAGATTTGATTGCTAAACGACGAACTTTCTTAGGAAGTTTGTACGCATAGCTTCTTGGTGTAGGTCCGAATACCGTACCACCACCACGCCATTGAGGAGAGCGGATAGAACCTTGACGAGCACGTCCAGTTCCTTTTTGACGCCATGGTTTACGACCACCACCGCGAACTTCAGAGCGAGTTTTTACTTTGTGTGTACCTTGACGTAAAGATGCACGTTGCATCATTACAGCTTCAAATAGTACAGCTTCATTTGGTTCGATACCGAAAATAGCTTCAGCTAATTCGATTTCACCAACCTGTGAACCAGTTTGGTTATATACAGTAACTTTTGGCATTGGAATTCCTCCTTCCTATTGTGAATTATTTGCTAACCTTCACAGCGCCTTGAACAACTACAAGAGATTTCTTAGCACCTGGAACGTTACCTTTTACTAGTAATAAGTTGCGCTCAGTGTCAACTTGAACGATTTCTAAGTTTTGGATAGTAACTTGGTCTCCACCCATACGTCCAGCAAGTTTTTTGCCTTTGAATACACGGTTCGGAGCAACTGGCCCCATTGAACCTGGACGACGGTGATAGCGAGAACCATGAGACATAGGTCCGCGAGATTGTCCGTGGCGTTTAATAACACCTTGGAAACCTTTACCTTTAGAAATTCCTGTTACGTCAACGATTTCACCTGCAGCGAAAACTTCAACTTTTACCTCTTGACCAACCTCTAATCCGTCCACGTCTGCATCGCGGATTTCGCGAATGAAGCGCTTAGGAGTTGTAGATGCTTTAGCAGTGTGGCCTTGTTCAGGTTTGTTAGTTAACTTTTCACGTTTATCTTCAAATCCTAACTGAATTGCGTTGTAGCCATCAGTTTCAGTTGTTTTCTTTTGAAGAACAACGTTTGGATTAGCAGCGATTACCGTTACTGGGATTAACTCACCGTTCTCAGCAAATACTTGAGTCATACCGATCTTTCTTCCTAAGATTCCTTTGGTCATGAGTTACACCTCCTACATTTTTAAGTTATATGAATTATAGTTTGATTTCGATATCTACACCAGATGGTAAATCTAAACGCATTAATGAATCTACTGTTTGCGGAGTAGGACTCACGATGTCGATTAGACGTTTGTGTGTGCGCATTTCGAATTGTTCACGAGAATCTTTGTACTTATGAACAGCACGAAGAATTGTGTAAATAGTCTTCTCAGTTGGTAATGGGATCGGACCAGAAACTGTTGCCCCAGAACGCTTAGCTGTTTCTACAATTTTCTCAGCTGATTGATCAAGAATACGGTGATCATAAGCTTTTAAACGGATACGAATTTTTTCTTTTGCCATTATTTTCCCTCCTTCGTTCGCCTATTTCTAAAATAGACCTTCTCCATGGAAATTTCCCCACACCATGCCATGGCAAAGCGGCCGGGTGTGTCAGCAACCTTCCACTTCATCGCAGTCAAAGACCAACATTGTCTATTATACAATGTTATTCGTCTAGATGCAAGCATCTTTTTGTTCGCATCTGCTTTTCTCTACTTTTGCTATTATACATGGCACTTTAAAGAATATCAAGTTTTCATCTACTCTTATTCAACTTACAGTTTTTGGGTGTTATTTTCGTTTTATATACTATAGAAGAAACTCATCCAAAAATAGAAAATACACCTCTTTCTTCTATAGTAATAAGCAATAAAAAAACTCAAGGGAGAATCCCTTGAGTTTTTAATAATCTAATTAAAGACTACTCAGCAACGATTGTAGCAACTACACCGTAACCTACTGTACGTCCACCTTCACGAATAGAGAATTTAGTTCCCTCTTCGATAGCGATTGGAGCGATAAGTTCGATAGTCATTTCGATGTTGTCACCAGGCATTACCATTTCAGTACCTTCTGGTAATTGGATGATTCCAGTTACGTCAGTTGTACGGAAGTAGAACTGCGGACGGTAGTTAGCGAAGAATGGAGTATGACGTCCACCTTCTTCTTTAGATAATACGAAAACCTCAGCTTTGAATTTAGCGTGTGCTTTTACAGAGCCAGTTTTAGCAAGAACTTGTCCACGTTGGATGTCTTCACGAGCAACCCCACGAAGTAGAGCACCGATGTTGTCTCCAGCTTGAGCTTGGTCAAGAAGCTTACGGAACATTTCTACACCAGTTACAGTTGTAGTAGCATTCTCTTCAGCAAGACCGATGATTTCTACTACGTCACCAACTTTAACGATTCCACGCTCAACACGACCAGTTGCAACTGTACCACGACCTGTGATAGAGAATACATCCTCGATAGGCATTAAGAATGGTTTGTCAGTTTCACGTTCTGGAGTTGGGATGTAAGCATCAACTTCAGTCATTAATTCGATGATTTTTTCTTCCCACTCAGCTTCTCCTTGAAGAGCTTTAAGAGCAGAACCTTTAATTACAGGAATATCGTCGCCTGGGAATCCGTATTCAGATAATAGGTCGCGAACTTCCATTTCTACTAATTCTAATAATTCTTCGTCATCTACCATGTCGCATTTGTTTAAGAATACAACGATGTAAGGAACACCTACTTGACGAGAAAGAAGGATGTGCTCACGTGTTTGAGGCATTGGACCATCAGCAGCAGATACTACTAAGATACCGCCGTCCATTTGAGCAGCACCAGTGATCATGTTTTTAACATAGTCAGCATGACCTGGGCAGTCAACGTGTGCATAGTGACGAGTTTCAGTTTCGTACTCAACGTGTGCAGTTGAGATTGTGATTCCGCGCTCTCTTTCTTCTGGAGCAGCGTCGATTTGATCGTATCCGCGTGCTTCAGCACCACCAGCTTTTGCAAGAACTGTAGTGATCGCAGCAGTTAATGTAGTTTTACCATGGTCAACGTGGCCGATTGTACCGATGTTAACATGGGGTTTAGAACGTTCGAATTTAGCTTTAGCCATTCTAAATTCCTCCTTAGTTTATATGGGTTATTTTATATTTAGACTAGAAAGTGAAACTTGCGTCTCACTTTCTAAGCTTACATAAGTAGTTATACTTGAACAATCGATAAAAATCAATTATTCACCTTTATTTTTTTTAATAATTTCTTCAGAAACAGACTTCGGTACTTCTTCATAATGATCAAATGTCATTGAGAATGTTCCGCGTCCTTGAGTGTTAGAACGTAATGCTGTTGCATAACCGAACATTTCAGAAAGTGGAACCATAGCGCGAACAACTTGTGCGTTACCGCGAGCTTCCATACCTTCTACACGTCCACGACGAGATGTTACGTCGCCCATAATGTCACCCATGTACTCTTCAGGAATTACAACTTCAACTTTCATCATTGGCTCAAGAATTACTGGGCTACATTTAGAAACCGCAGCTTTAAGCGCCATAGATGCAGCGATTTTGAACGCCATCTCAGATGAATCGACATCATGGTAAGATCCGTCAACTAACGCAGCTTTAATATCAACTAGTGGATAACCAGCTAGTACACCATTTTTAAGTGCGTCTTCAAGACCCGCTCCAACAGCTGGGATGTATTCACGTGGAACTACACCACCGACAACCTTGTTTTGGAATTCGAATCCTTTACCTTCTTCATTAGGTTCAAACTCAATCCAAACGTGACCGAATTGTCCACGACCACCAGATTGACGAGCGAACTTACCTTCAACTTTCGCAGCAGCGCGGAAAGTCTCACGGTATGCTACCTGAGGAGCACCAACGTTTGCTTCCACTTTGAATTCACGGCGCATACGGTCAACGATGATATCAAGGTGAAGTTCACCCATACCAGCGATGATTGTTTGGCCAGTTTCTTGGTCAGTGTGAGCACGGAATGTTGGATCTTCTTCAGAAAGCTTAGATAATGCTGTACCCATTTTATCTTGGTCAGCTTTAGATTTTGGTTCGATAGCTACAGAGATAACTGGTTCTGGGAATTCCATAGACTCAAGGATAACAAGACTCTTCTCATCACAAAGAGTATCACCAGTAGTAGTATCTTTTAAACCTACAGCAGCAGCGATATCACCAGCGTAAACTGTTGAAATCTCTTCACGGCTGTTAGCGTGCATTTGTAGGATACGACCTACACGCTCACGCTTACCTTTAGTTGAGTTTTTCACGTATGATCCAGAGTTTAACACACCAGAATATACACGGAAGAACGTTAACTTACCAACATAAGGGTCAGTCATGATTTTGAATGCTAGAGCTGCGAATGGTTCTTCATCGCTAGACTTACGCTCGATAGCTTCCTCCGTATCCGGAAGAGTACCTTTAATAGCGGGTACATCTAATGGAGATGGTAGGTAGTCAATAACTGCGTCTAACAGAATTTGAACACCTTTATTTTTGAATGCAGAACCACAGATTACTGGGAAGAATTCAACAGAAGTTGTAGCCTTACGGATACCAGCTTTAAGCTCTTCTACAGTGATTTCTTCACCTTCTAGGTACTTCATCATCATTTCTTCATCAAGCTCAGCTACCGCTTCAATAAGTTTTCCACGGTACTCTTCAGCTAATTCTTTGTGCTCTTCAGGAATTTCAACACGCTCGATGTCTGTTCCTAAATCGTTACTGTACATGTAAGCACACTCTTCAACAAGGTCAATAATACCATTGAACTCGTCTTCAGCACCGATTGGTAACTGAATTGGATGTGCGTTTGCTTGTAAACGATCGTGGATTGTTCCTACAGAGTATAAGAAATCTGCACCAATCTTATCCATTTTGTTAACGAATACGATACGAGGTACACCATAAGTAGTAGCCTGACGCCAAACAGTTTCTGTTTGTGGTTCTACACCAGATTGTGCATCAAGTACTGCTACTGCGCCATCAAGTACGCGTAAAGAACGTTCTACTTCTACTGTGAAATCTACGTGTCCTGGAGTGTCAATGATATTTACACGGTGACCTTTCCATTGTGCTGTAGTTGCAGCAGAAGTAATTGTGATACCACGTTCTTGCTCTTGCTCCATCCAGTCCATCTGAGATGCACCTTCATGAGTTTCACCGATTTTATGAATACGTCCTGTGTAATACAGAATACGCTCAGTTGCTGTTGTTTTACCAGCATCGATGTGAGCCATGATACCAATATTACGAGTGTTTTCTAAAGAGAACTCTCTAGTCATTTGGTGTCTTGCTCCTTCCATATATGGATTGGATTATTTTATTTTAAGTAGCAAAAAAGCCACTTTATATTGTTACATATGCCAGTGTCCAGTACCCTCATTATGTAAAACGAGCGCCCAACGAAAGGGAGAGGCATTCTCCCTCTCCACACTTCCATAAGCGACAAATAAAGCGGTTTATGCTTACATTTATTTTACGTTGAATCCTACCAACGGTAATGAGCAAATGCTTTGTTAGCTTCTGCCATTTTATGAGTATCTTCACGTTTCTTAACAGCTGCACCAGCGTTGTTAGATGCATCTAAGATTTCGTAAGCTAGACGCTCTTCCATAGTTTTTTCACCACGAAGACGAGAATAGTTTACTAACCAGCGAAGACCTAAAGTTGTACGGCGTTCTGGACGAACCTCAACTGGAACTTGGTAGTTAGCACCACCAACACGACGAGCGCGTACTTCAAGAACAGGCATGATGTTCTTAAGAGCTTGCTCGAATACTTCCATTGGTTCTTTATCTGAACGTTCACGAACGATCTCGAAAGCGTTATAAAGAATTGTTTGAGATTTACCTTTTTTACCGTCAACCATCATTTTGTTGATTAGGCGTGTTACAAGCTTAGAATTGTACATTGGATCTGGTAACACGTCACGTTTCGCAACAGGTCCTTTACGAGGCATATTGAGTTCCTCCTTTCATTATAAATTTATTATTTTTTAGCAGGTTTTGGTCGCTTAGTACCATATTTAGAACGTCCTTGCATACGTTTGTCAACACCAGCTGTATCAAGCGCACCACGAACGATGTGGTAACGTACCCCTGGTAAATCCTTTACTCGACCACCGCGAATTAATACTACGCTATGCTCTTGTAGGTTATGACCGATACCTGGGATGTAAGCTGTAACTTCAATACCATTTGTTAAACGTACACGAGCGTATTTACGTAACGCTGAGTTAGGTTTCTTCGGAGTCATTGTACCAACACGAGTACACACACCACGTTTTTGAGGTGCAGAGATATCAGTTGATTTTTTCTTTAAAGAATTAAAACCTTTGTTTAACGCAGGTGATTTAGACTTCCATACTTTATCAGTACGACCATTTCTCACTAATTGGTTAATAGTAGGCATTTGATTATCCTCCCTTCGCATGTTTGTATGACCACATATCCAGGTGGTTCATTATTAGTTGAAAACAAAGTTTTTGCAAGGAAGAGCAAATGCTCTCTCCTCACAAAAACAGTTTTAACTTATTATTCCTATTGCTGAAGCTCCCACTTGAATCCCCGAAACTTTTCCAAGCTTACGAACTGATTCAACTTTGGTTATGGGTATGTTATGTTGTAAGGCAGTATGAATGATAACATGGGTTAACCGCACATCAGCATCTTCGGCAATAACAACTTCTTTAACTATACCATTTTTGATTGCTTCCAATGTTCGTTTATGACCAACGACTACATTTTCAGCGTTTGACACTTTTTGATAAGACATATAAATATCCTCCAAAGCATCATTCAGGAGCAACCTTGATTATAGTAACATTTTGTCTCATACAATGTCAACTAGGATTAGCTGTTTTTATACAAAATTTACGACGGAAAATTTTACTGTTCCACATAAACTTCATCGTTTTCTACATTCATGTTATCTTGTGTTGTTTTTACAAGATCCACTTTGCGATAACGATTCATACCTGTTCCAGCAGGAACAAGCTTACCGATAATAACATTCTCTTTCAATCCTAGAAGCTCATCGCGTTTACCCTTAATTGCTGCATCTGTTAGAACACGAGTTGTTTCTTGGAATGACGCCGCAGATAAGAACGAATCTGTCTCAAGTGAAGCTTTTGTAATACCAAGTAGAACCGGTCTAGCCGTTGCTGGTTGTTTACCTTTCAGTAACACCTTCGCATTCGCATCAGTAAACTGATGGATATCTAGTAATGTTCCTGGTAATACATCTGTTTCACCCGCATCACTCACACGAACTTTACGTAGCATTTGACGTACCATTACTTCTACGTGTTTGTCACCAATTTCTACCCCTTGCATACGGTATACTTTTTGAACTTCACGTAATAAGTATTCTTGAACTGCTGTAATGTCCGTTACTTTTAGTAATTCCTTCGGATCAATAGAACCTTCTGTTAACTCTTTACCGTGGCTAATTGGCTGTCCTAGAGTTACTTTCAGACGAGCACCGTAAGGAATAGCATACGTACGAGCTTCAACTTCACCCTGTACAACTACTTCTTGGCGATCTTTAACATCGTTGATCGCTGCGATAACACCGTCAATTTCACTGATAACTGCCTGACCCTTCGGATTACGAGCTTCGAAGATCTCTTGGATACGAGGTAAACCTTGTGTGATGTCATCTCCGGCAACCCCACCTGTATGGAACGTACGCATCGTTAACTGTGTACCTGGCTCACCGATAGATTGAGCTGCGATAATACCTACCGCTTCTCCTACTTCTACGTCTGTACCAGTTGCTAAGTTACGACCGTAACACTTCTTACATACACCATGGCGAGTATTACACGTAAACGCTGAACGAATGTTTACAGTTTCAACACCCGACTTTTCAACGATATGAGCAATGTCTTCAGTAATTAATTGATTTTCAGCAATTAATACTTCACCTGTTTCAGGATGTTTTACAGTTTTTCTCGCAAAACGTCCAACAAGACGATCATATAGTGACTCAATAACTTCATTACCCTCTTTAATCGCACCAATTAGTAAACCACGATCTGTTCCACAATCATCTTGACGAACAATTACATCTTGTGCAACGTCTACAAGACGACGTGTTAAGTAACCAGAATCGGCAGTTTTAAGTGCTGTATCGGCAAGACCTTTACGCGCACCATGCGTAGAGATGAAGTACTCAAGTACTGTTAAACCTTCACGGAAACTTGATTTGATCGGAAGCTCAATGATACGACCAGATGGATTGGCCATCAGACCACGCATACCAGCAAGCTGAGTAAAGTTCGATGCGTTACCACGGGCACCGGAATCACTCATCATGAAGATTGGATTGCGTTTATTCAAGGATTTCATCAGTTTTCCTTGGATAACATCTTTTGCATTACTCCAAATAGAGATAACGCGATCGTAACGTTCTTCTTCCGTGATTAAACCGCGACGGAATTGTTTAATTACATTATCTACTTTTGCTTGTGCTTCATGGAGAATTTCATTTTTTTCGCCTAATACAAGAATGTCTGATACCCCAACTGTAATACCAGCTTTTGTAGAGTATTTAAATCCTAAGTTTTTCATACGGTCAAGCATGCGAGATGTTTCCGTAATTTGGAAACGCTTGAATACTTCCGCAATAATATTACCAAGGATTTTCTTGCTAAATGGCGCCACTTCTTCGCGACTAGCAATAATTTCTTTAATGTTCGCACCTTTTTCAACGAAATATTCCGCTGGTGTTTCTTTTTCAAGGTTTGAGTTTGTTGGTTCATTAATATAAGGGAACGACTCTGGTAAGATTTCGTTAAATATTAATTTACCAACTGTTGTTAATAGAAGCTTACTCTTTTGCTCTTCAGTAAATGTTACATTATTTACCGAACTCGCAGCAACTGCAACACGTGTGTGCAGATGTACATATCCATTTTGGTATGCAAGTATTGCTTCGTTTGCATCTTTGAAGACCATACCTTCACCGATTGCACCCTCACGCTCAAGTGTTAAGTAATAGTTACCTAATACCATATCCTGAGATGGAGTAACAACTGGTTTTCCGTCTTTTGGATTCAAGATGTTTTGTGCCGCTAACATAAGAATACGAGCTTCTGCTTGTGCCTCTGATGATAACGGAACGTGAACCGCCATTTGGTCACCGTCAAAGTCCGCGTTGTATGCAGTACATACAAGTGGGTGAAGACGGATTGCACGACCTTCTACTAGTGTAGGTTCAAACGCCTGGATACCAAGACGGTGAAGTGTTGGTGCGCGGTTTAGAAGTACTGGATGCTCTTTGATCACAGATTCTAAAACGTCCCAAACTTCAGGGTGTACACGCTCGATTTTACGTTTAGCACTCTTAATGTTGTGTGCTAATCCTTTTCCAACTAACTCTTTCATAACGAAAGGTTTAAACAATTCAAGTGCCATTTCTTTCGGCAATCCACATTGGTACATCTTTAAGTTCGGTCCTACGACGATTACAGAACGGCCAGAGTAGTCAACACGTTTACCTAATAAGTTTTGACGGAAACGTCCTTGTTTACCTTTAAGCATGTGAGATAGTGATTTTAATGGACGGTTACCTGGTCCAGTAACTGGACGGCCACGGCGACCATTATCGATTAATGCGTCTACAGCTTCTTGTAACATACGTTTTTCGTTTTGAACGATGATGCTTGGTGCACCTAAGTCCAATAGACGTTTTAAACGGTTGTTACGGTTAATTACACGACGATATAAGTCGTTTAAGTCAGAAGTAGCAAAACGTCCACCATCTAACTGTACCATTGGGCGTAGTTCTGGTGGGATAACTGGAAGAACCTCTAAGATCATCCAAGATGGGTGATTTCCAGAGTTACGGAATGCTTCTAATACCTCTAGACGTTTAATAGCACGAGTACGGCGTTGTCCTTGTGCTGTTTTTAATTCTTCTTTTAAGAAGTCTACTTCTTTATCTAAATCGATGTCTTGCAGTAATTTTTTAATCGCTTCTGCACCCATAGCAGCATGGAATGTACTGCCATATCGATCACGATATGCACGGTATTCTTTTTCAGAAAGTAATTGCTTCTTATCAAGTGGTGTATCTCCACTTTCTGTTACAACATAAGAAGCGAAATAAATTACTTCTTCAAGCGCGCGAGGGGACATGTCTAAGACAAGTCCCATGCGGCTCGGGATACCTTTGAAATACCAAATATGAGATACAGGAGCAGCTAATTCGATATGACCCATACGTTCACGACGAACTTTTGCACGCGTTACTTCAACGCCACATCGATCACAAACTACACCTTTATAACGTACACGTTTATATTTCCCGCAATGACATTCCCAGTCCTTTTGTGGTCCGAAAATACGCTCACAGAACAAGCCATCTTTTTCAGGCTTTAACGTACGATAGTTAATTGTTTCTGGTTTCTTAACTTCACCGTATGACCAAGAACGAATCTTGTCAGGTGAAGCAAGTCCAATCTTCATATATTCAAAGTTATTTACATCTATCAAGGGGCCTACCTCCCTTTTAGTCTACAGGTTATCCCAATTATTCCTTAGTTGTCTCAACTTCAACATTCAATTTATCTGCTGATTGATGATCATCGTCATCTTCCGTATCACGCATTTCAATTTCTGTATCGTTGATAGACATCATTTTAACGTCCATACCTAAACTTTGCAGTTCTTTAATCAATACTTTGAATGATTCAGGAACGCCTGGTTCTGGAACATTTTCACCTTTAACAATTGCTTCATACGTCTTAACACGTCCAATAACATCATCAGACTTCACTGTTAAGATTTCTTGAAGAGTATAAGCAGCACCATAAGCTTCAAGTGCCCAAACCTCCATCTCACCGAAACGCTGTCCACCGAACTGAGCTTTACCTCCAAGAGGTTGCTGCGTTACAAGTGAGTATGGTCCAGTAGAACGAGCATGAAGTTTATCGTCAACCATGTGCGCAAGTTTGATCATATACATGACACCAACAGATACACGGTTATCGAATGGCTCACCAGTACGTCCGTCATACAGGATTGTTTTCGCGTCATTTGCCATACCAGCTTCTTCAATTGTGCCCCATACATCTTCCTCACGAGCACCATCGAATACCGGTGTTGCAATGTGAATACCAAGGTATCTTGCTGCCATACCAAGATGAAGCTCTAATACCTGACCGATATTCATACGAGATGGTACCCCTAATGGGTTTAACATGATATCGATTGGCGTACCATCTGGTAAGTACGGCATATCTTCTTCCGGTAAAATACGGGAGATAACACCTTTGTTACCATGACGACCGGCCATTTTGTCACCTTCAGAAATTTTACGCTTTTGAACGATATATGCACGTACAAGTTGATTCACGCCTGGTGGCAATTCATCGCCATCTTCACGGTTAAACACTTTTACGTCTAAGATAATACCGCCACCACCGTGTGGTACACGTAGTGATGTATCACGTACTTCACGTGCTTTTTCACCGAAGATTGCATGTAATAGACGTTCTTCTGCCGTTAATTCTGTTACACCTTTTGGCGTTACTTTACCAACAAGTAGATCTCCATCTTTTACTTCAGCACCGACGCGAATAATACCGCGCTCGTCAAGATTACGAAGTGCATCTTCTCCAACATTCGGGATATCACGTGTAATTTCTTCTGGTCCAAGCTTCGTATCACGAGCTTCTGATTCATATTCTTCAATATGGATAGAAGTGTACACATCATCTTTTACAAGGCGCTCACTCATGATGATCGCATCCTCATAGTTATAACCGTCCCATGTCATAAAGCCAACAAGCACGTTACGTCCAAGCGCCAGTTCACCTAGTTCCATAGAAGGACCATCCGCAAGGATTTCACCTTTTACAACTTGGTCTCCAACACTTACGATTGGACGTTGGTTGTAGCAAGTTCCTTGGTTAGAACGAATGAATTTTTGCATTTTGTAGCGATCTAAGTCGCCTTTTACTGTTTGACCGTCAACGTCTACATAGCGACGTACCCAAACTTCACGTGCTTCTACGCGCTCAACAACACCAGGCTGTTTACAGATTACTGCAGCACCTGAGTCTTTTGCTGATACGTACTCCATACCTGTACCTACAATCGGAGATTCCGGATTTATTAACGGAACCGCCTGACGTTGCATGTTCGCTCCCATAAGTGCGCGGTTAGAGTCATCGTTTTCTAAGAACGGAATACAAGCTGTCGCTGCCGACACTACTTGTTTTGGAGATACATCCATGTAGTCGATGCGTTCTTTATTTGTGACAATGTTTTCACCACGGAAACGAGCTACGATATCTTCATCAAGGAATTCCCCTACTTCAGATAATTTCATATTCGCTTGGGCTACAACATAGTTATCTTCTTCATCTGCTGTTAAATAATCAACCTGCCCTGTTACAAGACCAGTTTCTGGGTCAACACGACGGTATGGCGTTTCAATGAAACCAAACTCATTTACTTTCGCAAACGAAGATAATGAGTTAATCAAACCGATGTTTGGTCCCTCTGGCGTTTCAATTGGACACATACGACCATAGTGAGAGTAGTGAACGTCACGTACTTCAAAGCCTGCGCGCTCACGCGTTAAACCACCGGGTCCTAATGCAGATAGTCTTCGTTTGTGAGTTAACTCTGCTAATGGGTTTGTTTGATCCATGAACTGAGATAACTGAGAACTTCCGAAGAACTCTTTAATAGATGCAATAACCGGGCGAATGTTAATTAACGCTTGTGGTGTAATTGCATTTGTATCTTGAATCGACATTCTCTCACGAACAACACGTTCCATACGAGAAAGACCGATACGGAATTGGTTTTGTAGTAACTCTCCTACAGAACGCAGACGACGATTTCCTAAGTGGTCAATATCATCTGTATCCCCTACTTTATATAGCAAGTTAAAGAAGTAGCTAATAGAAGCAAGAATATCACCTGGTGTGATGTGTTTTATATCACGAGTAATATTTGCATTCCCAATTACGTTTATAGATCGTTCGCCTTCTGATTCTGGAGCATAAATCTTAATAGATTGCAGCTCAACATCGCCTGCTACCACTCCACCCATTGGTTTCGCTGTTTTGAATCCAATGTTTTTCTCTAAGTAAGGTAGAATGCGATCCAGTGTACGACGATCTAAGACTGTTCCTTCTGCCGCTAAAATTTCACCAGTTTCTGGATCCACCAGTGTTTCAGCTAAACGTTGGTTAAACAATCTGTTTTTAATGTGTAGCTTTTTGTTGATCTTATAGCGACCTACATTTGCTAAATCGTAGCGCTTCGGATCAAAGAAACGAGACACAAGTAAGCTCTTTGCATTTTCTACTGTTGGTGGTTCACCAGGGCGTAGACGCTCATAAATTTCAAGCAATGCTTTCTCTGTGCTATCTGTGTTGTCTTTTTCTAACGTATTGCTTAAGTATTCGTTATCACCTAAAAGCTCGGTGATTTCTTGATCAGAGCCAAACCCTAATGCGCGTAACAAAACAGTTACAGGAAGTTTACGCGTACGGTCAATACGCACATATACAACATCCTTAGCATCTGTTTCATACTCTAACCAAGCTCCGCGGTTTGGAATTACAGTAGCAGTAAAACCACGTTTTCCGTTTTTATCCACTTTGCCACTATAGTATACGCTTGGAGAGCGAACTAACTGGGAAACGATAACACGTTCTGCACCGTTAATTACGAATGTTCCAGTCTCTGTCATGAGTGGGAAATCTCCCATGAACACATCTTGTTCTTTTACTTCACCAGTTTCCTTGTTGATTAGACGCACTTTTACACGAAGTGGTGCTGCATACGTCACATCACGCTCTTTGCATTCTTCTACAGAGTATTTAGGTTCACCCAAGCTGTAGTCGATAAATTCAAGCGATAGATTTCCCGTAAAGTCTTCGATCGGAGAAATGTCTTGGAACATTTCTCGCAAACCCTCATCAAGAAACCACTGATAAGAAGAGGTTTGAATTTCGATAAGATTTGGTAACTCTAATACTTCACTAATACGGGCATAACTTCTTCGTTGGCGGTGGCGTCCGTATTGAACTAGTTGACCTGTCAACTGCTTCACCCCTCAAATCATGAGTATTATAAATGCACAAAAAAATTTGTGCAAAATCACAAATAAATACAACTACTGCTATTAGCGTAGTTTTTTTCTCTTAAAGATAGATACGTTGAGTCTTTCTACCTGCTCAAAAAAGAAAAATGGCTTCTATAAGAAAACCATCATTCTGTTTCATAATCCGCTGATTTTACTATCTTTTCCAAGAGAAGCAAAAATATACATCTTTCTCAACGCAGAAAATCATATATTGGCATTGTATAATGTTAACATAGCCAAAAATAACCGTCAACGCTTTTTTGATTTTATGATATAATATCCTTTTTTCTTTTCTACAACTTCAACTTCAGAAAATACTTCTTCTAGTTTTTTCATCGCAGATGGCGCACCTTGTTTCTTTTGAATAACAATCCACAATTCTCCACCTGAAACTAAATACTCCACAGCCTTTTCTAAAATCTCATGCACGATATCTTTACCAGCACGAATTGGAGGATTAGATAGAATAACAGCATACTTGCCATCTACATTTTCATAGACACTACTTTGCAAAATACGTATATTTTCAATTCTGTTATTAGCGGCATTTTCTTTTGCAAGTCCCAAGGCCCTTTCATTCACATCCACCATGTGAATTTCACGATTTTGAAACTCTTTCGCTAACGACAAACCGATTGGACCGTACCCACATCCTACGTCTAACACATTACCTTTAACATCTGGCATTTGAAACGCTTCAATTAAAAGACGAGAACCAAAGTCCACTTCGTTTTTCGAGAACACCCCATGGTCAGATAAAAAAGTAAATCGAGATTCACGAAGTGTAACTTCCCATCGTTTACGATCACTTTTACTAGAAGGGTCGTTAGAAAAATAATGGTCTGCCATATGGCCACCTCTTTTCTTTACAGTTAAAAAAAAAGCTCGCATAAGAGCGAGCTTTTTTTAAAGCACCAAAAGTTAATTACTTAACTTCTACAGCAGCGCCAACTTCTTCAAGTTTAGCTTTCATTTCTTCAGCTTCCTCTTTAGTAACGCCTTCTTTGATTGCTTTTGGAGTGTTGTCAACTAATTCTTTAGCTTCTTTTAAGCCAAGACCAGTGATTTCACGTACAGCTTTGATAACTTTGATTTTTTGAGCGCCAGCACTTGCAAGTACTACGTCAAATTCAGTTTGCTCAGCAGCAGCTTCACCAGCGCCACCAGCTACAGCTACAGGAGCAGCAGCAGTTACGCCGAATTCTTCCTCGATAGCTTTTACTAAGTCGTTAAGTTCTAATACAGTCATAGATTTAACTGCTTCAATGATTTGTTCTTTAGTCATTGTAAATATCCTCCCTTAAATAGGTTTGTATTGTTTTATAGATAACAAGTAATTATCTTTTAAAAAATTAAGCGCCTTGCTCTTCCTTTTGATCTGCAACTGCTTTAGTAGCAAGTGCAAGGTTACGGATTGGAGCTTGAAGAACGCTAAGAAGCATAGAAAGTAAGCCTTCACGTGATGGAAGAGTAGCGATAGCTTTAACCTCATCAAGTGTTACAAGTTTACCTTCGATTACGCCCGCTTTAATTTCTAAAGCTTCATGATTTTTAGCGAAGTCGTTTAATACTTTCGCAGGAGCAACTACATCCTCGTTACTGAACGCGATTGCGTTTGGTCCTGTTAAGAATTCGTTTAACTCAGCCATTTCAGCAGACTCTGCAGCACGACGAGTTAAAGAGTTTTTGTAAACTTTGAACTCAACGCCAGCTTCACGTAAGTTTTTACGTAATTCTGTTGCTTCAGAAACTGTTAAACCACGGTAGTCAACAACAATTGTAGATTTACTCGCGCGAAGTTTTTCAGCGATTTCAGTTACAACTTGTTGTTTAGTTTCGATTACTTTGCTCATGTTATTACACCTCCTGTAGATTATATAGAAGATGTACCGAAAGTGCACTAAAAACCTCCATGCCCAACTTGTAGACATGGAGGCATATAGTCACAGAAAAAAGATTCCGCTTCGTATATTAACACCTAGGTAGGAAATTAAGTCGAATCGACTCCTACTGTCTACGGTACACTATTAAAATTCACAACATAAATGATTATATTAAAACTTCTTTATGAAGTCAACTTCCAATTTTTACGCAAGTGTAGAAACGTCTACGCGTACGCCAGGTCCCATTGTAGAAGCAACAGTTGCGTTCTTCATGTAAGTACCTTTTGCAGCAGCTGGCTTAGCTTTTTGTAGCGTGTCAGCAATTGTTTTGAAGTTTTCTACTAATTTAGCATCTTCGAAAGATACTTTACCGATTGGAACGTGGATGTTACCAGCTTTATCAACGCGGTATTCAACTTTACCAGCTTTGATTTCGTTAACAGCTTTAGTTACATCGAAAGTAACTGTTCCAGTTTTAGGGTTTGGCATTAAACCTTTAGGTCCTAATACACGACCAAGTTTACCAACTTCACCCATCATGTCAGGAGTTGCTACTACTACATCGAAATCAAACCAACCTTTTTGGATTTTACCGATGTAATCAGCATCGCCTACGAATTCAGCGCCAGCAGCTTCAGCTTCTTTTGCTTTTTCGCCTTTAGCGAATACTAATACACGTTGTACTTTACCAGTACCGTGTGGAAGAACAACTGCACCACGAATTTGTTGGTCAGCTTTCTTAGGGTCAACACCTAAACGGAATGCAGCTTCTACAGTTGCATCAAATTTAGCTGTGTTTGTTTTCTTTACTAATTCTACTGCTTCTGTTGCAGAGTAAGCAGATGCACGATCAACAAGCTTCGCAGCTTCAACGTACTTTTTACCTCTTTTAGCCATGTTTGTTTCCTCCTTGAATGTGGTTTTAGCGGAATAACCTCCCACGTTTACGCCTTCATTCCGGGAACCCCCGAGGATGTGCGCCCATCCATTTATTTAAAAATGATGATCATTTACGATAATAAAGGTTGCGAATTGGAATTCCAGACCCGCAACCTTTTTTACAAAAAACAAATCGAATTAGTCTTCGATAACGATGCCCATACTGCGCGCAGTACCTTCAACCATACGCATTGCAGCTTCTACGCTAGCAGCGTTTAGGTCAGGCATTTTAGTTTCAGCGATTTCGCGTACTTTATCACGCTTAACAGTTGCCACTTTATTACGGTTTGGTTCACCAGAACCAGACTCAATACCAGCTACTTTCTTAAGAAGAACAGCAGCAGGAGGAGTTTTAGTAATGAAAGTGAATGAACGGTCCTCAAATACCGTAATTTCAACAGGGATGATAAGACCAGCTTGATCAGCTGTACGAGCGTTAAACTCTTTACAGAAGCCCATGATGTTAACACCTGCTTGTCCTAATGCTGGACCAACCGGCGGAGCTGGATTAGCTTTACCTGCAGGAATCTGAAGTTTTACCATTTTAATTACCTTTTTAGCCACGAGACACACCTCCTTAAGTCCGTGATGTGGTCAATTGGGCAGTGATTTGCCCTCCCACTTCATATTTTATCATAATGATAAAATCTTTTTCAAAAAACGTCTCCGTTACCGAAGACGTACTGACTTAAAAGATATTATCACTTTTTACAATTCATTTCAAGTTTCATTTTATAATTTTTCAATTTGATGGAAATCAAGTTCAACCGGAGTCTCGCGACCGAACATGTCTACAAGCACGCTAACTTTTTTCTTTTCCACATCAATTTCTTCAATCGCACCTGTATAATCCGCGAATGGCCCCTCATTTACACGCACTGTTTCATGAAGTTCAAATTCGAAATCAACCACTTCATTGTCCATTCCCATATGCTTCATGATGGTAACAACTTCCTCTTCTAATAGAGGCGATGGTTTAGATCCTGAACCAGAAGAACCGACAAAGCCTGTTACACCTGGCGTATTACGAACAACATACCAAGAATCATCAGTCATGATTAGTTCTACTAATACGTAACCTGGGAACACTTTTCTTTTCGTTATTTTTTCTTTACCATTTTTCATTTCTACTTCTACTTCTTCCGGGACAACAACACGGAAAATTTTATCTTGCATACCCATTGATTCTACACGTTTCTCTAGGTTTGCTTTTACTTTATTTTCATATCCAGAATAAGTATGGACAACATACCAACTTTTTTCCATTCATTTAGGACGAGCGTCCTTCCCTCCCTGACGTACATTTTTTTGCGCAAATGAAAAAACCCGTTCACCGGGCTTTTACACAGTTCTTATAAATAACATTATATCATGGATAAGTGCTTCTTATTCAAGAATTAACCAAGAATTAACCGAATTAAAGAAGAAATGCCCATATCAACCACTGCGAAGAAAATCGCAAAGAACACAACTGTCGCGATAACAGTCGTTGTTGATCGGAGTAATTCATCTTTTTTAGGCCAACTTACTTTTTTCATTTCGCGACCTACATCGCCGAAAAAGTTCGTTAAACGCATCTACGGGACCTCCAGTTTATTATTTCAATTATTTATTTTGTTTCTTTGTGAACTGTATGCTTATTGCATGTTTTACAAAACTTCTTTATCTCAAGTCGCTCTACTGAGCTCGTATCTTTCATCGTAGAGTAGTTTCGATTTTTACACTCTTCACATGAGAGTACAACTTTTTTCCTCATTAGTTACACCAACCTTGTAACATTGTCCCTAAAAATGTATCATACAACAAAAGACAATGTCAATGTCATGACTTTCACTCTCTTAACAAAAAGAAAACAGGTGAATTATTTTACACCTGCGGCACTTGCTATGAATTTAAAGTTGTGCTCTCTCTCATCTCCATATATCTTTCTAATTTCCTTTTTACACGCTGCAATGCGTTATCAATAGATTTCACGTGCCTGTTTAACTGTTCTGAAATTTCTTGATAGGAACGACCATCTAAGTATAAAGAGAGCACTTTTCTTTCTAAATCGCTTAATAATTCAGATATTTTAGACTCTATGTCTGTATATTCTTCCTGACTTATAATCATCTCTTCTGGATCAGTTACTTTCGATTCCGAAATAACATCTAATAATGTTCGATCAGATTCCTCATCGTAAATTGGCTTATCTAAAGACACATACGAATTTAACGGAATATGTTTTTGCCTTGTTGCTGTTTTAATAGCGGTAATAATTTGTCGAGTGATACACAGTTCAGCAAATGCTTTGAACGAAGACAGCTTGTCCCCTTTATAATCACGAATAGCTTTAAACAATCCAATCATGCCTTCTTGAACAATATCTTCTCGATCGGCACCCACCAAGAAATAAGATCTTGATTTCGCGCGAACAAAGTTCTTATATTTGTGAATTAAATATTCTAGAGCGTCAGTATTACCTTTTCGAACTAACTCAACGATTGCCTCATCCTCTAAATCACGAAATGTAACGTCGCCTACACTTACGAAGCCTGCTTCCACCCTGATCCCTCCGACCGCTATATATTTAGCAATATTATACAGTAAAAAGATAAAGAGCGTCAATGCTTCAACGCTCTCCTCTTCTTAATTTTTCTAATTTTTCTGTAATATCTTCACTAAATATCTTTCGCATGGCGGGTTGCTTTTCTTTCGTGTCTTTTGTACACCTTCTTACTTGTCGTTCCATCGCTTGCACTTCTAACTCTAATTCACGCGCAGATTTTCGAAGTGCACCTTGCGCAAATATAATCCATTGCTCCGTATAATCCGAAGTTGCAACGTATATTTGTGTATTTATATTTCTAAGCTCAATCGCAAGTTGTTCTATCTTTTCATCTGCAGTTTGATTTTTTCTCGTGAATATTACTTCCACCCGTGATTGTTTCATCTTTTTTTCAATACCATAGACTGTATAGGCATCAAAGACAATCATTACCTTTGTGCCTGTATAGCCTTGATAATCCGCCATCTTATCAATAAGTGCGTCTCTTGATGACTGTAAATCTACATCCCGCAGTTTCTTCAAGTCTCCCCAAGCCCCGATAATGTTGTAACCGTCAACGATTAAAATATCGTTCATTTTTTATTTACCAATTTCGTGACGTTTACGATATACCTCATACATTAACAAACTTGCGGCTACTGAAGCATTTAAGGATGTAACTTTACCGACCATCGGTAAAGTAATTAGGAAATCACACTTTTCACCAATAATACGACTCATACCTTTTCCTTCACTACCAATTACTAGTCCGATTGGCATATTACCATCTAAATTACGGTAATCTGTTTTCCCTTTGGCATCTGTACCAGCAATCCAAAGTCCACGTTCTTTTAATTCATCAATTGTACGCGATAAATTTGTTACACGTGCAACAGGAATATATTCAATTGCCCCAGTCGACGCTTTCGCAACTGACGCTGTAAGCCCCACCGCTCTTCTTTTTGGAATAATAACCCCATGAGCCCCTGTTGCATCCGCAGTACGCATAATAGAGCCTAAGTTATGTGGGTCTTCAATTTCATCTAAAATTAAGAAGAACGGATCTTCATTGCGTTTTTCTGCTAATTTAAACAAATCCTCTAACTCAGCATATTGATATGCAGCTACTTGAGCAATTACACCTTGATGATTACCCTCAACCAATTGATCTAATTTCTTCTTTGGTGCGTGTTGCAAAATAACCTTATTCTCTTTTGCTAATGCTAGTACAATTTGCACTTGTCCTTTGGCAGCACCTTCCGCTACCAAAATTTTATTAATATCTCTCCCCGCTCTTAAAGCTTCAATTACAGGGTTACGTCCGATAATATATTCACTACTCATGATGATGTGCTCCCTTCCTTTTCTTCCAAAACGTCAATCGCCTTATATACAATCTCGTCCAATCTTTCACGATTATTCAACAAGTGATGATAACCGATTAGCGCTTCAAAGGCTGTACTGTGTCGATATGTTTGTACATCTGTATTTTTTGGAACAGTACCCGAATTCGCATTACGCCCTCTTCTTAATACCGCCTCTTCCTCTTCTGTCAAAAATGCCGTTTCTAATAAATGATAAACAACTTTCGCCTGTGCTTTTGCCGAAACAAAGCCCGTCCCTAAGCGATGTAATTGATTAGGGCGAACTGTCCCCTTTTGAAGGAGGTGATAGCGGATATATTGCTCATATACCGCATCACCCATATATGCTAAAGCTAAGCTGTTCAATTGCTTTGCATCAATCATTCTTATCCTCTTTTCCATCTTGTACCTTGAGCGGTATCTTCTAAAATAATATTACGTCCTTTTAAATCATCGCGAATTTGATCAGATAGTGCGAAGTCACGATTTTGACGAGCTTCAATACGCTTTTGGATTAGTGCTTCAATTTCTTCATCAAGCAACTCTTCTTGTGCTAATTCTAATCCTAAAATACTAAATAATGTTTCAAGTTGTTTTACATACGCTTCAATTACAACTTTAGAAGTATGTTCTTCTAACAAATATTGATTTGCGTGATTTGCTACGTTATATAATTCAGTAATCGCATTAGCCGTATTGAAATCATCATCCATCGCTTCTTCGAATGCAACCTGGAACTTTTCCATTTCAGCTAACCATTTTTCATTATGGTCCGTTAAATCTGTACTACTTTCCATACGATGCTTTAAGTTACCGTAAGCTGTTTTAATTCTTTCTAGTCCATTATTAGTACTTTGCAATAAATCCTCGCTAAAGTTAATTGGGTGACGGTAATGTACCGATAGCATAAAGAACCTGATTAACTGTGGATCATATTGTTTAATGATATCGTGAACTAAAATGAAGTTTCCAAGCGACTTAGACATCTTCTCGTTATTAATATTAATATATCCGTTATGCATCCAATAACGTGCAAATGTTTTTCCTGTCAACGCCTCAGACTGCGCAATTTCATTTTCATGATGAGGAAATGCTAAATCTTGACCACCAGCATGAATATCAATTGTATCCCCTAAATATTTACGCGCCATTGCTGAACATTCAATATGCCACCCTGGGCGTCCTTTCCCCCAAGGGCTTTCCCAGAAGATTTCTCCTTCTTTCGCAGCTTTCCATAAAGCAAAATCAAGAGGGTCTTGTTTCTTTTCTCCTACTTCAATACGTGCACCGTGACGTAAGTCTGCAATCGGTTGATGTGATAATTTACCGTAACCTTCGAATTCTTTCGTTTTAAAGTACACATCACCTTCTGATTCATATGCATACCCTTTATTCACAAGTTCTTGAATAAATTCAATAATGATATCCATATTTTCCGTTACACGTGGATGAACCGTTGCATGTTTGCAACCTAGTGCCGTTACATCTTCAAAGTAAGCTTCAACAAAACGATCTGCAATTGTTGGCACATCTTCACCTAATTCGTTTGCCGCCTTAATTAATTTATCATCCACGTCAGTAAAGTTAGATACATACTGCACATCATATCCTTTATATTCTAAGTAACGGCGTACTGTATCAAACACCATAGGTGGTCTTGCATTCCCAATGTGAATGTAGTTATACACTGTAGGTCCGCACACATACATCTTCACCTTATTTTCTTCTAATGGCATAAACTCTTCTTTTTGACGCGTTAACGTATTATAAATGTGAATAGTCATTTTTATCCTTCCTTCCTACCTTTACTTCGAGTTGCTTTCTCAATTTATCAAGTTCTACTTCCATAACCTTTAATTTATCAAAAATCGGATCCGGAAGATCAGAATGGTTTAATTCTTGACCAATTTTTACTCCATTTTGAATAACGACTCGGCCAGGTATACCTACAACTGTAGAATGCGCAGGAACTTCCTTTAACACGACAGATCCTGCTCCAATTTTAGAATTCTCTCCAATAGTAATAGAACCTAGTACTTTAGCACCTGTTGCAATTAATACATTATCCTGAATTGTAGGGTGCCTCTTTCCTTTTTCTTTACCTGTACCACCTAATGTGACACCTTGATAAATTGTTACGTTTTCGCCAATTTCACACGTTTCTCCAATCACAACCCCCATTCCATGATCAATGAAAAAACGACGACCAATAGTTGCTCCTGGATGAATCTCAATGCCAGTAAAAAAACGACTAACTTGCGAAATCCAACGTGCCATAAAGAAAAAATTCCTTTTATAAAAAGCATGTGCAATTCGATGGGCCCAAACTGCATGTAATCCAGAGTAAGTTAAAATGACTTCGAAATAACTTCTTGCCGCTGGATCCTGTTCAAAAACGACTTCAATATCTTCCCGAAGCCTCTTAAACATCGATGTTCCCTCCCCTTTATGGGCTGCTTTTTTCGAGTGAACTAACTCCCCACTTCCCCCTAAATCTTTATACAAGGGGATAAAACTTATACTCACACCATTTACATGGTATAAAAAAAAGACGCCTCTGTCATATAGACAGAGACGCCTTTTAAGCGCGGTTCCACTCTGTTTAGGCTAAAGAAGCCTCAAACTCATCCATGATAACGGTTTACACCGCTTCTGTTTACTTTGCGCCCTAAGACGTTCCGCGAAATACTTCGCTGTTCAACAGAAGACTCGAAGGGGCATTTCAAAAATCCGCTTATAAACCACTTCCAGCCTAAGGGTGGTTCTCTCTGTAAAAAGCCTGATTTTCTACTTCTCCTTCTCGTCGCTTTTCCTTATTAGATTTTAGATATACTTATTATATTGCTAAACCTAGAAAATGTTAACCAATTACTTTTTGAATACGATTTAAAACTTTTTCTTTTCCAAGAAGAGCAATAGCGTTAGGAAGCTCTGGACCATGTGTTTGTCCAGTAGTAGCAACACGGATTGGCATAAATAGGTTTTTACCTTTATGTCCTGTTTCTTTTTGAACTGCTTTAATAGCCGCCTTAACTGCCGCTGGCTCCATTGCTTCTAAAGCTTCTAATTGATCGGCAAATGCACGAAGTACTTCAGGTACTTGTTCACCTTTCAATACTTCTTGTCCCTCTTCTTCATGATCAACATGATCTTTAAAGAACATTTCAGAAAGCTCTACAATTTCAGCTCCAAAGCTCATTTGGTCATGATATAAAGCAATTACATCACGAACCCACGCTTGTTCTTGTTCGCTTAAGTTTTCACCTACGCGACCCGCTTTCACTAAATGCGGTAAGCTTAGTTCAACAACCGTATCTAAATCTTGTTTTTTCATATATTGGTTGTTCATCCATTTTAGTTTTTGAGAATCAAATAATGCAGGTGATTTTGATAAACGAGCTGCATCAAACATTTTGATAAACTCATCTTGAGAGAAGACTTCTTCTTCACCTACTGGTGACCAACCTAGTAATGCAATAAAGTTAAAGATTGCTTCTGGAAGATATCCAAGCTCTTTATATTGCTCAATAAATTGAATAATAGATTCGTCACGCTTACTTAGCTTTTTACGGCTTTCGTTTACAATTAAAGTCATATGACCGAACTTCGGGATATCCCAACCGAAAGCTTCATAAATCATCATTTGTTTTGGCGTGTTTGAAATATGATCATCACCACGAAGTACGTGTGTAATCTCCATTAAGTGATCATCTACCGCTACCGCAAAGTTATAAGTTGGAATTCCATCTTTTTTCACGATAACGAAATCACCAAAATCATTTGAATGGAATGCAACTTCATCTTTTACGAGATCTTTAAACGTGTAGTCGCTATCAGCCGGCACACGGAAGCGAATACTTGGAATACGGCCTTCAGCCTCAAATCCTTTAATTTGCTCCTCAGTTAAATCACGGTGGTTTCCTGCATAACGCGGTGTTTCACCACGAGCGATTTGACCTTCACGCTCTGCTTCTAGCTCTTCTTCTGTCATATAACATTTGTAAGCTAAATCACGCTCTAATAAATCTTTATATAATTTTTTATAAATATCTAAACGCTCTGTTTGACGATATGGTCCAAATTCACCACCAACATCAACACCTTCATCCCAGTCCATACCGAGCCATTTCAAGTATTTTAATTGGCTTTCTTCTCCACCAGCAACATTACGTTTCACATCAGTATCTTCAATACGAATAATAAACTTACCATCTTGATGACGAGCAAATAAATAATTAAATAATGCCGTACGCGCATTTCCGATATGTAAGTGTCCTGTTGGACTTGGCGCATAGCGCACTCTCACTTGCTTTTCCATAGTTGGTACACCTTCCAATCTTAATGTCAACACATTCTATAATTGTACACCAAAAAAACGTGATTATCCATCTTACGAATTAAAAACCACTATTTTTTCTGTAATAAAACAACCGCTTGAGAAGCAATCCCTTCTTCTCTACCTGTAAATCCTAATTTTTCTGTTGTTGTTGCCTTTACATTAATATTATCAATAGACGTTTCTAATAGTTCACTAATGCGTTTACGCATGCTTTCAATATGCGGTGCCATTTTTGGCTTTTGGGCAATAATTGTACAATCTAGGTTCCCTAGCTCATAACCTTGTTCACGCACAAATCCCCAAACCTTTTGTAACAATACAGCTGAATCAACATCTTTGAAGGCAGGATCTGTATCGGGAAAATGTTTTCCAATATCTCCTGCTGCAATTGCTCCTAGACATGCGTCAGCAATCGTATGTAACAATACATCTGCATCCGAGTGACCGATTAATCCTTTTTCATGAGGAATTGTAATTCCACCGATAATTAACGGTCTACCTTCCGCAAATTCATGTACATCAAAACCTTGTCCAATTCGAAACATTCTTTACATCCTCCTCAATCTAAACTACTTTATGAATTCTATATTATATTGCTATCTCTATAAAGAAAAGCCCGGCAACTGCCGAGCTTTTCTTTACTATAATACCATCACTTCTATTTCTTCTGAACATGAAGGAAACTTTCAGCAATTAGTAAATCCTCTGGAGTCGTCACTTTAATATTATAGTAACTCCCCTCTACTACGCCTACTCTCTTCCCTACACGTTCTACGAGACTTGCGTCATCTGTACCAAGAAAACAACTTTGCTTTGCACTTCTATGAGCTTCTAATAAAAGAGGAACAGAAAATCCTTGCGGTGTTTGAACCGCTTTAAGCTGAGAACGTTCTACCGTTTCAACAACAACACCCTGTTCTACTTTCTTAATGGTATCCTTCACTGGCACCGCACAAATGGAAGCACCATATTTCTCTGCTGCAGTTAATACATCTTGCATCATCTTATTCGTTACGAACGGGCGCGCACCATCGTGTACGAGAACATATTCAACACCACTCACATACTGAAGCGCATTATACACACTATCTTGTCTTTCGGCCCCGCCTTGAATAAATTGCACCTGCTTTTCAACCGGGTACTTCTGCATTAACTCCTCAAAATAAGGGCGTTCCTCTTCGTTAATTGCCATGATAATACGTTTACATGCTTTATCTTTTTCAAAAGCACGTAATGTATGCACAATGATAGGTACTCCATTTATAAGTAAGAACAACTTGTTTTTGCCAGCACCCATCCGTTTCCCTTGACCCGCTGCTGGAATAATTAACGTATACATATTAATAATCCTCTACTTATAATGCTTTTTCTAATAATTTACGTTTTGCGAAAATCATACGACCAGCCGATGTTTGCAACACACTTGTAACTAGTACATTAAGTTGCGAACCGACATATTCTCTACCGTCTTCTACTACAATCATCGTGCCATCATCTAAATATGCCACACCTTGATTTTGTTCTTTACCATCTTTCACAACATAAACACTTAATTCTTCGCCAGGGAGTACGACTGGTTTAATTGCATTTGCTAAATCGTTAATGTTTAATACTGTTACTCCTTGTAATTCAGAAACTTTGTTTAAGTTGAAATCATTTGTTACAACAGTTCCACCAGTGATTTTAGCTAACTTTACAAGCTTGCTATCCACCTCTTGGATATCCTCAAAATCGCCTTCATAAATTTCCACCGGAATTGGTAGCTCTTTTTGAATACGATTTAAAATGTCTAATCCTCTGCGACCACGATTACGCTTTAAAGCATCAGAAGAATCGGCAATATGCTGAAGCTCTTCTAATACGAATTGTGGAATCACAATTGTTCCTTCTAAAAACTTCGTTTGGCAAATATCCGCAATACGTCCATCAATAATTACACTTGTATCGAGAATTTTCCAATGAGTTGTAGATTTTTCTACCTCTACCTCTTCGTTCTCGCTATTGTTTTTCTTCTTACCTCCACGCTGGGGTAATGTAAATAATCCTAGCAATTCATTTCTCTTTTTAAATCCTACTTGGAATCCTAAATAACCAAGTAAAAGAGTAAAGAACACTTGTAATACTGTACTAATGACTGGAATCGTGAATTCACGAATTGGTATCAAAATTAAATATGCAACAATAAGACCAGAGATCAACCCTAATGTACCAAATAAAACATCCGCTACCGGTGCCTTTACAAGGGCTTCTTCGATATGTTTAATAAGTTGAACAATATAATCCACAAGCCAAAATGTTGTTAAAAATAAAATAATTGCACCAATAATTGCACGAACGTACGATCCCTCAAGCAAAGGAACAGCACCAACGTCCAATACATTAATAACTTTTGGGATTAGAAAAATCCCTAACGCTCCCCCGATCACTAAAAAGAAGAGCTGTACGATCCTTTTTAACATCCAACCACCTCCTACTCATTATTAACCATTGTTTTGCTAATCAAAACGCCGAATGCAAAAGCGGACGTGTTTTTTTGTAAATAGTTTTATTTACCAATATACCATATCATATAACAAAAATGTTCTAGTGTCGTTATATTATGGAATCAATGTAATATTCTTAATTGTGTCTACTCATATAGAGATGCTCTTGAATTCTTTTTAGGCCCTCTCGTATTTTCTTCGCCCTAACTTCCCCAATTCCTTCCACATCATCCAATTCATTAATAGTTGCACGACAAACACCTTGCAATGTTTTAAATCGATTAATTAAATTTTCAATGATAAGTGGTGGAACACGAGAAATTTTGCTTGCGATTCGGTATCCCCTCGGTGTCACACTTTCTTCTAAGCTCATTTGCCCTGGATAGCCGAGCAATTTAACTAAATCGCTATCCTCTAAAAGCTGTGTATTTGCAAGATCTTGTAACTTTTTCAAAATTTGATGGTGATCCTGCGTTTTTTCTTGATAATAATCCTTAATTAATAACGCTGCCTCTGCTTCTAAGTCGGCTAGTAATTCTGTAAGTTGTAAACGAATTAACCTTCCTTCCGTTCCTAACTCATGAATGTAGCTCACTATTTCATTTTTAATACGCAGTACCATTTCAACACTATGTAAAACGTGAACTACCTCGGACATTGTAACGACCTCTTCAAATTCTAGAATGCCCAAATTCGTAATCCCATCATTCCATACAGCTTTATATTTTTCTAACGTTTGAATAGCTTGGTTTGCCTTTGTTAAAATTACACCTATATCTTTTAGTGTATAACGTAAGTTCCCTTGATATAGTGTAATTACGTTACGTCTTTGTGAAATAGCCACAACAAGGCTAGCCGTCTGCTTTGCTACACGCTCTGCCGTTCGGTGACGCATACCTGTTTCAATAGAATCAATGGATGGATCTGGAACTAATTGTGCATTTGCAATTAAAATTTTGCTCCCAGTTTCATTTAAAATAAGTGCCCCATCCATTTTTGCTAATTCATATAAACTAGCCGGTGAGAATGCACAATTAATGTGAAATCCTCCATCAACAATACTTTTAATCTGCTCATTATACCCAAGAACAATTAGCCCTCCAGTTTGCGCACGAAGTACGTTATCTATCCCTTCGCGTAGTGGTGTTCCTGGGGCAACAAGCTGTAGAATATTAATCATACTTTTGACACGTTGCTTGTTTTCCTCCATAGCCTAGCCTCCTAATGTCAAACGAAGCGCTTCTCCTAAATTAGAAACACCTACTACCTCAATCCCATCTGGAATTGTCCATCCTCCCAAATTTTTTCTAGGAATAATAGCACGTTGAAATCCTAATTTCGCTGCTTCTTGTACACGTTGTTCAATTCTTGATACTCTTCTTATTTCTCCAGTTAGGCCTACTTCTCCTATTACCGCATCGGCTGGTGCAGTAGCTTTATCTCTGAAACTTGAAGCAATACTTAAGGCGACAGCTAAATCGATTGCTGGTTCATCTAATTTCAAGCCACCCGCAACTTTTAAATATGCGTCTTGATTTTGCAACAATAAACCTGTTCTTTTTTCTAGCACTGCCATAATAAGTGAAACGCGGTTATGATCAATTCCCGTCGCCATTCTTCGAGGATTTCCAAAACTAGTAGGGGAGATTAATGCTTGTATTTCTACTAAAACCGGTCTTGTTCCTTCCATTGAAGCAACCACTGTGGATCCTGCAACTCCAACTGGACGTTCCTCAAGGAAAATTTCAGAAGGATTTAGTACTTCTGCAAGGCCTAGTTCCTTCATTTCAAAGATACCCATTTCATTTGTGGAACCAAAACGGTTCTTCACAGCTCGCAAAATACGATATGTATGGTGACGATCTCCTTCAAAGTAAAGAACTGCATCAACCATATGTTCTAGCATACGTGGTCCTGCAATTGCCCCTTCTTTTGTCACATGTCCGACGATAAAAATAGGAATCCCTTTCGTCTTTGCAAGTTTCATTAATTCCGCTGTACATTCACGTACTTGTGTTACACTCCCTGGGGCTGACGTCACTTCAGGTAAATGTATCGTCTGGATGGAGTCAATAACAACAAAAGCTGGATTCATCTCTTCAATGTGCGCTGCAATTCTCTGTAAATCAGTCTCTGCTACAACAAATAGATTACTACCCTTTACATGCAAACGATCTGCACGAAGTTTGATCTGCTTTGCTGACTCCTCACCTGATATGTATAGTACATCATATAAAGAATCTGCTAATTGCGATGAAATTTGTAATAACAATGTTGATTTCCCAATCCCAGGGTCTCCACCAATAAGTACTAAAGATCCATCTACAATCCCGCCACCAAGTACACGGTTAAACTCTTGAAATTTCGTTTCAATACGCGCCTCAGACTTTGTTTCTACCTCTGTTAAGCGTCTTGGTTTTGTTACTTCTGATTGAATTGCATTGGCATAATTAAGGCGTCTTGATGATACAACTGGTTCCATCTCTTCAACAAGCGTATTCCATTGACCACATCCAGGACATTTCCCCATATATTTTGGCGACTGATAACCACATTCTTGACATGTAAATTTTGTTTTCTTTTTAGCCATATCTTTTATAGTTCACTTCACTTTCATCTACAAACGTTTATCCTTCTCGTACAAGAAAGAGGGCTATCGCGTAGCCCTCTTTGTTTGTCTATACTTATTTTACCTTTTCCGCACTATGAATGACAAATGATTCTCCTTCTATATCAAAGATAACTTTTTGTCCTTTCTCAATAGCACCTTTTAACAGTTCTTCTGATAGTCTATCTTCTACATGTTTTTGAATTGCTCTACGAAGCGGACGAGCACCGTACTCTCGATCAAATCCTTTATCAGCAATTGCTGAAATTGCTCCTTCTGTTAAGTGCAATTCAATCTCTTGTTCTTTTAAGCGTTTCACTAACTGATTCACCATAAGAGTTACAATTTCTTGAATATGTTTTTTCTCAAGCATATGGAACACGATAATTTCATCAATACGGTTTAAGAATTCTGGACGAAATGCTTTTTTCAATTCATCCATTACTTTACCTTTCATATCTGAATAATCGCGGCTCTCATCTTGTACGTTAAATCCAAGATGTTTATTACGTTTTAATGCGTCTGCACCAACATTAGACGTCATAATAACAATTGTATTACGGAAATCAACTGTACGTCCTTTAGAATCTGTTAAACGGCCATCTTCTAATACTTGTAGTAAAATATTAAACACATCAGGATGAGCTTTCTCTACTTCATCTAATAAGACAACTGAATATGGCTTACGACGAACTTTCTCTGTTAATTGTCCACCTTCTTCATATCCAACATATCCTGGAGGAGATCCAACTAAACGAGAAGTAGAATGCTTTTCCATGTACTCAGACATATCGATGCGGATCATTGCATCCTCATCACCGAACATAGATTCTGCTAATGCCCTTGCTAGTTCTGTTTTACCTACACCAGTAGGTCCTAGGAAAATAAATGAGCCAATTGGACGTTTCGGATCTTTTAATCCCGCTCTCGCACGACGAACAGCTTTTGCCACAGCTACAACTGCTTCATCCTGCCCAATTAAACGATCATGTAAAATTGATTCCAAGTTTAATAATTTATCTGTCTCTGTTTGTGCAAGTTTAGAAACTGGAATACGTGTCCATGTGGAAACGACATTTGCAATATCTTCTACTGTTACTTCTGAGTTTTCTTGTCCTTGTTTCTCTTTCCACTGACGCTTTGTATCTTCTAACTTTTCACGTAAACGTTGTTCCATATCACGTAAGGAAGCAGCTTTTTCAAATTCTTGGCTTTGTACAGCTGCATCTTTTTCTTTTCTAATTTCCTCAAGCTTCACTTCAAGCTCTTTTAAGTTTGGCGGTGTTGTATAAGAACGTAAGCGCACTTTTGATGCAGCCTCATCAATTAAATCGATTGCTTTATCAGGTAAAAAACGGTCTGTAATGTAACGATCTGAAAGTTTTACAGCCGCATCGATTGCATCATCTGTAATAGATACGCGGTGATGCGCCTCATAACGGTCACGTAAACCTTTTAAAATTTGAACTGATTCTTCTAAGTTTGGTTCATCAACATGAATTGGTTGGAAACGTCTTTCTAATGCCGCATCCTTTTCAATATATTTACGATATTCGTCTAAAGTTGTTGCACCAATACATTGTAATTCACCACGTGCTAAAGATGGTTTTAAAATATTCGATGCATCAATTGCACCTTCCGCCCCGCCTGCACCAATTAACGTATGAAGCTCATCAATAAATAGAATGATGTTACCAGCTTGGCGAATCTCATCCATCACTTTCTTTAAACGATCCTCAAATTCACCACGATATTTTGTTCCAGCAACAACTGTACCCATATCTAATGTCATAACACGCTTATCTCTTAAAGTTTCAGGAACTTCATTATTTACAATTTGCTGTGCTAATCCTTCCGCAATTGCTGTCTTACCTACACCAGGTTCTCCAATTAATACTGGATTGTTTTTTGTTCTACGGCTTAACACTTCAATTACACGTTGAATTTCTTTACTACGTCCAATAACAGGATCTAAACGATTTTCACGTGCAACAACTGTTAAATCACGTGCTAGACTGTCAAGTGTAGGTGTATTCGCATTTGTTGATGAACCACCCTGGTGACCTGAACTAGCTTCATTACTTCCAAGGAGTTGCAACACTTGTTGTCTTGCTTTATTTAGGCTTACACCTAAATTATTTAAAACGCGTGCTGCTACACCTTCACCTTCACGGATTAAACCAAGTAAAATATGTTCTGTTCCAACGTAGGAATGGCCTAGCTTACGAGCTTCGTCCATAGACAACTCAATAACTTTTTTAGCACGAGGTGTGTAATGTACTGTTTGAGAAGCTTCTGTTCCACGTCCAATTAATGCTTCTACCTCTTTTTGAACTTTCTCTGGACTTAATCCAAGAGCAATTAACGCTTTTGCTGCAATTCCTTCACCTTCGCGTACAAGCCCAAGTAAAATATGTTCTGTTCCAATATTATTATGCCCAATGCGAATTGCTTCCTCTTGAGATAAAGCTAATACTTTCTGTGCTCGTTCTGTAAATCTTCCAAACATCATAGAAATCGCCTCCTACTTGCGCTTAATTTTGTTCAATTCGTAATCGCTCACGGATTAAGGTTGCTCTTCGATAATCTCTTTCTTCTGGTCCTAAAGGTCCTCCTGCATATTGTTGCAAAATGCCTGGCTGAGTAAGAACCATTAACTCAGTTAAAATATTTCTCGATATACCTTGTATATATCCTAAGTCAATACCAAGCCGTACATCTGATAAGCAAGTGGCTGCTTCTGCAGATTGAATTAAACGACTGTTAGCTAGTATTCCGTAAGAACGATATACTTTATCTTCAAGCTCAATGCTTGAATTTTGTACAATTAATTCTCTAGCCGTTTTTTCTTGATGGATGATTTGTTGAATGACACTCTTTAAATCTGCAATAATATCTTCTTCTGATTTCCCTAGTGTCATTTGATTTGACACTTGAAATATATTACCTAACGCTTCGCTACCTTCACCGTATATTCCTCTTACTACTAACCCTAATTTTTGAATTACTTGTATAATACGGTTAATTCTTTTCGTTAAAACCAGTCCCGGCAAATGAATCATTACCGAAGCCCTTAATCCTGTACCGACGTTAGTGGGGCAACTCGTAATATATCCAAGCGATTCATCAAAAGCATATTCAACCTGCTCCTCGATCCAATTATCTATTTGATTGGCACTTTGAAGCGCCTCTGATAACTGTAAACCTGAAAATAGGCACTGAATCCTAACATGATCCTCTTCATTAAGCATGATACTTATATGTTCACTTTCTGATAGTAGGCATGCTCCGTATTCTGTTCCTGCAAGATTTGGACTAATTAAATGCTTCTCAACTAAAACTCTCCTTTGAAGAGGATTTAATTCATTCATTTTTAATAGTTCAAACTCCCCAAAAGGTTCTACAGGTTTTTTTATAAACTTCTTCTTAAATAACTCATGAATCTGCTTAGCTTCTTCCTCGTTTTGCATAGTAGAGAATTGATATTTTTTAAAATTACGAGCCAAACGAATTCGACTACTTAAAACAATATCAGAATCAGGGCCATCTCCCTTCATCCATGGACTAATCGCTTCATTCATGATTCTGTCCAGTGACATAGAACTATTCCCCCTCTCTATGCTCACTAAGCTGATTTACAAGACCTCGAATTTTATCTCGTACTTCAGCCGCTTTCTCAAATTCCTCTTTCTGTACATATTGTTTCAGATTGAGTTTTAGTTCATCTAATTCTTTCTTTAAGTAGATATTTCCTTCTATACGTTCAGGAATTTTTCCACAATGATCCGTATGCCCACCGTGAAGACGTTTTAACAATGGTTTTAAGTGCCCCTTAAATGTATCGTAACAAGAAGCACATCCAAAGCGTCCCACTTTTGTAAATTGTTCATATGTCATCTTACAATTCGGACATCTTGATATATTTGTATTTGAAAATGCATCTTGCCCTTCTTCAAACATTGCCGGTTCACTATGCAATAATCCGGCTAATAGGTCATGGAATGAAAAATTAGACTGCGGTGATTGAAAGAAAGACGTATAGCCACTTTGTTCTGCACATTGCTCGCAAAGATGAACTTCCGCCTTTTTTCCGTTGATTACTTTTGTATAATGTAAAGTTGCTGGTCTTATATTACAGTTTTGACAAGTCATCGCTATCCCCCACCTTTACAACAGGAACGATCTATCTCATGATACTTTTCATACATTACTAGATTGTTCTCTTTCCTTAATCCATTTAGTAAAAGCACATGTCATCTTTCAAAATCCCTACAATATTAAACTGCATTATCTTAGCTATCATTCTTAACAAAAGTTATATTTATTTATATTTCAGTGTTCTTAACATTGCGCATAATATTCGAGCCCTAAGTTCATCTCGAGAAGGAACATCCATTAATAATACAGAACGATCTAGTACGCTTAACATAAGTTTAGCTTCACGATTTGTTATAATACCCTCTTCTATTAAACGTATAATCATGCTTTCTGCATTTCCTTGTGCAACGCTATGATCAATCATATGAAGCATTTGATCAATAATGTCTATATCATCATGCAGTTTGACTTTTATAATGCGAATGTAACCTCCTCCACCTCGTTTACTTTCTACTACGAATCCTCTTTCTAACGTAAAACGGGTATTGATTACATAGTTGATTTGAGACGGCACACAATCGAATCGATCAGCGACCTCATTCCTCTTGATTTCAATCGCATTATTATTGCTTAAGTCAATAACTTGCTTTAGATATTTCTCAATGATATCAGATATATTTCTCATTTATCCGCCACCTTTATTGACTTTGACTATCTTTGACTTTAATTATATACGTATTAAAAAAATTTGCAACTCTTTTGCTTATTCACTATCCTAGCCACATTTCCCTGTCTTTAATCAAAAGGACGATTCTTTAAGTAAAGATTTTTTAAATTACTATGAATTGTAAAAAGAAACACGAAAAAACACAAGTCAAAAGACTTGTGTTTTTATTTTGCTTGGCGACGTCCTACTCTCACAGGGACAAGGTCCCAACTACCATCGGCGCTAGAGAGCTTAACTTCCGTGTTCGGTATGGGAACGGGTGTGACCTCTCTGCCATCATCACCAAACTGATGAAGGTATATTCCTTCAAAACTAGATAACATTGCTTCATATTATATGGTTAAGTCCTCGATCTATTAGTATTCGTCAGCTCCATGTCACCATGCTTCCACCTCGAACCTATCAACCTGATCATCTTTCAGGGATCTTGCTAGCTTGCGCTTCTTAAAATCTCATCTTGAGGGGCTTCATGCTTAGATGCTTTCAGCACTTATCCCTTCCGCACATAGCTACCCAGCTATGCCCTTGGCAGAACAACTGTGGTACCAGCGGTGCGTCCATCCGGTCCTCTCGTACTAAAGGACAGCTCCTCTCAATTCCTGCGCCCGACGGATAGGGACCGAACTGTCTCACGACGTTCTGAACCCAGCTCGCGTACCGCTTTAATGGGCGAACAGCCCAACCCTTGGGACCGACTACAGCCCCAGGATGCGATGAGCCGACATCGAGGTGCCAAACCTCCCCGTCGATGTGGACTCTTGGGGGAGATAAGCCTGTTATCCCCGGGGTAGCTTTTATCCGTTGAGCGATGGTACCTTCCATGCGGAACCACCGGATCACTAAGCCCGACTTTCGTCCTATGCTCGACTTGTAGGTCCGCAGTCAAGCTCCCTTATGCCTTTGCACTCTACGAATGATTTCCAACCATTCTGAGGGAACCTTTGGGCGCCTCCGTTACACTTTAAGGAGGCGACCGCCCCAGTCAAACTGCCCACCTGACACTGTCTCCGGGTCGATAAGACGCCCGTAGGTTAGAATTTCAATACAGTCGGGGCGGTATCCCACCAGCGCCTCCACCGAAGCTAGCGCTCCGGTTTCAATGGCTCCCGCCTATCCTGTACAAACTGTACCAAAATTCAATATCAGGCTACAGTAAAAATGCGAGGGTCTTTTCCGTCCTGTCGCGGGTAACCTGCATCTTCACAGGTACTATAATTTCACCGAGTCTCTGGTTGAGACGAATTACCCAAATCGTTACACCTTTCATTTGCGGGTCGGAACTTACCCGACAAGGAATTTCGCTACCTTAGGACCGTTATAGTTACGGTAACCGTTTACTGGGGCTTCAGTTCAGAGCTTCGCTTACGCTAACCCCCTCTCCTTAACCTTCCAGCACTGGGCAGGTGTCAGGCCCCTATACTTCGCCTTACGGCTTCATGAAGACCTGTGTTTTTGCTAAACAGTCGCTTGAGGCCCTTATTCGCTGCGGCTTTCCGTTAAGAAAGCACCCCTTCTCCCGAAGTTACGAGATTCATTTTGCCGAGTTCCTTATGCGGTTCTCTCGCACACCTTAGGATTCTCTCCTCGCCTACCTGTGTCGGTTTGCGGTACAGGCACCTTTTATCTCGCTAGAAGCTTTTCTTGGCAGCGGGGAATCAAAAGGCTTCGCTCCATAAGGAGCTTCCCCATCACAGCTCAGCCTTCACGATAAGCGGATTTGCCTACTTATCAGCCTAACTGCTTGGACGTGCACAACCATCTCGCACGCTTCTTCTATCCTTCTGCGTCCCTCCATTGCTCAAACGATAAAGAATTGATGCAGGAATATCAACCTGTTGTCCATCGCCTACGCCTGTCGAGCGCTCGGCTTGGGTCTGACTAACCCTGAGCGGACGAGCCTTCCTCAGGAAACCTTAGGCATTCGGTGGACGGGATTCCTGCCCGTCTTTCGCTACTCATACCGGCATTCTCACTTCTAAGCGCTCCACCAGTCCTTCCGGTCTGACTTCACTGCACTTAGAACGCTCCCCTACCACTGATACCGGTGGTATCAATTCGCAGCTTCGGTGGTGTATTTAGCCCCGGTACATTTTCGGCATGAAGTCACTCGACTAGTGAGCTATTACGCACTCTTTAAATGGTGGCTGCTTCTGAGCCAACATCCTAGTTGTCTAAGCAACTCCACATCCTTTCCCACTTAATACACACTTTGGGACCTTAGCTGGCGATCTGGGCTGTTTCCCTCTTGACTACGGATCTTATCACTCATGATCCCCGAAGCTCTAAGGATAAGTCATTGGCATTCGGAGTTTGACTGAATTCAGTAATCCGATGAGGACCCCTAGTTCAATCAGTGCTCTACACCTCCAAGACTCTTACACTTAAGGCTAGCCCTAAAGCTATTTCAGGGGAGAACCAGCTATCTCAGGTTCGATTGGAATTTCTCACTACACCTCATCCCCGCACTTTTCAACGTGCGTGGGTTCAGCCTCCATTCAGTGTTACCTGAACTTCACCCTGGACATGGGTAGATCACCTGGTTTCGGGTCTACGACCACGTACTAAACGCCCTATTCAGACTCGCTTTCGCTGCAGCTCCGCCTCTTCAGCTTAACCTCGCACGGGATCGTAACTCGCCGGTTCATTCTCTGCAAAGGCACGCCATCACCCATTAACGGGCTCTGACTATTTGTAGGCACGGTTTCAGGATCTCTTTCCTCCCCTTCCGGGGTGCTTTTCACCTTTCCCTCACAGTACTGATTCACTATCGATCACTAGGGAGTATTTAGCCTTGGGTGATAGTCCCTCCCAGATTCCGACGGAATTTCACGTGTTCCGCCGTACTCAGGATACATTCAAGAGAGAACGAAGTTTCGACTACGGAGTTATTACCCTCTGTGACGGACCTTTCCAGGTCGCTTCGTCTACCTCGTTCCTTTGTAACTCCGTATAGAATGTCCTACAACCCCAAGAGGCAAGTTGCCTCTTGGTTTGAGCTAGATTCCGTTTCGCTCGCCGCTATAGAAATCGCATTTGCTTTCTCTTCCTCCAAGTACTTAGATGTTTCAGTTCCTGGGTCTGTCTTCCATACCCTATGTATTCAGGTAAGGATACCATACCATTACGTATAGTGGGTTTCCCCATTCGGAAATCTTCGGATCAAAGCTTGCTTACGGCTCACGAGCATATCGGCGTTAGTCCCGTCTTCATCGACTCCTAGTGTCAAGGCATCCACCGTGCGCCCTTTCTAACTTAACCAAACTAAAATTAAAAAAATATGAGCTACACTGTTATCTAGTTTTTCAAAGAACATACATTTAAACTTGAGAGATAGTTCTCTCAAAACTAGACGAAACAAAACAAGTCAACGTTTATTGATGAACTGCGTTCATCAATTCTCCATAGAAAGGAGGTGATCCAGCCGCACCTTCGATACGGCTACCTTGTTACGACTTCACCCCAATCATCTGTCCCACCTTAGGCGGCTGGCTCCATAAGAGTTACCCCACCGACTTCGGGTGTTACAAACTCATTGGTGTGACGGGCGGTGTGTACAGAGTAAGGAACGTATTCACCGCGGCATGCTGATCCGCGATTACTGGCGATTCCAGCTTCATGTAGGCGAGTTACAGCCTGCAATCCGGGCAACTGAGAACGGTTTTATGAGATTAGCTCCACCTCGCGGTCTTGCAGCTCTTTGTACCGTCCATTGTAGCACGTGTGTAGCCCAGGTCATAAGGGGCATGATGATTTGACGTCATCCCCACCTTCCTCCGGTTTGTCACCGGCAGTCACCTTAGAGTGCCCAACTTAATGATGGCAACTAAGATCAAGGGTTGCGCTCGTTGCGGGACTTAACCCAACATCTCACGACACGAGCTGACGACAACCATGCACCACCTGTCACTCTGCTCCCGAAGGAGCTCTATCTCTAGAGTTTTCAGAGGATGTCAAGACCTGGTGAGTTCTTCGCGTTGCTTCGAATTAAACCACATGCTCCACCGCTTGTGCGGGCCACCCGTCAATTCCTTTGAGTTTCGGCCTTGCGGTAAGTACTCCCCAGGCGGAGTGCTTAATGCGTTAACTTCAGCACTAAGGCGGAAACCCTCTAACACTTAGCACTCATCGTTTACGGCGTGGACTACCAGGGTATCTAATCCTGTTTGCTCCCCACGCTTTCGCGCCTCAGTGTCAGTTACAGACCAGAAAGTCGCCTTCGCCACTGGTGTTCCTCCATATCTCTACGCATTTCACCGCTACACATGGAGATTCCACTTTCCTCTTCTGCACTCAAGTCTCCCGTTTCAATGACCCTCCACGGTTGAGCCGTCAGGCTTTCACATCAGACTTAAGAAACCACCTGCGCGCGCTTTACGCCCAATAATTCCGGATAACGCTTGCCACCTACGTATTACCGCGGCTGCTGGCGTAGTTAGCCGTGGCTTTCTGGTTGAGTACCGTCAAGGTGCCAGCTTATTCAACTAGCACTTGTTCTTCCCTAACAACAGGTTTTACGACCCGAAAGCCTTCATCACTCACGCGGCGTTGCTCCGTCAGACTTTCGTCCATTGCGGAAGATTCCCTACTGCTGCCTCCCGTAAAGTCACAAGTGGTATCTGCTCCAGTCCCAGTGTGGCCGATCACCCTCTCAGGTCGGCTACGCATCGTCGCCTTGGTGAGCCGTTACCTCACCAACTGGCTAATGCGACGCGGGTCCCATCCGCCAGTAGCAATGAAACACCGCCTTTCAATTTCGAACTATGCAGTTCAAAATATTATCCGGTATTAGCCCCGGTTTCCCGGAGTTATCCCAGTCTTATGGGTAGGTTACCCGTGTTACTCACTTACCCGTCCGCCGCTAACTTCATAGAGCAAGCTCTTAATCCATTCGCTCGACTTGCATGTATTAGGCACGCCGCCAGCGTTCATCCTGAGCCAGGATCAAACTCTCCAATAAAGTTAGTTTGTCTAGCATCTAAAAATAAAAATTGACGTTTACGTTGTTTGTTTCGTTCAGTTTCAAAGAACTTTTTTGGTGGAGCCTAGCGGGATCGAACCGCTGACCTCCTGCGTGCAAGGCAGGCGCTCTCCCAGCTGAGCTAAAAATGCAAACAAGTATCAAGGAAGACAGGATTTGAACCTGCGACCCCCTGGTCCCCAAACCAGGTGCTCTACCAAGCTGAGCCACTTCCCGAAAACGCGCCCGAGAGGAGTCAGACCCCTAACCTCTTGATCCGTAGTCAAACGCTCTATCCAATTGAGCTACGGGCGCATATGGTGCCGAGCGGGGGTCAGACGCACGGTGGTCACCCACCGCAGGATTTTAAGTCCTGTGCGTCTGCCTGTTCCGCCACCCCGGCATGTCATACTAAAAATTGGAGCGGAAGACGGGATTCGAACCCGCGACCCCAACCTTGGCAGGTTGTATTCTACCGAACTACTTCCGCAAGACATGTTTGAGTTATTTTATTAAAAGTGCGGGTGAGAGGGGATCGAACCCCCACGCCAAAGGCGCTAGATCCTAAGTCTAGTGCGTCTGCCAATTCCGCCACACATATTTCATTAAAATGGTGAGCCATGAAGGATTCGAACCTTCGACCCTCTGATTAAAAGTCAGATGCTCTACCAACTGAGCTAATGGCTCTTGCAATAAAAACTGGTGCCGACTAGAGGACTTGAACCCCCCAACCTACTGATTGCAAGTCAGTTGCTCTACCAATTGAGCTAAGTCGGCTAAATGAGTGGAGGATAACGGGATCGAACCGCGCCGACCCCTGGCTTGTAAGGCAGGTGCTCTCCCAACTGAGCTAATCCTCCGAATTGCCTGGCAACGTCCTACTCTCACAGGGACAAGGTCCCAACTACCATCGGCGCTGAAAGGCTTAACTTCCGTGTTCGGTATGGGAACAGGTGTGGTATCTCTGCCATCATTACCAGACTGTATTCATTTAAGACAAGAATTATTATAACTTATTTACTTTTGAAAGTCAATAAGTTTTTTATATTCTTTCAAAACTAGATAACAGCGCTTCATATTATATGGTTAAGTCCTCGATCTATTAGTATTCGTCAGCTCCACATGTCACCATGCTTCCACCTCGAACCTATCAACCTGATCATCTTTCAGGGATCTTGCTAGCTTACGCTGGCAAAATCTCATCTTGAGGGGGGCTTCATGCTTAGATGCTTTCAGCACTTATCCCTTCCGCATAGCTGCCCAGCTATGCCCTTGGCAGAACAACTGGTACACCAGCGGTGCGTCCATCCCGGTCCTCGTACGCAAGGACAGCTCCTCTCAAATTTCCTGCGCCCACGACGGATAGGGACCGAACTGTCTCACGACGTTCTGAACCCAGCTCGCGTACCGCTTTAATGGGCGAACAGCCCGGCCCTTGGGACCGACTGTAAGCCCCAGGATGCGATGAGCCGACATCGAGGTGCCGACCTCCCCGTCGATGTGGACTCTTGGGGGAGATAAGCCTGTTATCCCCGGGGTAGCTTTTATCCGTTGAGCGATGGGCCACTTCCATGCGGAACCACCGGATCACTAAGCCCGACTTTCGTCTACTCGACTTGTAGGTCTCGCAGTCAAGCTCCCTTATGCCTTTGCACTCTACGAATGATTTCAACCATTCTGAGGGAACCTTTGGGCGCCTCCGTTACACTTTAGGAGGCGACCGCAGTCAAACTGCCCACCTGACACTGTCTCCCGGGTCGATAAGACCCGTAGGTTAGGAATTTCAATACAGTCAGGGCGGTATCCCACCAGCGCCTCCACCGAAGCTAGCGCTCCGGTTTCAATAGCTCCCGCCTATCATAACGCAAACTGTGCAAAATTCAATATCAGGCTACAGTAAAGCTCCACGGGGTCTTTCCGTCCTGTCGCGGGTAACCTGCATCTTCACAGGTACTATAATTTCACCGAGTCTCTGGTTGAGACAGTACCCAAATCGTTACACCTTTCGTGCGGGTCGGAACTTACCCGACAATTTCGCTACCTTAGGACCGTTATAGTTACGGCCGCCGTTTACTGGGGCTTCAGTTCAGAGCTTCGCTTACGCTAACCCCTCTCCTTAACCTTCCAGCACCGGGCAGGTGTCAGCTATACTTCGCGCCACGGCTTCGCAGGAGCCTGTGTTTTTGCTAAACAGTCGCTTAGGCTATTCGCGGCTTTCCGTTAAGAAAGCACCCCTTCTCCCCGAAGTTACGGGGTCATTTTGCCGAGTTCCTTAACCAGAGTTCTCTCGCACACCTTAGGATTCTCTCCTCGCCTACCTGTGTCGGTTTGCGGTACAGGCACACTTTATCTCGCTAAGAAGCTTTTCTTGGCAGCGGGGAATCAAAGACTTCGCTCCATAAGGAACTTCCCCCATCACAAACTCAGCCTTCACGATAAGCGGATTTGCCTACTTATCAGCGGCCTAACTGCTTGGACGTGCACAACCAATCGCACGCTTCTTCTATCCTTCTGCGTCCCTCCATTGCTCAAACGATAAAGAGGTGGTACAGGAATATCAACCTGTTGTCCATCGCCTACGCCTGTCGTATCGGCTTAGGTCCTGACTAACCCTGAGCGGACGAGCCTTCCTCGGAAACCTTAGGCATTCGGTGGACGGGATTCTCACCCGTCTTTCGCTACTCATACCGGCATTCTCACTTCTAAGCGCTCCACCAGTCCTTCCGGTCTGACTTCACTGCCATAGAACGCTCCCCTACCACTGATACCATTGGTATCAATTCGCAACTTCGGTGGTGTATTTAGCCCCGGTACATTTTCGGCGCGAAGTCACTCGACTAGTGAGAGCTATTACGCACTCTTTAAATGGTGGCTGCTTCTGAGCCAGCATCCTAGTTGTCTAAGCAACTCCGCATCCTTTTCCACTTAATACACACTTTGGGACCTTAGCTGGCGATCTGGGCTGTTTCCCTCTTCTTCTAGGATCTTATCACTCGCAGTCTGGCTCTAAGGATAAGTCATTGGCATTCGGAGTTTGACTGAATTCAGTAATCCGATGAGGACCCCTAGTTCAATCAGTGCTCTACCTCAAGACTCTTACACTTAAGGCTAGCCCCACAAGCTATTTCGGGGAGAACCAGCTATCTCCAGGTTCGATTGGAATTTCTCCGCTACCCACACCTCATCCCCGCACTTTTCAACGTGCGTGGGTTCGTACTCCATTCAGTGTTACCTGAACTTCACCCTGGACATGGGTAGATCACCTGGTTTCAGGTCTACGACCACGTACCTAAACGCCCTATTCAGACTCGCTTTCGCTGCGGCTCACGCCTCTTCAGCTTAACCTCGCACGGGATCGTAACTCGCCGGTTCATTCTACAAAGGCACGCCATCACCCATTAACGGGCTCTGACTATTTGTAGGCACACGGTTTCAGGATCTCTTTCACTCCTTCCGGGGTGCTTTTCACCTTTCCCTCACGGTACTGGTTCACTATCGATCACTAGGGAGTATTTAGCCTTGGGAGATGGTCCTCCCAGATTCCGACGGAATTTCGCGTGTTCCGCCGTACTCAGGATACATTCAAGAGAGAACGAAGTTTCGACTACACGGGGGTTATTACCCTCTGTGACGGACCTTTCAAGGTCGCTTCGTCTACCTCGTTCCTTTGTAACTCCGTATAGAATGTCTACAACCCCAAGAGGCAAGCCTCTTGGTTTGGGCTAGATTCCGTTTCGCTCGCCGCTTCTCAGGAAATCGCATTTGCTTTCTCTTCCTCCAGGTACTTAGATGTTTCAGTTCCCTGGGTCTGTCTTCCATACCCTATGTATTCGAGTAAGGATACCATACCATTACGTATAGTGGGTTTCCCCATTCGGAAATCTTCGGATCAAGCTTGCTTACGGCTCCCCGAAGCATATCGGCGTTAGTCCCGTCCTTCATCGACTCCTAGTGTCAAGGCATCCACCGTGCGCCCTTTCTAACTTAACCAAACTAAAATTAAAAAAATAGAGCTACACTGTTATCTAGTTTTCAAGAACATACATTTAAACTTGAGAGATAGTTCTCTCAAAACTGAACGAAACAAAACAAGTCAACGTTTATTGATGAACTGCGTTCATCAATTCTCAACAAAGGAGGTGATCGCTTCCCGCACCTTCCGATACGGCTACCTTGTTACGACTTCACCCCAATCATCTGTCCCACCTTAGGTTGGCTGGCTCCATAAAGAGTTGCCCACCGACTTCAGGTGTTACAAACTCTCGTGGTGTGACGGGCGGTGTGTACAAGGCCGGGAACGTATTCACCGCGGCATGCTGATCCGCGATTACTAGCGATTCCAGCTTCATGTAGGCGAGTTGCAGCCTACAATCCGAACTGAGAACGGTTTTATGAGATTAGCTCCACCTCGCGGTCTTGCAGCTCTTTGTACCGTCCATTGTAGCACATTAGTAGCCCAGGTCATAAGGGGCATGATGATTTGACGTCATCCCCACCTTCCTCCGGTTTGTCACCCGGCAGTCACCTTAGAGTGCCCAACTTAATGATGGCAACTAAGATCAAGGGTTGCGCTCGTTGCGGGACTTAACCCAACATCTCACGACACGAGCTGACGACAACCATGCACCACCTGTCCTCTGCTCCCGAAGGAGAAGCTCTATCTCTAGAGTTTTCAGAGGATGTCAAGACCTGGTAAGGTTCTTCGCGTTGCTTCGAATTAAACCACATGCTCCACGCTTGTGCGGGCCCCCGTCAATTCCTTTGAGTTTCAGCCTTGCGGCCGTACTCCCCAGGCAGTGCTTAATGCGTTAACTTCAGCACTAGGGGCGAGCCCTCTAACACTTAGCACTCATCGTTTACGGCGTGGACTACCAGGAGTATCTAATCCTGTTTGCTCCCCACGCTTTCGCGCCTCAGTGTCAGTTACAGACCAGAAAGTCGCCTTCGCCACTGGTGTTCCTCCATATCTCTACGCATTTCACCGCTACGCCCAGGAATTCCACTTTCCTCTTCTGCACTCAAGTCTCCCAGTTTCCAATGACCCTCCACGGTTGAGCCGTGGGCTTTCACATCGGACTTGAAACCACCTGCGCGCGCTTTACGCCCAATAATTTCCGGATAACGCTTGCCACCTACGTATTACCGCGGCTGCTGGCACGTGGTTAGCCGTGGCTTTCTGGTTAGGTACCGTCAGGTGCCAACATTCAACTAGCACTTGTTCTTCCCTAACAACGAGTTTTACGACCCCGAAAGCCTTCATCACTCACGCGGCGTTGCTCCGTCAGACTTTCGCGTCCATTGCGGAAGATTCCCTACTGCTGCCTCCGTAGGAGTCTGGTAAGTGTCTCAGTCAGTGTGTGGAAATCCACCCTCTCCAGGTCGGCTACACATCGTCGCCTTGAGCCGTTACCTCACCAACTAGCTAATGCGACATGAGTCCATCCATAAGTGACAGCCGAAGCCGCCTTTCAATTTCGAACTATGCAGTTCCAAATATTATCCGGTATTAGCCCCGGTTTCCCCGAGTTATCCCAGTCTTATGGGTAGGTTACCCACGTGTTACTCACCCGTCCGCCGCTAGCTTCATAAGAGCAAGCTCTTAATCCATTCGCTCGACTTGCATGTATTAGGCACGCCGCCAGCATTCATCTGAGCCAGGATCAAACTCTCCAATAAAGTTAGTTTGTCTAGCATCTAAAAATAAAAATTGACACGTTTACGTTGTTTGTTTCGTTCAGTTTTCAAAGAACTACTTAGTCGCTCATTTGCGACTTCCTTATGTTAACATCTTCATTTTTCGATGTCAACTAAGTTTTTCAATTTCTTTTTTTTCGTTTTCTGCGTTTCCGCATCAGCGACGGTTATTAATATATCATGTAGAAAAATGAAATGCAATAGTTTTTCTAATAAAATTTTTAACTTAGTAAAAAAGCATAAAAACAGCAACTTTCTTCTATATAAGTATAGTTTTTTAATCTTGCATCCACTTAACGAGCAATAATCTCGCTTTCCTTTTAATAGAAGGTTTCTCTCCCCTCAAATAAAGAAATAAAAAAAGCTTTGGAGAAATCTCCAAAGCTTAGTCTTGTTTATGGCGCATAGCTGGGAATAATAGTACGTCACGAATAGATGGTGCGTTTGTTAATAACATAACAAGACGATCAATACCGATTCCTAACCCACCCGTAGGAGGCATACCGTACTCAAGAGCTTCGATATAATCATCATCCATCATGTGAGCTTCGTCATTACCTTGCTCGCGCTCTTTTAGTTGAGCTTCAAAACGTTCTTTTTGATCGATTGGATCATTTAACTCAGTGAATGCATTTGCATGTTCACGCGCAACGATAAATAACTCGAAACGATCTGTGAATCGTGGATCTTCGTCATTCTTTTTCGCAAGTGGCGAAATTTCTACCGGATGACCGTAAATAAATGTTGGTTGGATTAATTTATCTTCTACTTTTTGTTCGAAGAACTCATTAATAATATGACCAACTTCCATTGTATTCTTAATTTCCACATTATGTTCTTTTGCAAGTTCACGCGCTTCTTCTACACTCATTGGATTCCAGAAATCTGCTCCAGAGTGTTGCTTAATTGCATCTACCATATGAAGACGTGTCCATTCTGGCTCTAGATTAATTTCATAATCACCATATTGGATTGTTGTTGTACCCAATACTTTTTTCGCGATATGAGCAACCATATTTTCTGTTAGTTTCATAATATCATTATAATCAGCGTACGCTTCATATAATTCAATCATCGTAAACTCAGGGTTATGACGAGTTGATACACCCTCATTACGGAATACACGGCCGATCTCATAAACCTTTTCTAATCCACCCACAATAAGACGTTTTAAATGAAGTTCAATTGCGATACGCATATATAATTCCATATCTAACGCATTATGGTGTGTAGTGAAAGGACGAGCAGACGCTCCACCTGCAATCGCGTGCATCATAGGCGTTTCCACTTCAAGATAACCGTTGTCATCTAAATATCTTCTCATTTCACGAATGATTTTACTACGGGTAACGAACGTTTCACGGCTTTCCATACTTGTAATTAAGTCCAAGTAACGTTGACGATAGCGTTGTTCAACATCTTTTAATCCATGGTATTTATCCGGTAATGGACGAAGGGATTTCGTTAAAAGTGTAAATCCTATTGCTTTTACTGAAAGTTCTCCAACGTTTGTTTTGAACACTTTACCTTCAATACCTACTAAGTCACCTAAATCTGCTGTCGTAAATAACTCGTACTCTTCATCTCCAACAGTATCTTTACGAACATAAATTTGAACTTGCCCCTGTAAATCTTGAATATGCGCAAATCCCGCTTTTCCTTTACCGCGTTTTGTCATAATACGACCAGCGATAGAAACAGTGATTTCTTTCTCTTCTAATTCCTCTTTAGAGAATTCTCCATATAGACTTACTAAGTCAGTTGTTGAATTTGTGCGTTCAAATCGTTTACCGAACGGATCGATTCCTTGCTCACGTAAATTATGTAGCTTTTCACGACGAACAAGCAATTGGTCGTTTAATTCTTCGTGGTTCATGTTATCCATGATATTAATATCACTCCAGCTCTATTAATTTTTACAATATATACAGTATAGCATTTTCTACTCAACTAGAAAAACTGCCAGCAACTAACTGGCAGTTCTTCTTTCTTTCACGTAATTATAGGAAGTGTATAGAAGAATGTCAATCTCCTATGCCCCCTTATTAACCAACATAAATTGTTTGTTGTTTCGCTTCTACTTCTTCTACAAATGCACCTAATACATTCGCAAGGTCTTCACGTGTGTCGCAAGTATTGATACCATTACGCACACTCGCATTACCACGAACACCTTTTAAATACCAAGCTGCATGCTTTCTCATCTCTCTTACGGCAACATTTTCGTTCTTTAAATCGATAAGACGATCTAGATGCAACATACATACATCAATTTTCTCACGCACTGTTGGTTCCGGCATTAACTCACCTGTCTCTAAATACTTTACCGTACGATAAATCATCCACGGATCTCCAAGAGCAGCGCGACCAATCATAACACCATCTACACCAATTTCATCAAGCATACGCTTTGCATCTTGTGGTGTTTCGACATCACCATTTCCGATAACCGGAATATTTACAGCCTGCTTTACTTGTTTAATAATATTCCAATCCGCTTTACCTTCATACATTTGCACTCGTGTACGCCCATGAACAGCTATCGCTTGTCCACCAGCACGCTCAACAGCTCTAGCATTTTCTATTGCGAAAATATGTTCTTCATCCCAACCAATACGCATTTTAACTGTAACTGGCTTTTCAACAGCATCTACAACCGCCGCTACCATCTCATATATTTTATTTGGGTCTAAAAGCCACTTTGCTCCTGCATCACACTTAGTGATTTTCGGTACTGGGCACCCCATATTAATATCAATAATGTCTGCTGTCGTATATTTATCTACGTATTTCGCAGCATCTACAAGAGTTTCTTTCTCTCCACCAAAAATTTGTAAACTTAATGGCTTTTCTCTCTCATCGATATATAACATATCTAATGTTCTTTTGTTATTAAGTAATATTGCCTTATCACTTACCATTTCAGCACAAACTAAACCTGCACCAAATTCTTTTACCGTCAAACGGAATGCAGAGTTACACACTCCCGCCATCGGTGCTAGTACAACTGGATTTTTCATCTCAATATTTGCAATCTTTAACACCCGACTTACTCCTTCCTTTACGGTCACTTTGGCATCAATTCGTCTATTGAAACGTTTAATGTTTTAGCGACTTCTACTACAAAATCTTGGGAAGGTGATCTATTGCCCCTCTCAACTTCACCTAAAACCGATACAGATACCCCTAATTCTTTCGCAAAACCTTCTTGCGTATAGCCTTTTAGCTTTCGAAAAGCACGAATGCGTCTTCCCCATTTTTCTGCTTCCATACCGTTACTCCCTCTCGCCTTTTCATTTCTTCTACTTGTGAACGTGAAATGTCTTGTTTTATATCTTGATTGATTTCTAACAACGGAACGATAACAAAAGCTCTTTCGAACATCCGCGGATGCGGAACAATAAGATTCTCTGCTTCAATATTTTCTTGATTATATAGTAAAATGTCAAGGTCGATGGTCCTCGGGCCCCATCTAATTTCCCTTTTTCTTCCTAGGTCATTCTCTACCCTTTGTGTTACTTTCAATAATTCTTGCGGTGATAAATTGGTAGAAATTTTTATAACTAAATTTAAAAAGCAATTTTGGTCAGTATAGCCAACCGGATCAGTTTCATATACAGACGAAACATCATCAACTTGGATATGCTGGTTTTTATTTAAAAACTGAATTGCTTCAGTTAAATAAGTATAACGCTCCCCAATATTGGAACCTAATGCAATGTACGCTATATTATTCATGGACGCTCTCTCGTAATTTCTACCGCTACAGCACGATAATGTCCTGGTATCGGCGGATCCGGTTTAATTACCTTAATTGTACACCGTGAAATACTCTCATATTGTTTCAATATATCTGTAGCGATATTTTCAGCGATACTCTCTACAAGCTTATACGTTCTATCTTCAACAACTTTTCTACACAGCTCAAAAAGTTCCCCGTAATTGACAGAATGCTCTAAGTCGTCACTTTCTCCTGCGCGTTTTAAATCCAACTCCACCGTTAAATCTACTTTAAATCTCTGACCTAATTTATTCTCTTCTGGGAATACACCATGATAACCGTAAAACTCCATATCATGGATATAAATTTTATCCAATTACTTTACCCCCTTACCAATCATCGCGTCCATCATCTTAGCCATACGCGCCATTTCTTTCACATCATGAACACGGATAAACTCACAGCCCTTTTCAATACCAAGACAAACGGTAGCTCCCGTTCCTTCAAGACGTTCCTCCACTGGTAAATCTAACACATGGCCAATAAAGGACTTTCTTGAAGTACCTAAGAGAACTGGGTAACCCAGTACATTTAACTGTTCTAAATTGCGCATCGCTTCTAAATTTTGCTCAGGTGTTTTCGCAAAACCGATACCTGGGTCTAAAATAATATTCTCATCTCGCACACCAGCATCTTTAGCAATTTTAATACTTTCATACAAATCAGCAATCATATCGGCCATTAAATTGCGGTAATTCATATTATCTCGGTTATGCATTAAGATAATAGGCACATCATAATAGGCTGCAACTTCAGCAATCCTCGGTTCCGCCTTCGCTCCCCAAATATCATTAATAATATGAGCACCAGCTTCAATCGCTTGTTTCGCAACCTCAGCTTTATACGTATCAATAGAAATAGGTAGCTTTACTTCTTTTGACACTGCCTGAATCATTGGAACAACTCGCTTTATTTCCTCTTCTACTGAAACTTTAGCAAAACCCGGACGGGTAGATTCGCCGCCAATATCAATAATATGGACACCTTCACTTTTCATTTCTTTCGCATGTCGCACCGCAGCATCTACTTCGTTGTAACTCCCACCATCAGAAAATGAATCTGGCGTTACATTTAAAATCCCCATAATTAATGTCTTTTCATTTAAGTTCAATGTATATTCGCCGCAGCGCAAATCATAATCCCACTTCAAACTACACATCTCCTCTTCGCAATTCATTTCTGCTCCACGATTTCTCTCTCTGCACTCCATAAAGATCCATAAGTCTTTTTGTAACCACTCCCACTTTACCCGGGAAATCTTTCTCCTCTATACGATAAAGGGGGACAATCTCTTGAATAGAGTTCGTTACGAACACTTCATCCGCTGAAAGCAATTCATCTTTTGTAAAGAAACCTTCCTTTACTTCTATATCTAGCTCTTCAGCAGCCTTTATAATAAACGCACGAGTGATTCCGTTTAAAATCCCTGTTTCTAATGAAGGAGTATATAAAATATCTCCTTTAACAAAAAAGAGATTCGAAACAATACCCTCTGCAACATAACCTGTTTCGGTAAGAAAAATACCTTCCTTATTCACAACATTTCCAATTTCGCGTTTCCCTAAAATATTATTTAAATAATGATGGGACTTCAAGCGAAATGCACCCTCTGGTGTATTTCTCACTTGCTTTAAAATAACTCCTTCTTTTTCCACTACATTCCCTGGAGCTGCTAAAGGTTTTATAAAAACAATAACAGACGGTTCTTCATATACTTCCGTTTGTAATCCTATTTCATCTATACCCGCCGATACATTTAAGCGCACATATGCATGCTTTAACCCATTCTTAACAAGTAGATTCTTTAAAATAAGCATCACTTCATCTTTTGTCATTGTCCATTTGATTTGCAATATATCGAGCGCATCCATTAAGCGTTCATAATGATCATCCAATAAAAAGAGATGACCATTATAAATACGAAATGTCTCAAAAACCCCAAGTCCATATAGGTAACCGTGGTCATAAGGAGAAATTTTCGCTTCACTCGCTTCTACATACGCGCCATTTACGTAAATTAACACGATGTCACACTTGGGCTATATTTGCGAATGAAATTCTGTAGCAATTCTTTCCCGTGAGAAGTCATAATAGATTCCGGATGGAATTGTACCCCTTCAATCGGCAACGTTTTATGACGAAGCGCCATAATTTCACCTTCTTCAGTCCAAGATGTTATCTCTAAACAATTCGGTAACGTCTCTTTTTTAACGATAAGAGAGTGATAACGTGTCGCGGTAAATGGATTTGGGATATCAGAAAAAATCGTCTGCCCATCATGATGCATTAAAGATGTTTTTCCATGCATCAAACGCTCTGCCCTGACAACATCCCCTCCAAATACTTGCGCAATTGATTGATGTCCAAGACAGACCCCAAAAATCGGAAGCTTACCTGCAAAATATTTAATAACATCCATACTGATTCCCGCCTCATTAGGACTACATGGACCTGGCGAAATCATTAAAAAATCTGGTTTCATATTCTCAATATCCGAAATAGTCACTTCATCATTACGCTTAACAACAAGCTCTTGTCCAAGTTCTCCAAGAAATTGCACTAAATTAAATGTAAAAGAATCATAATTATCAATCATTAATATCATTTCTCTCACCTAACCGTTTCTTCGCTACTTTCTTTTGCACGCCATAAAGCGATTGCTTTTTTTAACGACTCTTTATATTCATCTTTTGGATTTGAATCAATTACAATACCCGCTCCAGCTTGCACATGCGCTTGTCCATCTTTAGCAAGTAGTGTTCGGATTACAATATTCAATTCCGTATCTCCAGAATAACCAATCCAACCAATTGAACCCGTATAAATTCCTCGGCGAACAGGTTCTAATTCCTCAATGATTTCCATCGTACGTATTTTCGGGGCACCGGTAATTGTCCCACCAGGAAATACAGCCTTCACCAAATCGAAAGCATCTTTATCTGCTTCCACCTCACCACGCACATTAGAAACAATATGCATAACGTGTGAGTATTTTTCAATTACCATAAATTCATCTACTTCAACAGTGCCATATTTACAAACCCGGCCCAAGTCATTTCGTTCTAAATCCACAAGCATTACATGCTCTGCTCTTTCCTTTTCATTTTCAATTAATTCTTTCGCTAATTCTTCATCCTCTTGCTCACTTGCTCCTCGAGAGCGCGTACCAGCAATCGGTCTTGTACTCACTTCTTTTCCTTGCTTTTTAATTAGCAATTCAGGCGAAGCACTAACAATTTGAAAATCTCCAAACTCCAAGTAACCCATATATGGAGATGGATTAATTTCACGAAGACTTGTATATATTTCTAGTGGATGTGTTTGTAATGTTCTTTCTTGTCTTGTCGACAAGTTTACTTGAAACACATCACCCGCTCCAATATATTCTTGAATACGTTCAACGGCCTTCATAAAGCCCTCTTCCGTAAAAGCGACTGCTTCATTTTTCTTTTCAGGAGATTCAAACGGCATATTCACTTCGGGGGCTTCTTTCATCCAAAGACCCTTCCATTCATTTAATCGTTCTTCTGCCTCTTCACACTCATCTGCATAATGCGTAATAATCCATAATACTCTCTCCTGTTGATCATACACAAACACGTCATCAAATAACAAAAAGAATATGTCAGGTATATTAATATCATCCTTCGCAAGAGAAGAAAGTTTTTCAATATAACGGATACAATCATAACTAAAGTATCCAATTGCCCCACCCTGAAAAGGTGGGTACTCCGGATTATAATCCGTTTTCCATTTCTCCATATACGCTTGCATTAAATCTAACGGATTCCCTCGCTCTATTGTTTCCTTACCACTTTCACTTATATGTAACGTCTCATTCTTACCCTGAATTACCGCTACTGGATCCAGCCCAACAATGTTATAACGACCACCACGTCCACTTTCTAACAAAATATGTTGCGGCTTATCCTGAGAAAGAAATTTATATTGCTTAAAGAAATCTAACTGATATGGAATAGAAAGCGCTAAAGATTTTCTTCGTTGCATATCAACACCCCGTCTTCTGTTATCCCACCCTCTTAAGCCAATCAACTCAAACTACATAAAATTATTTATATAGAGAATGATTATACTTGAGGGCTAGTGAAAATAAATTAATTATACTACTTCTTATTTTACATGAAGTTTTCTAGTCATTCACTCTTTTCCTTTTTCCAATCAAAAAAGAAAAAGCATCCTTTTTTAAGGATGCTTTTCAAATCACATTCAATTATGACTCAAATTGATAAAGTGGTGTACTTAAATAACGTTCACCGTTACTTGGGATAATAACAAGTACCTTTTTCCCTTTACCTAATTTCTTCGCAACTTCTGTCGCTGCATAAACGACTGCTCCCGAAGAGATACCAACTAAAATACCTTCTTCTTTAGCCACTCTTCTCGCATATTCGAACGCTTGCTCCGTTTTCACTTGAATAATTTCATCATATACCTCTACATCCAATGTCTCCGGAACAAACCCCGCTCCAATTCCTTGGATCTTATGTGGTCCTGGCTTTCCACCAGATAATACTGGTGAATCCGCAGGTTCTACCGCGTAAATTTTGATATCTTTATAAGCCTCTTTCAGCACTTCACCGGCACCTGTAATTGTTCCACCTGTACCAATACCTGCGATAAACGCATCTAATTGATCCCCCATCTGTTCAACAATTTCTGGACCTGTTGTTATACGATGGATTTCTGGATTCGCTTGATTTTGGAACTGTTGTGGTATAAAGTACCCATGTTCTTCTGCTAATTCAGTTGCCTTTCGAATTGCTCCGCCCATTCCTTCAGGTCCTGGAGTCAATACTAATTCAGCACCGTAAGCGCGTAATAAATTACGACGCTCAATACTCATTGTTTCTGGCATTACTAAAATTGCCTTATATCCTTTAGCAGCTGCTACCATCGCTAAGCCAATACCTGTGTTACCACTTGTCGGCTCAATGATTGTATCGCCCTCTTTTAATAATCCTTTATTTTCAGCATCTTCAATCATAGCTAACGCGATACGATCTTTAACACTGCTCCCCGGATTCATAAATTCTAATTTTAAGTATACATCTGCGCTGTCTGATTCTACGATGCGGTTCAACTTAACGATCGGCGTTTTCCCGATTAATTCTGAAACTGATTGTGCCACTCGCATTCCTGTCACTCCTAACACCGAGTATTTTTATTGGTTTTATCTATATTTAGATTTTGTCAGAAAATTCCCTGTTTGTCAATCTATTTGGGCGGCTGATTCTCCACCTAAACTTCTTTATTACAGCTTCTCAATTAGACTTGTAATATCTTCTTTAGCGAATTTATGTCGTTCATTACAGAAGTGACAGTGAACTTCCGTCTCTTCTTCTTCTGCACGAATTTGTTCTAACTCCGCTTTACCTAAACTAATTAGCACACTTTCAATACGCTCACGTGAACATGTACAATTAAATTGAACATCCATTGTTTCTAGCACTTTCACTTTATCTTCTCCAAGCACTTCATACAGTAATTCTTCTGGAGAAAGACCTTGTTCGATTAATTGTGATACCGGCGGGATTTGTTGAAGACGCTCTTCAATAAATGAAATTGTTTCTTCCTGCGCACCTGGCATAATTTGAAGAATGAATCCACCCGCCGCTAATACGCTATCATCTCCATTTACAAGAACACCAACACCTACAGAAGAAGGTGTCTGCTCAGAAACCGCGAAATAATATGTGAAATCTTCCCCTAGTTCTCCTGAAACAATGGGAGATTGACCAATAAACGGTTCACGCATACCGATATCTTTAATGACCGTTACAAACCCTTCTGTACCTACCGCTTGATATACACGTAATTTTCCTTGTTCCGTTCCTTCAAAATCAACATGCGGATTCGTTACATAACCACGTACATCCCCATTTGCATGAGCATCGACTAAAATAGGACCAATCGGGCCGTTACCCTCTACTTTAATCGTTAACTTCTGCTCGCCTTTTAACATAGCACCCATCATTGTACCCGCAGTTAAAGAACGACCAAGTGCCGCTGAAGCTGTTCTCCATGTATCATGACGCTTTTGCGCCTCACTTACTGTATTTGTTGTACGTACACTATAAGCACGAACCTCTCCATTAAACGCTAACGCTTTTACTAAATAATCTTTCATACTTATTTATTCACCCTTCTCATGTTGTAAATTTGCATTACGCTCATATAACATATACAAACCTTTTAACGTTAAAAACGGATCTACAATATCAATTACATTTGATTCTTCTGAAATTAATTTTGCTAATCCACCTGTTGCAATAACTTTCGGTTCTTGCTTAGCTTCTTCCTTCATACGCTTAACAATACCTTCCACTTGTCCAACGTATCCATAAAGAATACCTGATTGCATTGCACTTACTGTATTCTTCCCGATAACACTACCCGGTTTTGTAATTTCAATACGAGGAAGCTTTGCTGCCCTGCTATATAAAGCCTCTGCCGAAATCATAATTCCTGGCGTAATGACGCCACCCATATAATGCTTCTCTTCGTTAATATAACAATATGTAGTAGCCGTACCAAAATCAACAATAATAAGCGGACTTCCATATAAGTGGATTCCTGCTACTGCATTTACAATTCGGTCCGCGCCTACTTCACGTGGATTTTCATATTTAATATTCAAGCCAGTTTTTATCCCAGGCCCCACTACAAGCGGTTTAATTTTAAAATACTTTTCACACATACGCTCTAAAGCGAACATAATTGGCGGTACGACTGAAGACACAATAATACCTTTCACATCTTCAAAAGAAAGACCTTCATGCTCAAGTAACTGCTTTACAAGCATCCCATACTCATCTTCTGTTTTATGACGATCTGTTTCCATGCGCCAATGCTGACGAAGTTCTCCCTCTTCAAACACACCTAGTACCGCATTTGTGTTCCCTACATCCAATACAAAAATCATATTCTCACCACTTATCTTATTTAATCTATATTTGCGCAGTATGTATAAAACTTATAAAAACATCATATCACACATACTTATATAATCATTTTTTCTATACTCATCATTGTACAAAAAGATTACTCTCTATTTCAATTTTTAATAATAGTTTCATTCAATTTTTTTTGCCACTTAAATTCATTCCACAAAAAAAAGGAGTGACTATTGTCACTCCTTTTTTCTTACTTATCTTCTGTATCTTCATCGTCTTTCTTCATATTGATGTTTACTTTCACATCATCTGAAGATGTTGGACGCTCAGGTAATCTGCCATAATCATATAAATGATTAATTTGCTCTGCATCTAATGTTTCTACTTCAAGTAACGTTTTCGCGATAATATCAAGCTTATCTCGTTTTTCAGTAAGAATTTGTTTCGCACGAGCATAACAGTCTTTAATAATTATTTGCATTTCCACATCAATTTCATGTGCGATTGCATCACTGTAGTTTTGTTCCGAATGGAAGTCTCTTCCTAAGAATACCTGACCACCTTGTGAGCTACCAAATTGCATCGGTCCAAGCTTATCACTCATCCCGAATTCTGTAACCATACGTCTTGCAATACCAGTCGCACGTTGGAAGTCGTTGTGAGCACCTGTACTTGCTTCACCAAATACAATCTCCTCAGCTACTCGGCCACCAAGTAAACCAGTGATTTTATCAAGTAACTCTGGTTTTGTCATGAAGTAACGATCTTCCTTCGGAAGCATTACCGCATATCCACCAGCTTGACCACGAGGGACAATTGTTACTTTATGAACGATATCTGCTTCATCAAGGACAACACCAATTACAGTATGGCCAGCCTCATGGAATGCAACGATATTACGTTCTTTTTCAGAGATAACGCGACTTTTCTTAGCTGGACCTGCAATAACACGATCCGTCGCTTCATCGATGTCACTCATATCAATTTTCTTCTTATCTTGACGCGCAGCTACTAAAGCAGCTTCGTTTAATAAGTTTTCAAGATCGGCACCAGAGAATCCTGGTGTACGAGTTGCAATTGCTCTTAAGTTGACATTCTCATCAAGCGGTTTATTACGAGCGTGTACCTTAAGTACAGCTTCACGACCATTTACATCTGGACGATCTACTGTAATTTGACGGTCAAAACGACCTGGACGTAATAACGCTGGATCAAGAATATCAGGACGGTTTGTCGCAGCGATGATAATAATACCTTCGTTTGCACCGAATCCATCCATTTCAACAAGCAATTGGTTCAACGTTTGTTCACGCTCATCATGACCACCGCCAAGACCAGCGCCACGTTGACGTCCTACTGCATCAATTTCATCAATGAAAATGATACAAGGAGCATTTTTCTTTGCATTTTCAAATAAATCACGTACACGGGATGCACCGACACCGACGAACATCTCTACGAAGTCAGAACCACTAATAGAGAAGAACGGAACGCCTGCTTCACCTGCAACAGCACGTGCTAGTAAAGTTTTACCTGTACCTGGAGGTCCCACTAATAGAACACCCTTCGGAATACGGGCACCAACTTCAGCGAACTTACGAGGGTCTTTCAAGAATTCAACTACCTCAACAAGTTCTTGTTTCTCTTCATCCGCTCCAGCAACATCTCTGAAACGAATTTTTTTCTTTTCATCATTGTATAGCTTCGCCTTACTTTTCCCGAAGTTCATAACACGGCTACCGCCGCCCTGAGCTTGGTTTAATAAGAAGAAGAATAAAATGAAGATAATGACAAACGGAATGATAGAAGTAAAGAACGTTACCCAAGCACTTGTTTCTTCTGCTGGTTGATACTTAACTTCAGCCCCTTGCGCTTTATCATTAATTTTCTTTTGTAATTCCTCAGTATTTGGTGCATAAGTAACAAATTGTTCTCCTTGGCTAGAAGTCTTGAATTGTCCCTTTACCTCAAACACACCATTTTTCGGTTGAAGCTGCACATTACGCACTTCACCTTTTTCAAGTTGAGTAATGAATTTATCGTAGCTAACTGATGTCGTTTTTTGCGTCGAACCATTAAAATAGCTCACGATTCCAATTACTACTAAGAATATCAGTAAATAAAAGATGGTATTACGGAAGATACGATTCATTCCTAACCTCCTCTCACGGCATAAACACTATAGTAAATCGTAACATAAAAAAAATTTCCTATACAATTGTAACGCCTATATTTAATTAATTTGAGTAAACACTTGGTTTTAATACTCCTACATAAGGAAGATTACGGTACTGCTCTTTATAATCTAATCCATATCCTACAACAAATTCATGAGGAACAGTAAATCCAACATAATCTGCTTTCAGATCAACCTTACGGCCTGTTGGCTTATCTAATAAAGTAACAATTTTTACAGATTTCGCTTTACGATATTTAAACAGATCCACTAAATAGCTTAGTGTAAGACCGCTATCAATAATATCTTCAACGATTAAAATATCGCGACCTTCTACCGAAGTATCAAGATCTTTTAAGATTTTTACTTCGCCTGTCGAAACTGTAGAGTGACCGTAGCTAGATACAGCCATAAAATCCATTTCAAGATATGTATCTGTTCTCTTTAATAAATCTGCCATAAATGGCATTGCACCCTTTAGTACACCAATCGCAAGAGGTACTGTATTTTTGTAATCCTCTGCAATTACTGCACCTAGTTCGTGCACCTTTTCTTGTATTTGTTCTTCAGAAATTAATACTTTTTCGATATCTTGATTCATCATTTCATTATCCTCCCGGAAGACTCCTTGCTTTTGTAGTGAATAATCATGTATTTACCCTTCTTTGCTAGCTCTTTCGAAGTAGCAAACGCAGATCGTTTCAACAAGGGTACCCAAATAATATTTCCACTTGCGTCACAAACGATCGGCCATTCTTCTCTTTTTTCTTTTGGTACTTTTGCTTCGATAAAAACAGCTTTTATCTTTTTTGTACCATCCATACCTTGCATTGACATGCGATCTCCATTTTCCCTAGACCGAATACGAAGTGGATACGATATATCATTATACTTAGCAACAAATACTGTTTCATTCATGTTACTCGGTATATCTTCGCTCACCTCTGTTACAAGTTTATCCCCATTCGGCAATATAATTGTCCCAGGTACTGATAAATCTTGCGAAAAAGGAGAAACAATTTCTTGTTTAAATCCAAAACCACATTCTTCGTATGTGCGAACAATTTTCAAACCACCTGGAAAATCTAGTGAACCTGAAGGTTGTGCCCGCTTAAAAAATTCAATCACCTTGTCAATATGTATAGAAGAAAGCGAAGATGGAATCTTATATTCATAAAGATAGTTTAATATTAGTTGAATCCCTCTTCTTTGTAAAGGCATAGACATGGATTCAAAGGCAGGAATTGATAAGCTAATTTGTTTATCGCTTTTTTTTGTAATTACTTTATTCATTTTCTCAAAAGCTAATTCCTGCAAATAAGCCTCATCCTCTTGCATCTGCACGCTAAATTTTTGAAATTTCTCATGCATTTGTGGATTTTCTTCTTTCAAATAAGGAAGGACATATTTACGTAATCGATTCCTTGTATATACTTCTTTTTTATTACTCGGATCTATACGCGGAATAACTTTTAATTTATTACAGTAATCAACAATTTCTTCCTTAGTTACCCCAAGTAACGGCCTAATTAAATATCCATTATGAAAAGATCGCTTCACTGCAATTCCTGCGTATCCTTTCGGAGTACTCCCTCGTACAAGGCGCATTAAAATCGTCTCTACTTGATCATCTCCATGGTGACCAAGAGCTACATATCTCGCATCATATTTCTTCATTATTCTTTCCAAAAATGCATATCTGCATTCTCTAGCTGCAACTTGTGCATTCATTCCATATTGCTGTTGATATTGCGACACATTAATCCTTAGCGTTTCACAAATAACTCCTAGCTCTTTGCAAAGACCCTGTACAAACTGTAAATCCTCATAAGATTCATTACCTCTAAACATATGGTCCACATGCGCTACTACAATTTCTAGCTGTTTTTCTGCCCTTTTTTCTAACAAATAATATAAAAGAGCCAAAGAGTCAGGACCACCAGAAACCCCTACAACAATTGTTGAATGTTTCTTTAATACATCATGCTGCTTTACAAAGTCATCTACTTTTTCAACAAATGCATCTTTCAACTTCGCAATCACCTTTCATTAAACAAGAACAACAACATTAGTTACCTTGTATATAATGGTACAACTTTTACAAACATTGTGCAAAAAAAAGATGTACAAAATCCATATTTTTATCTTACATCCCTCCTGTATATTTAACAAAGTAATCACATTACCTTTTTAATCAAAAAAACCTAGGCATCTACCTAGGTTTTTTGATTATTTTATTGCGCCTGCATTCCTACTATTGGAATCGTAGCCCACTTCGGCATATTTTTCTTTACTTTCGCCACCACAATAGTCATATCATCATTTATATAACCATCACCAGAGCGAATTACTTCTTCCATAATGATATCAGCGATTTCCTGTGGGTCCTCTGTTTGTAGTTCTTTAATTTTACGTTTTATCCATAATTCGTGATTCTCCACATGTTGCGCTCCCTCAAAGATGCCGTCACTCATCATGATAAGAAGATCACCCGTTTTTAATTGCTCACCAACCACATCAACTTCAACATCTTCAATGATTCCCATCGGCAAATTACTTGCCTCAATTTTCAAAATATTATTTCCGCGTTTAACAAAACTCGGCGTCGATCCAATCTTTAAAAACTTCGCACTCGCATCCCGTAAATCTACCATAGCCAAGTCAAGCGTTGTATACATCTCCTCTGTCGTCCTTAAAGAAAGAATCGAATTGATGGACTTAATCGCTATTTCTTCATCAATACCTGATTGAAGTATCTTTTGTAATAATTTTACCGTTTCCCTACTCTCCATATGAGCCCTTTGTCCATTTCCCATACCATCACTAATCGCAAGTGCATATTTACCAACGCTCAAATCCATCATCGCGTAGGAATCACCTGAAATAAACCCACCACCTTTTGCAGCTGTGGCCAATCCTGTATCAAGAGAATACGTCTTCGCTGAACCAAATGATATTAAACTGTGCCCATTTGGATATGAGGATTTCTCTTCATGCTTAACGACGATATTCTCTTTTAAAATATCTGAAAGCATTGGAGCAACCAACTTCTCACATTCCCCATGTTCATTAGATGCAGCCGGAATCAACATTTCAATATCAATACTTCCTCTATCTAAACAATAAATATCAACATGCTCCACTTCGACACCAAAATCACGAAACGCTTGTAAAATTTGCTCCTCCTGCGCTTGATGGTTCTCTCTTTCTCGTTGTATCTCCTTAGCGAAATCCTCCATCACTTTTGATACACCTAGTAATTGCTCCGCTACAATTCTACGATTTTCCTTCATTTGTTTTCTTAATTTCTGCCCCTCATAGAAGTGATCTAATTCACCTGCTACTAAATCCGTTACTTTCTTCCCTCTCACACAATGCTTGTCCCATTCACGAACTAACTTCCGATTATGCTGCAGCGTTCCTTCTTCTGTTTCACTCATTATTTGTTTCATATAATCGTATGTTTTATCAAAATTAACTACCCAACATTGATCCTTCTTAAAGCATGTTTGACATGTTTTTGCAGTAATTGTACTTAAAAATAAATCAGCTTCTGTTTCTTTATCTTCCTCCTCCACATACCCGTATACAGAAAAGCTATTAGACAAAGCAGCAAATACATTAGCAAATTGATTGATTTTGTTTGCTGTAACATCGCGCACTCTTCTTAAATATTGTTGTTGATCCTGTGAATGTTCCTGTGTACCCGGCATAAATTTAGCAATACGATCCATAACAAGCTTTGGTGTTAATAAGAAGAAAACAATCGCTACACCAGATTCAATTAAAGTTGTTACAATACTTGTTTGCTTGTCTACATATAATGTAATTAAGCTTGTACCAATTAATAAACCTAAACTAACTCCTATACGCTTCCCTTCTTTTAACAATCCCCCAAGCAATCCTGAAAAGGCAAGGAGACTAAGTTGAGACAAGCTCGCCACATTTGCTAAACTTAATATTAACCCAGTGACAACTCCTACCGTGGACCCTGTAGCTGCCCCTGCAATAAAGGCAAATACTAATACTAAATATCTAGTGAAAATATGTTGAATAGAAGCATCATAAACAAACCAATCCGTTGTGCCCGTTAAAACAGATGCTAGTAATATAATTAAACAAACAATTTCTTCTGTTTCTAACGCTTGTTGCTTCCCTTTCCTTTCCACTAAAAGCGGAACACTTTGTAAAAATATCATCGTTAATACGAAGCTAAGCCCCGCTTCGATCGTACTGACGAGCAGATCATACATGGTGACGGTTTGCTGTGCAAAATATACAACAACTAAATGTGCGGTTAATGCGGAGATAAATACTTGGAATGGTACAAGTCCAACAGTTTTACGTGTAAACCGACTAAAGAAGATATTATAAATAAAGAAGGTAAAGATAGATGCAAAAGTAAAAAATAAATTATCTATTGAAACTGAAAGTGCTCCCCCCATTAGGGCTAAGAACGCGAGCGGCATTTTATCTCGCTTCATAACATAAACAGCAGCAAAAAACGGCAATGCAAACGGTAAAATGTTTGTTAATATATATGCTCGTCCCAAAAGAAAACCAATAACAGCAATAATGAATCCCCATCTAAAGAAAACTTTTTCAAACTTCATTCGCAACTTACTCGTCCACTTTATTGTTCCAAGCTGACTTTCATTCATCGCCAATGCACTTGTATTCATAGTATTCCTTCCTGCTTTAGGCATATTTTTAACACCACCTGCATAGTTTAATTACTGTTATTATAAAAGATGATTATTGGTTTTTTTGTCAAAACAACAGTTTTGACTTTTATAATCGTTCGACTTTTTATTCGAAATAAATCTACATATATACATAGTATTTAATTTATTTAAAGAGAGTTGAAAGAATGTTCAGAAAATATAGGGTGATTTTGTAGAAGTATTGTACGTCTTAATTTATATTTAACAAAAAAAGACCATGCAAATTTGCATGATCTTTTTAGATGACCCGTACGGGATTCGAACCCGTGTTACCGCCGTGAAAGGGCGGTGTCTTAACCACTTGACCAACGGGCCGTTAAATTAAATATAGCGGCGGAGGGGATCGAACCCCCGACCTCACGGGTATGAACCGTACGCTCTAGCCAGCTGAGCTACACCGCCATGTCGTCGTATTTAACGGACAATTAGTATATTACATCAGATATATTTTAAAGTCAATACATCTCAAAAACTTTTTTAAAAATATATTCTCTCACATAAAAAAGTACCCGAGTAATTACTCTGGGTACCTCTCTATATGTTAAGAATTAAACGGACTTATTATCCGCGACGTGCGCCACGGCCACCACGTTTAGATTCTGTGTTACGCTTTAAAGAAGTTAAACGATCTTCACTATCTTTTAAAAAGCGTGCCATCTTTTGCTCAAATGTTTCTTTTGGAGCTCGTTCGTTACCGCCACCGCGGTTATCTCTGTTGGAAGAACGATTATTACGTTGTGGACGTCCAGAACGTTGTTGATCACCACCACGTTGGTATTCACCGCGTGGACGATCTCCTTCTGTTTTTTCACGTTCTTTCGCTTTCTTAATAGATAGGCCAATTTTGCCATCTTTTTCAACATTGATAACTTTTACTTCTACTTGGTCGCCTACTTTTAAGTGATCGTTAATATCTTTCACATAATTATCAGCAACTTCACTAATATGAACAAGACCTGTTAAGCCTTCTGGCAGCTCCACAAAAGCCCCAAAATTTGTAATACCTGTTACTTTACCCTGTAACTTGCTGCCTACCTCGATTGACATAAAAAAAATGCTCCTCCTTAGTGGTTAAAAAGTCAAATTTTACTTTATTATATATAATCCTAAAATACAGTGTCAATAAGACATACTCTACTTAGAAACAGGAAAAATTATCTCCCCTTTTCCGGAGAAGAAATAATCCCTTCTAGCAATCTTTAAAACGTACTCTTCATCATTCAACTTTTGAACTTCATCTTTTAGATTCTTTTCTTTTTTCGTTAATGAATCCAGTTCTTTTTTCATGTCCTTAACTTTTGCTTCTTTTGCTTTAATGGAACTGTTTTGTTGATAAAACGTCACACTAATACTAGCAATAATTGTAAAAGCAAAGACAAGAAAAACCGCTAAACGGCGATAAAGTCGCTTCCTGTTCTCATCCGTTTGTATTATATGTTCTTTAACAGGATTTGGACTCTGTTTGTCGATTGTTCTTTGTCTCAGTTCCCTCATTTCCGAGGTCCCCCTAACTTCTTTTTTATACGCACCCATAATTGGAAGATATGTCCCTTCAATTTTGCTACATATTGCAGGAACCCTACATGCTTCATTATAAAAAGTTTAACACGATTAGGGAGAAGTTTCCATATGAGCGAAGCAATAAACCGAACAGGCGAGAAAAAAACTTTCCATATGAAAAGTAATATCCAAATCACCATTTTCCATAACACATGTCCAATTGAAAGCAGTATACGAAATAAGAATAATATAAATGCAATAAATAGCTGTGCTATAATAATAACAGGTTTTATCATGAGTAGCTGTATAATTCGAACAAAAAATTGTGTTGTTTGTACAAAAATATAGATGAGAAAATTTAACATCTTCATGTATAGTGCTTTCAATAAGCTTTGATATGCTGCAAAACCACATAGTAACGCCAAAAATACATATATACGTAGTTCGGCTTCATTTACACGCAGTAATACATAAAAAACGAATAATGCTTGGACAATCCAAAATAGTATATCATGTATAAATACAAGCCAACGTTTACGCTCTTGGCGCTTTAAAAACCGTTGGTATGTATCTAAAGAAGCACCAATCCAAGCACCCATTCCAATCATCGAAAGCATTGTATACAACTGAATTGTTAGGCTCATTTAAACAGCTTACTAAAGAAGCCTTTAGTTTTCTCCCCTTGGTTCTCATCAATATACAGCATTTCATGAACTTTCCCTTTAATTGATACAACACCCTTTTCTACATCTAAATTCTTCATTTGCAAATTTTGACCACGAATTGTTAAAAAACCCATTACAGTCTCGAGTAAAAACTCTTCGCTATCAAAACTCTCTACCTGCTTTACACCGGTAATATCAATTACACGCCTACCACGCATAATAATATCATGCTCTACCGAAACATTTTGTTGATTAGAAGACATAGGTGAGTAACCATTATTCACGAAAATCCCCCCATAGCTTTATACTAGCTAATAGTAATGTATGAAGGGCTAACCTATTTTAGAACAAGCCTTCTTCCGCTTTCACCTTTTCCTCACGAACGAGACTATACATGTTTGCTGCATCTTCTTTTTTAGTTGTTTCTTTCAATTCATTTACTTTCACAGTTACTATTTTTTGCCCGAAACGAATTGTTAATTCATCCTCTACCTTCACATCTGAACTCGCTTTTGCCACTTGGCCATTAATCGAAATTCTTCCTTGGTCAGACACTTCTTTTGCTAATGTTCTTCTTTTAATTAAACGTGATACTTTCAAAAATTTATCTAGACGCATATCAAATCCCCCTATTAACGCTCTGTTTGTTTTGCCTCTTCCCATAAAATATCTAACTGTTCTAATGATAAATCTTGCATTTCCTTATTCATTTCAGCTACTTTTGCTTCCATGTATAAAAAACGATCCATAAATTTCTCATTAGTTGAACGTAACGCTTCTTCTGGATCTAATTTATAATGACGAGCTATATTCACAAATGCAAATAGTAAATCACCAAATTCACCTAGCATCTTTTTCTCATCCATGTTTACAACTTCTTGTTGGAATTCTTGCCATTCTTCTAAGGCCTTCTCTATCATCGGCTGCACATCAACCCAATCAAATCCAACCTTTCCAGCTTTCTTCTGAATTTCATAAGCACGCATTAGTTGTGGCAAGCTTTTTGGAATACCCGCTAAAACAGATTCTTTCACGAATCCCTTTTCTTGTTTTTTAATTTCTTCCCAATTTGCAATCACTTCATCAGCATTATTTACATCCGTATCCCCAAACACATGCGGATGACGACGAACCATTTTCTCAGCTAAAGTCCGAATAATATCATCTATAGAGAACCAACCTTCATCCTCTCCAATTTGGGCATGAAGCATAACTTGTAATAATATATCACCTAGTTCTTCTACTAAATGATCATCATCCTCTTCATCAATTGCTTCTAGCACTTCATACGCTTCTTCAATTAAGTATTTCTTTAAAGATTGATGAGTTTGCTTTTTATCCCATGGGCAACCATTCGGTCCACGAAGATCAGCAATAATTGCTCTAAGCACATCAAACTGCTGATATAAGGACGCACGTTCCTTAACCGGCGGTACATACACACTCGTTAAATTATTTAATTCTGTTTCGTGATCTAACATGTATAACGATACCTTTTTCACTTGCTCGAATGAAGTCCCTGCAGCTGTTACGATATACACTTCGTAATCATCTGGCAAAATCTCCATTAACGTTAGCTTCACATCTGAAGCAACGAATGCATCATACACTTGGCAAAAGATTAAATGTTGACGTAATTCTAATTGTCCTCTTTCAAATGATGTAGCATCAATTAATTGGAACCCTTCAATCGGATCAATTTTTAGACTTGCAAACATCGGATCAAGGAAACTTTGTCCACCTTCAATTCGCACTTCAATATTTGCTGCTTCTCCTTTTTCCAAAAGTAGCTGAACTGTTCTTTCTGCTACAAGCGGATGACCTGGAACAGCATAAATAATTTCTGCGCCTTTAGCTTGTTCTAACAATGTATTCGCAATTGTTTCATATACGATTTCAAATGTATCATGTGCCTCATATACATTATCAAAGGCCGTATACTTTATAGCTTCTTTCTCCAATTCTTCTATAACTGGGTGTTCCTTCGTTCTAACAAACATATGGTCTGCTTCTTTTATCTTTCGATATACACCCATCGTTAACTGATCTAACTCACCAGCACCTAATCCTAAAATAGTAATGATTCCACTCACAACCAGTCACCTCTATCCACTCTTCTTCAATGAACCTTCTTTTTTCTCTTGTTTCATAACGGTTCCTAATTCTTCTTTTGTAAATACACGTAATTTTAAAATTAAAAACATATATGCTAATCCACCGATAGCTACGCCTAACAGCGCTTCAAGCGTCGCAATTCCTCTATGTCCTGTATCAATTACTAATCCGGACATTCGCAACATACGCATAAAGATTATTAATACAAACCCCATACCGATACCACTAATAGCTACACCTAACATATTCCGCCTATCAATAAGCGGCTCCGATACAGCTCGCATAAGTAACACACTATTTAGCAAGGCAATTACAATAAGCGCAACTAAAGTTGCAATTGCAGCTCCCTTTACACCAAAATACGGCATTAATATATAGTTTAAAACTAACTTCAAACAACCTCCAAATACAACGAATATTGCTGGTTTTAATGTTTGTCCCACTCCTTGCAAAATGGAAGCAGTTGTAATTGACAATGAACTAAATAAAATAGATAAAGATAAAATCGATAACACATCTGATCCATCACTATTTTCAAACAACATAATATTTGTAGGTTGAATAATACAAGTTAATCCAATAGCAGCTGCAGATCCAATAACAAATGTTATTTTCATTGCTAACTTTACCTTTTCTTGAATAAATGAAAGATCTCCTCTTTCTTTCGCCGCTGTAATAATAGGAATAAGTGACAATGAGAAAGAAGTTGTCACAACAGTACCTAATTGCATAAGCGGGATACTTCTATCATAAACACCTTTTAGTACCTTTGCATTTTCAACTTGCTCTCCCGCACGAATAAGCAAAGTATACAAGGAAATAGAATCCGCCATTTGTATAAAAATAAGGACTAAATTACTAACACAAATCGCTAATCCCTGCCAAAAAAGGATTCGAACAATCCCTTTTTTATTTCTAATTCCCTTCCATCCTTTGAAGAAAATAGCATGGAAATCATGACGCATATAAAGTAAAAGTACGATAATCCCAATAAGCCCGCCTGCAATTGAACCTAGCATGGCACCCGCACCAACTGTATATAAATCAAATCCATGAGCAATAAGGAATAGTGATAAAAATACAATAATAGAAACACGAATCGTTTGTTCAATTACTTGCGAAACAGCCGTCGGCATCATATTATTGAATCCTTGAAAATATCCTCTCGCTACAGATAAAAATGGCATTAGTAGGAATGAAAACGAAATAACGCGTAATAATTTATCTAAATGTATATCGCCCATAGCCGATGCAATTGTTTCGGCCCCAAAGAATAATGTGAAAAACCCTATAAATCCAATTCCTAATAAAAACCAAAAAGATACACAAATAATTTCTTCTGCTTCTTTTTGTTTTCCTCGTTCTAATCTTTCTGCGACCATTTTTGAAATAATAATGGGAAACCCATAAGTAGCTAAAATCAAACAAAATCCATAAAACGGATAAATTTGTTGATAAATATAAAAACCAACATCACCCGCTATATTTTGATATGGAATACGGTAAAAAGCGCTTAATACCTTCGTAACAAAACTTGCGATTGTTAATATAATAGCCCCACGCCAAAAGGCTTGGTACTTCTTCGCTTCCATACAAGAAAACTCCTTTTTCTATTCTCACCCCTCGTATTATATCACAAAGAAAAACTGGCTCTCCTTCATATTCCTTACATTCACTGACTTCTTTCAACAGCAAAAATATTCAATGAAAAAAGGTAGCAAAGCGCTACCTTCGTTCAATATACTTATATCTCCAAGTAGTTAATTTCTCAAATAGAAATATCATAATTAGGAAAGATTGCTACTTATAGAAATTACACTTTGCTACTGCTCCATTTGTTTCGCTAAAAAGCTTGCAGCTGTATTTACTGATTTATGCTCTACTTCACTAATAATAGCCTCTTTAGAGAAGATAACGACAGCTCCGATTGGATCTCCATTTGCAATAATCGAGCCAATTGTATAAGAGCTCACTTTTTCTGTTACTCCATCAATAATTGAAATTTCGCTTTCATCTGTCATAATTACAGACTTACGCTCTTCCATTGTCTTCTCAATTAAATCGCCAACACTTTTATTTAAGTATTCTTTTTTAGATGCGCCTGCTACTGCGATAATAGAATCACGATCGCATACAAGCACATTATGTCCTAAGCTATCGTATAAAGCTTCCGTATATTCCTTTGCAAAATTACCTAGTTCACTAATTGGAGAATATTTTTTCAAAATCACTTCTCCATCGCGATCAACAAATATTTCTAGTGGATCTCCCTCACGAATACGTAAAGTTCTACGAATTTCCTTCGGAATTACTACCCTGCCTAAATCATCAATTCGACGTACGATTCCAGTTGCTTTCATTCTAATGCTGCCTCACTTTCTACTGATGATCAAAGTGGTGAATTTACCTGTTCATGTAAAAATCACCAACTATTAAACATAGTATTTTACACATTAGTTCTTCTATGCACGTCGAATTGTATTTTTTATCTTATATTAGGCATTTATTACTTCTTTTTTTACATCTGGCAAGCCTTTTAATAAATTTTCAGCAATTGTTAACCATTTCGACGTCTCTAATCCATTCGTTTTCATCACAATTTTCAATTGTGACCCCTCCATACCAAGACCGATCATACGGCCAAAACTACTTCCTAGCATGAATAATTTTCCACCATCTATATTTTGGCTCGCTTGTTCAGAAAACAGGAATGTTACTTCAAATTTATTTTGCTTAATTAACTCAATTTGTTCTTTCATTGCCAACACTTTAATGTTTGCAATTTGTAATAAATAACCAACTTCTTGTGGATAATCACCAAATCTGTCGATCATCTCTTCCTGCAACTCTTCAATATCTTCAATTGCAGAAATACCTCTAAATTGTTTATACATCATAATTTTTTGTTTACTATCTGAAATGTACGCATCCGGTAAATATGCATCTACTTCTAAATCAATTTCAACATTAACGGTATTTTCAACTCCGTCTGTTCCTCTACGTTGCTCAATTGCATCTTTTAACATTTGAGAATATAGATCAAATCCGACAGAATCAATAAATCCATGTTGTTCTGCCCCTAACAAATTACCCGCACCACGAATTGATAAGTCTCTCATCGCAATTTTGAAACCAGATCCAAGCTCTGTAAACTCTTTAATTGCTTGCAGACGCCTCTCTGCAACTTCCGATAACACTTTATCACGTTTGTATGCAAAGTATGCATACGCGACGCGATTAGAACGCCCAACACGACCACGAAGCTGATACAACTGCGATAATCCCATACGATCTGCATCAAATACAATTAATGTATTTACATTCGGAATATCTACACCCGTCTCAATAATTGTTGTACTTACAAGAACATCATGCTGCCCTTCTAAAAACGATAGCATAACAGACTCTAATTCACCTTCATTCATTTTCCCATGTGCGTATGTTACACGAGCATCTGGAACTAACATCGAAATTTCATCTGCTTTTCTTTCAATATCCTCCACACGGTTATATAGGAAGTAAATTTGACCGCCTCTTGCTAACTCTCGCTCTATCGCTTCTCGCATTAACGCTGGATTATACTCTACTACATATGTTTGTACTGGGAAACGATTCTCTGGTGGTGTCTCAATAACAGATAAATCGCGCACACCAAGCATAGACATATGAAGTGTACGTGGAATCGGAGTTGCCGTTAATGTTAACACGTCAACATTTGCTTTCAATTGTTTAATTTTTTCTTTATGTGTAACGCCGAATCTTTGTTCTTCATCAATAATAAGAAGTCCTAAATCTTTATAAGTAACATCTTTAGATAAAATACGATGCGTTCCGATTACAATATCCACCGTTCCATCTTTTAAACCTTTAATCGTTTCATTTTGTTGTTTTCGTGTACGGAATCTACTTAGTAACCCTATATTAATCGGATAATCTTGAAAACGCTCTCGAATTGTTTCATAGTGTTGTTGTGCAAGGATTGTTGTTGGTACTAAAATCGCAACTTGTTTTTCATCCATAATTGCTTTAAATGCCGCACGAATAGCTACTTCAGTCTTTCCATATCCTACGTCACCACAAAGAAGCCTATCCATCGGACGTCCGCGTTCCATATCTTTCTTAATCTCTTCAATAGAACGTAATTGATCCTCTGTCTCTTGATATGGGAATAAAGATTCAAACTCTTGTTGCTCTGCCGTATCTGGTGTATATGCATAACCTTTCGAAGCTTCACGCTCGGCATATAATTTAATTAGGTCATCTGCAATGTCTTGTACAGATTTTTCAACTTTCGTTTTGACCTTCTTCCAATCATTTCCGCCTAATTTATAAACTTTTGGTTCCTTACCTTCAGACCCTACGTATTTTTGCACTTGATCAATTTGTTCAATTGGAACGTATAACTTATCATTACCTTGATATTTAATATTTAAATAATCTTTATGAACACCATTAATCTCTAATGTCTCAATACCTAAAAATTTACCTATACCATGATTTACATGAACTACATGGTCTCCAACTTTTAATTCCGAATAACTTTTAATACGTTCAGCGTTAGATAACTTTTGCTTACGTTGTGATTTTTTAACCTTCTTATGAAAAAGCTCCTTTTCAGTAATGACAACAAACTTTTGCATCGGCATTTCAAAGCCTGCATGTAAATCACCTACAGCAATTTGTAACCTTCCAGGCAATAAGATATCTGTCGCCTCTACAATGTCTGCATCAATATCATAATCACTTAAAATATGTTGTAGTTTTTTTACACGTTCATCATCTGTTCCAAGCACAACGGTCGTAAAATTACCTTCATTCCATCTATCAATTTCAGTTTTTAACAAATTCATCTGTCCGTGGAAATCTTGCATCGTTTTACATGTCACATTTACAATATTTTGAGGATGCGTGTGTGCTATATGGCGTAAGAATAACGTTAAATATACAAAACTTCTTTTTTTATTATGAAGAAACTCCTCAAACGAGTGGGAGAAAGATAAATCCTGAATAATTGTTCCTTCGCCAAGAAGTGAGATATACCATTCCGCTTCTTCTGTTTCAAGATGTGATGCTGTTTCTTGAATACGGGAAATCTCATCTAAAATTACAACACCATTTTCTGGTAAATAATCTATCAGACTAGCAGGTTCTTTATAGAAAATAGATAAATATTTAAACATTTGTTCTATACTCTGCCCGTTTTTCAACATTTCAATTTCATGACTAACCGTCTCAAGCACAGTAGTCTTTAATTTATCATCGGAAAGCTTTTGCATCGTCTTAGTCAAACCTTCTTCAAGATGCTTAATTCCCGATTTCAATTCTTCCTGTGAAAATAAAAACTCTGTTGCTGGACCGAACTTAACACTTTCCTTTTTATCCTGAGAACGCTGTTCATCCACATCAAACAATCGAATAGAATCGACTTCTGTATCGAAGAATTCAATACGAAACGGTAATTCTTCCGTTAATGGGTAAATATCTAATATTCCCCCGCGTAAACTGAACTCTCCTGGAGCTTCTACCATTGACTTACGCTCGTAGCCAATATGGTGTAAAGTATGCAAGAGTGCATCTAAATCAATCTCTTGCCCTAGATTGATTTCAATTTGCCTTTGCTTCCATAATTCTTTTATTGGTAAAAACCTACGCAGCCCTGCAACTGGCGCTACAATAATCCCATTCTCTCCTGCAGCTAAGCGATTTAACACCTCAATACGCTGTGCCTTCAATTCTGGACTTGCAACACCAACCTCCGATGCTATCAATTCATTTACCGGATATAGCCAAACATCTTTTTCACCAAGTAACGCCACTAAATCTTCATGTACTTTTTGTGCTTGGTATAAATTGTGCGTCACGATAAGTTGTGATTGCTTTGTCTTTTTATATAAAGCTGCCATTAATAATGAACGAGAGGATGTTGCCATACCCGATACAAGTTGTTCTTTCAACCCATCTTCTAGCCCATTAATAACCGATTGTATTTCTTCATTTTTATAAAATTGCTCTAATAAACCTATCATTTTCAAAACTCCTCTCAACATAAAGAGCAAGTTACTATATTTTATGCAAATATTTTGGAAAAAGAAAACAGAAAAATGCTTTGGACATGCCAAAGCGACAACATTTTATTGCAGAAATTTTTCATATTCATAATACTCAGGATAAGATGCGAGCGTTTCTTGACACGATTCACAAATCGTTTTTATATATATATTTCCATTCTCATGAAAATGAATCATATCCACTACTTCTTGCTCTGTTAGTTGAAACAAAACGTCGCTATATACTTTTTCTGCGATAATGGAGCCCACATTACTTCCACAATGTCTACAGTAATAATAACCTTCCATACTAGCCTCCTAAATATCCAATTGCTACTAGTATGGGATAAAACAAAATAAAATATTCCAGATTGTGCGCTTAACTATTAAAAGTATTCATGATTTGGAGAAAAGGTTTATTTAACCATTCCTCACATGCATCTGCTGCATTTTCAATGGATTGATTAACGCCAGATATTTCTTCAGATGTAAAACGTCCTAATACGTAATCCACTACTTTCATCCCATTTTTCGGACGATCGATTCCCATGCGGATACGTTGAAATTCTTGTGTTCCTAAATGTGAAATTGTTGATTTCACACCATTATGTCCACCCGCACTACCTTTCATGCGAAGGCGTAATTTACCTACAGGAATATCTAAATCATCGTACATAACAATGAAGTCCTCGACATCAATTTTATAATAATCCATGAGTGGACGGATACTTTCCCCAGATAAATTCATATATGTAAGTGGCTTTAGTAAGATTACTTTTTCCCCATTAACAAAACCTGCGCCAAATACCCCTTTAAACTTTTGTTCATTCAAAGAAATACTCCAACGTTTTGCAAGTTCATCGATTGCCATAAATCCAATATTATGCCTTGTTAATTCATATTCTCTACCTGGGTTCCCAAGTCCTACTATTAATTTCATTCTTGTACCACTACTTTCTTTTTTCGATACGAAAAGACGTAACCAAGCTTGGTTACGTCTCATTCTATCCAATTAATTGAATAATACACTTACAGATTCTTCTTCGTATACACGAATGATTGCTTCTCCGATTAATGGAGCAACTGAAAGTTCATGTACTTTATCAATTTTCTTCTCTTCTGGTAATACGATAGAGTTCGTTACAACTAACTCTTTAATATTCGAATTTTGAATACGCTCAATTGCTGGACCAGATAATACTGGGTGTGTACAGCAAGCATATACTTCAGAAGCACCGTTCTCAACAAGAGCGTTTGCCGCTAATGTAATTGTACCAGCTGTATCAATGATGTCATCAATTAAAATTGCTGTTTTGCCTTCGATGTTACCGATAATGTTCATTACCTCTGATACATTCGGACGAGGACGACGCTTATCAATAATAGCGATTGGCGCTTTTAGGCGATCCGCCATTTTTCTAGCACGCGTTACACCACCGTGATCAGGAGATACGATTACGATATCTTTAAGGCCTTTTGCTTCAAAGTAGTCTGAAAGAATCGGTACACCCATTAAGTGGTCGATCGGGATATCAAAGAATCCTTGAATTTGCGGAGCATGTAAATCTAGAGTGATTACACGAGTTGCACCTGCTGTTTCAAGCAAGTTTGCTACAAGTTTCGATGTAATTGGTTCACGAGAACGCGCTTTACGGTCTTGACGCGCATAACCATAGTAAGGAATAACAATATTAATTGTTTTTGCAGATGCACGTTTTAATGCATCAATCATAATAAGTAATTCCATGATATGTTCGTTTACTGGGAAGCTTGTAGATTGAATAATGAATACATCGCAACCACGGATACTTTCTTCAATGTTAATTTGAACTTCTCCATCACTAAAACGATCAACAGAACATTTTCCTAGTCCTACTCCAATATGCTTTGCGATTTGCTCAGCAAGTTCCTTATTAGAGTTTAAAGAGAATACTTTCAAATTAGAATTTAGATATTGAGTCGACATCTAGATTAACCCTCCACATTATGATTTTTTCTTATTCAGCAATTGATCAACATAGTCTTCTTTGTTAACTTGACGTGCACGTGCTACTGATAATGCTTTTGATGGAACATTCTCTGTTATTGTAGAGCCTGCTGCCACATAAGCACCATCTTCAACTGTTACAGGAGCAACAAGGTTTGAATTACATCCAATAAATACCCCGTTACCAATTACAGTTTTAAATTTATTCTTGCCGTCGTAGTTCACCGTAATTGAACCACAACCAAGATTCACGTCTTCTCCAACTTGTGCATCCCCGATATAACTTAAGTGTGAAGCTTTACTTCTATTACCAAAAACAGTTTTTTTGATTTCTACGAAGTTTCCAACGCGCACTTCATCTCCAATAACTGAATCTGGGCGAATATGTGCAAATGGACCAACTGATACTTCTGTACCAAGTTTGCTGTCATGTACAGTAGATTGACGAATTACCGTACGATCTCCAATTTCACTATCGCGAATTACTGTATGCGGTCCAATTTCACAATCAGAACCAATTACAGTGTTCCCCTCAATAACCGTTCCTGGGTGAAGAACTGTATCACTACCAATAATTGCATCCGCAGAAATGTATGTGTTACTTGGATCAATAATTGTAACACCATTTACCATGTTCTTTCTGTTAATACGATTTTTCATAATAATTTCCGCTTGCGATAGAGCGACTCTGTCGTTAACACCTAACGTTTCATCGAAGTGCTCTGTTTGATAAGCTGATACAATATGACCTTCATTTTTTAAAATTTCAATAACGTCCGGAAGGTAATATTCGCCCTGTACATTATCATTTGAAACTTTAGAAAGTGAAGCAAATAAAGCTTTATTATCAAAACAATACGTACCTGTATTGATTTCTTTAATAGCTAATTCTTTTTCATTTGCATCCTTATGCTCAACAATCTTTTCAACATGACCATTCTCATTACGAACGATACGGCCATATCCAGCAGGCTCTTCTATGTACGCTGTTAGTACCGTCGCCATTGCTCCCGCTTCTTCGTGTTGCTGAAGCAATGCTTCCATCGTTTCAGCAGTTATTAGAGGTGTATCACCACAAATAACTAAAGTTGTTCCCTCTTCATTTGCAAGTACACTTGCAGCTTGATCGACAGCATGAGCTGTACCAAGTTGTTCTGCTTGTAATGCAAACTCACTTACGTTTCCTAGCTGTTCTTGTACCTTTTCAGCACCATGTCCAACGACTGTTACAAGTTTCTGCAATCCTAATTGAGATACTTCATTGACTACATGTTGTACCATTGGTTTTCCACATACAGGATGCAGCACTTTGTATAGCTTGGACTTCATACGTGTGCCTTTACCTGCAGCTAGAATCACTGCAAATCTGTTTGACATATAGACCCTCCATCGCAACCTATTTATCCATTAACGATATTATCCTAAATCATCATATATTTCAAGAAACACATTATAACTATTAAATTTTACCATAATTCTTATAAGATGTTTTACTCTTTAGTATCTTTTTTAAGGAATAAGCTATACTATTTTAAATGATTTTGAAAAAATTAGAAGTTTTTCATCTTTATTTTTTCAAAATATGAATTTTTATAATTAGAAACGTGTATTATTCAAAAAAAAAACAAACTCCTGTAAATGCTTACAGGAGTTTGCTACAAAATTATAAGACTTTCTTTCAAAAGCCCTTTTCATTCGAATTTTACGAAGCGCCTGCTTCTTCAAACTCAACCTCTTCTAACTCGCCTAAACGATGATACTCTGTTAAAACCGCATCTTGAATTTTAGAGCGTGTATTAGAATTAATTGGATGTGCAATGTCACGGAATTCTCCATCCGGAGTACGTTTACTTGGCATTGCTACAAATAATCCATTATTACCATCAATTACACGAATATCATGAACAACAAATTCATGGTCTAGAGTAATAGAGGCAATTGCTCTCATGCGGCCTTCTGTGTTTACGCGGCGTAATCTTACGTCAGTCACTTCCATCTTGTGTTCACCACCCTTTTCTAAATAAGCGATATATTTGTATAAATTCCACAAAATTTCTATTTTTCCTTTAATTTTTTAAAAATTTTTAAGATAAAAATTTTTATTGTAGTTGAATATAAGGATTAGTAGAGGTTATCGCTTACAAAGAGTTACTTAACTAGGGCAATTACTTCGATTTCAACAGAAACATCTTTCGGTAATTTTGCTACTTGTACACAAGAACGCGCTGGTTTATGAGTAGAGAAATAAGAACCGTATACTTCATTAACAGCATTAAAATCATCCATATCCTTCAAGAATACTGTTGTTTTTACCACTGTATCAAATGAAGCACCTGCTTCTGCTAATACCGCTTGTAAATTTTCAAATACTTGCTCTGTTTGTACTGTTACATCTCCTGTTACAAGTTCTCCACTTGCCGTTAACGGAATTTGTCCTGAACTATAGAACATGTTATTTACAATAATCCCTTGTGAATATGGTCCGATTGCCTGTGGTGCTTTGCTTGTTTGAACAACTTTCATACTTTTCACCCTTTTATTATTTATTTTTACTCTTTAAAAATAGTGTACCAAAGGCAGTTTGTCCATCTATTTTGTAATTTATAAATAGGAATAAAAAAAGGTAAAGCTATCTGCTTTACCTTTTTACTCAGCCTCTACAAGCCCTTTATCAAATGGTGCAAGTGCATAATTCCCCTTTTCCACTTGAATCGCTTTTTCTTTCACATCAACTTCTGACAGACGAATTAATGATACAAAGTTATTAATAAGTCTTTCTTCAATATCCGTAGACTCTACTAATACGCCAATCCCAACAACATTAGCTTTAAACTCTTCTAGCATGCTCATCATACCTTGAATGGTTCCGCCAGCTTTCATAAAGTCATCAATAATTAAAACATTGGACCCTTCTGGAAGGCTACGCTTTGCTAAAGTCATCGTTTGGATTCGCTTAGAGGAACCTGATACATAGTTAATACTAACAGTGGGTCCTTCTGTTACCTTATTATCTTTTCTCGCAATTACTACCGGTACATCTAAGTAGTTCGCTACTGCATAAGCAAGCGGAATTCCTTTTGTCGCTACCGTCATAACCGCATCAATTGGTTGCCTAGCAAAAACAGAAGCAAATAAACGACCTGCGCCATTAATCTGGCGAGGATTACTTAAAAGATCCGTCATATATAAGTAACCGCCAGGCAAAATACGGTCTGGGTTTTCAAATAAGCTACAAAGCTCGTTAATAATCAGATTTGCCTCTTCTTCACTTATATAAGGAATATATTTCACTCCTCCTGCTGCTCCTGGTACCGTTTGCAATGTGCCGACACCTTGTTGTTCAAACGTTTGCTTAATAATAACTAAATCTTCACTAATGGAAGATTTAGCCGATTGATACCTTTCAGCAAAAAAAGTGAGAGAAACTAGCTGACGAGGATTTTGTAACAAGTAATACGTCAGATCGACCAATCTTGTACTTCGTCTAATTTTCATACTCTCACCTCAAATCACGAATATTCTAAACAAATCATAACGTATTATACGTCTTTATTCAAGCGTTTCTCGCTCTCCTAATAAACGCACTGCATATACTTGCTCGCAAAATCCTTTTAACCCGTTATATATGCGGTGCATTCGCGAATCATGGTGTACAAGACCAAATACAGTTGGGCCACTTCCACTCATTAATACGGCATCTGCCCCAAAGCGTTTCATCTGTGATTTAATACGTGCAACCTCGGGATGCATCGCAAACGTCACATCTTCTAAAACGTTACCAACAGTATCACAAATTCCTTTATAATCGCCATGGTTAATGACTTCAACCATTTTATCTACATTTGGATGAGTAACACGATTTAATTTTAAATTTCCGTACACGTCAGCAGTAGATACACCAATGTGGGGCTTTGCTAAAACAACCCAACAAGAAGGCGGAGTCTTTATATGTTCAATTTCTTCTCCTCTTCCAGTGGCAATAGCAGTTCCACCATATACACAGAACGATACATCTGATCCAATTTCTGCGCCAAGCTTTGCTAATTCATCGATTGTTAGCCCTAAATTCCATAACTTATTAAGGCCACGTAATGTCGCTGCTGCATCACTACTTCCACCTGCTAATCCAGCGGCTACTGGAATCGTTTTTTCAATAGTAATAGACACACCTTTTTTTACATTAAACTTCACTTTTAATAATTTCGCTGCTTGATAAGCTAAATTGCGTTGGTCGTCTGGGACATACCGATTATGGGACAAAATTTCAATACAGTCTTCTGCTAATTCCGTTAGCTCTAAACGATCTGCCAAGTCGATTGTTGTCATAATCATTTTCACTTCATGATATCCATCTTGTCTTTTTCCCAGTACATCTAACGACAGATTAATCTTTGCTGGTGCTTTCACTAGTAGCTTCAATCTATTCACCCACTCTATGTACTCAATCTTTTATCGTTTATTTTACCATAAATTTATAGTAAGACGATGACACTTCCCTAATTATATCGAAAAGCATTCAGAATGAAACTACTTATGTCAAATGATGGCACCTTTTAGCGTGCAAAAAGCCGAGGAATCTCTCCTCGGCTACCGTAGCATAGAAAGTATCTTACAACTACTGGTTTCGTTTCATTAATTGCTGTTCTGCAATTTCTATAGCACGTTTCACCATATTACCAGCATCTTTCGCACGAATTCCGCCCCATCCTTCTTTCTGAACAACATCATAAAATCCAAGCTCTTTTGCAAGCTCTTCTTTAAATTGATTTGACATGACTCCTCTTCGTCTACTCAATGCAGAGTCCCCCCTTATTTTGCTACGGTATAATTAGTATGCAAAATAATATAGCTTTTCATTTATGGGAATATATGTAACAAAAAATACATTAATTATAAAATACTTCATTTTGAGATTCATCGTAAAATGTTAGCTCTACTGTCTCTGTTAAAACATCTGCATAACTATAAGATACACGTTGCAATGCATCTTCTTGCTGGTCTAATTGTACAACAAACACAGAACGATACGTTTCTGCAAGTACACCTGATTGCTCCACAGTTTTTCTTCTCCCACTATTTGCCTTTAACATAAGTCGCTGTCCAAGATGGTGATCTAATTCGCTTTTAATTTCATCTAAACGTTTTGACATATACTTTGCTACACCTCGCTGTAATTTAGATTGAACACTTAAAACACGATATATCTATCCCAATTATTAACCGCAATTCACAGACAATATCATTATAAAAGCATCATGCGTTCAAATAGATAGAAGAAATACTATATTCTAAAAGTATCATTGTATAGTCTGCACGTTCTTGCCGCTTTTTATCCAGACTCATTTAAATCATTTCCACATAAAAAAGCAAGATACGTATGTACCTTGCTCATTCGTCATAATGTTGAAAGGGCAATCCTGTTCGTAAAATCCCTCTTGTTTCAATTCCGCCTAGTCCCTTTTCGCCAGTAATTGTATTACGCACAACGTCCCATACATTTACTCTTTCCATAAATGAAGTGAAACTAATTTTGCCAACTACATATACAGGATCTAGAGCATGAATATTAATTCTAGACGGTGAACTAGCAAAATTAGCACCTGCCCGAATCAACGCCTCAAAGTGTGATTGACAAGCCCCAGCAAAAATAACGAGTTGATCTAACGATGGATACTTTTTCCGCACTTCTCGAACGGCCTGTACAAAATGTCTAGAATGTCTATATGCTGCTAAATCTCCCATAACTCCTTTTGACTTTGTATATGCATCATGTCCTGTAATAACTAAAATGTCTGGGCGAAAATGATCTATTAAGTCTACAACCTTTTCATGCATCTCCGTTTCCTTACAATGAATACCTTGAACAGGAACGCCTATTTTATTATATAAATCTAAGCACTTGCGCAAATATAAAGGATCTCCATCTATATGCAATACACGTCCTGGCATTTGAAAATAATTCACTTCACTTGTATATCCACCAGTTGAATTATGTTCATGTCTTTGTTTCATCAACACGTAATCTTGCTGAAACAACCGGTAAGTACGCTCCATCGTTTCTTTTTCACGCTTCACTCTATTTTTATGTTCTCGTTGATCTATACTAACTAAATCTGCAAGTGGTGCATCCGCCACAAGTCTAATTTCCTCTCCAAATAATATTGCCATATCGCCTTTTATTTCTATAATACGAAAAAGAATATCCCTATTATGAGAATATCGTTCAACTAATTCTCCAACATGTAAATCCATTCTCCTACCTCCAAACTCGTTAGGCCATCTTACCTGTTTTTAAAGTATGAATTTAGGAAAGGAAAGGTGACAAAAGGGACAGCTCAAGTTGAACTGTCCCTTTCATATTCTTATGACAATTTATGAAGAATTAATGCATTACTTAATGTTGCAAACTCTTCGATAGATAGCGTTTCGCCTCTTCGCTTCGGATCAATTCCTACTTCTGTCAAAATTCGATCCAACAGCTCTTTATCTTTCGGGAAACCATTTAAATTATTTGATAAATTATTCATTAAAGTTTTACGACGCTGTGCGAAACTCGCTCGTACTACTTCAAAGAAGAAAGTTTCATCTGTCACTTCTACAACTGGTTTAGGACGCTTTAGAAGACGGATAATCGCAGAATCAACATTTGGTTGTGGCACAAACACTGTACGCGGTACAGTCATAACTGTTTCTACCTCTGTATAATACTGAATGGCAATTGATAAAGAACCATACTCTTTCGTTCCTGGTTTAGCAGCTAAACGATCCCCAACTTCTTTTTGCATCATAACAACAAATCCACGAACCGGTAATTTTTCTTCAAGCAATTTAAATAAAATTGGCGTTGTAATATAGTATGGTAAGTTAGCTACTACCATTACATCTTGTCCTTCTTCAAATTGCTCACTAAACACTTCATGTACATCTGCTTTTAGTACATCTTTATTTATAACTGTAACGTTGCTATATGGAGCTAACGTCTCGTCTAAAATTGGTAATAATCTCTGATCAATTTCAAAAGCCACTACTTTTTTAGCACGCTTTGCCAATTGCTCTGTTAACGCACCGATACCTGGTCCAATTTCAATTGCGCCACTTTCTGAACCGATTTCTGCGTGATCAACGATACGATTTAATACATTCGTATCAATTAAAAAATTTTGTCCTAAACTTTTTTTGAATGAAAATCCATACTTTTCAACAATGTCTTTCGTACGATTTGGTGTTGCGATATCCTTCATTTTTTTTCCTCCTGTATTACTTGCTTATAAGCTTCTGCAAATGATTCCTTTGAAACCTGAAACATTTGTAAACGTTTATGTAACTGTTTTGCGTTTGTATAACCAATCTTTAATAGCTTACCCACTCTTTCTCTGCGACTCTTTGCCATTTCTCCGCCCACTAAGCCCGCATCGACTAGATCACTCCAACTAATTTCACTTGTGTAAGCTTCCATTTCTTCATGTATATTCTCTAAAGCACGGCGAATCGACTCATTAGAAGCATGTTCGATTCCAACACCTTTTTTCCTTTTAGCAAGTGCTTCTTCCTTCGTTAAAAAAGCATGCTTACATCCAGGAACCTTGTCAGAAATAATTTTTCGAATACGCTCTCCAGGATAATCCGGATCTGTGAAAATAATAACGCCTCGTTTTTGCTGCGCTAATTTAACTTGCTCAATAACGTGATCACCGATTGCTGAACCGTTCGTTTCGATTGTATCCGCATCAACAGCACGTTTAATCGCAACTGTATCATCTTTACCTTCTACAACGATAATCTCTTTAATTTTCATGCTTGCCTCCACACTCTTTTCATCTCTACTTAGTAAAACAAAAAAATGACGACTTTTCCATTATTATTTTCCCAATCGTACATTTTAAAAAGTAGAAGAGAAAAATCTTTGTTCACTATCCTTATTGTAACACTTCTATCTCCATCTTAATTTATCCGCAATATTTCTACACTTATGTTATGAGTACATAGTTGGTTCTTATCACTTCTACTATCTCTCTTCTCAAAAAATAAAAAAAGAATGGGCCTCCCCATTCTTTTTTATTCAACACCAAATAAGGATTTGGCATTCTTTGTTGTTACTTGTGCTACTTCGTCATAAGAAATTCCTTTTAAATTCGCAATTTCTTCTGCTACCAGTTTTACATAACTAGGTTCATTTCGTTTCCCTCGAAATGGGTGTGGTGTTAAATACGGGCAATCTGTCTCTATCAATAATTTTTCTAACGGAATCTCCATAGCAACTTCTTTCGGTTTCTTGGCATTTTTAAATGTTACTGGACCACCTAATGAAATTAAAAAGTTCATATCGACACATCGCTGCGCTACTTCTACACTACCGCTAAAGCAATGCATAATGCCCCCTACTTCAGCTGCATTCTCTTCCTCTAGGATATCAACAATATCTTGAGTTGCATCGCGGTTATGTATAATAATCGGTAATTTCACCTTTTTCGCTAATGCAATTTGTTTACGGAATACTTCCTTCTGTATTTCTTTTGGAGACTTATCCCAGTGATAATCTAATCCCATTTCCCCAATTGCAACTACTTTAGGATGAGCCGCTAATTCTTCTAACCAAGCTAAATGTTCTTCTTTCATATCGATTGCATCAACAGGATGCCATCCAACTGCAGCGTAAATAAAATCATAAGCCTCTGCTAATTCAATTGCTTTCTTTATCGTTACTTCATCAAATCCAACAACAACTGTATATGTAACTCCCGCTTCTTTCATTCTCGCGATAACTTCTTGTAAATCTTCTTCAAATTGCTCTGCATTTAAATGTGAATGTGTATCAAACAACATAATAAATAACTCCTTTTATATTGAAATCAATTCTCTCATAGAAAAACTACACTCTTTCTAACTTAACGATAACAATACTTCAATTTTAATGCAAAAAACGGAATGTAAAAAGAAAAAAGACGCTTCACCAATGTTACACGTGAAACATCTCTTTTCTTGCCTCAATTACTTGATTTTTGTACCATTTGGTAAATTCTGGTCAATTGATGCTAATGACAATACGCCATTCTCTTCACCTGCTAAAATCATACCTTGTGATAATTCACCACGTAATTTTACAGGTTTTAAATTCGTTACACAAATAACCTTTTTACCTTTTAGTTCTTCTGGGGAATAGAATTTAGCAATCCCAGAAACCACTTGGCGCTTCTCTGTACCTAAATCAAGCTGAATTTTTAACAACTTATCTGCTTTTTTCACAGGTTCAGCGGATATTACTTCAGCTACTCGTAATTCTACTTTAAAGAAATCATCAATTGTAATTTCTTCTGCCTTTGGTTCTTCTGCTTTTTTCTCTTCTACTTTAGGAGCAGAACCTTGCATTTGTTCTTTAATATACCCCACTTCTACTTCCATTTCCAAACGAGGGAAGATTGGGTTTCCTTTTTCTACTTTTGTTCCAGCTGGAATACATCCAATTGTAGATAGGCTTTCCCAAGATTTATGCGCCTCTTCAGTAAGTCCAAGTTGAGCAAACATCTTACTTGGTGCTACTGTTAGGAATGGCATAAGCATAATACCTGTTTGACGAAGTACCTCAGCTAAGTGGGCCATTACAGACGCAAGTTTTTCGCCATCATTCTCATCCTTCGCTAATACCCACGGCTGCGTTTCATCAATATATTTGTTCGTACGGCTAACTAATTGCCAAATGGAACTTAGCGCTACAGAGAATTCCATATTCTCCATTGCCTCTTCTACTTTTTTCAATGTATCTTTGGCAAATGTCACTAAAGTTTCATCGAACTCAGTTACATTTTCTTTAAATGCAGGGATTTCCCCGTTAAAGTATTTATCAATCATAGCTACTGTACGATTTAATAAGTTACCTAAATCATTCGCTAAATCAAAGTTGATTCGTTCAACAAATCCTTCTGGTGTGAATACTCCATCAGATCCAAATGGAACTTCGCGAAGTAAGTAGTAACGCAATGCATCTAATCCGTAACGATCAATTAGTGTAACTGGATCTACTACGTTTCCTTTTGACTTACTCATTTTCCCATCCTTCATTAAAATCCAGCCATGAGCAAAGACTTTCTTCGGAAGTGGTAAATCTAAAGCCATTAAAATAATTGGCCAATAAATTGTGTGGAAACGAACGATTTCTTTCCCAACTAAATGGACATCTGCTGGCCAGAATTTTTTATACTTCTCTTCATTTTCTGTTCCATATCCTAATGCAGTAATGTAATTAGACAACGCATCTACCCATACGTAAATAACGTGTTTTGGGTTACCTGGAACACGAACTCCCCAGTCAAATGAAGTACGAGAAACAGCTAAATCTTCTAATCCTGGTTTAATGAAGTTATTAATCATTTCATTTTTACGGGACTCCGGCTGAATGAAATGAGGGTTATCTTCATAGAACTTTAATAGTCGGTCTACATATTTACCCATTCTAAAGAAATAAGACTCTTCGCGAACAAGTTCTACAGCGTGACCACTATCTGGGCTTTTTCCGCCAACTACTTTGTCACCTTCCATAATTGGATCTACTAATTGATGCGCTGTATAGAATGTTTCATCTTGTACAGAATACCAACCTTCATATTCATCAAGATAAATATCGCCTTGATCTACTAGCTGCTTGAAGATTTTCTCAACAACATCTTTATGACGATCTTCAGTTGTACGAATAAAATCATCATAAGAGATATCCATCTTCTCCCAAAGTTCTTTAATCCCTGATACAATGTTATCCACATATGCCTGTGGTGTAACATTTAGTTCTTCTGCTTTCTTTTGGATCTTCTGTCCATGCTCATCAGTTCCTGTTAAATAATGAACATTGTATCCTTGCATACGCTTATATCGTGCCATCGCATCTCCTGCTACTGTCGTATAAGCATGTCCAATGTGTAACTTTCCACTTGGATAATAAATTGGGGTAGTAATATAAAAGGACTTATTTTCCTCTTTCATCGTTTTGGACCTCCCGAATAACCTCATATGTATTTATAAACAGTATATCAAAAACTCATATATAAAGTGAAACTTTAATCCGTGGGGAGGGTTCATCCCCCATGGATTATTAGCCCACACCAATCGGGCTTTTACGAGCAGCCCGACTCCCACTTAACTTCTTTGCTCCGGCTAAATTTTAAAGTGGGAGTCTTACTGCTCGCAAATAGCGGGATAAAAACGAGTTAATGCTCGATATCTTTATCATCTATTACTCATATTCAAAAAAAATATACAATATATTTCCCGAAAAGTATAAACATTACAAAAAATAATACAAAACAATTGTAGAAATGACTTACATTCTATCATATATAAGAAGTATAAAAATCTATAAATCTTTTTTAAAAATATAGAATTTAATAATTGACGGAAATGTAAATGATTGGTATCATATGTCCATAGGGTATTTTGTCGAAAAATGACGAATCAAAAAAATAGACTCGAAACTTATAAACTATTTATTTAGGAGGAAAAGAATTATGAAATCTACTGGTATCGTTCGTAAAGTTGATGAATTAGGTCGTGTAGTAATTCCAATCGAATTACGCCGTACTTTAGGTATTGCAGAAAAGGATGCTCTTGAAATCTACGTTGATGATGAAAAAATCATCTTAAAGAAATATAAACCAAACATGACTTGCCAAGTAACTGGTGAAGTATCTGATGGTAACCTATCTTTAGCTGAAGGTAAAATTATCTTAAGTAAAGAAGGCGCTGAACAAGTCTTAAACGAACTTCAAGATTATATCGAAACAGCAAAATAAGCTTCTCAATTATGAGAAGCTTATTTTTTATCCACATGATAGATTTGATATACGTCTCGTTTCGACAAATCTCGATCTTTAGCGACTGTTTTTATCGCTTCTTTTGAATTCATACCTTTTTCATTTATATAATGTTCAATATGATTATATACTGAAATAGCTTCCCACCATTGTTCTTCTGGAGTAGGTTCTTCTATTGAACCTGCTACTAAAATACAAAACTCACCACGAACTTCATTTTGCTTCGTCCACTCAATCGCTTCTTCAATTGTTCCACGAATAAACTCTTCAAATTTTTTCGTTAGCTCACGACATAATACGATTTCCCTATTTCCTAATACTTCTTGCATAGAGATTAAAGTATCATCTAAACGATGTGGCGCCTCATAAAACATCATTGTAGTTGGAATATAGCGTAGTTTTTCTAATTCAAGCTTACGTCCCTTTTTATTTCTTTGCAGGAAACCATAGAAATAAAAATGTTTTGTCTCAAGTCCTGATGCAATCAATGCTGTAAGGGCTGCATTTGCCCCAGGAAGCGGGATAACATGATATTGTTCTGCTACAGCCTCTACAACGATATCATAACCAGGATCTGAAATACATGGCATACCAGCATCGCTCACAATGGCTACAGTCTTACCTTCTTCTAACTTATCTAAAATTTTCCGTCCACTTACTCCTTTATTATGCTCATGATAACTCATAACTGGTGTTTCAATTTCAAAGTAATTACAAAGTTTCTTCGTTTGCCTTGTATCTTCCGCTGCAATAATTTCTGCCTCTTTTAAAATTCGGATTGCACGAAATGTCATATCCTCTAAATTTCCGATTGGAGTCGGTACTAAATATAAAACTCCCTTTTCATTTTGCTGAAAGCTTTTTTGCTGCCACATAGCGTTCTCCTTTTTGCATATATTCTTCTTTTTTTTTCCTCGTTAACTGCTTAAAGTGATACTCAGCTTGCATAGCCGTTCGTTTATCCTCGTGATCCTCTACATATTTTAAAACAACTGGAAGTCTAGCGCGTGTATATCTAGCACCTTTTCCACTATTATGGGTCTGAATCCGTTTTTCTATATGATTCGTGTATCCAGCATAATAACTTCCATCAGAACACTCCACCACATAAAAACAATGCTTATTCTTCTCCATATAAAATTGAACGAAGCTCCTTTGTATATTCATTATTTTCTTCATATACAAAAAGAGGTGGTAAGATTTTTAAATCTGCATTTCCATCCTTAATTCCTTCAATTAACAATGTATTCGCTTCTTTACCAGCCTTAGGATAAACAAATCGCACACGTTTCGGTTCAATTTTGTATTTACGCATTAATGTGACGATGTCGAGCAAACGACCTGGACGATGTACAAATGCTACTTTCCCACCCTGTTTCACTAGCTGACTACTTGCGTATACAACATCTTCTAGTGTGCACATAATTTCATGACGAGCTATCGCTAAATGTTCATTCATATTCTTCTCAGAAGTTTGTGGTGTTTGAAAATAAGGAGGATTACATGTTACAACATCATATTGATGACGTCCAAGTTTCTCCGGCATATCTTTCAAATCTCCATGGATTAAATGAATTCTTTCTGCTAAATTATTGTATTGAACGCTTCTTATTCCCATATCATATAAGCGCTCTTGAATTTCTACACCTGTAATTTTCCCTTTTGTCCTTGTACTTAATAAAAGAGGGATAACTGCGTTACCTGTACACAAATCAAGTAAATTACCTTTTTGAATTGGCACCCAAGCAAAATCTGCAAGTAAAACAGCATCCAAAGAAAAATTAAATACTGATGGACTTTGTACAATCTTCATATCTTGCGCTAATAAGTAATCTAAACGCTCATCTTCATATAAATTCATATATTGCTCCCTTTCTTACACTTAACCTACCCTATTTCATCTTCTATTAATGTAAAAATAAATTTCATTCTACTCTCATGTATAAAAAATTACCTTTCCAATTATATTGGAAAGGTAATCTCACTTTTTATTTAAAAATGACAGACAGAATAAACAATCTCCCTCTTTACGTACACTTCCATAATGTAGATTGCAAATATGAAAACCTTCTTGATATAGTCTCGCTAGATTATCGTAGCCTTCACCAATATCTGTCTTCGCCTTCATTTCTTTGCGTTTTTGAGTTTTTTGTTTTTCCTTGTTCTGCACTTCTTCAAAACGATGTCGCAAATTTTCATTTTCCATTTTTATATGTTGGTTTTCTTCCAATAATTCTGCAAGATGTTGTTTTAATTCTCCCAACTGTTTGTATAAATGTCCAATTTGCTCTTCCATACTAGAAACCGATGCAAAAATATCCTTTTTCTCCACAAGCACCCACCTCATTAATCTGTGGTTTGACTCGAAACGACCCCTTTATTCATTAATTCATCTAACGTATATTCTACTATCCGTTCCTTGTCTACTAGTTCCACTTGAATTAATCTTTCTAAAATATTTAATCCGATAACACGGCCAGTACCGTGCGGTGTTTGTATACGTTGATCTAAATCAGGAAGTTGTTCCTTTGCTGCCTCATATTCATCATTCTCATATTTTAAGCAACACATTAAGCGACCACATAAACCAGAGATTTTTGCAGGATTTAATGATAAATTTTGATCCTTTGCCATTTTAATGGATACAGGTTCAAAATCTCCTAAAAAAGTAGAACAACAAAGCATACGACCACATGGACCAATACCACCAAGCATTTTTGCTTCGTCACGAACGCCGATCTGTCTCAGCTCAATTCTTGTCCTAAAAATTGCCGCTAAGTCTTTCACTAGTTCCCGGAAATCAATCCGACCATCCGCAGTAAAGTAAAAAATAATCTTATTACGATCGAACGTATACTCTACATCTACAAGCTTCATATCAAGATTATGTTCTCCTACCTTTTGTTGACAAACTTGATATGCTTCTTTCGCAGCATGCCTATTCTCTTCAACAATGGTACGATCATTTTCATTTGCAATACGAATAACTTTTTTTAGCGGTAATACAACGTCATTTTCATCAACTTGCTTTTTGGTAATAACTACTTTTCCGTACTCAATACCTCTTACCGTTTCTACAATTACAAACTCATTTTCTGAGATATCGAACTGATTTGGATCAAAGTAATATACCTTTCCGGCCTTCTTAAAGCGAACACCTACTACATCATACAAAACGGTCATCCCTCCTGCAACCGCAACACTAACTGTTCGAACACAAGCTGCGCATTTACATTAGCGTTGATTCTATTTTTTGCCTCTAATATATTAAAGAGAGCTGATACAATGCGCTTCTGAGCATAAGAAAAGCATTCAAACATCTCTTTCTGCTCATGAAAAACAAGACGATCTTCTTCTCCAAGTTGAACATATAATAAATCCTTATAAATAAGGAGTAACATATCTAAGCCTTGCTGTAATTGTTCTTTCTCTCCAAAGTGCTTCCCCCATTTTTCTTGTACAAAAAAAATAGAGGCCTTATCTTTTTCGAGCGCTTCACATAATTTTATCACTAAAGCTCTCGCTTGTGCAAACCATTCATCATTACACATTAATAAAGCTTCTTCAAAACTATTTGTAAGCTGCGCAGCAAGTGTAGATAAAGAAACTGTAATACCTTCTTCCTCTAACCTCTTAATTAAAGATTCTGTAGGCAACGGCCTAAACGTAACAACTTGACAACGCGATAAGATTGTATTTAAAATCTGATGACTTTGTTCAGTAAGTAAAATAGCTGTTGTATCACTACTTGGTTCTTCTAAAAACTTTAAGAGCGTATTCGCTGCATTTGCTGTCATACGATCTGCATGCTCAATAATATATACTTTTTTATTTGCTTCTAATCCTGTTTTTGAAAACTCTTCTTGTAAATCATGAATTTGCTGTTTTTTAATAGATAATCCATCGGGTTTTACAATATGTAAGTTTGGGTAGTTACCTGAATCAATTCGGCGACAATTCGTACATACATGACAAGGCTCTACACCATTTCTTTGTGAACAGAGAAAACTTTTTGCCATTTGAATTGCTGTGGCGAACTTCCCAGTCCCTTTCCCTCCCTCTAACAAGTAAGCGTGGGATATACGCTCTTTTGCAATGCTATTCATCAACATTTTGACACCGATGGGCTGTATAGCAGAAAGCTGCTCCCACGTATTTATCATACTGCATACCTCACTTATTTCATTCTTTCCTTCTATTATAACAATTTATCTTCTATAATCTGAACAACTTCTTCTATAAGTTTTTTCATTGGTTGATCAGCATTTACTAATACAATGCGATTAGAGAAACGCTCTACAACTTGTAAATACCCTTCACGCACACGTTTATGGAAAGAGATATCTTCCATATCTAGTCGATTTACTTCACGTCCTGCATCTTTTCCAATTCGTGCTAAACCTACCTCTGGCTCAATATCTAAATAGATTGTTAAACTAGGCATACAATCTTCCGTTGCGAAACGATTAATTTCAAATACTTTATCCATACCTAAGCCTCTTGCATATCCTTGATATGCTAAAGAGCTATCTATAAAACGATCACATAGTACAAGATAGTTTTCCTCAAGTGCTGGCATAACTTTTTCCACTAAATGTTGTCTACGTGCAGCAGCATATAAGAGCGCCTCTGTACGTGCTTCCATCATCGTATACTCTTGTTTATGTAAAATTGTTCTAATATCTTCAGAAATTGCAATACCACCCGGTTCTCTAGTCGCCATTACCTTTTGTTCCTTTTGCTCAAAATATGGTAATAAACTTTTAATTAATGTTGTTTTACCCGAACCTTCTGGCCCTTCAATTGTTACAAATAATCCCTTCATCCTAAAACCTACTTTCTATATCATACACGTTCATATATTTCGTACTACCTTGAAAACGAGCCCCTGTTTTCTCTAAATGAGTAATTTGCTTTGTATGTTCTTGAGTAATTCTCTCTCCATACATGATCAATGGAATTCCAGGTGGATACGGAATCACCATTTCTGCAGCTATCATACCAACGGCTTCTTCTATAGATACTAACTTCGTTTCGTATCTCTCTAATTGTTTATACGTATACGGTAAAGGGGAAATCTCCCCTTTATAAGTATAACGAATTGATGCTATCTTGTCTTTTACCTTATATTGCTGCATAGCTAATCGAATGATCTCTATAGCTTTCATATACCCCTCATTTACTTGTAACGGTAATATAAATAGGACGTTATATGGATCTGCCATTTCCGTATATATACCGACTTTTTCAAATACAGACTGTAATTCATACCCCGATAACTGACAGCGAGTTTGCACCGTAACTTTTAATTCATCTTGCGATGGATATTGCAAAATGGCTATTTGTGGGATAGATCGCAATCCTTCTTTAAATCGGCGTAAAAACTCAACGATTTCATCATGACCCTCTTCCTTTATAACTGCTATTGCAAAACGTGCTATATCAAGAGAAGCCATAATTGGATACGATGGGCTACTAGATTGTAGCATACTTAAATAGGAGGAAACTTTTTCTTCGCTCACCAAACGGCTATTTATATGTAAATAAGATCCCATTGTCATCGCAGGTAATGTTTTATGTGCGGAATGAACCACAATATCCGCACCATAAACTAATGCTGACTTCGGGAAGGGGTCCCCTATACAAAAATGCGCCCCATGGGCTTCATCTACTAGAACAGGAATTTTATGTGCATGTGCGTAAGCGATACTTGCCTCTAAATCAATACCCATACCATAGTAATTAGGATGTGTTAAAATAAGTGCTTTTGCATTTGGATACTTTGTAATTGCCTCCTTAATAACTTCATCACGAACACCTACTGGTACGTTATGTACTTCATCAATCCATGGATTTAAAAAGACCGGATTCGCCCCTGCTAATTTCAAACCATTAATGATCGATTTATGACAATTTCTTTGTACGAGGACAATATCATGTTCGCCGCAGCAAGACAAAATCATTGCTAAATTTCCAACTGTTGAACCATTAATTAAAAAATAACTTTTGTGCACGCCATATACTTCAGCTAATAATTGCTGTGCTTCATCTATACATTCAAACGGGCTATGTAAATCATCTAATCCTGTTAACTCTGTTACATCAATTGATAATATGTCCTTAAACCCCCCTGAAGCTTTCTGAGGGAAGTTTAAACCATTCTTATGACCTGGAACATGAAAAGATAATAGTCGCCTTTCTTTAAATTCCATTAGCGCCTCATATAAAGGCATACGATTTTGATTCATATATATCTCTTCCTTATTATTCATTCTGTATCTATTATACAGATATTAGGGCAAAAAAAATAATAGGCATAATGCCTATTTAAAAATATGATACTTCTAATTTTCGCAGTTGTTTTAAATAATGTATATACTTCGGGTCAGTTGTCTCAGTATTCACCAGATTTCTTTCGCACTCGTAACATATTAAATTATTATATACATATATTCCTTCCCCTCTTTTTGTCTCACAAACGATGCAAATTTCACTTGGTAATTTCATAATCTTTCCTCCCTTTTTAAATAAACATATTATATACCTCTATTCCTTAACAAATTTCCGGAAAATATACATCAATTTTTTATATAATATGATTTATTCTTGGGCAACGTGTTTGTATTACTTATGTATTCCCTTTACTTCTTTCATGTACTGTTTAAAAACAAAAAAACACAAGTCAAAAGACTTGTGTTTTTATCTTGCTTGGCGACGTCCTACTCTCACAGGGACAAGGTCCCAACTACCATCGGCGCTAGAGAGCTTAACTTCCGTGTTCGGTATGGGAACGGGTGTGACCTCTCTGCCATCATTACCAAACTGATGAAGGTATATTCCTTCAAAACTAGATAACATTAGCTTCATATTATATGGTTAAGTCCTCGATCTATTAGTATTCGTCAGCTCCACATGTCACCATGCTTCCACCTCGAACCTATCAACCTGATCATCTTTCAGGGATCTTACTAGCTTACGCTATGGGAAATCTCATCTTGAGGGGGGCTTCATGCTTAGATGCTTTCAGCACTTATCCCTTCCGCACATAGCTACCCAGCTATGCCCTTGGCAGAACAACTGGTACACCAGCGGTGCGTCCATCCCGGTCCTCTCGTACTAAGGACAGCTCCTCTCAAATTTCCTGCGCCCACGACGGATAGGGACCGAACTGTCTCACGACGTTCTGAACCCAGCTCGCGTACCGCTTTAATGGGCGAACAGCCCAACCCTTGGGACCGACTACAGCCCCAGGATGCGATGAGCCGACATCGAGGTGCCAAACCTCCCCGTCGATGTGGACTCTTGGGGGAGATAAGCCTGTTATCCCCGGGGTAGCTTTTATCCGTTGAGCGATGGCCCTTCCATGCGGAACCACCGGATCACTAAGCCCGACTTTCGTCCCTGCTCGACTTGTAGGTCTCGCAGTCAAGCTCCCTTATGCCTTTGCACTCTACGAATGATTTCCAACCATTCTGAGGGAACCTTTGGGCGCCTCCGTTACACTTTAGGAGGCGACCGCCCCAGTCAAACTGCCCACCTGACACTGTCTCCCGGGTCGATGAGACCCGTAGGTTAGAATTTCAATACAGTCAGGGCGGTATCCCACCAGCGCCTCCACCGAAGCTAGCGCTCCGGTTTCAATGGCTCCCGCCTATCCTGTACAAACTGTACCAAAATTCAATATCAGGCTACAGTAAAGCTCCACGGGGTCTTTCCGTCCTGTCGCGGGTAACCTGCATCTTCACAGGTACTATAATTTCACCGAGTCTCTGGTTGAGACAGTGCCCAAATCGTTACACCTTTCGTGCGGGTCGGAACTTACCCGACAAGGAATTTCGCTACCTTAGGACCGTTATAGTTACGGCCGCCGTTTACTGGGGCTTCAGTTCAGAGCTTCGCTTACGCTAACCCCTCTCCTTAACCTTCCAGCACCGGGCAGGTGTCAGCCCCTATACTTCGCCTTACGGCTTCGCAGAGACCTGTGTTTTTGCTAAACAGTCGCTTGGGCCTATTCACTGCGGCTTTCCGTTAAGAAAGCACCCCTTCTCCCGAAGTTACGGGGTCATTTTGCCGAGTTCCTTAACCAGAGTTCTCTCGCACACCTTAGGATTCTCTCCTCGCCTACCTGTGTCGGTTTGCGGTACAGGCACCTTTTATCTCGCTAGAAGCTTTTCTTGGCAGCGGGGAATCAAAGACTTCGCTCCATAAGGAGCTTCCCCATCACAGCTCAGCCTTCACGATAAGCGGATTTGCCTACTTATCAGCCTAACTGCTTGGACGTGCACAACCAATCGCACGCTTCTTCTATCCTTCTGCGTCCCTCCATTGCTCAAACGATAAAGAGGTGGTACAGGAATATCAACCTGTTGTCCATCGCCTACGCCTGTCGGCCTCGGCTTAGGTCCTGACTAACCCTGAGCGGACGAGCCTTCCTCAGGAAACCTTAGGCATTCGGTGGACGGGATTCTCACCCGTCTTTCGCTACTCATACCGGCATTCTCACTTCTAAGCGCTCCACCAGTCCTTCCGGTCTGACTTCACTGCACTTAGAACGCTCCCCTACCACTGATACCATTGGTATCAATTCGCAGCTTCGGTGGTGTATTTAGCCCCGGTACATTTTCGGCGCAGAGTCACTCGACTAGTGAGCTATTACGCACTCTTTAAATGGTGGCTGCTTCTGAGCCAACATCCTAGTTGTCTAAGCAACTCCACATCCTTTTCCACTTAATACACACTTTGGGACCTTAGCTGGCGATCTGGGCTGTTTCCCTCTTGACTACGGATCTTATCACTCGCAGTCTGACTCCTAAGGATAAGTCATTGGCATTCGGAGTTTGACTGAATTCGGTAATCCGATGAGGACCCCTAGTTCAATCAGTGCTCTACCTCCAAGACTCTTACACTTAAGGCTAGCCCTAAAGCTATTTCGGGGAGAACCAGCTATCTCCAGGTTCGATTGGAATTTCTCCGCTACCCACACCTCATCCCCGCACTTTTCAACGTGCGTGGGTTCGGGCCTCCATTCAGTGTTACCTGAACTTCACCCTGGACATGGGTAGATCACCTGGTTTCGGGTCTACGACCACGTACTAAACGCCCTATTCAGACTCGCTTTCGCTGCGGCTCCGCCTCTTCAGCTTAACCTCGCACGGGATCGTAACTCGCCGGTTCATTCTACAAAAGGCACGCCATCACCCATTAACGGGCTCTGACTATTTGTAGGCACACGGTTTCAGGATCTCTTTCACTCCCCTTCCGGGGTGCTTTTCACCTTTCCCTCACGGTACTGGTTCACTATCGATCACTAGGGAGTATTTAGCCTTGGGAGATGGTCCTCCCAGATTCCGACGGAATTTCACGTGTTCCGCCGTACTCAGGATACATTCAAGAGAGAACGAAGTTTCGACTACGGGGTTATTACCCTCTGTGACGGACCTTTCCAGGTCGCTTCGTCTACCTCGTTCCTTTGTAACTCCGTATAGAATGTCCTACAACCCCAAGAGGCAAGCCTCTTGGTTTGGGCTAGATTCCGTTTCGCTCGCCGCTACTCAGGAAATCGCATTTGCTTTCTCTTCCTCCAGGTACTTAGATGTTTCAGTTCCCTGGGTCTGTCTTCCATACCCTATGTATTCAGGTAAGGATACCATACCATTACGTATAGTGGGTTTCCCCATTCGGAAATCTTCGGATCAAAGCTTACTTACAGCTCCCCGAAGCATATCGGCGTTAGTCCCGTCCTTCATCGACTCCTAGTGTCAAGGCATCCACCGTGCGCCCTTTCTAACTTAACCAAACTAAAATTAAAAAAATATGAGCTACACTGTTATCTAGTTTTCAAAGAACATACATTTAAACTTGAGAGATAGTTCTCTCAAAACTGAACGAAACAAAACAAGTCAACGTTTATTGATGAACTGCGTTCATCAATTCTCCATAGAAAGGAGGTGATCCAGCCGCACCTTCCGATACGGCTACCTTGTTACGACTTCACCCCAATCATCTGTCCCACCTTAGGCGGCTGGCTCCATAAAGGTTACCCCACCGACTTCGGGTGTTACAAACTCTCGTGGTGTGACGGGCGGTGTGTACAAGGCCCGGGAACGTATTCACCGCGGCATGCTGATCCGCGATTACTAGCGATTCCAGCTTCATGTAGGCGAGTTGCAGCCTACAATCCGAACTGAGAACGGTTTTATGAGATTAGCTCCACCTCGCGGTCTTGCAGCTCTTTGTACCGTCCATTGTAGCACGTGTGTAGCCCAGGTCATAAGGGGCATGATGATTTGACGTCATCCCCACCTTCCTCCGGTTTGTCACCGGCAGTCACCTTAGAGTGCCCAACTTAATGATGGCAACTAAGATCAAGGGTTGCGCTCGTTGCGGGACTTAACCCAACATCTCACGACACGAGCTGACGACAACCATGCACCACCTGTCACTCTGCTCCCGAAGGAGAAGCTCTATCTCTAGAGTTTTCAGAGGATGTCAAGACCTGGTAAGGTTCTTCGCGTTGCTTCGAATTAAACCACATGCTCCACCGCTTGTGCGGGCCCCCGTCAATTCCTTTGAGTTTCAGCCTTGCGGCCGTACTCCCCAGGCGGAGTGCTTAATGCGTTAACTTCAGCACTAAAGGGCGGAAACCCTCTAACACTTAGCACTCATCGTTTACGGCGTGGACTACCAGGGTATCTAATCCTGTTTGCTCCCCACGCTTTCGCGCCTCAGTGTCAGTTACAGACCAGAAAGTCGCCTTCGCCACTGGTGTTCCTCCATATCTCTACGCATTTCACCGCTACACATGGAATTCCACTTTCCTCTTCTGCACTCAAGTCTCCCAGTTTCCAATGACCCTCCACGGTTGAGCCGTGGGCTTTCACATCAGACTTAAGAAACCACCTGCGCGCGCTTTACGCCCAATAATTCCGGATAACGCTTGCCACCTACGTATTACCGCGGCTGCTGGCACGTAGTTAGCCGTGGCTTTCTGGTTAGGTACCGTCAAGGTGCCAGCTTATTCAACTAGCACTTGTTCTTCCCTAACAACAGAGTTTTACGACCCGAAAGCCTTCATCACTCACGCGGCGTTGCTCCGTCAGACTTTCGTCCATTGCGGAAGATTCCCTACTGCTGCCTCCCGTAGGAGTCTGGGCCGTGTCTCAGTCCCAGTGTGGCCGATCACCCTCTCAGGTCGGCTACGCATCGTCGCCTTGGTGAGCCGTTACCTCACCAACTAGCTAATGCGACGCGGGTCCATCCATAAGTGACAGCCGAAGCCGCCTTTCAATTTCGAACTATGCAGTTCAAAATATTATCCGGTATTAGCCCCGGTTTCCCGGAGTTATCCCAGTCTTATGGGTAGGTTACCCACGTGTTACTCACCCGTCCGCCGCTAACTTCATAAGAGCAAGCTCTTAATCCATTCGCTCGACTTGCATGTATTAGGCACGCCGCCAGCGTTCATCCTGAGCCAGGATCAAACTCTCCAATAAAGTTAGTTTGTCTAGCATCTAAAAATAAAAATTGACGTTTCACGTTGTTTGTTTCGTTTAGTTTTCAAAGTTCAATGCCGCGTTTCAGCGACTTTTATAATTTAACATTTCGACTTGAATCTGTCAACAACTTTTTTCTTTCGTTCCTGACGACGCTTATTAATTTATCATATTACTAATCGATAAGTCAACGCTTTTTTAAAAAATGCCAAAATAATTTTATCTTGGCATTATATATAGCTTAATAATCACTAATGCAGCAACACCTGGCACCCCTAATAAACTTGATACTGTAGCTGTGCCCATGTTAATCGGAATATGAAAATCGAAATATGTCCCTGCAACATTCACAATAAATAGTAACGCTATACCTAAAGTGACATGAAAGAGTGCTTTCCCTATAAAACGTATTGGTTTAGCAGAAACACCAAAAACAAGAAAAATAAAAACTAAAGAAAGAATGCCAACAATAATAATTGTAGAATTCATTTTTTCCTCCTTATGAATGACCTATACATATCCATTTGTATGGGACAAGACAAGAAAAAAGAACATCTATAACATAACTCCTACCACTTCATCTTCATAACCTTTAATCAGTAATCTTTCTTCTAAGCACTAGCAATTAGATACAACTAATTCCATTCCCATTTTTTCTTTCTCCTCTTTATATCCCAAAAATAAAGTAGCCCTATTACTCACAAATAAATCGATAAAAAGTAAAAGGTCCCGCTTTAAAAAGCAGGACCTTTTACCATTGTTCCATTTTCACAGGACGACGTTTTGCTTCTTTTAACAAGAAAAAATATTTCGCCTCTGCTATTTTTAAAGAACAAAGTACATCTTGAGACGGCTCAACACTTTGTTCAACCAGTCTCTTCTGACGTAGCCATTCATTCTTTACCTTTTCTAATAATACAATTAACTTATCGTCATACTCTTTACGCAACTTACCCTTTTTTTGAAAGAACATTTTCCCTTCTCCTCTTATATCTCTCTACGGCCTTCTAAAGCTTTCGATAGTGTTACTTCATCTGCATATTCTAAATCTCCACCAACTGGCAGACCATGTGCAATACGAGTTACTTTAATTCCTGTTGGCTTTAAGAGGCGGGATATGTACATCGCTGTGGCTTCCCCTTCAATATTAGGGTTTGTTGCTAATATCACTTCTTGTACTGTTTCATCTTGCAGTCTCTTTAATAACTGCGGAATATTAATATCCTCTGGTCCAATTCCCTCCATTGGAGAAATGGCACCACGCAAAACATGATATACACCTTGATATTCTTTCATTTTTTCCATCGCAATTACATCTTTCGGCTCTTGTACTACACAAACAACCGATTGATCCCTATGCGAATCGTCACAAATATAACAAGGATCGCGGTCAGTGATATGTCCGCACACAGAACAATACGCTAAATCTCGCTTTGCATTCACAAGTGCTTTCGCAAAACCTAGTACATCATCCTCTTTCATATCTAACACGAAGAATGCCAATCGAACCGCTGTTTTCGGTCCGATTCCTGGCAACTTCATAAAACTATCGATTAATTTTGATATCGGTTCTGGATAATGCATATATCAATATCCTCCTAGAACATTCCACCTGGTAAGTTCATGCCTTTTGTAAATTTGCCCATTGTAGAGTTTGAAAGTTCATCAACCTTTTTAAGTGCATCATTCGTTGCAGCTAATACTAAGTCTTGTAACATTTCGATATCTTCTGGATCTACAACTTCTTCTTTAATTTTCACTTCAAGAACTTGCTTATGACCATTTGCAATAACAGTAACCATTCCGCCGCCAGCTGTACCTTCAACTGTTTTTTCGCCAAGCTCTTCTTGCGCCTTCGCCATGTCTTTTTGCATCTTTTGCATTTGTTTCATCATATTATTCATATTTCCCATTCCGCCACGCATCATAATTAATTCCTCCTCATTATTATTACTCTTTTATTTCAATAAGTTCTTGCCCTACTAATTTTACAGCCTCTTCTATAAGAGGATCTTCTTTTTGTTCTGGGCTTTCTTCAGAATCCCCGCCTTCGCGTTGTAAAAAGTCTTCACGAATTTTACCCCATTCACTTTTTGGGATAGCAATCATATTTAACCTTTTACTTAACAATTCAAAAAGAGTTTGTTCCAATGTATCCATCGCTTCTCGATTTTCACTAGCCATTTTACAATGAATCTCATATTGAAATGCTAACACATAGGTATCATCCGAAGCCGCAACTGGTTCACTATTTTCTAATAAAACAGCAAATGCTACTTTGTTATGTGACTTGAGCCTTCCTAATAATTCGCCCCATGCAGCTTTTAACTGTTCTAAATCTTGACGCTTCGCTTGCTTTAACACTTCATTCACACGTCCAACAGGAATTTTCATACTCCCTGTTCGTACCGGTTTTGGTGTTGCCCGCGTCTCTCTTACTTCCTGCTGCACGCCAGCTGGCACGCCATTCTTTTTAACTTGCTCTAACTCTTTCTCCAACTGCTGCATCCTATTCATAATCGCTTGTAAACGATCTACGCCGTTTGCTTGCATCATAAACTGCTGACACAGTTGCACCATAACAACTTCCAAGAATATTCTTGGATGGTTTGTCCACTTCATCTCCTGTTGTCCCTTACTAAGGGTATGAATAATTTCATAGATTACTTCCGGTTGCATTTCTTCACTTAACGTACGGAATTGATCATCTACAATTACCCGTTCCAACATATGTTCTAATTGTGGTGAAGTTTGATATAAAAGCATATCACGATAGTAGTAAATGAAATCCTCCATAAAGCGAACTGGATCTTTCCCTTTACTCATCATCTCATCTATAATACGTAACGCTCTTGATACATCATTTTCACGTATACATTCTACCAGGTCACCCAAATATCGCTGAGATACAGATCCTGTTACAGCTAAAACATCTTCACTCGTCACCGTTTCATCACTATAAGAAATAGCTTGATCAATAAGACTGAGCGCATCACGCATACCACCTTCGGCGGCACGCGCTACGATTTGTAACGCTTCATCTTCTACTTGCGTACCTTCATTTGTCACGACCGTCGATAATCTCTCAACGATATCATTTACTGATATCTTTCGAAACTCAAAACGCTGACAACGCGAAATAATTGTAGCTGGAATTTTATGCGGTTCTGTTGTCGCCAGAATAAAAATAACATGTCCTGGCGGCTCTTCTAAAGTTTTCAAAAGCGCATTAAAGGCACCCATAGAAAGCATGTGAACTTCATCAATAATGTATACTTTATATCCTACAGCACTTGGAGCATATTTTACTTTATCTCTTATATCTCGAATTTCATCTACACCGTTATTTGAAGCCGCATCAATTTCTAATACATCTGAAATAGACCCTTGTGTAATTCCTAAACAAGAAGGACATTCATTACAAGGTTCAGCTACCGGGGCGTGTTCACAGTTAATTGCCTTTGCAAATACTTTTGCAATTGTCGTTTTCCCTGTTCCCCTCGGACCCGAAAACAAATAAGCATGTGAAGCTTTCTCTTGAAGAAGGGCATTTTGCAACGTTTTTGTCACGTGCTTTTGACCGACTACATCTTCGAATTTTTGCGGTCTCCATGTTCGGTATAACGCTTGGTATGACACGAAAATACGGCCTCCCTCAAAGGTTATTATCTTATTTATTATAACCCATTCTGTTTATAGATTCCAAAAGTTATTTTCCATACAAAAAACTCACCTTTATATAAAGGTGAGTTTTGTATACATATATAACTGCCGTGCACCTTCTGTCGATTACGTACCATAAGCGTTACTCAAGCAGTTAGCTCGGTTCAGGCACTCCTGCGGCACACGAGAAAACCCGCTTATTGCTGCTTCCTTCCGGACCTGACAAGGTTCACGGGGTCCCGTTGCGCAGGACCCAAACGTCAACACCACTTACTTAAGGCAGACCTTACAGCAACATAACCTCGAGAAGGGATTCAGCCTCGCTAGAGCGGATTGCGAGTATAGGGCACCGCTACCTCCCCGCTTAGCACGGCAAAGTTAAAACCAATATTCGGTTGCCTTGGATAAGGCATTATCAGTATAACTTGTTTTTTTACAAAATGCAAATACGTTAGTTACCATTACTTTTCTCTAGTTTTTTCACTTCTTTTCTTTTCTTACGAAGCTCCCTAAAAAAAATCGTTAACAACGTACCACATTCTTCTTCAAGTACACCAGGCACTACTTCACACTGATGATTAAAACGCTCATCAGTTAAAAGATTCATCAACGTACCTGCACATCCACCTTTCGGATCGCTCGCACCATATACAACCCGTTTTATACGCGATAAAACAATTCCCCCTGCACACATTGGGCAAGGTTCTAATGTTACATATAACGTTGCATCTTCTAAACGCCATGTCCCTAATTTTTTGCAAGCTTCATCAATAGCTAAGAGTTCGGCGTGAGCTATTGATCTCTGTTCAGTTTCTCTTAAGTTATGTGCGACACTAATCACTTCACCATCTAGCACAATTACAGCACCAATTGGTACCTCTTGTATCGCCTCCGCCTTCTTCGCTTCCTCTATTGCTAACTGCATAAAATATATATCTCGCTCCATAATATAGTCCTTTCACCAAAAATAAAATACACTTTTTCATTTCTTGCAGGTGGGATAACTTTTACAAATTCAATCCAACCTAAAGAAGAAAGAGAGGGAATTACATATGAAAAATACTGCCTTACTCATTATCGATATGATTAATGATTTTCAATTCTCCCACGGACCCATCCTGGCACAGAAATGTGAAATTATAAAGAACCCCATTTTACAATTAAAGGACACCATGAAGTCATTAGGCTATCCAATAATTTATATCAATGATCACTATCAACTTTGGAGATCTGATATTGATCAACTTATCACCCATTGTACAAATGAGTATAGTAAAAATATTATCGAAGCCATTGCTCCGCATACTGACGATTACATTTTTATTAAACCACATTACTCTGCTTTTTATGAAACACCTTTGAATTCTTTATTAGGTTATTTAAAAATCGAAAATCTCATTTTAACAGGAATTGCCGGGAACATATGCATCCTTTTTACAGCTAATGATGCCCATATGAGAAATTATACACTTTATGTACCACGGGATTGCATCGCTTCTAATAACGAGCAAGATAATGAACATGCTTTAAAAATAATGGAAGCCACATTAAAGGCAAATATTGTACCGTCATCCCAAATAAAATTTAATTAATACATATCTATTTTCTAACTTTTTATATCAAATTAGTCCGCTCGCTCCCCTCTTGTGCTACAATAATTCTGTTTTGTGTTTTTAGTAGTCACGGTAAATCACTGATTGAAAGGAGGAAACAGCGTGACCGGAGTACCATTTATCACGGTTGAAGGACCAATTGGTGTTGGAAAAACTTCACTTGCGAAGGAACTTTCAACTCACATGCAACTCCACTTACTAAAAGAGATTGTTGATGAAAATCCTTTTTTAGGAAAATTCTACGAAGACATCGACGAATGGAGTTTTCAAACAGAGATGTTCTTTCTTTGTAATAGATACAAACAACTAGAGGATATTAACATAAAGTATTTGAATCAAAGAAAGCCTGTAGTAGCAGATTATCATATATTTAAAAATTTAATTTTTGCATCCCGTACATTAAAAGATTCTCAATATGACAAGTACATGCAAATTTATCGCATTCTTACGCAAGATATGCCTGTGCCAAATGTCATCGTTTATTTAACAGCGAGCCTAGAAACATTACAAAAACGAATTGCCATGCGCGGAAGAGAATTCGAAAAAAATATGGATCCAAATTACTTGCTACAGCTTACAAAAGATTACGAAACAGCAATGGATGCTTTCAAAAAGGACCATCCAGATATTCCAGTATTGAAATTTAATGGAGACGATATGGATTTTGTAAGAAATCCTGATGATTTAAATGTCATCTTATCAGCTCTTCAAAATACTCTCTTGAAGGAGTCGAAATAACAATGAATTTAAGGCAAAAATATGATATACCAAATGATGCAGTTATCACTATTGCTGGAACAGTAGGTGTCGGTAAATCAACTATGACAACTGCATTGGCTAACGCTTTAGGTTATCGTACATCTTTTGAAAAAGTAGATTCCAATCCATATTTGGACAAGTTCTATGCTGATTTCACACGCTGGAGCTTTCACTTACAAGTGTACTTTTTAGCAGAACGATTTAAAGAACAAAAAAGAATTTTCGAATATGGTGGCGGTTTTGTTCAAGACCGTTCTATATATGAGGACACTGGTATTTTCGCAAAAATGCATTACGAAAAGGGTACAATGACTGAAACTGATTATGAGACATACAAAGGGTTATTTGATGCTATGGTCATGACTCCTTACTTCCCTCATCCAGACTTATTAATTTACCTAGAAGGTTCTTTTGATGATATTGTCGATCGTATTCAAGAACGAGGACGTCCCATGGAGCAGCAAACACCAATTGAATATTGGAAAGAGATGCATGGACGTTACGATAACTGGATTAATAACTTTAATTCATGCCCTGTTTTACGATTAAACATTAATGAATACGATATTTTAAAAGATGGCGATTCAATCGAACCAATCATTAAAAAAATTGGACATTTTTTAAAACAAACACGTAAACTTGTAAAATAAAAAACCCGTGCATATGCACGGGTTTTCCTATGAAATTACTTTTTCTTTTTTGTCGGAGCAATAATTTCACTCTCTGGCTTTCCAGCATTAATACGCTGACGAACAGTACTCGTACTAATATCATATGTTTCAGCAATCTCTTTAACAGTCAATTCTTTCCCATTAATTACTGCTGTTAGTAATTTCCCTGTACGTTTTGGAGTTACTTCTTTTTGCACAGCTGGTTTTTCAGCTTCTTTTGGTACCTCTACTTTTTTTGCAACCTGTTTTACATCACAAGTGCAACCACAAAGTTTACGGAATGTATCATCACTTATAATGCGCGACACATTTGCACCACTGTTTAAAATTCTATTGTTCTTACAGACAGGACATTGTACATAATATAAAGTTTTTCCATCTAAAGGAAACGTTTGTATAATAAGATCCATGTTAACTCCTTTCATATCTATGAAGATAATCATCGGAATATGAGTGTGTAATAAGGACACTATATCCTTACATCATACTTTATGATTGGTTTTAAAATAAAAACTCGTTACGTGTTGGTAACGAGTTCTCCAATCTCCACTTATATGCGCTGTTGTCAATTATATCTGGAGGAGGTAGAGGGATTCGAACCCCCGCGCGACTCTCGCCGCCTGTCGGTTTTCAAGACCGATCCCTTCAGCCAGACTTGGGTATACCTCCATATTGACATCAAATATAATATCAAAAGAAAAACAGTTAGTCAACCCCACTATAATAAATTATGAGGAAAGGGAAATTTTACTTCCCCTCTCCTTTATGACACTGCTGACAACGTCCATAATTACCAATCACTCATACCGATGAATGTTTTAACTTATTTAATAACTGTTTTTCCTCCCATATAAGGGCGAAGAACTTCTGGAATTATAATTGTACCATCTTCTTGTTGGTAGTTCTCTAAAATAGCTGCCACTGTACGTCCAATTGCAAGACCAGATCCATTTAGTGTATGAACATGTTCCGGTTTACCATTTGGCTCACGACGGAAACGGATATTCGCGCGTCTCGCTTGGAATGCCTCAAAATTACTACAAGAAGAAATTTCACGATATGTACCATAGCTTGGAATCCATACTTCAATATCGTATTTCTTCGCTGCTGTAAATCCTAAATCTCCTGTACACATGCTCATAACGCGATATGGCAACTCTAATAATTGTAACACGCGCTCTGCATCATTTGTTAATTTTTCTAACTCTTCGTAAGAATCTTCTGGTTTCACGAACTTCACAAGTTCAACTTTATTAAATTGGTGTTGGCGAATTAAACCACGTGTATCACGACCAGCTGAACCTGCTTCAGAACGGAAGCATGAGCTAAACGCAGCATATCGTATCGGCAATTGCTCTTTACTCACAATCTCATCACGATGCATATTCGTTACAGGTACTTCAGCTGTTGGGATTAGGAAATAATCTTCACTTTCAATACGGAATGCATCTTCTTCAAACTTCGGAAGTTGTCCTGTTCCTGTCATACTTGCACGGTTTACCATATAAGGAGGCAATACTTCCTCATATCCATGCTCATCAGTATGAAGGTCAAGCATAAAGCTAATCAAAGCACGTTCTAATCTTGCACCAGCACCTTTGTAAAATACAAATCGACTTCCTGTTACTTTCCCAGCACGTTCAAAATCTAAAATCCCTAAATCAGTAGCAAGGTCCCAATGTGGTTTTGGCTCATAAGTAAATTCTTTCACTTCTCCCCAAGTACGTGCTACTACGTTATCATCCTCTGTTTCGCCTATTGGGGCAGATTCATGAGGGATATTTGGGATAGATAGCATTAATCTTTCTAAATCTTCTTCAACTGTACGAAGCTCATTATCAAGATCTTTTACTTTTTCCCCAACTTCACGCATTTCTAGAATTAGAGCTTCCGCATCTTTCTTTTCACGCTTTAATACTGAAATTTGTTGAGATACTTCGTTACGTTTACTTTTTAGTTCTTCTGTTTGAACAAGTAGCTCTCTTCTTCTCGTATCAAGTTCTTCAAAGCGACCAAAATCCGTTAAATCTTCGCCTCTATGCTGTAATTTTGCTTTTACTTCTTCAAAATTCGTACGTAAAAATTTAATATCAAGCATTATATACTCCTCCTTTTATTTTATAAAACACAAAAAACTCCCGTCCCTATACAAAGGGACGGGAGTTAACCCGCGTTGCCACCCTAGTTGAAAGCATTACCGCTTTCCTCTCAAGTAGAAATAACGGCTCTTCACCGGGAATGTTTACTAATCAAAAGATATTCCACATTCCATTCCAGGATGGATTCACAAACTGTTTCTATCGATTTCCACCAACCATCGACTCTCTATAAGAAACAACATTTGTTACTACTTCCTATCAACACGCTTATTTTATAAAATTGTTATCATCAATTTACTATAATCTTATACAAGTTGCAAGTTACTTATACAACTTTTTTCATTTTCGCTTCTTTTACCATTTCTACAAAGTATGCTGTTACACGATGATCATCCGTTAATTCCGGATGGAAAGAAGCAGCTAAAAACGGCCCTTGCCTTACCGCTACCATTCGCTCGCCATGCATAGAAAGTACTTCAACATCATCAGCTACATTTACAACATACGGAGCACGGATAAATACACCAACAAAGTCTTCTCCCACACCTTTAATTGAAAGTGCAGCTTCAAAACTATCTTTTTGGCGTCCGAACGCATTGCGCTCAACCGTAATATCCATAGCACCAATATGTGCTTCTTCATAGCCAATAAGTGTTTTCGCAAGAAGAATCATTCCTGCACATGTACCAAACATTGGTTTACCAGACTTCGTAAATGTACGAAGAGGCTCCATGAAAGCATACTTATCAATAAGACGGCGCATTGTTGTACTTTCACCGCCTGGTAAAATAAGACCATCAATCTCTTCAAGTTGCTCTATACGCTTTACAACAACAGCTTCTGCACCACTTGCCTCAACTGATTTTACATGCTCACGAACTGCACCTTGAAGACCTAGTACACCGATTTTCACCATTTTAAAGATCTCCTTTAATTACCATCCACGCTCTTGCATGCGTTGTTCTGGTAATAATGTTGAAATTTCGATACCTTTCATTGCATTACCTAATCCTTTAGAAAGGCTTGCAATTAGTTCGTAATCTTCATAATGAGTCGTTGCTTCAACGATTGCACGTGCAAATTTCTCTGGGTTCTCTGATTTGAAGATACCAGATCCAACAAATACACCATCAGCACCAAGTTGCATCATTAACGCTGCATCTGCTGGTGTTGCTACACCACCTGCTGCAAAGTTTACAACTGGCAGGCGACCAAGGCGTTTAATTTCAAGTAGTACTTCATAAGGAGCACCAGTATTTTTTGCATATGTCATTAACTCATCTTCACGTAGACTTGCAACTTGACGGATTTCTGCATTGACTTGGCGCATATGACGCACTGCCTCTACAATGTTTCCTGTTCCAGGTTCACCTTTTGTACGAAGCATAGCTGCACCTTCTGCAATACGACGTGCAGCTTCTCCGATATCTCGGCAACCACATACAAACGGAACTGTGTAATCACGTTTATTTAAATGGTATACTTCATCAGCAGGAGTCAATACTTCACTCTCATCGATATAGTCTACCCCTAATGATTCTAATACACGTGCTTCTACAAGGTGACCGATACGACATTTTGCCATAACCGGAATTGATACAGCACCCATAACTTCTTCAACAATTGTTGGATCTGCCATACGAGAAACGCCACCTGCTGCACGAATATCTGCAGGTACACGCTCTAATGCCATAACAGCAACTGCGCCTGCCTCTTCTGCAATCCTTGCTTGCTCAGCGTTAACTACGTCCATAATAACGCCGCCTTTTTGCATTTCTGCCATTCCACGTTTTACACGTTCTGTCCCTGTTACATTTGTCATGTACAAAAACCCCCCTAGGTGAATTGCTTTCCCCCGTTAAAGAAGAAAATTAAGAATACTCTTACATTCTACCACTAACTATCTGATGCTTGTCCACTACTTTTTCATAAAGTCGGTATGAAAAATAGGGATAAGAAAAAGCTCCTACAATGAGGAGCTTTTAAAACCAACCTTTTACTGTATCAATAGCACCATTCCACATACCACTAAAGAAAGAACCAATTCCGCGCATAGAACGTGTGAACCAGCCTGCCTCTTCTACTTCAGATTTTGTTACAAGGTCTACTTGTAATGATTTTCCTGATAAAAATCCAGGATCATTACTCTCTTTAGACGTTACAACCATTTGTCCAAGTGCAACTCCCTTTTTCAGAGGTGCTTCTTGTCCCTTATTTCCTTCTTTAAATTCTGTTTTATAAACGTCTTTACTTCCCTTTGGCACCGGAAGTGAAACAGCTTGCTTCGTTTGAACTGCTACATCTTTATCTTTCGCATTTTCAACTCTTACTGTTTCTTTTCCTTTGACCGAAGAACCTTTTTCATACATTTTCTTCATTTCAAAGTTAGCAAAGCCATAATCATATAATTTCTTCGTCTCATCGAAACGCGCTGTATGAGAACTTGTTTTAATAACTACAGAAATGAAACGCATACCGTTTCGTTCAACCGTACCAGTGAAGCAGTCCCCTGCTTCTGGAGTTGATCCTGTTTTTAGACCATCTACTCCGTCATATTCTTTAACTAACCCCTTTAACATCCAGTTCCAGTTCGACATCCCAAATTTCTCTTTTTCGGGACGGAAAACTTTTTTCGGGATTTTTGCTGTATCTAACACTTTTGGATAATCTTTAATTAAATGTTGCGCTAAAGTTGCAACATCCTTCGCAGACATTTTATTTTCTTCATCCGGTGTTGTACCTTCAGGATGCATCCCTTTTAAATCTTTGTTCGTTAAACCCGTAGAATTAACAAATTTATAATTTTTCAATCCTAGTTCTTTCGCTTTATCATTCATCATTTTTACGAAATCTACTTCTTTACCTGCAATTGCTTCTGCTAATGCAATTGTTGCACCATTTGCAGAAAAGATTGCCATTGCCTCGTATAACTCTTTTACTGTATACAGGCCACCATTTTCTAATGCAACATTTGATAATGAAGCATCTTGTGAAATCTTATATGCATATTCAGAAACCTTAATTTTTTGATCCCACTTAAGTTTTCCTTTATCCACTGCTTCATGAACTAAATATTCACTCATCATCTTTGTCATACTAGCAATTGATAATAATTCATCTGCATTCTTTTGATATACAATTTTCCCAGAATTCGCTTCAACTAAAATCGCTGCACCCGCTTCAATGTTTAAAGCAGCTCCTGTTTCTGCTGACGCATTGCTATATGGTGCAAACACGCCAAAAGCTAGTGTAAGCACTGTTACCAACGCAATGAATCTTTTGCAAAACATACCTTTCACTTTTGCTACCCCCAATATCTATGTACTCACATAACCGTTATTCTAACATAATCAAAAAAAAATAGACAGAGATATCAAATCTCTGTCTATTTGTATATAAGACATTACAATGAGTAGTTTGGAGCCTCTTTTGTAATCTGTACGTGATGAGGATGGCTTTCACGTAAACCTGCACCCGACATACGAATGAACTGCGCATTCTCACGTAAGAATTCTAAATTCTGCGCTCCGCAGTATCCCATACCTGCACGTAATCCACCAACTAATTGATGAACTGTATCTGCTAAAGGTCCTTTATATGGTACTCGTCCTTCAATACCTTCAGGAACAAGTTTTTTGTTTCCTTCTTGGAAGTAACGATCTTTACTTCCTTTTTCCATCGCTCCAACAGAACCCATACCACGATATACTTTAAATTGGCGACCTTGATAAATTTCAGTTTCTCCAGGGCTTTCAGCAACACCAGCAAACATACTACCTAGCATAACAACGTGTGCTCCTGCTGCTAAAGCTTTAACCATATCACCAGAGTACTTAACACCGCCATCAGCAATAACTGGAATACCGTGTTTACGAGCTTCTGTTGCACAATCATAAACTGCTGTTAATTGTGGTACACCAACACCAGCTACAACACGCGTTGTACAAATAGAACCTGGTCCAATACCAACTTTAACTACGTTTGCACCAGCCTCAATTAATGCTTTCGTTGCTTCAGCTGTAGCAACATTTCCAGCGATAATATTTAGTGCTGGATATTTCGCACGAACTTCTTTTACTTTTTCAATAACACCTTTAGAATGCCCATGAGCTGTATCAAGTACAATTGCATCTACGCTAGCTTTTACTAATGCATCGATACGAAGCATAGCATCAGCCGTTACACCAACAGCTGCTCCAACTAATAAGCGTCCTTGCTTATCTTTAGCAGAGTTTGGGAATTCAATTACTTTTTCAATATCTTTTATTGTAATAAGCCCTTGTAATACACCGTTATTATCAACAAGAGGGAGCTTTTCAATTTTATACTTTTGTAGGATTTTTTCAGCTTCTTCCAGTGTAGTACCAACTGGAGCTGTAATTAACTGTTCTTTTGTCATTACGTCAGAAATTTTGATTGAGTAGTCTTGGATGAAACGCATATCACGGTTTGTAATAATACCAACTAATTTTCGCTCATCTAAATTATTTACAACTGGTACACCTGAGATACGATATTTTCCCATAAGATGTTCTGCATCATATACTTGATGTTCTGGAGTTAAGAAGAAAGGATCTGAAATAACGCCGCTTTCAGAGCGCTTTACTTTATCAACTTGCTCTGCTTGTTGCTCAATAGACATATTCTTATGAATAATTCCTAAACCGCCTTGGCGAGCCATTGCAATAGCCATGTCAGCTTCTGTTACTGTATCCATTCCTGCACTAATTAACGGGATGTTTAGCTGTAAGCTTTCAGATAAAACTGTTTTAACACTTACTTCTCTTGGTAATATATCTGACCTCGCTGGTACAAGTAATACATCATCAAAAGTCAAACCTTCTTTAACAAATTTAGATTCCCACATAATTGTTCCCCCCATGATACCAGAAATTATTATTAGTAGCTTATCAATTGGTTAAAATACTGTCAAGGACGTATATATATGTTAGAATTTTTAGACAATAAAAGGAGCGTAATATATGCATCAAACACATTGTACTTGGCAGCAATTAAGTTTCTTTTTTTCATCTCAAAATGTACAACGTTATCTTGCCCGTTGTTATGAAAAATCCTCCATACAAGATGCTGAAAAAAAAAGTTTTGAAAACTGTTATCCCTTTATTTACTACTTAGAACACGGGAAAAATTATTATGAATTATATAAGGTGGCCCCCTTTTCGATTCAGCCAATGTTGTTATTTTATGGAATTAGCCAACTGTTTAAAGCTTGCTTGTTAACTATTGATCCTAACTACCCAGAATCAACTACTGTTTTAGCTCATGGCGTTACGACTCGTAAACGGAAAAAACAGGGGTATCAATTTTTAGAAGATGAGGTGAAAATACAGAAAAACGGATTGTTTACTCACGTTGCAGAACAACTGTTTCACATGAAACACTTAGAAGCGGAGAAGTTTAATATGTTAGAGCTAATGGGGAATATTCCTGAATTACAAAATTTGTTGCGCTATAGTCAAAAAGTATCAACTTTATATAAGATCGATTCAACAAATAAAAATGAGCTCTCTTTTTCAGTCAATATATTAGATCGACTACATATGACTAAAGAGCGATTTTCTCGTTACATCGAAACAACTTGTAAGCATTTATCAATACAACACGTACCTGAGAAAAATAATGAATTAAATTTGTTTTTTTCGGCACCTATTCAATCATGGAATCCTATGTATAGTACACCTTTATACTATGAGCATCTTACTGACACTTATTATTTACCACTTACGACTGACCCTAGAAACTCTAAGCCAGTGTTGCCTGAGCTCCTTGTTCATTATTTATTGCTCTATAATTTAAGTATGATTTCTAGGTATGAAACAGATTGGTGGTATGACTTACTTGGAAGCTATGGATCTGAAGATTATCCGTTTATTTATCAATTTCTCAATATTTCTGCTCAAAAAATCCCTTACTATATTTCAGCATTTTTACTAACGGAATCCAACCTATTTCATGGGAAATAAAAAAACACGAGTCAAATGACTCGTGTTTTTATCTTGCTTGGCGACGTCCTACTCTCACAGGGACAAGGTCCCAACTACCATCGGCGCTAGAGAGCTTAACTTCCGTGTTCGGTATGGGAACGGGTGTGACCTCTCTGCCATCATCACCAAACTATTGAAGGTATATTCCTTCAAAACTAGATAACATTTGCTTCATATTATATGGTTAAGTCCTCGATCTATTAGTATTCGTCAGCTCCACATGTCACCATGCTTCCACCTCGAACCTATCAACCTGATCATCTTTCAGGGATCTTACTAGCTTACGCTATGGGAAATCTCATCTTGAGGGGGGCTTCATGCTTAGATGCTTTCAGCACTTATCCCTTCCGCACATAGCTACCCAGCTATGCCCTTGGCAGAACAACTGGTACACCAGCGGTGCGTCCATCCCGGTCCTCTCGTACTAAGGACAGCTCCTCTCAAATTTCCTGCGCCCACGACGGATAGGGACCGAACTGTCTCACGACGTTCTGAACCCAGCTCGCGTACCGCTTTAATGGGCGAACAGCCCAACCCTTGGGACCGACTACAGCCCCAGGATGCGATGAGCCGACATCGAGGTGCCAAACCTCCCCGTCGATGTGGACTCTTGGGGGAGATAAGCCTGTTATCCCCGGGGTAGCTTTTATCCGTTGAGCGATGGCCCTTCCATGCGGAACCACCGGATCACTAAGCCCGACTTTCGTCCCTGCTCGACTTGTAGGTCTCGCAGTCAAGCTCCCTTATGCCTTTGCACTCTACGAATGATTTCCAACCATTCTGAGGGAACCTTTGGGCGCCTCCGTTACACTTTAGGAGGCGACCGCCCCAGTCAAACTGCCCACCTGACACTGTCTCCCGGGTCGATGAGACCCGTAGGTTAGAATTTCAATACAGTCAGGGCGGTATCCCACCAGCGCCTCCACCGAAGCTAGCGCTCCGGTTTCAATGGCTCCCGCCTATCCTGTACAAACTGTACCAAAATTCAATATCAGGCTACAGTAAAGCTCCACGGGGTCTTTCCGTCCTGTCGCGGGTAACCTGCATCTTCACAGGTACTATAATTTCACCGAGTCTCTGGTTGAGACAGTGCCCAAATCGTTACACCTTTCGTGCGGGTCGGAACTTACCCGACAAGGAATTTCGCTACCTTAGGACCGTTATAGTTACGGCCGCCGTTTACTGGGGCTTCAGTTCAGAGCTTCGCTTACGCTAACCCCTCTCCTTAACCTTCCAGCACCGGGCAGGTGTCAGCCCCTATACTTCGCCTTACGGCTTCGCAGAGACCTGTGTTTTTGCTAAACAGTCGCTTGGGCCTATTCACTGCGGCTTTCCGTTAAGAAAGCACCCCTTCTCCCGAAGTTACGGGGTCATTTTGCCGAGTTCCTTAACCAGAGTTCTCTCGCACACCTTAGGATTCTCTCCTCGCCTACCTGTGTCGGTTTGCGGTACAGGCACCTTTTATCTCGCTAGAAGCTTTTCTTGGCAGCGGGGAATCAAAGACTTCGCTCCATAAGGAGCTTCCCCATCACAGCTCAGCCTTCACGATAAGCGGATTTGCCTACTTATCAGCCTAACTGCTTGGACGTGCACAACCAATCGCACGCTTCTTCTATCCTTCTGCGTCCCTCCATTGCTCAAACGATAAAGAGGTGGTACAGGAATATCAACCTGTTGTCCATCGCCTACGCCTGTCGGCCTCGGCTTAGGTCCTGACTAACCCTGAGCGGACGAGCCTTCCTCAGGAAACCTTAGGCATTCGGTGGACGGGATTCTCACCCGTCTTTCGCTACTCATACCGGCATTCTCACTTCTAAGCGCTCCACCAGTCCTTCCGGTCTGACTTCACTGCACTTAGAACGCTCCCCTACCACTGATACCATTGGTATCAATTCGCAGCTTCGGTGGTGTATTTAGCCCCGGTACATTTTCGGCGCAGAGTCACTCGACTAGTGAGCTATTACGCACTCTTTAAATGGTGGCTGCTTCTGAGCCAACATCCTAGTTGTCTAAGCAACTCCACATCCTTTTCCACTTAATACACACTTTGGGACCTTAGCTGGCGATCTGGGCTGTTTCCCTCTTGACTACGGATCTTATCACTCGCAGTCTGACTCCTAAGGATAAGTCATTGGCATTCGGAGTTTGACTGAATTCGGTAATCCGATGAGGACCCCTAGTTCAATCAGTGCTCTACCTCCAAGACTCTTACACTTAAGGCTAGCCCTAAAGCTATTTCGGGGAGAACCAGCTATCTCCAGGTTCGATTGGAATTTCTCCGCTACCCACACCTCATCCCCGCACTTTTCAACGTGCGTGGGTTCGGGCCTCCATTCAGTGTTACCTGAACTTCACCCTGGACATGGGTAGATCACCTGGTTTCGGGTCTACGACCACGTACTAAACGCCCTATTCAGACTCGCTTTCGCTGCGGCTCCGCCTCTTCAGCTTAACCTCGCACGGGATCGTAACTCGCCGGTTCATTCTACAAAAGGCACGCCATCACCCATTAACGGGCTCTGACTATTTGTAGGCACACGGTTTCAGGATCTCTTTCACTCCCCTTCCGGGGTGCTTTTCACCTTTCCCTCACGGTACTGGTTCACTATCGATCACTAGGGAGTATTTAGCCTTGGGAGATGGTCCTCCCAGATTCCGACGGAATTTCACGTGTTCCGCCGTACTCAGGATACATTCAAGAGAGAACGAAGTTTCGACTACGGGGTTATTACCCTCTGTGACGGACCTTTCCAGGTCGCTTCGTCTACCTCGTTCCTTTGTAACTCCGTATAGAATGTCCTACAACCCCAAGAGGCAAGCCTCTTGGTTTGGGCTAGATTCCGTTTCGCTCGCCGCTACTCAGGAAATCGCATTTGCTTTCTCTTCCTCCAGGTACTTAGATGTTTCAGTTCCCTGGGTCTGTCTTCCATACCCTATGTATTCAGGTAAGGATACCATACCATTACGTATAGTGGGTTTCCCCATTCGGAAATCTTCGGATCAAAGCTTACTTACAGCTCCCCGAAGCATATCGGCGTTAGTCCCGTCCTTCATCGACTCCTAGTGTCAAGGCATCCACCGTGCGCCCTTTCTAACTTAACCAAACTAAAATTAAAAAAATATGAGCTACACTGTTATCTAGTTTTCAAAGAACATACATTTAAACTTGAGAGATAGTTCTCTCAAAACTGAACGAAACAAAACAAGTCAACGTTTATTGATGAACTGCGTTCATCAATTCTCCATAGAAAGGAGGTGATCCAGCCGCACCTTCCGATACGGCTACCTTGTTACGACTTCACCCCAATCATCTGTCCCACCTTAGGCGGCTGGCTCCATAAAGGTTACCCCACCGACTTCGGGTGTTACAAACTCTCGTGGTGTGACGGGCGGTGTGTACAAGGCCCGGGAACGTATTCACCGCGGCATGCTGATCCGCGATTACTAGCGATTCCAGCTTCATGTAGGCGAGTTGCAGCCTACAATCCGAACTGAGAACGGTTTTATGAGATTAGCTCCACCTCGCGGTCTTGCAGCTCTTTGTACCGTCCATTGTAGCACGTGTGTAGCCCAGGTCATAAGGGGCATGATGATTTGACGTCATCCCCACCTTCCTCCGGTTTGTCACCGGCAGTCACCTTAGAGTGCCCAACTTAATGATGGCAACTAAGATCAAGGGTTGCGCTCGTTGCGGGACTTAACCCAACATCTCACGACACGAGCTGACGACAACCATGCACCACCTGTCACTCTGCTCCCGAAGGAGAAGCTCTATCTCTAGAGTTTTCAGAGGATGTCAAGACCTGGTAAGGTTCTTCGCGTTGCTTCGAATTAAACCACATGCTCCACCGCTTGTGCGGGCCCCCGTCAATTCCTTTGAGTTTCAGCCTTGCGGCCGTACTCCCCAGGCGGAGTGCTTAATGCGTTAACTTCAGCACTAAAGGGCGGAAACCCTCTAACACTTAGCACTCATCGTTTACGGCGTGGACTACCAGGGTATCTAATCCTGTTTGCTCCCCACGCTTTCGCGCCTCAGTGTCAGTTACAGACCAGAAAGTCGCCTTCGCCACTGGTGTTCCTCCATATCTCTACGCATTTCACCGCTACACATGGAATTCCACTTTCCTCTTCTGCACTCAAGTCTCCCAGTTTCCAATGACCCTCCACGGTTGAGCCGTGGGCTTTCACATCAGACTTAAGAAACCACCTGCGCGCGCTTTACGCCCAATAATTCCGGATAACGCTTGCCACCTACGTATTACCGCGGCTGCTGGCACGTAGTTAGCCGTGGCTTTCTGGTTAGGTACCGTCAAGGTGCCAGCTTATTCAACTAGCACTTGTTCTTCCCTAACAACAGAGTTTTACGACCCGAAAGCCTTCATCACTCACGCGGCGTTGCTCCGTCAGACTTTCGTCCATTGCGGAAGATTCCCTACTGCTGCCTCCCGTAGGAGTCTGGGCCGTGTCTCAGTCCCAGTGTGGCCGATCACCCTCTCAGGTCGGCTACGCATCGTCGCCTTGGTGAGCCGTTACCTCACCAACTAGCTAATGCGACGCGGGTCCATCCATAAGTGACAGCCGAAGCCGCCTTTCAATTTCGAACTATGCAGTTCAAAATATTATCCGGTATTAGCCCCGGTTTCCCGGAGTTATCCCAGTCTTATGGGTAGGTTACCCACGTGTTACTCACCCGTCCGCCGCTAACTTCATAAGAGCAAGCTCTTAATCCATTCGCTCGACTTGCATGTATTAGGCACGCCGCCAGCGTTCATCCTGAGCCAGGATCAAACTCTCCAATAAAGTTAGTTTGTCTAGCATCTAAAAATAAAAATTGACGTTTCACGTTGTTTGTTTCGTTTAGTTTTCAAAGTTCAACATCGCGTTTCAGCGACTTTCATAATATATCATAGTATATTATTTTCGTCAACAAGTTTTTTTCGATAACTTGTATCTCTCATTTGCTGACTTTTCCTATTATATACACTTTCCTATTGCTATGCAAGTATTATTATAAAAAAATAAGAGGGGGAGAAATCCCCACTCTTACTCTTCAGACGAATCCTCTTCATTAGATTCTTCTTCTTCATCTTTTTGCGCTTTTGCTACTGTCGCTACCTCTTGCTCATCTTCTAATCGAATTAGACGAACACCTTGTGTATTACGTCCCATTTGAGAAATTTGATCAACCGGCATACGAATAATAACGCCTGCTGCTGTAATTAACATAATGTCTTCTTCACCTGTTACAGACTTAACCGCTACTAACTTACCGTTTTTATCTGTAATATTACAAGTCTTCAGACCTTTACCACCACGACTTTGCAGACGGTATTCATCAATCGGTGTACGCTTTCCATAACCGTTTTTGGTTACAATTAGAACATTTACATCCTCTTCGACAATTTCCATACCTACAACTTGATCTTCATCACCTAATGTAATTGCTTTTACACCAGCCGCATTACGTCCCATTGAACGCACATCTTGCTCATTGAAACGAATTAACATACCGTTACTTGTCCCAACGATAATATCCTTATCACCAGATGTTAAGCGTACAGAGATTAATTCATCCTCTTCACGAAGAGAAATTGCAATTAAACCATTTGTACGTATATTGGCAAATGATGAAAGTGGTGTTCTCTTAGAGATACCTTGTTTCGTTGTAAAGAATAAGAACTGGTCGTCACCAAATTCACGAATTGGAATAATAGCGTTGATCCACTCACCCTTATCTACCCCTAATAGATTAATAATCGGTATACCTTTTGCTGTACGACTATACTCTGGAATTTCATATCCTTTTGTACGGTATACTTTACCCTTGTTTGTGAAGAATAAAATATGATCATGAGTAGACGTTGTTAATAAATGTTCGACAAAGTCATCATCATTCGTACCCATTCCTTGTACACCACGTCCCCCACGGTTCTGTGTTTTGTACGTAGAAGCCGGTAACCTCTTAATATAACCATTATGAGTAAGTGTAATTGCGATATTTTGTTCTGGGATTAAATCTTCATCCTCTATAGCTTCCATACCGCCAATTGTAATTTCTGTTCTTCTCTTATCATTAAAACGCTCTTTTACTTCAGCTAATTCCTCGCGAATAATTTCAAGAACTTTTTCTTCGTCTGCTAAAATTGCTTTTAACTCTGCAATTATCTTCATTAAATCTTGATATTCTTGTTCGATTTTTTCGCGTTCTAATCCAGTTAAACGTTGCAAACGCATATCTAAAATCGCTTGCGCTTGTTTCTCACTTAAGCCGAAACGTTCCATTAAACCTTGTTTTGCAATATCAGCTGTTTTTGAACTACGGATTAAAGTAATAACTTCATCAAGATGATCTAAAGCAATTCGTAAGCCTTCTAAAATATGAGCACGCGCTTCTGCTTTCTCTAATTCATAAGCAGTACGTCTACGAATCACTACCTTTTGATGCTCTAAATAATAATATAGATTTTGTTTTAAATTTAAGACTTGTGGCTCTCCATTTACAAGAGACAACATATTAATACCGAAGCTTGTTTGGAGTGCTGTATGTTTATATAGATTATTTAATAGTACATTGGCATTGGCATCACGACGTACTTCCATAACAATACGCATACCATTTCGATCTGATTCATCACGTAAATCTGTAATACCTTCAATTTTCTTATCACGAACTAGTTCTGCGATCTTTTCAATTAATCGCGCCTTATTAACTTGATAAGGTAGTTCTGTTACGATAATAGTTTGTTTACCATTTGCTTTCTCTTCAATTTCAACTTTAGCACGAAGTATAATAGAACCGCGACCTGTTTCGTAAGCTCTTCGAATTCCACTTCGCCCTAAGATTAAACCTGAAGTTGGGAAGTCTGGCCCAGGAATATATTCCATTAATTCCGCGATAGTGATATCAGGGTTATGACTTAATGCCAACACACCATCAATTACTTCTCCAAGTTGATGCGGTGGAATGTTTGTTGCCATACCAACCGCAATACCTGTCGTACCATTGACTAATAAGTTAGGGAAACGCGCTGGTAATACAACTGGCTCTCTTTCAGAACCATCGTAGTTATCTTGATAATCAATTGTATTCTTTGTAATATCGCGTATTAATTCCATAGAAATCTTAGACATTCTTGCTTCTGTATAACGCATTGCTGCCGCTGAATCTCCATCAACAGAACCGAAATTACCATGTCCATCAACAAGCATGTAACGTTGACTAAAATCTTGTGCCATACGTACCATTGTTTCATAAACAGCTGAATCACCGTGCGGGTGATACTTACCAATTACTTCGCCGACAATACGCGCCGACTTCTTATATGCTTTATCAGCTGTAATTCCTAAATCATTCATCGCATATAAAACCCTACGATGAACTGGTTTTAATCCATCACGAACATCTGGTAATGCACGAGACACGATAACACTCATTGCGTAATCTAAAAATGAGGTACGCATTTCATGACTAATATTAATTTCTCGAATTCGTGCTTGTTGTTGATTGTCTGACATCAACGAGCACCTCCTCTTACATTTCCGTTACACATACATTGATTTATATGTAGAAGACAGGAATACTTAGATTCCTGTCATTACTCACTTAAATATCAAGGTTTTTCACGTATTTTGCATTTTCTTGGATAAAGTTACGACGCGGCTCTACTTTATCACCCATCAAAATTTCAAATGTTTCATCCGCTTCAATTGCATCTTGAAGGGAAACTTGAAGTAACGAACGTACTTCTGGGTCCATTGTCGTCTCCCACAGCTGAGTTGGATTCATTTCCCCTAGACCTTTATAACGCTGAATCCCGGGCTTAGGTTGAGCTGGTAATTCAGCTAGTATTTTTTCAAGTTCTTTATTGTTATAAGCATATTGAATTTTTTTACCTTGTTGTACTTTAAACAACGGTGGCTGTGCGATATATATATATCCACACTCAATGATTTGGCGCATATAACGATAGAAGAACGTTAATAATAGGGTACGAATATGTGCACCATCAACATCGGCATCTGTCATAATAATAACTTTATGATAGCGAGCTTTTTCAATAGCAAAATCCCCACCAATATTTGTACCAATTGCTGTAATAATTGTACGAACTTCATCATTTGATAAAATCTTATCTAAACGTGCCTTTTCAACGTTAATAATTTTACCCTTCAGTGGTAAAATCGCTTGAAAATGACGATCGCGTCCTTGTTTTGCAGATCCGCCCGCAGAGTCACCCTCCACGATATAAATTTCGCTAATTGCTGGATCTTTAGAAGAACAATCAGCTAGCTTCCCTGGTAAACTTGAAACTTCTAGAGCACTCTTTCGGCGCGTTAGTTCACGAGCCTTTTTAGCCGCTACACGTGCACGCGCTGCCATAGTCCCTTTATCTATAATTTTACGTGCAACATTGGGGTTTTCTAGTAAGAACTTTTCAAACGCCTCTGAGAATACAGACTCTGTAATCGTTCTCGCTTCACTATTTCCAAGTTTCGTCTTTGTTTGTCCTTCAAATTGTGGATTTGGATGCTTAATTGACACGATTGCTGTTAAGCCTTCACGAACATCTTCACCAGTTAAATTACTATCCGCATCTTTTAAAATATTATTTTTACGACCATAATCGTTAATTACACGTGTTAGAGCAGTCTTAAAACCTACCTCATGTGTACCGCCTTCATACGTATGAATATTATTTGTAAATGAATAAATATGATTTGTATAGCCTTCGTTATATTGAAGAGCAACCTCAACCTGAATCCCATCTTTTGAACCGTCAACATATACAGGTTCTTCATGAATCGGTTGTTTTGAACGATTTAAATGTTCAACATATGATTTAATTCCACCTTCATAATGGAATTCTTTCTTTTGCTTATGTTCACGCTTATCTTCAATTGTTAATTTAATATTACGATTTAAAAACGCCAACTCACGCATACGAGTCGCTAATGTATCAAATTCGTATTCTGTCGTCTCTGTAAAAATTTCTGAATCTGGCTTAAAGCGTGTGATCGTTCCTGTACGATCAGTTTCACCTATTACTTTTAAATCTGCAGCTGGGACCCCGCGTTCATATTTTTGATAGTGTATTTTTCCATCTCGATGTACAAATACCTCTAATTCTGTTGATAAAGCATTTACAACAGATGCACCTACACCATGCAAACCACCAGAAACTTTATAACCACCACCGCCAAATTTACCACCGGCATGGAGTACCGTCATAATAACTTCTACAGCAGGACGTCCCATTTTTTCTTGTATACCAACAGGGATACCACGACCATCATCTGTTACAACAATACTATTATCTTCTTCAATACTGACATTAATTTCATCACAATATCCTGCTAAAGCTTCATCAATACTGTTATCAACAATTTCCCACACGAGGTGATGAAGACCTTTTCCACTTGTAGAACCAATATACATACCAGGACGCTTTCGAACTGCCTCCAGTCCTTCTAACACCTGAATCTGACTTTCATCATATGCATTTTCCTGCATTTGCTTTTGTTCCATTGACACAAAGATCACCTACTTTTCCATTTAAACAGAAATTATTTTCTGTCTATTTCACAATCTACCGTGCCGTTCGTTACATGAATTGTTTTCGCTTCTTTCAATGTTTCGTGTTCAATTCCCTCGACACTCGTCGTTGTCACAAAGGTTTGTACTTTTCCTTGAATTGTATTTAGCAGATGCGATTGACGATAATCATCTAATTCTGATAACACATCATCTAGTAAAAGAATTGGATATTCCTTAACCTCTGAGTATATCAATTCAATTTCAGCCAATTTTAGGGATAGTGCGGTTGTTCGTTGTTGTCCTTGTGAACCAAAGACTTGAACATTTTTACTATTAACGAAGAATTGTAAATCATCACGATGAGGACCAAGTAAAGTTGTACCCCGAAAAATTTCACGTTGTTTCACAGATTGAAAACTTTCATAGTATACTTCTTTTATTTTCGACAAATCCATTGATTCTGATACATCTACACTTGGTTTATAAACGATTTCTAACTCCTCTAATCCCCTGCTAATTCCGCGATGAATTGGAGCAGCCCATTCTTGTAGTAAATGCAAAAACTCAAAACGTTTTCGCAAAATTTTTGCACCATGCTCAATAAGTTGAAGTGTAAATACATCCAATATCGTTTCCTCATTTTTACTATTCCCTTGCATCTTCTTAAGTAAATGATTTCGTTGCGTGAGTACCTTTTGATATTGACTTAATTCATACAAATAGACCGGAGCTATTTGTCCAAGTTCCATATCCAAAAAGCGTCTTCGTACTTGAGGGCTTCCTTTTACAAGATTTAAATCTTCTGGGGCAAACATAACAACATTCATTTCACCAATATACTGGCTCAATTTTTGTTGTTCTAACTGATTTAACTTTGCCTTTTTACCTTTTTTTGAAATATTTAATTCTAAGGATACTGAACTATTTCGCCTTTGTAATCTACCTTTTATATTACCATAATCCTCATCCCAACGAATGAGTTCACGATCGTTCGAAGTTCTATGAGATTTCGCCATCGCCAATACATAAATAGCTTCCATCAGATTCGTTTTCCCTTGCGCATTTTCACCAATAATTACATTGACTTTATCCTCAAAGGAAAGCTCTAAATGCTCATAATTGCGATAGTTTTTTAATTGTATTTCTGTAATAAACAAAGGGATCCCCCTTTATGCCTGAACTTGGAAAGTTCCGCTTCCCGGAATTTCAACAATATCATTTGCATATAACTTTCGGCCTCTTCTATTTTCAAGTTCTTGATTTACGTATACTTCATATTCTTGTAAGAACCATTTCACAGCGCCACCTGTATCAATTACATCAGCTAACTTTAAAAATTGTCCTAGTGTAATGTATTCTGTTGAAATCTTAATAAGTTTCATAAAATCGCTCACTTTCTGAAAGTGTTCATTCTTTCATTGTACTAAATAAACTAGCATTAGGAAAGTAATACCCCACAAATCAAATAAGGGTCACTAGTACCTTTACACTAGCAACCCTTAATCCTTACTTAGTAAGTACGGACTGGTAAAATTAATTGGATAATGGAATCATCATTTACTGTGCGAATTAAAAACGGTCTCATCGCTCCAGTAAAACTAACTTTAATTTCTGTACTATCTAAAGCCTTTAATGCGTCCATCATATATTTTGCACTAAAAGATATTTTTAATTCTTCTCCATCTACATTTTCACATTGAACCTCTTCTACTACTTTTCCGATTTCTGGTGCATTCGAAGAAATCTCTAACATCTGTTGTTCTAATGTCGATAATTTAACAACGTTGTTACGACCATCTCTTGCTAACAGCGACGCACGATCAATCGCTTGTAAAAATTCTTTTGTATTTACAAATATATCGGTTTTACTTTCAGCTGGAATTAAACGCGTTGTATCTGGATAATTTCCTTCTAATAATCTTGAGAAGAATAATAAATGTTTTGTACGGAATAATACTTGATACTCCGTAATAACGATATCTACCATTTCTTCAGATTCATCTAGAATTTTACTTAATTCACTTAAGCTCTTACCAGGAATAACGACATTCGCTTGAAATTCATCGGCAATATTATACCCTTCGATTTTTGCTTTACGAAGTGCTAGTCTGTGACTATCTGTTGCAATGCAAGTTAGCTCGCTGTTATATACCTTCCAGTTTACACCTGTCAAGATCGGTCTTGTTTCAGAACTTGAAACTGCAAATACTGTTTGACGAATCATGTGCTTTAGTAAATCTGTTGGAATCTTAAATACATGATGTTCTTCGATTTGTGGTAATAACGGATATTCAGCAGCATCTAAACCATTTAAGTTGAACTCTGATTTTCCAGATTTTATTTTTGTCATAAAATGATTTTCCACAGAAATTTCGACAGTTTCTTTAGGTAATTTTTTTACGATCTCACTAAAATATTTTGCTTGTAAAATAATACTTCCTGATTGTTCAATTTCCACAATTTCTTTTCCAGCATCTTCGACTGGGATAAATGATTCGATAGAGATGTCTGCATCACTACCTGTTAAAGTAACTCCTTCTTCAGTTGCTACAACTTTAATCCCTGTAAGAATTGGAATTGTTGTACGAGAAGAAACTGCCTTCATTACATCTTGTACACTTCTTACAAGATAGTCTTTTTGTATTGTAAAACGCATAACGAAAAACCTCCGGTAAGTATAAGATTTTATTTATTTAATAAAGATAAAAAAGTAGTAGTAATAGTAATAGGGCTTGTGGATATGTGGATAACCCTGTTTAAAGATGTAAAAACAGTCTATCTACATGTGGATAGACTGTGCGTAAAATAAGCTAAGTTATTCACACTATTCAGCTACTACTATTTTAAAATATCCTTAACTTCTTCAACGTGTTTTTGTAATTGAGTATCGGTTTTTAATAGCTTCGAAATTTTTTCGTGAGCATGGATTACTGTTGTATGATCGCGGCCACCAAATTCTTCACCTATTTTTGGCAAAGATGAGTCCGTAAGTTCACGTGATAAATACATCGCAATTTGGCGAGGGAATGCAACGGATTTGGTCCGTTTTTTTGCTTTGAAATCTTCTAATTTTACTTGATAGACGCCCCCAACAGCCTTTTGAATATCAGAAATAGAAATAATTCTAGGTATAGAGTTTGGAATAATATTTTTAAGCGCTTCAGCCGCTAAATCAGCATTCATATCTTTATTAATTAAAGATGAATAAGCTACAACTCGAATAAGTGCACCCTCTAGTTCACGAATATTTGAATCGATTTGATTTGCGATATAAAGCATAACTTCATTTGGTATATCAAGACCTTCTGCTTTTGCTTTTTTACGTAAAATTGCGATTCTAGTTTCTAAATCTGGTGGCGTAATGTCCGTAATTAACCCCCATTCAAAGCGAGAACGAAGGCGATCTTCTAAAGTTGGGATTTCTTTTGGTGGTCTATCGCTTGAAATCACAATTTGTTTACTTTCTTCATGTAACGCATTAAATGTATGGAAAAACTCTTCCTGTGTTTGTTCTTTTCCAGCAAGAAATTGAATATCATCTATCAATAAGACATCTACATTACGATATTTATTACGAAAATCGACAGCTTTATTATCACGAATTGAATTAATAAATTCATTTGTAAATTTTTCAGATGATAAATATACAACTTTTGCATTTGGGTTGTGTTCAATTACATAATGCCCAATTGCGTGCATTAAATGTGTTTTTCCAAGTCCAACGCCCCCGTAAATAAAGAGCGGATTATAGGCTTTAGCTGGTGCTTCAGCTACAGCTAAAGAAGCAGCATGTGCAAAACGATTACCAGAGCCAATAACAAATGTATCAAATGTATATTTTGGGTTTAACATACTCTGTGGTAAGTGATTAGACTCATCATGGGCGTGTTTTTGCTTAACAGAAGGGAGATCTATATCCTCTTCTGCCTGACTTTGGGGAATGATAAAACGAATAGCTAGTTTTGCCCCTGTTAAATCATAAAGTGTTTCGGAGATTAGTTCCGAATAATGAGATTCTAGCCAGTCACGAGCGAATTCATTTGGAGCTGTAATAGTTAATACATCTTTTTTTAAGTTATGAGCAGTTGTTGATTTTAACCATGTTTCATAACTTGGCTTGCTTACCTTTTTTTCTAATTCTTTTAAGGCACTATTCCATAAATCAGAGATATTTTCCAAAGGTGTCCCTCCTTTACAAAGATGGTAAAAGAATAAGGTTGCGCAACAATTGTACAACCTGTAAATATTTCTAATGCATATTTATACGAAACGTATTTTAAAATATAAAAACGTCGTTAGTATCCGAGATAGAGTTTTCGACAAAATAACACATGTGGACAACTATTTACTCACATGTGATTTAAACTATCCACATGTTATACACAAATTGTGGATAAAATAAAGGTGTGGAAAACTTATTCAAAGTGAAAACACAACTATAATATCAAAAAAAAGCAGCTATAGCAATGAATTTAAGAAAGTTATCCACAAAATCAATACCTTGTGGAATAAACTTGTCCACAACACGATATACTGTGTAAAAGTAAAAAAAGAGTTTGTGGATATAAAAAAGAGAAAAAATATTTATCCACAAGGAAATATAGGGACTGTGAAAAAGTATGTGAATAGGTTGAAAATGAATATTTGATGAAAATTTCGAGAACCATTGACATTTTCCTATTTGATTTACTATAATTTATTAGACTGTCTTTAACAGATATTCCTCAGGGAGGTGTCATATAATGAAAAGAACTTACCAACCAAATAAACGTAAGCGCAGCAAAGTACATGGTTTCCGCAGCCGTATGAGCACAGCAAACGGACGTAGAGTGCTTGCAGCTCGTCGTCGTAAAGGAAGAAAAGTATTATCTGCGTAGACCACTGAACGTTCAGTGGTCTTTTTTTCTAATAATAATGAGTTTCCGCTGATGAAATACAGGAGTGTCAAATGATATGAAGAAAAAAAATCGTATAAAAAAGAATGATGAATTCCAGGCTGTTTTCCAAAAAGGACAATCAAATGCCAATCGCCAGTTTGTTGTATACAAATTAGATAAAGAAAAACAGCCGCATTTTCGCATTGGTCTTTCTGTTAGTAAGAAAATAGGAAATGCAGTAGTGCGTAATCGAATTAAGCGTATGATTCGCCAATCGATTATAGAATTAAAAGATGAGATAGATTCTGGAAAAGATTTTGTTATAATAGCAAGGAAGCCTTGTGCAGAGATGACATATGAAGAGTTAAAGAAAAGCTTAATTCATGTCTTTAAACGCTCTGGTATGAAAAGAATAAAAAAGTAGCGTAAGGAAATGAATTACACTATATACATACCGAAACAAGGAGGAGCAGGCTTTGAAAAAGAAAATAGGTTTATTAGCCATGGTTATTATGTTAATGGCAATCGCTACCGGTTGTAGTGAAACAAATCAGCCGATTACACCGAAAAGCACTGGGATTTGGAATGAATATTTCGTATACCCGCTTTCTCAGTTAATCACGTATTTTGCAGAATTATTTGGTAGTAATTACGGTTTAGCAATCGTTGTTACAACTCTTATCATTCGTTTTGCATTATTACCATTAATGATTAAACAAACGAAGAGTACGAAAGCAATGCAGGCGTTACAACCAGAAATGGTGAAATTAAAAGAGAAATATAGTTCTAAAGATCAAGCAACACAGCAAAAACTACAACAAGAAATGATGCAGTTATATCAAAAGAATGGTGTAAACCCATTAGCAGGATGTTTACCAATATTTGTTCAGATGCCTATTTTATTCGCGTTTTATCATGCGATTATGAGAACAACAGCAATTAGTGAACATACATTTTTATGGTTCGATTTAGGACAGGCGGATCCGTTCTATATCCTTCCAATTGTTGCAGCTATTACGACGTTTATTCAGCAAAAGCTTGCAATGGCAGGAACGGCTGGACAAAATCCGCAAATGGCAATGATGATTTGGCTTATGCCAATTATGATTTTAGTCTTTGCAATTAACTTCCCAGCAGCACTATCATTGTACTGGGTAGTTGGTAATATCTTTGGTATCGCTCAAATGTATATGATCAAAGGGCCTGAAATTAAGGCTAGTAAGGCAGGAGGATCAAGCAAGTGAGTATGATTACTGCTAAAGGACAAACAGTCGAGCTGGCAGTACAAGATGCTTTAAGACAATTAAATGCTTCGAAAGATCGAGTAGATATAAATATTATCGATGAGGGTAAGAGGGGGTTCCTAGGTTTATTTGGGAATCGCCCCGCTGTTGTAGAAGTTGTATTGAAAAAAGATCCAATCCAAGAATGTGAAGAATATTTAAAAAATGTTATTCAAAATATGGGTGTGGAAGTTGAAATTAGAAAAATTGTAAAAGGACGCGAAGTTGAATTTACAATTTCTGGTGAAAACATTGGTGTTTTAATTGGTAAAAGAGGGAATACGTTGAATTCTTTACAGTATTTAACAAAGCTTGTTGCGAACCGTAATACAAAGCAATATATTGGTATTACACTGGATGCTGAAAACTATCGTAGTAAAAGAAAAAATACGTTAGAAACTCTTTCCTATCGATTAGCAAAACAAGTAGTGAGTACGAAAAAAAGAGTTGTTCTAGAACCAATGCCTTCTTTTGAACGAAAAATTATTCACCAAGCATTATCTAATCATCAAAATATCATTACAACTTCTGAAGGGAAAGAACCACATCGGTATGTTGTAATATCTTCCAAGTGACCGGTTACTCAATTGAGTGCCGGTTTTTTTGAGGAGAAAATAAATGTGGATAACTAAAAAACACTAAACTTATCCACTGTGAATAAGTTTAGTGTTTTTTACATAAGGACATAATAAAATGAGTTATTATTCTTTTGTAGATAGGTTCGTTATGGTATCCTAATAATTTAGTGACGGAAAAAATTCATGTTGAAATAGAGATAAATAAGCAAGTGAGGTGAAAGGACATGGAATTTGATACAATTGCCGCAATTTCCACAGCACTTGGGGAAGGTGCAATTGCCATTGTTCGAGTAAGTGGGGATGATGCGATTGAAAAAGTCGATCGTATTTTTAAAGGGAAGGATTTAACACAGGTTTCTTCTCATACAATTCATTATGGTCATATTGTCGATTTAGATACAAATCAAGTTATTGAAGAAGTTATGGTGTCCATTATGCGTGCACCAAGGACTTTTACGCGTGAAAATATAGTAGAAATTAACTGTCATGGTGGACTTGTTTCGGTAAATAAAGTATTACAGCTTATTTTAGCGCAAGGAGTACGACTGGCAGAGCCTGGTGAATTTACAAAACGTGCTTTTTTAAATGGACGTATTGATTTATCACAAGCGGAAGCTGTTATGGACTTAATCCGTGCGAAAACAGATCGTGCTATGAATGTAGCGATTAACCAAATGGAAGGACGATTATCTAAATTAATCGGCCATCTGCGTCAAGAAATATTAGAAACATTAGCTCATATTGAGGTGAATATAGATTACCCAGAATATGATGATGTAGAAGAGATGACGCATAATATTTTAATTGAGAAAGCTACACATGTCCGTGCTGAAATTGCAAAGATATTAGAAACATCGAAGCAAGGAAAGATTTTACGTGAAGGCATTTCTACCGCGATTATCGGTAGACCTAACGTTGGGAAATCATCGCTATTAAATAGTCTTGTTCAGGAGAAAAAGGCAATTGTAACTGATATTGCAGGAACAACTCGTGATGTTATTGAAGAGTACGTTAATGTGCGTGGTGTACCACTTAAACTTATAGATACAGCCGGAATTCGTGAAACGGAAGATATTGTTGAACGAATTGGTGTAGAGCGTTCGAAGGAAATGATGAGCCAAGCAGACTTAGTGTTAATTGTAGTGAACTATAGCGAGGCTTTAACAAATGAAGATGAGGATCTATTCCGTGCCGTACAGGGAAAAGATTTCATTGTCATTGTAAATAAGACAGATTTACCGCAAGAAATTGATATGGAACGTGTTACAGATTTAGCGGTAGGCAATCGTGTTATTACAACATCTTTAATTGAGGAGCAAGGAATAGATGAGCTTGAAAAGGCAATAGCTGATTTATTCTTTGAAGGAACAATTGATTCTGCGGATATGACATACGTGTCTAATGCGAGACATATCGGATTATTAACACAAGCAGGAAGAACAATTAACGATGCAATTGAAGCGATAGAAAATGGTGTTCCGATTGATATGGTTCAAATTGATTTAACAAGAGCGTGGGAAATACTTGGTGAAATTACTGGTGATACTGTCCATGAAAGTTTAATTGACCAATTGTTCTCTCAATTTTGTTTAGGAAAATAAAGTAAAACTTTAATCAGAGATGATTTAGTAAGATAGAGGTTATTAGGAGGAATAAACAATGGGATACAATGCCGGTTCATATGATGTCATAGTAATCGGTGCAGGTCATGCAGGATGTGAAGCTGGTCTTGCGGCAGCACGAATGGGCTCAAAAACATTAATGTTAACAATTAACTTAGATATGGTAGCGTTCATGCCATGTAACCCTTCTGTTGGTGGACCAGCAAAAGGGATTGTTGTTCGTGAAATTGATGCATTAGGCGGAGAAATGGGACGCAATATTGATAAAACACATATTCAAATGCGTATGTTAAATACGGGTAAAGGACCAGCTGTACGCGCGCTTCGTGCACAAGCTGATAAATTCTCTTACCAGCATGAATTAAAGAAAACAATTGAAGAAACACCAAACTTAACGTTGTTTCAAGGTCTGGTAGAGCGTTTAATTATTGAAGATGGTGTATGTAAAGGGGTAATTACGCAAGCTGGTGCTGAATACACAGCGAAAACAGTTGTAATTACAACGGGAACATTTTTACGTGGTGAGATTATTATGGGCGATTTAAAATATTCAAGTGGTCCAAATAATCAGCAACCATCTATTACATTATCTGAACACTTAGAGGAACTTGGTTTTGATCTTGTTAGATTTAAAACAGGTACACCTCCGCGTGTAAACAGTAATACGATTGATTATAGTAAAACAGAAATTCAACCAGGTGATGATAAGCCACGTGCTTTCTCTTTTGAAACGACAAAATTTATTATGGATCAAATTCCATGTTGGTTAACGTATACAAGTACAGAAACACATCGTTTAATAGATGAAAACTTACATCGCTCAGCTATGTATTCTGGTATGATTAAAGGAACAGGTCCTAGATATTGCCCTTCAATTGAAGACAAGGTAGTAAGATTTAATGATAAACCACGTCATCAAATTTTCTTAGAGCCAGAAGGACGTAATACACAAGAAGTATATGTACAAGGCTTATCGACGAGCTTACCAGAAGATGTACAGCGTGCAATGCTTAGAACAATTCCTGGCCTGGAAAATGTTGAAATGATGCGTACGGGTTATGCAATTGAATATGATGCGATCGTACCAACTCAACTATGGCCAACACTTGAAACGAAAAAAATTAAAAATTTATATACAGCAGGACAAATTAACGGAACTTCTGGTTACGAAGAAGCAGCAGGACAAGGGCTTATGGCTGGGATTAATGCAGCGTGTCGTTCTTTAGGTAAAAAAGAAGTTATTTTAGGTCGTGCTGATGCTTATATTGGTGTTTTAATTGATGACCTTGTAACGAAAGGTACAAATGAACCATATCGTTTATTAACGTCTCGTGCAGAATATCGCCTATTATTACGCCATGATAATGCTGACCTTCGTTTAACTGAAGTTGGTCGTGAAATTGGCTTAATTAAAGAAGATCGCTATGAGCGATTTACAAATAAAAAGTTACAAATTGAACAGGAGAAGGAACGGTTAGAGAGTATTTTTATTAAACCGCGTCCTGAAGTTCAAGAATTAATTCGTAGTATTGGCGGAAGTGAATTGAAAGATGGAATACGTGCAAGTGACTTATTACGTCGTCCAGAGGTGACATATGAGCATATTCATCTTTTAGTACCAAGTGAAGTAGCATTAAGTGATGAAATTACGGAACAAGTTGAAATTCAGACCAAGTACGAAGGATATATCGAGAAATCTTTACAGCAAGTAGAACGTATGAAGAAAATGGAAAACAAAAAAATTCCTGTGGATATTGATTATGATGCGATTTCTAGCCTTGCCTCAGAAGCAAGACAGAAATTGAAAGATGTTCGTCCGCTTTCAATGGGGCAAGCTTCACGTATTTCTGGTGTAAATCCAGCTGATGTTTCAATTTTGCTTATTTACATTGAACAAGGAAAAATTGCACGAGTATCGAACCAATAACATAGTAAGGAGATATTGCTAGATGAACATAGAACAATTTCAATCTATGCTAGAAGAGAAGGGTATTTCCCTCTCTTCTAGACAGTTAGAGCAGTTCGGAATCTATTTTGAAACATTAGTAGAGTGGAATGAAAAAATGAACTTAACGGCTATTACGGAGAAAGAAGAAGTATACTTAAAACACTTTTTTGATTCTGTTACAGCGGCTTTTTATTATGATTTTTCGAAACCATTTTCTATTTGTGATGTTGGAGCAGGAGCTGGATTCCCAAGTATCCCTTTAAAAATCTGTTTCCCGCACTTAAAAGTAACAATTGTAGATTCATTACAAAAACGTATTAATTTCTTAAATCACTTAGCGCAAAAGTTAGAATTAAGTGATGTTGCATTTTGTCATGATCGTGCTGAAACATTTGGAAAAAAAGAAGGTGTACGTGAAGCATACGATATTGTAATGGCACGTGCAGTTGCACGTCTTTCTGTATTAAGTGAGCTATGTTTACCACTTGTAAAAGTAGGGGGAACATTCATTGCAATGAAAGGTGCAGCGGCGAACGAAGAAATCGAAAATGGCAAATATGCTTTAGAGGTACTTGGCGGAGAATTGAAAGAAATGTCTACGTTCCAATTACCGTTTGAAGAAAGCGAGCGTAATATTTTATTAATCGAGAAAAAGCGCAAGACACCAAAGAAATATCCACGCAAACCGGGAACGCCCAATAAATTACCTATTGAAAAATAAATCTTATTAGACGTAAGATTAAATTATATAAATGAAAACGTAAATGTTTCATAGGAAACATTTTATGTAGAACAGTCAATAGGCCTAAAAGGTGGTGGAATATGTATGAAAAATACGTTTTCTCGTTTATTTGGCTTTGGAGATAAAGAGAGCGAATTCGAATTACAAGACGAAAGCCATGAAGAAATAGCTAAAAAGGTATATGAAGAAATACAGGAAATTCCGATAGTAAACATTACCCCTAACCGTTATCAACCACGAACAGTTTTTGACGATGCACGTATTGAGGAGCTAGCATTAACGATTCGTACACATGGGCTTATCCAGCCGATTGTTGTGAGACAGTATGAGGATGATAAGTACGAGATTATTGCCGGGGAAAGGCGTTTCCGCGCAGCAACAAAGTTAGGGTGGGAAAAAGTTCCTGCAATAATAAAGAATTTAAATGATACTGAGACAGCTTCTGTAGCGTTAATTGAAAATTTGCAGCGTGAGGAATTAACAGCAATCGAGGAAGCTGTGGCATATCAAAAGCTGATTGAGTTACATAATTTAACACAAGAAGCATTGGCACAACGACTTGGAAAAGGACAATCGACAGTCGCAAATAAATTGCGATTATTAAAATTGCCTGAAGAAATCAAAAGTGCATTATTAGAAAAAAGTATTACAGAACGGCATGCTCGCGCCCTTATTCCTTTGAAAAATGAGGAATTACAACTGAAGGTTTTGCAAGAGATTGTGGAGAAGCAATTGAATGTAAAGCAAACAGAAGAACGAATTGCAAAGTTACTAGAAGAAGTAAAACCAAAGCGCAAAGCGAAGCAAAAAGCAGTAAGTCGAGATGCGAGAATTGCTATGAACACGATTAGACAATCATTACAAATGGTTGCTAATAGTGGTTTGAATGTTAATTCTGCGGAAGAAGAGTTTGATGAATACTATCAAATTACGATTAAAATTCCGAAGAAAAAATAATTACGTGCTAGAGACCTTATCCTATTGGAGAGGTCTCTTTTACTATATTTTCTTGTTAAAGCAAGAAGGAGTTTAGAAATAAATTTTGAAGTTTAATAAGGACGTAAAAGAAAAACTTTTATTTCATGTTACAATAAACGTAATTGTTTCTAGAATAAGAAAGAAAGGTTGAAAGTAGGTGACATCATGGGAAAAATCATTGCTATTGCTAATCAAAAAGGCGGTGTTGGAAAAACAACAACATCCGTTAATTTAGGGGCTGGATTGGCACAAGTAGGAAAAAAAGTCCTTCTCGTAGATATTGATGCTCAAGGAAATGCAACGACTGGTGTAGGGATTGAAAAGTCTGAATTAGATCAATGTATTTATAATGTTCTTGTAGAAGATGCAGATGTTCAAGGTGCCATACGGAAAACCGCAACTGAAAACTTAGATGTTCTACCCGCTACAATTCAATTGGCTGGTGCTGAAATTGAATTGGTACCAACCATTTCCCGGGAAGTACGCTTGCAAAGAGCGTTACAGCCAATTCGTGATGAATATGAGTATATTATTATTGACTGTCCCCCATCCTTAGGGTTATTAACGATTAATGCATTAACAGCAGCAGATTCTGTTATTATTCCTGTACAGTGTGAATATTATGCGCTGGAAGGGTTAAGTCAGCTATTAAATACAGTTCGACTTGTGCAAAAGCATTTAAATAAAAATTTAGCAATTCAAGGTGTATTGTTAACGATGTTGGATGCTCGTACAAATTTAGGAATTCAAGTTATAGATGAAGTGAAAAAATACTTTAGAGATAAAGTATATCGTTCGATTATTCCTCGTAATGTTCGCTTAAGTGAGGCACCAAGTCATGGAAAACCAATTATGCAGTATGACGCTAAATCAAGAGGAGCAGAAGTATATTTAGATTTAGCAGAGGAAGTGATTGCAGGTGGCTAAGGGATTAGGAAGAGGAATCAACGTGTTTTTTCCAGATTTAGATGTGAAAGAAGAAGAAACAATTCAGGAGATTATAGTAACTGAATTAAGGCCGAATCCATATCAACCACGTAAATATTTCAATAAAGAAGCGATTCAGGAATTAGCGGCTTCTATTAAAGAGCACGGTATATTGCAACCTTTAATTGCTCGAAAGAGTATTAAAGGATATGAAATAGTTGCAGGTGAAAGAAGATATCGTGCTGCTAAAGAGGCCGGACTTGAGAAAGTGCCTGCTGTCGTAAGGCAATTAAATGAGCAGCAAATGATGGAATTTGCTTTGCTTGAAAACTTACAACGAGAAGATTTAAATCCTATGGAAGAGGCAATGGCATATCAGATGTTAATGAACGAGCTAAATGTAACACAAGAACAATTAGCAAAACGTCTTGGTAAAAGCAGGCCTTATATCGCAAATTATACTCGTTTGTTAAGCCTCCCTTCATTCGTTCAAGATATGATTGCAAACGGTCAACTTTCAATGGCTCATGGAAGAACTTTACTTACAATAAAAGATGAAGAACAGTTGAAATCTTTATTGAAGCGAATTGAAAAAGAAGGACTGAATGTTCGCCAATTGGAACAAATTGTCCAGGAAATTAATCAACGTGTTTCACGTGAAACACAACAAGTGAAAAAAGAAAGAAATATATTTTTTGTAGAGCGTGAAACGTTTTTAAGAGAAAAGTTTGGTACGGATGTAAAAATTAAAGAAACGAAAAAAGAAAAAGGTAAAATCGAAATCGAATTTTTTAATAAAGAAGATTTAAATCGAATTTTAGAATTATTATCAAAGGGAAATTAAAAAGCAAACCATCTTATTGTTTATAGATGGTTTGCTTTTTTTAATGCAGATAATTTTTGATCGGTTTCTTTTATACTTTGTGCAATTACATCGGCCATCTTCATAACTAAACTTAGTCTTGTATTTTGAAGTACGAAAAACTCCATGAAACCATTTAAATTTACGATGCCATGAATATGCAAATCACCAATTTCAGGTAATTTCTTATTCATCGCAGCTCCAGGTTTACTGGGACCCTTTCCGGTAGTTATAGAACCGATACTTTGAGATTTTCCTAAACATGCATCAACAGCAATAATAAATGAAGTAGGGTTTTCTTTCTGTATATTCTGAATTTTTTCCTCTAGATTTAGTGCATGTATTGGTTCGTCTAGTGTGCCGAATACTTGAAGGTTTTTGATTTCAATTTGTTCTAGTTTAGTACCAACTAATGGACCAAGTGCATCACCGGTGGAACGGTCTGTTCCGATACAAACGAGAATGAGTGGCATATTAGTCTTAATGGGAATATGGGAAAGTAAGAAATTACTGATTGTCTCAGAGGCTTCTAAGTCATGATGCATAACATTTTGAGTTTCTTTTTCAAAAAAAGGTAAGCGAAAACTTCTAATATTCATGAAGCACCCATCCTTTTAATAAATTTTCACAATATGTTATATGGTGTGTGAAATGGAAAATTATAAGTGCATACTTTTTACAAACTGTGAATGAAAATGGAAATAATAGTACTAGTATATATATATTCGTTTCATTTTATACCTGAATGGAAGTTAACAAATGGAATTAAAGTCATAAATTTTTTTCAGAAATCAGAGAGAGTTCTGATACAATAATAAGGATAACTAAAAAGAAATTTTAGCTAGAGAGGTAGAGGGACATGGATTTAGCGTTGAAATGGTTTGAGTCCATTGATTGGACGAATATAGGTGTGAAGTCACTAAAAATAATCGTTATTTTAATACTTGGTGCAATCGTTGTGCGAGTTGCAAGGGCAATTGTACGAAATGCGTTTCGTATGGGAAGCCGTTCGCCGATTCAAATTTCAGAACGTCGTACAGTTACGGTAGCGAAGTTGCTTGAAAATATTGTGGCATACGTTGTTATGTTCATTATGTTAATTGCGATTTTAGGTGTGTTTGATATTAATGCATCAGGTCTATTAGCCGGTGCTGGGGTAATTGGTTTAGCAGTCGGTTTTGGTGCACAAAGTTTAGTTAAAGATGTTATTACAGGATTATTTATTTTGTTAGAGGATCAATTTTCAGTAGGTGATTATGTAAGAATAGGGCAATTTGAAGGAACTGTTTTGGAAATTGGACTACGTACAACAAAGATGAAAAGCTGGACAGGTGAAATTCATATAATACCAAATGGTAGTATTGTACAAGTAACGAACTTTTCCGTTAGTAATAGTGTAGCATTTGTTGATGTATCTATTTCTTATGAAAGTGATATAGTACGAGCGGAGCAAGTTATTGAAGATTTATTAGTAGAATTACCAGGAAAATATGAGAAAATGGTAACAACACCTCAATTGCTAGGTGTTCAAACATTGGCAGCGTCTGAAGTTGTATTACGTGTTATTGCTGAAGTTGAGCCGATGCAGCATGCAGTTATTGCGAGGGCTCTTCGCAAAGAGATTAAAAATCGCCTTGATTTACATGGGATTGAAATTCCATACCCACGTATGGTTTTATATAGTCGCGAAGAATTAGTTAGTGAAAAAGCAATTTAATAGTGGGAGGGATTTAGAGAATGGAGCAAAAGCAATATAACTTGTACGATGTTGTGGAAATGAAGAAAGCCCATCCATGTGGTGAAAATCGCTGGAAGATTATTCGTATGGGAATGGATATCCGCGTTAAGTGCGAGGGGTGTGACCATTCGGTAATGATTCCTCGAAGAGAGTTTGATCGCAAGGTAAAAAAAATACTTGTGAAGCACGAAGAATAGTGAAAAAGCAACGGCTGCAGTAGACAGCCGTTGCTTTTTTTCATTTGGTGGAAACTTGTCATTTTTTTCGTTACTATCTATAATGATGAAAGATTGAGACATAGGAGTGAAAAATATGGGATTAACGGCTGGGATTGTTGGATTACCTAACGTAGGTAAGTCCACTTTATTTAATGCAATTACACAAGCAGGAGCAGAATCTGCGAACTATCCATTCTGTACAATCGATCCAAACGTAGGGATTGTAGAAGTACCAGATGAGCGTTTAAATAAATTAACGGAATTAGTAGAACCGAAAAAAACTGTTCCGACTGTATTTGAATTTACTGATATTGCAGGTATCGTAAAAGGTGCGAGTAAAGGTGAAGGGTTAGGAAATAAATTCTTATCTCACATTCGTCAAGTAGATGCAATTTGCCAAGTTGTTCGTTGTTTTGAAGATGAAAATATTACGCACGTTTCAGGAAAAGTAGATCCAATTGATGACATTGAAACAATTAACTTAGAACTAATCTTAGCGGATTTGGAATCTGTTGATAAGCGTATCGAACGAGTTGCGAAGTTAGCAAGACAAAAAGATAAAGAAGCTGTATATGAGCATGAAATTTTAGTTCGTTTAAAAGAAGCTTTTGAAGAGGGAAAACCAGCTCGTACTGTTGAATTTACAGAAGAGCAAATGAAGATTGTTAAAGGCCTTCATTTACTTACAACGAAAGAAATGCTATATGTAGCAAACGTAAGTGAAGATGATATTATGGATCCTTCTGACAATAAATATGTACAAATGGTAAAAGAATTTGCAGCAAATGAAAATTCTCAAGTAATCGTTGTATGTGCAAAAATCGAAGAAGAAATCGCTGAGCTAGACGAGGAAGAGAAAAAAGTATTCCTTGAAGAACTAGGCATTGAAGAATCTGGTTTAGATCAATTAATTCGTGCTGCATATGATTTATTAGGACTTGCTACTTACTTCACAGCTGGTGTGCAAGAAGTACGTGCATGGACGTTTAAACAAGGTATGAAGGCACCACAATGTGCTGGCGTAATTCATACAGACTTTGAGCGTGGATTTATTCGCGCAGAAACAGTTTCTTATGATGATTTAATGACAAACGGTTCTATGACAGCTGCAAAAGAAGCTGGAAAAGTACGTTTAGAAGGAAAAGAGTATATCGTAAAAGACGGAGATGTTATGCACTTCCGCTTCAACGTTTAATTTAATATTTCCTAGGAAAAATAAAGATATGAGCTTGGCAAATATATTATGTGTTTGCCAAGTTTTTTACGTATTGGTGAGTTGATTCATATAACTTACTATGATATAATCTAAACTCGTGAGTAATTACTATAAATTAATTGCTCCTTGCCCATTATGGGCCGTTTAGACCAAAAGGAGGTGAAAGTGTAATGAGAAAGTACGAAATTATGTACATCATTCGTCCTGGCGTTGAAGAAGAGGCTCAAAAAGCTTTAGTTGAACGTTTTGCAGGTGTTTTAACAAACAATGGTGCAGAAATCATTAACACGAAAGAGTGGGGTAAGCGTCGTTTAGCTTACGAAATCAACGACTTACGTGAAGGTTTCTACATGATCTTAAACGTGAACTCTAACTCAGAGGCGATTAACGAATTCGACCGTTTAGCTAAGATCAACGAAGATATCCTTCGTCATATCGTTGTTAAAGAAGAAGAAAAATAATTGATATATAAGGGAGAGTGGTTCGATTGATGAATCGTGTTATCCTCGTTGGTCGTTTAACTAAGGACCCTGACTTACGTTACACGCCCAATGGTGTTGCAGTAGCTACTTTTACGTTAGCTGTGAATCGCGCATTTGCGAATCAACAAGGTGAGCGTGAAGCTGACTTTATTAATTGTGTAATATGGCGTAAACAAGCAGAAAACGTGGCAAATTATTTGAAAAAAGGTAGCTTAGCAGGCGTAGACGGACGTCTTCAAACTCGTAATTACGATGGACAAGATGGTAAACGTGTATATGTAACAGAAGTTCTTGCGGAGAGCGTACAATTTTTAGAGCCGCGTAATGGCGGTGGGGAGCAACGTGGTTCATTCAATCAGCAACCATCAGGAGCTGGTTTCGGTAACCAAAGCTCTAACCCATTTGGTCAATCTAGTAATTCAGGTAACCAAGGTAATCAAGGTAATCAAGGTAATCAAGGTAACTCTGGATTTACGAAGAATGACGATCCATTTTCGAATGTTGGTCAACCGATTGACATTTCGGACGACGATTTACCATTTTAATGGTGTGAATCGGCTATTTTTAACAAAGAATGGAGGGAATAGACATGGCAGGACGCAAAGGTGGACGTGCGAAGCGTCGTAAGGTGTGTTTCTTCACATCTAACGGCATCACTCGCATTGACTATAAAGATGTTGATTTATTAAAACGTTTCGTTTCTGAGCGCGGTAAAATTTTACCTCGTCGTGTAACAGGAACAAGCGCGAAATACCAACGCAAACTTACAGTTGCAATTAAACGTGCTCGTCAAATGGCACTTTTACCATATGTTGGTGAATAATAGCGTATGAAATGCACAGTAGAGTCGGACTCTACTGTGCATTTTGCTATGCTTTTCTTTTTTGAAAGAGAGGTTAGATGATGAAGAATACGAAATTTATTACTGAGGGTGCAGCACTGTTAGCGATATATGCAATGTTATTGCTTATATCTATGTATGTTCCAATTTTAGGTACAGTTGTAACGTTTGCGTTGCCATTGCCATTTATATTGCTAACGATAAGATATAGATTATCTAACGCCTTTATAGTTTTTACTGCGGCGCTTTTTATTACTGTTATTGTCAGTCAGCCGATGAACCTAGTAAAGACAACTATGTTTGGATTGATAGGTATCGTTTTAGGATATATGTATAAAAAACGAAAAAAGCCGGTAGAAACTTTAATGGCGGGGACGCTTGCGTACTTAATTGGTATTATGCTCATTTATGTTGCGAGTATAAAGTTTTTTAACATAGATTTAATGAAGCAAATGCAAAATATGTTTAATGAAAGTATGGCGCAAAGTGAAAAGATAGTTACTGCTGCGGGTATGCCTATTAGTAAAGAGCAAAAAGAATTATTTGCACAATTTAATGATGTGTTACAAACGTTATTCCCAAGTTTGCTTGTAATGGTTTCTGTATGTTTTTCTTGGATTACAGTTATGATATCAGGTAGTGTTTTGAAAAAGTTAAAGCATGAAGTAACACTTTGGCCTAAATTTAAAGACATACAATTGCCAAAGAGTATTATTTGGTATTACGTCATATTTATTTTGTTAGCAACTTTTATAAAGGTAGAACCAACATCATATTTACATATGGTATTTTCTAACCTATATGTAATCTTTGCACTATTGCTCGTACTGCAAGGTTTGACATTTATCGCCTTTTTGGCACATAGAAAAGGATTTACTAAAGGTGTTCCTATTATTAGTTTTATTGTCTGCATGTTTATTCCGATGATGTTTCCTCTTGTAACAATCTTAGGTATAATTGATTTAGGGATTTCATTGCGTTCTAAAATAGGGGAATAAAATAATATTCCTTACACTATTTTAATTTGTTTAACTAACTGGAAAGTGAGTTAGTTTTACTTTATAGGAGTTGTATACATGCCTGAATTTTATAAGAAACAGTGGTTTTTATATCCTGTTTACGTATTGGCATTTTTTGTATTCGTGCTAATTTCACTCCTCTGTTACTTTCATTTAATTATGGGGATATCAGCCTTCTTTATCTTTTGTATTGTACTTTTTTTCGTTATACGATTCGAACTTACTTTTCAAAGGAATTTTGAAAAACATACGACAGATATGATTACAAGGGTAAAGAAAGTGAGTAATGAAGCATTTAACCAAATGCCAATTGGTATTTTGTTATACAATAAGGATTATGGGATTGATTGGGCGAATCCTTATTTATCATCATGTTTGGGGCAGCATGCATTAGCTGGTTGGCACCTTTACGATGTATCAGAAACATTACTCCTTTTTATTAAGGGGGAAACTTCTGACGATATAGTTTCTTTAAATAATCGAAAGTTTCGTGTTTTTGTAAGGAAAGAAGAAAAGCTAATTTATTTCTTTGATGTAACGGAACAAACAGAAATTGAAAAGATGTATGAAGATCAACGCACTGTTTTAGCTGTTATTTATTTAGATAACTATGATGAAGTTACACAAGGATTAGATGACCAATTACGTACGAATATAACAAGTCTTGTGACGTCACGTCTAAATGAATGGGCCGTTAAGTATGGTGCATATTTGAAACGTGCATCTTCAGAAAGATTCTTCGTTGTACTAAATGAAAGTATTTTAGCGCAAATGGAGAAAGGGAAATTTAGTATTTTGGATCAAGTGCGTGAAGAAACATCAAAAAGGAATATACCACTTACATTAAGTGTTGGTGTTGGCTCAGGTGATTTACCTTTATCAGAACTTGGAGCGATGGCTCAATCTGGTTTAGACCTTGCATTAGGACGAGGAGGAGACCAAGTAGCTATTAAACAAGCAACGGGTAAAGTTAAGTTTTACGGTGGTAAGACGAATCCGGTTGAAAAGCGTACTCGTGTACGTGCTAGGGTTATTTCGCATGCATTAAAGGATTTAGTATTAGAAAGCAGTAATGTCATTATAATGGGGCATAGAGCTCCTGATATGGATGCGATTGGTGCAGCGATTGGTATTTTAAAGGTAGCTCAATTAAATGAGCGCAAAGGATATATTGTATTAGATGAAAATGATTCTGATAAAGGAATCAAACGTTTGATGGATAAAGTGAAACAAAATGAAGAGTTATGGTCACATTTTATTACACCAGGGCAAGCGATGGAATTTGCAAATGATGATTCATTACTTGTTGTTGTTGACACGCATAAACCTTCAATGGTGATGGAGGAAAAACTGTTACACAAGATTGAAAATGTAGTAGTTATTGACCATCATCGCCGCGGGGAAGATTTCATTGAAGATCCATTACTTGTTTATATGGAGCCATACGCTTCTTCAACGGCAGAGCTTGTTACAGAATTACTTGAGTATCAACCGAAAAATTTAAAGATGACAATGTTAGAAGCAACGGCATTGTTAGCTGGTATTATTGTTGATACGAAAAGTTTTACATTCCGTACAGGCGCTCGTACATTTGATGCCGCTTCTTATTTACGCTCGCATGGCGCAGACACTGTACTTGTACAAGAGCTTTTAAAAGAAGATATGGGTCAGTATTTACGAGTTGCAAAAGCCATTAAAAATGCGTACATTTATAAAAATGGAATTGCGATTGCTAAAGTTGATGGTGATGAATATTATGACCAAGTACTTATTGCACAATCAGCAGACACATTATTGACAATGACAGGTATCATTGCATCGTTTGTTATTGCAAAACGTGGAGAAAATTTCATTGGAATTAGTGGTAGATCTTTAGGTGAATTGAATGTACAGCTAATTATGGAGAATTTAGGAGGTGGCGGGCACTTAACAAATGCAGCCACACAAATGAAAAATGTTACAGTAGATGAAGCGGAGGAGAAGCTTCAATTTGTTATTGATGACTATTTACAGGGAGGCACACAATCATGAAAGTAATTTTTCTAAAAGACGTAAAAGGTAAAGGTAAAAAAGGAGAAATAAAAAACGTACCAGACGGTTATGCAAATAATTTCTTACTAAAACAGGGGTTAGCTGCCGAAGCGACAAACAGCAGTATGAAAACTTTAGATGCTCAAAAGCGCAAAGAGGAAAAAGATGCAGCAGCAGAAGTTGAGAATGCAAAAGAGCTGAAAGAAACATTAGAGAAATTAACTGTAGAAGTAAAGGCGAAATCTGGAGAAGGTGGCCGCTTATTTGGTTCTATCACGAGTAAACAAATTGTAGATGTAATGCAAAAGTCACACAAGATTAAACTTGATAAACGTAAATTTGAAATGGATGATGCAATCCGTGCATTAGGTTATACAAACGTCAATGTGAAATTGCATCCGCAAGTAACAGCAACAGTAAAAGTTCATGTTAGTGAACAATAAAAATAAATTAAGCAAGGAGGATTGCGCATGAGTGATGTAATGGCTGATCGTACCCCTCCGCATAATATAGAAGCTGAGCAGGCAGTCTTAGGTGCCATATTAATTGATCAGGATGCGTTAACGTCAGCATCGGAACTATTGGTACCTGACTCATTTTATCGAACGAAACATCAAAAGATTTTTGGAGTCATGCTTGGGTTGTCTGATAAGGGAGAACCAATCGACTTAGTAATAATGACATCAGCGATGGCTGATCAAGGATTACTAGAAGAAGTTGGTGGGGTTTCTTATCTAGCAGAGTTAGCAGAAGTTGTTCCAACAGCTGCTAACGTAGAATATTATGCACGCATCATCGCTGAAAAGGCACTTTTACGTCGTTTAATTCGAACGGCGACTCATATTGTATCGGATGGATACGAGCGAGAAGATGATGTGGATGGCCTTTTAAATGAGGCTGAGAAAAAAATATTAGAAGTATCTCACCAAACAAATGCAAAAGCATTCCAAAACATTAAAGATGTTCTTGTAGATGCTTATGATAAAATTGAACTTTTGCATAATCAAAAGGGTGAAGTTACCGGGATACCAACTGGATTTACTGAATTAGATAAGATGACCGCAGGTTTTCAGCGAAATGATTTAATCATCGTGGCGGCGCGTCCATCGGTAGGGAAAACTGCATTTTCACTAAATATCGCACAAAACGTAGCGACGAAAACTGATGAAAATGTAGCGATTTTTAGTTTAGAGATGGGCTCTGATCAGCTTGTTATGCGTATGCTTTGTGCAGAAGGAAATATTGATGCACAAAGACTTCGTACCGGTTCATTAACTTCTGATGATTGGGCGAAATTAACAATGGCGATGGGTAGCCTTTCTAATGCTGGTATATATATTGATGATACACCAGGGATTAAAGTAAATGAGATTCGAGCAAAATGTCGTAGATTAAAGCAAGAGCAAGGTCTTGGGATGGTTTTGATTGACTATTTACAGCTTATTCAAGGAAGTGGGAAATCAGGAGAAAACCGTCAGCAGGAAGTATCTGAGATTTCTCGTACATTAAAAGGGATTGCACGTGAATTGCAAGTACCTGTTATTGCCTTGTCGCAGTTATCTCGTGGTGTAGAATCTCGTCAAGATAAACGTCCGATGATGTCTGACATTCGTGAATCAGGAAGTATCGAGCAGGATGCTGACATTGTAGCCTTCCTATATCGTGAAGATTACTATGATCGTGAAACAGAAAATAAAAATACAATTGAAATTATCATTGCAAAGCAACGTAATGGTCCGGTAGGTTCAGTAGAGCTTGCGTTTGTTAAGGAATTTAATAAATTCGTCAACTTAGAACGCCGCTTTGAGGATGGACATGCACCGCACGCATAAAGGCAGTATAAAAAAGAAACACATTTCTTATAATAAGATGTGTTTCTTTTTTTTTATATGAAAGATAGGGCTTTCATAAGGTGAATATGTAATTCTTACGAACGAAAACGTTTTTCGATAAAAAAATGTTCGCTTTTTGGTTGACTTCTCTTTCTGTTTTGGTACAATTATATTGTTTGAATAGATCGTTTGAAAATTGCGGAGGTGCTTTAATAATGTCTTCAGTAGTAGTTGTAGGAACACAATGGGGCGACGAAGGAAAAGGTAAAATCACTGATTTTCTTTCTGAGCATGCGGAAGTAGTTGCAAGATATCAAGGTGGAAATAACGCGGGACATACAATTGTTTTCGGCGGAGTTAAATATAAATTACACTTAATTCCATCTGGTATTTTCTATAAAGAGAAAATTTGTGTAATCGGAAATGGCTTAGTAGTAGATCCGAAAGCATTACTTGAAGAGTTGAAATACTTACACGATCGTGGTGTAAGTACTGATAATTTACGTGTAAGTAACCGTGCGCACGTTATTTTACCTTATCACTTAAAACAAGATGAATTAGAAGAAGCGAGTAAAGGTGATAACAAGATTGGTACAACGAAAAAAGGTATCGGTCCTGCATATATGGATAAAGCTGCTCGTATTGGTATCCGTATGGCTGATCTTTTAGACCGTGAAGCATTTAAAGAGAAGCTTGAGCGTAATTTAGTGGAGAAAAATCGTTTGTTTGAAAAAATGTACGATACAGAAGGTTTCAGCGTAGAGGAAATCTTTGAAGAGTACTTCGAATACGGACAACAAATCGCACATTACGTATGCGATACATCTGTCGTATTAAATGATGCACTAGATAACAATAATCGTGTATTATTTGAAGGTGCACAAGGTGTTATGCTTGATATCGACCACGGTACGTACCCGTTCGTTACATCTTCTAACCCAATTGCTGGTGGTGTAACAGTTGGAACTGGAGTTGGTCCTGCGAAAGTTACTCGCGTTGTAGGTGTATGTAAAGCATATACAAGCCGTGTTGGTGATGGTCCATTCCCTACTGAACTTAATGATGAAATCGGTCACCAAATTCGTGAAGTTGGTCGTGAATACGGAACAACAACGGGTCGTCCACGCCGTGTAGGTTGGTTCGATAGCGTTGTTGTAAGACATGCACGTCGTGTTAGTGGTTTAACAGATTTATCATTAAACTCTATCGATGTATTAACAGGTATTCCAACTGTTAAAATTTGTGTTGCTTACAAATGCAATGGCGAAGTTATCGATGAAGTTCCAGCTAACTTAAACATTTTAGCGAAATGTGAGCCTGTATATGAAGAGCTTCCAGGTTGGACAGAAGATGTTACTGCTGTGAAATCATTGGATGAGCTTCCTGAAAATGCAAGAAAATACGTAGAGCGTGTTTCTGAATTAACAGGAATCCAATTATCTATGTTCTCGGTTGGACCAGATCGTAATCAAACAAATATCGTTCGTAACGTATACGAAGCTTAATTGATATAAAAAATTGATTTTTTTAAGAAAAAACTCATATTTTTATGAGTTTTTTCTTATTTTTTATAAAAAAATAAAAAAAGGTATTGCAAAAATGAAAGATAGCATGTTATGATATGTCTTGTCGTCACGAAAATATGACGTTGGTGAGTATGAGCCATTAGCTCAGTTGGTAGAGCATCTGACTTTTAATCAGAGGGTCGAAGGTTCGAATCCTTCATGGCTCACCATTTTATTTTTCGTGGCCCGTTGGTCAAGTGGTTAAGACACCGCCCTTTCACGGCGGTAACACGGGTTCGAATCCCGTACGGGTCATGTTTTTTTTATGTTCATTTTTGGTCCCGTGGTGTAGTGGTTAACATGCCTGCCTGTCACGCAGGAGATCGCCGGTTCGACCCCGGTCGGGACCGCCACTTTTGTTTATACCACCATTAGTGGTTTTATATATAGTTTTGGCTCGGTAGCTCAGTCGGTAGAGCAGAGGACTGAAAATCCTCGTGTCGGCGGTTCGATTCCGTCCCGAGCCACTCTCAGGATATTAAGTGGGCCCACTTAATATCCTTTTTATTTTGTCCAGTTTTACAAATGTGGGTAGTTATTTTACAATAGAATGAGGAGCCTCTAGCAGTTGAAGCTAGAGGTTTTTCTATAGATCGTATAGGATTCCGTGTAAAAGTGGATGATACATGAGTCTATGAGAATAGAGGAGAAATACTTAGGCTAAGATTGTTGTCATATAGGAACATACTATAGAAACACCAATATGTTTGAGGATTATTGATCATATTTTTATAAGGAGGAAATAGACGATGATGGGAAAGAAAATTTTAGTAGTTGATGATGAAAAACCAATTGCGGATATTTTGAAGTTCAACTTAGAAAAAGAAGGTTTTGAAATTGTAATGGCGCATGATGGTGATGAGGCGATTGAAAAAGCAAATGAAGAACAGCCAGATATGGTTTTATTAGATATTATGTTACCGGGAAAAGACGGTTTAGAGGTATGTCGTGAAATACGTAAAAGCTCAGAAATGCCAATTATTATGCTTACAGCAAAAGACTCTGAAATTGATAAAGTATTAGGGCTTGAGCTTGGGGCAGATGATTATGTAACGAAGCCATTTAGTACGAGGGAGTTACTTGCTCGTGTGAAAGCGAATTTACGTCGCCATCAGCAGGGTGGTGCTGCAGAGAAAGAAGAAAATACCGAAATGGTTATTGGACCAATCGTTATCAATTCGAACGCTTATAGTGTAACAAAGCGTGAAGAAAGCATTGAGCTTACACATCGTGAATTTGAATTACTACATTATTTAGCGAAGCATTTAGGTCAAGTTATGACTCGTGAACATTTATTACAAACAGTTTGGGGTTATGATTATTTTGGAGATGTACGTACAGTAGACGTAACAGTACGTCGTTTACGCGAAAAAATTGAAGATAATCCAAGTCATCCTACTTTAATTGTAACTAGACGTGGGGTAGGGTATTACTTGCGTGACCCAGAACAGGAATAGTATATGAAGAAAGTTGGTTTTTTTCAATCTATTCATTTAAAATTTGTGCTCATATATATGCTGTTAATATTAATAGCAATGCAAGTAATTGGTGTATATTTCGTCAGGGAATTAGAAAAAAGCCTTGTAAAAGGCTTTCAAGATTCCTTAACGCAGCAAACAAATCTACTTTCTTATAACCTGAAGCAAGAGTTTGTAAAAGAACGTCCTAAAACAGAATCAGTAGATAAAGCTATTAATGATTCGATTCAAAAATTCGCATCAGATCGTAAGAAAGATATTCAAGAAGTAAGTGTAATTGATTCTACTAAAAAATTAATGGCAATTTCAGACGGGTCTAAGCAAAATAAGGTAGGAAGAACGTCAGCAGATACAGCTGTACAACGGGTAATGGTACAAAAGAAACCAGAGTCAAAGATTGAGAAAGATGGAAATACAGGTCATCGAGTTCAAGTTATGATTACCCCTATTCTAAAAGATCCAGGCGGAGAGGTACTTGGTGTCATTCATATCGTTGCATCTATGGAAGATGTGTATAAACAAATGAAGGACATCAACCAAATTTTCGCAACGGGTACAGTAATTGCTTTATTAGTAACAGCTGTACTTGGAATTTTATTGGCTCAAACAATTACGAGACCAATTTCAGATATGCGGAGACAAGCAATTGAAATGGCGAAAGGAAATTATTCGCGAAAAGTAAAGGTGCATAGTCACGATGAGATTGGACAATTAGCATTATCTTTTAACAATTTATCTAAAAAATTACAACAAGCTCGTTCCTCCACAGAAAGTGAAAGACGAAAATTATCATCCGTTTTATCACATATGACAGATGGAGTAATTGCTACTGATCGAAAAGGGGATATCATTTTATTAAATGATCCTGCGGAAAAGATGTTAAATGTTTCGCGTGAAACGGCGCTAGATCAATCAGTGTTAGAAGTGCTAGGAATACAAGAAGAATTTACACTGGATCATTTATATGAAGAGCCTGATTCAGTTTTATTAGATTTTAGTACGAGAAATGAACCATATATTTTACGTGCTAGTTTCTCTGTTATTCAAAAAGAAACAGGGAAGGCAAATGGTTTAATTGCTGTATTATATGATGTAACAGAGCAGGAGCGGATAGAACAAGAGCGCCGTGAGTTTGTTGCGAACGTATCTCATGAGTTAAGAACGCCGTTAACAACGATGCGCAGTTACTTAGAAGCACTTACTGATGGAGCATGGCAAGATCCCAATATTGCACCGCAATTTTTAACAGTTACACAAGAAGAAACGGAAAGAATGATCAGGCTTGTAAATGCATTGTTACAACTATCTAAACTAGATAGTACAGAACATCGCTTAATGAAGGAATGGGTCGACTTTACTGATTTCTTTAATAACGTTATCGATCGTTTTGAAATGTCTAAAGAGCAAAATGTAAGCTTCAAACGATCTTTCTCTAAAAAATCTCGATTTATTGATATGGATACAGACAAAATTACACAAGTTTTATATAACATTATTTCCAATGCACTAAAATATTCGCCAGAAGGTGGTACAGTAACATATCGCCTACGTGACCGCGGGGAGTTATTAGAGATTAGTGTGAGTGATCAAGGAATGGGAATTCCGAAAGAAAATGTAGATAAAATATTTGAACGTTTTTATCGTGTAGATAAAGCGCGTTCGAGACAAATGGGTGGTACAGGTCTTGGGTTAGCCATTGCGAAAGAAATGATTGAGGCACATGGCGGCTCGGTTTGGGCGAAAAGTGAGGAAGGAAAAGGGACAACTATTTATTTCACATTGCCAATGGCGACAGATGAAGAGGACGATTGGGAATGAGTATGGAAAACTTTAAAACGATAGTTCTAATTAATTTGGTTGTCATTAGTCTATTTCTTACTTTTAACTTGTGGACATATGTTCCTGATTCTACTTCTATGCAAAATACAAAGTTCGTTCAAGGTAACGAAGAGATAAATACGATAAAGATTTCGGAGGTTGTTCGCCCATCCTCTGTCGTTATTCATAAAGAGAAAAATCATTATGTAAGCGAAAAAAAGGAAAATGTGGATTCGATCTATAAAATTCTTGAAAACGGAGAATTACATAATTTCGAGGAAATAACGGGGACAGTCCCTAAAGGTGATTTTCTGTCTTATGTACACGGAGAAGAAAAAATTGAATTTGTTTTTCCTACAAATATCCCGTTAGATACGATTAAAAATATGTTTAATATTAAAGATAAAAACATAGAAAGTAACAGAAGTTTTAATCGTATTATAATTGATCCTTCTAGAAGTAAGGACCAAGAAATTAAAGTTAGCTTTGTTTCCTATGATACTCCTCATAAAATATATCAAGCAACATTGAGTGGTGCTTATATAAAGGATATTATAAATGCTCAAAATCAACTTATAACAGTAGCAAGACCATATTTTGAGTATCAAATAAATGATACAAAAAAACTTTTTTTACCAGAGGGGATTACGGAATTAAGTAAGGCAGAGTATATTACAGCTAAACTAGAAGTGGATCCATTTAAAAATGCTTTATTTAGTGATCCACGTTATTTAAGTCCTATTTCTGAGAAAACAAAGGAAACATTTACAGATGGCATCCGTTCTATGGAAATTGATAAGTCGGATGCAATGTTGAAATATAAAAATTCCGCTGTACATGGTGATAAATCTACGGATAATGCGGTAATTTTACAAAAAAGTTTTGACTTTGTAAGTGGGCATAGTGGATCCTTGAAGTCCTATCGTTTTGATTATATTAATGGGAGGAAAACTTCATTCCGTTTATATGAGGATGGTTTGCCTGTATTTAATGCAAATGGAATAGCGGAATTAAAACAAGTATGGGGTTCAGGTGAAATTATGCAGTATGAAAGACCCTTTTTTGAGTTCAGTATTACTTTGCCTAGTAAACAACAAACAACTTCTCTCGCATCAGGTCGTACAGTGATGACATCATTAGAGAATAATCCAGAAATTGATAAAAAATCAATTCAGGATGTTGGTATTGGTTATAAAATGTCATTGGAACCGTCCATCAGTGATGTGAGAATCGCTGTCTTACAGCCGATATGGTATGTAAAATGTGAAGAAGATGGTAAGCAACAAATATATGAGTGGAGTGAGGGGGGACTAAATGGATTGGGATCGAATTAAAACCATATTTATTGTGACCTTTTTTGTTTTAGACCTCTTTCTTATCTTTCAGTTCATTCAAAAGCAAGATAGTAATCAATTAGAACTTGTGACGGAAACGAAAATCGATCAACAATTAAAAGCCGAAAAAATTACTATGGGAAATTTCCCTAAAGAACCGAAAAAAGAGTCATTTATAATGGCAAAAAATAAGGGTTTCAAAGAAGAAGATGTGCAATCTTTAAAAAATCAGACAGCGCATGTGCAAGAGGAATATCAAATAGAGGGTAAATTAAAAGAGCCTTTTTTAAATACAAAATCATTGTCAAAAGATAAGTATAATGAGTTTTTGAAAAATTATGTGCTGGATGGACAAAAATATGAGTTTGGAGCAATAAAGGACTCAAAAATTTACTTCTTTCAAAAGTATAAAGATAAACCAATCTTCTACAATAATCGTGCGATGATTGTTGTAGATTTAAATGAAAAAAATGAGCTTATTTCATATACACAAACAATGTTAACGGATTTGAAGGAAATGGGCGAAAGCGAAAAGACGAAAGAACAAGAAATTATTACTGCTCAAACAGCTTTAGAAAATATATATTTGAAAAATAAAATTGTAGAAAATACGCACGTGAAAGAGGCGCAGATTGGATATGCGACTCTTGCGGAGTCTTCTTCTAATATACAAGTGCTTGCTCCAACATGGAACTTAAAGACAGAACAAAAAAAGGACTTTTTTGTGAATGCAATTGAAGGACAAGTTATGGAATTAGGGGAAACTCAAGTGCCGGAAGAACATAATGGAGTGAGAAAGAATGAGCATGCATTTTAGTGTACTTGCAAGTGGAAGTACAGGGAATATGCTATATGTAGGAACAGATGAAAAAAAACTGCTTGTCGATGCAGGTTTAAGTGGTAAAGCGACAGAGGCTTTATTTAAACAAGCTGAACTGAATATAAATGACATATCAGGTATTCTTGTAACACATGAGCACAGTGATCACATTAAAGGATTGGGTGTATTGGCGCGTAAATATGATTTACCTGTTTATGCGAACGAGAAAACATGGAATGCAATGGAACATTTAATAGGTAATATCCCAACTGATCAAAAATTCATTTTCTCAGTAGGAGACGTGAAAACATTTGGGGATATTGAAGTTGAATCATTTGGTGTTTCTCATGATGCGGCGGAACCGATGTTTTACGCTTTTCATAACAATAATAGAAAGTTAGCTCTTATTACAGATACGGGCTACGTAAGTGACCGTATGAAAGGTGTTATTAAGGGAGCAAATGCTTTCGTGTTTGAAAGCAATCATGATGTGGAAATGCTTCGTATGGGACGCTATCCATGGAGCATTAAGCGACGTATTTTAAGCGACGTTGGCCACGTTTGTAATGAGGACGCTGCATTAGCGATGGCTGATGTTATTACAGATGAGACAAAACACATTTATTTAGCACATTTAAGCTTAGATAATAACATGAAAGAATTAGCGCGTATGTCTGTATCACAAGTATTAGAAGAAAAAGGTTTTGGGGTTGGAGAATCCTTTGAAATACATGATACGGATCAAAAAGTGCCTACGAAAATTCAATACGTATAATTCTTCATTTTAGTAAACAATAAAGGTGAATATAGTTGTTTTCAGGAAGATAGGTGAACAAATATGTCCTTTATTGATGAAGAAAAATATCGTATTAAACGTGCAGGCAAAAAGAAACATAAAGGTATTGTCATTTCTAGCATAGCGGGGACAATTGTAGGGGCTTCATTATTTGCGTTTGGAGCTCCTTTATTTTCAAATCATGCAGGTAAGCTTCCGCAAGCTGAAGCAAGTGAAAAAAATATGGCTGAAGCTCAAAGTGGAAATGTTCCTGTTAAACAGATTAGCTTTGTAGACGCTGTTGATCGTGCTTCAGAGGCTGTTGTTGGTGTTATTAATATTCAACGAGACAATTTTTCAGAGGCTGATTCGGAAGCTGGTACAGGCTCTGGTGTGATTTATAAGAGAACAGATGGACATGCGTATATTGTAACGAATAACCACGTTGTTGCTGGGGCGAATCGTATTGAAGTGAGCTTAAGTGACGGTAAGAAAATTCCAGGTAAAGTATTAGGAACCGATATAGTCACGGACTTAGCTGTACTAGAAATAGATGCGAAGCATGTGAAGAAAGTGATTGAAATTGGCGACTCTAATACCGTTCGTAGAGGAGAACCAGTTATTGCGATTGGAAATCCACTGGGGTTACAATTTTCCGGAACTGTCACACAAGGTATTATTTCGGCTAATGAGCGTATTGTTCCTGTAGATTTAGATCAAGATGGACATTACGATTGGCAAGTAGAAGTATTGCAAACAGATGCGGCAATTAATCCAGGTAATAGTGGTGGAGCGCTTGTAAATGTAGCGGGACAATTAATAGGTATTAACTCAATGAAAATTGCAGCAAAAGAAGTAGAAGGAATTGGACTAGCTATTCCAGTTACGAGAGCTGTTCCTATTATGAATGAACTAGAAAAGTACGGTAAAGTAAGAAGACCTTACGTTGGGATTGAACTAAGATCATTAAATGAGATTCCGAGTTACTATTGGTCAAAAACATTACACTTACCAGGTAACGTAACAGAAGGAGTCTGCATTTTAGATGTGAAAAGTCCTTCACCAGGTACGGATGCGGGTCTTAGAGAACATGATGTTATTGTGGCGGTAGATGGAAAAGCGGTGCACGATATTATTGGGTTCCGCACGGCCTTATATAATAAAAAAATTAATGATAAAATGACTCTTACGTTTTATCGAGGTACAAAACGAGCGACAACAACGGTGAAATTAGGCATTCAAAAGTATTAAAAACAGGAGGGCCTACCTCCTGTTTTCTATTGTAGAAAAGTGAGGTGAAGAATATGAATTTACCTTGTTGTTTAGAACATGTTGAATTAGCATTAGATATCATTGTGGATGAGTGTGAAGTCGCACCGGTTATTAACAATGTGGATAACTCTAAAGAAGAGAAAAAAACATGTGAATTTTGTCAAAATGAGGCGACATATGTTGTATCGAACACAGATTCTCACACAATATGTGGGTAACATTTGTGGATATGTGGATAAGTCCTGTGGATAACGTGTTTGTAAGGTGGGGAATAAATGTGAATATCTCGATTATTTCAATCGGAAAATTAAAAGAAAAATACTTAAAACAAGGTATAGCAGAATACTTAAAACGATTATCTTCTTACGCAAAAGTAGAAGTAATTGAATTGCCAGATGAAAAGGCACCAGAAAATTTAAGTGCAGCAGAAATGTTAATTGTAAAAGAAAAAGAAGGTATTCGTATACTGGATAAAATTTCTGATGATACGCATGTCATTGCGTTAGCTATAGAAGGAAAACAAAAATCATCAGAAGAATTTGCGGTAAGTATAGATCGCCTTGCTACATATGGAAAGAGCAAGATCACATTTGTAATTGGTGGATCACTGGGGCTTAGTTCTGAAGTAATGAAGCGTTCAAACGAATCTCTTTCTTTTTCGAAGATGACATTACCACATCAATTAATGCGATTAGTATTGCTTGAGCAGGTGTATAGAGCGTTTCGGATTAATCGTGGTGAACCGTATCACAAGTGATAGTAAAGCAGAAGTTTGAATTTTTAATTACATATTTTTAAAATTTGTAATTGTAAAGCTATAGGTATTATATATTACATTAAAAGAGTTATAGAGAATAAATAATAAAGAGCGCTTATTATAAGCGCTCTAATGTAATTCTTCTAAAACTGTTTTTATAGCTTTTACAAAATCATGTTCTTTAGTTTTATCTACATTAATACCTATAGGTATTAAATTTCTTTCTAATAATTCCCCAGAATCAAAAGGATGTAAATTTGGAACTATAATAAAATGTTCGCCTTTTATTTGTGCAAAAATCTTATCATAAAGGTCTTTAAAATATTCATCATCAAATGAAAAACCAATAAATAATAATGTTTTGTTACTCATAACGCCATTGAGAACAGACTTTATTTTCTCCTCTGCATATAGCTTATCATAATCATCTTTTGTAACTATCATTGAATTAGGTATTTCTACATTACCATGAAGGTGAATTACTTTTTGTGAATCTTCATCCATTAAGTCTTGTAAATCATCAACATTTCCTAATATTTGTGGCATTATAAACTCACCAGTATAATCCCTCAAATAATCAGATACTATGTTATCGTAATTCGTGGTAAGAATAAATTGTGTATCTAACTTTAAAATATCTAAGATGTTATGGTTGTTACTATTATTTTCCTTAATATAACGAGATTTGATAATCTCCTTAATATCTTTTTTTATTACTTGTTCGGTTTTATATAATACAGAATAGAGTTTTAAAAAACTTAAAGCCTTGAGGTAATCTCCGCGTTTTATTAAATCCCTATATTTTTTTTGATTGGCGTCTACAAGTCCCTTATCTAATTCAAGAAGTAGTTCTCCCCAACTTGGTAAATTAAAAGGAATTGATACTCCTGCACCAAGAAAAGGAATTAGTTTATCAGTTCGATTTTTTAATCTATCTAGGTTACCTCGAAAATCATCTATTAGGTATTTTTTTAAATTCTCTTTTTTATGTTCCCCAATTACTTCTAAAAAGTTAGAATTTAACATATAGGTTTCGTTTATTATATGATTTTCTGAATTAGCTAGACTTTGTCCACAGTATTTGCAAGTTTCGTTAATACTAACGGCAAAATCAATTGAATCTGTAATTTCACAATCATAGGAAATATATTTTGAAATAAATCTTGTTCGTAATAATTCATTTAGAATAATATCAAGTTCAGGCATTTCGAAGTCATAATGTAGCAAACGCTCTTTTGGGAAAATTTCAGATTTTACAACTTCAGCTAAAGTGTTTAATTTTTCGAGTACCTCATCTTCACTTATGTGTAGCTTGTTGCTCACGGTATGAATTAACTGTTCTAATAACATAATGAATTACCTCCTTATTTAGGGGTCTACCGGCAAGGAAAACGATTCTAAATTGATTGCTTGTAGAATAGATTGTCGTTTGAATGACATCTATATCTGTTTCATCAATAAAATTATAGTCGGTAAACCAGGAAATTGACCAGTTATCTAATCCTAATGCTTGTTCAAAATTGAAATAGAGACTGTGAAACATATCAGATGCTGAAACTGGGTATTTTGCATTAGAAGATTGAGTGGAACTCCTACCAGATTTACTAGATGTAAAATTAATACGGGTAGGGTATCCAACAAGCTTATCTTTTTTTGCCTTTTTTACTAAAGCAAGGGGCTCAATTTTATATTCAATATAATAAGATAATAATAAAGAGCTTATCTTCTTTCTTAAATCTCTCTTATCTGTTGCCTTAAGGTTATCTGTTTTGTTAAATAAGGCATTGTTTAATTTTTTAACACTATCTTTAACAGTGTTATCTGTCTGTGAATGTAAATTTTCCCGTATATCCTTTAATAGACGGTCATCTAGTTCTTTGCAAAACTTATACATACCTAGACGATCATCATTAACTACAGGTTTTTGTAAGGATACACCAAGGGTTTTAAGAAGTTCAAGAGAAGCTTGTTTGTGAATTTGGTGAATAGTCGTAGATGTATTTGAATCTTCTTTTGTTAAACCTAAAACATTTCTAACCATTGTTAAAGCAATTTTATTTTGAAAATCAAGTTCAATTCCCGCAATAAAATATGCTGGACCTTTTGTACCTTGTGGAACTACTTCAACAAATAAAAACCTAGCATTAGTTACTATACCATTACTTTCGGTATAATCAAGCCCTGCGATAAAGGTACTATTTGGGATAGTTATATTTAAAACATCCATTAAATAAAACCCAGTTTCACTCATTTGGTCATTAAATGTATTAGGTATGGAGCCATTAATATTAATTTCGTTTATTAAGTGCTTTATATTTTTTTTAAAAGAATTAACTTCCAGGTTTGGGTGTGAAGAAATCTTTTCAACAAAAATATTTTTGAGATGACTATATAGAATATTTTCAAAGAAAATTTTTCCGACATCTTTAGGTTGCTTAGCTAAATTCTCCATTAAATAAGTATAATATTGTGGAAAGTCGATGTTTTGTATCTCTTCAGGAATAGTATATATTGATGAAGCATCCTTTTTAAAATTTTCCACGTCAATAAAATCGAGAAATTTATATCCATTAAAAACATACATAGAATTTGCAATTTCCATTTTAAGTCCCCCTTAACTACTAAATTATAGCATAATGTAAAAAATTTACGTTGAGATGAATATTTAATATAGGAATATAAATTAATAAAAACGTAAAATGCGAATTTATAAATTTAAAATACATAATTATAGAGAAGTCGCCCGTTTTATTAAGGGGCGACAATTTATTTTTCTGTATTCTCTGTAAGGTCGATTATATCCCTAATATCATTAAGTTCTAGAGTGTTTGCGATTTTCTCAATATGATAAAAATTAATGTTCTTCCTTTTTTGATTAGCTAATTCACTTAAAGCAGCGTGGCGGATATCAGTTAACCTTGATAATTCTCGTAAGGATATTCCTTTTTCTTTTGTTATTTCATGAATTTTTACTATAACTTTTTTAGTCATCTTAATCCCCACCCAGCCTTTATCAGTTGACTTTATGGAGAAAGATACCATATAATTTTTAGAAAAGTGGTACGCATTAGCGTACCGTTTTTAGTAAGAATAAGTTCCTTTTGTGAATGAAAGATAAGGTGTAATTAATAAAATATGAAATTTGTCGAATTTATGCTTATTAAAGAAGGATAAACAATAAATATGAAGAAAATATTGTAAAAATATGGATTCTAATGAAGTGACAGGAGGGAGAAAAATGCAGGAATTATCAGCTGTAGAGGGAAAAGAGAAAAAGCCTATGTGGAAACGAAGAAGTATTTGGGTAATTGGTGTAATAGTTATTATAATTTTAATTTTAAAATTAGGAAATTTTAGTGATACGCCTAAAGGACTGGATAAGGAATTTTATAATAATGCTCTTAAAGCTTTCAATGAGATTAATTATGTTGTTGAAGAGAATAAACCCGTTAAAAGTGATGGGCGAGTTCAGTGGGTAGGTGAGCAACTAATTGATATGGATAAAGCTCCTTCAAAGTTTAGTAAAGAGGAAAAAGAGCTACTTAAAGGCTTACAACTTTTAGTTAGTACTGCGACTATGATAGTGTCACACAATGAACGTATAGAGGTTCTAGATGATGATTCAACTAAAAACGTAGAAAAAAATTATTGGTCTATACGTTCGGTAGTAGCGGAACGTCTTAATATAAAGGATAAAATAAAAAGTAATTCGTTAAATTCATTTAATTCCTCGGACGCTAAGGAAGAAGAAAATAAGTTGCAGAATGAAGTGAAAGAGGAATTTAAGAAAGAAGATAACCCATCAGTTCTTTCAGTTTCTTCTGATAGTATTAATGAAATAGATGATTACGGAGTAACTAAATTGGCACGGGTTTCAGGTGAGGGGGATATCGAAGGAGTTAAAGGATTATTAAAGCAAGGCGCTGATCCTAATTTGTACGAAGGACATGGAGAACCACCTTTAATTTGGGCAGCTCGGTCTAACCAAGATAATATAGTGAAAATATTATTAGAAGCTGGAGCTAATCCGAATATAAAATCGGCAAATGGTATTACACCTTTAATGATTGCAAAAGAAGAAGGGGCGAATGTTATTATTAAATATTTATTAGAGTATGGAGCGGAAAAGTAACTATTTAATATGTAACTAATTATTAATTTAATTAATTTTTATTTTTTGAAGGCTTCTTTATTTTAATAAGTATATATAGTTCTCTCGGTAAATTGTTGAAAATGAAAAAACTAACAAGTTGTTGATTTTGTAAGGACGAAGTCCCTCTGCGTAGCAGAGAGAAAGTATGAAGATTATTTGTAAATAAGTTAGTTGGGGAATTTTAGGGGTTGAAAAGGTTTTTGATTATATAAATGAAAATTTACTTGATTATACATAAAGGGGAGTTTTTTAATTGGTTGAATTAAATAAAGTGGATGAAAAATTAAAGAAACCGATATGGAAGAAAAGAAGTTTTTGGATTATTGGTGTTATTATACTTTTATTTTTAAGCTCTAAACTAGGTATGTCTAATAATATACCTGATGGAATTGAAAAAGAATTTTATAACGATTCCCTCGAAGTTTTCCACGAGTTAAATGTATCTATGGAAGATAGGAAACTTCCTGATGAAAAGGTAATTAGTTGGGTTGCTGAACAGGAAAGAAATATAGCAAAGAGTCCTGAAGGGTATACTGAGAAAGAAAAATACATATCTGCTAATTTGCGAAGTTGGATTGTTAATATCGGGAACTTGGTAGAATATGGACAAAATAGGGGGTTGGAATTAGAGTTAAGGGATTTTGAAAAGAAAAGTGATACGGCACGTGCTAATTTAGCAGGAGTTTTAGAGATTGACGAAGATTATTAATTTGAAGTATATAATGTGAAAAAATCAAATAAGTAAAAAATAACAAGTCACCTATTATCCAGGTGGCTTGTTCACATTTTGTTCACATTTTCGATATTTTTTCAAAAAAATTTATTAACCTTTCGGATATTTTTTTATTTGCCTCCTTTGTTTAAGTGAAAGTTAAAAAAGGAGGAATAGAATGGAGAGTTATAACTGTAAATTGATTGATTTGGGGGATTACGTAAAAGTAATTAAATATGAAAAACCAATATCTACTGTTCAAGTTAAGGCTACAAGTAGAAGCGTTAACGAGAAGAAATATTTGGATGTACAGGAGAGAAACTTATCTAAAGTAAGAAAACTAAAAAATAGCGAAATTGATAAATTTATTCATATTGTTATATCAAACTTCAAGGTTAATGACATGTTCATTACTTTAACCTATAAAAAAGAAGAGGTTACCATTAATGAAGCGAGTAAGGACTTTGATAATTGGATTAAACGAATGCGTTGGCGATATGGTGATTTTAAATATATAGCTATACGTTCTTTTCAAAAGCGTGGGACTATTCATTATCATCTTTTGGTTGATATACCAAGATTACCTAAAGAGGATTTAAAAAATAAAACTTTTGAGAAAATATGGGGGCATGGGGAGGTTTATATTGAACGAATCTATAAACTGGGAGTTGTATATTCTCATTCACCTTTATTAAAGTATTTAGTCAAAAATTTAAAGGAATTCAAGGCTGATGAAAGAGCCTTTGGAAAAAGACTATATATAAAAAGTAAAAATCTTATTGAGCCTACTGTAATTAGGGGTGAATACAATAACGTTATGAAGCATTTAAGGAAAGATAAATCTAATTTAGAGCAGATTGATAAACGTAAATGTAGTGTTGAATTTATTGGTAGTATAGAAACTCAAATATATAAAAAAGGATAGAAATCAAAAACAAATTTAGTTTTAAAATCTATATTTTTAAAAAGAGCTTATAATCCCTGTGATAACGATACATTTAAGAAAATATTTTGGAGTTTGAAAAGGTTTAAAAAGATATTTTATAAAGTTACTTAAAAAAGCGTCAATTTTTGTTGGAATTGCAATTAAGAAGTAATATGATTTTGTTGTAAAAAATTAACAATATTATTTTTTTTTAGATAGGCGTTACGTTAATTTTAAATATCGTTACACTAGGGGGATTTTATATGAATGTTATTGGTTATGTCAGGGTATCAACTCAAGGTCAGGCGAAGGAAGGTTATAGTGCTTTATACCAACAAGATGAGATAAGAAAGTTTTGTAAGGAAAATAATTGGACTCTAATTGATATATACAGTGATCTTGGAATTAGTGGTGCGAAGGTAGACGAAGAAGCTATGGAAGTAGAAAGAGAAGGATTCCAAAATATGCTTTCGATGCTCCAAACTAAGAAAGTAGACTATGTAGTTGTGCTAAATACCAACCGTTTATGGCGTTCTGATATCGTAAAAGTATTGGTACATCGTGAATTTAATAAACATAAGGTCGATGTGAAAAGTATCGAACAACCTAATTATAGTATCTATAAGAAAGATCCAAATGATTTTTTAATTAATGGATTAATGGAATTGTTAGATCAATATCAAAGGTTAGAAATTGCACTTAAGCTAGGTCGTGGTCGCAATAAGAAAGCTCAAGAAGGTGGATATGCAGGAGGAAGGGCTGCTTTTGGTTATAAAGCTAGGAAAGGTCAAAAGTATATTGAGATTGACGATAAGAAGGCGGAAATTGTACAACGTGTATTTAACTTAAGAGAGATATATCCTAAGTGGTCATTAACTGATTTAGCCAATGAATTAAACAATGAGGGGTTTACTACTGCAAAAGGAAAAAAATTTACGAAAGTACAAGTTAAGCGAATTCTTGATAGAAAATCTTTTTATCAGGGAACGTACAGCTATAGGAATATAAAGGTAAAGGGGAAACATGAGCCTATTATTTAGAAATTAATAAAATTTAAAAGGGTGAGAAGATTGGAAAAGGAAGAAATGGAATTTAATCGTAGCCAGGAAGAATTAAGGACCATGATTATTCCAAGTGTAGAAGAAACGAAATGGAACCAATTAATAGAAATATTAGGTTTAATAATAATTGAAAATTCAAATAAAATAACGTTGGTTAATTAATTAGGAGGAAGAATAATGGATTATAATAAGCGTAAAATTGCTATCTATGTTAGGGTGTCGACAGAAGAACAGGCCAACGAAGGCTTTTCACTACGAGCACAAGAAGATTGTTTAAGAGAATATGCTAAAAATAAGGGCTATGAGGTTTATGATGTCTATATTGATGATGGTTATTCAGGTAAAAACTATAATCGTCCTGAAATACAGCGTCTATTTAAAGACCTTTATCAGGATAAATTTACAGGTATATTGGTTAAATCTGTTGATCGAATATCTAGAAGAGTAAGCGATGTTACTAAGTTAATAGATGACGTTCTTGCGCCAAGAAAGTGTTATGTGTTAGTAAGTGATAATAATTTAGATAGTTCTACAACGGGGGGAACTGCATTTATTCAATTATTAGCTACGTTTGCTGAATACGAGCGTTCGATGATTGTTCAAAGAGTGAAAACTGGTATGTCTAAGCGTGCGGAATTAGGACACTGGAATGGTGGGCACGTACTTGGCTATAATGTTGAAGATAAGGAATTAAAAGTTAACAAGGAAGAATCTGAAATTGTACGTAAGGTATTTAATTTAAGGGCTGAAGGAAAGGGATACAAGGCAATTGCTGTTATTCTAAATCAACAGGGATTTAAAACGAAAAGAGGACAGCTATTTAGTATATGTACGATTAAAACGATTGTAGAGAATCCATTATATATTGGATACTGTAGGTGGGGACGAAAGAAGAATAGGATTGAGGAAACAAGTAAAGAGAAAATAGATGAATATAACCTGGTAAAAGGGAAACATGAACCTATTATTTCTGAGGGCTTATGGAAAAAGGTTCAAGGGGTGAATTATGCTCATAAGGAGAGTATTTCTAAAAATCGTAATTTCAACGGGGAGTTTGTGTTATCTGGTATTTTAAGGTGTCCATCATGTGGGGCTGGAATGGTAATGCATAAAACTAAAAAGCGAGATGGTTCAGGATATCATTTATACTATATGTGTCAGACTTTCCATAGTAAAGGAAAGTTGGCTTGTAAAAGCAATCTTATTCGTAAGGAAGAGATTGAAGATAAGGTAATACAATGTGTTAATAAAATAATTTCAATGCCCTCAATTGTCGATAAGACGCTTGAACGTATTCAAGAAAAAAGAGAATGGGGAATGGAAAGAATAAAAAGTGACTTATTGTATATAAATGAAGAATTAAAAAGAAGGAGAAACCGTATAGTTAAACTTAATAAGGATTACTTTGATGAGAAAATTCGGGTAGAAACATATACGGAGTTATCCGACCCGTTACGGAAAGAGATAGATGAACTTGAAGCTGAAAAATATAAAATAGAAAGAAAAGTAGAAAGCGCTGAAGTGCCAATTACTAAAGAGATGGTTATAAAGGCGCTTGAAAATTTTACTGATTTATATAAACATGCTAATTATGAACTGAAAAAATCTTTATTAAGAGCTATAATTAAGAAAATAGAGGTTCAATCCAATCGTACAGATATAAAGCAAATAACCTATTGGTTTGATTACGGTAATAATCAAGATGACGCTTTACTAGTTAGTAAAGAGGGGAGAACCGTATCATAAATAAATTTTTCATTTGTATATAAAGAGTAAAAAAGACCATTGGACAAAAATCACCGATGGTCTTTTAAACATTAATAGATGGTATGTAGATTTCCTAAAATAAGTATGTTTCTATTTCTAAAAAAATATGCTGTAATATGAAGAGGGAAAAAGTATAAGTAGTCATAGAAGTGAGGAATTAAAGGTGAAGAAGTTTAAGAAGTTTTACTTGGAGATTACGAGTGTATGTAATCTTGCGTGCAGCTTTTGTCCGCCGACGGAAAGGCAGAAGCAATTCATTTCTGTAGAGGATTTTGCTAAAAGATTAGACCAAATTAAACCTCACACAGACTACATTTATTTGCACGTGAAGGGTGAGCCGTTGCTCCATCCGAAAATAGATCAACTATTAGATTTAAGCCATGAAAAAGGGTTTAAAGTTAATATTACAACGAACGGAACGTTAATTAATAAGAGAAGGCATAGACTGTTAAATAAGCCTGCGTTAAGACAAATGAATTTTTCACTGCACAGTTTTGATGGACACCCAGGTTCGCAAGATAAAGAGGGCTATGTAAGGAGTATACTTTCTTTCATTAGAGAGGCAACAAGTCAATCGGACTTAATCGTTTCACTAAGATTATGGAATTTAACTCAGGATAATAAAACAAATGCTGAAATCCAAAAAAATAGGGATTTATTATCTATAATTGAAAATGAGTTTGATCTATCTTATCAAATTGAAGAGAAGCTTACACCGGGAAAAGGTATAAAAATTGCGGAACGTGTCTTTATTAATCAGGACTATGAATTCCAGTGGCCGGCATTGCATGAAGAAGAGGATGATGGAAAAGGATTCTGTCATGGTCTTCGAAATCAGGCTGGAATCTTAGCGAACGGAACGGTTATTCCTTGTTGTCTAGATGGTGAGGGAATTATTAATCTTGGAAATATTAATAATGATTCATTCTCTAATATTATTGAAGGCGAAAGAGCGAACAATATTGTAGATGGATTTTCAAAAAGGGTTGCAGTAGAAGAACTATGTAGAAAGTGCGGATACCGCAAAAGATTTGGAAAGTAAATATAGAATAAGCCCTCATAAAGCGAGGGCTTATTTTTATTCTTGATAAGAACGTTCTAATTCATCAATTAAGGAACCGACGTAAGAAACGGCTTTACGGATTGCATCTGGTTTTGACATGTCTACTCCAGCGTGTTTCATTAATTCAAGTGGTTTCATTGTACCGCCTGCACGGAGTACATCAATCCAGCGATCAACAGCAGGTTGTCCCTCTTCTTTAATCATTTGAGCTACAGCGGTAGAAGCAGTTAGTCCCGCAGAATATGTGTAAGAATATAAGCCCATATAATAGTGAGGTTGACGCATCCATGTTAAACCGGCGCCTTCATCAATTTCTACGGAATCTCCCCAGAATGTCGAAAGGACCTTCGTTTTTATTTCAGTTAAAGTTGTAGCTGTGAGTGCTTGCCCTTCTTCTGCTAGAGCGTATACTCTTCTTTGATATTCTCCCTCAAGTAGATGGGTAACGAAGTTGTGGTAATATGTGCCGAGTAGTTGCAGAATAACCCATCTGCGCATTCTCTTATCTTCAGTAGTCGCAAGTAAATGCTGGGCTAATAGTAATTCATTCATTGTTGATGGAGCTTCAACGAAGTACATAGATGGACGCACATTCATAATACGCTGATTTTTATTTGCTAAATAAAAATGACCAGCATGTCCAAATTCATGAGCTAATGTGAAACACCCGCGCATCGTACCCTGCCATGTAATTAAAATATAAGGGTGAGAACCGTATGGGCTAGAACAGAAGGCACCTGTTGATTTTCCTACGTTATCTGCAAGGTCTACCCATCTTTCTTTGAAGCCCTTTTCGATAATGGAACTATATTCATTTCCTAATACTTTTAAAGAATCTTGAATGAGTTTGCCAGCTTCTTCGTAAGTGATTGTTGGATTAAATTCAGGATCTAGCGGTGCATGTAAGTCACAGAAAAGCATTTGATCAAGCCCTAATACATTCTTTTTTAAATCTGCAAAACGGCGCATATGAGGCGCTAATTCGTTATAAATAATATCTAGTTGGTTGTTATACATTTCAAGTGGAACCTTTTGAGGTTCTAAAAGCATATGGGTAACGGACTCGTACTTGCGCAAACGAGAAAGCGCCACTTGTTTTTTTACTTCAGTAGCATATGTTGTTGCAACTGTATTTTTATATCGTTTCAATGTGGAAACAAATGATGAATATGCTTTTTTACGTATATATGCGCTTGGAGAAAATTCATATTTGCTTTCGAATAATGCAAACGATACAGGCAAATCATTTCCCTGTTCATCTTGTATAGAAGGGAAATCCATATCGGCTAATTTAGTCATGCCGTAAATTTTGTAGGGTGAACTATGAACTTCGCCGAGTGCAGCAAGAGCTTCTTCTGTTTCAGGAGAGAGAGTGTGCTGCCTCTTTTTGAGTATCTCTAGTAATGATTTACGGAAAGGTTCAAGTTTTATTTCCTCAGTTAAATATTTTTCAATTGTTCCCTCCTCAAATGAGAGAATTTCGTTATGAATAAAGGATAGTGCGGTATGTACATTCGTTCCTAGAGCGGAAATTTTGGAAGAGTTCGCTTGAATAACTGAATCTGTACGATCAGCGGATTCTTTTAAATTTGCATATGCGCCGATTTTTGTTAGCTTCATTAAAAGCTCTTCTTCTAAAAGTAGGCAATTTAATAAGGTAGCGGGGTTAGTGTGTAATTGTCCTTTAAATGCATCAAGTTTTTTTATATCGGCTGTTAATACACGTAATGCAGTTTCCCACTCTTTATCAGATTCGTATAAATCAGAAAGGTCCCATGTCAATTCAGTAGAGACTTCCGCGCGAATAAGGCGTTTCTCAATTACATTTTTCATTTGTTATATCCCCCTTATTATAAGTATCTAAAAACATGATACTAGAAAATTCAGTGAAATGAAAATATTTTACATTTTTATACATGAAAAAGAAGGACAAGCATAAAAAATGCTTGTCCTTCTAGTTAAATTTATAAATTAATATACTTTGTCACCGTTGAAAATAGAGTTTTTCACGACTACATAATCTACAGTACGAATTGCGTCTAATTTTGTTCCACCAGCGTAAGAGATAGAAGATTGAAGATCTTGTTCCATTTCGATTAAAGTGTCTTCTAAAGAACCTTTATGCTCAACGAACATTTTCTTACCTTCAACGTTTTTCTTCTCACCTTTTTGGAATTCAGAAGCTGAACCGAAGTACTCTTTATAAAGTTTGCCATCTTTTTCGATTGTTTCCCCTGGAGACTCTTCATGACCTGCGAATAGAGAACCGACCATAACCATAGTTGCTCCAAATCGAATTGATTTAGCTACGTCGCCATGTGTACGAATACCACCGTCAGCGATAATTGGCTTACTTGCAGCTTTTGCACACCAGCGAAGTGCAGCTAGCTGCCAACCGCCAGTTCCAAAGCCTGTTTTAATTTTAGTAATACAAACTTTACCAGGTCCAATGCCAACTTTTGTTGCATCAGCACCAGCGTTTTCTAATTCTCTTACCGCTTCTGGAGTTCCAACGTTTCCAGCGATAACGAAGCTTTCTGGTAAATGTTTTTTAATATGTTGAATCATGTTGATTACAGCATTAGAATGTCCGTGTGCAATATCAATCGTGATGTATTCAGGTGTAAGTTGCTCAGCAGCTAATTGTTGTACGAATTCATACTCGTCTTCTTTAACACCAACGCTGATTGAAGCAATTAATCCACGTGATTGCATATCTCTAATGAATGAGATGCGTTTCTCTGGTTGGAAACGATGCATGATGTAGAAGTAATTATTTTCAGCTAAATAAGTTGCGATTCTTTCATCAATAATCGTTTGCATATTTGCAGGTACGACAGGTAATTTAAATTTATGTTTTCCTAAAGTGACAGTTGTATCACACTCAGATCGGCTATTTACAATACATTTTGCAGGAATTAATTGAATGTCTTCATAATCAAATACATTTTCCATCATTTGCACCCCTAAAATACGAATATTTTATTTAGTTTCTTTAAAAATGTTCGTCCAAATGATAATTTACAGTATTTTTAGTAATAAGTCAAAGGTTTTAATGTTTAATTTAAAAAATTAAAGTTAATTTAATAGTTATTGGGTTTATATGGTTGTAATGTATTTTAATATGTAATAGTTTAATGTAGAATTATATATGGAAAATAGTAGATAAATATATTGATTTAGGGGAGATTTTATGGGGCGTTTAGTATATATGGATTGGCTACGTGTATTAGCGACAATTGCGGTTGTTACAATTCACGTTGCTGCTGGTTATGTTTCTACATTAGATTCAAATAACGTATCGCGTTGGCTGGCTGGTAATTTTTACGACTCACTTTCGCGTGCTAGTGTACCAATTTTTGTAATGATTAGTGGAGCGCTATTATTAAAGGGAACAAAAGATACTTCTATTGGGGAATTTTTAAAGAAACGTGCAAGTAAAGTGATTATACCTTTGATAGGTTGGAGTGCTATATTTTATATCTATGGGGCTTGCGTAGGATATTTTCCGGCTTCTTTAAAGCAAGGGATAAAGTACTTTTTAACAAATAGTATCGGGTTACATCTATGGTTCCTATATATGATTGTAGGAATATATTTAATCGCACCTTTACTGAAAGTATTTGTGAAAAATGCTAAGAAGAGAGAGATAGAATATTTTTTAATTTTATGGCTATATGCATCGGTTATCGTCAAGCTAGTAAATTATTATTATCCTATCAACTTTAATATCGAACTATTTTACGTTACAAATTATGTAGGGTATTTCCTACTTGGTTATTACTTATCGAATTATGATATTGTGAAAAAATGGAGAAATATTTCTTATATTGGAGGACTTGCAGGATTTATTGGTACGTTCTTTATTACATATCATTATACAGTCAAAGCTAATGGACAGCTGGATCAATATTGGTATGAATATTTTGCTCCGGGTGTTGTACTTATGGCAATTGGGTTATTTGTCTTTTTCAAATATGCTTTCCAAAATTCAGAAAGACAATTACCATTTTTATTACGTGGCATAAACCAAGCAAGTCTTGGGATTTATATTCTTCACTTTTTCTTATTAAATAATTATCTATACATGGTCATTCCAAAGGTGAATGCACATGTACATGCAATATTGGCAATACCTATAAATGTAATTATTACACTTGTCCTTAGTATGTTAATAACTTTAGTATTGCAAAGAATACCGGTTGTAAAAAGGCTAGTTCCGTAAAGAAAAAATCTGAAAAGAAAATATTTTCCGTTATGTAGGTGGACAGGCTTATTATTAAGACTGTCCTTTATTATGTTGTTTTAAAAAACAATATAAAAAGAGTTATACTTAGGTTAAGTTGATATTTTAGCGAATTAAAAATATTAGTTTGATATATCCTCTTAGTATAATTAAATGTAGGGGAATAAAAAATATAATTATTAAATACAGAATAAAATGAGGTTATTACATGAGCAAAAGAAGTTTTACCGATTATGCATTAAGTAAAGAAATTGTAAGAGCACTTACTGGTTTAGGATATGAACATCCAACGGAAGTGCAAGGAGAGGTTATTCCAGTTGCCTTGCAAAAGAAAGACCTTGTCGTGAAATCACAGACTGGAAGTGGAAAAACCGCTTCATTTGGCATACCACTTTGTGAAATGGTGGAGTGGGAAGAGAATAAGCCACAAGCTTTAGTTTTAACACCGACGAGAGAGCTTGCGGTGCAAGTAAAAGAAGATATTACGAATATAGGTCGTTTCAAAAGAATTAAGGCCGCTGCAGTTTATGGTAAATCTCCATTTGCACGTCAAAAATTAGAGTTAAAGCAAAAAACACATATTGTAGTTGGGACTCCTGGTCGTGTGTTAGATCATATTGAAAAAGGTACCCTTTCTTTAGATTGTTTGAAGTATTTAGTTATTGATGAAGCGGATGAAATGCTGAATATGGGTTTTATCGATCAAGTAGAGGCAATTATTGACGAATTACCTAAAAAACGAATGACAATGCTATTTTCAGCAACACTTCCAAAAGATGTTGAAAAGTTATCTCGTACGTATATGGATTCGCCAACGCATATTGAAATTAAGGCTACCGGGATTACAACAGATAAAATTGAACATACACTTTTTGAGATGAGAGAAGAGGAGAAGCTTTCACTTCTTAAAGATGTAACAACGATTGAGAATCCAGATAGCTGTATTATTTTTTGCCGTACGCAAGAAAATGTAGATCACGTATTTCAGCAGTTAAGGCGGGTTAACTATCCTTGTGACAAAATACATGGTGGTATGGTACAAGAAGATCGTTTTGAAGTTATGGACGATTTTAGAAAAGGAAAGTTCCGTTATTTAGTAGCGACAGACGTAGCTGCTAGAGGAATTGATATTGATAATATTACACATGTTATTAACTATGATATTCCATTAGAAAAAGAAAGTTATGTACATCGTACGGGAAGAACGGGACGAGCTGGTAATAACGGGAAAGCTATTACATTCATGACGCCGTATGAAAATAGATTTTTAGAAGAGATTGAGGAGTACATTGGCTTTGAAATTCCAAAGGCACTTGCACCTTCAAAAGAAGAAGTTATGAAAGGGAAAGCAGTATTTGAGGAAAAGATACATGCTAAACCAATTATAAAGAAAGATAAAAATGCAGACTTAAACAAAGGAATTATGAAATTGTACTTTAATGGCGGGAAGAAAAAGAAAATTAGGGCGGTAGATTTCGTCGGTACAATTGCTAAAATTAAAGGTGTTACAGCAGAAGATATAGGAATTATTACAATACAAGACAATGTTTCTTACGTTGAAATATTAAATGGAAAAGGACCACTTGTTTTAAAAAATATGAAAAACACAACGATTAAAGGGAAACAATTAAAGGTTCATGAAGCAATTAAGTAAACAAAAAAACTATCCACCTCTAACAGGTGGATAGTTTTTTTTTGTTTAAGTTTCTTTGAGGTCATCAACTAGTTTCTCTGCTAAACGTCTATACATATTACTCATAGTCACGAAGGATGTTAGTAATAAAAACTTTTCTAGCTTTGGATCTTCTAAGGAAGAAACCTCGTTTACTTCCTTAACACGGTTATTCACGTCTTGCTTAAAGCTTTCCACATTGGTGTCAGTAAGAGAAAGGTAATCTTTATATAGAGTATTTAATTCGAATGTATCATCGTTTATTAACGGTGCATTTATATTTTCTAAGGAGCTTTTTATATCATTAATGGAAAGAGCTCCTTTTAATTGATAAATTAAGCTGATTAAAATCATATGTTCTTTTGAATACTTTTTATTTTTGATAGGGATGAATAATTTCCCTTTTGCGTAATTGTTAATCATTGTTTTTGTTAATACTTTTTCATCATCAGTTCTCGTTGTATCCGCATAAGTATTCTCAAATAGTTGGACAACTTGGTCTACATATAAGTCGACATTTGGGATATCCTCAAGTTTAATACTTTTTTCTAAATGTAATGATTCAAGTAATTTATTTATATTTTCCACGTAGAACCCCTCACTTTTATAACTTAGTGGAACTTAATGTTTAGTATATCTTTAAATATGGTATTACGAAACAAATGAATTGTAAATGTTGACCCGTACGGATAATACGTATATAATTACATGTAGTTATGAAAACTACATGTAATTATATGAGGGGTGTTTATATGAATGTTTATGTAAGAGAACCGGTTAATGCATTTACTCACTTAGGAGGAGCTGTATTATCATTTATTGCATTATTAGCTATGCTTGTGAAAGTTTCTGTTAAGATGCCATCTGTTGCTGCAATTACAGCTGTTATTTTATTCGGTATCGGGATGATGGTCCTTTATATGGCATCAGCTGTGTATCATAGTGTCGTAGCCAGTGAACGTGTTATTTATTTCTTTAGGAAGCTAGATCATTCTATGATTTTCATATTAATTGCAGGTACATATGCACCCTTTTGCTTAATTACATTAAATTCGGCAAATGGTTTACTATTATTTTGTTTAGTTTATGCAACGGCAATTTGTGGTATTGCTTTTAAAATGTTTTGGTTTAATTGTCCAAGATGGTTATCGACAGCAATTTATCTTCTGATGGGTTGGTTAATTGTTCTATTCTTTGCACCGCTAGCTGAGAATCTAAGTACAGGAGGTATTATTTTCTTAGTACTTGGAGGCATTTTTTATACAATTGGTGGGTTTATTTACGGTGCGAAGCCAAAATGGTTGGAGTTTAAATATATGGGACACCATGAAATTTTTCATGTTTTTGTATTGTTAGGTAGTCTTGCACATTTTCTAAGTGTATATTGTTACGTAATTTGATCAAAAAACGCCACGCAATGTCTGTTATGTGGCGTTTTTTTATTACCTGATTTGAATCGTATATTGTACTAAAAATCATGGTATAAAATGTAAGTTTCTGTGTTCGCATAATAAACATATGATAAGAAATATGTGATATACTTTGAGAAGTTTATAATGAATGAAATATGGAGGACTATAATTATGGCAATACTTGTAACAGGTGGAGCAGGATATATTGGTAGTCATACATGCGTAGAATTACTAAAAAACGGTTACGAAATTATAGTAGTAGATAATCTTTCGAATAGCTCAGTAGAGTCTATAAATCGAGTGACAGAGATAACAGGAAAACAGTTTAAATTTTATAAAGAAGATATTTTAAATCGAGAAGCACTTGATACGATTTTTGAAGAAAATACAATTGAAGCTGTTATTCACTTTGCAGGCTTTAAGGCTGTAGGGGAATCAGTAGAAATTCCGTTAACGTATTATCATAACAACATTACAAGCACACTAATGCTATGTGAAGTGATGCAGAAGCATGATGTGAAGAAGATGATCTTCAGTTCGTCTGCAACAGTGTATGGTATTCCAGAAACATCACCAATTACGGAGGAGTTTCCATTAAGTGCAACGAATCCATATGGTCAAACGAAATTAATGATTGAACAAATTATGCGTGACGTAGCATTTGCGGATGCAGGATGGAGTATTGCATTACTTCGTTATTTCAACCCATTTGGTGCACATGAAAGTGGACGTATTGGAGAAGATCCAAACGGAATTCCAAATAACTTAATGCCATATGTAACGCAAGTAGCAGTAGGGAAGTTAGAGGAATTAAGTGTATTTGGAAATGACTATCCAACAAAAGATGGCACGGGTGTCCGTGATTATATTCATGTTGTAGACTTAGCAAATTACCATGTAAAGGCGCTTGAAAAGGTACTTGGCACTACTGGGATAGATGCATACAATCTCGGTACAGGTACTGGTTATAGTGTATTAGAAATGGTTGAAGCATTTGAAAAAGTTTCAGGCAAGGAAGTTCCTTATAAAATTACGGAGCGTCGACCTGGTGATGTGGCAGTATGTTTTGCAGATGCATCGAAAGCGAAGCGTGAATTAGGATGGGAAGCAAAACGCGGATTAGAAGAGATGTGTGCAGACTCTTGGAGATGGCAATCAAATAACAAAAATGGCTATCTAGAAGTTTAATAAACAGATAAAAAAATGACCTTTTGCGGGAGCAAAAGGTCATTTTTATTTATTTATTTCCATTAAGTTTATTAGCAAATTTAGTAAAGAAAGTTCGCCGTTTTATAGGAGTATTTGACTGACAAAACGTATAGTAATCAATATCTTTAATGTAAGTAAAGAGTCTAGAAATAGCATATAAGAATGTAATAGAAGATCCGAGTGCAAAACTAATACCGTAACCATTAAATCCAAATGGAAGTAGAAGAAGACTTAATAACAAATTTGCAGAAAAGAACAGGGCTGATGTTCGAAATGCCCCTTTACGATCTTCAAAATATAAGAGTAGTAATGTGATAACAAGGACCATCCCGTTTGCATAAGCACCAATTATAGTCAGCTGCAAAATAGAGTATTCAAGTGTTACGTTCCCAGATTGTGAACTAAACATCCATATTATAAAAATAATAAGTAAAGAAAAAATACCTTGATTACGAAGTATTCGTTCCATTTCTTGCTTTAGGACAAAGTTCATTGATTCTTTTAATTGTAAAATTGTATTTAATGTCGCCCCATTGTTAACTGAACCGAAGAACTTCTTATACCGTTCATAAAACCTTGTTTCAATGGATACTACGAAGAAAATATAGGTTGGGATAATGCTTAAATAAGCCCAGAAAACAGATGTATCATAAATTTGATGATAAATAAACGTGTTTTCAATATTTCCTCGCCCTTCTCCGAACCAAATAACAAAGTTACATACCCAAATGCCAATATTGTAAAGTAAGCTTGACCAAAATAGTTCTGGATATTTATCTAAATAAGAAAGAAAGGTAAATTGTTCAGTAGCATCACTATTTGGAAACATTCGTACAATAACTATACTTAACCACACTAATGTAATGAAAGTCCCGATTGTAAAAGAAATTAAAAGTAATAGGGCCAATCCGTGTTCTATTCCAAGTGTTGGATGCCAGTAAGCGATAAGCGCAATTCCAGATAAGGAGAAAATGGAACCAATTAAAAATGCAAGAGCGATGGACTGATAATCTTTAGCTGCTGTTAAATAAATGGATTGAATCCAAATGATGTTTAAAGCTAAAAATAAAAATAGCATCACGATTTTATAATACAAGGCTAATGGCGTAAAAATTGCAAACAAAAGCCATAAGATAATAGCTAAAAAAAGTGTGATTTTCGTCATTCCTAAAAAGGAAGAAAATACTTTATCAGCTTTTTGCTCGTATAAAAGGTCGGCCACATATCTAGTTACGATGAGCTGCAAGGCACCATATATGATTTGAGAAAAAATGAAGCAGTATGAAATTGAAATTGTAAAAAGGCGCTGTTCCTCAATTGAAATAGAATGGAACAAACTTAAAATGTATCGAATAGCTGTTACTGCTAAAATAACGACTAACCAAGGACCAGCTGTAACAAATAATGAAAATCCGTACGCTTTTATTCTGGAAGAATAGTAGTCTTCTTGGAATAATTTTTGTAAACGAAATCCTATCCCTGCCATGTTTTTTTACCTCTTTCTAAGTAAAGCTTACGGTAACTATCAACGACACCTGATAATTGATAGTGCGCTTCAATACGATTGCGCCCGTTATCCCCAAATTGTTGAATGGATTCAGGGTGACGATAATACCACTCTAAATGAATGGCAACTTGTTCAGGAGATACAGGTGGTACAACAAATCCACATTGTCCGTAAGGATCTTCATCTTGTCCGTAAATTAATTCCTTACAAGAGCCGACATCTGTAACAACCCATGGTAATCCTGCTGCCATTCCTTCTAACATAGCTAATGGTTGTCCTTCAGATATACTTGTTAATACGAGAATATCTGTTTGTTTTAAGTAATCTTTAATATTTACTTTGCCGGTCATTATTACATGCTCTTCTAATCCTAATTGTTGAATTAAATCACGACATTCCTGAGCATATTCTGCTTCCTCTGTATCAGGACCTAGTAAGTAAAATATAAATGGAATATCTTTTTCTAATAATAATTTAGCTGCATAAATCATTGTTTTTACATCTTTAATTGGCACAACTCGTATAATAGCGGAAATGATGAGTTTATCCGAATTGTATTTTGGTTTACGTAACCCTTTATAGTCAGATAAAGTAACGCCATTTGGAACGATTTTTAGTTTATGGGCCGGAGCACCTAATTCTTTTTGATATGCACTATTTCGGCCGAACAAAGTAATTACATCAGCGGCTTGTTCATATGCTTGATGAGACAAGTGATGAAAGAAAGAAACCCATCTTTTTTTATATTCAATTGGTATCCAAGTAGATTGTAGTATTTCTTCTTCACGCTCCCGAGAATAAATACCGTGTTCAGTTAGAATAAATGGTATATCGGACTTGGCACTAATTGCAGCACCAAGCAATCCACCATACCCTGTCGATACAGAATGAATAAGATCTAATTCAGGAAAATCAATTTGTAAAATTTGAATGATTGGTGTGAACATAGATCTCCACATCCAAAAGTAATTTAAGAAGGATCCACTACTTTCCTCATATAAATAGCTTTCTTTAACAATTGCATAAAACTCACGGCTTTCGAAGAAGGAATGGAGTGTTCCTAGCTTTTGTTTATTTCCTAATATTTGTAATGCTGTTGTATCGTTAGCTTGAAATGTAAACCATTTTTGAAGTGTCTGTACTTCTTGTTTAGTTAAATTAGTTTTTATATGTTTTGCTTCATTTTCTGATTGTAAAGGAATCAGAATGATGTCTTTTACATTGCTTGGAATTTCATATTGATATTCATCTTCTGTTTTTACTTGAGGGACTATCGCGAAAATCGTAAATTCATGTTCTTTAAACTGCTGGATAATCATTTGAACCCAGCTTGCTACTCCTCCACTTACAAAGGGATAGCTGCCTTCAACGACCAAACCTATTCTCATCTGTTATGCTCCTTTAATTGGAATCGTAGCGCTGGCTTTCGTTAACGTAACGCTATAAATTTGGGAATCAAGCTTTTTAACTGTACCGTAAGAGAATGAGCCAGGTTGTATTTTCTTACCTTCTTCTACACGTATAATTGTTGAAGTATGGTTTGGTAACCCTTTATATGCAATGTGAACAGCATCATCTTCATAAGAAACATCTAGGTCACCAGTTTGATAAATTTTCATAGAAGCAGTTGCTTCACTTTGGGTCATACTTTTTATATAAGGATATCTTTCTCGTATTTCTTTAATTGTCTTTTTATAAGCTTTAAATAATTCTTCCCATGTTAAATTACCTGAGCGTTTTTCATCAAGGATATCATCTGGATGGACGAAATGTGAGATAACCCCTAAATTTGCGGTAACATCAGTTAAGATAAATTGCTCTTCATCTGTGATAGCATAGCCGCTCGTAATGCGCGGGAAGTGATAAATGTTTTTATTATGTTCATCTGGTCCAAATTCTTGAATTAAACTACCGTTACTTTTACTTCCCACATATAGAGAAGCAACTGTTTCCATAGTTGGAACCGCGTCGTTTAATGCACTTAATCCAGCTGTATTTATAATATTGGATGGTGGTACATAGGTTTTTAATTTTTCGTTTGGAAAGAAGTTATACACGAGTTTTTGCAGAACATCTAAGGAGCTCTCCATATCCTCTTTTGAATTCCATGGAACATATTCAAGTGCTTTATCTACTGGATCTGGTGGTAATAATAAAGGTTGATGGTTATAGCCATGAATGCCTATTTCCCCGCCGTGACTTAGTAATTCTCTCCCAAATAATAAATAGGTATTTCTATTTTTACCTGTGAAATCTTCAAAGGGTGGCGTTACTTTATTTTGGTACGTCCCAATGGCAACACCCGTATATTTAATATCAAGATCTTCAGAGATATCCTTCATATTTTTCCACCAATGTTTTTTATAAAATTCTTCAACAGAAATTTTTTCTTTCGTTAAGTTTTTTAGTTCTCCACTTGGAATCGGAGATGGGAAGTCATCGATATACATAATCTCCGCTCCAAGTTGTGCTGAAGCGAAAGTCGGGAAAATAGTACCCAGTGATTGAACGAACATACCTCTACCTAATTTATCGTTCAATGCTGTTGTATTCCAATATAAGACTTTTCCTTCACCGTAGTCATTGGTCCAAAGGATGGGAGTATCTTCCGCTGTAATCCAAGTGTTAGTTGTATTCTCATCTAGCGTAATATTCATTGAGCTATGAGTAAACAATGGAGAAGAACTTGAGAGATCTGGATAACCAGGGAATAAAACTTCTTCAAAGGTTAATCCTTTCGCATCTTTGAAACCTTCTTTTTGGGTAATACCAAATAATGTGTTCCAGGAAGGATCTGAATCAAGTCGGTTTGCGATAATAATTCTCCCGCCCATTTGTACAAAATTTTGAATATCAGCTTGTGGAAGTTGCTCCATTATTTCACCTGTAATAATAATCCCTGTATAGGGAGAGGGAGTAAGTCCCTTAATTTCATTAGATGTAATATCTTTATAGTGTAGGTGTGCGTAATCCATTGCCTTCTTCGTATTAAATTCGACTTGTTGCCCTAATGTATTATCCGTTTTTAAAACGTATAATTGCATTTTTTGTCCATTTTGAGCTACATCTTTTGCTTTGAGTGTTTTAACAGTATCTGTTTCTTTAGTTTTAGGAACAGAAAACTTTTGATAAAAATTTTCTGTTCGATATATAAGGATGGATAAAATTAAGAGAAATAAAATGATACTAATAATCCCGATATATATATTAATCCCCTTTTTCAATGTGTGCGCCTCCAAACTGCCTTACAAATAATTGATATTTACGCGGTAGTATATGAACTCTTTTTGCATCTGTTAGATTATTGATTAAGTTATAGAGCTCGTCCCATAACTGTTGCTCATAATATATTTCAAGTAAACCAACGTAACCGTAATATGATTCAGGATAGAAATGAATAAGATTTAAAAATTGTTCTTCAGACTTTGCATATTGTTTTGTGTGTAGAAACAGATTTCCAAGATGGAAAGGGTAAAGAGGTTCGTTAGGGAATAGTTCTACACCTTGTGTAATAAAATTCATAAATTCAGCGATTATTTTTTCTTTTTGCTGATTAGAAAGAAGACCACTGTTTATATATCTTAAATAGTTAGAAACCAATTCTTTTGCAATTTCATTTTGTGGATTTTGTAGAAATTGCTTATTTAAGTATTCGATTTGTTTTTCGTACCGTTCATTTAGTAAATTAATAGTAGTTGCTGCGTAATGCACAGTTTCAGGATCTTTATGGTGAATGGCTTCTTTCAATAAGCCTCCTTCATTAGCGATAGAGGAGGAGCTTAACTGTACAATGAGTTGTTTATGTAATTCAGGCTTATCTAGTTCTAATCCAGAAGAAAATGAAATTAAGTCCATATCTTGTTTTGCTGATTCCAAAATATCTTCGTAATTATCAACGTGAAAGGCAACATAATCAGAGTATTGCTGTAACCATTCGGTTTTGGAACGTCTTATATTAAGTAATAACATGATTGCTGATACAATAAGTCCGATAAGCGGGAAAAGAAGAGATAGAATCAAGCAAAATTCAATAATTCCTTTTTTATCTTTAGTAATCAAACTTTTCGTAAATCGAAATAAAAGAAAAACCAAAATAACATAAATAAAATAAAGAAGGAGTAAAATCATTAGACTATCACTCCTTTAGAAGAAAGAGCGTTTTGTATACGAGTTTGAACTTGTATACAAAACTGTTCTTCAGTGCCAGGTAATAAAATCATGATTTTCTGCTCGGTCATACTATAACCGAATATATCGATATCTCGCAAATGGTCTTTTAAAATAGAATTTATCATTCCTAAATAATCTTGTGGAGCATTGAACTCAAAATAGGAATATGGATAAGATAATGTTTCGTAACGTTTCTTTTCTATTTTTAGTAAATGTTCAAATTCATCTTCATAATAAATGCTTGTTTTAGGGAATGTGCGATCCTCTTGACTGGATAGCCAAAGGTTAGAAGCGTTTTGTAAACGATCACCCATCCAGCGTAAATACCATGTGAAAAGTTCGAATTGCTCAGAAGTTACTTTTGAAAACTCGATTTCGTCTAATATAATGACGTATTGTACATCATCTTGGAATAGGACGGGACCAACTAAAAGTGGAGCGTCTTGAAAATCCTCATCTGTACGGAAAAAAGGTCGATTATGCGCTAGCGCATTTTTGATGACTAAGGAAGCGTTTTTAACGAAAATAGATTGAGATAATGTATTTTTACCAGATTCAGCTCTTAATTTAATACGAAGCGATTGTTTATTGTTATCAACGTGATAGATACCAATTTTTTTTGCTCCAAAATACATTTTTAATACATTCATTCCTTCATCGAGTACAATTTCAGGATGTGTATGATTTAAAGCTTTAAACATATGATACATTTTAGATAAGTGGTTATTTGATTCAAGTACACGAGAACGTAGTGTAATACGTGTTTCATCCAATTGTTTCACGACATATTTTAATTCTTTATTTTCAGCTTTCAACTCATTATTTATCATATGTACATCTTCATAGCGTTCTTTTTGTGCAGTACTCATCAGTCCACAGCATAAACTAATAACAAGTAAGAAAATCCAACTTATCCAGTAATCTAATGAATAAAAGTACAACAATATATCATTTTCTTTATATATACCGCTTAAAAAAATATAAATCATTGCTTCCAAAAAGGCGAAAATGGCAATAGATATGCCATACCGGCTAGAGATAATTAATGTAATAAATAAGAGTAAGAAGTATTCATACGTTGGTGTAAGAAAATCAGTTAGTATTGATAGAAAAAATAGTGCAATAAAGAGAATCGTAGGTTCAATCATCTTTTGGAATATATTAGATTGTCTATAGTGCATAAAAAATCCCTTCTTTCATTTGCAAATTTAATTTTGAGGAATAGTACACTGAAATAAAATACATAATTTAAAAGAATTATTTTAAGATATATAATATATAAAGCCCAAATCATTTTATCAACAGAGATGTAGTAAATTCAAGTGAAATAAATTCTAATTTCTGTTAATGTATTGCATTTATTGGGATTTTTTATAAAAAATCGAGTTTGAAAAAATGTAGAATGTTATGGTATTACTATATTTGTATTAACATTTAAAACAATAGAAAATTACAGTTGTATAGGGGGTAATATTATTATGGAGTGGAAACGTTCCGTATGCTTTTTAGCTATATTTTCTTTTATTTTTTCCTCAAGTACATCCGCACAAGCAAATGTTGTGGAACCAGTTTTAAAAAATGTACGAAGTTATAAAATTTATTATGGTGAAGCAAATGAGCAAGTAATTGAGAGACTTTCAAAGTATGACATGGTTATTATAGAGCCATATGCATTTACGAAAGAACAGGTTCAGCAATTAAAAAAATCAGGAACGGTAGTTCTTGGCTATGTTAGTGTTTTAGAATTAGAATCGTGGCATAAATCGCAAGTAGTTGAATCAGACTATTATTATAGAGATGGTAAGAAAATGAAGATTGAGCAGTGGGATACATATATTATGAATTTAGCTGATGAACACTACCGTGGGATTGTTGTGAATAAGGTGAAACAGCAAGTTATTGGAAAAGGAATGGATGGGGTGTTTTTAGATACAGCTGGTGATATTGATGACTATTTTTATGATCAGCCGTCTACACAAGGGAAATTTCGAGAAGCATATGTAAATTTATTAAAAGAAATTAAAAGTGTTGATTCCAACCTGCTTCTTATACAGAATTGGGGATTTGACACAATCAAAAATACATCCTTGAATTTTATACATGGTGTATTGTGGGAAGACTTCAATAAACAAGTTATTGCGAAAGATGAATGGAGTCAAAATTGGATGCGTTATTTTAAACAACAAAGCAATAAAATTGTAACGTTTACCGTGACCCCAGATAATGTATCTAAAAAATATAGTTCTACAAATGGATTTGTTCCTACAATAAATCCGAATGATATTTATGATAAATAGCAAGTGTTCAAAATGAGAAACTATCAAGATTGACTATCACGCTTTAGGTCAGTAATAAGATTATCTTATAAAGATAAATGTATTACTGACCAGCCCCTTTCACATAATAGGGGGAGATTTAATGAATTCGAACGAGTTGTTTATGGTATACTGTATTACCTTCTTGGCTTGTATATGGCGGGATACTTCGCCCAAAACAATTTGCAACAATATTGGAGTGGCCAGGATAAGAAATACGAATTTCATACAAATCAATAGAGTCATCTAAATCAGCATAAAAAACTGCTAAGTGGTTGCCTTGTAAAATATATGGGAATGCTACTTCCGTATTTTCACCAAGTAGTACAGGTAATTTTACAGGATTAGAATAGTTAGACCAATCCCAAACCTCTATAGTTACATGGTGTGTGTAATATGCATCTAAATTTACAATGTTTACTACTGCTGAAACAGTTGCGGGCTCTCTTGTTAATACACCTGTGGAGTGAAAAACAAAATGATTTGGATAATGAAGAGGCATAAATATCAAACCTTTCTAAATTAATATGAGTGTACGATATTCTATGCAAAAAATTAATAGAATGAGATAGGGAAAATGTATCATTCTACTAATTTTTTATAGAAATTCAAAACGTAGTATTGAAAAGTATTCCAACACTTGTATCATTGTTAGAGTACGTTTATAATCAAGGAATCCTATTTCATGTTTTGATAGGGTTATTTATTATTGAAAGCGTTTTAAATTTGTTGTTTTTTAAGGTAGGAAGTCTAACTTATTCAGATTAAAAATTATGTATGTAGTTTTAAATAGGAAGAAAAATAATAAAGTGAAACTTTAATCAGTGGGTGGGGGTTGTTCATCCCCACTGATTATTAGCTTTCACCAATCGGGCTTTACGGGCAGTTGATCTCCCGCCTAACTTCTTTGCTCTAGCTGAATTTTGAGGTGGGGGTTTTACTGCTCGTTAATGCAGGATAAAGTATCACTTTATATTGTGGGGAGGTTAAAAGTGTGAAAGGGAAAGATTTTCACACGAATATATATGGGTTACGTAGGATTATTACTTTCAGGTGCAGCTTTATTTTTAAATAGTCTTGTCATATTAGGCAAAGTAGAGATGAAAAGTGCAGGTGTTTTTAATTTATTTGTAGGAGCGTTACAAATTATTATACCGTTTTATTTAATTATGATTTCTGATCAAAGTAATTGGACGGTATATTCATATGCAGCTACTTTTTTATTTGGTTTAACTTATTTATATGTAGGCGTTACTTTTATTAAAGGAATGGATAGTAGTGGACTAGGCTGGTTCTGTATTTGGGTAGCAATTATTGCTTTATTCTATATGGTTGTTTCATTTGTTCAATTCCACGATGTTGTTAATGCGTTAACATGGTTTATGTGGGCATTACTTTGGTATTTATTCTTTGTATTAAATGCACAAAAAAAGAATATCAATCAATATCTTGGCAGAATTGCTTTTGTACAATCGTGGGTAACATTGACGTTGCCTTCACTCTTTTATTTTATGGGAGTATGGGGCGAGGGATTCATATATGAACTATGGGTTTATGTATCAGTAATTTCTATTTTATATTGCTGCTATTGTATTTTTAAATATCGAGTACGTTAATGTATCGTGTGTAGAAAAAACATGGAATCGTTAAACTGATTCCATGTTTTTTTATTTTAGCGTTTATAATAATAGAGGTAGTATTTTACAATTTGTAAAAACGGGGATGATGAAGGTGAAAAAAGTATTGGTGCTAGGGGGAACAAGATTTTTTGGTAAACATTTAGTAGAAGTACTGTTGCAAGCTGGACATGATGTAACGATTGCGACGAGGGGAGTTACTGAAGATCCCTTTGGAAGTGCAGTAAAAAGACTGATTGTAGATAGAGAAGATGAGAGGCTACTAGAAGAGCGTTTTGAAGGTAAAAGTTATGATATCGTATACGATAATTTATGCTATAGCTCGAATGCAGCGAAGATAATATGTGAAGTGCTAAAAGGAAAAACGAAGAAATACATTATGACATCTTCAATGGCTGTCTATGAGCCTGCGCTAGGCCTGTTAGAAGAAAATTTCAATCCGTACGAGTATACAATTACGTATGGAGATAGGAATGATTTCAATTATAGTGAAGGTAAGCGATTAGCTGAAGCAGTTTTATTTCAACATGCAACATTCCCAGTCGTTGCGGTAAGATTTCCCGTCGTTATTGGAGAAAACGATTATACGAAAAGATTACAATTTTACGTTGAACATGTTGTGAAACAAGAGTCTATCGTTGTGGATCATGTAGATGGAGAGTTGTCATTTATACATGAAAAAGAAGCAGGAGAATTTTTAGCCTGGTGCGGGATGAAGGACATAGAAGGGCCAATTAATGCTTGTAGTAACGGGGTGGTTTCTACCAGAGAAGTTATTCGTTTCATAGAAGAGAATACCGGGATAAAAGCGCTCATTCAAGAAGTAGGAGATAATATAGCTCCTTATAATGGAGTGATTAATTGTACGTTACATAATGGAAAGGCTCGTGAATTAGGATTCCCGTTCCGAGAGTTGAAATTAGAGACGGAAAAAGTTTTACTTTATTACATAAATACAATGAAATAATCATAAATCCCCCGGTGGCAATCCGGGGGATTCTGGAGGATTTCGACAATACTAATTTTACATTACCAAATTTACCTTATACGCACGACTAATGTGTTTGTGATTGAATTGCTTGTAAATACTTTTCATTTACCCGGTCCCAGTTCACCGTATGCCACCAGTTGGTAACAAATTCTGGACGCCGATTTTGATACTTTAAATAATAGGCGTGTTCCCATACATCGATGACGAGTAATGGAATTTTACCTTCTTGCAAAGGTGTATCTTGATTGGGTGTACTCATAACGGAAAGTTCCTCACCGTCCAGAACAAGCCATCCATAGCCACTTCCAAAACGACTAATAGCTGCTTTGGAAAGTTGATCTTTTAAGTTGTCAAAGGTATTGAAATAATAATCAATTACTTTTGCAACGTCTCCATTAGGCTCACCGCCACCTCGCGGGCTCATTAATTCCCAAAAAAGACTATGACAATAATGTCCACCACCGTTATTTCTGACAGCTGTAACAATTTCTTTTGGTAAAGTTTTTAAATTACATAGTAACTCTTCTAAAGATTTATTATGTAATTCCGTATAGTTTTCTAAAGCGGCATTCAAGTTATTTACGTATGTCGCATGGTGATTTCCATGATGAATAGAAAGCGTGTTGCTATCGATATATGGCTCTAGTTCATCATAGTCATATGAAAGCTTTGGCAATTGAAATGAAGACATAACATTCCCTCCTTTCTTATTAAAAAAGTTGGTCTAGGTAAAAATAATTTACCTGAGTCAAAAATACACCTATTTTTTATACAAGTCAATAGTAATCTCTTTAATTTTCTGAAAAATATTACAATAAAAGTAACACTTCGACTTTCATTTGTGACTCTTATTCTTTTTGCTTATACTGTAAAGTAGTAACGTTGTGTTGAAATAGAAGGAGATCGTTTATGAGTAAAACGAAACAATTAATAGAGGAAGCGAGTCATTTTATTACGGTTTGCTATAAAGAGCTTAATAAAGAACAATTCATAGAAGAGAGAATAAAAGAAATTCAAATTGAAATAGAGAAGACGGGGACGTATGAGCATACATTTGAAGAACTTGTTCATGGATCACGAATGGCATGGCGCAATAGTAATCGATGTATCGGAAGACTATTTTGGAGTAAGATGCACATATTAGATGCACGTGAAGTAAATGATGAGGAAGGTGTATACAATGCATTAATTCATCATATTAAATATGCAACGAACGATGGGAAAGTTAAACCGACAATTACAATTTTTAAGCAATATCAAGGTGAAGAAAATAATATACGAATTTATAATCACCAATTGATTCGGTATGCAGGATATAAAACAGAAATGGGAGTGATTGGTGACTCTCATTCCACTGCGTTTACGGATTTTTGTCAGGAACTTGGCTGGCAAGGAGAAGGTACGAATTTCGATGTATTGCCACTTGTGTTTTCTATAAACGGGAAGGCACCTATATATAAAGAAATTCCGAGAGAAGAAGTAAAAGAAGTGCCAATTGAACACCCAGAATACCCGATTTCGTCACTTGGAGCAAAATGGTATGGGGTTCCAATGATTTCAGATATGCGCTTAGAAATTGGCGGTATTTCTTATACGGCAGCCCCGTTCAATGGATGGTATATGGGAACGGAGATTGGGGCTCGTAACTTAGCGGATCATGATCGCTATAATTTACTTCCGGCTGTTGCGGAGATGATGAAGCTCGATACATCGAGAAACGGTACGTTATGGAAAGACAAGGCGCTAATTGAATTAAACGTGGCTGTTTTACATTCTTTTAAAAAACAAGGAGTTAGTATTGTGGATCACCATACAGCTGCACAACAATTTCAACAATTTGAGAAGCAGGAAGCGGCATGTGGACGGGTTGTAACAGGTAATTGGGTGTGGCTCATTCCACCGTTGTCGCCAGCTACCACTCATATTTATCATAAACCGTATCCAAATGAAATTTTGAAGCCGAATTTCTTTCATAAATAATAGCTAGTATAGTTTTTTTTTCTGCAAAATATAATTTTTTTTAATTACTGTTACGTAGCAAATGGAAGCCTTTACTATCGGTTATTTTTGGAAAGGACTTTTTGAACCAAGGAGTTCCTTATGTTATAATCAAATTTCTGTTTCGAAGACCTTATAGAAATATAAGGTCTTTTGTTTTGCTTTTTTATGTAATAGGAATAGAAATTTTCTTTTAAATAAGGGATTTAGCATATTTTTAGGGACAACATAAGTGTGTAGGAAATTGATGAATTATTATGCTTATATAATCATTGTGTTTTGGGTGTAAAAAAGAAAACATAATAAAGTTGTTTTTTTAGATTGCTGAGGAAGGAGGAAGTGTAAATGAGGATGAAGAGTCGAAAAACGGATTGGCCTGTATTTCTTATTAGTGGTGGCTCACTTTTATTATTTGTAATTGCAGTTATTTTAAATAAAAGTTACATAGAGGGAGCCATTAATAGCAGTTTTGCAGCTTCAATTAAATATTTTGGCGCCTTTTGGCAGGTTTTATTAATTGGTACATTTGTTGTTGCAATGTGTATGGCGTTTTCAAAATATGGGAGAGTTAAACTTGGGGGGCTAGAAAAACCTGAGATTAGTACGACAAAATGGCTCGCTATTATTATGTCTACATTACTTGCTGGAGGTGGCGTTTTTTGGGCAGCCGCAGAGCCGATGTACCATTTGATGACGGTGCCACCAATACATGAAGGTATAACTGCTGGAACGAAAGAAGCGGTAATGCCTGCTTTAGCACAAAGTTATATGCACTGGGGTTTCCTGGCTTGGACGATTTTAGGTACAATTAGTGCGGTAGTTATGATGTACGGGCATTATCATAAAGATATGCCTTTAAAACCTCGAACGCTTTTATATCCTATTTTTGGAGAGAAATTGCGAAAGAGTTGGCTTGGAACAATGATCGATGTATTTGCCATTATTGCGGTAGCTGCAGGGACGATTGGTCCAATCGGATTTTTAGGACTACAAGCAAGTTATGGGTTACAAGCATTGTTTAACATTCCTGATGTGTTTACTACTCAATTAGCCATTATTGTTTGTGTAGTAGCTGTTTCTACTATATCTGCGGTAACAGGAATTGATAAAGGGATTCAAATTATAAGTAATTTAAATGTTAGGTTAGCAGTTCTATTAATGGTATTTGTATTACTATTTGGACCAGGTGGATTTATTATCGATTCATTTGTTTCTTCGTTTGGATTTTATATAAATGAATTTATTCCAATGAGCACATATCGTGGTGATACAGCTTGGTTAGGATCGTGGACAATCTTTTTCTGGGGATGGTTTATTGGATATGGACCGATGATGGCAATTTTAGTGAGCCGAATTTCAAGAGGAAGAACAATCCGAGAAATCATCGTTGCAATTGGAATTATTGCACCTATTATTACAACGTTTTGGTTTACTATACTAGGGGGATCAGGTGTGTTTTATGAGTTAATGAATCCTGGTTCTATCTCGACCGCATTAAGTGAATCTGGTATGCCAGCGGCTATGATTGCAATTACAGAGCAACTGCCACTATCTAATATTATTGGACCTGCATTTCTTTTATTAACAATTTTATTTGTAGTGACAACAGGAGATTCAATGGCTTATTCGATTTCAATGGCAGTGACTGGAGATGGAGATCCTAGAATTAGTTTGCGAGTTTTTTGGTCGCTTATTATGGGCGCAGTTGCGGCGATTCTTTTATATATGGGTGAGGGAAGTATTAACGCCTTACAATCCTTCATTGTAGTGACGGCTGTTCCGGTATCTATTCTGTTATTCCCAATGCTATGGCTAGCGCCTAAAGTCGCAGGGGAATTAGCGTTAAAACAAGGTATTGTAAAAGAAGAAGATAAAACTAGCTTCTTGTTCCAAAAAGCTAGTAAATCAAAATAAATAATTGTATTTATATAAGAAGAGGAAGCATTTCATTTGAGATGCTTCCTCTTTGCTATTTATCCAAATACTTTTCCTGAGGGGACAGTATTTGGATAAACATTTCGTACAGTTTCAATCTATTCTAATACTTTATCTTTCGTCTCTGGGACACATAATAGCATTGTAACTAAACCTATTGGATAGATAATGAAGATGAGAGATAATGCTCCCATTAAATTACCACCTGCAGCAAGTAAGCCGATAATAACAGGTCCAAATCCAGCTAACCCACGTCCTGTACCGAAAATAAAGTTCTCTGCTGTCGAGCGAGCTTCAGCAGGATAGTTTTCAGCTAAAACTGCTCCGAATCCCCCCATCATGCCATTGGCAAAGAATCCAAGCAGTGCACTTCCCCATAACAATGATGTTGAGTCTGTGAATAAGAAGAAGTAAATGAGACAGTATATAGTACCACCGACATAATAGATTGTAAAAGTTTTACGGCGGCCAATTTTATCGGCTAGAATACCAAAAGTTGCAATTCCAATTAGCATGCCGATTGTAGAGATGAACATCCAACCGCTCGCTTTTGCTAATGTGTAGTTATATTTATTCGCTAAAATAGTTGGCATCCATGTGAAAATTCCATAATATCCGAAGTTTTGGATGAATGACATAATAATAAGACCAATTGTTGTTATCGTTACTTTTTTATTGGCAAATAACTTTCGAAGTGGGAACTTTTTCATTTGCTTTAGTTGTTCTGCCTCAGTAGTTGTTAAATTACCTTTAGCTTCTTTTTGTAACAATTCTTTTTTGTATCGTTGTTTTTGTTCCCATATTTTCGGTTCACTTAAACTTTTGCGGACGTAAACAGCTAGTAGAGCGGGAATGAGTCCAAATAAGAAAACAGCTCTCCATCCGAAATGTGGGACGATAAATGCCGGAAGGAGTGAAGCGACTAGTACGCCAAATTGCCATCCAAGTGCAACAACGGATGTCGCCTTAGCGCGCATTTCTTTAGACCATGTTTCAGTTACGATGGCCATCCCAATCCCGAATTCACCACCAACTCCCATTCCAACTAAAAAGCGAAGAATTAATAATTGCCAATAATCTGTTGCGAAATAAATAAGTGCTGTTGCTAGTGAGAATAGTAAGATTGTGAAGGCCATCGTACGGATACGCCCAAATAAATCAGCAATAAATCCAAATAAATAAGACCCGATTAGCATTCCTATTGTGGTAGCTAATGTTAAGTTTCCACCTTCAACAGGGCTTAAATGAAATTCTTTTAAAATGTAGACGAGTACGAAAGATAAGAGCAACATGTCTAAACCTTCTGCTGCATATCCTAGCGCAGAACCAAACAATGTTTTATATCTTTTCTCTTTCGTCTCCTCTGTTGTTGATTGTACATCAGTAGTGACGTTCATCATTAATCCTCCTTATTTTCTTCTACAGTCGCTATGGAAGAATAACAAAAGGCCTTCTCACCTGATATGATGAGAAGGCCAAAAAAGCATACGTATCCCTAAAAAAGACCATACGTATAGTATATTCCGACTTCCTTCTCAACCTCACGGGGTTGGGTTAAAGGACTGTATTATATTACTTTATTTTTAGCACTCTTCTGTTAGATTGTCAAATAAAGAGGGGATAGTTATGTGTAAAATATTTCAAAAAACATTTCATTCTCCTTGACGCACGCTTCATTATTTTCCCATAATAAAACTAACTAATATAAAAAGGAATGAATCACAGATGCTAAATTTAGTACTTATGATGATTGAACGTGTCGGACTTATTGTTATTTTAGGATTTTTACTTTCTCATATTAAAACGTTCAGGCGCCTTCTTCATAGACAAGATGGGTATGTAGATAAGCTTAAGCTTATTTGTATTTTTTCAGTGTTTACAATTGTAAGCAATTACACAGGGATTGAAATTGCCGGGAATACAATTATGAAAGAAAATTGGCTACAAGGTGTTTCGTCATCTAGTACAATTGCGAATACACGTATTATGGGTGTTGGAATTAGTGGATTGCTTGGTGGTCCTATCGTCGGTATTGGAGTGGGATCGATTGCGGGTATTCACCGTTATATGCTTGGCGGGACGACAGCGCTCAGTTGTGCAATTTCATCAATTTTGGCTGGGATTATAACAGGTTATATTGGATACATTTTCAAAAAATATAACCGTACTATTACTCCTAAATTTTCTGCGATTTTAAGTGTTTTTATCGTTACTTTAGAAATGCTTATGATTCTATTAATTATAGAAGATGGACTTAGTGTTGTGAAAACAATTGCGCTACCGATGATTCTTGTAAATAGTTTTGGCAGTTTCATTTTACTTTCGATGATACTAGCTATTTTACGACAAGAAGAAAACGCAAAAGCTTTGCAAACGCATAAAGTATTACGAATTGCTGATAAGACGTTACCATATTTCCGCCAAGGGCTAACAGAAGAGTCTTGTAAACATGTGGCACAAATTATTCACCGCTTTACGGGAACAGATGCGGTATCCTTAACAGATACAGAGGAAATCTTAGCTCACGTTGGATTAGCATCAGATCATCATATTCCTTCACACAGTTTAATAACAGGTTTATCAAAAGAAGTATTAAAAACAGGGAAAATAATGAAGGCAAAATCACGTGAGATTATTAATTGTCAACATGAAGGGTGTCCATTACAAGCGGCAGTTGTTATTCCATTAACTTCACATGGAAATACGATAGGAACATTAAAACTTTATTTTAAAAACCCTAATCAATTAAGTCGTGTTGAAGAAGAGTTAGCGGAAGGGCTAGCGAAAATATTCTCCACACAGCTTGAGTTAGGTGAAGCTGAGTTACAAAGTAAGTTATTGCAAGATGCCGAAATAAAAGCGTTGCAAGCACAAATCAATCCGCATTTTTTATTTAATGCAATTAATACAGTATCAGCTTTATGCCGAACAGATGTAGAGAAAGCGAGAAAATTATTATTGCAGCTTAGCGTTTATTTTCGTTGTAATTTGCAAGGGGCACGACAATTACTTATTCCATTAGAACAAGAGTTGAATCATGTACATGCATATTTATCGTTAGAGCAAGCGAGGTTTCCGAATAAGTATGAAGTGAAGATGTACATTGAAGAGGCACTAAAGGTGACTTTAGTTCCACCATTTGTGCTTCAGCTATTAGTTGAAAATGCATTGCGCCATGCTTTTCCGAAAAAGCAGCCAGTGTGCCAAGTCGAGGTACATGTGTTTGAAAAAGAAGGGATGGTTCACTTTGAAGTAAAGGATAATGGACAAGGGATTGAGAGTGAACGTCTAGAGCAATTAGGAAAAATGGTAGTTCCATCAAAGAAAGGGACGGGAACAGCCTTATATAATATTAATGAACGACTTATCGGGTTATTTGGGAAAGAGACAATGCTTCAAATTGAAAGTGAATTAGAGCAAGGGACAAAGATCCTCTTTGTGATTCCGAAAAAAGTAGAGGAGGAAAAACGGAGTGTTAAAAGTATTAGTAGTTGATGATGAAATGTTAGCACGGGATGAATTGAAATATTTATTAGAGAAAACAAAAGAAGTAGAGATAATTGGTGAGGCGGATTGTGTAGAGGATGCATTAGAAGAATTAATGAAAAACAAACCAGATATTGTTTTTCTAGATATTCAATTATCTGATGATAATGGATTTGAAATCGCAAATATATTAAAGAAAATGAAAAATCCACCTTCAATTGTGTTTGCTACTGCCTATGATCAATATGCATTGCAAGCATTTGAAGTAGATGCGTTAGACTACATTTTAAAGCCATTTGATGAAGAACGTATCGTACAGACATTAAAGAAATATAAAAAACAAAAGCAAATAAAGTTAGAAACAAAGCAAGATGTAAAGAGTGTAGATGTAACGGCCGAGATGCATAAATTAGCATTACCAATTGAGGAATCAATTGTACTTGTTAACATTGAAGATATTATTTATGTAGGGCTTGTAGATGGGAAAGTAACTGTAAAAACAATGAAAGAAACATATGTAACACATGATACGCTTGTCATTTTGGAAAAGAAATTACCACAAACAATTTTTATGCGTGTTCATCGTAGTTTCGTTGCTAATATTAATCATATTTCTGAGATACAGCCGTGGTTTAATTCGACTTATAACTTAATTATGAAAGAGGGATCCAAAGTCCCGGTTAGCCGTACATATGCAAAAGAACTTAAAAAGCTGCTTCGTATTTAAGAAGCAGCTTTTTGTATTTCGTCTGCCTATTTTTGTAACTAATTTTGTATATTTGACGTTCTGTTATGTAAACGCTTACAGTTTTATTTTTATCTTATACAATAAAGGTACCAAATCGAAAGAGGTGGCCAAAATGAGTACGAAAAAAGTATATAGTTTCTTATCACAAGCATTCATATTTTCAGCTATTATGTTAGTTTCTAATATTATTGCAACGCATTTACCAATTCCGATGCCTTCATCGGTGATCGGATTAGTTATTTTATTTAGCCTATTATGTTTAAAAGTTATTAAATTGGAACAAGTTGAATCATTCGGAACGGCTTTAACAGGTATTATCGGATTCCTTTTCGTTCCATCAGGTATTTCGGTTATTAATTCTCTCGGTGTAATGGGACAATATTTTGTACAAATTTTAACTGTAATTGTTGTCGCAACAATTATTTTACTCGCTGTAACAGGATTATTTGCACAATTTATTTTAGGAAAAGACGATAAAGAAATAGAAGATACGAAAGAATTGAAAGTAGTAAATAAAGGACGCAAGCACGGAAAAGTTGCGTAACCAATTTAGTATATATTGTTAGGAGGGAATGAACATGGCAAGCACAATGACTCCATATTTCGGAATCGTCGTTTCATTAATCGCATACGGAATCGGAACATTATTATTTAAGCATTCAAAAGGATTCTTCTTATTCACACCATTATTCGTAGCGATGGTATTAGGGATTGTCTTTCTAAAAGTAGGTAACTTTACTTTTGAAGAATATAATACTGGCGGAAAAATGATTAGCTTCTTCTTAGAACCAGCAACAATCGCGTTTGCAATTCCATTATATAAACAAGTTGATAAGTTAAAAAAATATTGGTGGCAAATTTTATCGGCTATTGTGGTTGGATCTATTTGTTCAGTGGTTGTTGTGTTCATTGTCGCAAAAGCAATTGGTCTAGATACAGCTGTAATGAACTCAATGTTACCGCAGGCAGCAACAACAGCAATTGCATTACCAATCTCTGAAAGTATCGGTGGTATTCCAGCAATTACATCATTTGCAGTTATCTTTAATGCTGTTATCGTATACGCATTAGGAGCTTTATTCTTAAAAACATTTAGAGTTAAACATCCGATTGCTAAAGGTTTAGCGCTTGGAACAGCAGGACATGCGTTAGGGGTTGCAGTAGGTATCGAAATGGGTGAAGTAGAAGCAGCTATGGCCAGTATCGCTGTGACAGTGGTTGGTGTCGTAACAGTGGTGGTTATTCCAATGTTCATGCCGTTTATTGGATGATAAAACTTACTAAAAAAAATATAAAAGCAAGTTATTTGTAGGACGGATTTCTACTGATAGCTTGCTTTTTATGTTACAGTAGTGGTAAGACCTATTGAAGGATAAAAGTTTCCTTAAATCTTCATTAATACTACGTATAATGCGTTCTGAAATAGGTCATTGTATTGTAAAATAAGAAGTAACATAATATATAGCACAATTAACGGGTGGTTAGGGTTGAATATAAATTGCTCGCAATGGCTTTAATATTAAAGGATAATTATAAGTAGAGGATAGAGAGAGATCTACTTGTTAACGTTTTACTTTATAGGACAGGAGAGAGTACTCGTCGATTATGCAAATAAAAAACCTGTTTCAAAGCAAAGGATTTCAGAGGTTAATCGTATTAGTATTACTTGCTCTCATATTGTATGGGATGCAAAGTATGTTAAATTTAATTTTAATTACGTTTATGTTGACGTATTTAATGGATCGATTCCAAAAGTTTATTTCTCGTAAATTAGATCATTTCATGCCAATTAATCGAAAAATTATTATAGCGCTTTTATATGTAATGTTGGTGGCAGGAATTGCCATTACGCTATTTAAATATTTACCGGTATTAACAATACAAATTTCACAATTGATTTATCAATTTAATGTATTTTTAAGAAATCCACCTGATAGTGAATTAATTAAGTATGCAGTTAATGCTGTTAATCATATGGAGCTTTCTAAATATGTAGGGCAAGGCGTAGACATTTTGTATAAATCTATTACGAATGTTGGGAAATTTGGCCTTCAAGTTTTACTTTCTGTAATTTTAAGCTTATTTTTCTTACTTGAAAAAGCACGTATCGTTGCTTTTACTTCGAAATTTAAAGAAAGCCGACTTGCAATTTTCTATAACGAAATAGAGTATTTCGGAAAGAAATTTGCACGTTCATTCGGAAAAGTAATCGAAGCACAATTTTTAATTGCAATTGTTAACTGTGTTTTATCTGTTATTGCATTATGGATATTAGGATTCCCGCAATTACTAGGTTTAGCGTTAATGATTTTCTTGCTTGGCTTAATTCCAGTGGCGGGTGTTATTATCTCGTTATTCCCACTCTGTATGATTGCTTACAATATTGGTGGTATTATGTATGTCGTTTATATTGTAGTTATCGTAACAGTAATTCATGCGCTTGAAAGTTATGTATTAAATCCGAAGTTTATGTCACAAAAAACAAACTTACCAATCTTCTACACATTTATGGTATTAATTTTCTCTGAGCATTTCTTAGGTGTGTGGGGACTTATTATCGGTATTCCAATCTTCATTTTCTTATTAGATGTCTTAGATGTGACAAGTGATGAAATGGAGAAGGACGTTGAAAAAAATAAAGTGAAGTAAAGAAAAAGCATCGATGTTCGATGCTTTTTCTTTTATAACATGACGTTCCTTATGCCATACTGTAAGGAGAAGATAGAATAGGGGTGAAATAATGGCCGTAAATGAAAAGATAGAGTTAGCTACGTTTGCCGGAGGGTGTTTCTGGTGTATGGTTTCGCCATTTGAAGAGATGGAAGGGATTATACAGGTTGTTTCAGGCTATACAGGTGGCCATAAAGAGGATCCAACGTATAAAGAAGTGTGCTCGGAAACAACTGGGCATTATGAAGCAGTACAAATTACATTTGATGCAAATAAAATGCCGTATGAAGAGTTGTTAAATATATATTGGAGACAAATTGACCCGACTGATATAGGGGGACAATTCCACGACCGCGGGCAGTCTTATGAAACGGTGATTTTTTATCATAATGAAGAACAACATAAAAAGGCAGAGGCTTCAAAAGAAGAGCTCGAGAAAAATGGGCATTTTTCGAAGCCAATTGCGACAAAAATATTGCCAGCTGCTACGTTTTATCCAGCTGAAGAATATCACCAAGGATATTATAAGAAGAATACATTTCGCTATGAGTTATATCGTAAAGGCTCAGGTCGAGATGCTTTTATTAAACAACATTGGCCAAAGAATAATGCTCATTTAAAAGAAAGATTAAACGAGATGCAGTTTTATGTAACACAGGAAAATGGGACAGAACCGCCTTTTCAAAATGAGTATTGGAATCATAAAGAAGAAGGGCTTTATGTAGATATTGTTTCGGGGGAACCATTATTTACTTCTTTCGATAAGTTCGATAGCGGCTGTGGATGGCCGAGTTTTACGAAACCAGTTATGTCAGCTAGTTTGAAAGAAAAAATGGATGTTAGCCATAATATGACGCGTACGGAAGTGAGAAGTAAAGAAGGAGATTCACATCTTGGGCATGTATTTCCAGACGGCCCAGGACAAAACGGCCTTCGTTATTGTATTAATTCGGCAGCGCTACGCTTTATTCAAAAAGAAGATTTAGAAAAAGAAGGATATGGTGATTTCCTAATCTTGTTTGGGAATAAAAAATAACCTCGCAGTCAGCGAGGTTATTTTTTTATTTTACTTTTTTCTTTTTAAATTTGCTTAATGCTTCATAAACGATTGGAACAATAAGAAGTGTTAATAACGTTGAACTTGTTAATCCACCAATTACTGTTACGCCAAGTCCTTTAGAAATTAAGCCGCTACCTTCAAATCCTAATGCAAGCGGGATAAGAGCCCCGATTGTTGCAATTGCAGTCATTAAGATAGGACGCAGGCGTGTTGTACCAGCTTCTAATAATGCTTCACGTGTTGATAGGCCGTCATTTTCTTTATGAATAACACGGTCAATGAGCACGATTGCGTTCGTTACAACGATACCAATTAGCATAAGAGCCCCAATCATCGCAGATACGCTTAACGTTTCGCCAGAGATTAATAAGGCAACGAGTGCACCAATGATTGTGAATGGTAGCGAGAATAAAATTGCGAATGGTGCAAGGGCACCGCCAAATGTAACAACAAGAACGAAGTATACAATGGCAATCGCAGCTAACATCGCTAAGCCAAGTTGTTTGAATGATTCTTGAATATCTTGTGTAACACCACCCATAGAAACATCTATACCAGAAGGAAGATCCATTTTATCTACTTCTTTTTGAACAGCGGCAGATGCTTTTGAAACGTCATCAGATGTTAGTTTTGCACTAACTTCCGCATAAACACGGCCATCACGATGTGTTACTGTGTTAGAAGTTTCACCTTCTTTTACAGTCATAACATCTTTAACAGCAACTTCATTACCAAGTGGTGTTGTAATTTTACGATTTGTTAAGTCATCGATCGTTTCATAGTTTTGTTTTTCAGTTTCTACATATACATTTATATCTTTATCATCTTTTTTAATTGTTGTAAGAACAGGGCGATCATGTTGATTAGAAAGTCCCATTCCAATTTGAGCAGCAGTTAGCCCCATTTTACTTAACTTTTCTTGATCAGCGACTAAAGTATATTCTGCATATGTTTTTGCAACACTAGAGTCTATGTCTTTTAAATCTTTATTTTTCTTCATGATATTTTGAATGTCTTTCACGACAGGCTTAATTTCTTCAGAGCTATCTCCATAAACGTATAGCTTAATTTCGTTACTACCGCCACCTGCTCCGAAATCTTGGTTTTTCCATTCACCTTTTCCAGACATCTTTTGTAAATCTTTAACGACTTGTTCTTTCTCTTTTTCAAAGTTTTTCGTATCGTTATCATATTGAACGAAGAACATCGCTTGATTTGTTTGACCAGGGCTCATTGGGTTTTCGCCGCCTAATGAGAATTGAATCGTTTTGACGTCTTTTTTATCTTGGAAATGCTTTTCAGCTTTCGTTGCAATTTTTTCAACGTCGTCTAACGTTTGACCTGGCTCAGGTTTGTACGTTGCGATAATCATTTTTTCTTCTTCAGATGGTAAGAAGCTGACACCGATGATTGGTACAAGTGCAAGGCTGCCTACTAATAGGAGGACTGTGATACTTGATGTAATAATTTTATGGTTTAACGCCCATTCAAGTATACGTTTATAGCCGTTTGCTAATTTGCTTGGTTTTTCCTCATGATGTACTTCTTTTTCTCTCATGCTTTCCTTCTTAAATAAGGAATGTGCTAGCATCGGCACAATTGTAACTGCCACAAGTAAGGAAGCAAGTAGGGCAAAAACAATTGTTAAAGCAAATGGTAAGAACATTTCACCAATCATACCCTTTACAAGCCCAAGAGGTAAGAATACAGCGATTGTTACAATTGTAGAAGACATAATCGGGATAAACATTTCTTTCGTAGCTTCACGAATTAAATCTTTCCCACGTAATTTCTCTTCTGATAAAGACATACGTCGGTAAATATTTTCAATAACAACAATTGAGTCATCAACAACGCGTCCAATAGCAACTGTCATTGCTCCAAGTGTCATAATGTTAAGGGTAATATCCATTTGTTTTATTACTAAAACTGCAATTAATAAAGAAAGTGGTATAGAAACGACAGAGATTAGTGTTGTTCGAATGTTTCGCAGGAACAACATAATAATAACAATCGCAAAGATAGCACCGAAAATAGCTTTGCTAAGCATTGTTTCAACTGATTTTTCAATAGGCGCACCTTGATCGAATGTTGAAATAATCTCTAAGTCTTTATATTTTTTCTCAAGGTCTTTTACTTTATCTTTAACTGCATTTACAACATCAACTGTATTCGCATCAGCAGCCTTCACAATTTGAATACCGATTGCTTCTTTTCCATTCGTTCGAGAAATGGATTCTGCTTTTCCAACTTCTTTAATATCAGCAATCTCCTCTAATGTAACCGTTGGCATGCCGTTCATAGCGGCCGGATTCATCTGTGGTACTTGTGTTCCAGCACCAGCGTTTTGGCTACCTTGACCATTCGGTGATGAAGGGATAGCTGGAATTTTTAATTCTTTTAATGCTTTAATTGTTGTAATGTTACCATCGACAACAACTGATTTTTCCGTATCTTTAAATGTATATAAGCCAAGTGGTAACGATACGTCCGAACCTTTAACCATATTTTTTACAGTATCTTCACTTAAACCTAATTCTTTCATCTTATCTTTTTTGAAGACAAGCTGTACTTCGTCTACTTGTTGACCTGCGATTTGAACAGATGCGACACCATCAAGTCCTTTTAATCCAGGAACAACATTTTTTTCTACATTTTCTGTTAAGGCAGCTAAAGATTCATTTTTACTCGCTACGCTTAATGAAATAACAGGAAAGGCATTAAAGTTTACTCGTGAGACTTTCGGGTCTTTCACACCTTCTGGCAGTTTCACGTTTGCGAGCGATTCTTTAATTTCCGTTTCGGCTTTTTCCATATTTTTATCAAAATCATATTCTACCTGAATAGAAGATGCGTTTTGATAAGATGATGAACTAACAACGTTTACACCGCTTAAATTTTGGAGTTGCTCTTCCATTGGTTTTGAAATTTTATCAGCTACTTCTTCTGGTGTAGCACCAGGATAAACCGTGGTTACTGTTACAATCGGTGTTGTAATATCAGGAATTGTCTCCAGCTTCATATTCATCCCAGAATAAATACCCGCAATAGTAACAATAATGGTTAGTAGCCAAACTGCGAACTTATTTTTTAACGTGAAATTGATGATTTTGTTCATGTTTGCGCTCCCTTTTCATTATATTGACCAATCGGTCAGTCTAATACATAATATAACTGACCGATTGGTCAGTCGTCAATGAAAAGAGATGGTATAATAAAATCAAACTATAAGTAGTCGGTTTCCTATTCTTTTTCTGATCATTGGCTTTTACTAACCGGATTTTATAGATGGAAAGGCTTCTATATAAACCATTTACTCCATTAAATTTTAGATGGGGAGTTTTATTTTCAGTTAATGTGGAATAAAATCAAGTTTGAATTTACATAAGATGCGAGATTAAATTTAGGAGAGAGAATATGAAAGAAAAAGAGCGCTTAATTATAGAGATGGCTATGAGGTTATTTGCAACTAAGGGTGTAAATGCAACGTCAGTACAAGAAATCGTAACCGCATGTGGTATATCAAAAGGAGCTTTTTATTTATATTTCAAATCAAAAGATGAGTTATTATTGGCCACACTTCGATATTATTATGACAAGATTCAAAAGAAAATGCTGGATATTGAAAAAGAATCTTTATTACCACGTGAAAAATTTGAAAAACAATTATATTGTCAGTTTACTGATGTGCAAAAACATAAAGAATTTATTATTATGCATGCAAGAGAAAATGCAATTCCGTTTAATAAAGAAGTAGAAGAGTTTATGATGAGGATGAAATTAGAGTCTCATGCATTTTATCGGAATAGCTTACTGTCCATTTATGGTGAAAAGGTTATTCCATACTTGTTAGATCTAGTAATTATGGTGGAAGGGATATGCCGTGGGTATTTAGAATTAATTATTTTAAATGCACCAGAAATTGATTTGTCCTATGTCTCAGCTTTTATTTTAAAAAGGATAGACAATTTAGTAGAGGGGCTTCTAGAATCTTCGGAGGAACCTGTCCTACATGAAGAGAGACTAGGAGAATTTCTTTGTAGTTCCGAGCTTATTAAGGAACAGGTGAAGGAACATTTTCTAAGTGAAATTATTGTATTTAAACGAACATTAGCTGATCAATTAGAAAATGATGAGTTACTTGTAACTTTAGATGTTTTAGAAGCAGAAATGAGATTGCAAAATCCAAGAATTCCAGTCATTAGAGGTATGCTTGCTAATTTAGCGGTATATCCTAGTTTAAATGAGTTTCGATTGAGGCTTACGGCATACTATAATATAAAAAATCCTTGCATATAGAACGCAAGGATTTTCTATTATAATTAAGAATTATTTTGTGACCATTCTTCAACATTCCAAGTTTTTGTAATCCAGCCTTCATAAAATTCTGGTTCGTGACATACAAGAAGGATTGTCCCTTTATATGCCTTCAGAGCTTTTTGAAGTTCTTCCTTTGCTGTAACATCAAGATGGTTTGTTGGCTCATCAAATAGGATCCAGTTACTTTCTTCACCCATTAACTTACATAAACGAACTTTTGCTTGTTCGCCACCACTTAATTGATTTAGCGGGCGAGAGATATGCTCATTTTTTAATCCGCATTTCGCTAACATTGCACGAACTTGATGTTGGTCCATACTAGGGAATGTGTTCCAAACGTCATCAATTGGTGTTATATTATCAGCTTTTACTTCTTGCTCGAAGTATGCAGGCTCTAAGAAGTCACCAAGACTCGTTTTACCGCTTAAAGGTTTAATTTTTCCTAAAATTGTTTTTAGTAATGTTGATTTACCGACACCATTACATCCAACGATAGCAATTTTTTCACCGCGTTCAATTGTCATTGTTAGTTTTGGTAATAATGGGTGTGTATATCCGATTTCTACATTTTCACCTTCAAAGACGAAACGGCTACTTGCACGACATTCTTTAAATGAGAATTCTGGCTTAATTGCTGTTTCAGGACGATCAATACGCTCCATGCGATCAAGTTGTTTTTGACGACTTTTTGCACGACCTGTCGTTGAATAACGAGCTTTGTTCTTTGCAATAAAGTCTTCCTGCTTTTTAATAAACTCTTTCTGTTTTTCATAAGCATTTATATGTTGATTTTTATTAATTTCGGCTAACTCTAGGAATTTTTCGTATGTCGCTGTATAGCGCGTCATTTTTGTAAATTCTAGATGGAAAATAACATCAACGCATTTGTTCATAAATTCCGTATCATGAGAAATTAATAAGAATGCATGTGGATATTCTTTTAAATAATTAGTTAACCAATGAATATGTTCAACGTCTAAATAGTTAGTAGGCTCATCGAGTAATAACACTTCTGGTTGCTCAAGTAATAGCTTTGCAAGTAATACTTTTGTACGTTGTCCACCACTTAGTGCTGAAACATCACGGTCTAAACCGATTGCATCAATTCCAAGACCTCTTGCTGCCTCTTCGATTTTCATATCTAGTAAATAGAAACCACCTGCTTCGAGAGCATCTTGGATTTCTGCCATCTGCTCAAGAAGGTCCTCTAATTCTTCCGGTGTTGCCGTTCCCATTTTTTCTGCAACTTCATTTAAAGCTTTTTCTTTTTCAAATAAAGGTAAAAACGCGTCAGCTAATACATCACGAATTGTGCGACCAGGTGTTAAAATTGTATGCTGGTCTAAGTAACTGTAATTTGTACCAGGTGTCCATTCTACACGGCCTTCATCATGGATAAGTTGACCAGTAATAATATTCATAAATGTTGATTTACCAACACCGTTTGCACCGACTAATCCGACATGTTCTCCTGCTAGTAAACGCATGGATACATCTTTAAATAATGTGCGATCGCCAAATGTATGGCCTAGTTTTTCTACTGTTAATAAGCTCATAGTATCCTCCGTCCAACTTGAAATAGTACCTTGAATCATGATACTAAATTCTTGAGTATAATGCTATCCTTTCAAAATGTATATTTTTGCAAGATTAACATTGCATTGTTTCTGGGAAAATATAGAGTGTAATTGAAAGATGTTTAATTACATTGTGGGATATGAAAAATGTCGTCGAGAAGAGCTGGTGTTATGAAGGAACAAAAGAAACGATTTTATATGTAGAGGGTAATAAATAAAAAGCCAAGTTCTTTTTCATAAAGATGAAAAAGAACTTGGCTTTTATGCTATTTTCTTACCTAGCTTTTTATTTACAAATCCTAAAATCAACCCGCGTATTTGTGGATCAATTGCAAGGCCAATAATACCGTACAATATACCAGTAAGTGTTAGAGCTACCAGTGGTGGTAAGTTAATTAATACTGTGCGGTATAGGGCGTAACTGATTATAAATGCTAGTGTATTAAATACAATCCCTTTGAATAGTAATGTAAATCCTTTACGAACGAATAAAGTAAATCCGATTAATAAAGTAACCTCAGTAATGATAGCAGCTCCCGCAGCTCCCATCATTCCAAATTGGCTACCTAATACGATGTAACTTACGATAGCGACAGCTAATCCAATTCCCATCGTTGTCGCACGCTTCCACTGTTGACCAATAGTTGTTAAATTATCAGCAAGTGGATAGTTGATAGATTGTAAAATGACCATAAAGGCTAAGATTGCAAGAGCATCACCGGCTGGTGCATATTTTTCACCTAATAAAGTAACAATCCAAAAACTTGGGTCGGCGATAAATGGAATCGAGATTCCCATTCCTAAGAAAGACATAAGTTTTAATTCGAACTGAGATAGTTTTCTATGTTCATCAATATTCTTTTCATTTCCAAAAGCAAATAACTTTGGATAAAAGGCCGCTGCAATTACACCAGGTATTTGATAAAGGACAGCAGGTATTTTAGAAGCAGCTCCAAAGAATCCAACTTGCTCATACGTTGAAACTTTTTCTAATATAATGGGCCCTAACTGTGGTAAAAGCATAATGATAATGCCATTGATTGTGAAAATGAGCAATTGATCTAAAATACCTTTATCCCAGCCCTTATGAACTGTTGTATGGCGAATTACCATTATAAAGGCGATGAGTCCTGTTACGAGACTGGATATCCCGTACATGGCAGCAACCATCATAAGTGACCATTTAAAGGACATTCCTAGTAGAAGAGCAGCTGCGGCTGTTACACCTTGTATTACAGAAATAATCGCTGTAAATTGCATGCGTTCTGTTACTTGGAAGTAAGCCATCCCAACACCTTGTAAAGTGGCTCCAAACATTGTCGGCAGTACAACCCAATATACCATCGCACGTAAGTAAGCATCAGGATAGAAGAACTGAGCGAAAATAGCGAAGAGCACAGAAATTACGATAGCTAATACTAAACGAATACGTAAATAACTACTAATTAGTACGCTAATGTTAGCGTTGCTTCTCGTTCCTTCACGCATAAATGTATGTGTCAAACCTGCATCTGTAAAATAACAAATAACAGCGGAAACTGCTAAAGCAGTTGTAAACATCCCATACTCCTTTGGTGAAACATATCTTGCAAAGAAAATGGTCGCAATAGCAAGTACAAATCGAACAGTAATATTTCCTACAAATAGGTAGGAGGCGTTTTTAAGGATTTTATTTGTTTTCATGGAACAAGACCTTTCTATTTTTCAGGACGCACTTCGTCCTATTTGTAAATTTGATTTGTTTACGGAAAGTATGTTTAAAAGCGTATTCTTTATTTAAGAAAACATAAACTTTATTCGTACAAACCAAAGCATTGCGTATAGCTTTTTGCTTCGTTTTCCATTTTTTGAATAAATTTTGCGACAATATTTATTTATATCGCCCTTGATTAATTGAACTTGTGATTTATCTAACTTAGAGCTTCCTTTAATGTATATACAAGCATTGTTAATGACTGTATATGGGAATAGATAAGTTTCAAGGATTTCAATAAGTTCTGTAGAATCATTCACGATCAAGTCTTTTGATTTATTATGAACCCAATCCTTCATGCGATTAAATACTTCTAATTCTTTTGCTGTTTTTAATTCATAATCTTTATACTTTGAAGAAAGATTTCCTTCGGATAAGATTCGATAATATGTTAAATATTCATCTACATAGCATACATTTGTTACACTCATTAATTTAAATAGAAATTCTAAGTCTTCTCCCCAGCTACATCCTGGTGTGAAACGAATATTATGATCCATCACGATAGATCTTTTGAAAATCCAAGTGCTCGTCTGAGCAACAACTTGATGCGTTAAGAAAGCTTTTGTCATATCACCTTTAATAAAGTTTGTCGTGTGCTCAACTTTTTCACCAGTCTCTTCGTAAAAGTTCATATAGCCACAATAACAAGCGTTCATGTTGTTTTTATGCATGCTTTCAACTTGTTTTTCGATTTTTGTTGGATGCCATAAATCATCACTATCAAGAAAAGCAATATATTCTCCGCTAGCATTTTCAATTCCTGTATTACGAGCAACAGAAACACCTTGATTTTCTTGAGGGACGTATTTTATTTGTCCTGGGTACTTTTGTACAAGATTTTTTACGATAGAAGGTGATTGATCTTTGCTTCCATCATCTACAATTACAATTTCAATGTTTTTATATGTTTGATCTAGTATTGATTGCATCGTTTCCTCAATATATTTTTCCGTATTATACAGAGGTATGACAACGGAAACGAGTTGTTTTTGTTCCATCATAGAGTTTTTATCTCCTCAAATTTTTTATGTTTTGTACCATATATACAAGTCTTTTGAAAGGAAGAAGACTACAAGAACATCTGTATAAGTTTAACGCATATAAACTTTGTAAATCAACTTTCTATTGTGGTACCTCGTATAATTAGAAAGAAATAATTTGAAATGATAAAAGCTCCTGAATTTTTCAAGCAAAATTCAGGAGCTTTTATATATTAGTATTTAGTTAGGAAGTTATTCTTTATCTGTTATCTTTAATTTTTGTTTTAATAATGCATAATCTTGCGTTAATGTTACAAGTTGATGGTGTAATTTGGAGATTTTTCTCGTCAGGTCAAAAATTAAGATAAAACAGAATAATAGTCCGAATAAGAATAAAATGGACGGAGGATAATCTACTTTTAATAGTTTTCCAATCCAATTTATAATTTTATCCGTAGAACTTAAAATAGCCATTGCAACACAAACAAAAATCCATAAAATAGCATATTTTGTTTCTAAAGTCCCACGACGAATGGAATTAATAATTAAGAAGAATAGTAATAAAATAAAGATAAATGAAAAGGTAATTATATGCATTTATTATCAACCTTTCACGATTTTTTGCATCAATATAGCAAGACTTACCTTAACCATGTAATATGCAGATTTAAGGGGAGTGATGGAAGATTGTCCACCTTGTCGCTCTTGCATATTTACAGATATTTCATTAATGCGAAGTTTTTTCTTTTTTAAATGAATAAGGACTTCTGGCTCCGGATAATCTTTTGGATAATTGTGTGCAAAAATCTTAATTACTTCTCGATTGATAGCACGATACCCAGAAGTTGGATCCATAAATGTTTGTTTTGTTAGTACTTTCAATAGAGCGGTAAAATAAAAAATACCGATTCTTCGGGAAATACTACCTTTATATGCTGTTTTTTCTGTAAAACGTGAACCAAGCACCATATCGCATTGATCCTCGGCAATAGGCTGTATGATTTTGTATAAATCATCAGGATTATGTTGTCCATCAGCATCGAACTGAATCGCAATATCATATCCGTTCTCATAGGCGTATTTATATCCAGTTTGTACAGCTGAACCGATACCTAGATTGTATGGTAAATTAACAAGATGAACAGGGAAATCTTTTACGATTTGAGCTGTTTTATCTTTTGATCCATCATTAATAACGCAAATGCTTAATGCTGTAAAATGCTGTTTTAGTTCTAATAATCTTGTTAATGTATCTGTAATTGCTTCTTCCTCGTTATACGCTGGAATAATAATTAACGTTTTTGGTATTGAAATTGGTACCTCAATAGACATTATCGCACCATCCCTTATATACTTAATCATACTATGGTTATTTTTAAACGAACATTATTTAATATACCATTAATAGTATAACAAAATAAAGGAAAAGCTGATGGGTGATTTTAGGAAACAGGCATCGAATAAAAATGCTAAGGCGTAACACTTTATTATAATAAAAAATACATGCAAGGAAGAAAAAACCTGTGCATGTATAAGATAAAATCCTAATGTTACATATTCCAAGGCTTACTTAAAGTTAACACTTCGGCCATTTCTTTACTTTTCAAACGTCCTTTTTTTCTATTTTCTGCACGCTCTGAACCAGTTGTATGTAGCCAATGTTCTTCCTCTGTTTCAGGAATTACTTGTGGTACAGATGAAGGTTTTCCGTCTTTTAATGCGACAAATGTAATGAAACACGTTGCGGCCATTCTACGCTCGCCTGCTAGTAGATCCTCTGCAATTACTTTTACGAAAACTTCCATTGAAGATTTTCCTGTATAACATACGAATGCTTCATAACAAACAGAATCTGCTTGGTGAATTGGAGTTAAAAAATCAACGGAATCGATAGATGCTGTTACGCAATGTTTGCGGCTGTGTCTCGCAGCTGCAATTGAAGCTATACTATCAATTTCTGCTAATAATTTCCCCCCGAAAAGTGTTTGGTGATTATTTAAATCGTTAGGAAAAACACGTGTTGTTTTAATTGCTTTTGATTCTCGCATGAATTTCTTTTCCATATATTCATCCCCTATTTTCTGTTTTCAATCAGAGTGACATGTGTAAGTGGAGTACCCATATTAGATATTTAATGAAGTAAAGTGTTCCAAAAGAGGATTATCCCACTATTTGCGGGCTAATAGTCAGTGGGGGATGAACAAAACCCCCGTGGATTAAAGTTTCACTTTATTGAAATTTCTGTATTTGTATTCATGTAACTGAAAGAAAATTTATCATATATAAAATGTAGTGTAAAAGAGGATTCGCTTACATTGCAAGTGAAAAAGTAATGACTATGTATTTGTCATAGAAATTCCCTATTAACCTTGTGCTTATTCATGATAGAATCGTTTTGTTATGAATGGAAATAGAGGTGCAATGGACATATGAATCATATAAGAACAAATTTTTCGTCTTTCTTCAGTAAAATAATGATTGGTGCGATGCTCGCATTTTTTGCCTATAGTTGTTGGTCGGCTTTTGAAACAAGTAAGCAATTTTTTGGAGGAAGTAGAACAAGTATAACAATTGTATTAGTGATTTTTGTTATTCTTATTTTGTTAGTAGCATCAATTTTGCAATATCGTTTTACAGATAAACAATTTCTTGTTTTTCTTATAAGCATATCTACAGTTGTAAGACTTATCACAGTTCTATTTGTAGATGTTCCAATGATAGGTGATATGAAAGCTATGTATGAGTCTGCAAAGCAGATTGCAATTGGCAATAATATAGAGAATATAGCACAGTTACCTTTTATTATTTATGAATCAATCATCATTCGTATATTTGGTGATACGGTATTCGCTTTACAATTATTTAATATTTTATTTTGTACAGGAACTGCATTTTTCATTTATCGCATTGCGTCAATGGTCTTTGGAGAAGAGTGTGGTCGTATTGCATCAATGTTTTACGCTTTATATATTCCAAATATATTTATGAGTTCTGTATTAACGGCGGAATCACTCGCAATATTTTTATTTTATTGTGCTTGTTACATATTTTTATATAAGGGATTAGACCATCCTTATATGTGGGTAATTTCAGCCATTTTATTTGCGCTTAGCAATATGATTTTCCCAATGGGGTTATTTTTACCTATTTTTATAGTTGTATATGTGCTGTTAATTGAATTATTTCAATCAGGGGCGAAACAAAAATTACTATTAAAAATGATGGGAATACTTATTCTGTTTTATAGTACTCATTTTGGTGTGAGCTATGGTATCAAGATGATGGGAATGTCACAGTATACGATTTCTAATCAGACTTATGTTCAATCTGTTTTAATTGGAAAAAGTCAAAATGAAGAAAAAACATCCAAAAATAAAAGTGTAAAAGAGCACATTGATCAAGAGTTAAAAGAAATGGAAGTAGAAAGATTTAAACTGTTAAAACCAGTTATTAACCAGCTTTCAGACGAGGGAATAAATTCTATTATTTTTAAATGTGAAAAGCTTATATATATAGTGGTGACATTATTTATGGCCATAGCTTTATTACATTTTCTAATTAAGAAACAGCAAAATGAAGGATATATGTTGTTTGTATTATTAATTACCGGATACGTGTCGTTAAGGCTCTTCCGAGTAGATATGACATATTATAATATTATTATGCCAGCTTTGTTTATTTTACAAAGCTTTGGTGTTTATATGAGTTATTTTTATTGCCAAAAAATATTTTTCAGAAAATAAAAGAATCCGTTTTGGATTCTTTTTTTGTAGATGGATGATAAGGATGAATGCAAAGCGGAGATGAAGAATCTCCACTTTGTATCGATTCGTCTTATCGGTTTAGTTCTAGTTGTAAATTATCCGCTGTTAAGGCCATTGTTGAGGAATCGTCTTGAATACTCTTCATTACTTGTGATATAGTCTCTAATTCATTTTCAATTTTTTTATTTTGTTCTTTAGAGTTAGACATATCTTTTACGATTTCTTGGAAATATTGATCTGTCGCATGCATACTATCTGTCCCTTCAGATACGAGAGAGCTTATTTGTTCCACGGAAGAAGAGACGTGGATAATTTGTTCATTAGTTTTTTCAACGAGTTTTGTAACGTTGGAAATTGATTCTTTCGTTTGCTCTGATAACTTTCGGATTTCTCCCGCTACGACTGAAAAACCTTTACCAAATTCGCCAGCACGTGCAGATTCAATAGCAGCATTTAATGCTAGTAAATTTGTTTGCTCGGCGATTGATTTTACAATATCAATGATTTCGTTAATTTTGTTAGAAATATCAAGAAGTTCATGAGTATCAGTAATGATAGTTTCCATATTCGTTTGGATGCTTTCCATTCGTTTGTTTTGCAGATTTAATTGTTCTTTTCCTTTATTGGCCTTTTCTTCTGATGTCGTAGCTAATGATGTACCTGTTTTTGCAATTCCTACGATACTTTCTGATTTAGATGTTAACTGTTGAATAGAAGAGCTTGTTTTTTCAGATACTGCCGCTAGTTCTGTTGCAATATGTGTAATCGTCATAGTTGTCAGTTCTTTTTCTTTTTCATGTTCTTTTTGGATTCTTTCATATTCGGATTCATAAGCTGCAATAACAAGTTCTTGTTCTAATGTGAATAATTTATTTATTACGTTTATAGAATAAGAAAAATCGTCTATCGTTGAAATTTTCGTTTGCAAAATCTTTATGACGGAGCGGAATAATTCTTGATAAGCAGCGGTATACCATTTTCTATGTAAACCAATTTGTACGTGCCTTTTTGCAATTCTAACACGTTGTTCAATAAAATCTTCATTCATATTCCCGCTGAACAATTCTTTAATATGTGTCTTTAAAGTTTGTTTTAATTTGGGAATAGAGCTGTAGCGTTCAATAACAGCAATTAAATTAGGTTGTTTTGTGATGTTGGTGTAGAATTTTTCTGTTATCCAATCTATTTCCTCATAAATAAATGGCTGTAATACTTTAACAATTTGTAAATCTTCCTTTGAAATATGTAGCATATCCATTTGAGTTTTTAGTTCAGAATTAGCAGGCACGTTAAATATGATTTGTTGGCCTTTGCTTAATTCAATTATACTGGTGTTTGTTTTATTTTTTTTAAAAACCCCAAGCATCATTCTTCCCCCTGTTTATAAAACGTTTTCATTTCTTTATTCTAATGTAATTATATATTTTTATATACAATTACTCTATAGTATATGGAATTGTATATAAATTAAGAGAATTCTATGTAGAATTCTCTTAATGGCCTTTATTAATTTTTGCATGTGTTTTAAAGAAAACTGGGAAATGTACATTATATATTACGGTGACTACACGAATAACGAATGTTATTAATAAACAGACATAGAAAGCTAATATGTGTGCCCCCATTGCATGTGTAATTAAGAAACTAACTGCTCCTAGAATAGAAGCAATTGCATATATCTCTTTTCGGAATACATACGGGATATCTTGAGCGCAAATGTCACGTAAAATACCGCCCCCAATACCTGTAATAACTCCCATTGAAACGACTAAAAACGAGGCGTCAACGTGATGTGACATTGCTGCATTTGCACCAATAGCTGTAAATACCCCTAAACCAACAGCATCAGAAAGCATAATAACGACTTGAAGTTTATTAATGCGCTCAAAAAACATACATGTGAATAATGCTGATAGTACACTTACGAAAAAGTAAATGGGTTTTACAAATGCGACAGGAGGCAGGTTACCAATCATAATATCACGAATAATACCGCCGCCGAGCGCAGTAGCTACAGCTAAACAAAGGACACCAAATAAATCTAGATCTTTTTTTAAACCAACTAATGTACCAGAAATGGCAGCGGCGATAATGCCAAGAAACGTAAATATATCGATTAATAACATGGCTTTAATTCCTTCCTCTTAAAGATGTTCCAGAGAAAAAATATACACTAAAGTTTTGGAAATAACAATTACTTTTCGCTACATGTAGAAAAATGGATGAAATAGCTAAAGAAAGCGTTTGAAAATGCTTGATAAGTAGCAATAAAGTAAAGCGAAAAAGTGTGGAAAGATTAATAGTATAGTTTTTTGATGTAGCTTAGTTGGAGGGATGGTACAATAAGATAAGTCCGTTTTGTACATTTGTATAAAATGATAAAAAAATATTTCTGTACGGTCGAAAATAAGTGCATATGTGTTAGATAGTTTTTATAGGGATAGGGAAGGATAGCTAAAGGACAATGTTTTCGGTTACTAATAATGCTGGACTTGACTAGTTTTGGCATGAAAAATAGTTCTCAATTTAAATATGAGTTATGTTATAATTGCTAGGTGTGTTTAAACAGTAGAAAACTATGATTAAAAGATAATGTGAAGATTTTGTATGGAGGTCTTGGAATGTTAGCAAATCAAGCTAGGGTTAGATTTGAGCATTTTTTGCTCTTTTTTATTATTTTACAGCCTGTTTTAGATTTATTAACGTCTCTTAGCATCGTTTTATTAAAGTCAAATGCCACTGTTGGAATTTTGGTAAGATTTCTTATTATGGCTGTTGGTGGTATTTACATTTTAATTCAGGCAAAAGAGAAGGAAAATAGGAAGTTTTTAATTTACTTAATACTATTAGCAGTAGTTTTAGGGATAGGGTTTATTAATAATAAACTAGTTAAGAATCCTATTGTACTTGGTGAAGAAGTTAAGTTTGTTGCGAAGGCATTATATATATATATCATGCTAGGATCATACATTTTAGCTTTAAAATCATTGAAAAAGAAAGTAAATATTAGTGACAAAGTCAGAAATAGTATTGTGTATTCAACATTAATCATTAACGCTATTATGGTTATTTCTATTTCGACATCTACAGACTTTGGTAGTTATCAATGGATGAAAGTTGGTTCCCGAGGGTGGTTCTATGCAGGTAATGAACTAGGGTCAATCTTAGCTATTATTTTCCCTATTGTGGTACTATATTCTATTCAAAAAACAAAGAGCGTGAAACACGTTTTATATTGGATTCCATCGCTTTTAATGATTTACTCGTTAATTCAAGTTGGTACGAAAGTAGGGATGGGCTCAATTGGTGCTACGTTAGCAGCAGCAATCGGGATTATCGTACTACAATTATTATTTGATAGAAGAAATCCAAACAAAAGGTCTCTTGTACTTAATGGATTAATTGCTATTTTCCTATTGGCTGGTGTTGTTGGAACGTTTAAAATGACGCCATTAGCACAAAATATGGGTATTCATAACAATTATTTATCAGAACAAAATGTAGCGCAGCAAGGTCAAAAAGAAAAAGAAATTAAAGAGAAAATTAAAAAAGAAGAAAAACAACATAAAGTTGAGAAACCAGAAGAAAAGGCGAAGGTAGAAGCTGAAGTTAAGAAAGAGCTTGAGAAAGAGCAAAAGAAAGAAAATCAAGAAAATCTTATTTTCAGTGGACGTCAAGTATATGAAGAGCGACATAAGCAGTTCTTTAAAGAAGCGCCAATGTCACAAAAATTATTTGGAATGGGTTACGCAGGTAACTTTAAGTATAATGAACAAAAAGAGCCAGATCCGAAGCTAATCGAAATGGACTTCCATGATTGGTTTTATGATTTCGGAATTATTGGTTTTGCGTTAATGATGATTCCATTTATTTATTACGGCGTAAGAATCCTACTAGCATTTGTTACAAGATTTAAGGAAATATTTAATGTGAAATATGGAATGATTACAGCAAGCTTAGTATTAGCATTAGGTATTGCATATATTGCAGGACATATTTTGACAGCACCAGGAGTAGGGATTTACTTTGTAGTGGTGTTAGCTTGTCTAATTGTAGATTTAGAAATTGAATGATAAAAATAAAAGCTAACTTTTGTTAGCTTTTATTTTTTAGTACAGTAAAATAAAGATAGATGGAAATGTAGCGAGGATTTAAAGGAGGAAAAAATATGAGGATATTGCATATGAATGCAGGGGCAGAAGATGGTGGAGGAAAAACACATATTATTTCACTGCTCGATCAGTTTCCGGATGGTGAAGTAGAATTAGCAGTATTTGAAGATGGAATAGTTGCGAAAGAAGCAAGAGAGCTAGGAATAAAAGTTCATGTGTTTTCACAAAAATCTCGCTATGATTTATCCATTTTAAAGAACATAAGTGAATTCATTAATAAAGAAAAATTTGATGTAGTTCATACACACGGTCCTAGGGCGAATTTCTTTGTTTCTCTAATGAAGAAGAAATTTGCGGCAAAATGGGTTACGACAATTCATAGTGATCCATTTCAAGACTTTACTAAACAAGGCTTAAAAGGCTGGATTTTTACTAAATTAAATTTGAAAGCTTTAAAAAATATAGATTTATTTTTTGTTGTAACGAATAGGTTGAAAAAAAGCTTAGCCGCATTAGGTATTTCAAATGAAAAGATGCATGTTATCTATAACGGGATTGAATATGATCAGGAAAAAGCAGATGGCTATAATAAAAAGGAAATGTTTAATATTGATGAAGATGTGTTTACGGCAATCCAAGTAGCGCGTTTGCATCCTGTTAAAGGACATGAAGTTTTATTCGATGCGTTACAACAAACAAAATTGGAGAAAATTAAAGTGTTATTAGTTGGTGACGGGCCGTTAGAAAGAGAACTAAAGGCGTTAGCTACTGAAAAAGGGATTAATGATAAAGTTGAATTTTTAGGGCATCGTCAAGATGTGAAACAATTATTTGCTTCATCACATGTCAATTTGTTAACTTCCCATAGCGAAGGATTTCCATTAGTTTTATTAGAAGCGGCAAATCAACGTGTACCATCAATTGTGACTAGAGCTGGAGAAATCGAACCGTTAATTGCAGATGAAACTTATGGGTGGATTGTACCGACTGGTGATGGAAAAGCATTGGCATCGGCATTAGAAGAGGCGTATGATAAGTGGAAAACTGGAGAGTTATCAGTAATGGGCAAGCATATTTATGAGCATGCTACTATGAACTTCTCACTTCAAAAATTATATGAAGATACGAAAGAAACATATAAGCAATTAATAGCGAAAAACCTTTAATGATAGAGAGGATAGTTAATTATGGCAGTACAAACGGTTGATATTCTAGGTGTTCCTTTTTCTACAATGACAATGGATGAAACGGTCCAATATTTAAAGGAACAACTAGAATTGGAGCAAACTCATACTTTTCAGGTAGTAACAGCAAATCCTGAAATTGTTATGTGTGCAAAAAAGGATGAAGAGTTCCATAAAACATTACTAAATACCGATTTAATTACACCTGATGGTATTGGGGTTGTAAAAGCAAGTGGTATGCTTGGTACACCTGTAAAAGAACGTGTAGCAGGTTTTGATTTAATGTGTAATTTATTTGCGAAGTTATCAGAAGAGAATAAACCAGTATCTGTTTTCTTATTAGGTGCAAAACCACATGTTGTACAAGCCGCGGCTGATCATTTAACGAAGACATATTCGGCTGCATCTATCGTGGGGATACAAGATGGATATTTTAAACAAGAAGAAGAAGAGAATATTGTTTCACGTATTCAAGAGGCAAAACCAGATCTATTACTTGTTGCACTTGGCTTTCCAAGACAAGAAAACTTTATCCAAAACAATAAGCATCGTTTAGAAACGAAAATGGCTGTTGGAGTAGGCGGTAGTTTAGATGTGTGGGCTGGAGAGGTAAAGCGTGCGCCAAAATGGATTCAATCTATTCATTTAGAGTGGTTTTACAGATTATGTAGTAATCCAACACGTTGGCGTCGTCAGTTAGTATTAGCTGAATTTTTAAAAGAAGTAATGCGTTCAAAAAAGTAGCGGAACATCGCTACTTTTTTTTATTTGTTTATTTTTGATAAACATTTTACTTTTTGGGAATGATGAAGGAGAATTTTTATAAGAAAGTATTTTACTTATGCAATACACACATGTAAAATGATGTGTAAAGACACCTGTGTAAGGAGGACTTCTTGTGAGCAAGGTAAAAGAAATTTCGAAGCGAAAGCTACTTGGTATAGCAGGGCTTGGCTGGCTATTTGATGCAATGGATGTTGGAATGCTTTCATTTGTAATCGTAGCACTCCAAAAAGATTGGGGATTAAGTACTCAAGAAATGGGTTGGATAGGTAGCGTTAATTCAATTGGTATGGCAGTAGGAGCGCTCCTTTTTGGGATACTATCAGATAAAATAGGACGGAAATCAGTCTTTATTATTACATTATTACTATTTTCTATCGGTAGTGGTTTAACTGCTTTAACGACGACATTCGCGATGTTCCTCGTTTTACGCTTTTTAATTGGTATGGGACTTGGAGGGGAACTTCCAGTTGCATCTACTCTTGTATCAGAAAGTGTTGAAGCGCACGAACGTGGAAAAATAGTTGTACTATTAGAAAGCTTTTGGGCTGGTGGTTGGTTAATCGCAGCTCTTATCTCATATTTTGTTATTCCTAAATACGGTTGGGAAGTTGCTATGGTATTAAGTGCAGTTCCAGCGTTATATGCTTTATATTTAAGATGGAATTTACCCGATTCTCCAAGGTTCCAAAAGGTTGCAAAAAGGCCATCTGTTATTGAAAATATAAAATCGGTTTGGTCTGGAGAATATCGTAAAGCAACAATTATGTTATGGATTCTATGGTTTTGTGTGGTCTTTTCCTATTATGGAATGTTCCTTTGGTTACCTAGTGTAATGGTACTAAAAGGCTTTAGTTTAATAAAAAGTTTTCAGTACGTACTCATTATGACTTTAGCTCAACTTCCAGGATATTTCACAGCTGCATGGTTTATTGAACGTCTTGGTCGTAAATTTGTATTGGTTACGTATTTAATTGGTACAGCATGTAGTGCTTATGTGTTCGGAATTGCGGATTCATTAACAGCATTAATAGTGGCGGGTATGTTACTATCCTTCTTTAATTTAGGTGCTTGGGGTGCATTATACGCTTATACACCGGAACAGTATCCAACAACTATTCGCGGTACAGGTGCAGGAATGGCAGCTGCATTTGGGCGTATTGGTGGTATTCTTGGACCACTATTAGTAGGGTATTTAGTTGCTTCACAAGCTTCACTATCGCTAATATTTACGATTTTCTGTGGATCAATTTTAATTGGGGCACTTGCTGTAGTTATACTTGGTCAAGAAACGAAACAGAGGGAATTAGTATAAAGAGAAACCTTAATCAGTGGTGTTTTGTCCATCAACCACTGATTATTAGCCCGCACCAATCGGGATAAAAGAAAAGGGGAACCAAAGTGGTTTCCTTTTTTCTGTTTTTTTAGATAAATAATGGTATAGTAAGAAAAAGGGAATGTTTCTTGCTAAAGCGAATGTATACAACAAGACATATGGACAAAGGAATTAGGTGGCTGGATAAATGAAAATCTTACTTATCATGGAAGAAACAGAAGAGCGAAGAAAATTAGTTGAGAACTTTACTGAAAATATTCGAAATGTAGAATGTTTTGAAGCGAAAACTGGAACAGAATCTTTGCTAATAATGAAAAAACATACACCTGATTTTGTTTTTTTAAATTCGCAATTAATGGATGGTACCGGTTTTGAATATTCGAGTTTGTTACGAGAAGTGAATTGTTATACGAAATTTATTTTTATTGGTGAGGATATAGAAGAGGCAATTACAGCTTTTCGTTTCCAAGCGTTTTATTATTTATTACGACCATTTCGTGAAGAAGATTTACAATTCATTTTATATAAAATGGGAAAAGAACAAGGTGAGAAAGCAAAGAGTCATTTGCGTAAACTGCCGATAGAAGGCCATGAGGGGATTAGATATATTCTCCCGGAGGATATTGTATATATTAGTAAAAATAAGGAAAACAAAACCGTTTCAATTTATACAACGAATAATCAGTATATTTCAACATACACACTCCAGGAATTAGAAAATAAACTAAATGCATATGATTTTTTACGTGTACATAAAAGCTATTTAATTAATATGTCATATGTACAAGAACTTAAACCTTATTATAATGGCACGTATAATTTGCATTTAGACAGGTATGATGAGCAACCGATTCCAGTAAGCCGTAATTATGTAAAACGGCTTCGAAATAAAATTGAGCTATGACAAGTAATGAGAGAATTTTAACATAATAGCCTAGAAATCCTTCATGATAAGGAGGATTTAAATTAAATATTCAGAAAATTTAGTACAATCTCCTCTAAGAAGTAGTAATGGGGGGATTGTACGTGAAAACATTGAAATCAATTTTACTTTGGGGAGTTATTGCAGCGGTAGGAGCATCTGCTTTTGGTGTAATAGCTTTATCACAAGGTGAGACAATTAATGCTGTATGGCTATTAGTTGCTGCTGTATCAGTGTATGCGATTGCTTATCGCTTTTATAGTAGATTTATAGCAAGGAAAGTTTTTGGCCTAGATAATAATAGGCAAACGCCTGCTCATACGCTAAATGATGGGAAGGATTATGTTCCAACAAATAAATGGGTTTTATTCGGACATCACTTCGCTGCGATTGCAGGGGCAGGTCCTTTAGTAGGACCAATTTTGGCGGCGCAGATGGGGTATTTACCTGGGACTATTTGGATTATTGTTGGGGTAGTTATTGCCGGAGCTGTACAAGATTTTGTAATTTTATTTGCTTCAATGAGACGTAATGGTAAATCATTAGGAGAAATGATTAAAGATGAAATTGGTCCTGTTACAGGATTAATTGCGATGATTGGTATTTTAGGTATTATGATAATTTTATTAGCAGTATTAGCTTTAGTAGTTGTGAAGGCACTTGTTGGAAGCCCATGGGGAATGTTTACAATCGCAGCAACAATTCCAATTGCTATTTTAATGGGAGTTTACATGCGTTACATTAGACCAGGGCGAGTAGGGGAAGGATCAGTAATCGGTATTGTTCTACTAGTCCTATCGCTTATTGGTGGACAGTATGTAGCAGAAAATCCAACACTTGCAAGTATGTTTACTTTTAGTGGTGAAACAATTGCTATTATGCTTATCGTATATGGATTCATTGCATCGGCATTACCAGTTTGGATGCTCCTTGCACCACGTGATTATTTAAGTACATTTTTAAAAATAGGAACGATACTTGGATTAGCAATTGGTATTTTAATTGTAGCTCCAGATTTGAAGATGCCGGCAGTATCTAAGTTTATTGATGGAACAGGCCCTGTCTTCTCCGGGAATTTATTTCCGTTCTTATTTATTACAATAGCTTGCGGTGCTGTCTCTGGATTCCACGCTCTCGTTTCATCAGGTACGACGCCGAAAATGATTGAGCAAGAAGGTCATGCACAGCCAATTGGTTATGGGGCAATGTTAATGGAATCATTTGTAGCAGCGATGGCTATGATTGCAGCTTGTGTATTAACACCAGGAACTTATTTTGCAATTAATAGTCCAGCAGCACTGATCGGAACAGATGTATCACAAGCGGCTCAAGTTATTTCTTCGTGGGGATTTGCTATTACACCGAATGAATTAAAAGAACTTGCTGTTAACGTCGGAGAACAGACCATTTTATCACGTACAGGTGGCGCACCAACATTAGCAATTGGTATGGCACATATATTTTCACAAGTAATAGGTGGAACGGCGATGATGGCATTTTGGTACCATTTTGCCATTCTTTTTGAAGCACTATTTATTTTAACAACGATTGATGCTGGAACACGTGTAGGACGATTTATGATTCAAGATATTTTAGGGCATGTGTACAAGCCGTTTGCGAAAACAGATTCCACAATAGCGAATGTGGTTGCTACAACGTTATGCGTATTAGGCTGGGGGTACTTCTTATATCAAGGGGTGGTTGACCCTCTCGGTGGAATTAATACGCTATGGCCACTTTTCGGTATTGCAAATCAAATGTTAGCGGGGATTGCATTATTACTTGGAACGACAATTTTATTCAAAATGGGGAAAAAGGCATACGTTTGGGTAACGCTTATTCCGACTATAGGATTACTTATTGTAACGATGACAGCTGGTTATCAAAAGTTATTTCATGAAAATCCTAAAATAGGATTTCTATCACATGCGAAAGTATTTCAGGGAGCATTAGATGATGGTAAGGTATTAGCTCCAGCTAAAAATGTTGCACAAATGAAACAAATTATTTTTAATGACTATATTGATGCGGCACTTTGTGGAATTTTTATGATAGTTGTAATTGCCGTATTAATTTCTGCACTTCGAATTTGGATTCAAGTATTAAGAAATAAGCCAATGCCGTTAAAAGAGGCACCATATATTCCAAAAGATGAAAGTGAGTCGAGGAACTATGCTTAAAAATTTACGGAACGTATGGGGAAAGAGAAAGCAATTTATTAGTTTACTTGTCGGAGTTCCAAGTTATGAAACGTATGTAAATCACATGAAAATAAATCATCCAGAAGAGAAAATTCTATGTCAAAAGCAATTTTTTGCTGAGGCACAAGAAGCTAGATTTAATGCAAAAGGAGGAAAGATATCGCGATGTTGTTAATGGAGGAGACGAAATTTCGTCTCCTTTTTTATTTTGCTGTTCCACGTGGAACAATAAAATAAAAAAGTTTGGGAATTATAGGGATTTCGTAATACAATAACATATAGAAAGGGATAGATGGAAAAGAAAAAGTAGGGAGATTATTTTATGTTTAGAGATCTATTTGTAAATATGACAATCATTCTGTCCTTTATCTTTGTAGGTGCTCAGCTTTTAAGAGATAAGCCATTAAAAGAAGGATTCTCTTTTTGGCAGAAATGTTTGGTCGGTATTTTAACTGGAATATTAAGTATATTATTGATGCATTTTGGTGTGCATATTGAAGATATTATGTTGGATTTACGTTATTTAGCTGTTGTTTTGGCGATTATAATCGGTGGCCCGATAGCTAGTAGTATAACAGTTATGATCACTTTAATAACACGGGTATTTTTTACTGAATATTCTTTAGCCTCTGAATTGGCCTGCTATACTATCGTGGCAATAGGGATTGGCATTACTCTCATTTGGCGGATGAAGATTTCTATATTTACAAAATGGATATGGTTTAATGTGTACAGTTTGTCTATTTTAATACTACCACTTTATATTTTATTTAAGGATATATATGTAGTGGTATTATATTTAATTTGTTGTATTGTAGCGGCATACATCACATTTGTAAGTGCAAGTTACGTATTGCAATCCAATGAATTATTTCAAACGATGAAGCATTATGCAACGATAGATGCATTAACGAATCTAGGAAATGTAAGACAGTTTGATTTCGAGATGAATCGTCATATTGATAGTAAGCATATGAAAAATGATTCACTTTGTTTATTACTTATCGATATTGATCACTTTAAGTATGTAAATGATACGTACGGTCATCCTGCTGGAGATGAAGTGTTAAAACAACTAGGGCGTATTTTGTTAGAGAATGCACCATTCCCAAATTTAGTCTTTCGAAAGGGTGGCGAAGAGTTTGCTCTGTTGTTACCAAAAAAGAGAGTAGCATTTGGAACTCGTATAGGGGAACAAATTCGACTAGCAGTTGAAAAGCATTCATTTCAACTGCTAAATGGGGAAAAAATTAAAATTACAGTTTCTGTTGGGCTTTCAGAATATAAAAAATCACCTGAGCAATTTATTCAATCAGCGGATGATGCGTTATATTATTCAAAAAGAAATGGTAGAAACAAGTTTAGTTCAGCATCATAGGAATTCGGGGAGTACTTTAAAAGATTTCTGTAAAGTAATTAAAACCCACAGAACAATAAATGTTCTGTGGGTTTTAATCTATTTTTAAATTTATTAATAAAAAGCGTTATGTTAGACAAGTTCTTTCGGTGCAACGAATTTGCGGTATGCACCGTGATGTGTTGGTCCTACATATTCGTTAATCTTAAATGAATGACGAATTGCAGCTGTGATGAATTCTTTCGCAGTTTTTACTGCTTCTTTCACCGTTTTTCCTTTTGCAAGTTCTGCTGTAATTGCAGCAGAATATGTACAACCTGCACCGTGTGTATTTGTCGTATCAATCTTTTCTGATTCTAGAAGATCGAATGTTTCGCCGTCATATAACACATCAATAGCAGTTTCTGTGCCTAGTTTGCTACCACCTTTAATCAGTACGTATTTAGCACCTAAAGCATGGATTTTTTTTGCAGCTTCTTTCATGTCCTCAAGAGAATTAATTTTCACACCACTTAATTGATATGCTTCAAATAAGTTTGGCGTTACGACTAATGCCTTTGGAACAAGAACGTCACGTAAGCAGTCATTTGTTTCAGGATGTAACGCTTCATCCGCTCCTTTACATACCATAACAGGATCAACTACTACATTTTCGAAATTGTGCTTTTCAATTGTTTCCGCAACCATTTCGATAATTTCTACTGATCCAAGCATACCCGTTTTTAAAGCATCTACGCCAACGCCTTCAATTGTCGTTTCTAATTGTGGTTTTAATGTAGAAGCTGGGATTGGGAATACGTTATGTGCCCAACCGTTATGTGGATCCATCGTTACGATTGTCGTAAGAGATGTCATTCCGTATACACCAAGTTCTTGGAATGTTTTTAAATCTGCTTGTATACCAGCACCGCCACTTGTGTCAGAACCAGCGATAGTAAGTGCCTTATTCAATGTCATTATGAAAGCCCCCTCAAGTGATATAATGAAAACTATGTTTTCACCATTATATCAATGTTACGAATAAGTACAAAGTGAAAAGTAGATGATTTATGTTAAGTACTATTTAAAATCTTGTATGTAGGAGACGAATTATGTTTCAAGAGAATCGTACAAATGAATTAGTTATATTAAAAGAGATTGCAGAAACGTTGAATACCTCAAATGATACATATCACGTACTTCAAGCTGTGCTGGAAAAGCTGTTGAATGTAACTGGTTTAACGACAGGATGGATTTTCCTTGCGGATGAAAATGGTAGATATACAAAATTAATTGATTACCAATTACCAGAGGGATTGAAATTCGAAAATAAAAGACCGATGTGTGAGGGGAATTGCTGGTGCTTACACCGCTTTGTGGAAGGAAAACTAGAGCGAGCAGTTAATATTATTGAATGTAAGAGAATTAATAATGCGATTGAATACAACTGGGGAGATACAGAAGGGATTGTACATCATGCGACAGTACCGCTAAAAGCGGGAGAAGATGAATTTGGCGTGTTAAATGTAGCTAGCCCAGGTAAAACGCATTTTTCGGAAGAAGAATTAGTACTATTACAATCAGTTGCCTTTCAAATTGGAACGGCATTAAAGCGTACAAAACTGTATGAAAATGAAAAGAGAAGGGCTCATTATTATGTAAAGTTAGAACGCTTTATTCAAGCTTTAAGGACAATTCATAAATTTAATGCATTACCAGAAGAGATTGTAATGCAAATAGGGAGCTTATTTCTATGGGAGCAAGTTGTATTCTTTATTAGAGAAGAAAATGAACTAGCTGTGAGAGCTTCTTATAAGAAAGGTGAACTACAAGATGATTTGAGGGCAGCAGCACAGGAAGCGTTGGAAAAAGAAGAGTCTGTCTTGTCAAAGCGTCAGGTTGGGACTATAGAGCATCCCAATAGGGCAGTTATCGCTATTCCGATACATATTCAAGATCATATATTTGGAGTATTAAGTGTAAGTTCTAATAATGGAGAATTTGATATAAATACGATAGATGTAGTACAAGCGTTAGCAAATCATATTTCATTAATGATAGAGAACTTAAGATTAAATGAAAAACGCCGCGAACTTGTACGAATGGAAGAGCGTAATCGTTTAGCTAGAGATTTACATGATTCTGTTTCACAAAAGTTGTTTTCATTAACGTTTATGACGAAAGGCGCTGAAGCTGTCTTAAAGGGTCAAAATGAAAAGGTAGATCAGTCTTTGTATGAGATGCGTGAATTAGCACAAGGTGCCTTAAAAGAAATGAGGACATTAATTTGGCAGCTCCGTCCGGCTGGATTAGAGAAAGGGTTATTACCAGCTTTAAAGCAATATGGTGAAAGTTTAGGATTGAAAATTCGGGAACAAGTTACAGGTGTACGTGATTTGCCGCGTGTAGTAGAAGAAGCGCTATGGCGAATTGGACAAGAAGCTTTAAATAACGTAAGTAAGCATGCGAATGTAAGAGAAGCGACGATTTATTTCAAAGTGACGGAGAAAAATGTATCATTAGAAATAGTCGATCAAGGAAATGGGTTTGTAGAAAAGGATATAAAAGAGAAGAAATCACTCGGTATGACTACGATGCGTGAAAGAGTAGAATTAGTTGGTGGAACAATTAAAATTGTAAGTAGTAAGAAACGAACGAGTATAAAAGTAAATGTACCATTATGATGTGAAAATGAGGGAAGTTTGTGAAAATAAAAGTATTGTTAGTTGATGATCATACAGTTGTTTTAAAAGGATTAGCATTTTTTCTAAGCACACAGGAAGATTTTGAATTAGTTGGTGAAGCAAATAATGGGAAAGAGGCGCTAGTGAAAGTAGGCGAAACGAGTCCAGATGTCGTATTAATGGATTTATATATGCCTGAGATGGATGGAATTGAGGCAACAGCTTGTATTAAAAAAGAATATCCAAACGTGAAAGTAATTGTATTGACTAGTTTTTCTGATCAAGCTCATGTATTGCCGGCACTAAAAGCTGGGGCGAGCGGTTATATTTTAAAAGATATCGAACCAGATCAGCTTGTTGAAGCTATTCGAAGCGCGTATAAAGGTAATATTCAATTACATCCAGATATAGCAAATGCCCTTCTTTCTCAAACATTACCACAGGAAGAGAAAGAAGAAGAACCTTCCGTTCAAGTGGATGTATTAACAGCGAGAGAAAATGAAGTATTGCAGTTATTGGCGAAAGGGATGAGTAATAAAGAAATTGCTTCTGTTTTAGTTATTACAGAAAAAACGGTAAAAGCTCATATGAGTAGTATTTTGAGTAAGTTACATTTATCCGATCGCACACAAGCAGCATTATATGCAGTGAAAAATGGAATTGTATAAGACAAAAGTCGTAAGACCTAGTTCGCCTTTAGAAGGTGGACTTTTTTTATGGAAAAATACGTCTATGTGAGGACGTAATTGTCTTGATATAAAGATAAAATGTATTTGTAAGCAACAACAATTACAAGGGAGTACCCTTTTTCGTAAGTAATATATAACAACATAAGAGTGAGTAGTAGGAGGAAGAAATAATGGCAACAGTTTTATTCGTAAAAGCAAACAACCGCCCAGCGGAACAAGCAGTTAGTGTGAAATTATACGAGGCATTTTTAGCAAACTATAAAGAAGCACATCCAAATGATACAGTAGTAGAACTTGATTTATATAAAGAAGAATTACCATATGTAGGCGTAGATATGATTAATGGTACATTCAAAGCAAGTAGAGGATTTGATTTAACAGAAGAAGAAGAAAAAGTGGTAGCAGTTGCTGATAAGTATTTAAATCAATTTCTAGAAGCTGATAAAGTAGTTTTCGGTTTCCCATTATGGAACTTAACGATTCCAGCTGTATTACACACGTATATTGATTATTTAAACCGTGCTGGTAAAACGTTTAAATATACACCAGAAGGTCCAGTTGGACTTATTGGAGATAAGAAGATTGCGTTATTAAATGCACGCGGCGGCGTATATTCTGAAGGACCAGCAGCTGAAGTAGAAATGGCTGTTAAATACGTAGCAAGCATGATGGGCTTCTTCGGCGCAACAAACATGGAAACAGTAGTTATTGAAGGACATAACCAATTCCCAGATAAAGCAGAAGAAATCATTACAGCAGGTCTTGAAGAAGCGGCTAAAGTAGCAAGTAAATTTTAATTAAAAACATAATCGTCACTCGAAAAAAAGCAGCAATAACATTTACGTGTTAATGCTGCTTTTTTTATATTTTAAGTTCGTCAGCCAGTTTCTCTAATTGAATTCGATTTTGTATGTAATAGGTTCTTCCTTCTTTTTTTAAGTAGTTTTGCTGGCAAAACTGGTTTAATACATATAAAAGATGGCGATAGCTGACGTTTAAGTATTCTGAGGCCTCAGTATGTTTTTCTGTATAGCAATTATTTTGTTCCGTTAATAGAATAAACGCAGCTAATCGATTTTCAAACGGATAACTATAGTTTTTGGCGTAATTTTCCGTTCGGGTAATTGTTTTTTCTCCAATAAATTTGCATAGTTTCTGTAGAAAGGTAGCATCTTGCAATAAAAGATGCTGACAATCTTTAAGGGGAAGCGCTAAGCAAATACAATCTTCAATTACCTCAACCGCTTTCGTAACGGATTCTACGCCAATTAATCCTAATTCCCCAATGAACGAAGGTGCTTGAATAAAGTTAATTAATGAAACCTTTCCGTTTTTGTGACTCATATATATTTTGGCTTTCCCAGAAATTAAGTAATAGAGATAAGGGAGGTCGATTCCCTCATTACAGATCATCTCTTTCTTTTGAAAAGAATGCAGTTCTACATATGGTAAGACATTAAAGGAAAAAAGAGTATGAAATTGGTGAATTTGCATGTGTTGATAAATTTCTTTCTCATTTTTGCTGATTTTCATATTTTCACCCCTGTTTGTAGTATGAGATATCTCCTATTATTTTTACAAGGAAGAATGATACGATTTATGTAAATTTGTTTTTGTAGAAAAGAGAGTGTGAGGGGTTTATGAAAAAATATAAAACATTGCTATTTGATGTAGATGATACGTTACTAGATTTTCAAAAGGCTGAGAAAATCGCTTTACGGATGCTTTTTGAAGAGAAGGGGCTTCTTTTAACCGATGAAATAGAGGATCGTTATAAAAAAATAAATAAAAGCCTTTGGGATTCTTTTGAAAAAGGTGAAATAGCGCGAAATGAAATTATAAATACACGATTTTCCATTTTGTTTAAAGAGTACGGGGAAGAAGTAGATGGAATATTATTCGAAAATAATTATCGCAGCTACTTAGAAGAAGGAAACCAACTCATGCAAGGTGCGTTTGAATTTATAAATCAAATTCAAAGTAAGTACGATTTATATATAGTGACAAACGGTATTTCTAAAACGCAAGATAAACGTTTGCGTAATGCAGGATTACATTCATTGTTTAAAGATATTTTTGTTTCTGAAGATACGGGATTCCAAAAGCCGATGAAAGAGTATTTTGATTATGTTTTTGAACGTATTCCTAACTTCGCTTTTGAAGAAGGGCTTATTATTGGTGATTCGTTAAGCGCCGATATTAAAGGTGGATATGTAGCAGGAATTGATACTTGTTGGTTTAATCCAGAAAAGAAATCAAATGATAGCGAGATTATGCCAACATATGAAGTGCATAATTTTGAAGAATTATACGCACTATTAAAGCAGCTTGTGTAACAAAAATAGGCAGTGGAACTTTTGTCCCGACTGCCTATTTTTATTAATTTGTAGTTTCGTTATGTTTAGGAAGCGGAAATGCATTGCCAATTGCCGCAGCCCCGAGCATCGGTAATAATAAATTGAGCGGGAAAAACATGAGTAATAGTAATGTTATAGCTATTGGTTTTCTTAATGCATAGCTTGAAATAGCTGTCGTGACGATGGCTACAGAAGATATTGGATCTATAGGTAGAATAGAAGCTATAGCGTATCCGATACTTGATCCAGCAAATATAATTGGGAAAATATGTCCGCCGCGCCAACCAGTATTTAAACAAACGGCAGTAATACATAATTTTAAAACTCCTGAAAGAAGTAGTACCCAGAAGGATAAATGGCTCCATTCAACGACTAAATCTTTTAATTGATGTTCCCCTGAAAATAACGTGTACGGGAGAAAAGTTCCTGTAACTCCTAATAAAATACCGCCTATAATTCCAAGTGATACTTTGTATTCCCTGAAGGGGTGGATTAATTTCTCTAATGCGAATTCTAATTTGAAATAAAAGAAACCAACTATAGCACCAATGCTAGCAAGTGGTAGAAAGGCGACCCATTCATTAAGAGCAAGAGACCCTTCCCCGAAATCAACAATAAAGGATCCACGATTATCGAGTTTACTAAGTAATAAGTAAACGGAAAAACCGGCAAAAGTGGTAGCTAAATATACAATTGCTTTTTTTCCTTTAGAAAATTCGTTAATTTGTTCACCCTCATTTTCATTCGGAGCTAAGTAACCGAATAATGGTGCATTAAAAATTACACTTAAAGTAGCACCAATTCCAACCTCTGTTAGTTCATTCATTCCCTTTAAAGCAAAATTAAAGCGATCTCCTACCCATGTACAAAGTCCACCGATAATTCCAACAAGTGCAGCTTCTGGTCCTAAACTAGCTCCAAATATTAAAACGATAATCGCAGTTAAAGTAGCTTTATGTACAAAACGGTATTCAATTCTACCTGTTTTTTTATATTCAACCATCACTTCCGGCATAAGACGTGGATATGTACCGAAGTATTTTTGTGTGAAACCAACGAGGATACCACCGATGATTGTTACACAAATGGTGTAATAAGGGGGAGAAGAGAAAATAGTAGGTAAGTATCCCCAAATAAAGTGAATTCCGATATTTATTGTAACTAAAAATAACCAGACCGTAGCTCCTACTATAGAGCCTAAAAGAAGGCCATATAGGACGAGTATATAGTGCATGTCCTTTTTATTTGTCATGTTGTACCTCCGTTATGTAAGTTTTCATGTAGAAAGGATTAAATGTGCTAGTGTGAAATGAATTGAATATATATAGTATCTTTTTGAGGGTTTGGCTTATTCAATATATTGAAATCTCATGAAAATTTGAAACGAACGCGGTTAAACCACTTATTTAATTCTATATATTGATCGGAGTTTTTAAAAGGTCTTTTTCAAATGAATATGGAATATATTTCTTTTATTGTTTATATTAAATTCCTCACATTTAATTTGGAACATTCAGAAAAACTGTTTGACATTAGGAAATTATTGCTATAAAATCAACGGTAATTGCATAGTCTTATCAAGAAAAGGTGGAGGGACAGGCCCGATGAAACCTTGGCAACAGCCGTATAACGGAATTGTGCCAAATCCTGCAGGTAATAATCCTGAGAGATAAGAAAGAACCTTAGAGCGTGTTTTCAAACTGCTCCTTTCTTGTTTTCAGGGAAGGGGCAGTTTTTTATTTTGCATAAAAGAAAGGAGAATGAGAGATGGGAGAATCATGGGGGAAAGGAACGATTTGTGTGCAAGGTGGCTATACGCCAAAAAATGGTGAACCGCGTGTTTTGCCACTTTATCAAAGTACAACGTATAAATACGATACGTCAGATGATTTAGCGGCACTATTTAATTTAGAGGCAGAAGGATATATATATACGCGTATTGGAAATCCTACTCTAGCTGCATTTGAGCAGAAGTTATCAGATTTAGAAGGCGGTGTAGGGGCTGTTGCAACAGCTTCTGGGCAGGCAGCCATTATGCTTGCGGTTTTAAATATTTGCAGTAGTGGAGACCATTTGCTTTGTTCTTCAACTGTTTACGGAGGAACGTTTAATTTATTTGGAGTGAGTTTGCGAAAGCTGGGCATAGATGTTACGTTCTTTAATCCTAATTTAACGGTAGATGAAATTGCGGCACTTGCTAATGATAAGACAAAACTCGTTTATGCAGAGTCGTTAGGAAATCCAGCAATGAACGTTTTGAATTTCAAAGAACTTTCAGCAGCAGCAAAAGAATTAGAAGTACCTTTTATCGTTGATAATACATTAGCGACGCCTTATTTATGCCAGGCGTTTGAACATGGGGCAAATATCATTGTCCATTCTACAACGAAATATATTGATGGCCATGCAAGTTCTCTAGGCGGGATTGTAATAGATGGAGGGAACTTCGATTGGACAAATGGAAAATACCCTGAGCTTGTCGAACCTGACCCGAGTTATCATGGCGTAAGCTATGTTCAAAATTTTGGAGCAGCAGCGTATATTGTGAAAGCACGCGTTCAGTTATTAAGAGACTACGGAAACTGTATGAGCCCATTCAATGCATATATTAGCAACATTGGCCTGGAAACATTGCATTTACGAATGGAGCGTCATAGTGAAAATGCTCTCGAAGTTGCTAAGTGGCTTGCTAATCATGATCGCATTGAATGGGTGAATTATCCAGGATTAGATAGTAATGAAAATTACTCGTTAGCACAAAAGTATTTGAAAAAAGGTGCTAGTGGAGTTTTAACATTTGGTATTAAGGGCGGATTAGAAGCAGCAAAAGAATTTATCGCAAATGTAAAGCTTGCAACTCTTGTAACGCATGTAGCTGATGCAAGAACTTGTGTAATACATCCTGCTAGTACGACGCACAGACAATTAAGCGCAGAAAATCAGCGTTTAGCTGGCGTTACATCTGATTTAATCCGTTTATCGGTCGGTATAGAAGATGTTTCTGATATTATTGCAGATTTAGAAGCGGCGCTAGTCGGAGGCAAACAACATGCCGATCATAATTGATAAAGATTTACCAGCTCGCAAAGTATTGCAGAAGGAAAATATTTTTGTAATGACGAAGGAGCGAGCAGTAACACAAGATATACGCGCTTTGAAAATTGCTATATTAAATTTAATGCCCACAAAGCAAGAAACAGAGGCGCAATTACTTCGTTTAATTGGAAATACGCCGTTGCAATTAGATGTGCATTTACTTCATATGGAATCGCATCTGTCTCGCAATGTAGCGCAGGACCATTTAACGAGCTTCTATAAAACATTTCGTGATATTGAGGATGAAAAATTTGATGGACTCATTATTACAGGAGCACCAGTTGAAACTCTTTCTTTTGAAGAGGTAGATTATTGGGAAGAGCTTGGACGTATTATGGAGTATTCAAAAACGAATGTAACATCTACGCTTCATATTTGCTGGGGGGCACAAGCAGGTTTGTATTATCACTATGGTGTGCCGAAGTATCCTCTTGCGGAAAAAATGTTTGGTGTATTTGAACATGAGGTTCGCGAGCAACATGTGAAATTGTTACAAGGGTTTGATGAAGTGTTTTTTGCTCCGCATTCTCGTCATACAGAAGTAAGAGAGAGTGATATTGAAAAGGTGAAAGAATTAACGTTATTAGCCAATTCTGAAGAAGCAGGTGTTCATCTTGCTATTGGGCAAGAGGGAAGGCAAGTTTTCGCACTCGGACATAGTGAATACAGTTGTGATACGTTAAAGCAAGAATACGAACGGGACTGCCAAAGAGGGTTAAATATTGATGTGCCAAAAAATTATTTTAAACATAATAATCCAGATGAGAAGCCACTTGTTAGGTGGAGGAGTCATGGGAATTTATTATTCTCTAATTGGCTGAATTATTATGTGTATCAAGAAACCCCTTATATATTGTAAATAATGATTGTATAACACGTGGTAGCGTTTTATTTGTAAAGATTAACCTTTATTTTTCTTAATATTCAAAATACGTTGTTTTTCAGATTTTTTGTCTATATAATGGCATCTAAACACAATTTTTGAGGGGTGGACAGTATTATGAAAGACATTCAAGTGGGGTTATTAGGTCTTGGGACAGTTGGTAGTGGTGTAGTTCGTATTATTACAGATCATCAAGAACGACTTATACACCAAGTAGGTTGTCCAGTGAAAGTAACGAAAGTATTGGTGCAAAACATTGAGAAAGAGAGAGAAGTAGACGTGCCTTCTACTCTATTAACACAAGATGTGAATGAAATTTTAGATAATCCTAATATTGATGTTGTCATTGAAGTAATGGGCGGCATTGATGATGCAAAAGCATATATTTTACAAGCTTTAAAAAGCGGGAAGCACGTTGTGACTGCAAATAAAGATTTAATGGCGTTACACGGAGCGGAACTCTTAGCGGTAGCAAAAGATAATAAGGCTGATTTATTTTACGAAGCAAGTGTAGCTGGAGGGATTCCAATTTTACGAAGCATCGTAGAAGGACTTTCCTCAGATCTTATTACGAAAGTAATGGGAATTGTAAATGGAACGACAAATTTTATTTTGACGAAAATGTCAGACGAAGGGAGAGCATATAACGACGTGTTAAAAGAAGCTCAGCAGCTTGGATTTGCAGAAGCAGATCCAACATCAGACGTAGAAGGTTTAGATGCAGCAAGAAAAATGACGATTTTGGCTACCCTCGGTTTCTCTACAAATGTAGAGCTTGGAGATGTGAAGGTAAAAGGAATTACTTCTATTACAGCAGAAGATATTGAATATAGTAAGAGCTTAGGCTATACAATTAAATTAATTGGTCTTGCAAAGCGAGATGGCGAGAAATTAGAGGTTACAGTTGAGCCAACTTTACTTCCAAATGCACACCCTCTTGCGGCAGTGCAAAATGAATATAATGCTGTCTATGTGTATGGTGAAGCGGTAGGAGAAACGATGTTTTATGGACCGGGAGCAGGAAGTTTACCGACAGCGACAGCTGTTGTTTCTGACCTAGTTGCTGTAATGCAAAATATTAGGCTTGGTGTAAACGGAAATAGTGCGGTAGTCCCGCAATATCAAAAGGTACTAAAAGAGCCAGATGAAATTGTTGTGAAAAAGTTTTTAAGACTTCATGTGAAAGACGAAATTGGTGTGTTTGCAAAAATCACATCATTGTTCTCTGAGCGCGGTGTTAGTTTTGAAAAGATTATTCAAATGCCACTTGAAGAGAAAGGGAAAGCAGAAATCGTAATCGTAACGCATCGTGCTTCTCTTGCGGATTATGAGTACATTCTACATACATTGCAATCGTATGAAGAAATAGATTGTGTGAAAGCAAATTATCGAATTGAAGGAGATGCTAAGTAGTATCTCTTCTAATAAAACGAAAAAACCTATTAAGGGGCTTGCTTAATAGGTTTTTTTCTATTTAAAATTTGCGTACCAACTTGAATAAAAGCTTGAATAATCCAACCTGTTGTAAAGGATAAGATAATTGTTCCAAAATAGATTGGCCCATCTAATAAGAAGCTTAATGTTAAAAATAAAAAAGCTAATGAAATTTCTGTTCTTCTAAATGTCCATTTCTTTTTCTCAGCAACAGTTAAAACGAAGGCCTCTTGAGGTGCTGCGCAAAGGTTAGTAGAGACGTAAAGACCAATTCCGGCTCCGACGAATAGATTTCCGCAAACAAGTGTTATATATTTTGGAAGAGAGCGGATAATGTCCATAATAGTCGTAATAGAACCAACCCAATCAACAAAAAGAGAAATAAGAATCATTGTGACAATTGTGCCGATTGTAATTTGTTTTTTGTCCCAAAAGAGTACGATCAGGGTAAAAACAAAGTTAATCATGAAAATCCAAAAACCAATACTTATCCCAAAATTTTGATATAGTGCAATAAAGAAGGAATCATAAGGGCTAAGTCCAAAGGAAGTAATTGTCGTCATCATATTAATACCGATGGCGAGAATGAGTAAACCGCCAATGAAAAATATATATTCTAGTTTGAATCGAAGCATAGTTGTATATCCTTTCAAAATGTATTTGCTAAGAAAGGATATACTGTGGAAAGCTTACCAGGTCAAGCGAGAATTTTTGAGGGGAAGGGGAGAATGAGATGACTAATATAAGAAAGATTGCTGAACTTGCTGGTGTATCTGTTTCAACTGTTTCACGTGTACTCAATAATCATCCGTATGTGAATGAACAGAAACGAAAAGAGATTTTAGCGATTATTGAAGAATTAAATTATACGCAAAATGTGAATGCGATTCATTTAGTGAAAGGAAAAACGAATGTAATTGGCGTGTTATTGCCGCACGTAAATGATCAATATTACAGTGCCATTATTGGGGGGATATCAAAGGAAACCGCAAAGAACAATTATAATATGATGCTTTGCCAGACAAATTATAGCGAAGAAAAAGAGCTTGAAATTTTACATATGTTAAAAATGAAAAAGCTTGATGGAGTAATTATATGTTCACGGACAAATAGTAAGGAAAAACTTGAAGAGTATACGAAGTTTGGTCCAATTGTGATGTGTGAAGAAATAGATTCGAATTTCATTTCGAGTGTACATATTGATTACTACAAAGTATTTTTGCGCGGGATGAAAAGCTTAATAGATGCTGGTCATACACGTATCGGATATTGCATTGGAAGAAGTAATAGTATTAATAGCCAGAGGCGAAAAAAAGCGTATGAGGATTCACTTCAACAGATTGTTGTAACACCGTTAGATGCCTGGAAGTTTAAGGGCTGTTTTACGGTGGAAGATGGGCGCAATGTAGTCAGGGAATGGGCTCGTATGTCTGTAAAACCGACGGCTTTTCTTGTATCTTGCAATCATATTGCTGCAGGAATGGTAACGGAGGCGAAAAAACAAGGAATTCGTATCCCAGAGGATATTACGATTATCGGATGTGATGATCAAGAGATGGCAAATATATTAGGTATTACGACGATTTCGCATTCTAGTAAAAATGTTGGTGTAAAGGCATTTGAATTATTATATGAAAAGATTAATGATGAGGAAATAGATGTGAAACATGTAGAGTTATTACCAAATTTGGTAGATAGGGAAACGACATAATAGAGAAGGTGTGAAAATCGCTTTTCGAAAATTCGTTTGGTATAATTATGGACAATCTATAGGGGCTAAAAGGGGTTTTAATATGAGATCAAAATTAGTAAAAGTAATTCTACTCATTACAATTGCGTCTTTCTGTTTATTTGCATACGGTTTTGTTTCGGGTGTAAATGATGTATTAAATCCGAAAGCTTCAAAATTAATTACGAAGACTGACGTAGTGGAAAAAGAGAAAAAGAAAACCGGAACGTTACAAGTAGTTAGTTTAGGTGATTCGTTAACGCGCGGCGTTGGTGATAAAGAAGGAATTGGCTATATTGGACGAATGAAAGAGAATTTACAAAAAGATTATAAACAAAAAGTTGCACTAAGCAATTTGGCAGTTAGTGGTGCGAAAATGCCTGATTTATTAAAACAAATCGAAAGCAGCGGAGCTCAATATTCAATTAAGCAAGCAGATGTAATTGTTTTAACAATTGGAGGAAATGATTTATTCCCAGGATGGGAATCGCTCGGAAAGATAGATTTAGAGACGTATCGTCCTGATACGGAAACGTTTCAAAATGAAGCGAAGAAAATTATAGAAGAAATTCGTAAATTAAACACAGATAGTCCTATTTTTTGGCTAGGTTTATACAATCCTTTTGAGGATGTAGAAGATTTAAGAGGTTCATCAAATATTGTTGTTGATTGGAATGCTTCTTTAGAGAAGTTAGCATTAAATGATAAAAATGTATATATTACACCGACATTTGATTTATTCCAAAATCGTGGGAAAGATTTATTATACTCCGATCATTTTCATCCGAATGAAGTAGGCTACACATATATGGCAGAGCGATTAGTCCAAAACGTCGTAAGTAAATTAAAACTAGAGCAAGGAGGGATAAAATGACGACGATACTTTCTGTACGAGACTTGAAGAAGGTAATTGGAAAGAAGACGCTTGTAGAGGACATTTCATTTGATGTAAAACAAGGAGAAGTGTTTGGCTTTTTAGGACCGAACGGAGCCGGGAAAACGACAACAATTCGAATGTTAGTCGGACTGATTAAAGCGACAGAAGGTACTATTTCTATCGGTGGTTATTCTATTAAGGAAAATTTCAGAGAAGCGATGCGTCAAATTGGAAGTATAGTTGAAAACCCAGAGCTTTATACATATTTAACGGGATGGGAAAACTTAAAGCAATTTGCGCGCATGCTTGGTGATATATCAGATGAACGTATTATTGAAATTGCAAAAATGGTTCATTTAGATGAGCGTATTCACGATAAGGTAAAAACATACTCCCTTGGTATGAAGCAGCGCCTTGGAATTGCACAGGCGCTACTTGGAAACCCGAAATTGCTCATATTAGATGAACCGACGAATGGTTTAGATCCAGCTGGGATTAGAGAACTTAGGGAATTTATACATAAGCTTGTAAAAGAAGAAAATATGAGTGTATTTATTTCGAGTCACTTGCTAAGTGAAGTGCAACTGATATGCGACCGTGTTGCTATTATTCATAAAGGAAAAATGATAACAGTTGCACCTATTGAAGAGTTGATCAAAACAGCGAGTGATCGTGTGGAATGGGTCGTTACACCGATTTCCAAAGCGAAAGACATGTTAGACGCTGCTGAAGAGATAGAGGAAGTTAGTGTAGAAGATGAGCGTTTATTATGTCGTATGGATGTTGCGTCTATTAATGTTTGGAATAAGCATTTTGTAGAAAACGGGATAGATGTACATAGCGTCAAAGAGCTTGTATTTACGCTAGAAGATTTATTTATTGAACTCACAAGGGGTGAGCAACATGCGTGAATTTGCGAATCTAGTTTTAAATGAATCAGAAAAGATTTATCGTAAGAAACGAATTGTTGTTGTCATGCTTATTTTAGCAATCTTGATTCCACTTTTTGTGTATGCTCAGTATCGTGAAATAGAAACGACGCAAAAAAGGCTTGGTACGACCGATTGGAAAGTATCATTACAGCAACAAATTGTTGATTCACAAAACCGCTTGAACAATTCTAGATTGCCAGAAGAATGGCGAGATTGGTTAAAAGTAAGAGTGGAACAACAACAATATTATTTAGATCATAATATTAATCCGACTGCGCCAGGAGCACCGACATTTGTGAGGGCGTTTATTGAACAAGGAATAACCTTATTTATTCCATTGCTCGTTATGATTGTCGCCATTGATATTGTTTCAGGAGAACGAAGCGATGGTACGATGAAAATGCTTCTGACGAGGCCAATTCGGCGCTGGAAAATACTCCTTAGTAAATATGTGACGATGTTATTTTTCATTTCGCTCATATTGCTTCTTGTCGGTTTGTTTGCTTACGCATTATCAGGGCTTGTATTTGGATACTCTGGATGGAATTTACCTGTGTTAACAGGATTCGTCATTGATAAGGAAACGTTAAATACAAACTTTGTACACCTTATTCCGCAGTGGCAATACATTTTAATGGCGTACGGACTAGCTTGGTTTGTTGCTATCGTTGTTGGAACTATATCATTTATGGTCTCTGTTTTAATTCGTAATACACCAGCTGGTATGGGCGTTATGTTAGCTGCGTTAATTGCAGGCGGCATTTTAAGTTCATTCGCAACGTCTTGGGAAGGTGCGAAATACATTTTTAGTGTCAACTTATCGCTAACGGATTATTTATCAGGAAAACTGCCTGCATTACAAGGATTATCAATGGGATTTTCTTTAATAAATTTAACGGTTTGGGCAGTAGTATCTCTTATCATTTCGTTTGTAGTATTTACAAGGCAGGATATGGTGAATTAATTGGATAGGAAGTGAAGGCATGGAAAACATTTTGCAGAATGATTGGGGACCATTACTGGGGCCAGAATTTGAGAAAGAATACTATCAAAATTTAGCTAACTTTTTAAAAGAAGAGTATGAGGAGCATGTGATTTATCCAAAGGTAGAAGATATTTTTAACGCTCTTCAGTATACAAGTTATGAAAATACAAAGGTCGTTATTTTAGGACAAGACCCATATCATGGACCGAATCAAGCGCATGGTTTAAGCTTTTCGGTACAACCTGGTATTAAAACGCCGCCATCATTGCTAAATATGTACAAAGAACTTCGAGATGAATACGGTTATGAAATTCCGAATAATGGTTATTTAGTAAAATGGACGGAGCAAGGGGTTTTACTATTAAATACTGTGTTAACGGTTCGTCAAGGTGAGGCGAATTCTCATAAAGGAAAAGGATGGGAGCATTTCACAGATCGCGTAATTGAGCTATTAAATGAACGTGAAAAGCCAGTTATTTTCATATTATGGGGACGCCATGCTCAGGCGAAGAAAAAGTTAATTACGAATACGAGTCATCGTATTATCGAGTCTGTACATCCAAGTCCATTATCAGCAAGACGAGGTTTCTTTGGAAGTAAGCCGTACTCTAAAGTAAATACGATTTTAGCTAATATGGGCGAAAGAGAAATTGATTGGGAAATTCCAAATTTATAAATAGAAAAGGTAGTTAACAGTTGTTAACTACCTTTTTATTATTGTTGTTCGTTCTTTAGTTTTGCATCTAGTACAAAAGTACCGAATGGGATAACTGATGAAACGAATGCCCCAAGTGCCCATAAAATTGATTTACGGTGTACGATTGTTACTTGAATTACTGCAAAGATGAATAGAATAAATAAAACGCCATGAGCCATGCCTGTAATTTTAACAGCTGTTGCAAACCCTGCAAAATATTTTAATGGCATTGCTACAAATAATAGTAATAGGAAAGAAATCCCCTCAATTAAGCCGATTGCTCTTAATCTTCCGATTGGTGTAGATAACATGAAGTAGCCTCCTTTAATGTACGCTTGTATATAGTAAATTTGTATTCTTTTTCAAAATGAAATAGTCTATTTTGTTTAATTATATACAAAAAGAAAGTTTACACTACGAGAATAGTGCAAAGTTCAAAATATAGTCACAAAAGCATTGCAATTTAAATAAAAACCTATTTGAAGTGTTTGACTTCAAATAGGTTTTATGAATGAAAATATTAAACAAGTACTTCCGTTTTTAAAACGAATTTCTCTACAACTTTTGCAACGCCATCGTTCATATTTGTATCTGTTACATAATTTGCAATTTCTTTAATATCATCTGGTGCATTGCCCATCGCAACGCCAAGACCAGCGAATTCAATCATTGCTTGGTCGTTATAGCTATCGCCCATTGCGATAACTTCTTCGCGTTTAATACCAAGTTTTTGGATTAATTGGTTTAAGCTCGTTCCTTTCGTAACACCATGTTCAGTAAATTCTAAGAAGAATGGTTTAGAGCGCATAACGCTTAATTGACCTTCTAGTTGTTTTTGTAGTTTCTTTTCTACTTCAACAAGGCGTTCAGCTTCTTTATTCATTAATACTTTTACTACAGGTTCTTTAACAGCAGTTTTAAAATCATCTACTTCAATAATCGGCATGCCAGTAATTTCGCCCTCAATTTTAGTATAAGGATTATTTTCTTCTGTTACGATATCATCGCCAATATAAGTATGAATCCATACATCTTCAGTTTTACTAATTTCAAATAGGTTGTGAACGATTTCAGGAGATAGCGTGCTACTGAAGATTTCTTCATTTGTTTTACAGTTAATAATTTTTGCGCCGTTAAAAGATAGAATGAAGCTACCGTATTCCTCTAAACGAAGTTCTTTTGCAACATTGCGCATACCAAACGTTGGGCGCCCAGAAGCAAGTACAACTTTAACTCCTTGCTCTTGTGCTGTCATTAAAGCCTCTTTCGTACGAGGGGAAATTGTATGGTCGTCGCGTAATAAAGTATCATCTAAATCTAAAACAATCATTTTATAAGTCATATAGAAAATCCCTTTCTTTGTTGGAATAGAAATAAATTTTTATGAAGATATTGGGGAATATATAGTAAGACATCGAACCTCTTTACATGAAATTAGGAGAAGTTCTGCATTGTTAGTATAAATTATCATGAGCGTGTTGCCCATGATAATTTATCATTATCGTAACAACTCTAAAGGTAGAGTGCAATAATGGAAGTTTTCCAATTTACGATAGTTGTTTTTCGTGCGAACGAGAAAATAGTATTTCCAGCAAGATAGCCATTACAGATCCAAGAACAAGACCGTTACTTAAAAAAGATGCTAAAAATGGCGGCAGCGTAGAAAATGCTCCGGCTGGAACGAACATAACTCCGATTCCCGTAAAGATTGAAAGACCTGCTACTTTAAATAATTTTTCTTTATTTTGTACAGTGTCATATTCGCGAAAGGCGAGACCAATCATGCTTGCAAATACAGGGTAAATCGCAGCATACCCAACTGCGACGGGGATTGCTGCAAAGAATGAAGTAATCTTTGGGAATATACTAACAAGAATGATAAAGCTTGACCCTAACATAAATGGGAGGCGTTTATAAATATTTGTCGTTGCAATAAATCCTGCGGATCCAGAAATGGCAACAGGACCAATGGCTGAAAATAGACCGCCTAGCAATTGATTTATTCCTGTTATAATGCCAGCTTGTTTGAAGCGATCTGGAGCAGCACCTTCTTCATACTTAGAAACAACCTTTTGTACAACGCGAATACTTGCTAACATATTTGTTAGAAGTAATAGTGTGACGAAAACTACCGTAATTGCCATGTTCCATTCAATGCGAGGCATTCCAAAAACAAATAGAGATGGAAGACGAATTATATCTGTCACAGGTGTTACTGGATTAGATAATCCGAAGCACGCAAATAATATCCAGCCGCAGACGATACTGAAAAGAACGGAATATCGTCCAATAATAGGTAGCTTCATAATGAAAAAAGATAGTAAAATAACAATGAGTGAAAGAATAAATACCTTTGGCTGTACTTCCGTATGTTGTCCATCAAGGCCAAACATACCTTTTAAGAAGGAGCCACTAAGTTGTGCGACAAGAAGGAATAAATACGTTCCAATTACTGTAGGTGTAAAGTAGCGAACTAGTTTATCGATAAGTCCAAAAACACTAAGAATAATACAAATAATTCCGCTTAGTAGGAAAGCGTACTGAAGGACCTTAAGTGTTTCATTACTTGATCCAAATAATACGACGCCTAAACTTGCATACAGGGAGAAAATTCCCCACCAAAGGCCTGCGGGACCTTCTTGAATAGGAAGTTTATGCCCAAATATAGCTTGCAGTAGGCCGGCAAAACCGAGAACAAATAATGTTCTTTGTACAAACGCGATAGCTTCAGTGCCGTCAAGGCCGTAACTAGTTGCGACACTAATTGGTACAATAAGACTTCCAGCTAAAATAAATAGTGCCCATTGTAAGGCAGAAAGAAATAGCTTCATTATATCAACCTCTTTCATAGATTCCGTTTCTAGTATATAGGTATTTCATTTCCTTTGGCAAAGATTGTAGATAGAGAAAAGAGTTGAAATATAATATGAATGCACGTAAGCAATTATGGATAGCAGTTATATGTATGACCTTTGTTGTAATTCTAGGGACGATAGGATTTATGACAATTGAAGAGATTAGCTTGTTTCAAGCATTTTGGATGACGATGATTACTGTATTAACGGTTGGATATGGTGATGTAGTGCCTATAACACAGGCGGGGAAATTTTTTGCGCTCCTTATTATACCTGTTGGCGTCGGTATCGTTACGTATGCAATGGGGGTAGTTGCAGCTATGATCATTGAGGGTAACTTATTTCATGCAGTGCGGAGGAAGAAGATGGATAAACAAATAGCACAGTTACAAAAGCATATTATAGTATGTGGTTGTGGAAGAGTAGGGCTTCAAGTTGTACATGAATTAAAGGAAAAGAAAATCCCATTTGTAGTTGTGGATAAAGATGAAAGTATATTCGAACAGGAAAAGCTTTTATATGTACATGGGGATGCAACTGAAGATCAAGTGTTACATAATGCCGGAATTTCGAAGGCAGCCGGTCTAGTTGCTATCGTAGCAAACGATGCTGAAAATGTATTTATTACATTAACGGCAAGAGGGCTTAATGATACAATTAAAATTGTAGCAAGAGCTGAAAAGCCAGAAACAGAAGAGAAATTACGGCGCGCTGGTGCAAATAAGGTTATTAATCCATCTAGTATGGCAGGGATTCATATCGCAAAAGGTATTGCGAATCCGTTAACAGTTCATTATATTGATACAGTATTGTATGGAATAGAGCAATCATTTGTAATTGAAGAAATTCAAGTTGGTAAAGATTCTATCTTAGCTAGTAAATCGTTATTAGAGAGTAATGTGAGAAATCAATTTGATGTAACAATTTTAGCGATTTTAAGGGATGGGTATATTATCCATAATCCAACGGGGCAGGAAAAACTGCAAGAACATGATATGATAATAGTATTTGGTTCAGTGGAGAAACTGGGGCAATTTGAGAAAGAACTACAAAGTAAGAGGTGACAAAGAATGCAAGTATCTAGCGATAAGGTTTTAAATAAAATGGCGAGTGAAATTGCAAAGGCAAAAAGTAGTGAAGGACAAAAATCAAAAGAGCATTTATTAGTTGTGCGTGCATTATGTGATTTATTATTAGATGAACAAGTTGAGCCTTCTACGTATAGAGAACCACAAGTTCAATCACAAATAATCGGATCTCAGCCTATAACAACAGTTCAACCGGTTATGCCAGTTTCTGGAGAACCTGTGTATATAAAAGAAGAAGGTGCAAATGGTAATTCTTTATTTGATTTTTAGGGATTAAATCGTTTGGATTATATGTGAAAATTGCTTATGATAAAAATAAAAAGGGGAATTAAGATGAAAATTTTCTTTTTACTAGGTTGTATTGCAGCGGGGCTATCTGTTGCATTAGGGGCTTTTGGAGCACATGGTTTAGAAAATAAAATTTCTGCAAAAATGTTAGAAGTGTGGAAGACGGGCGTTACATATCAAATGTTTCATGCAGGTGGCTTATTCGTAGTTGCTCTATTAATGGACAAAATGCAATCATCACTTTTAAGCACTGCGGGTTGGCTTATGGTAGCTGGGATTATTATGTTCTCAGGCAGTCTTTATGCATTAAGTACAACAGGTATTAAATTCTTTGGCCCAATTACACCCCTTGGTGGTGTAGCGTTTATTGTGGCGTGGATTCTAGTCGGAACTGCAGTTGTAAAAGGGTTATAAAAAACAAAAGCTGGCATTCGCCAGCTTTTTTTTATGGTCTTGGAGCATAAGTTGCTTGTTGACCAGGTAAATACGTAATTTCTCCTGGGAATTCTACATAATCTAAATAAATCATTAGTAGTAAAAAGCGTTTTCCAGATTTCGGCTCACTAATTACGATATGATCACGGCCAGCTGCCTCGATGATCCCTGTATAAGATTGTGTACCAAGCGAACTACCGCGTTCATAAGTCATTACAACTGTAGCTGGCTTACCCTTATTTAAACGAAGGATGTTTTCAATATACGATTGCTCTAGTGGTAACATACCTTGAGAAACTGCAAGTTGAGCTTGAGCAGCTTGTTGTTGCATCGCTTGCTGTTGTTGTTGCTGTTGCTGCTGCTGTGGGGTCATTTGTTGCGGTTGCACATAAGTTCCAGATGGTTGATAAAAACCTGTTCCGTAGTACGGGTTTTGTTGCTGTGTCATTCAAAAATCCCTCCTCATTTTCATTCCTTAATATACGCCTGGACAATCTCCACCAGATGGTTGGAAGAAGCAGTGTTTTTTAAAGCGACCAGAATTTTGTTGGTCATACCAAGTTGGTGGGCAAGGACCTTCAGGTCTAAAGAACCATAAGGCGAAGTTGGCGGGCCAAAAACGTTGTCCCTGAATTGTCCGGCGGGCTAAGGCAATATCTTGTTCTCTCGCTCGTTGATAAAAATACCCTTTTTGAGTTGCTTCAAAACCACCAGGATTTTGATAAACCATTTGACGTAAATTACGTATTTTTTTGAAATCTAAACAATTTCCGCGGACACGATTTACCCCAACGTTTCCGACCATTAACATCCCTTGTTGGCCTTCTCCTTCGGCTTCAGCACGCATCAGTCTAGCTAATAACTTAACATCTTCTTCGTTATACGCGATAACACCCATTATGTGTCACCTCTCTTTTTGGAATGCCTTGTAGAAAGAGGTTCATTTCTAGATGAAGTGTGGAACAATTACTAGTTCATACGTATGAGAAAAAGGACGCAGATATGACAACCAAACGAAGTTTTACATCTAGAGGGGAAAATAAAAAAAGCTAGCGTGAGCTAGCTTTTCATCATTAAAATACTTTAGACCATAAGTTTGAGAAGAAATCGCCAATTGAACGCATTGTTAATACGAACCAATTTGCTTTTTCTACTTCTTCAGTCGCTTTTGCAGTAACTTTTATACTTTTATTTCCGTCTAAGAAACCATATTTATCAGTTGGTTCTAAGACGATTGAACCTACCTTTGCATCTTTCTTAATAGGAGCAACTAAATGCCCATCTTCAGCAAGTGATTTATCTGCTTCAGTAGAAATTTTGTAAGATGATTTGCTACCTTTTGTAGTAACTACTGTCACTTCTTTTTCTGGTGCAACTGTTACGTAGTCTTCTTTTCCTTTTACTACAGAAATTTTGTTGTTTTTATCTATTTTTAATTTCTGTTTTTCGAAGTTATTAAATCCATATTCAATTAATGCGCGAGATTCTGTGAAACGTTCGTCCATTGATTTCGTTTTAATAATAACAGATATAAGACGTAAATCACCGCGTTTTGCTGTAATGGTAAAACCATACCCAGCTGTATCGGAACTTCCTGTTTTTAAACCATCTGCTCCTTCATAAGAGAAAGCAGCACCTGGTAACATCCAGTTCCAATTTTCCATACGAATTGGTTTTGGATGATTATCTGGGAAGTTTCTAAATCTTTGTTTTGTATCCTCTAGCATTTCTGGATACTTTGTAATAATTGTTTTTGAAAGAATACCCATATCGCGAGCTGACATGGAGTTTTCTCCATTCGGATCAGTTCCTTCAGGATGTTTTCCTTTTAAATCAGCGTTATTTAACCCAGTAGCGTTTACAAATTTATATTTCTTTAACCCTAGTTTTTTCGCATGTTCATTTGCGAGATTTAAGAAGTTCTTTTCACTTCCTGCAAGTAATTCTGCTAAAGCAATACTAGATCCATTTGCAGAGAAGATAACGATAGAATGGTATAATTCTCTTACAGTATATTGACGTCCTTTTTCGAACGGCACGTTAGAGAATTCATTATTACGTGAAACTTCATAAGCGTAATCAGAAATAGTTACTTTCGTATCCCAAGTGATTTTTCCTTCTTTAATTGCTTCTAATACGGCATAAATAACAATTAATTTTGACATACTAGCGATAGCTAGTAATTCATCTGGATTTTGTTCATGCAGTATTTTTCCTGTATCCGCATCAAATAGCAGTGCAGCAGCTGCCTCTATATGTATTTTTTCTTCTGCATGGGATGTTGTTACTCCTAAGGAAGAAATTGACAATAGAGACACTAGTAAAATAGACAAGATTTTCTTCATATACATTATCACCTTCGCATCGTTATTAGCATATAGCTCGTACCATTTTAGCATAAATTTGGATATAGAAAGGTTACAATTTTGTAAGGAAATTGAAAAGAATTTGTCGATTTTTATTCAAATTTGCAGAGAAAAGAAGTTTTTTGTGGGTAAATATAGAGGATAATAAAAAAAGGAACGAAATTCGTTCCTTTTTCATTATTATATGTGTAAAAATTTCTCTACTTTTTCGTCTGGTAAAATGTTCCCAACGAAGAATGTACCGAATTCACCGTAACGGGCACTTACTTCATCGAAGCGCATTTCATATATAAGCTTCTTAAATTGAAGAACATCGTCAGCGAATAATGTTACGCCCCACTCGAAATCGTCGAATCCGACTGATCCTGAAATTACTTGGCGTACTTTCCCTGCGTATTGGCGACCGATTTTACTGTGACTGTACATCATTTTTTTACGTTCTTCCATAGGAAGCATGTACCAGTTGTCATCACCTTGGCGACGCTTGTCCATTGGATAGAAGCAAATATGATTTGCTTTTGGTAACTCAGGATATAAGCGAGCTAAGATTTGTGGGTTTTGGTATGGGTCTTCATCAGCTGGAAGGTAGTTGCTTAGTTCAACAACAGATACGTAAGAATATGCAGGAACTAAATATTCAGCTAATGTTGTTTTATTTAATTCTGTTTCGATTTCATTTAACTCTTCCATTGTTGGACGTAAGATCATAAGCATAATATCTGCTTTTTGACCAACAACTGTATACATTGCATGACTGCCTTTTTTTGCAGTAGCTACTTCGTTCCATTTTTCAACGACATTTAAAAATTCAGACACTGCTTGTCCGCGTTCGTCACTAGATAATGTTTTCCATGCTGCCCAATCAATAGAACGTAAATCATGTAAACAATACCAGCCATCTAACGTTGTTGTTGCTTCACTCATTCTATTCACCTCAGTTAATGATATTTTACACGTTAACTATAGCATATATAGGATTAAAAACATCTACATAAAGTTTCAGCGCATAAAATTGTCACACTTAAATTTACTTGAAAATAGGAGGAGATAAGGCTTAAAGGGGCTTTATTTCTATGCTGAATTTTATGAAAATATAATCATTTTCATTTTATCTATTTTTTGGGAGCTATAAGTTTAAAATATAGAGGAAAAGCAGTATTCTTAAAGATAGAGTTTTTTAACATATGTAGGAGGGTTTATTCGTGAGCAACTTATTTACAACAGTAAAAGAAAAAGTTCAAGGAAAAGGCATTTCTATCGTACTTCCTGAAGGAACTGATGAAAGAATTTTAGGCGCTGCAGAGCGTTTAGCAAAAGAAGAGTTAGTAAAACCAATCTTAGTTGGTAATAAAGAAGAAATTAGCGCAAAAGCAGCTAGCATGAACTTAACATTAGCAGGCGTTGATATTTATGACCCAGCTACATACGAAGAAATGGATGCAATGGTAGCATCTTTCGTTGAACGCCGTAAAGGTAAAGCAACAGAAGAAGATGCTCGCAAAATCCTTAAAGACGAAAACTACTTCGGTACGATGCTTGTATACATGGGCAAAGCACAAGGTTTAGTAAGTGGTGCAGCTCACTCTACAGCTGATACAGTTCGTCCAGCACTTCAAATTATTAAAACAAAACCAGGCGTTACAAAAACTTCAGGCGTATTCATCATGGTACGTGAAGAAGAGAAGTATGTATTCGCTGATTGCGCAATTAACATTGCACCAAACAGCCAAGATTTAGCTGAAATTGGTATCGAAAGTGCGAAAACTGCTGAACTATTCGGTATTGACCCACGCGTTGCTATGTTAAGCTTCTCTACAAAAGGTTCTGCGAAATCTCCAGAAACAGAAAAAGTTGTAGAAGCAACTCGCATTGCAAAAGAAATGGCTCCTGAATTAACTTTAGATGGAGAATTCCAATTCGATGCTGCATTCGTACCATCTGTAGCTGAGAAGAAAGCTCCAGGTTCTACAATTAAAGGTGATGCTAACGTATTCGTATTCCCAAGCTTAGAAGCTGGTAATATCGGCTACAAAATCGCTCAACGCTTAGGTAACTTCGAAGCAGTAGGACCAATCTTACAAGGTTTAAATATGCCTGTAAATGATCTGTCTCGTGGATGTAACGAAGAAGAAGTGTACAAGTTAGCTTTAATTACAGCAGCTCAAGCACTTTAATTCTATAACGAATTAATATGAAAAAAGACCATCCTATTTCTTTTGAAATGAGGGTGGTCTTTTTGGTTTCTATTTTTCTAAACCAAGTGCCTTATTATTACGGTCAATAATACGTTGTAAATTCGTCTCATATAAAGGAACTTCATCTACTGTTAGCTGAGATGATGTTAACTTTGGAGTGAATTGTTGCAACGTTTTTAAAAGGCGCATCATTAAATCTTGCACTGTAATTGTTTCGCCAAGTAATTCAGATAGTGAAGCCATCGTACTCGGTACAATTTCGGGATACGTAAATCTTGTTTCTTCGCCTTGAATTGCTACGTTGTAAAAATCACGAACGAGTGCGGCACGCTCAGATCCGCTTCCTGTCGCACATAAGTAAATTTGTACAGCAACGCCTCCGCGAATACGACGCTGAGAAATACCAGCAAATTTTTGATTGCGAATGCTCAAATCGTAGCTACCAGGACAATAAGAACCAACAATTTCTTTTGCTTCGATAGTAACATCGTAATCTTTTAACATTTCCTTAATTAAATGCCACATCGTATCGTATCCAAGGTCGATATCGATACCCTTTTCTGTTTCTTGGAATAAAAGTGATACGTTTAAAACACCTTCATCAAGTACGACAGCAAGTCCACCAGAATTACGAACGATAACATTGAAGTCGTTTTCTTTTAAAAAGGAAATACCTTCTTCTAAATGTGGTAGGCGTGAATCTTGAATGCCAAGAACAATTGTATTGTGATGAACCCAAGAGCGCATTGTTGCAGCGGATAGACCATTTCCAATACTTGTGCATAACGTGTCATCCATTGCGAATGACTGAAGTGCATGGAAAGTTGGTCCTAAACTAGACTGATCTACAATACGCCACTCTGGCTGAGATAAAATCGAACGGGAATTGCTCATATAACTAACCCCTTATTTTTAAAATGACAATCTCTATTATAGCAAAAAATGTAGAAAGGGGTTTTTTCATATATAAAGGGAAGTTTAGAGGTGAAAGAATAAAAAGGATGCATTGCATGCATCCTTTTTATTCTGCAATTTTTTCTAAGTTACCGTTTCGATCCATGCGGAAAGATGTTTGTGAGCGTTCCTCATCATCCATTACTGCTAATTTACGAGCACGGTTCATAATATTCATAAGTGTTTCGTAATCCTCTTGTACAGTATGAGATTGTTGTTCTAATTTTTCTAGTTTCTTTTCTAGTTCTTCATTTCGCAGGATTTGCGTTTTAATTTCTTGTTTCAATCTCGTATTCTCGTTTTCAAGAGCTGTTACTTTTATATTTGAAGATCCAACTGTTTGTAAAAAGTAAATAACATCTTGCATTGTTATTGAGCTTTTTGGAGCAGGGACAGTCGGCTTTTGATATGGAGTAGCTTCTGTATATTGAACAGCTGTTTCATACGGTACGTGTTCTTCATAATCAGTTATCGCCGCCGCTGAAGCTGGTGGTGTGTAAAGCAAACGTTTTTTTGTCTGTTCACCGCCCGCAGCACGCATTTTATCTTTACGATGTTTTTTTGCTAGTTGAAGAGCTTGTTCATAGCTATAGCGAACAACAGCATTCCAGCGGAAACCACAAGCAGCAGATGTGCGATTTAACTGATCTCCTACTTCTTCAAAAGCATTTAATTGAGTACTTCCTTCTCGAACATGGCGAAGCACCGTTTCAGCAAGTAATAAATCGTCCTCGTCTGTCCAAGCATCTTGTCTTACTTTCATAGATTCAACTCCCTTTCTTTTTATGAACTTCCTATTTTTATAATGGGCAAAAAAATGAGCTTTTATACAAAGCTTTTAAAAATATGGTAGATTTCAATGAAGAGAAGAAATATGGCTATGAATGATGAAAGCTTTTGAAGGAGAAAATATAAAAAATAGGTAGCTTTATATAGGAATAGAGCTACGCCCGGAGACTTGCAACAAGCTTCAAAGAGCGGTAAAATACCATTTAGTGTTTATTTTTAAATGTACTTGTGAAAAGTTTAAAATAGAGGAAGTGTTATATATAATGGGAAACGAATTTCGTGTGTGTGATGATTGTCAGGCAACGAACGTTAAAACGTTGATTCCGAAGTTAAAAAAAGTAGATTCATGTGCAACGATTGAGGTTGCATGTCAGTCTTACTGTGGCCCTGGTCGTAAAAAATCATTCGCGTTTGTAAATAATCGTCCAGTTGCGGCTCCAACAGAAGACGAATTAATTGTAAAAATTGAAGCAAAATTAAATAAGTAAGAAAAAGAAGAGTGAACAGATTACTCTTCTTTTTTTATGTCCATAAGATAGCGTTTTGTATGAATTCGTATTTCAAAATAATGGTTGACAGTCTTTTGACGTGGTAGGTAGAATAGAAAGTGTCTGATTCTGATAATCATTATCACGAAAAAGGTCAATTCACCTAATTTTTTTATTATTATTTGAGAATAAATTTCATTTTATTAAATATATGTTGTTGGTTAGGATGGTTGAGGGATGGAAGCGAGCGCAAGGAGTATAGAACAGCAAGATGTGAATGTTAAAGAGATTAAGAGCAGACCGCTCGTTGCTTCTATTATTTTAATAGCAGGCACAATTTTGTTAGCTTTAAGTATGGCAGTTTCTATTTCGTTTGGTGCAGCAGATATTAGTTTAAAGACCGTTTGGCAAGCTGTATTTCAGTTTGATGGTTCCATAACGCACCATAACGTAATTCAAGAACTTCGCATGCCTAGAGCAATAGGGGGCGTAGTTGCAGGTGCTTTTTTAGCGGTATCAGGTGCAATTATGCAAGGTATGACACGAAATCCACTTGCATCTCCATCGTTAATGGGGATTACAGATGGTGCTGTATTCGGAATTGCAATTATGTATGCATTCTTCCCTAATTCACCTTATTTAATGTTTGTTATCGCATCTTTTATTGGAGCTGCGTTTGGAGCGAGCATTGTATATGGTATTGGGTCTTCTTCACCAGGTGGATTAACGCCTGTAAAATTAGCTTTAGCAGGTGCAGCAATTAGTGCTTTATTAGGGGCAATTTCATCTGGAATTGCATTGTATTTCAACCTTGCCCAAGAGGTAAGTATGTGGAATGCAGGCGGTGTTGCCGGAGTGAAATGGCAAAGTATTAATATGTTAGTACCGATTGGTCTTGTTTGTCTCATTATAGCAATTATGATGTCGAGATATATCACAATTTTAAGCTTTGGTGAAGAAATTGCGATTGGACTTGGTCAGAATACGACATTAATTAAATTTATCGGAACAGTACTTGTTCTTGTATTAACAGGTTCTGCGGTTTCTATGGCAGGATCAGTTGGATTTGTTGGACTTGTAATTCCGCATATGACTCGTTTCCTTGTAGGCTCAGATTATAGATGGGTTATTCCATGTTCTGCGGTCTTAGGTGGATTGCTAATTGAATGTGCAGATATGTTATCTCGCGTTATTAATCCACCATTTGAAACGCCAATTGGAGCAATTACAGCGCTAATTGGGGTGCCATTCTTCCTCTACTTAGCACGTAATGAAGGGAGAGGAAAGATGTGAGGACGAGCGTCTTAACAAAAAAGAACGTTTCTATTTTAACGATTTTAGTAGGATTAATTGTTGGTGTATTTTTAATAAGTTTAAATACAGGAACATTTAAAATTCCTCCAATAGATGTATTAAAGTCATTGGTTGGATTGGGTGCAGAAGATCAATCTGTTATTTTATTTGAATTTCGTATGCCGCGTATGGTTATTGCTATATTAGTTGGTTCTGCATTAGCTATGTCAGGTGCAATTTTGCAAGGGCTATCACGAAACCCACTTGCTGATCCAGGTATTATAGGTATTAACGCCGGAGCGGGATTAACAGTTGTTGTATTCGTCTACTTTTTCTTTGGAAAAGTTGGAACTGGTACATTTTTATCTGTATTTATCCTTCCATTCTTCGCGCTAGTTGGTGCGATATTAGCAGCGATTATTATTTATTTACTAGCATGGAAAGACGGTGTTTCATCAACTCGATTAATTCTTGTTGGTATCGCTGTTGCAGCCGGATTTGGTGCGGTTAGTTTAATTTTCTCTATGAAGATGACATCTAACGACTTCCGTTTTGCAACGATTTGGTTGGCAGGAAGTTTATGGGGAACAGATTGGAAGTTCGTACTAAGTGTACTCCCATGGATGATTATTTTCTTACCACTTGCCATTAGTAAAGCGCACATATTAAATGTAATGAATTTAGGCGACTCTACAGCAGTTGGCCTTGGTGTAAACGTAGAAAAGGAAAGACGTAAATTATTATTTATTGCAGTTTGTTTAGCTGGTGCATCTGTTGCGGTGGCGGGAGGCATTGGTTTTATCGGTTTAATGGCTCCGCATTTAGCGAGACGCCTCGTTGGTGGTAAACATCAAATTATGTTACCAACGGCTGCATTAATAGGAACGTTCTTGCTTTTATTTGCAGATGTAATTTCAAGAAGTGTGTTACCAACTTCAGAAATACCGGTCGGTCTTGTTATTTCTGTAATTGGCGCACCATATTTCATATATTTACTTATGAGGACAAAATAAAGGGAGGCTTTTTGTATGGCAACTTTAGCAGTTGATGCGGTATCTGTTGGGTATAATGAAGGGTTAATTATAGATGGATTAACAGTTGAAATTCCGGAAGGACAAATTACAACGATTATTGGACCAAATGGTTGTGGGAAATCCACATTATTAAAAACGGCTTCTCGTATTTTGAAAGCAAAACGAGGTACTGTTTATCTTGATGGAAAAGCAATTGAGAAACAGCCAACGAAAGAAATCGCAAAGAAAATGGCGATTTTACCACAAACTGCAGAAGTGCCAACAGGCCTTACTGTGTTTGAACTTGTTTCATATGGACGTTTTCCTCATCAAAAAGGATTTGGAACATTGAAAGAAGAGGATTATCGCTACATTCATTGGGCACTTGAAGTGACGGGGATGACAGAATTCGCAAATCGTCCAGCAGAAGCTTTATCAGGTGGTCAACGTCAACGTGTATGGATTGCGATGGCTCTTGCACAAGGAACAGATTTACTTGTGTTAGATGAACCAACAACATACTTAGATATGGCTCATCAACTTGAGATATTAAACTTACTGAAGAAGTTAAACAAAGAAGAAGGCAGAACGATTGTTATGGTTATTCACGATTTAAATCATGCTTCTCGTTTCTCTGATCATATGATTGCATTAAAAGCAGGTAAGTTAATGAAACAAGGAACGCCAGATGAAGTTATGACGAGTGAAACACTTCGTAACGTATTTGAGATTGAAGCGCAAATCGTTCCATGTCCAGTAAACTGTAAACCAATTTGTTTAACATACGATTTAGCGATGATTAATAATCAATTGCGTAAAAAAGCATAATTAATAGAATTTCCCCCTCTTAAAGAGGTGAGAGGGGGAGTTCTAATGGACGTTGAGCTTCTTACCCACGGATGGGAAGTTGAACGCCCGTTAGAACGGGTTATAAACAACAATTAATAAAAATATATTAATTAAATGTTGTTTTGTTTCTTATAGTTACATGCAAATTATAAGAGAAATACAGCTAGAAGGAGTCGGAATATGAAGAATTTTAAAATGGCACTATTAGCAATGGTACTAGTTGTTACTTCTGTACTATTTGCAGCTTGTTCTAACAAAGAAGAAGAAAAGAAAGCAGATGCGAAAACTGAAGAGCGCACTGTACAACACGCAAAAGGGGAAATTAAAATTCCTGCAAATCCAAAGAAAATTGCTGACCTTAGTGGTTCAACAGAAGAATTATTAATTTTCGGTATGAAACCGATTATTACTGCAAATACAACACAAGAAAAAATTGATTCACATATTGAGAAGAAATTGAAAGATGTAAAACCGGTTGGTTCTGCGTGGGGCGATAAAATTAACATCGAAGCAGTGGCTGCTGCAAAACCAGATTTAATTATTGTAAACAATCGTCAAGAAAAGATTTATGATCAATTATCTAAAATTGCACCAACAGTTATGTTAAAAACTCCATTAGACCAATGGCGTCCAAAATTCGAAGAAGTAGGTCAAATCTTCGGTAAAGAGAAAGAAACAAAAGAATGGTTCAAAAAGTATGATGAAAAAGCAAGCAAATTACATGATAAAATCGTTGCTAAAACTGGCGATGCAACATTCATGAAAATGGCTGCATATCCAAATGCATTCCGTGTATACGGTGACTACGGTTACGGTAGCGTAATCTTTGGTGATTTAAAATTACCAGCAGTTAAAGGTACACCAACTGATAAACCGTTAGTACAAATACAAAAAGAAGCTTTAATTGATTACAACCCAGATTACTTATTCGTATTTACAACTGGTGACGGTTCTCAGCGTCTAAAAGAATTCCAAGAAGAATCAATTTGGAAAAATATGAACGCTGTTAAAAACAACCATGTATTTACAATCAGTAATGAAGATGTAAACAAAGGATACTTCCCACTAGGTAAAGAAATGATCCTAGACGAAGTTACTGAGTTCATTTTAGGAAAATAATATATAAAGAAAAATCACCTTTGCTTTGGTAAAGGTGATTTTTCTTTATATAACAGGAATTAATATAGTCTTTCATTTCTTTCTGTTTCCTATATCGTTTATAATATATAGTAAGAATGCAGTAAAGAAAGGGGGATGTCGGAAAGTGGTATATTTAAACGACAAACTCAGCGAAACAAAAGTGTTTAAAGACCCAGTACATAAATATGTACACGTGCGTGATCGCGTTATTTGGGATTTAATCGGAACGAAAGAATTTCAACGCTTGCGCCGTATTAAGCAGCTTGGTACGACATTTTTTACATTTCACGGTGCAGAGCATAGTCGCTTTACTCATTCGTTAGGTGTATATGAAATTATTCGTCGTATGATTGATGATGTGTTTGATGGCAGACCGAACTGGAATGCTGAAGATAGATTGTTATGTTTATGTGCGTCATTACTTCATGATGTCGGTCACGGCCCATTTTCTCACTCGTTTGAAAAAGTATTTTCGTTAGATCATGAGAAATTTACGCAAAAGATTATCGTTGGTGATACGGAAATTAATCGTGTGTTAAGCCGTGTGGATAAGGATTTCCCGCAAAAGGTAGCAGATGTAATTGCGAAAACATCTACTAATAAATTAGCGATTAGTATGATTTCGAGCCAAATTGATGCCGATCGTATGGATTATTTATTAAGAGATGCATATTTTACTGGTGTAAAGTATGGAAACTTTGATATGGAACGTATACTGCGTGTCATGCGCCCGTACGGTAATCAAGTTGTCATTAAAAATAGTGGTATGCATGCTGTAGAGCATTATATTATGAGCCGTTATCAAATGTATTGGCAAGTATATTTTCATCCGGTAACACGTAGTGCAGAAGTAATTTTAACGAAGATTTTACACCGAGCTAAATCACTGCATGAGAAGTATTATGCGTTTAAAAATCATCCTGTTCATTTCTATTCTTTATTTGAAGAAGAAGTGACAGTAGAGGATTATTTAAAGTTAGACGAGAACGTAATGTATTATTACTTCCAAGTATGGCAAGACGAAGAAGATCCGATTTTAAGTGACTTATGCCGCCGTTTTATGAATCGAAATCTATTTAAATATGTAGAGTTTACAGATAAGCACGGTTTAGATAATTGGATGGAGCTAAGTAGCTTATTTAAAAAGATTGGACTCGATCCAGAGTATTACTTAGTTGTGGATTCAACATCGGATTTACCGTATGACTTTTACCGCGCAGGAGAAGAAGAAGAGCGTCTGCCAATCTTACTTCTTATGCCGAACGGGGAACTTAGAGAGCTTTCGCGTGAATCGGATATTGTTGAGGCGATTACAGGTAAGAAGCGAACGGATCAAAAGCTATTCTATCCGCATGATTTAATCTATGAAGATGGAAGAAAAGGAAAATATAAAGAGAGAATTATCGAGTTGTTAGAAGGAAAGAAATAAGAAGCAGCAAAGAGCTGCTTCTTATGAAAAAACTTGAAATTATTTGTCGCTTAAGCGTTTTCCGCCAACTGCATAATGGTTTTTAGACATTTCTTCGATGAAAACAACGATGTTTTCTTCAGGAGCACCAGTTGTTTCGCTTACTGCTGCTGTTACTTTCTCAGCAAGAGCTTTCTTTTGTTCTTCTGTGCGTCCTTCTAGCATTTTCACTGTTACGTATGGCATGTATAATCGCTCCTTTTATGTAAGTTACACTCTTATTATAGCGGATTATGAGGAAGAACAATCGGAAAAACAAATAATTTCTTTTTTTGACATATGGAAGAGGAGATGAGTTATGGATCAGTTATTTAGATACCCATTGCAACAAATTCCATTGGTAGCAATGGCAATTATTATTGCGCTATCTGTGCATGAATTTGCACATGCGTATGTTGCATATAAATTTGGAGACGATACAGCGAAAAAGCAAGGACGTTTAACATTATCACCGATGGCTCATTTAGATCCTATCGGTATGATTGCTGTACTAATTCTTGGATTCGGTTGGGCAAGACCAGTACCTGTTAATCCGTATAACTTTAAAAGACCGCGTCTTGCGGGAATATTAGTTTCTATTGCGGGACCGATAAGTAATCTTATCTTAAGTGCAATTGGTTTAATTATTTGGTATAGCTTAATAACGTTTGGTGTGTTAGATGCGATGCCACTTGCAGTAGCAGATACGCTGGATCAATTTTTCCAAATTTTTATTATGCTTAATATTGTTTTACTTGTATTTAATTTATTACCAATCCCGCCACTTGATGGTTATCGCGTTGTGGAAGATTTAGCACCAGCAAATATTCGTGCGAAAATGACACAGTATGAAAAGTATGGATCAATTGCGTTATTAATTCTTGTTATTACACCGCTTAGCAATTACACAATTCAACCTATTTTCAATGTTGTTATTCCATATGTATTAGTATTTTTACAAAATATCATTGCGCCTATTTTCAGGCTTTTTTAATCATTAAGCGAGGAGGAGTTTACATATGACAGAGAAAAAGAAAAAAATCGGTTTTAATATCGTGAAAAATGATTCAACAGATGGACATGGTGGTTTTGGCGTTGGGGCATTAAGTTTAGAAAATATTTCTCCTGTATTTGTTGATGTATTAGAGAAAACTGCGTTCGTTGATATCGGTGCGATGCATGCGCGTAGTACAGTAGAAAAAGGAATTAAGTTTTTAACAAATAAAGATGAAGTTCCAAACGGAAAACCGTTTTGGCTTGTTTGGGTAACAATTGAAAGAACACCAAACGGTGCTTATTACGCAGGTGCAACAGCCTGTGAAATGACAGTTGATCGTGAAATTCGCCGCGGATATAAATCACTTCCAGAGCATGTAAATAAAATGGATAAATCACTAAAGCGTCACATCATGATTGATCATATGGATGAATCATCTAAAAAAGTACTTGGTACATTCTTAAAAGAGCATAATGAAGCAATTTGGAACGAATCTAGTGAAGAATTGCGCCACGCATTATTAGGCGAATAAAAATAGCTGACGGATTTCCGTCAGCTATTTTTTTACCACGGGAGATATTTTTTCCACCAACCCGCCTTTTTCTTCTCTTCACTAACCTTTTCGAACTCTTCCTTATCATCAACGTGATCCATACAATACTCTGTTGGCTCTGTACCTTTTGCGAAATACATTTTCACAGAAATGGGACAATTTTTTGTAGCAATCTTACCGTTTTCAGGATTAACATCGACTGCAACAACATCTGCTGGTTGTTTGAACTCTTGTTTAGGCTGTCCATCTAATCCTTTTTCCATTGTATCGGTCCATATTTTTTTTGCGTATCCTTGTTCTGCTACGTTTGAAATGGATTTAGGTTGATCGTATCCAATCCAAACCCCTGTTACGAGCTGCGGGGTAAATCCAATCATCCAACTATCAGTTTCTGTAGAACCAGACTTTCCAGCATATGTTCTTGATAGTTTTGATAACATCGATTGACCGGTCACAGCGGCATAACTGCTTAGTTTTTTATTAAACATACCTGCCATCATTTCTTCCATCACAAAGGCTTTGCTTTTATCTAGAACTTGTTTACTTTCTAAATGAGCGTCGTATAGCATATTTCCTTCATGATCAACGATGCGCCTTATAAAGATTGGTTTTACTTCTTTCCCGCCGTTTGCAAACATGCTATAAGCATTGACCATTTCAATTGGTTTTACAGGAGATGTGCCGAGAGCAAGAGACGGAACATCTTTTAATGCGCTAGTAATACCGAATTGCTTCGCTGTTTTTGTAAGAATGTCTTCGCCTAAAAATAGATTTGTCTTCACAGCATATACGTTATCAGAAACAGCGAGTGCTTGTGCCATTGTCACAAAGTCGTCTGCATAATAGTTTTTATAATTTTTCGGTTTATATTTGGAAACACCGTCACCTAAAGTGAATACAGTGTATTCGCTTTTTAAGCGCGTAGCAGGGGTGAATCCTCGTTCTAAGGCTGCGTAATATAGGAATGGCTTAAATGTAGAGCCGGGCTGACGAGCGGCTTGTGTAGCTCTGTTAAATTGACTCGTATTATAATCAGTTCCACCAACAAGGGCAGCCACTTCACCCGTTTTTGGATTCATAGAGACGAGGGCAGTTTGGATGTTTGTTGTTTCAGGTATATGATTTTTTACAGCTTGCTCTGCTACAGATTGTAATTTAGGGTCTAGCGTTGTATAAATACGTAAGCCACCTCGCTGTAAGGCTTGCTCATCTAATCCGATATCCCGAAGAAGAGAAGCTTGTACAGCATCTTGGAAATAAGGTGCGACCTCTGCCACTTTTTTCGTATCTAATGAGGCGAAAGTTAGCGGTTCCTTTTTTGCCGAGGCAGCTTGCTGTTTTGTAATATAACCTTGTTCTACCATTTCATCTAGTATGAGAGATTGACGCCCTTTAGCACGCTCCTCTTTTAAAAAGGGAGAGTAAAAGCTAGGTCCTTTCGGAATGCCTGCGAGCATACTAGCTTCTGCTAATGTTAATTCTTTTGCAGTTTTATCGAAATACAGGCGAGAAGCAGCTTCGATTCCGTAAGCACCATGCCCGTAATAAATTGTATTTAAATATCCTTCTAAAATATGATTTTTATTATAGTTCACTTCAAGGCGAACGGTATACATTGCCTCTAATAGTTTACGCTTCCACGTTTTATCATGATCTAAGTATAGGTTACGAGCATACTGTTGTGTAATAGTACTAGCACCTTGTACTTTTGCCATTGCTTTTAAATCGGCAACAATGGCACCAACAATGCGCTTTATATCAAATCCATGATGTTTGTAGAATCGTTGATCTTCAATAGATAGTGTTGCCTCTTTTACATAAGGAGAAATTTCATCAAGAGATACATTATAGCGCTTTTGTGTTTCATTACTTTGTCCTATAACAGTGTCATCATTAGCGTAAAAGACACTCGTTTGCGGCACTGCAACAGGGGGAGGCCCCATAATTTTTGCAGCTATAATGATAATAAAAAAGGAAAAAACGAAAAAAAGAACACAAGAAAACATTACGGTGAAGAAAAGACGTTTATATTTTTTAAGTTTTGGATTCATAGTTTGATCCATCTTTTTCAGCCCCTCATTAATACAAGCATTATTGTATTAGTATTGAGGGTTTTCGTTTATTTTAAACAATGAAATTTTGAAAACAAAAAAGCCCCTTCAATTAAGAAAGGAGCTCAAAGGCACGTGCTGGCCAATCGGTAATGATGACATCTACACCATAGTCAATCATAGTTTGTAAATCTTTATATTCATTAATAGTGTAAGGACGAAAAACGTATCCTTGCCCCTGTGCTAATTGGACAAACTCTTTCGTTAATAATTGAAAGTTTGGATGTAATCCAGTCGCCTCGCGCCTTTTTGCTTCAGCAATAGGATCTGCAAGTGGTGTATCGTACAAAATCGCTCTTGGAATTTCTGGAGCAATTTCTGCTAATAATGAAACGGAATCGTGGTTAAATGATGAAAATACAATTTGATTGGATAGATGATATTCACGAACAAGAGCAACAACTTTTTCTTCAATATTTGGATAATGAAGAACATCTGTTTTTAATTCAATGTTAAGTTGTAAATTTGTTGTAGAGAGCCAAATAAATACTTCTCGTAATGTTGGGATTTTCGCCTCATGAAAAGAAGGATCTTTATGGCTACCAGCATCTAAAGCTTGTAATTCCTCTACAGTTTTCTCAGAAACAAGTCCCACGCCATTTGTTGTGCGGTCCACCGTTTCATCATGAATAACAACTAGTTCACCATCTTTTGATAGATGAACATCAAGTTCAATTCCGTGAGCACTAATGCGTTCAGCCTCTTGGAAGGCAATCATCGTATTTTCTGGGTGTGTTCCTTTTACCCCGCGATGAGCGAAAATAAGTGGTTTATTCATGTGGAAATCTCCTTATCATCTCTTTTCTTTTATTATGAAACTGCTTTGAGAAAAATACAATTCATATGACAAACATTTACAAAAGTATAACAGTTGCACAAAAGTTAACGTTAACGTAAAATGTAATAATCGATGAAGGGAGGAATACACATGTATAAAATCGATGAAGTAACAAAGCAAGTTGGTTTAACAAAGCGTACACTTCGTTATTATGAGGAAATTGGTTTAATTCATCCCCCAGAACGCAGTGAAGGGAATATTCGCCTGTATACAGACGAGGACATTGCGAGAATTAAAAGGATTGTGGAAGCGAAAGAAGTACTAGGAATTACGCTTCAAGAAATGCAACATTTCTTATCGTTAAAAGAAAGAATGGAACAAAGAAGAAATAGTGAGAATCCGCGTGACCGTGAAGTGATTCAAGAAATTAAAGAGATGCTTGAAAAACAAGTGCAAACGTTAGACGAAAAAATGGAGCAAATGCAGCGTGTTAAGGCAGAGCTAGAGGATAGTTTAAGCCGTGCAGTTACATTTTTAGAGAATACAAAAGGAGAGTAATCAAAATGGAGAGCAAACAAAAATTAGGGAGATTGATTACAGTGGTGGCTACCTTCCTTGCCTTTTCAGGTATAGGAGTAGTCGACCCAATTTTACCAAGTATTGCTGAACAAATTGGTGCTTCGCATTGGCAAGTCGAGATGTTATTTACAGCTTATATTTTAACGATGGCAATTATGATGTTACCAGCTGGAATATTTGCATCAAGATTTGGTGATAAACGAATGATGACGATCGGTCTTGCGATTGTAACTGTATTTGCATTTATATGTGGTATATCGCAAACGATTGCTCAATTATCTCTTTTCCGCGCGGGGTGGGGATTAGGAAATGCGATGTTCTTCGCAACGGCGATGACATTATTAATTGCATTAAGTAAAGAAGTTCATGAAGCAGTAGGATTATATGAAGCAGCTATCGGTTTAGGGATGGCAGGTGGCCCATTGTTAGGCGGTATATTAGGTGGACATTCTTGGCGTTACCCATTTTTTGCGACGAGTATTTTAATTTCTTTAGCATTTATTTTAGTTTTCTTTTTTGTAAAAGAGCCGGAGCGAAAAGTGAAGCGTAAAGCGGCAGGCGTAGGAGAATTACTTAACCTGGTGAAGTATAAACCGTTTATGCAAGGTGCCATTTCCGGGATGTTATATTACTACGGATTTTTCGTCGTGTTAGCATATTCGCCACTTATTATGCATTTATCTGCTATTCAATTAGGATTTGTATTTTGCGGATGGGGATTAGCATTAGCTTACGGATCAGCAATTTTAGCGCATAAGCTAGAAGGTAAATATGAACCAAAAGCATTGTTAAAAGGTAGTTTACTCGTATTTGCGATTTTCTTAATTGCACTATTCTTCGTTAAAATTATGTGGTTACAAATCGTGTTAATCGTTCTATCAGGATTAGCATCAGGCTTAAATAACGCGTTATTTACAAGTTATGTAATGGATATTTCACCTTATGAAAGATCTGTTACATCAGGTGTTTATAACTTCGTTCGTTGGTTAGGGGGCGCGATTGCTCCAATTTTATCAGGAGTCATCGGTCATACAGTTTCACCACAAAGTCCGTTTTTAGTCGGTGGAATTGTTGTGTTAGTTGGTTGCGTAATGATCTTAATTCCGATTCGTAAACCGGTAGAAATAGAGACAAAAACCCTTTCTTAAGAAAGGGTTTTCTTTCCTATTACAGAGCAATCCCTTTTCACATATATGTTAGAACCCTCTGACTAAAATATATTTTCGGTATTTTTGTACTTTTAACTATACTTTTTGGATGTTTTGTTTTATTTTTGTTAGGGGACATTAATGATGTCCCTATTATAAATTTGCATTGAAAGGCGTGATTGTACGATGGAACTATGGTTCACTGAAAAACAAACAAAGCATTTTGGAATTACGGCGCGTATTAACCGCACATTACATACGGAGCAAACAGAATTTCAAAAACTTGATATGGTTGAAACGGAAGAGTTCGGAAACATGCTTATTTTAGATGGCATGGTTATGACAACAGAAAAGGACGAGTTCGTTTATCATGAAATGGTAGCGCACGTACCTTTATTTACACATCCAAACCCTGAAAACGTATTAGTAGTAGGTGGTGGCGATGGTGGTGTTATTCGTGAAGTATTAAAACACCCAAGCGTAAAGAAAGCAACTCTTGTTGAAATTGATGGAAAAGTAATTGAGTACTCTAAACAATACTTACCATCAATTGCAGGCGCATTAGATGATGAGCGTGTAGAAGTAAAAGTAGGAGACGGTTTCCTACACATCGCAGAAAGCGAAAATGAATATGACGTAATTATGGTAGATTCTACTGAGCCAGTAGGCCCAGCAGTAAACCTATTTACAAAAGGCTTCTACGCTGGAATTTCTAAAGCGTTAAAAGAAGATGGTATTTTCGTTGCTCAAACGGACAACCCTTGGTTTACACCAGAACTAATTACAACTGTGTTTAAAGACGTAAAAGAGATTTTCCCAATTACTCGTCTATACACAGCAAACATTCCGACGTATCCAAGTGGACTTTGGACGTTCACAATCGGATCTAAAAAACATGATCCATTAGAAGTAAGTGAAGAGCGTTTCCATGAAATCGAAACGAAATATTACACAAAAGAATTACACAATGCAGCATTCGCATTACCGAAATTTGTTGGCGATTTAATTAAGTAAGAGCGTTAAATTGAAATAAATAAAGTGTAAGTAACTCATTTAAGGTGTTTGTCTAGAAGGCTTGAACATGCTAGTTACTTACACTGCTACAAATGAAGTAGTCTTCTTGTGATAACAAGAAGGCCCAGGTAAATCGAGAAAGAGGAGCAATGCGCTCCAAATTTGAGAAATAGTGAAAGGTTGGGATACCTTAAGTTCCACATAAGGAGGAAAAGAATATGCGTTTTGATGAAGCTTATTCAGGTAAAGTATTTATTAAAAGTCATCCAAGTTTTGAAGAGTCAGAGGCAGTTATTTACGGGATGCCTATGGATTGGACAGTAAGTTTCCGTCCAGGATCTCGCTTTGGCCCTGCACGTATTCGTGAAGTATCAATCGGTCTTGAAGAATATAGTCCGTATTTAGATCGTGAACTAGAAGAGGTAAAATATTTTGATGCGGGTGATATCCCATTACCATTTGGGAATCCACAGCGCAGCATAGACATGATTGAAGAATATGTAACAAAACTATTAGATGCCGGTAAGTTTCCACTAGGTCTCGGCGGAGAGCACTTAGTGTCTTGGCCAATTTTTAAGGCAATGGCAAAAAAATATCCGGATTTAGCAATCATCCATATGGATGCTCATACTGACTTACGTGAGTCATATGAGGGAGAGCCTTTATCCCACTCTACACCAATTCGTAAAGTGTGCGATTTAATTGGTCCGGAAAACGTATATTCTTTCGGTATTCGTTCTGGAATGAAGGAAGAATTCGAATGGGCAAAAGAAGTAGGTATGAACTTATATAAATTTGACGTATTAGAACCGTTAAAGGAAGTATTACCGAAACTTGCAGGACGCCCAGTCTATGTCACAATTGACATCGACGTATTAGACCCAGCTCACGCTCCTGGAACAGGAACATTAGAAGCTGGAGGTATCACATCTAAAGAACTATTAGAGTCCATCGTAGCAATTGCAAATTCAAATATAAAAGTAGTCGGAGCAGACTTAGTAGAAGTAGCTCCAGTCTACGATCATAGTGATCAAACACCAATCGCAGCAAGCAAATTCGTGCGGGAAATGCTGCTCGGTTGGGTTAAATAAAAGCGTAGGCAGCTCGCTCAGAATCGCAGGTCATTGGAACGCTCGACCGAGAAGCGCTTTTGGCTTCGAACGAGAGTGTGAAATGGCCGGAGATTCTAGCTGCTGTAGCTGGATAAAATAAAAGCGCAAGCGGCTCGCTCAGAATGTGAGGGGGATGGAGCTTCAGACGTAGAGGCGTTTTTTGCCTCGAAGGAAGAAGCGAAGCCACCAATCATTCTAGTCGCTGTAGCTGGATAAAATAAAAGCGCAAGCGGCTCGCTCAGAATGTGAGGGGGATGGAGCTTCAGACGTAGAGGCGTTTTTTGTCTCGAAGGAAGAAGCGAAGCCACCGATCATTCTAGCCGCTGTAGCTGGATAAAGTAAAAGTGAAGCCGACTCAAAAAGTGTTTTGAGCCGGCTTCTTTTATTAATAGGTAGGTTATTATTGTCTTATTTAGTAGTTAAGTCGATATATGCGGAGTTGTGTTCAATATAATTTCACTTACCGTCATGCGACATAAAAAAGAGCTATTCTCAAACGATGAGAATAGCTCCCTTTCTTTACGCAACTTTCTCTTCCGAAGTAATTCCGCGAATTTCATCAGCAGAACGGATTGGATATTTGCGGAACACAATGGAACCGACGTATCCAACAATAGTGGTAACGATTCCACATAATACGGCAGCAATCGTTACTTTTATTACATCATTAAATCCGAACAGTACGAGAAGTCCTGGAATTGGTGATGCTGTCCCTGGTGCATTATTAACGAGCTGGAACAGCGACGTAATAATACCGGCAAGCGCACCGCCAACAAAGTTTGTCATATAGATAGGAATTGGATTTGCTGAGACAACATCGGCCTGTGTTAACGGCTCGATTGCCACGGCGATTGTATCTTTCTTTGAACAGATTTTTAGTCGTTTAAAGAAAATGAAGTTCATTGGGGCAGAAGCTGCTACGGCAAGACTACCAATTGCCATTGGTAAACCAGTTAATCCAAGCATTGCAGTTAGTGCCATAGAACTTAATGGAGATGTAGAAATAACTGTTATTAATCCACCAAGCATAATACCCATAATGATAGGACTTTCTGTAGTTGCAACTGAAATCATAGAACCGATTTTACCAAGTGTTGCGTTAACGAGTGGATCCATAAGCATGGCCATTCCGCGTGAAATTGGTGCAGCGATAAATAGGATTGCTAAAAACTCTACACCAGCTGGTAATTTCTTTTCGAGAAACTTCACGACGAAGGCACAAACGTATCCAGCGAAAAATCCTGGTAAAATACCGAATCCGCTAGTAGCGATACCGATTAAAACAGCGTATACGGGTGAGACACCGATTGCTAATGCGACTAAAATTGCCGCTGCGACACCGCTCATGCTACCAGAAGCTACTCCTACTGATTGTAAAAAGTCATTATGAAACATTTCTCCACCAATATAACGGTGAAATGCTTCAATAAGAAAACTTGCGATTGCTGCATTAGCTAAAGCGCCCATTGCTTTCATTCCGTAAGGCGCACGGTAACTGAAAAGTGTAAATAGACAAAGTACAACAAGTAATAGTGCTAAACCTTGCAAGATAGCCATTTGAAAATTGTCTCCTTTGATTTTTGTAATAAAAATTTGTATCATTCAATAATAATATAAAAGTTTGTTAAACGGAAAAATTTTTTATTGGGAAATCGCTGTAAGGTGAAAAACTCTTACAATAATGTAAGGAAAGTGTAAGGCATTTCGATAGAGTATAGTATGCCTTTTTTCGTATAATACAGGTATAGACATACGGCTAGTGAGAAAGCAGTGCAAACAGGAGGCGCATTTATGAAATTGGTAATTAAAGTTTTAGCTGTGTTCGCCATTATTTTAGGTGGAACAGCATATTATTTAAACACGAAAACAGAAGGTGTGCATGCTTTTGTAGACAACTTCTTTTCAAATAAAGAAATACAAGATTATTATGCTGTTATAGATAAAAGTGAGAAAAAAGACGATGAATATTTGTATACATTTAAAGGGTATACAGAAGATGGAAAGTTACAAGTTATTAAAAGAATGGTGAACCGTGAATTGCATACGGGTGCTTTTATAAAAATTTATGCAAAAGGTATGCAGGGAAAAGGATGGGCTGAAATCTCGAAAGAATCAATCCCGCAAAAAGCGTTGCAAAAAATAGAAAAACCATAAAAGGAGCGAATCGTTCGCTCCTTTTTTAGTGCGTTAAAATGGTGATAGCTGAACTTTCTTTATTAGAAATGATTTTTGCCCTTCCGCCAATTGGGAAAGTAAAGATTGGAGTTGTATGTCCGAAACTGGCATTCGCAATAATAGGGATATGAGCAAGTTCAGGCTTTGAAGCAATCATTTCTTGAATGTCCTCTATCATACATTCTGCTCCTTTTTGCATTCGTCCTATAAGAATGCCTTTTACATGTTCAAAGTCAGGTTGCTGCATAAGAGAATGTAAATATCGATCAAAAGTTTTTAGGGTAGATTTTCCTGTTAAACTATCCTCTTCAAGAAATAAAATTTTGCCCTGTAAGCTTGGCATATATGGTGTACCTTGCAGTAAATTAAATGTACTCATATTGCCACCAATAATATCTCCCATCGCTTCCCCTTCTTGAATTGAAACATATCCTTCATTTTTAATAAATTCTCGATTTTCTTGATCCATATACCAAGAGTCATCGCTCCAAGTTTCAGCTGGTAGTATTTCAATAGGTTCATGAGAAGTTAAGCACTTTAAAAAGTAATCGGTCGTATAATCGAGCCCTTTCTCCATTCCAAATGAAGAGAAGTGAGGACCTGAATATGTAACTAAGCCTGTTTTAGCATAAATCGCGTTACTTAAAGCGGTAATATCAGAATAACCGCAGAAAATTTTCGGATTTTCTCGAATTAAATCATAATCGAGATGTTTCAATTAACCATTAGAGTTGTATCCGCCAAGTGTCGTCAAAATAGCTTTTACATTAGGATCTCTAAATGCTTCGTGGAGGTCTTGAACTCGTGAAGAAATAGAAGAGGAAGCGAATCGATCTATCTCATCAGCATATTTTGAGAATGTAACTTGAAAGCCTATGTCGGTTAATCTTTTTATAGCAAGGTCTCTGTTTTCATTTGAGACAATACTTAAACTACAAGATGGTGAAATAACCCTTATTTCATCACCTTTTTTTAATTTTGTTGGTAGCACCAAATTCACCCCTTTAAATGAAAGAATATTTAGATTTAAAAAATATTTTAACATATGAAATAAAGTGAAGGTGAATTATTTTTTGAAAAGGAGTTTTCCTGATTTTTCAGCAGACAGACAGAGTCTTTTTTTGATATGATAGGAAAAGTGATTTATTATAAGTAGTATTTAATATCTATAACATTTGAAGGGTGTGCAAGACGTGAAGAAACAACTTGCAGGCTTGCCGGTACACGTTCATTTCGTAACAGAAATCCGTGAAGGGGCGAGGAAGGAAACCGTTGCTTTTGAAGCAAATGGTCAATACTATGTAAAAGGTCAAGGTACATATATAACATTCCAAGAGCCGAACGAACAAGGCGAAGTGAAAACAATTATTAAAATTCAAGATGAACAAGTTCTCATTATGCGTTCAGGTGCTATTTCTATGCGTCAGACGCATGTGAAAGGTGAATGGACAACTGGTACGTATACGAGTGAACTTGGTACGTTTGCATTGCAAACGAAAACTGATAACGTTCTTTTTAAATGGTCGGATGAAAAGAAAAAAGGACAACTCTTCTTAACGTACGCATTGCTTCTAAGTGAACAAGAAGCTGGCAGATATACAATTACACTTAATTTGAAGGAGGCAAAATAATGAATTCTTTAGAACAAGTAAAAGGATTGATTAAAGAAGAAATTCAAGCTGCTGTATTAAAGGCAGAACTAGCGACAGAAGAACAAATTCCAAACGTTGTATTAGAATCTCCAAAAGATAAAACAAATGGTGACTTCTCTACAAATATGGCAATGCAACTTGCACGCGTTGCGAAAAAAGCACCTCGTATGATTGCAGAAGACTTAGTTGCAAACTTCGATAAAGCAAAAGCTTCTATTGAAAAAATTGAAATCGCTGGTCCAGGTTTCATTAACTTCTACATGGATAATAGCTACTTAACAGACTTAATCCCAACAATCGTCAACGCTGGTGAAGCATACGGTGAAACGAATACTGGTAAAGGTGAAAAAGTACAAATTGAGTTCGTATCTGCGAATCCAACAGGCGATCTTCACTTAGGACATGCGCGTGGTGCGGCAGTAGGTGACACTTTATGTAACGTATTAGCAAAAGCAGGATATGATGTATCTCGTGAGTACTACATTAATGATGCTGGTAACCAAATTCATAACTTAGCTCTTTCTGTTGAAGCTCGTTACATGCAAGCTTTAGGTTTAGAGAAAGAAATGCCAGAAGACGGTTACCATGGTGCGGACATCATTGGAATCGGTAAACGCTTAGCTGAAGAGTTTGGCGATCGTTATGCAAAAGCTGATGCAGAAGAAAGCTATGAATTCTATCGTTCATACGGTTTAAAATATGAGTTAGCAAAACTTCAAAAAGATTTAGCAAGCTTCCGTGTTAACTTCGATGTGTGGTTCTCAGAAACATCATTATACAAAAACGGAAAAATTGATCAGGCTCTTGCTGTATTAAAACAGCGTGACGAAATCTTTGAAGAAGGCGGAGCAACTTGGTTCCGTTCAATGACTTACGGTGACGACAAAAACCGTGTATTAATTAAAAATGACGGTTCTTACACATACTTAACGCCAGATATCGCTTATCACCGTGATAAATTAGAGCGTGGTTTCGATAAGCTAATCAACATTTGGGGTGCTGACCACCACGGTTACATTCCTCGTATGAAAGCTGCTATTCAAGCACTAGGTTACGATAAAGAAACACTTGAAGTAGAAATCATCCAAATGGTACAACTGTACCAAAATGGTGAAAAAATGAAAATGAGTAAGCGTACAGGTAAAGCAGTTACACTTCGTGAGCTTATGGAAGAAGTAGGCGTGGACGCAATGCGATACTTCTTCGCAATGCGTAGCGGTGATTCTCATTTAGACTTCGATATGGACTTAGCTGTATCAAAATCTAATGAAAACCCAGTATACTATGCACAATATGCACATGCTCGTGTATGCAGTATCCTTCGTCAAGGTGAAGAGTTAGGATTAGCTACAGGCGGAGACGTAAATTACAAACTTGTTACTTCTGAGAAAGAAGTAGAGTTACTGAAAAAACTTGGTGAATTCCCAGCTGTAGTTGCGGATGCAGCGCAAAAACGTCTGCCACACCGCATTACAAGCTATGCATTTGAATTAGCTGCAGCATTACACAGCTTCTACAATGCAGAAAAAGTATTAAACCAAGATAACTTAGAATTAAGTAAAGCTCGTTACGAATTAATGAAAGCAGTACGCACGACACTTCAAAATGCATTAGCAATCGTAGGAGTATCTGCACCAGAAAAAATGTAATAAAGAAAAGATGTCTATTTTTGTTTAGAATTGATATACAAGTTGATATATAAACTTCTGATCAGTCTATAGACTGATCAGAAGTCAAAGAAAGAAGAGCACCGAAAAGTCGTGTGGCTTGATAAGGGGAAGTTGAAACAGAAAAAGAGATGGCAAAGCTATCTCTTTTTCTGTGCCAATTTTCTAATCTAAATACATGTGACAAATATATGTTATGGTGATGGAGTGAAAATAGTAAAATACCAATTAACTATTGATTTTTAGGAACGATTCTAGAATAATAGACTGTTGGGGGTAAGATTATCAAAAATCCATATATGTATTATTAGTTGGTGGAATGTTACTAGAAAATGGTGTGATTGTTGTAAAAAACATTGTTACAGCTATGCCAAATACTAAAAGAACAATTCATCTAACCAAGTATTTAAACAATTAGTAATTAATCTTGAAAACTTCCAACTTAGTCAAGAAACTAGGGGTGGTATGTTTAAAATAGTACATATAGTACAATTAAAGGTTTCATGATTTGATAAAAAATAATGAAAGGATATAAATTTCTCGGTTTTGATATTATCATCATATATAAGCTCATTTTAATTCTTCGACATAGCCATGGAACCCATTAGGAAAAGGTTTTTTTCTCGACACTCATTTATATACTCCAAAAATGAAAAGGCTGAATTTCGTATTTCTATACGATTTACATGAAATCAGTTGACAATCATACTCTTTTTTAGTTACCCCCAAATTCGGTCCACTGTATTCAAATTTGGAGAATATGACTTTCATCTTGCATAGGCAAACAATACTTCATCCAGAGCGTTTTTAATTATATAATGCTGGCGGTGGAACGATTCTTGTTCTACTTGTTTCGGTGTGTAGGTCGGCTGTGTAACTAAACACAAAACGTTTTAACATATGGCCAATTTCACCTCAACTTATAATGGCAGAAAATGCATCTTCAATAACATCTTTTAGAATACGAGTATCCTAGCATGTTTCACAGTCGTAACCTTCTTCGGCTGATATGCTAAATTCGATTATAGATTGTACTTCTTGTTATTCTTTATGAGGATAAGTAAGGAAGTTGACCAAATGCATATTTACTGTGAAGTAGCTCTTCCATACTTGTCGACAATGAAATTTTTGCATTTATAGAGCAAACGTTTGCGTTGGTATGGAGAAATTTCGGAAACTCTACAGCATAATAAGACAATGACCGTCATGAGTTTTATCGTGAGTGCTTGTTGAGTGGTCTTCTTCTGACTTTGAAGTTGTTTGTTCGTTCATGGGTATTTGTAATTTGAATTCCTTTATCAAAATTTGTCCTGTATCTGTTTTTGTTAAACAGTATATACGATAAATAAAATGTCGGAGAAATTAGATGAATCTATATAAAAGTCAAACTGCAATTTTTTAAGTAGTAGAAGGATTGAAAAAGAGAAAAAGATGATAATAGCTGTCAAACAAGTTTTAGTAAAGTGGCTTAATGACATTGAATAGTAGAATCTTTGTCATAGTATGCTTGTACCAGGATCTATCTATTTTTAATTTTATAGGAGGATAACATAAAATATGTATTTAAAAAGAGTTACTTCGATTTTTTCGATTATAATGATTTTTATGTTTACTATAGGTCAAAGTCTTTTACCTATAGTAGCAAATGCACAAGAGCTAAACACAGCAGGACTTGTGGATAGTTTTCAGATTGGTAAAACAAATCTAAGTACCACAGAAAGGACTAAAGTAACTGTAAACTTCAGTGAAAAAGATGGACTTAGGCTGAAGCCTGGAGACACACTAACATTAACACTGCCTCCAGAATTAAAAGGATTAGATAGAGAGTTTCCATTAAATGACTATGGTACTTGTAAAGTTACAGCAGGTACTGTGGTATGTACATTTAATGATAAAGTGGATACATATGAAAATATTCAAGGGTATTTAAACTTTTTCGTGGAAGCTACTAATGTAGGAACGGATCAAAAGAAAGAGATTGAAACTAATTTCGGTACAACTGTAGATAAGCAGTCTGTAACAATTACCGGTCCAAGTAGTGGTGGTGGCACAGATCCTGGAAAGCCACCGTTTTTTTATAAAACTGGTGATATGAACTCAGGTAAGGACAATGAAGTACGTTGGTTCTTGAATATAAATTTAAATAAAGAAGAGTTAAGTCGTGATATTGTTGTGACTGATAATTTACAGGAAGGTCAAACACTTAATAAGGATAGTTTCTATATAAGTGTAGATAATTACCTAGGTAATCGATATTTAACGCTACAAGAGTTTGAAAAGCAAGGTTACGGAACGATTACCTTTACTGGTGACAGATCATTTAAAGTTGTGCTTAATAAGGATAAAGCACGTCTTGCCGCCTTTTCGATTGGTTATAGCTCTACTATAACGGAAGCAGGGAAGAAGCAAGAGTTTTTTAAGAATGATTATACGATTGATTACCAAGTTTGGAACAAAGAGCCAGTTAATGAATCGGGCAGTTACCCAGTCGAAAATATGGAAGCTAGCGGTGGTGCTACCGGTAACAAGGTTCCAAAAGGAAAGCTGAAAATTGTTAAACATATTGAAGGAAATAAAGAAAAAGTAATCCCGAATGTTTCGTTTAAGTTGTATAAAGAGTCTGGTGAACAAGTTGGGGGCGAATATAAAACAAATGAAAAAGGGATAGTTGAAACTCCTCAATTATCACCAGGTAAATATTATGTACAAGAGGTTTCAGCTCCAGACTATATTGATTTCGATCCTCAGAAAAAAGTAGAGTTTGAAATAAAATCAGATGATGAAAATGGAGTCGAACTGGATATTCCAAATAAAGTGAAAACTACATCTGTTTCAGGAACGAAGATGTGGAAAGGCGATAACGAGAAAGATCGTCCAAGTTCAATCAAAGTAGAATTACTACAAAATGAGAAAATAGTAGACACAAAAGAAGTAACAGCGGCAGATGGTTGGAAATACAAATTTGACAACCTAGCAGTCTATGATGCAAATGGAGTGGCGTACAAGTATGAAGTAAAAGAACAACCGATAGATGGATACACAACAGAAGTAAATGGTTATGACATTACAAATACAAAAGTGGTACAAACAACCAAAGTAGAAGGAACGAAAACATGGAAGGACGGAAATGCGGAAAATCGTCCGAATATGATTAAAGTAGACTTACTACAAAATGGCCAAGTAATCGCAACGCAAGAAGTAACAGAAGCAAGCGGTTGGAAGTATGAGTTCAAAGATTTAGCGGCATATGATGCCGAAGGTAAGGCATATAAGTATGAAGTGAAAGAACAAGCAGTAGATGGATATCAAACAGAAGTAAAAGGTTATGACATCACGAATACAAAAGTAGGCAAGACGAAAGTAGAAGGAACGAAAACGTGGAAGGATGATAATGCGAAAGATCGTCCGACGATGATTAAAGTAGACTTACTACAAAATGGCCAAGTAATCGCAACACAAGAAGTAACAGAAGCAACAGGTTGGAAATATGAATTCAAAGATTTAGCGGCATACGATGCCGAAGGTAAGGCAAACAAGTATGAAGTGAAAGAACAAGCAGTAGACGGATATCAATACGAAGTAAAAGGTTATGACATTACAAATACAAAAGTAGGTCAAACAAAAGTAGAAGGAACGAAAACGTGGAAGGATAACAATTCACCGGATCGTCCGAAAACAATCAAAGTAGACTTACTACAAAACGATAAAGTAATCGCAACGCAAGAAGTAACAGAAGCAAGCGGTTGGAAGTATGAATTCAAAGATTTAGCGGCATATGATGCCGAAGGAAAAGCGTACAAGTATGAAGTGAAAGAACAAGCAGTAGATGGATATCAATCCGAAGTAAAAGGATATGACATTACGAATACAAAAGATGCAAAAACAACAGTAGCAGGAACGAAAACTTGGAATGACAACAATGCATCAGATCGACCAACAACAATCAAAGTAGACTTATTGCAAAATGGCAATGTAATTCAAACACAAGATGTAACAGAAGCAACCAGTTGGAATTATACATTTGCAGACTTAGCACGATATGATGCAAATGGTGTTCCTTATACGTACACAGTAAAAGAGCATCCAGTAGCGGGATATAAATCGGAAGTAAATGGCTACAACATTACAAACACAAAAGTAGCAAAATTGACAGTAGAAGGAACAAAGACGTGGAAAGACGGAAATGCAATAGACCGTCCGGCAATGATCAAAGTAGACTTACTACAAAACGGTAACGTAATCAAAACACAAGATGTACTAGCAGTAATGGGTTGGAAATATATATTTGCAGATTTAGAAGCATACGATGCGAGTGGAGTAGCTTATCAGTATGAAGTGAAAGAACAACCGATTGCGGGATATAAATCTAGCGTAAGCAGTTATGACATCACGAATACAAAAGTAGGCGAAACGAAAGTAGAAGGAACAAAGACTTGGAACGATAACAACGCAACAGATCGTCCGACGATGATTAAAGTAGATTTACTACAAAACGGTAAAGTAGTAGACACAAAAGAAGTAACAGAAGCAACAAATTGGAAGTACACATTTGAAAACCTACAAGCATACGATGCAAACGGAGTAGCTTACGAGTATAAAGTGAAAGAACAAGCAGTAGATGGATATAAATCGGAAGTCAAAGGTAATGACATCACAAATACAAAAGTAGGCGAAACGAAAGTAGAAGGAACAAAGACTTGGAACGATAACAATGCAACAGATCGTCCGACGATGATTAAAGTAGACTTACTACAAAATGGTAAAGTAGTAGACACAAAAGAAGTAACAGAAGTAACAAATTGGAAGTACACATTTGAAAACCTACAAGCATACGATGCAAACGGAGTAGCTTACGAGTATAAAGTGAAAGAACAAGCAGTAGACGGATATCAATCGGAAGTAAACGGTAATGACATCACGAATACAAAAGTAGGCAAAACAAAAGTAGAAGGAACGAAAACGTGGAAGGATGATAATGCGAAAAATCGTCCGACGATGATTAAAGTAGACTTACTACAAAATGGCCAAGTAATCGCAACGCAAGAAGTAACAGCGGAAAAAGGTTGGAAATATGAATTCAAAGATTTAGCGGCATATGATGCCGAAGGTAAGGCATACAAGTATGAAGTGAAAGAACAAGCAGTAGACGGATATCAAACAGAAGTAAACGGTAATGACATCACGAATACAAAGGTTGGTCAAACAAAAGTAGAAGGAACGAAGGTATGGAAGGACGGAAACGGTGAAGGGCGTCCAGAAACAATCAAAGTCGACCTACTACAGAATGGCAAGGTAATCGATACAAAAGAAGTAAGTGCAGCAAGCGAATGGAAATATGCGTTTACAGATTTAGTGGCATACGATACCGAAGGTAAGGCATATAAGTATGAAGTAAAAGAACAACCAGTAGACGGATATCAATCCGCAGTCAAAGGATATGACATTACGAATACAAAAGTAAGCAAGACGAAAGTAGAAGGAACGAAAACATGGAAAGACGATAATGCGAAAAATCGTCCAACAATGATTAAAGTAGATTTACTACAAAATGGTAAAGTAGTAGACACAAAAGAAGTAAGCAAAGCAACAAATTGGAAGTACACATTTGAAAACCTACAAGCATACGATGCAAACGGAGTAGCATACAAGTATGAAGTAAAAGAACAAGCAGTAGACGGATATCAAACAGGAGTACATGGTTATGACATCACGAATACTAAAGTTGGTCAAACAAAAGTAGAAGGAACGAAAACGTGGAAAGACGATAATGCGAAAGATCGTCCGACGATGATTAAAGTAGACTTACTACAAAATGGCCAAGTAATCGCAACACAAGAAGTAACAGAAGTGACAGGCTGGAAATATGAATTCAAAGATTTAGCGGCATACGATGCTGAAGGTAAGGCATATAAGTATGAAGTGAAAGAACAAGCAGTAGATGGATATCAATCCGCAGTCAAAGGATATGACATCACAAATACAAAAGTAGGCGAAACGAAAGTAGAAGGAACAAAGACTTGGAACGATAACAACGCAACAGATCGTCCGAAAGCAATTAAAGTAGACTTACTACAAAATGGTAAAGTAGTAAACACAAAAGAAGTAACAGCAGCAACAAATTGGAAGTACACATTTGAAAACCTACAAGCATACGATACAAACGGTGTAGCTTACGAGTATAAAGTGAAAGAACAACCGGTAGACGGATACAAATCTAAGGTAAACGGTAATGACATCACAAATACAAAAGTAGGCCAAATAGAAGTAGAAGGAACGAAGACATGGAAAGACGATAATGCGAAAGATCGTCCTTCAATGATCAAAGTAGACTTACTACAAAATGGCCAAGTAATCGCAACAAAAGAAGTGAGCGCAGCAAGCGAATGGAAATATGCGTTTAAAGATTTAGCAGCATATGATGAGAATGGTGTAGCTTACAAGTATGAAGTGAAAGAACAAGCAGTAGACGGATATCAATCAAAAGTCAAAGGTAATGACATCACAAATACAAAAGTAGGCCAAACAAAAGTAGAAGGAACGAAGACATGGAAAGACGATAATGCGAAAGATCGTCCTTCAATGATTAAAGTAGACTTACTACAAAATGGCCAAGTAATCGCAACACAAGAAGTGAGCGCAGCAAGCGAATGGAAATATGTGTTTACAGATTTAGCGGCATATGATGCTGAAGGAAAAGCATATAAGTATGAAGTGAAAGAGCAACCAGTAGATGGATATCAATCCGAAGTCAAAGGATATGACATCACGAATACAAAAGTAAGCCAAACAAAAGTAGAAGGAACAAAAATGTGGAAAGACGATAATGCGAAAGATCGTCCGAAAGCAATTAAAGTAGACTTACTACAAAGCGGTAAAGTGATTGCGACGCAAGAAGTAAGCAAAGCAACAGGCTGGAAATATGAATTTAAAGATTTAGCAGCATATGATGCAGACGGAAAAGCATACAAGTATGAAGTGAAAGAACAAGCAGTAGACGGATATCAAACAGAAGTACATGGTTATGACATCACGAATACAAAGGTTGGTCAAACAAAAGTAGAAGGAACGAAAACGTGGAAAGACGATAATGCGAAAGAACGTCCTTCAATGATTAAAGTAGACTTACTACAAAGTGGCCAAGTAATCGCAACACAAGAAGTGAGTACAGCAAGTGATTGGAAATATGAATTTAAAGATTTAGCAGCATATGATGCTGAAGGTAAGGCGTACAAGTATGAAGTGAAAGAACAACCAGTAGCGGGATACAAATCCGAAGTAAATGGTTATGACATCACGAATACAAAAATCAAGGACGAACCAGGTGTAGATCCAAAAGATCCAAGTACAGATCCAAAAGATCCAAGCACAAATCCAAAAGATCCAGGTACAGATCCAAACACAAATACAGACAAAAATAGCGATTCAAAAGTTCCACCTACTACAGAAAATGATAAGCCAACATTACTTCCTAACACAGGAGGAACATCAGCAGAAATGATTTCAATTCTTGGCGGTATGGTATTGTTCCTTTTAGGTGGAATTCTATTTGCTCGTCAGCGAATAAAAGAATAAAAAAGCTTTAGATTATTGATTAAACCGTAATCTGAGTAGCAGACAAGTTGAAAAATTACTATTGATATTACGCCCTTTAGGTAAGTATTCAAAAACTTCACGATAAAGTGAAGGGAAGAATGCAACCTGAAGGGTTTTTTTTATAGAAAAAAGAGAACAGTTTCAAGTTGGACTCAATCAACGGCCCAATAATATGGTCAGCTTTCATAGAGATAAGCGGCTCTAAAGCGATAATAAAGCTGCTTTTAAGAAGTCTATTATCATAAGCTTAGAATGTGGTGTCCTATCTCATGTAATTTAAGGTCAATGACCATGTTCCATTAAGTTTTAGATGAATGCATAGCCATTCTTATGGCTAATTTAGAAATAGTATTTTGGAAAGCTTTGTTCTTGAGTAGCTGCTGCAACGTTTATTTCAGGAATAAAAACATTAATTCCTGAAATTCAAGTTAAAGTTCACACAACTGCAAGAATAATTTTCTTATAATTAGAAAAACTCTTTATTAGATGTAATCAATATTATTACAATTTTTATTCTGCATGATAATGCTATGTAATAAATGTGTTTCTATTTATATATTACGATTTTAATTATACAGGATAATACCATGTAATAAATATGCTTTTATGCATATTTATTTTTTCTCAATAAAAGCCACCGATTAATCGGTGGCTTGAAATAGTATTAAGCAGCTTTTTGTCCTGTTTTCACGGTAGGTTGAAGGCTATTATAGACGCCTGTACCAATGACCTCCAATGCCATTTTCATACGTTCTGGTGAAATGTTCTCAAATACGTTATCTTGAGGCGTGTGATATACCTTTTCAATATGATAGATTAATGGATTCCAACTATCTACGCCCATCCAAATAAATAGTGCAGAAGGAATACCAACTTCAGCAAATGGTACGTGATCACTAGAGCCAAATTTCCCTTGAAGAACGAGATCATTATTTAATTGTTTACCTGCTTGTAAGGCAGCAACTGTTACAATGTTTGTTGAGCCATCAGGAGTCATTGCATATAAATTCTTTGCTTTATCATAATTTGTTGCAACCATGTCAGCGTTGAAGACACCTAAAATACGATTACGTTCTTTTTGTGATAAGTTTTCTACGTAATATTCAGAACCGAGTAAACCAGTTTCTTCAGAACCAAAAGCGATAAAGCGGACTTCTTTATCAGTTTCTACATTTTGAAAAGCACGAGCTAGTTCTAATATTAATCCTGTACCAGAAGCATTATCATTTGCCCCAGGTGCTCCAACGACACTATCATAGTGTGAACTTACAACGACAGCTTTTTCATTACCTGTACTATTTTTGGGTTTCTTTTTAGCAATAACATTTAGAGATGTTAAATTAGATTCATGTCTCGCTTTTAGGGAAAGAATTGTTGTTCCTTTTTTAGCGATTTCTTCTTTAAATGCATTTCCTTGAGCATAAGCAAAACCGAAGACAGGGATAGACTGTTTTTTAGTTAAGCGAGGATTGAAAGTTTGTCCATAGTTTCCGCGTCCGCCAATTAAGCTGTATAAAAGAACACCTTTTGCCCCTTTACTAACAGCATTTTCAACCTGTTTATTATAATCTGCTACTGTTGCACCTCTTTCGAATAAAACAATTTTTCCGTTTACCTCATTTGGAATATCGTCTAATTTTGTACCACCTTGAACAAAGATAAGTGGAGCTGTAACAGCTTCTGTAGAAATTAGTGCATTTGGAGCAGCACCAGCTTGCCAATTACGCTTTGTCCCTAATGGTGATTCGATAAATCCAACGTATTGATCCGGCACTTGAAAGGGCTGATACTCTACTTCATATCCCATTGATTTAAGCTTCATACCAACATAGCGAGAAGCCCATTCTTCTGATTTTGTACCACCCGGACGGGGACCGATTGTTTCGGATAAGAAACGGATATGCTCGATGGCGCGGTTTGCATCAACTTGTTTTGTAATAGGTGGAGTCTGTGTAATTTCTGACGTGGAATCAGCTTTTGCTTGCCCGATTGGAGCTAAGCTAACGGCGAGTGATACAGCAAGCAAGGAGCTTACTATTTTTTGTTTCAGTGATTTTCTCATTTTTTCCTCTCCCATTCTTCTATTCTCTCTGACTGACAAAAGAAGACGGATAACGACTATATTTTACCTTTATATGTATGAATTTTCAATAAATGTATGTTGAGAAATAAAAAACGCTATATGCATATTTGCATATTTTTAGCGGAGATATGTATGCTATCATTTTAAATGAAGGATCGCTTTCTGTTTTGAAGGCTCCTACATTGCATGAATCTAGTGTACCCAAACTTTAGATTATGTAGGGAAAAGAGATCCGTTATAGGATTTCTTTTCTTTTGTTTGAATCATGTGATGATAACTATGTTTCCGCATTTCATAATTATCATCAGTGATATATGTAAGGCATCCATATGAAAATACGAGGCTGTTCAAGAGTTTTCCGTACTTTTGGACAGCCTCACCCCGTTAAAAAGGTGATACTTTGATGTATCACCTTTTTATTTTTATAAGCTTTCTGTTTATAGGGATGTTACATAATCAAAAACAGCCGCTTTAGTAGAAGGAATCTACAAAACGGCTATTTTTGATTATAGTTGAGTTAAAATAATTGGCTCGCCACGAGTGACGACAACTGTATGTTCACATTGTGCAACAAGGCTTTTATCTGGTGTAACGAATGTCCAACCATCATCACCGCGCTCAATGATATGATCAGCTTTCATAGAGATGAATGGTTCTACAGCGATAACAAGGCCGTCTTTTAGAAGCGCATTATCCATTGGATCATAGTAGCTTAAAATGTGGTTTGGAGCTTCGTGTAAGCTAAGACCAATACCGTGACCAGTTAAGTTTTGAATAACGTTATATCCACTTTTATGTGCAAAGTTAGAAACAGCACGACCAATTTGATTTTGTTTTGAGCCAGCTTTTACTTTTTTCATTGCTTCCCAAAATGAGTCTACTGCTGCTTGGCAAAGTTTTTCTTTTTCTTCATCGTCGCCAAGAACAAATGAGATACCTGTATCTGCATAATATCCGTCAAGTGCAGCCGATACGTCTACGTTTACTAAATCGCCTTCTTTTAATACGCGATCGCTTGGAATACCGTGAGCAACTTCTTCGTTTACACTAATGCAAGTTACACCTGGGAATTTATATTCTTTTTCAGGCGCTGAAATAGCACCGTTCTCGTCTAATACTTTTTTACCAATTAAATCAAGCTCTTTCGTTGTCATACCTGGCTTCGCTTGTTTTTTCATTTCTTCGCGTGCAAGTGCAACGATGCGGCCGATTTTTCGTAAACCTTCTAAATCTTGTTCATTACGAATAATCATGAAAACCACTGTCCTTCCTCGAATATATGTCTTATCCGATTGTATCATGTTTGTTTTTGTACTGCTACTCGCATGCGGTATGCAGGCTGATTCCTCTCATAAAGAATACATGACAATTGTCATATGGATGTCATGACGCATCATACTGTTTCCTAACTTTTCCAACGCATACAATGTAAATATAAGAAACGGCGGGGGTGGAGAGATGGAAAAGATTATTGAAGTAAATGGTGTTTCTAAAACATTTAAACATAAAAAAGCAGTAAATAACGTTTCATTTCATGTAAATAAAGGGCAAATAGTAGCATTACTCGGCCCAAATGGTGCGGGGAAAACAACGACAATTTCAATGATGCTCGGATTAAAAGATCCGACAGAAGGGAATGTTTCGATATTTGGAAAGAGCCCGAAGCATAGAGATGTTCGTAATAGCCTCGGTGCGATGTTGCAAGAAGTAAGCGTTATTGACAGCATCACAGTAGAAGAGGCAATTGAGTTATTCCGTAGTTATTATACGAATCCAGTAGCGAAAGAAACATTACTTCAGCTATCGAATTTAGAATCAGAGCGAAAGCAAAGATGTGAAAAGTTATCAGGTGGTCAAAAGAGAAGGTTGAATTTTGCACTCGCACTTGCGGGAAATCCAGATTTATTATTTTTAGATGAACCAACTGTAGGGATGGACATTACGTCTCGAAAAGTGTTTTGGGAAACGATTCGAAAGTTAGCAAGTGAAGGGAAAACGATTATTTTAACAACACATTATTTAGAAGAAGCGGATGCACTAGCAGATCGAATTTTATTATTTGCGAACGGAAAGATTATCGCAGATGGCACACCAGATGAGATGAAAGCGACGATTTCTCGAAAAACAATCTCGTTTTATTCGAAAGAGAAAATTCCTAAGAGTTTACTAAAGGAATTACCGCATGTAACAGAAGTACAGTCAAATGAAGGGCGCTTCACTTTAACGACGGAAGATACAGATGCCACTTTACAAGCAATTTATCAGAGGAATCTACCTGTAACAGACGTTTCAGTTGAACGTGGAAGCCTCGATGAAGCATTTGAACAGTTTGTCGCAAATCAGAAGGGGGAAATCGCATGAGAGCACTATGGATGCAATGTAAAATAGAGGTTTTACGTACGTTCCGCAATAAATTATTCATCTTTTTCTCATTATTAATGCCAGTTATGTTTTATTACATCTTTACAAATGTTATTCAAGTCCCGCAAAACGGAGATGCATGGAAAGCACATTATTTAATTTCAATGGCGACTTTCAGTATTGTAGGGACTGCCCTTTTTAGTTTCGGTGTGAGACTTTCTCAGGAAAAAGGGCAAGGATGGACACATTTGTTAAAAATTACACCGCTTCCAGAGGGCGCATATTTAGCAGCTAAAATTATTGCTCAAACAGTAGTGAATGCTTTTTCAATCTTAGTTATTTTTATGGCAGGAATATTAATTAATAATGTTGAGTTAACGATAGGCCAATGGATTGGTGCCGGATTATGGTTATTATTAGGCGTGACACCATTTTTAGCACTCGGAACAGTAATAGGTTCGATCAAAAAGGCGGATGCAGCTGCTGGCCTGGCTAATATTTTAAATATGAGCTTAGCTGTAGTTGGCGGATTATGGATGCCAATTGAAGTATTCCCAAAAGTATTAAGAACCATTGGAGAATGGACACCAACATATCATTTTGGTAGCGGGGCATGGGATATTGTAGCTGGAAAATCAATTGGATGGGAAAATATCGCGGTACTAGGAGGTTATTTCCTTATATTTGTTGTAGTATCAATATATATAAGAAAAAGACAGGAAGCGGTATAAATGATAGAGAAGAAGAGGTTTGAAGTTTTTCCGAAACAGATGGGTTTCTTCCCGTATATGTGGCTCGTGTATTTATTATTTCCAATCTATAATTTAACGCAAGTATCAGGATGGAAGCTTGTAATAGGGATCGGTATGTTGATAGTCTTCACCGTCACATACCGTCAACTTTATTTTGTTAACAAAACGTTCATTTTGTGGGCGTGTATTCAAATGGTGCTCACATTCTCATTTGCTTTATTTTATAATCCCTTCATGATATTGTTCGGATATTTTACGGCGAGTGCGATGGGATTTGCGCCAAGTAAGAAGGCATTTCGTGTGTTGTTATGTTTATTAGTTGTAATGCTTGGAGCTTTTATATTTGTAAATGTTAATCAACTAACAATCCCGAGTTTAGTGAATATCGTTCCGATGTTTATTTTAATGCTTCTTACGCCATTTGGAATGCGTAATTTTAATCAGAAAAAGATGTTAAGGAATCAACTAAACGAAGCAAACGAACAAATTAAAGACTTAGTAAAACGTGAGGAACGGCAGCGAATCGCAAGAGATCTTCATGATACGTTAGGGCATACGTTATCTCTTATTACTTTAAAAAGTCAGCTTGTGGAGAAATTGATTGTGAAGAATCCAGAACGCGCAAGTATAGAGGCGAAGGAGATTACGCAAACATCTCGTACTGCTTTAAAACAACTGCGCGAGTTAATTTCTGATATGCGTATGATTACAGTGGAAGAAGAACTTGAGCAAATAAAAGCAATTTTACAAGCGGCTAATATTGAATTAGAAGTAAAACAAGAAGCTAATTCTAGTTCGTTATCACCAATTGAACAAAATATTTTAGGAATGTGTTTGCGTGAGGCAGTTACGAATATTGTAAAGCATAGTAAGGCGACGGAGTGCATTGTATCTGTATTAGAATCGCAAGGTGAACTGATTTTGAAAGTAGAGGATAATGGCGTAGGTTTGGAAAATCAAAATCATGATGGAAACGGTATTCGCGGTATGAAGGAGCGGATCGCCCTTATTGATGGGTTTGTTGAACTGGGTACGATAAATCCAGGGACACTATTAATAGTAAAAGTACCAGTTGTTATTAGAACAGGAAAAGATGAGGTGAGGGCATGATTCGAATTATTATTGCAGAAGATCAGCGAATGCTTCGTGGTGCGTTAGGAGCCCTGCTTGATCTAGAGGATGATATTGAAGTAGTTGGTCAGGCTGCGAATGGGGAAGAGGCGTTAAAATTAATCGAATCGCTAAGGCCTGATATAAGTATTATGGATATTGAAATGCCGATTCAAAGTGGTTTAGATGTTGCTGAAGCGCTGAAGAAGGAAAAGTCACCTTGTAAAGTAATGATTTTAACAACATTTGCACGACCAGGTTATTTTGAACGGGCAATGAAAACTGGTGTTCACGGGTATTTATTAAAGGATAGCCCAAGCGAGGACTTAGCTTCAGCAATTCGAAATGTCATGAAAGGGAAGCGAGAAATTTCGCAGGAGCTAATGTTTGGCTTATGGCAGGAACAAAATCCGCTATCAGATCGTGAAAAAGAAGTGCTGGTACTTGCGAAAGAAGGAAAGACTACAAATGAAATTGCTAAGATGCTCTATCTTTCGCCTGGTACAGTGCGTAATTATATTTCTGAAGTATTAGCAAAACTGGAAGCGAAAAATAGAATTGAGGCAATTACAATTGCGGAAGAAAAGGGATGGATATAAAAAGAAGTTTACCTATGAGTGGTAAACTTCTTTTTTGCTTATTTTCCTTGTTGTACTTCTACTACTTTACTAATTTTTGCTAGAGCCTTATATCCATGTGCTTGGAAAGCCTTTTCGAATTCTGTTGCTGTCATATTACCATATAAGTCTTTTGCAGCTTGTACAATGTGAGATTGAAGTGATTCAAAATCTTCTGCTGAAGTTGCGTAGTTTTGCAATGCACGCATAACAACTTTACTTACTTTTTCATTTCCTTGTCTTTGAACAGATATACCGTTATACGTTTTACCTTCAGCTAATTGATATAATACATGGCTGATAATTCCAGAATTCACGTGAGATTCTTGATCATTTCCATCATTATAGAAATCTTTTAAGTTTGTGTATAGTTTGTTGCCGCCGTCACCAATTTCCCCTGGGATGTCACGAATTGTTAGACCACCTAACGTATCACCCATAATCCAATTTCCTTTATCTTTCTTTACGTAATATTCTATTTGTGTACCCCAAAAATCTGCTAGACCTTCATTTAGCGCAGATGTTTCAGCACTTGGATATCGCACAATTTTATTTTTCGTCGTACCACTAAATACAGCATGTCCAAATTCATGAGCTGTTACGTCAAGAGCAGAGGTTAATTTTCCATTTAGCCCGTCACCAAAGACCATTTGATTCCAACCTGGATGCCAAAATGCATTTACATAGTTTTCTTTTACACCATCACTAACTTCAGTAGAATCAAATCCGTGGACGCTAGCAACAACTTTTGAGTCTTTATTATCGTAACTTTTCAGATTATGTTCTTTCTTAAAATAGTCGTAAATATCACTCATATTTTTCATAACACCAGCTGCTTCTTTATCTAAGAAGTTAGAGTTATCGCTTGAAATAAGTGTCCCTGGATAACCAGCTTGGCTATCGCCACCAAGGGAATCAGCGTAGTTTGCGTTGTAAATATAAATACCATTTCCGCGGGATAAATCAGCTAAATAAAATTTTCCATCAGAGCCTTTCGCAATATTAAATAATACATTTTCTTGTAGCGCATTTTTCCCAGTTCCTTGTTCTTTCGCTGGTGATAGTTTAGGTGCTGTTACTTGATTAATAGTTTTATTCTCTTTATTTTTAATAAACTTTTCTTGGAAAAGTACTTCACCAGTTTGTAAGTCCATGATTGCATTTCCGTTTATAACTTGTTCATTGTTTTCATAAGTAAATGTAAGGACCGTTGCGTATGTATAGTAGCCATCTTTTTTCTTATAAACTACCGTTTCGCTAGAAAATTCTGTTTCTGTCGCATCACTTGGAATTTGAAGTATATTGCGTAATTTAGATTTTACTTCATTTTTCGACAAAAAATTTGTTATAGTAAGATTAAGTTGTTGGTCTAAATTTTGGGAAACTTTACCACTAACAGTTGTAATTACTCCATTTTTATCTACTTTTACAATGAGATCTTGACCATATACTTTATAGTTTTTGTATGTTTGTGCAAGGCGTAATTCGGTTTGATTTTCTTTTGTTTCTTTATTTGTAGGTTGAAAATCGACATTCTTTTCAGTAGTAACTTGCTCTTGTTGAGCTTTAGCCCCATTTACCTCACCTTTTAAATACTTTTTAGCAATATTCTCTTTTGTATCGTTTTGAGGTTGTGTTAATTTTCCGATTGTTAAACCAGGCTGAGCAATTTCAACTTTTACTTCATTTTTATCTAATTCTTGAGCGTGAATAACTTCTGTTGATAAAGGACAAAGAAGACCGAATGTAACGAAAGCACTAGCAAGTTTTCTATAATTCATCTATAACACTCCTAATCTTGTATTGTGTATGTGAGATGAATTGTATGAGGAATTTGCCGAATTTTATATATATTATGCATTATTTCATATCAAAAATTGTCGAATGCACATTATTGTAGTGGTATGACAACTTAAAAAATTAGATTGTTATAATGGGACGGTGAGCAAGTATGCACGCAGAAAAACTAGGAAGCGAAATAAAGAAAATTAGGGGAATGAGAGGATTAACACAGAAACAACTCTCCGATAATGTATGTCATCAATCGGAGGTGAGCAGAATTGAGTCGGGCGCGGTATACCCAAGTATGGATATATTGCAAGGTATTGCAGCAAAGTTACAAGTTCCCATTATTCATTTTTATGAGGTACTCATTTATTCTGATATCGAGAGGAAAAAGCAGTTAAAAGATCAAATTATTATGCTTTGTAAGCAAAAGAAATATAAAGAAATATATAATAAAGTATGGAATGAACTGAAAAAGGAAGAATATCATCCTGAGTTTCAGCAGTTTCTTCAATGGCAATATCATGTATCTGCGTATGTGCTAAAGAAGATTGATTATGAATATTGTATTCTGGAGCTAAAAAAGCTACTAAATCAACAGTTAACTGGAATAGACGTGTATCAAAAACTTTATATAGAAAATGCAATTGCAAATATTTATGCTGAAAATGGTTATTTTAAGAAGGGTATGGAGTTATTTGAAGGTATATTAAAGCAATTAGAGGCATTGCCTGAAAATAAAGAGTTTGATGTGAAGGTAAGACATAATCATGCAAAAACATTATACTTAGATAATCAATATGAAGAAGCACTTTATCAAATAAATAAAGCCATTGAAATATCATGTCGAATTAATAGTATGGCATTGATTGGACAGTTATACTATCAAAAAGGTGAATGCTTAGAAAAGCTAGAGTATGATGGGGCAGAGATTGAAGATGCTTATGAAAAAGCTTGTTTCTTTTTCGATATATTAGAAATGCATGCGTATAAAGAAACGCTTATAAAAAAAATGAAGAAATAAAAACGACCTAAAAAATAGATATGCATAATTGCATACGATATGGATAAATTTTCATGATATATTAAAAGAAAAATGTGGGTGATGGAATATGAAAAAACTACTTATTGGTAGTCTATTAACGTTAGCGATGGCATGGGGTATTTCATTAGCAGATATAGCTTTAGAGAAAAGCCAAGTAATTTCTCATAATGATCAAGAGGTACAATTAGCTTCAGATATGCCTTTTGAGTATTAAAAAGCAACCGTCTTACTTAGACGGTTGTTTTTTTATGGAGTAACATCCAAACATCTTTACTAGAAACAGGTTTGCTAAAGAGGAATCCTTGAATGTGGTCACAGTTTTGCTCGTGTAAAAACTTCCATTGTTCTTCTGTTTCTACACCTTCCGCAATAACCTCTAAATTTAATTCTTTCGATAGCTTAATAATGGAAGCGATAATCGCTTCTTCTAAAGGGCTATTTGTAATTCCACAAATAAATTCTCGAGCAATTTTTAATGTATTGATTGGATATTTCGTTAAATAAGCTAAAGAACTATAACCAGTTCCAAAATCATCAATTGAAATTTGAATACCAAGATTTTGAAGTTCTTCTAGTTTAGCAATTACAGAATGATTTTGATTAATCGCGATACTTTCTGTAATCTCAATATCTAGCGCTTCCGGCTTTAGTTCGGTTTCTTCCAAGACTTTTGAAATAGTTGATATTAAATCTGCGTGATTGAATTGAACAACAGATAAATTTACACCAACCTTTAAGTGAGAAAATCCTTGGTTATGCCACTTTTTTGCTTCTAAGCAGGCGGTACGTAAAATCCAATTACCAAGTTCAATAATAAATCCTGTTTCCTCTGCTAGAGGAATGAATTGGGCAGGCGATACAATTCCGAGTTTTGGATGTTTCCAGCGAATTAATGCCTCAAAACCGATAATTTGTTTTGTTTTTGTATTTACTTGTGGTTGATATTCAAGGAAAAATTCATTTTGTTGTAGAGCTTTTGAAAGTTCACCTTCTAGGAAGTGTATTTCATTTTGCGCAATACTCATTTCTTTTGAGAAGAAAATAAATCTATTTTTTCCATTAGCCTTTGCTCGATACATAGCCATATCTGCATTTTTCATTAATTCGGTTACATCGGTTCCGTAGTCAGGGTACATCGCAATTCCGATACTCGGTGTAACAGAAAGTTCTTCATCTTTAATAAAGTAAGGCTTATTTAAAATAGTTAAAATTTGTTCAGCCATAAAAGAAGCACTTTTTTCAGAGTACATATCTGGTAATAGAATCGTAAATTCATCTCCGCCTTGGCGGGCAACGATATCTTTTGAACGCAAACATCCACGTAATCTTTTTGCTACTTCAATTAATAATAAATCTCCGACATCATGGCCGAGTCGATCGTTAATTTTTTTAAATCGATCTAAGTCGAGGAACATGACCGCAACGTCATTAGTGGTGTTTTGAGCTGTATTTAAAATCGTTTTTAAATCTTTTTCGAATTTCCGGCGATTCGGTAGTCCTGTAAGTGCATCATGGAAAGCCATATGCTCTACTTGCTTTTGTTTTTCATATAAAGTTGTAATATCACGTGCTATACCAAACATCCCAACAACTTCCTTATTTATAAAAATAGGGATGAATGTAATGTGAAGGTGATAATAATATCCTTCTTTTTCTTTTGTACGAATTTCTAGAGTTTGTGGTCTACCTTCTTTTGTAATTTGTAAAGATTTCTTCAATAATTCATGATCTTGTGGATCAATGAAGTGTTGAAGAGAATAGCTTGTTACTTCACAATAATAGGCTGTAAATAAACTTTCACAAGCCTTATTAGATTGTTGAAAAATCCCATTCATATTTAAAGAAAAAACAGCATCAGGATGATCTTCGAATAAAGATTTATAACGTTGTTCACTTTTTGATAGGGCAGATACGCCTTCTTCCACTTTGCCTTCTAGTTGTGTAGTCAACTGTTCATACGTATCGATTAGTGCTTGATTATCTTTCCACATATAAAGTTGTCGTAGGAATAATAAGATGAGTGATAATACTAGACCGATTAACATGAATTTATCATCCCAAGGTTGAAAGACAATAAAAGAAAAAGTAATGATTATACTAAAATAAGGTAATATAAAGCGCACATAATCAAATCGATAATACTTTGTTTTCGTTTTATGCTGTATTGGTTTATCTAAAATGTATAGTATGGAAGACAAACCAATTAATAAAATTGAAGCAGTATGTATTAAGTAAGAGACTTCAGAAGAAGTTTCCATCCCTGCGTTTAATTGAAACAGATGTATATATCCGTACACAAGTATGATAGTAAAGCCGATAATTAATGAAATTCTGCTAGAAGAATATTGTTCTCTTCTATATAGGCTAATAACGGCGTAAATTACTAATGATTGTGCAATAAAGTATCCAATTAAAACCCAGGTATCTGTTGTTAACATACGAAAGCTTGAAAGATCCAAAATAAAAGTTAAGGTAAAATAAATATTCATAATAACAATAAAGATGCTATCGAATGAAAATTGAGCAAGGCCTCTAATTGAGTAATGTTTTATGAACTTTATAGCAAAGCCAGAGAAGAGTAAAATATATTGTACGATGAAAAAGGGCAACGCCTTATATGAGAATATGACTTGATCATATATAGAAAGTGAATGAAGAAATAAAGTTATCTCCATTGTCAATCCACATAGGCAAGTGCATAGTACTAAAACCCAAAATAGTTTGTCACCGCGCTTCATTTTCTTAATTGCTTTATATAGGCAATAGCAAGAAAAGAGTGTAGCAAAACAAAATAAGAAGAGAATGCCAATTTCTTTTATATTCAAGCTCTTAGGAATAAGGAATATCCAAAGAAAAAATATAATTATATACATCATGACAAAGTGTACATATTTTTTTTGATTAATCATATTATGACTCCGTTTCAATAAAGTTGAATCGCAGGTGGAAAATGCTAATTCCAATCATAGCATATAAAATAGGGTGTTTTTTACTAGGAAAATTACTTTTTTTGAAAAAAATAGCGCAACATTACAATTTACCATTGCAATGTTGCGCTATTTATTCTTTTTATTCCTCTTATAGAGGATAGTTCACATATTAATTGTAGCATTGCTAAATCTTTCTGTTTACTTTCAATCATAATATCAAAATTATGATTAATTTTTTTTGTAATGTGTAAAAAGGGTTTAATAAATTCTAAATCAATATAATCTGCGTGGGCCCTAAATTCTTTTTCTGATCTAGGAGAAGAAATATGAACTTTAGGAAGGACATTTGTATGTGACCAAGTTTTAAATATCATAGGAAGCAATTCTTCTAGCGGTTCATTACAAAGGTTCGCTATGTGATGATGATAATCGAACACGAAAGGGATTTTTTCTTTTTGACAAATAGCCAAAGTTTCAGAAGTTGTATACGTTTTATCGTCATTTTCAAGGGTCATTTGTCTTTTTATATGGTAAGGGAGTTTTTGTATGTTTTCATGAAAACGTTCGATTGCCTTTTCCTTATTTCCATACGCGCCACCTACATGGATATTAATGTAGGAAGAATCTGCAATTCCCATAGCATTTAACACGTTATAATGATAGGTCATATCTGTAATTGCATTAGTTGTAATATGTGGTTTGTCGCTTGTAAATAGTGTGAATTGGTTTGGGTGAAAACTTACGCGTAAATTGTGTTCTTGAATTAATGCTCCTATTTTACGCCATAGTGGAGCAAATATTTGAATGTAATCAAATTCAACTTCAGGATGTGTTGCAAGCGGGACGATAGAAGATGATAAACGATATAATGGAATTTCGTGTGCAATATTGTAATGAAGGATGCGTATTGTGTGTTCTAGATTTTGCAGTGTAACATTATATAATTTATCTTCACGCTCTTGTTTTTTTAGCTTTTTCCAGCTTGTAAATGTCATTGTTTTGGCAGGCGAACAGTCCCATAATGCCGTAGCATGTGAGACATATCCAAATCGAATTATCATATGTGATGCACCTCATTGGCCCTTGAAATTTCTCTATAAAAAGAACGCGAGTAGCGTTCCTATCCATTCCTTTCCTCTATCGATAATGGAGAGAGGATTGACATCTTCGAAGGAAAGTAATAAGGAGCGTTCCAAATCTTCCTCGAATTTACGTTTTACTTCTTGTATGAAATGTTTATCGTATAAAAGGCAATTGATTTCATGGTTAATATATATACTTCTCATATCGAAATTAGCAGTTCCGATATCACAAGTATGATCGTCTACTATAATAATTTTTGCGTGGAAAAATCCTTGCTGAAAAGCGTAAATATTACAACCAGCTTGTATTAACTTTCGGCAATATGGGAATTTTGCTTCTCGAACGAGGGCGTGATCAGCTTTTTGTGGAACGAGAATAGTTATTTGAACCCCACGTTTTCGCGCTTTTAATAATGCATTCATAATTTTTTTTCCAGGAATAAAATATGGTGTACCGATAAAGAGTTCTTTTTTCGCGCTTTCGATTAAATGTAAAAATGTATTTTGTAAATAGGCACCATCAGTAGGGATGAAACGATGTAGAATGGTCCCTGGTTGTTGCATAGGAAAATAAAGAGATGAATCTAATAAATTTTGGTCTGTATCGTCGAGCCAATCATGTAAAAATTGTTTTTGTAAATCTTGTATCCCTTCTCCTGTAAGACGTAAATGATAATCTCGCCATAACCCTAACCTTTGATTATGCCCTAAATATTCCTCGCCAATGTTAAATCCACCAATATAACCAATTTTCCCGTCAATAACTGTAATTTTTCTATGGTTTCTTTGATTTGCAGAAAAGAAAGGAAAAGGAAATTTCACTTTATGACAAAATGAAAAAGAGACACCATGTTTTTGTAGGGAGTAAATCGCTTCTTTTGATAAATAATGACTTCCAAACCGGTCGAGTAAAAGTCTTACTTCAATTCCTTCTTGTGCTTTATCGATAAGTAACTTTAAAAACGTACGACTTATATCATCGTTTTTTACAATAAAAAATAAAACGTGCACATGGTGTTTAGCTTGTTTTATATCAGTAAAGAGAGCATCGTATAGATCATTTCCGTATGTATAAAGGCGAAAATCACTTTGACGTAAAGGGAAAGAACGAGAACGTACACGCTTTAAATGAACAATTCTCCCATATGAAAGGTCGATTGTAATCCAGAGAGCGCTGCCTAATAACAAGAGAGATAAGAAAAACATAAGTAAATTCCCTCCTTCACGGTCTTTTCACCATCAATTTTTTACAAATCAAAATTTCACTGTATCCCGCTATTTGCGGGCAGTAAGACTCCCACCTCAAAATTGGGTTAAAGCAAAGAAGTTGGTTGGGATTCGGCCGCCCGTAAAAGTCCGATTGGTGAGGGCTAATAATCAGTAGGGAATAAACAGCTCTCTACTGATTAAAGTTTCACTTTATAGTTTCACCGAAATAAACAGCTTTATTAAAAAATGTGTTGTTGTATAACAAAAAACTGTTGACTGAATGCTCACTCATTATATAATGGGAATAGGGGATATAATTCAGAAAATTATATATTTTAGAAGATTCTAAAAAATAAAGAGAGCTTACAAAGAGAGGGGTAGCATAAAATGAATAGCTTACTAATCATTAATTGGCTGGCTGCCATTGCTGTTATTGCTTATGCGGGGTATTTGTTTGTATATCTTATACGAACAAGGATGGCCTACATACAATTAGGAAAAAAGATCGAATTTGACCGTCGTTTTAAAGAGCGTTGGGATCTTCTTAAGGTCAATGTTTTCGGTCAGAAAAAGCTGCTGAAAGATAAAAAGAGCGGCATCATTCACGTTATGTTCTTTTACGGATTTATTCTTGTCCAATTTGGAGCAATTGACTTCGTTTGGAAAGGACTTGCACCAGGATCGCATCTTCCACTTGGACCACTATACCCTGCATTTACATTCTTCCAGGAAATTGTCACACTCGTTATTTTAATTGCAGTCTTTTGGGCTTTTCATAGACGCTATATTGAAAAGCTTGTTCGTTTGAAACGTAATTTTAAATCAGGCCTTGTTCTTATCTTTATTGGTGGCTTAATGATTTCTGTGCTACTTGGTAATGGGATGGGAATTATATGGCACGGCGAGGAGCTTTCATGGAGTGAACCGATCGCTTCTGCAATCGCTTACGTTTTCTCGGGATTAAATGAAACCGTAGCCATTTCAGTGTTCTATTTCTCTTGGTGGGTGCATTTACTAATTTTGTTAACGTTTTTAGTTTATGTTCCACAATCAAAACATGCGCATTTAATTGCTGGACCAGTTAACGTGTTTTTTGGTCGTCTTTCAAATCCGGGAAAACTTGAAAAAATTGATTTTGAAGATGAAACACAAGAAACATTCGGTGTTGGTAAAATTGAAGACTTTAGACAAAATCAACTTATCGACTTATATTCCTGCGTCGAATGTGGTCGTTGTACAAATATGTGTCCGGCAACAGGAACAGGGAAAATGTTATCACCGATGGATTTAATTTTAAAACTTCGTGATCATTTAACTGATAAAGGAGCAGCGGTAACATCAAAAGCACCGTGGGTTCCAGTTGTTGCTTTTAATAATACACAAGGAAATCAGTTAGCGATGATGGCAGCTGGAAAAGGACAACAAGAATCAGCGGCTACAGCGCTAGCGTACGACCCAAGTTTAATCGGAGACGTTATTACAGAAGAAGAGATTTGGGCGTGTACAACGTGCCGTAACTGTGAGGACCAGTGCCCAGTTATGAATGAGCATGTTGACAAAATTATTGATTTACGCCGCTATCTCGTTTTAACAGAAGGAAAAATGGACGCGGAAGCGCAGCGTGCAATGACAAACATTGAGCGTCAAGGTAATCCGTGGGGACTGAACCGTAAAGAGCGTGAAACATGGCGCCAAGGTGACGATGAAGTAACAGTTCCAACTGTAAAGGAGAAATCAAAAGCTGGCGAAGAGTTTGAATACTTATTCTGGGTCGGATCAATGGGTTCGTATGACAATCGCAGTCAGAAGATTGCGATATCATTTGCGAAGCTAATGAATGAAGCAGGCATTTCATTCGCAATTCTTGGTAATAAGGAAAAGAACTCTGGTGATACACCGCGCCGCCTTGGAAATGAATTTGTATTCCAGGAAATGGCGACTAAAAATATTGAAGAATTTGAAAAAGCAGGAGTGAAGAAAATCGTTACGATTGACCCTCATGCTTATAACACTTTTAAAAATGAGTACCCGGACTTTGGCTTACAAGCAGAAGTCTATCATCATACAGAATTACTAGCCCAGTGGGTGAAGGAAGGTCGTTTAAAACCTGTCCATTCTATTGAAGAGACAGTTACGTACCATGATTCCTGTTACTTAGGAAGATACAACGAAGTATACGAAGCGCCGCGCGATATTCTAAAAGCAATTCCAGGTGTAAACCTTGTAGAAATGGCGCGTAACCGTGAAACGGGAATGTGCTGTGGTGCGGGTGGCGGCCTAATGTGGATGGAAGAAACGACAGGTTCTCGTATTAACGTTGCTCGTACAGAACAAGCGCTAGCTGTACAGCCGTCAATTATCGGTACAGGATGCCCGTATTGCTTAACGATGATTAGTGACGGCACGAAAGCGAAAGAAGTTGAAGAAACAGTTCAAACTTTGGACGTAACAGAGATTTTAGAACGCTCAGTTATCGGACAGAAGAAAGAAGCAATGTAGTTTGTAGGAATACATTCAAATTTAGAAAGAGGTGCAATAATTGCACCTCTTCTAGGCGCAAGGATACCGAGCGAGCGCTCGGTGCTAAAAAAAGAAATGGGGGAAAGAAACATGAGTAAAACAGTTATTTTAAGTGCTGCAAGAACACCGGTTGGAAAATTTGGAGGAACTTTAAAAGACGTGAAAGCAACAGAGCTTGGAGGAATCGTAATTAAGGCAGCGCTTGAAAGGGCGAATGTTTCCGCTAGTGATGTTGAAGAAGTTATATTTGGAACGGTTATCCAAGGAGGGCAAGGACAAATTCCATCACGCCAAGCAGCAAGAGCGGCCGGCATTCCTTGGGAAGTGCAGACAGAAACAGTAAATAAAGTTTGTGCATCAGGGCTTCGCGCAGTTACGTTAGCAGATCAAATTATTCGCACTGGTGACCAATCACTGATTGTAGCTGGTGGAATGGAATCGATGAGTAACAGCCCTTACATTTTACGAGGGGCAAGATGGGGATACAGAATGGGTAACAACGAAGTTATCGATTTAAACGTTGCAGACGGTTTAACGTGCGCATTTTCAGGTATACACATGGGTGTTTATGGCGGAGAAGTTGCGAAGGAAGATGGAATCTCTCGCGAAGCACAAGATGAATGGGCATATCGTAGCCATCAACGTGCGGTTTCGGCACATAAAGAAGGGCGTTTTGAAGAGGAGATTGTACCAGTAACAATTCAGCAAAGAAAAGGCGATCCTATCGTCGTGGCTAAGGATGAGGCGCCACGCGCGGATACAACGATTGAAAAATTAGCGAAATTAAAGCCTGTATTTGATAAGACGTCAGCGGTGACAGCAGGTAATGCTCCGGGACTAAATGATGGCGGTGCTGCACTTGTATTAATGAGCGAGGACAGAGCGAAGCAAGAAGGAAGAAAACCATTAGCGACAATTTTGGCGCATACGGCGATTGCGGTAGAATCGAAGGATTTCCCAAGAACGCCAGGTTATGCAATTAATGAATTGCTGAAAAAGACAGGTAAGACAATTGAAGACATAGATCTATTTGAAATCAATGAGGCATTTGCGGCTGTAGCAATTGCAAGTACAGAAATCGCAGGGATCGATCCGGAAAAATTGAATGTAAATGGCGGTGCTGTAGCAATGGGGCATCCAATTGGAGCGAGCGGAGCACGTATTATCGTTACACTTATCCATGCACTGAAGCAGCGCGGCGGCGGAATTGGAATTGCTTCTATTTGTAGCGGTGGCGGTCAAGGTGATGCAGTGATGATTGAAGTTCACTAATTAAGATTAGAAGATATATAGTTTATTAACAATTAAGGGGGAAGAAAAAATGAGTGTACAAAAGATTGTTGTAATCGGTGCAGGGCAAATGGGTTCAGGTATCGCACAAGTGTGTGCAATGGCAGGCTATGATGTGAAAGTGCAAGATTTAAAGCAAGAGCAATTAGATAGAGGGCTAGCTGTTATTTCGAAAAATTTAGCCCGCCAAGTAGAAAAAGGCCGTATGAAGGAAGAAGAGAAAGATGCGACTTTAAATCGTCTTACATGGACGCTCGATTTAAATAGTGTCAAAGAAGCTGATCTTATTATTGAAGCAGCTGTTGAAAAAATGGATATTAAAAAGAAAATTTTTGCGAATTTAGATGAAATCGCTCCAGAACACGCAATTTTAGCGACGAATACGTCATCGTTACCAATTACGGAAATTGCAGCGGTAACGAAACGTCCTGAGAAAGTAATCGGCATGCACTTTATGAATCCAGTTCCAGTTATGAAACTCGTTGAAATTATTCGTGGTTTAGCTACAGATGATGCAGTGTACGAAACGATTGAGGATATTACGAAAAAAATCGAGAAAGTGCCAGTTGAAGTAAATGATTTCCCAGGGTTTGTATCGAACCGTATTTTATTACCGATGATTAACGAAGCGATTTATACGTTATACGAAGGAGTAGCGACGAAAGAAGCGATTGATGAAGTAATGAAACTCGGTATGAATCATCCGATGGGACCTCTTACGTTAGCTGACTTTATCGGTTTAGATACGTGTTTATACATTATGGAAGTGTTGCATGAAGGATTAGGAGATAGTAAATATCGCCCATGTCCATTATTACGTAAGTATGTGAATGCAGGATGGTTAGGACGTAAAACGGGTCGTGGTTTCTACGTTTACGAATAAAGGCCTCCCTTTATTGAAGTAGTGGTCTTACCAGATTGTTAAAAAGATATATAGCAAACGGAGGCGAAGTACATGAATTTTCACTTTACTGAAGAGCAACAAATGATGAGGAAAATGGTTCGAGATTTTGCACAGAAGGAAATAGCTCCCTTTGTTCCTAGTATGGAACAAGGGGTGTTCCCGAAAGAGATTTTGCAAAAGATGGGTGAGCTTGGACTAATGGGTATTCCAGCACCTGCAAAATATGGCGGGGCAGAAATGGATTTTATTTCTTACATTCTAGCAATTGAGGAAATTTCAAAGGTAAGTGCAACGGTTGGTGTAATTTTAGCTGTACATACGTCAGTTGGAATGAATCCGATTTTATACTTCGGAACAGAAGAACAGAAGCAGAAATATGTTTCTAAATTGGCGACTGGTGAATATTTAGGCGCATTTGCTCTAACAGAACCGAATGCAGGATCAGATGCAGGTAGTTTGAAATCAAGAGCTGTAAAAAAGGGCGATCACTACATCATTAATGGATCGAAAGTCTTTATTACAAATGGTGGTGAAGCAAGTACATACATTGTATTCGCTTCTACAAATCCAGAGGCGGGGAAAAGTGGTATTTCTGCATTTATAGTAGAGAAAGATACACCAGGCTTAATCATCGGAAAAGATGAGCATAAGATGGGTCTTCTTGGTTCTCGTACAGTACAACTTACGTTTGAAGATATGAAAGTACCGGCCGAGAATTTACTTGGTGAAGAAGGACAAGGATTTAAGGTGGCAATGGCGAATTTAGATGTTGGACGAATTGGGATCGGAGCACAGGCATTAGGAATCGCGGAAGCGGCGCTTGCATGTGCGATTGATTATGCGAAAGAGCGCGAGCAATTCGGCAAGCCAATTGCGGCGCAGCAAGGAATCGGATTCAAACTTGCAGATATGGCGACTAGCGTAGAAGCAGCGCGATTACTTGTATACAGAGCGGCATCGCTAAGAGCACAAGGGTTACCATGCGGTAAAGAAGCTTCTATTGCGAAATTATTTGCTTCTAAGACGGCCGTTGAAGTTGCGATTGAAGCGGTGCAAGTATTTGGCGGTTACGGTTATACGAAAGATTATCCAGTAGAAAGATTTTTCCGTGATGCGAAGATCACGCAAATATATGAAGGAACGAGCGAAATACAAAAGCTTGTAATTAGTCGAGCTTTATAAAAAGGCAGAGGGGGAGACGGGAATGCATTTTAAATTATCAGAAGAACATGAAATGATAAGAAAAATGGTTCGGGATTTTGCAAGGAATGAAGTAGCACCGACAGCAGCAGAGCGTGATGAGGAAGAGCGATTTGATCGCGCTTTATTCGATCAAATGGCAGAGCTTGGTTTAACCGGTATTCCGTGGCCTGAAGAATACGGCGGAATTGGAAGCGATTACTTGGCGTATGTAATTGCCGTTGAAGAATTATCCCGCGTTTGTGCTTCTACAGGTGTAACGTTGTCTGCACATACTTCACTTGCTGGATGGCCAATTTTTAAATTTGGAACGGAAGAGCAAAAACAAAAGTTTTTGCGCCCAATGGCTGAAGGGAAGAAAATTGGTGCATATGGCTTAACAGAACCAAGCTCTGGATCAGATGCTGGTGGAATGAGGACGACTGCAAAACGAGATGGAGACCATTACATTTTAAATGGTTCGAAAATCTTTATTACAAATGGCGGTATTGCTGATATTTATGTTGTTTTTGCATTAACAGATCCTGATTCGAAGCAGCGCGGCACGAGTGCATTTATTGTGGAGAGTGATACGCTAGGATTTTCGGTTGGGAAGAAGGAAAGTAAGCTGGGGATTCGTTCTTCGCCAACAACTGAAATTATATTTGAAGACTGCCGTATTCCTGTAGAGAATTTACTAGGGGAAGAGGGCCAAGGATTTAAAGTTGCGATGCAGACATTAGATGGCGGCCGTAATGGTATTGCGGCACAAGCAGTCGGTATTGCACAATCCGCTTTAGATGCTTCTGTAGAATATGCAAGAGAACGTCATCAGTTTGGGAAGCCAATTGCGGCGCAACAAGGAATTGGCTTTAAACTTGCGGATATGGCAACGGATGTAGAGGCAGCGCGTCTTTTAACATATCAAGCGGCTTGGCTTGAATCTGAAGGGCTTCCGTATGGGAAAGAGTCAGCGATGTCAAAAGTATTTGCAGGTGATACAGCGATGAAGGTGACGACTGAAGCGGTACAAGTATTTGGTGGTTATGGTTATACGAAAGATTATCCAGTAGAGCGTTATATGCGCGATGCAAAGATTACACAAATATATGAGGGAACACAAGAGATTCAAAGGCTTGTAATTTCTCGTATGTTAACGAAGTAGGAACAAAAGCGTAGGTATTTTCCTACGCTTTTTACTTCCAAAAATAATAGAGAGAGGTGAAGGGATGGTTAAACATAATGTACATGCGTCAGTGAAAGATGAAAAATTAGTTGCGTTAAGACGTGAACAAATGATTAAAGGTGCGGTGCAGCTGTTTAAGCAAAAAGGATTCCCGCGTACAACAACGAGAGAAATTGCGAAAGCGGCTGGATTTAGTATCGGAACACTTTATGAGTATATTCGCACAAAAGATGATGTATTATATTTAGTTTGTGATAGTATTTATGAACATGTAAAAGAGCGGTTAGAGGAAGTAGTGTGTACAGAGAAGGGAAGTATAGAAAGCTTAAAGATAGCGATAATGAATTATTTTAAAGTGATGGATGAATTGCAAGAAGAAGTATTAATTATGTATCAAGAGGTACGTTTTTTACCGAAGGAATCACTCCCATATGTATTAGAAAAAGAGTTTCAAATGGTCGGGATGTTTGAGGATATTTTAGAGCAGTGTACGGAAAATGGGACATTTACACTAAATAAAAAGGAAATACAGCTTCTTGCACATAATATTTTCATACAAGGACAAATGTGGGGATTTAGACGTTGGGCCCTGCAAAAACTGTATACTCTCGAAGAATATACAGAAATGCAAATTAGGTATGTACTGCAAGGAGCACATATGTCTCCGAAATAAAGAATGGACAAATTATAATTTTATTGCCCGTAAATAGCGCGATAAAAGTTTCCCGTTTTTTTTGTAGCATATTTGTGCGACTTTTGTTTATAATGAATAGTATGGATTTTTTTAAGCAGACCGTTATATATAAGCTTATATTTGAAGAAAGGAAGTGCCGCATAAGTGGGTTTTAAGCAATATTCACCAGAAGAGCTAAAAGAATGTTCAATGATTGAAGTTGTACATAGTGTTTTAGGGAATAAAAGACAAGCAACGACATTCAACGAGTTGGTTCAAGAAATCGCTCAAGTGCTGGGACTATCTCAAGGGCAAGTTAATACGAAACTCGCACAATTTTATACAGATTTAAACATCGATGGACGTTTCATTAATTTAGGAGAAAATCGTTGGGGGCTACGTAGCTGGTACCCATATGAGCAAATTGATGAAGAAATTCTGCCTCAGCCAAAACCGAAGAAGAAACGCAAAGTTGAAGAAGACGGTTTTGACGACTACATTGAAGAAGATGATGTAGAAGAAGTAGAAGAAGAAGTAGAAGAAGATGTAGTAGATTTGGACAAAGTTCTTGAAGACGAAGACGCAGATGATGAAGATGATGATCTTGATGATTTAGAAGAAGATAATGAAGACTTCGCAGAAGAAGAACTTGAGTATGATGAAACTGAAGAAGAAGAAGAGGAAGAGCGGTAGTTCTTGACTTTTCATTATCGTCCATGTAGAATCATTTTTGGGCTCTTTAAAAAAAGACGATAATACTTTTAAAGTGTAAATATAAAAGAAAATTGCTCCCTACTTATTACTTTATGTGATGAGGGGAGCAATTTTCTTTTTTGTTTTTTGTTTAGAAAATAAAAAGAGTCTAACAATAAGATGGATACAGTGTTATCTACATACGTTGCGCTTTGCAACGGTGATTATATAACAGCAAAATAGGAGGGAGCTTTTTCATGACTAAGTATATTTTTGTAACAGGCGGTGTAGTATCGTCTTTAGGTAAAGGTATTACAGCAGCATCTCTTGGAAGACTTTTAAAGAATCGTGGTTTAAACGTAACTATTCAAAAGTTTGATCCATACATTAACGTAGACCCAGGGACTATGAGCCCCTACCAACACGGTGAGGTATTCGTAACAGATGATGGTGCAGAAACGGACTTAGACCTAGGTCACTATGAGCGTTTTATTGACATCAACTTAAATAAATACAGCAACGTAACAACAGGTAAAATTTACTCTTCAGTTCTTCAAAAAGAGCGTCGTGGTGAATATTTAGGAGGAACAGTTCAAGTTATTCCTCACATTACTAACGAAATTAAAGAACGTGTATATCGTTCTGGTCGCGAAACAAATGCCGACGTTGTTATTACAGAAATCGGTGGAACTGTTGGTGATATCGAGTCTCTACCATTCTTAGAAGCAATTCGTCAAATTAAGAGCGACATCGGTCGTGACAATGTAATGTACATTCACTGTACGTTAATCCCGTACTTAAAAGCAGCGGGTGAAATGAAAACAAAACCAACGCAACATAGCGTTAAAGAGCTTCGCAGCTTAGGTATTCAACCAAATATTATCGTTGTTCGTACAGAACTACCTGTTTCTCAGGACATGAAAGACAAGCTTGCATTATTCTGTGACATCGATACAAAAGCAGTTATCGAAGCACGCGATGCAGATACTTTATATGCGGTTCCATTATCTCTTCAAGAACAAAACATGGACCAAATCGTTTGTGATCACTTGAAGTTAGACAATCCAGCTGCAGATATGACAGATTGGACTGCGCTAGTTAATAAAGTACGTAACCTTTCTAAGAAAACAAAAATCGCTCTTGTTGGTAAATACGTAGAGCTTCAAGATGCATACATTTCTGTTGTAGAAGCGCTTCGTCATGCAGGTTATTCATTCGACACAGATGTAGAAGTGAAATGGGTAAATGCTGAGCACGTAACAGCAGAGAACGTAAAAGAATTAGTTGGCGATACAGATGGTATCCTTGTACCAGGTGGCTTCGGCGATCGTGGTGTAGAAGGTAAAATCGTTGCAATTCAATATGCCCGTGAAAACAAAGTTCCATTCTTAGGAATTTGCCTAGGTATGCAACTTGCATCAATCGAATTTGCACGTAACGTATTAGGATTAGAAGGAGCTAACTCTTCTGAAATTAATCCTGACACACCTTATGCAATTATCGATTTATTACCAGAACAAAAAGATGTAGAAGATTTAGGTGGTACACTTCGCCTTGGTCTATACCCATGTAAGCTTGCTGAAGAAACAAATGCTTACAATGCTTACAATGAGCCGGTTGTATATGAGCGTCATCGTCATCGTTATGAGTTCAACAATCAATTCCGTCCAGATATGGAAAAAGCAGGATTTGTATTCTCTGGTACAAGCCCAGACGGTCGTCTAGTGGAAATTATTGAATTACAAGATCACCCTTGGTTCGTGGCAGCACAGTTCCATCCAGAACTTGTATCTCGTCCAAACCGTCCACAACCATTGTTCCATGACTTCGTAAGTGCTTCTATTACGAATAAAGAGAGCAAGTAATAAAAAAAAGCGCCTGAAATAGGGCGCTTTTTTTAATATTCGTTTAACATTTCATCAATTGTAAATTTCAATCCGTGATAAGCAAATAAAGCTATAATTAAACTTGGGAACCCATAGCGGTTACCTTCATCATCTGGAATAAGACCTTTTAACAGCTTTGTATCAATATGTACATCTGTATATTGTTCCAGTGATTCAACACCTTCTTGAATAGCCGAGATTCCAACGATAGATTGGCCTTCTTCATGAAGTTTTTTCGCGGTTTTTATAATTTCTTCATCTGTCGAAAAACGACTAATAAGAAGTACGCGGTCCGCAGAAGTCACTGCCGCCGGTTCACCGTTTTCTATTAAACGTTTTGCTTGTTTCATTGGTTCGGCGCCAAATAATGCTTCTGAAACAATACCCTCCATTTCGTTTGTACCATGCAAGTAAATGAAGCCGTCGCCAACTAACGCCTGGGCAAGTAGACGAGCGCTATCTTCTATATTCATTTCCTCTTTTTGAGAAATTCTGGAGAAATATCCACTTAATTGAGTCGAGAAAATTTTTAACATGTTGTTGCTCCTTTCTTTCGTGCTAGCCGGTTCCCATTATAGCTCATTTTTTTTAGAAAGGGGAAATCGTAGGGTAGCATAACGAAATAGTAAACGGTAAAATAAGAAAGAATAGGAAGGGATTTGGCAAAGAGTAGCGAAAATAAACCGATAAGATATAAGAAGCTTTAAATCTTGTACTTACACAGAAAGGTTGGGAGTTATGGAAGGGAAAATTTTAATCGTTGATGATCAATATGGCATTCGTGTTTTATTGCATGAAGTGTTCCAAAAAGAAGGTTATCAGACGTTCCAAGCAGCGAATGGATTTCAAGCTTTAGATATCGTGAAAAAAGATAATCCAGATTTAGTAGTGTTAGATATGAAAATCCCAGGTATGGATGGTATAGAGATTTTAAAACATGTAAAAGAAATTGATGAGAGTATTAAAGTGATTTTAATGACTGCTTATGGAGAATTGGATATGATTCAAGAAGCGAAAGATTTAGGAGCTTTAATGCACTTTGCTAAACCGTTTGATATTGATGAGATTCGTCAAGCAGTGAGAGATCAGCTTGCTGTAGAGGCGTAAAAAGTGAATTTTTTATAAAAAATATGGAAAAAAGCGTTTACATGGACTGTTGAGCAGGTGAATACAGTTGAGTTTTTGAGTACAAGTTGTTATCCTATTGAGTGTAGAAAGAAGTCCGGTATGTAAATATACATATTTTACCTTATTCTGGTCATACTACCAGCGATAAGAATTTATCGGATACAAAAAACGTTTTTTAGGAGGATTCACCATGCCTTTAGTTTCTATGAAAGAAATGCTAAACACAGCACTAGAAGGAAAATACGCAGTTGGTCAATTCAACATGAACAACTTAGAGTGGACTCAAGCTATCTTAGCTGCTGCGGAAGAAGAAAAATCTCCTGTAATCTTAGGTGTATCTGAGGGTGCAGCTCGTCATATGACTGGTTTCAAAACAGTTGTAGCTATGGTTAAAGCTTTAATCGAAGAAATGAACATTTCTGTTCCTGTAGCGATTCACCTTGACCATGGTTCAAGCTTCGAAAAATGTAAAGAAGCAATTGATGCAGGTTTCACATCTGTAATGATCGACGCTTCTCACCACCCATTCGATGAAAACGTTGAAACTACTAAAAAAGTGGTAGAATACGCACACGCTCGTAACGTATCTGTTGAAGCTGAGCTTGGAACAGTTGGCGGACAAGAAGACGACATCATCGCTGAAGGCGTAATTTACGCTGATCCAGCAGAGTGTAAGCACCTTGTTGAAGCAACAGGTATCGATTGCCTAGCTCCAGCTTTAGGTTCTGTACACGGTCCTTACAAAGGTGAGCCTAACTTAGGATTCGCTGAAATGGAACAAGTTCGTGACTTCACTGGCGTACCTTTAGTATTACACGGTGGTACTGGTATCCCAACTGCTGATATCGTAAAAGCTATTTCTTTAGGTACTTCAAAAATTAACGTAAACACTGAGAACCAAATTGAGTTTACAAAAGCTGTTCGTGAAGCATTAAACAAAGACCAAGAAGTTTACGATCCTCGTAAATATATTGGACCTGGCCGCGACGCTATCAAAGCAACTGTTGCTGGTAAAATGCGTGAGTTCGGTTCTAACGGTAAAGCGTAAGAATAAAATTCCGTTTTGGAAACCGTCTAGTCTTTTAGACGGTTTCCTTTCGTTGTATAATGAAAGCGCGAACAAGTCTAAAGATTTTATAAAGTGAATTTTTGGTTTGCGAATATAGAAAATAATGTGCATAGTCCTATTAATAAATGTGGTAAGTATCTGAATTGAGTAATTTGATTCGATGAATAGTTAATCTTCATCTATTTGTATAGCAGGGGAGCTACAGGTGATGGTTTTCTACTTATTGAGTTTCAGGATGGAAAGAGTGATTGAGATTCTTAAGGGGGAATCTTCTACTTCTTATAAAGAAGTAGAAGATAAATACATTCACAAGAAGGGAGCTCAATATGGAAAAGTTGCTAATTGAAGGCGGAAGAGCTTTAAATGGAACGATTCGTGTGAGTGGTGCAAAGAACAGTGCTGTTGCACTAATTCCAGCGACAATTTTAGCAGATACTCCAGTAACTATTGGGGGTGTTCCTAATATTTCGGACGTGAAAATGTTAGGAGACTTACTAGAGGAAATTGGAGGGAAAGTAACTTATGGGCAGGAAGAAGAGATGGTAGTCGATCCTTCTAACATGGTTGCGATGCCTTTACCAAATGGAAAAGTGAAAAAATTGCGCGCCTCTTATTATTTAATGGGTGCAATGCTTGGCCGTTTTAAAAAAGCTGTTATTGGGCTTCCAGGTGGATGTCATTTAGGGCCACGACCGATTGATCAGCATATTAAAGGGTTTGAAGCGTTAGGGGCATATGTTACAAATGAACAAGGTGCCATTTATTTAAGAGCAGACGAACTACGTGGGGCACGTATTTATTTAGATGTTGTTAGTGTAGGAGCTACGATTAATATTATGCTAGCGGCTGTACGAGCGAAAGGTAGAACTGTTATTGAAAATGCAGCGAAAGAACCAGAGATTATTGATGTAGCTACATTGTTAACGAGTATGGGAGCACGTATTAAAGGTGCTGGTACAGACGTAATCCGAATTGATGGTGTGGATTCACTGCACGGTTGTCACCACACTATTATTCCAGACCGTATTGAAGCTGGTACGTATATGATTTTAGGAGCAGCATCAGGAGGAGAAGTAACAGTTGATAATGTTATTCCTCAGCATTTAGAATCCGTTACTGCGAAGCTAAGAGAAGCTGGTGTTCAAATTGAAACGAACGATGACCAAATTACAGTGAACGGCAATAGAAGGTTAAAAGTAGTTGATGTAAAAACGCTTGTATATCCAGGGTTTCCAACGGATTTACAACAGCCGTTTACAACGCTTTTAACAAAAGCGCATGGAACAGGAGTTGTAACTGATACAATTTACAGCGCACGTTTCAAGCATATTGATGAATTGCGCCGTATGAACGCGCAAATTAAAGTAGAAGGCCGTTCAGCAATTGTGACTGGACCAGTTTTATTGCAAGGTGCGAAGGTGAAAGCGAGTGACCTACGAGCTGGTGCATCCCTTGTTATTGCGGGTTTAATGGCAGATGGCATTACAGAAGTAACGGGACTTGATCATATTGATCGAGGTTACGAAAATATAGTAGACAAGCTTAAAGGGCTTGGTGCAAACATTTGGCGAGAACAAATGACAAAGCAAGAAATTGAAGAAATGAAGAATGCATAAAGTGAAACTTTAATCAGTATGGGGTATCCCACGTCGATTATTAACCCTCACCAATCGGGATAAGGTGGTGATACTTCCGTTAATGGGGAGCGAAGAATCACTACTAACGGAAGTACACTTTATAGAAAAATAAGGTTCACAAAATACGGCAGAAATATAAAGGCTTAAAGGAGAGGGATTATCGTGGAAAGAAGTTTATCTATGGAGTTAGTACGTGTAACAGAGGCTGCGGCATTATCATCAGCGCGTTGGATGGGGCGCGGAAAAAAAGATGAGGCAGATGGTGCAGCAACATCTGCTATGCGTGATGTATTTGATACAATTCCGATGAAAGGTACAGTTGTAATTGGCGAAGGTGAAATGGATGAAGCGCCAATGCTATATATCGGAGAAAAATTGGGTACAGGATATGGACCACGCGTAGACGTTGCAGTTGATCCTTTAGAAGGGACAAATATCGTAGCGGCTGGCGGCTGGAATGCGCTTGCTGTTATTGCAATTGCAGATCACGGCAATTTGTTACATGCTCCTGACATGTACATGGATAAAATAGCGGTTGGTCCAGAAGCAGTTGGTGCAGTTGATATTGACGCACCTATTATCGACAACTTACGTGCAGTTGCGAAAGCGAAAAATAAAGATATCGAAGATGTTGTAGCGACAGTTTTAAACCGTCCACGTCATCAAGCAATTATCGAAGAAATTCGTAAAGCTGGTGCTCGTATTAAATTAATTAACGATGGAGATGTAGCTGGAGCAATCAATACAGCATTTGACCGTACTGGTGTAGATATTCTATTCGGTTCTGGTGGAGCACCTGAAGGTGTATTAGCTGCGGTCGCATTAAAATGCTTAGGTGGAGAAATTCACGGGAAGCTCTTACCTCAAAACGAAGCTGAACTAGCTCGTTGTAAAAGAATGGGTATTGAAGATATCAATCGTATCCTTCGTATGGAAGACTTAGTAAAAGGTGACGATGCAATCTTTGCAGCAACAGGTGTAACAGACGGAGAACTATTACGAGGCGTTCAATTTAAAGGTAGCGTCGGAACAACACAATCCCTTGTTATGCGTGCAAAATCAGGCACAGTACGCTTCGTAGACGGCCGCCATAGCTTAAATAAAAAACCGAATTTGGTTATTAAATAAAAAGCGTAAGCAGCTCGTTCAGAATGGGAGGGGGATGGAGCTTCAGACGTAGAGGCGCTTTTTGCCTCGCAGGAAGAAGTGAAGCCACCGACCATTCTAGCTGCTGAAGCTGGATTAAATAAAAAGTGCAAGCGGCTCGTTCAGAATCGCAGGGCACTTCAAACTCCTGACGAAGAGGCGCTTTTTGCCTCACAGGAAGGGGTGAAATGACCGGAGATTCTAGCCGCTGGAACTGGATTAAATAAAAGCAGAAATGCCTTATCTATTCTGCCTTAAAATCAGGTGAGTAGAAAAAAGAAAGAAATATGAAAAGGCGAAGACAAATTTTCTTGTCTTCGCTTCTTGTATTTGTGTTTCAACGTATTGATTAAAACTAGATAAAAGGGTTACAATAGTGAATATTATCCTACTTGAACTTATTGCCTTTCATTATTATTTATTTGCCTTCCGTATTTTTCCCTTTACCCATGTGAAAAGAGAATAAAGTTAAAGTGTGGTGTCTGAATGAATTTGTCAATTGCAGCATTAGAAAACATGAAATTAAAAGAGTTATACGAGCTTGCGAAGGAATTTAAGATTTCGTATTACAGCAAGTTAACGAAAAAAGAGCTAATCTTCTCTATCTTAAAAGCTCGAGCAGAAAAAGAAGGTTTCTTTTTCATGGAAGGCGTATTAGAAATTATTCAATCAGAAGGATTTGGATTCTTACGTCCTATCAATTATTCTCCAAGCTCAGAAGATATTTATATCTCGGCTTCGCAAATTCGTCGTTTCGATTTACGTAATGGAGATAAGGTTTCTGGTAAAGTACGACCTCCGAAAGAAAATGAGCGCTATTTTGGATTGCTACAAGTTGAAGCTGTAAATGGAGATGATCCAGACTCAGCAAAAGAGCGTGTACATTTCCCTGCATTAACACCGTTATACCCAGATCGCCAAATGAAATTGGAGACGGAAACGAAAAAGTTACCGACACGCATCATGGATTTAATCGCACCAGTTGGATTTGGACAACGTGGTTTAATTGTTGCGCCTCCAAAGGCTGGTAAAACAAGTCTGTTAAAAGAAATTGCACACAGTGTCACAACAAATCATCCGGAAGCAGAATTAATTGTACTTTTAATTGATGAGCGTCCAGAGGAAGTAACAGATATTGAACGTTCTGTTAAAGGTGATGTTGTAAGTTCTACTTTTGATGAAGTGCCAGAGAATCATATTAAAGTAGCGGAGCTTGTATTAGAGCGTGCAATGCGTCTTGTAGAACATAAAAGGGACGTTGTCATTTTAATGGATAGTATTACCCGTTTAGCGCGTGCTTACAACCTTGTTATTCCGCCAAGTGGTAGAACCTTATCGGGTGGTATTGATCCTGCTGCTTTTCATAGACCGAAGCGTTTCTTTGGGGCTGCGCGTAATATCGAAGAGGGCGGTAGCCTAACGATTTTAGCAACAGCGCTTGTTGATACAGGGTCTCGTATGGATGATGTAATTTACGAGGAGTTTAAAGGAACTGGAAATATGGAACTTCACTTAGATCGCTCATTAGCTGAGCGCCGTATCTTCCCAGCGATTGATATTCGTCGCTCTGGTACGCGTAAAGAAGACCTATTAATTCCGAAAGAACATTTAGACAAGCTGTGGGGTATTCGTAAAACAATGCGTGATACACCAGACTTTGTTGAAGGCTTCTTACGTAAACTTCGTCAAACAAAGACAAATGAAGAATTTTTACAAAACATTGTTGCAGACTCAAAAAGGTATGTAACCACTAAGTAAAGGGAAGAGATGGGGACTCGCTTATTTCGTAGTAAGCGAGTTTTTTATGTTTTTAAGGGAATATTAGAGAGTAATATATGGAAAAAATTTGTTTTTTAAGATGGAAATCATATTTGGATTGAGAGCTTGAAGTGCCCTACGATTCTGGGCGAGCCGCTTGCGCTTTAAGGTGTATCTAGTTCCATCTCCAGCGGCTAGAATGGTCGGTGGCTTCGCGTCTTCCTACGAGGCAAAAAGCGCCTCTACGTCAGAAGCTCCATCCCCCTCTCATTCTGAACGAGCAGCTTGTGCTTTTAGGTATATCCAGCTCCAGCGGCTAGAATTTCCGGCCATTTCGCTCTCTCGGTCGAAGCAAAAAGCGCTTCAAGGTCGAGAGCTTGAAGTGACCTGGATTTTGAACGAGCAGCTTGTGCTTTTAGGTATATCCAGCTCCAGCGGCTAGAATCTCCGGCCATTTCGCTCTCTCGGTCGAAGCAAAAAGCGCTTCTTGGTCGAGAGCTTGAAGTGACCTGGATTCTGAACGAGCCGCTTGTGCTTTTAATTTTTAAAAAGACAAAAACAGGTAGTTGCAAAATGGAGTTAGCCTTGTTATAATTTCATCATATGTGTTTCATCAATATAGTTGTGTAAGCAGCTGAAGATGAAAAACTCTGTTTCGAAAATGATTCAGGGCGGAAGGAGATGAAAAGAATGAAAGCAGGAATCCATCCAAATTACAATAAAGTTGTATTTATGGACACGAACACTGGCTTCAAATTCTTAAGCGGGTCTACAAAAGGCTCTAGCGAAACTGTTGAGTGGGAAGATGGTAACACTTATCCATTACTAAAAATTGAGATCAGTTCTGATTCTCACCCATTCTACACTGGACGTCAGAAGTTTGCTACTGCAGACGGACGTGTTGACCGCTTCAATAAGAAATACGGCATCAAGTAATAAAGAACATAAAACAGGCAAGTGTATGTATTCGCTTGTCTGTTTTTTTTGCGAAAATATTAAACCTTTACCCTACTTTGGATTAGGAAAGTAGATGAAAGGAGAGCTCAATGTACTTAATGAATCAAAATGGTTGGATTGAAGTGATTTGCGGGAGTATGTTTTCTGGGAAATCAGAAGAGCTCATCCGCCGTATACGCCGTACACAATTTGCGAAACAACATGCGATTGTATTTAAACCATGTATTGATAATCGTTATAGTGAAGAAGATGTTGTATCACATAATGGATTAAAGGTTAAAGCAGTTCCTGTTTCAGCTTCAAAAGATATATTTAACCATGTAACAGAAGAAATGGATGTTATTGCAATCGATGAGGTACAATTTTTTGATGGGGACATTGTGGAAGTGGTGCAAGTATTGGCAAATCGTGGCTATCGTGTCATTGTAGCTGGATTAGACCAAGATTTCCGTGGTCTACCATTTGGACAAGTTCCTCAGCTGATGGCGATTGCTGAACATGTAACTAAATTGCAGGCAGTTTGTTCTGAATGTGGATCTCCTGCAAGTCGTACGCAACGTTTAATCGATGGAGAACCAGCGGCATTTGATGATCCAATTATTTTAGTTGGGGCTTCAGAATCGTATGAACCACGTTGTCGTCATTGTCATGCAGTACCTACAAAACAAAGATAAGTGAAACTCGCTATGTAGAGCGGGTTTTTTTCGAAAATAGATGAAGATTGGTGGCAAGAATCTCCGGCCATTTCACTCTCTCGCTCGAAGCAAAAGCGCTTCAAGGCCGAGAGTTCCAATGTCCTGCGATTCTGAACAAGCCACTTGCGCTTTTAAATATAATTTGCGTTTTTTTGATTAAGTACCATATACTATTTGTATTAGATACTAGGATGTAGAGGTGAATGGTGTGTTAGATCGTTTGCAAGCTGTAGAAAATCGTTATGAGAAGTTGAATGAATTGTTAAGTGACCCAGAGGTTATTAGCGATACAAATAAGCTTCGTGAGTATTCAAAAGAGCAATCTGATATTCAGGACACGGTAGAGGTGTACCGTGAGTATAAAGATGTTCGTGAGCAATTACGAGATGCAAAAGCAATGTTAGAAGATAAGTTAGACGCTGATATGCGTGATATGGTAAAAGAAGAGGTTTCTGAATTAGAAGGACAAGAGAAAACATTATCAGAACGTCTGAAAATTTTACTTGTTCCAAAAGACCCTAATGATGATAAAAACGTTATCGTTGAGGTTCGTGGCGCTGCTGGTGGTGACGAGGCAGCTTTATTTGCTGGTGATTTATATCGTATGTATAGCCGTTATGCTGAGGTGCAAGGTTGGAAAACTGAAATTATCGAAGCGAGCTATACAGAGTTAGGTGGATATAAAGAGATTATCTTTATGATTAATGGTAAAGGTGCTTTCGCGAAGCTGAAATTCGAGAATGGTGCTCACCGTGTACAACGTGTTCCTGAAACGGAATCTGGTGGACGTATTCATACATCTACAGCAACTGTAGCTGTACTACCAGAGGCAGAAGAAGTAGAAATTAATATTCATGAAAAAGATGTTCGTGTTGATACGTTTGCTTCTAGTGGTCCTGGTGGACAAAGCGTTAATACAACGATGTCAGCGGTACGTTTAACACATTTACCGACTGGTGTAGTTGTATCTTGTCAGGATGAGAAATCACAAATTAAGAATAAAGAAAAAGCGATGAAAGTATTACGCGCACGTGTTTATGATAAATTTAGACAAGAAGCGCAAGCTGAGTATGATCAAAACCGTAAACAAGCTGTTGGTACGGGAGATCGTTCAGAGCGTATTCGTACGTATAACTTCCCGCAAAACCGTGTTACAGACCATCGAATCGGTTTAACGATTCAAAAGCTAGATCAAATCCTACAAGGTAAGTTAGATGATTTCATCAATGCCTTAGTGATGGAAGATCAGGCGCAAAAGATGGAGGCAGCTGAGTAATGCGTGTCTATGAAGCCCTGAAATGGGCTTCTTCTTTTTTACAGGAAAATGGACGAGATGAAAATGCGGGAGAAATTGTCCTTTGTCATGTATTAAAGACAAACAGAACCGGAATGCTCATGAATATGCGTGAAGAAATAACTGCGGAACAAGAGAAAAGTTTTGCAGAATTTATCCACAACCATGTAGAAGGTATTCCGATCCAATATATGCTCGGTTATGAAATGTTTTATGGCCGATCATTCTTTGTAAATGAAGAGGTATTGATACCAAGACCGGAAACAGAGGAACTTATAGTTGGAGTGCTAGAGAGAATTGAGCGCCATTTCGGTAATGAGGAGCTTCACATAGCGGATATTGGAACAGGTAGTGGAGCGATTTCTATTACGCTCGCTTTAGAAAATAAAAATCTTCATGTGTATACAGTAGATATCGCACAGGAGTCGATTGAAGTTGCAAAAGAAAATGCAAAAACTTTAGGGGCGGATGTAACTTTCTATCACGGCGATTTACTGTCTCCGTTTTATGAAACAGGTCAGAAGTTAGATGTTGTTGTTTCCAATCCTCCGTACATACCAGAGGAAGATTGGCGTGGTCTTTCTACTGTTGTGAAGGAGCATGAGCCGAAGCGTGCGCTTGTTGGTGGTGAAGATGGACTAGATTTCTATCGTCGTTTTATGGAAGAATTGCCGAATGTATTACAGAAAAAGGCGATTGTGGCGTTTGAAATTGGTGTAGGGCAAGGTGAAGATGTGAAAGCATTATTACAGCAAACTTTCCCGCGCGCTCAAGTTGAAGTTGTATTTGATATTAATGGAAAAGATCGCATGGTATTTGCAGAGATGGAGTAAGGCATAAGCCTTACTCTATTTTTTGTATGAAAAATTCGTAACTACTCAGCCATACATTTTATTTAGAATTTTGGTAAGGGGTATTATTCCAGAGAAAATACGCCTCTTATTACCTATAGAAAGTTATTTTCATTTTTCAGCATATAGATTGCTGCCACGAAGATAAAAATGGACATACACTTTGCTAGCTTTCTTTGTTTTAAAACTTTGCGCGTGGCAGGAAAAGGCCCTGACCGCTCCTGTACATAGCCAGTCCCTCTCGTCTATTTAAAAAAATGTTTTTCTGTCGGTTTTTCATAGAGTGGCTGATTAGTTACAAAAATTCATATAGATTTCGAATTTAATAGTTTAGAAAGATGAAAGTCTGTCCACACTGTTTCTAGAGGGGACGGTGGAGGAAATGAAAAAACAAGTTATTGCTTACTTTCTTTTATTATTAATTGGTGCACAGTTACTTGTGCAGTTTGGATATATGAAAGCTGATGCAAAAGGGCCTACTGTTATTCCGAAAGAGGCCGTTCGATTACGTATTTTAGCTAATAGTGATTCCGATAAAGATCAGGCGTTAAAGCGTAAAGTACGCGATGAAGTAAAAGCGCAAATTGATGGATGGGTAGCGGATTTAACGTCATTTGAAGAAGCTCGAAAAGTAATTCAAAATCATATTCCTGAAATTGAAAAGACAGTGGCAAATACACTGAAAAGAGAAGGAAGTAAAGAGGCGTTTCAAGTGAAATTCGGTAAGAATGTGAAGTTTCCTACAAAGGTATATGGGAATTTTATTTATCCGGCAGGAGAATATGAAGCGGTACTTATTACAATTGGAAAAGGTGAAGGTGCAAACTGGTGGTGTGTATTATTTCCACCGATGTGTTTCTTAGATTTTTCAAGTGGTACAGCTGTAAGGAAAGAAGAACATGTTGTGAAAGCTGAATCTCCTGAAGAGGAGCAGGTGAGACAACTAGATGAGGAAGTAGTGGATGTACCGGAGAAGAAAGAGGATAAGGTGAAAGAAAAGAAAGTAGTAAAGCCGGAAAAAGCTGAAAAAGTAACAGCACAGGAAAAGAAAGTAGTAAAACACGAAACACAAGTAGAAGAACAGCCTGTAAAAAAAGTAGAAACAAAAACTGTGGAAAAAGTGGAGAAACCTGTGGAGCAAAAACAAGAAAAGCAAAATGAATATGTAACAGTAGAAGAGGAAGAGAAACCAGAGGTTAAATTATTTATCGTCGAAGCTTTTACATCTTTATTCTCTAAATAGTGCTATTAATAAATCCTTCCTCATATATATCAATGAGGAGGGATTTACTATGAAGAACGTGTATTTTGCTACGAAAGCAGATGTAGAAAGATTACATTCTTTTTTCGGACAAGCTAATAAAAAAGATGATAAAATAAATGAGTTGTACGCACAATTTATGATCTTGGAAGAGGCGGGAGAAATACGAGCGGTAATTGGATATGAACAAAGTGGAGAAAATGCACTTATCCGTTCTTGTTTATTCACACCTAATGTGGATAAACAGACTTTCTTATATTTTTTCGAGATGTTTTTGCAGTATATGAAAGAAAAAGATATTCGACAATTGTACTTACTCACAAATCATCCACAATCTGTGACCATCTTTCAGTTTTTTAACTTTGTCATTGTAGAGAAAGAGGAAGTGCCAGAGGAAATTCGACAGTTAGAACACTTTTGTAAAAATATAAAAGAGCTAAATGCAATAATACTAAATTGTCAGCTATTCACAAAGTTATCCACGGATTAACAAGGTTTATCCACATTTTGTGGATAAACCTTGTTTGTCTTTTGGATAAATCTCATAGTAAACTAAAAATAGACAAGTATTTCATGGTAGAAAAGGACGTGGGAAAAAATGCATACAAATATGTGGGTTGTGGATAATGTTGTGGAAAGAAAAAAATATTATCCACAATTAAAAGAAGCAGCGAGATTATTAAGAGAAAATGAAGCGGTGGCCTTCCCAACGGAAACGGTATATGGGTTAGGAGCAAACGCAATGGATGATGAAGCGATAGCGAAAATTTTTGAAGCGAAAGGGAGGCCGAGCGATAATCCACTGATTGTCCACATAGGAACAAAATCTCAGTTAGATGGTATCGTAAGAGAAATTCCGCCGGTTGCAGAAAAGTTAATGGAGCATTTTTGGCCAGGACCATTAACAATCATTTTACCGAGAAAAAAAGGGATTTCAGAGAGGGTTACGGCAGGACTTAATACAGTCGGAGTGAGGATGCCAGATCATCCAGTAGCGCTCGCCCTTATTGAAGAGGCAAACGTGCCTGTTGCAGCACCGAGTGCGAATCGTTCAGGACGCCCAAGTCCAACGTTAGCTTCTCATGTGTATGAAGATTTAAATGGGAAAATTGCTGGTATTGTTGATGGCGGGGCAACAGGAGTAGGCGTTGAATCAACTGTAATTGATTGTACGAGCGAGGTTCCGACGATTTTACGTCCAGGTGGGATTACGAAGGAGCAATTAGAGGCCGTGATAGGAAATGTTTCTTTAGATCCAGCTTTAAAGGATGAGAAAGAAAAACCAAAATCACCTGGAATGAAATATACACATTATGCACCGAAAGCGCCACTTAGTATTGTTGAAGGGTCCCGTGAGTTTATTCAACGTATTGTGGATGAGAAAAAGAAAGAAGGATTTAAAGTAGGTGTATTAACGACAGAAGAGTATCAGCATGTGTATAGTGCAGATGTTGTATTGTCTTGTGGTGTGCGAAGCGATTTAGCCAGCGTTGCGACTAAGTTATATGATGTGCTTAGAACGTTTGATGCAAGTGAAGTAGATGTTATTTTTAGTGAATCATTCCCGAATGAAGGCATAGGAAATGCAATTATGAATCGTTTAACAAAAGCTGCGGGACATCAGATTATTATTGAATGATAATGTACCTTTAGCAAACAGAATATTTCTCCTCGGATAAGCATATTGTGAAGTAGCACGTCCGAGGGGGGATATGAATGACACTTGAACAATTAATACCTTTAATAATTATGGCATTTGCCCTGGGGATGGATGCATTTTCAGTGAGCCTCGGTATGGGGATGGTAACATTAAAGTTAAGACAAATCCTTTATATAGGTATGACGATTGGGATATTTCATATTATTATGCCATTTATCGGAATGGTACTAGGACGTTTTCTATCAGAGAGGTATGGGGATGTCGCAAATTTTGCAGGAGCTATTTTATTAATTGGGCTAGGGTTCTATATCGTATATTCGTCTATTTTAGAAGGGGAAGAGACTAGAACTGCTCCAATTGGAATTAGTTTATTTGTATTTGCATTTGGTGTCAGTATAGATAGTTTTTCAGTAGGTCTTAGTCTTGGAATTTACGGAGCAGAGACAATTATTACGATATTATTGTTCGGACTAATAAGTATGTTACTGGCTTGGATGGGTTTATTGCTTGGTAGCCATGCCAAAAATATACTTGGCACATACGGTGAAATAGTAGGTGGTATTATTCTTGTTGGGTTTGGATTGTATCTCCTTTTTCCTATATAATTTTATGTAGGAGGGAATTATGAACAAGCTATTGGAATGGTATGTTAAGCTTTTAACCTTCTTTCCTCGATGGCTAAGAAGACTTATAATATTGGGGGTTATTTTGCAAATTTCGATGTTAGGTTGGATTAAGTTAATTCGTGAATGGTGAGATAGTTCCTTTCTGTGCATAGTTTCGTTTGTACTATATTAATCACACTAAAAAATTACAAATATAGAAAGGATGAGATGAATGACGAGATTGAAGCAAGTTTTTGGTATTATTATTAGTTTTTTTGTTTTTTGGTTCAGTATGCTCGGTGTACAAATGTTTGCTGAGTTTTTAGATATTGAGTCATTGAAGTTTGTTGCAGGAAAATCGGAGGCGGCGCGTACTTTTTATTCTCCGTACCCGTTTTTAATTGTTTTCCTTATTACGTTACTTTCCTTATATTTCTTTGTAATAAAGCTTGGTAGATCTAAAAAAGAGAAATTCCCGGCATTAGAGGAGAAGAACGAAGAATTACGATAAAAAATCCCCCGCTTTCAGCGGGGGGTTTATGTTTGAGTGATGAAGCAGGAGCTTTTCGGTGGTAGCCAGTTCCAGTGGCCAGCTTCACCTCCTAGGCCCTTGAGTCTAAGAACCTTCCCCACGAGAAGATAAAAAGCATCTTCTGTGAGGAAGAACCTTAGCCACCGGGCCTGGGCAGTCGGTTCCGCTTTTAAATGTATCCAGCTCCAGCGGCTAGAATTGTCGGTGGCTTCGCGCCTTCCTGCGAGGCAAAAAGCGCCTCGCAGGAAGGAGCTCCATCCCCCTCTCATTCTGAGCGAGCCGCTTCCGCCTTTAGGGTGTGATATCCAGTTCCGGCGACTAGCTCTTCGCATCTAAGAACCTTCCGCCCGAAAGGCAAAAAGCGCCTTTAGGACGAAAGAACCTTAGCTGGTCAGAGCTGAACGAGTCGCCTCCACTTTTAGATAGGCCTCACTAATTCAAATTGTTCTCCTAGTTTTGCGTAGTTGTGTCCTGCTAGGCGGCTTATTGGTTTTAGTTCTTCGGCGTGAATTCGGCCGTTTTCGTATAAGTGTTCAGCGACGTGAAAGCGAACGACGCGGCCGATTAGTAGGTCACAAGCTGGCGAGTCTTCGGTTCCGCCGAGTGGGATAGCGCGTTCTAATATGCACTCCATTCGAATGTTTGCTTCTTTAACCCCTGGTACTGAAATGACATCACTGTCAATCGGTGTTAGTTTTGCTAATTCGATTTCACTTTCATTAGGAGGTAGGTTCGCTGCTGTTTCGTTGATCGCTTCTACGTAAGATTCATCAGAAATATGTACGACAAATTCCCCTTTTTCTATTGCGTTTCTGGAAGTGTCTTTCGGTTTTCCTTCTTTGCGTTGTACTGAAACTGAGATAAGTGGTGGATTGGCAGCGACGATATTGAAATAACTATATGGCGCACCGTTCAATACGCCATCTTTAGTTACAGAAGTAACGAATGCAACAGGACGTGGAATGATACTTCCTGTTAGTAATTTGTAATTATCTTTTTCAGTTTGTTCGTTTGGATTAATGGATAACATGTTGTAATCCCCTTTCTAAATATGAATACTTATTGTTCCTTTACAAGATATCAATGGGAATCTCCTGCTGAAAATAATATTTTTTTGATGATGTAAAAAAAAGAGATTACCTCGATTGTACTGAAGTAATCTCTTTTTTGGTAAATATCTTGAAATAGAGATAAATATTAAAGTAAAACGTAAGCGCCAGGTCCAATTAAAGCTACACCGATAGCGACAGCGATTAACATTAAATTATATTCGAATCCGTTTTGTGTTACCCAGTAACCATTTTTTCCGTGAACTGTGAAAATTGCTACTAACATTGTTCCTACGATAAATAATGAACCAACTACAGTGAAAATACCTGCTGCGAATAAGAAACCACCTAATAGTTCAGTTGCGCCAGCCATAAATGCCATAAATACACCAGGACGTAAGCCGATTGACTCCATCCAGCCGCCAGTTCCCTTTAAGCCGTAACCGCCGAACCAACCAAATAATTTTTGAGCACCATGACCCATGAATGTAATTCCTATAATAAGACGAATAATAAGAAGACCGATATCCATCATTTTAAAAAACCTCCTAAAAGTTATTAACTTACCTTATGTAAGTAATAATAAAATAGTTACTTACTTTAGTCAAGTGGATTTCAACAAAAATTTGAAAGGAATTTTACAAATTAACAACAAAAAATAAAATGTAGTAAAGACCTCTAGACAAGTAAGTGAAAAAAAGAGAAAATATAAGTAGAAGTTAACTTCTCATTGTTATTCAGACAATCAGAATTGACTGGAATTTTGTGAAGCGCTACAATAAGAGTCTAGTAGTAATGACATGATTTATTTCGAAAGAGTTTTTACAGTATAACATTCGAAGTATGAAGTCTTACGTGTATTTCGATCTTGAATAGAGATTGCCCTATAAACTTTTAGGTAAATTATAAGGAGGACTATCCTATGTTTAAAAAATTATTCGGTTTTGGTTCAAAAACAAATGAAGAAACAATCGTAGCTCCATTAACTGGAGCAGTGAAAAATATTGAAGAAGTACCAGATCCAGTATTCGCTGGTCGTATGATGGGTGACGGTGTTGCGATCGATCCTACTGAAGGTGTAGTTGTATCTCCAGTTGATGGTGAAATCGTACAATTATTCCACACGAAACATGCTATTGGAATTAAAGCGAAAAACGGTACAGAAATTTTAATCCACGTTGGATTAGAAACTGTAAAAATGGAAGGTGAAGGTTTCGAAGCTCACGTTTCTGAAGGACAAGCTGTAAAAGCTGGAGATAAATTAATCTCATTCGACTTAGAATTAATTCGTGAAAAAGCGAAAAGCACAATTACTCCAATCGTTATTACAAACACAGATGCAGCTGAGTCTATTAAGACAACTGTAGGTGTAACAGCTACAAAAGGTTCAACAGAAGTAATGAAAGTTACAATGAAATAATTATTTGATAGAAGGAATCCGTTTCATATGAAATGGATTCCTTATTTTGTTTCGTAGTGTGTTCATTATGTATGGTAAAATACTTTGGGCACTTGGAAATAGGGTTTCATATATGTGGATAAGGCGCATTTTTCTTAGAAAAAATATAAGAGAAATGCGCCTTTCGTATGCTCACATTTCTTTTGTTCTATTCTAATGTACGCTATGATAAAGTGAAACTTTAATCAGTGGAGGGTGTTCATCCCCCGCTGATTATTAGCCTTCACCAATCGGGATAAATGTAGGAAACAGAAAAAAAGGGGTGGGTTTAGATGAAACGGGTGTTATTTGTTTGCACTGGAAATACATGCCGTAGTCCGATGGCTGAGGCTTTGCTTCGTCATTATGGAGAAGGTAAATTTGAAGTGCAATCTGCTGGTGTTTTCGCCTATCCTGGAAGCGATGTGTCGATACATGCAAAGGAAGCTTTAGCTGAAAAAGGAATTGTAATCGATCATGCCGCGCAGCAGGTAAACGATACTTTGGTTGATTGGGCGGATATTGTAGTAACAATGACGGAAAACCATAAGCAAATTGTACTTGGGTATTATCCGAGCGTGGAAAAGAAATTGGATACATTATATGGATTAACTAAGGGTATAAGTAAGGATATTTCAGATCCATTTGGCGGATCGCTTTCTATTTATAAAGAAACGTTAGAAGAGATGGAAAAACTTGTACAAACTTTACTGAAAAAGCATTCAGAAGGTTGATGTTTCGTGTATAATACGATATTGGAGATCACTTTGTTCCATTAAGGTAGCGAGTGTGAAATGAAGATAATTGATTGAAACTTCGGAGGGGTAAAAATGAAAGTAGTAGTAGCATCTGATCACGGCGGTATGAATATCCGTAAAGAACTTGTAAGTTTATTAGAAGAGTTAAATATTGAATATATTGATTTAGGTTGTGAATGTGAAGCTGGTTCTGTTGATTACCCTGATTTTGCGTTTCCAGCAGCAGAAATGGTCGCGAATGGTGAAGTGGATCGTGGTATTTTAGTTTGCGGGACAGGCATTGGTATGTCAATCGCAGCAAACAAAGTAAATGGTATTCGTTGTGCATTAGTTCATGATACTTTCAGTGCGAAAGCGACGAGAGAGCATAATGACACTAACATGTTAGCGATGGGCGAGCGTGTAATTGGAGCTGGTCTAGCGCGTGATATCGCGAAAATTTGGCTAACAACTGACTATGAAGGTGGCCGTCACGAAAACCGAGTAGGAAAAATTAAAACGTACGAAACAAAGTAATAGATTCTAACTATAAGTAGTATGAAATATAATTTGGTGAACCAACCTGTGAAAGGAAGAGGCGTAATGACAGAAATCGTAAAGGTAAGAGAACAGCTACAAATGTCGCTTTCTGATTTCCAAGAACAAGCCACGCTGCAAAGTGGTCAAATTTTTGTAGTGGGGTGTAGCACGAGCGAAGTGCTAGGTGAAAGAATTGGAACATCAGGAACGATGGAAGTGGCAGAGGCGATTTTTTCTGAGTTAAAACAATTTCAAGAGAGAACAGGTATTGAATTGGCGTTTCAATGTTGTGAGCATTTAAATCGTGCTTTAGTAGTTGAGAGAGATGTAGCGATGAAATATCAATTTGAAATTGTAACAGTTACGCCTGTTAGATCAGCAGGTGGTGCATTAGCGACGTATGCGTATCACAATTTTAAAGATCCGGTAGTAATTGAGTTTATTAAAGCAGATGCAGGAATGGATATCGGCGATACATTTATCGGTATGCATTTAAAGCATGTAGCTGTACCGGTTCGTACAAGTGTGAAGGAAATAGGAAGTGCGCATGTAACGATGGCGAAAACACGTGGGAAACTAATAGGTGGAGCACGTGCCGTTTATTCGGCAAATGAAGAAGCTATTCCTTGCCGTTAAACATGAAAAATTATAAAGTCTTATAACAGCTGTATATCGAAAGGTAAAAGGTATGTGGTCTGACTTTATAATAGAAGAAAGAAAAGACCAATTTTGGTCTTTTTTTTTCTTTTATGATATAGAAAGTCATGTTAGAATGTAGTTGAAAACATGAAGGTTCGAAAGAATTACAACCTGAATTTTCGTTTTTTCTGAATAAATGAGAAAAAACTATTGGGAATTGATGTAATTCGTTCAGAAAAGGGGGATTTTGGTGAATCATTTAAAACGTCAAGATGAAAAGGTATTTGCTGCAATTGAGGCAGAACTAGGAAGACAGCGTTCAAAGATCGAGTTAATTGCTTCGGAAAACTTCGTAAGTGAAGCAGTAATGGAGGCGCAAGGTTCTGTTCTAACGAATAAGTATGCTGAAGGATATCCTGGAAAACGTTACTATGGTGGTTGTGAACACGTAGACGTAGTAGAAGATATCGCACGTGATCGCGCGAAAGAAATTTTTGGCGCAGAGCATGTAAATGTTCAACCACATTCTGGTGCACAAGCGAACATGGCAGTATACTTTACGATTTTAGAGCAAGGCGATACAGTACTTGGTATGAATTTATCTCATGGTGGTCACTTAACACACGGAAGCCCTGTTAACTTCAGTGGAGTACAATATAATTTCGTAGAATATGGCGTGGATGCTGAATCTCACCGTATTAATTACGATGATGTATTAGCAAAAGCGAAAGAACATAAACCAAAATTAATCGTTGCAGGTGCAAGTGCATATCCTCGTGTTATCGATTTCAAACGATTCCGTGAGATTGCAGATGAAGTGGGTGCATACTTTATGGTTGATATGGCACATATCGCTGGTTTAGTAGCTGCTGGTTTACATCCAAACCCAGTACCACATGCACATTTCGTTACAACGACAACACATAAAACATTACGTGGCCCACGTGGCGGTATGATTTTATGTGAAGAGCAATTTGCAAAACAAATTGATAAATCAATCTTCCCTGGTATTCAAGGTGGCCCACTTATGCACGTAATTGCTGCAAAAGCTGTTGCATTTGGTGAGACACTACAAGATGAGTTTAAAACATATGCACAACATATCATTAATAATGCGAACCGCTTAGCTGAAGGCCTTCAAAAGGAAGGACTTACACTTGTTTCTGGTGGAACAGACAATCATTTAATCTTAATTGATGTTCGTAACTTGGAAATTACAGGTAAAGTAGCAGAGCACGTATTAGATGAAGTTGGTATTACAGTGAACAAAAATACAATTCCGTTTGAAACAGCAAGCCCATTTGTAACAAGCGGCGTACGTATCGGTACAGCAGCTGTAACATCTCGTGGTTTCGGTTTAGAAGAAATGGATGAAATTGCGGCACTTATTGCTTATACATTAAAAAATCATGAGAATGAAGTTGCATTAGAAGAAGCAAGTAAGCGTGTAGAAGCGTTAACGAGCAAATTCTCAATGTATACAGATCTATAATAGATTGAAAAAGACTGCTGAAACGTAATTGTTTTGGCAGTCTTTTTTGTGGACATATATTATTTTTAAAGTATGTATACAAATGATGAATAAATTTTGGCGATATAATGAAGGATACAGCTCCCATAATTGGTAAAGATACTAGATAGATTCATCGCAAAATCATGATTTTGCCAAATTTGCCCTTGAATATTAGTAGCGTTTTCTTTACAATCGTAAATAGTGTAAAGAAGCGTGTAAACGCATGAATATCATCTAAAGGAGAGATTCACATGGGAAAACTGTATGTATTTGATCACCCGTTAATTCAACATAAGATTACATATATTCGCGATAAGAATACAGGTACGAAAGATTTTCGTGAATTAGTGGACGAAGTAGCAAGCTTAATGGCTTTCGAGATTACTCGTGACCTTCCACTTGAAGACATTGAAATTGAAACGCCTGTAAGCAAAGCGACAACAAAAGTGATCGCTGGTAAAAAACTTGGTTTAATTCCGATTTTACGTGCAGGTTTAGGAATGGTTGATGGAATTCTGAAATTAATTCCAGCAGCAAAAGTAGGACACGTTGGTTTATACCGTGACCCTAAAACATTGCAACCGGTAGAATACTATGTGAAACTTCCAACGGATGTAGAAGAGCGTGACTTTATCGTACTAGATCCGATGCTAGCAACAGGTGGTTCTGCGGCTGAAGCAATTAATTCTCTGAAAAAGCGCGGTGCAAAGCAAATTAAATTAATGTGTATCGTAGCTGCTCCAGAAGGAGTAAAAGTAGTGCAGGAAGAGCATCCTGATGTTGATATTTATGTAGCGGCATTAGATGAGAAGTTAAATGACCATGGTTATGTAGTTCCAGGTCTTGGTGATGCTGGTGACCGTTTATTCGGAACGAAGTAAGACAACAGACGAGAGGGGGATTCCCCGCTCGTTTTTTTTTCGCCCTCAGCGCACGGGGGAGGGGGAGATAAATATACAGGGTATATACAACATAAGTTATATACACATCACATATAATATAGAAGTCTTACGTCTCGGGGACACTATATTATGGAAGGAAAGCGCTATATCTTAAAAATATAATAGTGACAAACTTGTGAACATTTTCTTCTATTATAAAGAGAAAACTGTTAGAAATTGCATATCTCTAACCAGTATTTAGAAGGGGAACGTTTTCATTTTTGGGAGGAAATGCCTAATACTCAAATTTTTTGATTTTTTACGATTTCTCGTTGACACTGTTAATACCCTATTGTATGCTAACAACGGGGATAGATGGTAGGGCTTTCAGTGACAAAAATGCATCTATTCCGTGACGAAAATGTAAACTTTTTATTTTGTATAGAATTTATGCAGAAAAATGAGTTATTATTAACACATCGTGAATGAGGGTTACATATTGGAGGGATGAATCCTTGCAAAAAAACGATCGCAGCCATATAAAAGCGTATGCTTTAATGTCAGGAATACTTGCTCAGTTAGTTGGTTCTATTCTTATCGGAATCTTTGGTGGGCAATGGATTGATAATAAGGTTGGAACGTTTCCGTTGTTTCTTATTATAGGGTTATTACTCGGGTTAGGAACAGGGGTATACGCAATGATTCGACTCATTCAACATTACTATTCGGGAGAGCAATGATGATAGACGTACATGGACTTGTCCAACGACAAAAGAAATATATGTACTACTTGCTTGCGCTTCTAGTGCTAGGATGGGGAATTACCTCTTACAAGGATGTATTTCTTGGACTGATTATCGGAACGATTTTCAGTTTTCTTAGTTTGCGCATCATTGCACGTAGAACAGACAAGCTATTAGATCGCGTAACAAATGGAGAAAACGTGAAGTTTAAGGCGACAGCGGTAAGTACATATTCAAGATTCGCCACGATTGGGTTATTAATTTTATTTGCAGCCAAATATCAAGAGTTAATTGCGATGTGGGGCTTAGGTGTAGGATTGCTGACAGGATACCTTGTCATGATCATAGATTTTCTTTATTTAGAGTATACGAGCAGGGAAGAGAGGTGAATTACTAGTGGAACACGGTAAATTAGTTGAATTTCTAGGTTTAACGTTCGATTTGTCATCAGTTATGATGGTTACTGTAGCAGCAGTTATTGTTTTCTTAATCGCTGTTATCGGAACTCGCAGCTTAGCGCTTCGCCCAACCGGGATGCAAAATTTCATGGAATGGGTGTTTGACTTCGTGAAAGGGATTATCAATAGTACGATGGATTGGAAAACAGGTGGACGTTTCTTAACGCTTGGCGTTACGCTCATCATGTTTATCATCGTATCGAACTTCCTTGGTTTACCATTCATGTATTCAACAGTTGAGGCTGGCGAACATATTGCATGGTGGAGATCACCAACGTCTGATCCAGCAGTTGCATTAACATTAGCCGTGATGGTAGTTACCCTCACCCATTATTATGGAATTAAGATGAAGGGTACGAAAGAATATGTTAAAGGTTATTTCCAACCTATGAAATTCTTATTCCCATTAAAGGTTATTGAGGAGTTTGCTAACACATTAACGTTAGGTCTTCGTTTATTTGGTAACATTTACGCAGGTGAAATCTTATTAGGATTACTTGCTAAGTTAGGTGGGGCATCATTCTTAGGAGCATTAGGTGCACTTGTACCGATGTTAGCATGGATGGGATTCAGCGTATTCGTTGGTTCAATCCAGTCATTTATTTTCGTAATGTTAACGATGGTTTATATGGCTCATAAAGTAAGCCATGACCATTAATATAATTTAAGTAAGAAAAAATTTATTTTTTTATAATACAAAGGAGGACAAATTAAATGAGTTTAGGTGTAATCGCAGCTGCAATTGCAATTGGTTTATCAGCATTAGGTGCAGGTATTGGTAACGGTCTTATCGTATCACGTACAATCGAAGGTGTTGCTCGTCAACCAGAATTAAAAGGCGCACTTCAAACAATTATGTTCATCGGGGTTGCATTAGTTGAGGCACTTCCAATTATCGGTGTAGTTATTGCTTTCATCGTAATGAACAAATAAGGGAGACTCCCCTTACATAGATGGCGAAGAGTGTTTTTCCGAACTTTCTTCGCCATTGCTTTATGAACGAAACGTATGTCTTTTTTTTTCATATGATCAATTTAGATATTTTGAAGGGAGTGAATCCTTGTGCCAACTTTATTATTAGGGGCTTCCATTCCATTTGGAACGATTGCTTATACATTGTTCATTTTCTTACTTCTATTAGTAATGCTACGCAAATTCGCGTGGGGTCCTTTAATGGGAATTATGAAAGAACGTGAAGAGCATGTTACTAATGAAATCGACGCTGCAGAAAGAAGTAATGCTGAAGCGAAGAAATTAGTAGAAGAACAACGTGAAATGTTAAAACAATCGCGTGTTGAAGCACAAGAGTTAATCGAAAGAGCGAAGAAACAAGCTGTAGATCAAAAGGATGTTATTGTTGCTGCTGCGAAAGAAGAAGCAGAATCAATTAAAACATCTGCTGTACAAGAAATTCAACGCGAAAAAGAGCAAGCGATTGCTGCTTTACAAGAACAAGTTGCTTCTTTATCTGTTCATATTGCTTCTAAAGTAATTGAAAAAGAATTAAAAGAAGAAGATCAAGTGAAGTTAATTCGCGATTATATTAAAGAAGTAGGAGAAGCGCGATGAGCAATGGGATTGTAGCAAAACGTTATGCTGTCGCTCTTTTCAAAATTGCAAAAGAAAAACACGTATTAGAAATGTTTGAAGAGGAATTACGCCTTGTACAAAACGTTTTTACAAAGAACGGAGAACTACATAGCTTTTTAACGCAACCGAACATTTCAAAAGAGCAGAAGAAAACGTTTCTTGCAAACGTATTCGCATCTGTTTCTGAATCTATTTTAAATACGTTATATATTTTAATTGATAACAAGCGTATTGATATCCTACCTGAAATTGCAAATGAATATGTTGTTCTTGCTAATGAAGAACGTAACGTAGCGGATGCAACTGTATATTCTATTCGTCTTCTATCGGAAGAAGAAAAACTTAACATTGCAGAAGCATTTGCAAAAAAAACAGGAAAAGATGCAATTCGCGTGAAAAATGTTGTGGATGAAGATTTACTAGGCGGCATTAAAGTACGTATTGGAAATCGCATTTACGACGGAAGCTTACAAGGAAAATTAGCACGTATTCAGCGTGAATTAATGAAGAATAGATAGGGGTGAAGCACATGAGCATCAGAGCTGAAGAAATTAGCGCACTGATAAAGCAACAAATCGAGAACTATCAGTCTGAAATCGAAGTTAGTGATGTTGGTACAGTTATCCAAGTCGGTGACGGTATTGCGCGTGCTCATGGTCTTGATAACGTTATGGCTGGTGAACTTGTAGAGTTCTCTAATGGCGTTATGGGACTAGCACAAAACTTAGAGGAAAACAACGTAGGTATCATTATTTTAGGACCTTACACAGAAATCCGTGAAGGTGACGAAGTTCGTCGTACTGGTCGCATCATGCAAGTACCAGTAGGAAAAGAACTAATCGGTCGTGTTGTAAACCCATTAGGTCAACCAGTTGATGGTTTAGGCCCAATCAATACAACAAACACTCGTCCAATCGAAAGTCCAGCACCAGGTGTAATGGATCGTAAATCTGTTCATGAGCCACTTCAAACAGGTATTAAAGCAATCGATGCTCTTGTACCAATTGGCCGTGGTCAACGTGAGTTAATCATCGGTGACCGCCAAACAGGTAAAACAGCAGTTGCACTTGATACGATCATTAACCAAAAAGATGAAGATATGATTTGTATCTATGTAGCTATCGGACAAAAAGAATCAACAGTACGTAACGTAGTAGAAACACTACGTAAGCACGGTGCATTAGATTACACAATCGTTGTAACTGCATCAGCTTCTCAACCAGCTCCATTATTATACCTAGCTCCTTACGCTGGTGTAACAATGGGTGAAGAGTTCATGTACAATGGTAAACACGTATTAGTAGTATATGATGACTTATCAAAACAAGCAGCGGCTTACCGTGAGCTTTCATTACTATTACGTCGTCCTCCAGGTCGTGAAGCATATCCAGGGGATGTATTCTACTTACATTCTCGCTTATTAGAGCGTGCAGCAAAATTAAGTGATGCAAGAGGCGGCGGTTCTTTAACTGCACTACCTTTCATCGAAACACAAGCAGGGGACGTATCAGCTTACATCCCAACAAACGTAATTTCTATTACGGATGGACAAATCTTCTTACAATCTGACCTATTCTTCTCTGGCGTACGTCCAGCAATCGATGCGGGTACTTCTGTATCTCGTGTAGGTGGATCAGCTCAGATTAAAGCGATGAGTAAAGTATCAGGTACACTTCGTCTTGACCTTGCATCTTATCGTGAGTTAGAAGCGTTCGCTCAGTTCGGTTCTGACCTTGATAAAGCAACACAAGCGAAATTAAACCGTGGTGCTCGTACAGTTGAGGTATTAAAACAAGGATTACACAAACCGTTACGTGTAGAGAAACAAGTTATCATTCTTTACGCTTTAACACGTGGATTCCTAGATGATATCCCAGTAGTAGATATCACTCGTTTCGAAGAAGAATTCCATGCTTGGTTAGATTCAAATGCAACTGACTTATTAAGCGAAATTCGCACAACTAAGAAACTTGCGGATGACGACAAATTTGCAGCAGCAATTAACGGATTTAAAAAAGTATTCGTAGCTTCTGAATAATAATTAAAAGTGAAGTCGACTGTGGCTTAGCTAGATCATATAAAAGGCATCTCAGCTTTTGAGATTGCTGACGGTTATGTAAAGGAAAAGAGTAGGTGCACCTATTCTTTTCCTTCAATCATGAGCAAGAATATCTTGCAACGTAGATTAGGAAGAGGATTCTTACTAATCGTGCCAACTTCCGGAAAAAAGGTGGTGAAAACCTGTGGCATCTTTACGCGATATAAAAGCGAAGATTAACTCGACAAAGAAAACGAGTCAAATTACGAAAGCGATGGAGATGGTATCTGCATCTAAGTTAAACCGTGCAGAACAAAATGCTAAATCTTTCGTTCCGTATATGGAAAAGATTCAAGAAGTAGTAGCGAGCATTGCGCAAGGAAGTAAAGGGATTAATCATCCAATGCTAAATTCGCGTCCTGTAAAGCGTACAGGGTACATCGTTATTACATCTGATCGCGGACTAGCAGGTGGTTATAACAGTAACGTATTACGTACAGTAAGTAACGTAATTCGTGAACGTCATAATATGGATTCAAACCAATATTCAATTATTGTGCTTGGACGACTAGGACGTGATTATTTAAAACGTCGCGGCTTTAACATCATTGATGAAGTAGTTGGATTATCTGACCACCCATCATTTACTGATATTAAAGATATTGCTTCTCGAGCAATTGCGATGTTCGCAGATGGTGCTTATGATGAGCTGTATATTTACTACAATCATTATGTAAGTAAAATTTCACAAGAAGTAACGGAAAATAAAATTTTACCGCTTACGGATGTGGCGTCTGATAAACCGACGACAGCTTATGAATTCGAACCTTCTGAAGAAGAAATTTTAAAAGTATTATTGCCACAATACGCAGAAAGCTTAGTGTACGGTGCATTACTAGACGGTAAAGCAAGTGAGCACGCGGCGCGTATGACAGCAATGAAGAGTGCTACAGACAACGCAATGGAAGTTATCGATTCACTTACACTTTCATTCAACCGTGCGCGTCAAGCAGCGATTACGCAAGAAATTACGGAAATCGTTGGTGGAGTAGCAGCGTTAGAATAGTATTAAAAAGCGTAGGCGGTTCGTTCAGAATGAGAGGGGGATGGAGCTTTTGACGTAGAGGCGATTTGTGCCTCGCAGGAAAAAGCGAAGCCACCGAACATTCTAACCGCTGGAGCTAGATTCAATAAAAAGCGGAAGCGGTTCGTCCAGAACAGGAGAGTCGCATAAGCTATAAACTAATAAAAATTAAAAGCCGACTTCTCTTAGAAAGCTGGCTAATTAAAAGAAAGCTAGGAGGGAACCCGATGAATAAAGGGCGCGTTACGCAAATCATGGGTCCGGTTGTAGACGTTAAGTTTGATGGCGGAAAGCTACCAGAAATCTACAACGCCCTTACGGTAAAACAAAGCAACGAAAACGGAGCAAGCATTAACTTAACATTTGAAGTTGCACTTCATTTAGGTGATGACACAGTTCGTACAGTTGCAATGTCTTCCACAGATGGACTTGTTCGTGGCACAGAAGTAGAAGATACTGGTAAAGCAATCTCTGTACCAGTTGGTGATGTAACACTTGGTCGTGTATTTAACGTATTAGGTGATGCAATTGACTTAGATGGTGATGTTCCTGCGGATGTACGTCGTGATCCAATTCACCGTCAAGCGCCTGCATTCGAAGAGTTATCTACTAAAGTAGAAATTCTTGAAACTGGTATTAAAGTAGTAGACTTACTTGCTCCTTACATTAAGGGTGGTAAGATCGGTCTATTCGGTGGTGCCGGTGTAGGTAAAACAGTATTAATTCAGGAATTAATTAACAACATCGCACAAGAGCACGGTGGTATCTCTGTATTCGCTGGTGTAGGTGAGCGTACTCGTGAAGGTAACGACTTATACCACGAAATGAGCGATTCTGGCGTAATTAAGAAAACTGCGATGGTATTCGGACAAATGAACGAGCCACCTGGAGCACGTCAACGTGTTGCATTAACAGGTTTAACAATGGCTGAACATTTCCGTGATGAGCAAGGACAAGACGTACTATTGTTCATCGATAACATCTTCCGTTTCACGCAAGCGGGTTCTGAAGTATCTGCCCTTCTTGGTCGTATGCCATCTGCGGTAGGTTACCAGCCAACACTTGCAACAGAAATGGGTCAATTACAAGAGCGTATTACATCTACAAATAAAGGATCTATCACGTCTATCCAAGCGGTATACGTACCAGCCGATGACTATACGGATCCAGCACCAGCTACAACGTTCGCTCACTTAGATGCAACAACAAACTTAGAGCGTCGTTTAACACAAATGGGTATTTACCCAGCCGTAGATCCATTAGCATCTACATCTCGTGCGCTTTCTCCAGAAATCGTAGGAGAAGAGCATTATGGAGTAGCTCGTCAAGTACAGCAAACTTTACAGCGTTATAAAGAGCTTCAAGATATCATCGCTATCTTAGGTATGGATGAGTTATCTGAAGAAGATAAGTTAGTTGTACATCGTGCTCGTCGTATTCAATTCTTCTTATCACAAAACTTCCACGTAGCTGAACAGTTTACAGGTCAAAAAGGTTCTTACGTACCTGTAAAAAATACAGTTAGTGGTTTCAAAGAAATTCTAGAAGGAAAATATGATGACCTTCCAGAAGATGCGTTCCGTCTTGTTGGTAGCATTGAAGAAGTTATTGAAAACGCGAAGAAAATGATGGCGTAAGGCCTTAGGAGGGACGAATTATGAAGACATTTCCAGTCAGTATTGTAACTCCTGATGGACCGGTTTACGAAAAAGAAGTAGAAATGGTAAGCGTAAAAGCAGAGAGTGGGGAAATGGGGATCTTACCAGGTCACATTCCAACTGTTGCACCTTTAAAAATTAGTGCGGTCCGTCTGAAAAATGGTGGGCACACTGATTATGTAGCAGTAAGCGGTGGCTTTATCGAAGTTCGTCCAGATAAAGTAACTGTGTTATCATCATCTGCTGAAGAAGCAAACCATATCGATATCCATCGTGCAAATGAATCGAAACGTCGCGCTGAGCAACGTATGCAAGATAAACAAGCGCATGTTGACTTTAGACGTGCAGAAATGGCTTTGCAGCGTGCTGTGAACCGTTTAAACGTTTCTGATATGAAGTAAAAAAATCCGTAAGGGCTCTTGCCTTTACGGATTTTTTGTTATGCATAGATGTGTTTTATTTAAATGTCGAAGCTGAAACTCAATTTAATATATAGAATAAACTTACAAAATTGGTATAATTATATTATTGTTTGTATAAGTAGAAAATATATAACAATTTATATTTCATAAAGGAGATGAACAAATGATCGGTGAAATGAAACGAGAAGCATTGTACTCTTTAAAGGGAAAATGGGGACTAGGTGTTGGATCAACGATTTTACATATTATTTTAAGTTATGTTGTTTCAATGGCTGCAATGCTTATACTTTTAATTCCAGGAATTATTATATTTTTCTTAGTTGTTGGTTTAGCGGGTTCAATTGAAGAGGAAGCAATATCAGTCGGGGCAGGTATTACATTTGGAATTTTTTATTGCATAATGATCATTTTGAGTAATGCATCTTATGGTATTACATCATACGGTTATACGAATGTGTTGCTACAAATTAGTAAACGAGAAGATGCTAGAGTAGATTATTTATTTGAAGGATTTCGTGGCTTTAAAAGAATGATGAAAACAATGTGGGCTATGCTTGCGATTTTGTTATATACAGGTACGTGGATTCCGATGTTGTTACTAGGTGTATTCGCGTTTTTTGGTGAGGAAGGGAATGTATCGTTAACAATCGCTTTCTTTGTACTATTAGCTATTTCGATTGTTGTAATGATTGTGATGTATTTTTCTTATGCGATGACGTATTATGTTATGGTTGAAAATCCAGATTATAGCGTTTCACAGGCGATGAAAGAAAGTAAGAACTTTATGAAGGGGCATAAACTAGATTTATTTCTTTTATGGCTTAGCTTCATAGGATGGGCTATTTTAGCAATTCTTACTCTTGGAATAGGATTTCTTTGGCTTAGTCCATATGTAGGTACAACGACAGCGCATTTTTATCGCTATATTGCAAAAGGTGAATTGCAGTAGGGACGTGCTATACTAATAGAATTATTACGTATAGGAGGTTAAGTATGATTAGTGATTTAAAAGGAGAAGCGCTAGATTCACTGGAAGGAAAATGGGGCTTAGCTGTTGGGGCAACATTACTTATTTCGATTCTTACTTCAGCTTTTAGTTTTAGTATTCAGTTCCTTCTCTCTCAGGTTTGGGAGTGGAAAGAAGTGAACAGCTCACTTTCAATAGAGGTTATTACAATATTGCTGGTGGGGCCTTTAACGCTAGGGGGTTATTGTTTAGCACTGCATATAATTCGTGAAAAAGAAGCGCGTATTGGGCATATATTTAGATGGTTTACAGAAGGAAGTAAGTTTATAAAGTCATTTTTATTATATATAGTAGTGAACATTTATATTTTCTTATGGTGTTTACTATTTATTATTCCAGGCATTATTAAATCATTTTCTTATGCGATGACGTATTTTATTATAAATGATCATCCTGAGTATTCAATAAATCAAGCTATTACAGAAAGTCGTCGTATGATGGCTGGACATAAGATGGAGTATTTCATTTTATGTTTAAGTTTTATTGGCTGGTTTATATTAAGTTGTATTACATTAGGGATTGGATTTTTATGGTTGATTCCATATTTTTATACAACGACAGCAGCTTTTTACGAAGAGATTGCAGAAGAATATTACGAAAAAAGAATTCCGACACTTTAAAAAACACCCAGTGTGAACTATTGGTTCATACTGGGTGTTTTTTGTAGAAATTTTATAAACTGTTTACTTGTTAGAGGTTTACTGAAATAGTAACCTTGCATGTATTTACAGTTGTTTTTTTGCAGAAATTTAAGCTGTTTTTCTGTTTCAATTCCTTCAGCAACGACAGAGAGATTTAAAGTATTTGCAAGGGAAAGGATAGTGGAAACGATGGCTCTTTCTTCAGGCCGATGATCGGCTAGTTGTGTAAATTCTTTTGGTACTTTTAATGTATCGATAGGGAAAATTGATAAATAAGCAAGAGAAGAGTAGCCGGTACCGAAGTCATCAATGGACGTTTGAATACCATATTCTTTTAATTGCTTTAGTCTCGATAATGTTTCTTTTTCATCAATCATCGCAATTCGTTCTGTTAGTTCAAGTGTTACATCTTTCGGGTCAATTTTAACGTCCTTTAGTATTTGTGAAATATTTTCGATTAATTGATTTTGTTGAAATTCTTTGGCTGATAAATTGACACTCATTTTTAAGTTTGTGTATCCAAAACTTTGCCATATTTTTAGTTGACGACAAGACTCTCGTAGCACCCAATGCCCAAGTGGGATGACCTGCGGAGTCTCTTCCACAATTGGAATGAACTCACATGGTGAAATGTCACCTAATAGTGGATGTTTCCAACGGATTAAGGCTTCGGCACCGATGATTTTATTCGTTGTAATGTCAACTTGTGGTTGATAGACGAGAAAGAATTCTTTATTTACTAAAGCAAGTGGTAAATCTTTTTCAATTCGAGCTTTTCGCTCCATTTTTTTATATAACTCTTTCGTATAAAGTGAGCTACCATTCTTTCCTTTATTTTTGGTTTCGTACATGGCCATATCAGCATGTTGTAAAATAGATAACGGATCTTCGCCTGCTTCTGGGTATATTGCAATCCCGATACTTGGCGAGATTTGTAAATGTTGATTTTCAATTTCGAATGGCTCATTCATAGATAGTACAATCATGTCAGCTATTTTTTGTACATCTCTATCTTCTTTATAATCTTCTATAAGAATTGTGAACTCATCCCCAGCTAACCGAGCAAGTTTCATATTTGACGTCGATATTCGTTCTAGTCTTTTTGCTACAGCAATTAAAAGAAGATCTCCTACCCGGTGACCGAGAGTATCGTTAATAACTTTAAAACGGTCTAAATCGAGAAACATAACAGCAAAAGGTCTTTTCGATAGTTTTGCTCGTACAATTGCTTGTTCTAACTGCAGATGAAATGAACGGCGATTTGCAAGTTCCGTTAAAGTATCATGATATGCTAGGAAATTAATTTGCTCTTGTTGCTGCTTGCTTTCTGTAATATCTTTAATCATTAAATAGGCCCCAGAAATATGTTCCTTTAAAAAGATGGGAACAGCTGTAACATGTAAGTAGTAAATATCTCTATTTTTATGATATGCCCGTATTTCTAAAGAAATAGATTTCCCTTTTTTCACGTGATGAAAGGCAGTAATGATTTCTTCTAAATCTTCTTCATACATAAGTGAATAGTATGGTTGGTTTAATAATTCATTCGTTTGATAACCGAGTAAAGTAGTTCCAGCGTTGTTCACATTGAGAAAATTACCGTACAAATCTAATGTGAAAATTGGATCTGGATGATGCTCGTATAAAGATTTAAACATTTGTTGGTTATGATATAACTCATTTTTTTGTTCTACTAAATCTTCTGTACGTAGTTCGATTTGTTTCTCGAGTTCTAAGCTGAATTGCATTTGTGCTAGCAATAATATTTTATTTTGTCTTCGAACTAACATATGGCGTATGAGAACGAAGGCGAAAGTTACCATAAGTCCAATTACTACGATAGGTGCAAAAACATTTTCGACCAATATAAAAACAATAAGCATCACGACAGAAATATACGGTAATGATAATCGGATTGATTCACCAAATTGAGGCGTTAGTAATATTTGTTCTTGTTTTTCGGGCTCTTTTGTGTGAAGTATACAAGCGATTGCTACCAATAATAAGGTTACTTGATAGAATGGAGCAACTGTGAACATAGAGTGCTCAGGCTGGAAGTATTTTATATAAGCATAAATAGAATCCGTAGTAGCATACAAAATTAAAGCACTGCCAAGAAGAGCACCAACTTGCTTTGGTAGTAAGGATAATGGTCTGAATAAAAGGTTGATTCCTATTAAAAGAAAGAGTAAATCAGCCATTGGATACGTGAGTTGAACAAACATGTCGATATATGATGTTGTAAAAATATGAATGGTTCTTTCAATAAGTAAATAGTAGCTTAAAGTAAATTGAGCAGTAACAATAATACAAATATCACATATCGTAAAAAGCTGTTCCAATAAATCTCGGCCATAAATAATTTCATATAGAAAGGCAAATGCAAAGCTAATTAAAAATAATAAGTAAAAAAAGTCTGATGGATCAACGAATGTATAGTAGTCATGCAGAATTAAGCGTTGATAAGCAACTACTATATCGCCGATGAAATAAGAGAAGGATCCGATAGTTAATGTTATCCAAAACAAACGAGATAACCCTTGTTTTATATTTGAAAAATAAAATATATAACTGCAAATTGTAATATCAATTAATATGGTACTTATTCCAGTTAATATTTGAAATGGGAGTGCGTACTCATATAAAAAGGACATTGATACGTAATGAATAGCTATATACAACAATGAAATGCTTATAAGAATACTTACATGTGTTTGTTTTTTCATTTATATCACCCACTGTATATACATAAGAACCACCTTTTTGTAGTTTATGTTTTTTATGATTGCTTGAAAACATATAGAATTTCTATATTTATTTTACACATTTATAATGAGTTGTAAAAATAGATTTGCTCAGCAAGTATTAATTGTTGTTTCTGTTCCCAATATATCGACATAGGAATTTGAAGTTTGCTATAATGAATTAAATAGTTGCATTATTTAGAAAAATTTAAAAATAATAAATGATGCAAGTAAGACATATTGTTTACTATGTGAACTTGTTCTTAATTCAGGGGGGAGGGTTTCACAATGGCAAGTGTATATGAAAATAGTTATATGATCGTTTTGATTTTCTTGCTATTAGGTATATTGCTGCCGGTAGTGGCTCTTACATTAGGGAAAATGCTGCGTCCAAACAAACCGAGTGCAGCGAAAGCGACGACGTATGAGAGTGGAATTGAGCCTTTTCATGATGCAAATATTCGGTTTCATGCTCGTTATTACATTTTCGCTTTATTGTTCGTCATCTTTGATGTAGAAACTTTATTTTTATACCCATGGGCTGTTGCATATGACAAGCTTGGTTTATTTGCACTGATTGAAATGCTCATTTTTGTTGTGATGTTGCTAGTTGGATTAGCGTATGCTTGGAAAAAGAAGGTGTTACAATGGTTATAAATTTTGAGGAATTAAACCCACAGGAGCGAGCGGAATTAGAAAGGAATATCTTTTTTTCTACATTGGAACAGTTGAAGGGATGGGCGCGGAGCAACTCTTTATGGCCGATGACATTTGGACTGGCATGCTGTGCGATTGAAATGATGGGAGTAGGCTCATCACATTACGATTTAGATCGATTTGGGTCATTTTTTCGGACTTCACCAAGACAATCGGACGTCATGATTGTGTCAGGAACGGTAACGAAGAAAATGGCACCTATTGTTCGGCGCCTATATGATCAAATGCCTGAACCGAAGTGGGTAATTGCGATGGGATCTTGTGCAACGGCCGGTGGTCCGTATGTGAATTCGTATGCTGTTGTGAAAGGTGTAGATCAAATTGTACCAGTTGATGTGTATATTCCTGGATGCCCTCCAAATCCTGCTGCTTTAATTTATGGAATTAATAAATTAAAAGAAAAAATTCGTTACGAGGCGAGGACCGGGAAGCAGGTGACGAATAAATGAGTGATCCAAATAAAGACTTAGAAAGCATGAAAAGAGAAGCAGCCCGTCATGCGAAAGAGGAAGCGCGAAAACGTCTTGCTGCGAAACATGGGGCGGAAATGTCTAAACTTGAAGGAGAACATCGAGAAAAAGAGAAAGCGCTACCAAAAGATAAGGGGATTAATGTAGAAGAAGCGAAGGCAAAGGCCGCAGCAGCTGCAAAAGCAAAAGCAGCGGCATTAGCGAAGCAAAAGCGAGAAGGATCAGAAGAAGTAACGGATGAAGAAAAAGCCAAAGCAAAGGCGAAAGCTGCAGCAGCCGCAAAAGCAAAAGCAGCGGCATTAGCGAAGCAAAAGCGAGAAGGATCAGAAGAAGTAACGGATGAAGAAAAAGTCAAAGCGAAGGCGAAAGCTGCAGCAGCCGCAGCCGCAAAAGAAAAAGTAGCGGTATTAGCAAAGCAAAAGCGAGAAGGGTCAGAAGAAGTAACGGACGAAGAAAAAGCCAAAGCAAAGGCGAAAGCCGCAGCAGCCGCAAAAGCAAAAGCAGCGGTATTAGCGAAGCAAAAGCGAGAAGGATCAGAAGAAGTAACGGACGAAGAAAAAGCCAAAGCAAAGGCGAAAGCTGCAGCAGCCGCAAAAGCAAAAGCAGCGGTATTAGCGAAGCAGAAGCGAGAAGGATCAGAAGAAGTAACGGACGAAGAAAAAGCCAAAGCAAAGGCGAAAGCTGCAGCAGCCGCAAAAGCAAAAGCAGCGGTATTAGCAAAGCAGAAGCGAGAAGGATCAGAAGAAGTAACGGACGAAGAAAAAGCTAAAGCGAAGGCAAAGGCTGTAGCAGCTGCAAAAGCAAAAGCAGCAGCGTTAGCGAAGCAGAAAGCCTCACAAGGTGAGGGGGATTCTGGAGATGAGAAAGCGAAGGCAATTGCAGCCGCGAAAGCCGCTGCTGCGGCAAGGGCAAAGGGATCTGTAAATAAGATAGAAGACGAACTGCAGCAGGAAGAACCATCAGTTAACCAACCATATTTAAATCGCTATGTGGAGGTTGTTAAGGAGAGGTTAGGAGAATATGCATTAGTAGATTCCTATATTAATAAGCTTTCAAAAGATGTTCCAACGCTTGTGGCGGAGCCTTCGAAATATTATGAAGTGATGGAGTTAATGCGATTGCATGAGGGACTTGCTTTTGATTATATGTCAGAGCTACATGCGACGGATTTTGTGACACATATGGAAGTATACGTTCATTTATTTTCATATGGAAAGAAACAGTCAGTAGCAGTGAAGGTAAAGCTGGATAGGGAAGCGCCGCAAGTAAAATCGGTGACGCCGCTTTGGAAAGGGGCAGATTGGCCGGAGCGCGAAGCGTATGATTTGCTCGGTATTGTATTTGAAGGTCATCCTAATTTATCTCGCATTTTAATGCCGGATGATTGGGTGGGGTATCCGCTTAGGAAGGATTATGAACCGTATGATGTGGAGGTGTAGCTTGTGATTCGTACGGAAGAGATGCTCTTAAATGTAGGGCCGCAGCATCCGAGTACACATGGTGTGTTTCGGCTTGTAATTAAGATTGACGGGGAAATTATTAAAGAGGCTACACCGGTTATCGGATATTTGCATCGCGGAACAGAAAAGATAGCTGAGAGCTTGCAATATACACAAATTATCCCGTATACAGATCGAATGGACTATTTATCAGCAATGACGAATAATTACGTCCTTTGCCACGCTGTAGAGACGATGATGGATCTTGAGATTCCAGAGCGTGCTGAATATTTACGGGTGCTTGCGATGGAGCTTGGGAGGGTTGCGAGCCATCTCGTCTGGTGGGGAACGAACCTGCTTGATATAGGAGCGGTTAGTCCATTTTTATATGCCTTCCGTGAACGAGAGATGATTATAAATTTATTAAGTGAATTGTGCGGTGCAAGGCTTACTTTCAACTATATGAGAGTCGGCGGCGTGAAGTGGGATGCGCCAGACGGCTGGATTGAAAAGGTGAAAGAGTTTGTTCCGTATATGAGGGAGCAGTTGGAAGGGTATCACGACCTTGTTAGCGGAAATGAAATTTTCTTAAATCGTGTGAAAGGCGTTGGCGTATATAGCGCGGAAGAGGCGATCTCGTATTCATTAAGCGGCGCAAATTTGCGGTGCACGGGAGTCCACTGGGATCTTCGCAAAGATGAGCCGTATTCTATTTATGATCGTTTTGACTTTGATGTTCCTGTTGGGAGCACGGGAGATGCTTGGGACCGCTACGTTTGCCGGATGAAGGAAATTGAGGAGTCATTAAAAATTATTGAGCAAGCAGTCGAGCAGTTCCCGAAAGACGGCGCTGTGCTGGCGAAAGTGCCGAAAATTATTAAAGCACCTAAGGGAGAAGCGTTCGTCCGTATAGAGTCACCGCGGGGAGAGATTGGCTGTTATATTGCTAGTGATGGAAAGAAAGAGCCGTACCGCTTGAAATTTCGCAGACCGTCTTTTTATAATTTGCAAATCTTACCGAAGTTATTGAAAGGTGAAAACATCGCCAATTTAATTACGATTTTAGGTGGGGTTGATATTGTACTTGGGGAGGTTGACGGCTAATGATTGAGACGCTCTTACAATCACCTTCAAGCTGGACGAATTTCTTCATTTTTTTCGGGTTAGCGGTGCTTCTATTATTTGCAGTCCTTGGCTTCGTTACATACGGTATTTTGGCAGAACGGAAAGTGATGGGATTTATGCAAGGACGGATTGGACCAAACCAAGTTGGGGGCCGGTTCGGTTTACTCCAAACGGTAGCTGATGTTTTGAAACTATTATTAAAAGAAGATAGTATTCCGAAAGCTGCAGATAAACCGTTGTTTATATTAGCTCCTGTTATTGCATTCGCACCAGCATTTATGGTGCTTGCGGTTATCCCGTTTACTGATAAATTTCAGTTTGCGGATATTGGCGTAGGATTGCTGTATTACATTGCTGTCTCTGGGATTACGACGATCGGCGTCGTAACTGGGGGATGGGCATCAAATAATAAATATTCCCTTTTAGGAGGGATGCGTGCGGCAGCGCAAATGATTTCTTATGAGATTCCACTTGTGATGAGTGTAATTGGCGTCGTTTTGTTAGCTGGTAGTCTTAACTTGAATGAAATTGTAGCGGCGCAGGAAAAGGTATGGTACATTTTCGCACAGCCAATCGGTTTCGTCATTTTCTTAATCGCGGCAGTTGCAGAGTTAAATAGGACACCGTTTGATTTACCCGAAGCGGAGTCAGAACTTGTTTCAGGATACCATACGGAATACTCAGGTTTTCGCTGGGCGTTTTTCATGCTTTCAGAGTATGTGTATTTCTTCGGGATGTCATCTTTAATTACAGTACTCTTTTTAGGAGGCTGGAATCCAGTTATGTTCCTTGGGTTTATTCCAGGAGCCGTATGGTTTGCTTTGAAATTCAGCAGTGTGGTCTTTCTATTAATTTGGTTCCGCGTTACGTTCCCGCGCATAAGAGGTGACCAGTTAATGGAGTTTGGTTGGAAAATATTATTACCAATCGCACTTGCAAATATTTTCTTAACGGCATTGATTAAGGAGCTATTCTTCTAATCTATAAAGGGGGTGCCAGTAAGAGATGAAAGGACTATTTAAAGGGTTAAAATATACGCTTAGTAATTTGAGTAAGAAAAAGGTGACGTATGATTATCCAAATCAACCGTTGCCATTACCAGACCGATTTCGAGGTATTCAAAAGTTTTATCCAGAGAAATGTATTGTTTGTAATCAGTGTTCCAACATTTGTCCGACAGATTGCATTCAATTAACAGGAAAAAAACATCCTGATCCTACGAAAAAAGGGAAAATTATCGACACGTATGATATTAATTTTGAAATTTGTATTCTTTGCGATTTATGTACAGAAGTTTGCCCGACAGAGGCGATTGTAATGACAAATAACTTTGAACTTGCAGAGTATTCACGTGATGATTTATTTAAAAATTTGCAGTGGCTTGACGAGAACGACGAGAACATCAGGAAGGAGAATAAAGCATGAACGGCGAGTTTGTAGCTTTCTTTATATTATCCTTGTCTGCGATTATTGGCGGCGTTCTTATGCTGAATTTAACGAAAGTAATGCATATGATGCTGGCCCTTGTGCTTACGTTCCTTAGCATTGCGGGTTTGTACTTTCTCTTATCAGCCGAATTTATCGGAGTGGCACAAATTTTACTTTACTCTGGTGCAATCACTATTATTATGATTTTTGGCATTATGTTAACGAAACATAACGCGGAAAATGAATCGCGCCTTACTCTTCGAAAATGGATTATCTTCTTTGCGGTTGTAGCATTTGGAGCAGTTATGTATTTCGCTGTTAATAGTATCGATTTTTCAAATCAAAGCACACAAGGAAGTTTACCTCTCCATGAAAATAACACACTTCAAATCGGTACACTTCTCTATTCAAAATATATTATTCCATTCGAATTAACCTCAGTTATTTTACTTGTAGCACTTGTAGGAGCGATTATCCTTGCGAAGAAGGATGAGGGAGAGGAGGATTCCCATGAGTAGCGTTCCGGCTTCTGCGTATTTAACACTTGCGATTATTTTGTTTTGCATCGGCTTATTTGGAGCTTTAACAAAGCGAAATACAGTAATTGTACTAGTTTGTATCGAATTGATGTTAAACGCCGCCAATTTAAATCTAGTAGCGTTTAGTAAATTAGGCTTGTTTCCGAATTTAACAGGACAAATTTTTTCGCTGTTTACGATGTCTGTAGCGGCAGCGGAGGCAGCGGTAGGTCTTGCAATTTTGATTGCTTTGTACCGTAATCGCCCGACAGTTCATGTAGATGAGATGGATACGCTCAAAGGATAGCATTGTGACCGAAAAGGGGGAAGGAAACAATGATCGATTATGCATGGCTCATACCGCTTTTCCCGCTTGTTTCGTTTTTGTTACTTATTGTGTTCGGGAAGAAAATTAGAGAGGGAAGTAGTGTACTAGGTATTTTCTTTACCTTTCTCTCCTTTATATCCGCGGTAGTGGTACTAATAGAACGATTTTCATCCGAGGCAGTGAAGCATAAGTGGGTATGGCTTAGGGTAGGAGATATAGATATATCATTTGGTTTTGAAGTTACCGCATTAGGGGCTTTAATGTTGTTTATCGTTACACTTGTGAGTTTTCTTGTACATGTGTACTCAAAAGGTTATATGAAAGGTGACACCAGATTACCAACCTTTTATGCATATTTAGGGCTCTTTACCTTTGCGATGCTTGGGCTAGTTATATCGACGAATTTATTACAGCTTTATATATTTTGGGAGTTAGTCGGCCTTGGTTCGTTTTTACTTATCGGTTTTTATTTCTTTAAAGAAGAAGCGAAGGCTGCTGCGAAAAAGGCTTTTATTATGACACGCATTGGGGATGTTGGGCTATTTATTGGGATGATATTAATTTTTTGGCACGCAGGTAGTTTTGAATATGACGCGATTTTTAAAGCGATTCATACGGGCGACCTCTCTCCTTCTATGATTACAATAACGGCGATATTAATTTTTATCGGTGCGATGGGGAAATCGGGTCAGTTCCCGCTTCATACATGGTTGCCAGATGCAATGGAAGGACCGACGCCTGTTTCGGCGCTTATTCACGCGGCAACGATGGTTGCAGCCGGCGTATATTTAGTAGCGACGATGTTCCCGCTATTTTCAGCAAGTGCGGTAGCGATGCAAACTGTGGCAATCGTTGGGGCTTTCACCGCAATCTTTGCGGCCTCTATCGGTCTAGTGCAAACTGATATTAAGAGGGTTCTTGCTTACTCTACAGTTAGTCAGCTCGGGTATATGATGCTTGCGCTAGGCTCGGCTGGTTATGTAGCTGGTATCTTTCACTTAACGACACACGCCTTTTTTAAAGCGTTATTGTTTCTGGCAGCAGGAAGTGTAATTCATGCAGTCAATACGCAAAACATTAATAAAATGGGCGGTTTACAGAAAAAGATGAAAGTAACCGGTGCACTATTTTTAATAGGCACACTTGCAATTAGTGGTGTTCCTCTGCTTTCCGGATTTTTTAGTAAAGATGAAATTTTAGCGGCGGCTTGGATGAATGGCAATTACTTTCTATTCGTTTTAGCAGTAATTGCGGCATTTCTAACAGCGTTTTATATGTTCCGTCTATACTTTCTTGTTTTTACAGGGGAAACGAAGACGAAGGAAGAGGTGCATGAATCACCTCGCACCATGACGTATCCGATGATTGTCCTTGGTGTTCTTGCGGTAGTGGCCGGTTATATAAATACACCGTGGTTCGGAACGTTTCTTGGGGATTGGCTTACGAAAGATATAGGATTCCAGGTGAAGGAAGTGCATGGACCTGTTTGGATTATGGTTGTTGCGACGCTCGTTTCATTTGCGGGAATTGCCCTCGCATATTTCATATATGGCAAGAAATCTATCTCTAGAGATTGGGCCGGCGGAGAAGGGACGTCTTTTTATAACCTTTTGAAAGAAAAATATTATGTGGATGAACTATACAATGCGGCAGTACTTCCTATTACGAAAGGAATCGCTCATGTGCTTCGCTTATTTGAAGTATACGTTGTAGAAGGAATCGCAGTTTTAATTGCTGGACTCGTTAAAGGTATGAGTGGACTAGGATCGCGGCTTCAAAACGGGAATGTACAAGTGTATGGAACTGTAACAGCAGTTTCGCTCGCAGTGCTCCTAATTATTTTGTTATATACGGGAGGGGATTTACGGTGAATGGATTGCTATTAACGTTCTTCATTTTTTCCCCGCTTTTAGGAATTCTCTTGCTTTTATTAACGCCGAAACGAGAATCGCGTACAGTGCAGGCGCTTGGTTTATTCGGAACGGCGCTTCCATTTGGAATTGCTACCGTCCTTGCTTGTACATACGCTTCAGGAAAGAGCTTATCGATATTTGATGAAAAAGTGAAATGGATTAAATTTGGGGATTTCACAGCAGTGGACAAAAGGTGGTTTTCAATTTATTACGAGCTCGGCATTGATGGTTTATCGCTTGTAATGATGGTGCTCACAGCCCTTCTAGCGATGCTTGCAGCTATTGCGGCATTTTCTATTAAAAGAAATTTGAAAGCATTCTACATGCTGTTACTCATGTTAGAAATAGGTATGCTCGGTGTCTTCGCTGCTCAAAATTTAATGTTGTTCTTCATGTTCTTTGAGATTACGTTGCCACCAATGTTTTTATTAATTGGCAAGTGGGGGAAATTGTCGAGTGAAAAGGCTGCATATAGTTATTTAATATATAACGGTATTGGATCAGCTATTTTACTTATCGTTTTCTCGGTTTTATTTGCGAAAACAGGTACAACAAATATTGCGGAGCTTAAAGAAATATTAACGAGTGTAGGCGCTGGGGGAGGAATGGCTGTCTCAAGTAGCGTACAGTTCGGCTTGTTTCTTGCCATAATGATTGCTTTTGCGATTAAACTCCCTGTTTTCCCTTTGCATCGCTGGATGGTCAATGTACACATAGAAGCGCATCCCGCTGTAGTTATGCTTCACGCGGGGGTTTTGCTGAAGATTGGCGCGTACGGTATTGTTCGCTTCGGGAAAGGATTATTCCCAGAATATTTTCGTGATTTTGCAACGCTAATTGCGATTTTAGGGGTAATTAATTTATTGTATGGGGCCTTTCTAGCACTCATCCAAACGGACTTTAGAAAGGTACTTGCTTACTCTAGTATTTCGCATATGGGCATTGTATTAATGGGGCTTGCGGCGTTAAATGCACCAGGTACACAAGGGGCATTGTTCCAAGTTGTGTCTCACGGTTTAATTGCGGCCTTGCTCTTCTTCTTGCTTGGCATTATTGAAGAGCGTTTCGGGACTTCGGATATTACAGCACTTGGTGGACTCGCAAAAAGTGTTCCAGTGCTTAGTGGTTTCTTCTTAGCGGGCGGTATGGCATCGCTTGGAATGCCAGGGATGTCTGGATTTATTAGCGAATTCCTTGCCTTTCTCGGTTTATTCCAAGGGAAACCGGTTATCGCCGCCGCAGGTGTACTTGGAATTATTTTAACCGCTGTATACGTATTAAGAGCGACACTTCAAGTGACATTTGGTAAGAAAGAATGGGAAGCGAAATCTGATATACACGGATGGGAGTACATTCCTGTTATAGTGCTTATCGTTTGTATTATTGCAATTGGGGTAATGCCAGAACTACTAGGGGATCCACTTCAAACTACATTGAAAACATTGGGGGTGAAGTAGGATGGATATGAACACGTTACTTAGCTTATCATGGCATCTCATGGTACCAGAATTCATTATTCTCGGGGCAGCCATCCTTCTTTCCATATGTGATTTGTTTTTTAAGCTGAACCATAGGTACGTTGCGATTGGTGCAATTGCCGCTGCCTTGTTAGCGATAGTGTCATTAATGACGCTATATAGCGAACCGGCAGGAGATATTTTAAATGGATCGTTTGTACTAGATGGATTTTCAAAAGGATTTAAAACGTTGTTATTAGGCGGAGCAGCTCTCGTTTTATGTATGGCAATAAGCGATGACAAGAAGGAGCCTATTCAAGATAAAGGAGAATATTATTATTTGTTTTTAATGGCGCTTCTTGGAGCGATGTTCATGGCTTCTAGCGTTGATTTCATCACATTGTTCGTTGGTTTAGAGTTGCTTTCGCTTTCTTCCTATATTTTAGTAGGAATCCGAAAAAGAAACCGCGCATCGAATGAGGCTGCAATGAAATATGTCATTAACGGAGGAATTGGAACAGCAATTACACTCTTTGGAATGAGCTATTTATACGGTATTACAGGGTCGACCAACATAGTGGAAATGCAAAAGGCATTTACGCAAGGATTGGCCGGGGGCATTCAGTTATTGTTAGCCCTCGCATTTCTACTTTTGCTCGTTGGACTCTCATTCAAAATTGCAACAGTGCCATTTCATATGTGGGCACCAGATGTGTATGAGGGAGCGGCTACACCTGTCACTGCTTTTCTCGGAACGATTTCTAAAATTGCTGGTTTTCTACTCATTACGCGTTTGTTTCTTATGGTGTTTGCAGGTGTGGCAATCCAAGGAGACGCACAATCTTTGTACGGGCGTATGAGTATATACATTGCGGTACTAGCTAGTATTACGATGATTGTTGGGAACGTAGTAGCATTAAAGCAATACAACGTAAAACGTCTATTTGCCTATTCAGGTATCGCGCATGCTGGGTATTTGCTAGTCCCTCTTGTAGCGCTATCGCAGTTTACGATGGATAGTATGTGGTTTTATATGCTTGCATATATGCTTATGAATATAGGAGCATTTGCAATCATCCACGGATTAATCTTACAAAATGATAAGGAAAACATGACGATTTTTACAGGGTTATATAAGCGATCCCCCTTTACAGCTATAGTGATGACGGTCTTTATTTTATCGTTAGCTGGAATACCGGGGACAGCAGGTTTCATCGGAAAAATTAACATTTTTTTAGGGGCACTTCATGTTGAACCTGCTCATTACGTATTAGCTTCTATTATGATGGGGACGACGGTTATTTCATTCATATATTATTTCCGAATATTACAGCAAATGTTTTTCCGCAAGGGAGAGACAGAAGAAAAGCTCCGATTACCGTTAAATATAAAGATTGTCATGAGTCTTTGCGCAATTTCAATTGTAATACTAGGGATTATGCCGATGATTGGTTACAATTTCTTTTATGAACATTTTCCATTAATGAAGGATTTCTTCTTCTTGGGGAACGTGGTACAATAGTGGAAATAAAAGGTGTAGAGTCCGTACTCTACGCTTTTTATTTTGGAGTAACAGCAAATGAAAACGTCTATAGGTATATGTTTTCCGAGAGAAAATTACGATGTAAGATGCTTATTTGCGTTTGAAAAAGTGTGGCTCCTACTTATTTATGGTATCGTTTTTTACATTTTGCGTAAGTAGTAGCCAAGCAAAAAAAGGGGTCGATTTTTTGGCACATCTTTTAGGGCAACAAGCACTGATTGCCATTGTTTCGCATTTATTGTTTATTACCATTACGTGGTGGGCCTTACAAGGTATTCACATTGAGCGCTTAATGAAGTCTGGAAAAGTGATGCAGACGAGAGTATTACTTATCCTAATTACAATTGCAATTGGGACATCTGTAAGTAACTTTTTCCTTGATTATTTAGGCTATTCAAAGAGTTTAACGTATTTAGTAAAGTAAGTGTATAGAACCTCATATCTCCGTTAACAATGGGGATAGGAGGGGATGAAATTGAAGTTTAAAGCCATTCTTATCGTTATCGTAAGTGTTGTTTTATTTTTGGTTGGATATAAAGAGATGAAACCTATAAGCGACGAACAGAAAATGGAGAGCATGATTGCAGCTTTAGAGAAGAACGATGCAAAAGTAGAGCGGTGGTCATGGTTAGCGCGAGAAACGAAAACAATTTCTAATATACATACGTTTCAAAAATTGTTAAACGATGTGAAGGAAGAGGCAAACATCGAAAGTTGGGAATTAGAACAATCTCCAGATGGATATAAGGCTACATCCTATAAAAAATCTTCTTCACATGAAGAACGAATAGTAGTAACTTGGAGTAAGGAAAATACTAAAGAAAACACTTTTATTATTTTTGAAGTGAGCGGGGCGAAATGGGACCCGAAGTACGTTCAGAACATGGATAAAATTTTTAGTGAAAAACCTATAATTTACACTTGTGTTCAAGGTGTACTGAATGATAAGATTGAAGGTGTTTTGCAAAATAAAACCAATCAGGTTTTGAAAGATCTTTCAGCAAGAGCGATCGAACAGATAGAAGAAAGAGCATTTGTATCAGTCTCCGCATATAATAAAAAGTGGAATGACGCTCTTTCAACAAATAGAGAGAAAATAAATGTGCAAATAGCAATACGTTCTACAAACAACAAAGATACAATTGTGGTTGGCACACCGATCATAACTTCTGAGTATTGAGTGAATAGATACTGAAAAAAGGACACGGAGGGGAATAATTTGGAAAAGATCATCGTCCGTGGCGGAAAGCGGTTAAGCGGCACAGTGCGTGTTGAGGGCGCAAAAAATGCTGTATTACCTATAATCGCTGCAGCCCTATTAGCGAGTGACGGAAAGAATGTACTATCTGAAGTACCAGTATTATCTGATGTATACACAATTAACGAGGTATTACGTCATTTAAATGCTGAAGTCGTATTTGAAAATAACCAAGTAACAATCGATTCTTCTAAAGAATTAAACATTGAAGCACCATTTGAGTATGTACGTAAGATGCGTGCATCTGTTCAAGTAATGGGACCATTATTAGCACGTAACGGTCGTGCTCGTATTGCACTTCCTGGTGGATGTGCAATTGGTTCACGTCCAATTGACCAACATTTAAAAGGCTTCGAAGCAATGGGAGCGAAAGTAAAAGTTGGTAACGGATTTGTTGAGGCACACGTAGAGGGCGAACTAAAAGGAGCTAAAATTTATTTAGACTTCCCAAGCGTAGGCGCGACAGAAAACATTATGTCTGCAGCTACATTAGCAAAAGGGACAACAGTCCTTGAAAACGCAGCGAAAGAGCCAGAAATCGTTGACTTAGCTAACTTCTTAAATGCAATGGGAGCGAAAGTACGCGGAGCTGGAACTGGAACGATTCGTATTGAAGGCGTTGAAAAATTATATGGTGCAAACCACCCTATTATTCCTGACCGTATTGAAGCAGGAACATTCATGGTTGCAGCGGCAATTACGGGTGGAGACATCTTAATTGAAAATGCTGTGCCTGAACATTTACGCTCAATTACAGCGAAAATGGAAGAAATGGGTGTTAAAATTATTGAGGAAAATGAAGGTGTACGTGTTATCGGCCCAGATAAGTTAAAAGCGGTTGATATTAAAACTATGCCTCATCCAGGTTTCCCAACAGACATGCAATCACAAATGATGGCATTATTACTACATGCTGATGGAACAAGTATGATTACAGAAACGGTATTCGAAAACCGCTTTATGCACGTTGAAGAATTCCGTCGTATGAATGCTGATATTAAAATCGAAGGTCGTTCTGTAATTATGAACGGTCCAAGTAGCTTGCAAGGAGCTGAAGTTGGCGCAACTGATTTACGTGCTGCAGCAGCATTAATCTTAGCTGGTTTAGTATCAGAAGGTTATACTCGTGTAACAGAGTTAAAACATCTTGACCGCGGTTATGTAGACTTCCATAAGAAATTAGCTGCATTAGGTGCAACTATTGAACGTGTAAACGAAAAAGTAGAAGAAGTGAAAGAACAAGAAGTTTCTGATCTTCACGCTTAATTGAAGTAGTCTCTATGTCTTTTGACATAGGGGCTATTTTTTTTGGGTTATTACTGTTATAGTCAATAAATTCCATACTTATGCACGTCTCAGTGAAAATATTTAGAAAATTTTTGTTTTATTCCACTATTTGCGTTCAGTAAAACCCCACTGATTATAGTTTCACTTTATATCGATACCCCCAAGTATGTTCTAAAAGATCCCGTATTTCCATAAGAATGAAAGGAATCCAACTTTATATTGGGGGAATAGGATGAAATTTTCAAAGCCACTTTTCATTACAGTAGCGCTCTTAATAGCGCTCGTTATCATTGTACCTGCTGCTCTTGTTATTCCGTTTGCGAAAGCAAAAGTAGGGGAAGAAGCAGCTTCTAAAACTCCTCCAGCGATAGAAAGTATACCAGCTCCAGGGAAAGTGGATACAGCGGTTCAAGTTGCTGTATATCGTGATCAGCAGAAGAAGGTAGAAACATTACCTATGGAGGAGTATGTGGCCGGTGTAGTAGCTTCTGAGATGAATGCCAGCTTTGAAATAGAGGCGCTAAAGGCGCAGGCATTAGCAGCAAGAACATTTGTAGTGCAGCGTATGCTAAGCGGAGGTAAGAAAAACAACGCGGATGTGATAGATACAGTGAAAGATCAAGTGTACAAAAGCAAAGAGGAATTGAAGAAACAATGGGGTAATAACTACGAAAATAATTTAAAGAAAATTGAGGAAGCCGTTTCGCAAACCGCAGGACAAGTTTTAACGTATGATGGAAAACCAATTTCAGCATCCTTCTTCTCAACGAGTAACGGACGAACAGAAAATGCAGCTGATTATTGGGGAAATGATTATCCGTACTTGAAAAGCGTAGATAGTCCGTGGGATCAAGCCTCTCCAAAATTTACGAGTGAGCAAAAATTCACAGTAGCTGATTTTCAAAAACGTCTCGGTGTGAAAGTACTAGCAAACGGAAAGGTTGGTAATATTAAAGACCTTACGGAAGGAAAGCGAGTAAAGGATGTAGAGTTCCAAGGGAAAACATTAACAGGAAAACAAGTTCGTGAAAAGTTAGATTTACGCTCCTCAGACTTTACGTGGAAACAAGAAGGGGATAACATCACCGTTACAACGAAAGGATTCGGTCACGGCGTCGGTATGAGCCAGTACGGTGCGAATGGTATGGCAGCGGAAGGTAAGAAATATACAGAGATAGTCGCTCATTACTATAAAGGCATTGAAATAAAGACGATGAATGATTATGAAGGAAAATTGATGGTGAAGAAGTAGGTGTCAGGGGTTTCCTGATACCTACTTCTTTTTTGTTTAAAATATCATAATCTTCCATTAATCATTTGGTATAATTAGGGAAAAACATTTGGGGGAGACAGAATGGCGCTACTGGAGTTGAAACAGGTAGGGAAGACGAACCAGTTACCGGCAATTGAACTGGAGGTTGAAAAAGGACAATGTGTTGTTTTGCAATGCAATAATCATACAGCTAAAGTGTTGCACCGCATCATTATCGGTGAAGAAGCAGCTTCAACTGGCAATGTACTATTTGAAGGCACAGCGATTGGAAAGAAGAATTATTCCCGCATCGGCTTTTGTTTTTTGAAAGATGAAGCATACGATCGTTTGAAGGTGAGGGAGTACTTCAAGTTTATATTAGGGCTTTATGAATCTAACATGAGTATGGAAGAAGTAGTACAATATGTCGGTCTCCTAGATAAGTTGAACGTTAAAATAGAAAAACTGTCATTTTCAGAGAAACGTCGCCTTCATATCGGGCGAGTTATGATTCATAATCCAGATTTAGTTATTTTGGAAGAGCCGGAGCAAAATGTCGATACAGAGAGTACGATTATTATTCGAAAAGCGATTATGAAAATGAAAGAGCAAGGAAAGGCGATTTTTATTACGTCATCTTTTTTATCAGATGCGCTCTCGCTAACAGAAGATGTATACATATTAAATAACAATGGTGTGAAAAAGGTAGAAATTGAGCAAGAAGAAGTGAAAGAAGTTGACGAAGAAAAGGTCATTCAAATGATTCCGCAAATGAAATTAGAAAGGATACCAGCGAAAGTGAATGATAAAATCATTTTACTGGATCCGATGGAAATCCATTTCATTGAAACACAAAATGGAGTGACACATATTCATGTGCGCGAAGGTGATTTCGTATGTGCATTAACATTAAGTGAACTAGAAGTGAGATTAACAGGATTCGGGTTCTTCAGATGTCATCGCTCGTACCTCGTTAATTTACAAAGAGTACGAGAAGTCATTACGTGGACACGTAATAGTTTTAGTTTAATTTTGGATGACGAAAGAAAAAGTTCAATCCCGCTTTCAAAAGGAAGAATGGATGAGTTAAAAGGTGTAATTGGGATATAAAAATGCTCCGATAAGCTCAAAATACGATTCATTCAACAGTAGAAATACTCCTTTTACTGGTATTTTACTGCGTAAACCCTTTGTTTTTCATATGATTGAGTCAAGAAAAGCGAAACAATCAAATCGAAACTTGCGAAAGTAAATTTCATCTATAAAAGAAAAACAAAGGGGATGACGAAATGACATTGGCAATTGAAATGAAAGATGTAATGAAAAGTTTCGATGGAAAAACGGCCCTTCGAAATGTAAATATTGAGGTAAAGCAAGGAGAAATCTTTGGATTCCTCGGACCGAGTGGATCTGGAAAAACGACAACCGTAAAAATATTAACATCTCAATTGCTTCATAGTATTGGAACGGTACGAGTGTTGGGGAAAGACATTACAGGACCAAGCAGCATCGATTACAAACGAATCGGCATTTTAACAGACAATAGCGGCTTATACGAAAGACTTAGCATTTATGATAACTTACTATTATTTTGTGACTTATACGATTGCAAAAAAGAACGAATTGATGAAGTGTTAGCACAAGTGAACTTATTGGATGATAAAAAAACACAAGTGAAAAAATTATCAAAAGGAATGAAGCAGCGTGTCACACTAGCGAGAGCAATTCTTCATAAACCAGATATCCTCTTCTTAGATGAACCAACATCTGCACTTGATCCAGTAAATGTGCAAAACATTCATAAAATCTTAAAAGACTTAAATAAAGAAGGAACAACCATTTTCTTAACGACGCACAACATGGACGAGGCAGAGACGCTTTGTAACCGTATTGCCTTTCTGTGCGGCGGAGAAATTGTAGCGCTTGATACACCAGAAAACTTGCGATTAAAGTACGCGAAAGATCAAATACAAGTTGTGTTAAAAGATAAACAAAAAGAAACAGTGAAAAAAGACGAATTAGGTGCAAAACGTATTTCAGAATGGATGAACAAAGGAGAATTACTATCCATTCATTCACACGAACCAACTTTAGGTGATATCTTTATTGAAGTTACTGGGAGGGGATTATAATGACATTTTCAATGAGACGTGTATCAGCTATTTTTAGAAAAGAAGTACAAGATTTTAAGACGAATTCACAAGTGTTGTTAATGGCATTTTTACCAATTATATTTTCATTTTTATTTAGCAGATTTGGAGCGGGAAAGGAAATGTTAGGCACTACTACTATAACGGCCTTCCTATTTGTCGCAGGCTTTGTTCAATCTATGGTAATTGCAGAAGAAAAAGAAAAACATACACTACGTGTGTTAATGTTATCCCCAGCATCATCTGTTGAAGTTCTTCTTGGAAAGAGTTTATTAACAGCGGGTCTGACGATGGTCATTTGTATTGCAAATTTATTCATTTTAGATCAGTTAAATATCAATCTTCCATTGGTAGGATTGATATTCCTATGTGGAACTATTTTATTTATCGTGCTTGGAACAATGATCGGATTACTTGCATCTTCTGTACCACAAACATCATTAATTGGAATGCCTATTTTAATGACGATGTATTTAGCTGTACAATTTGAGTCACTAGTTGAAAATAAAATAATTAAGACGATGATTGAATATCTTCCAACATCTCATATTGTAAAAGCAATTAACAGCTTAGTAGGTGGGGCAGGATTTAGTAGTATTGGTGGGCATGTATTAAATATTGCAGTTTGGCTTATCATTTCGCTTATTGTATGTTTAATCGTATATAAAAAGAAACAATTAGACTAAAAACTGAGCCAAAAGTGCTCAGTTTTTTCCTTTTTCTATCATTTCCTCGGAAATTTCGCAATTCCTATACATATTTTTACAGATTTTGTCGAAAAGTAATTAGTTATAGGTAGTATAGGATGAGTGAATATTGTTCAAAATGATTGCTGAGGTGATGATGGAATGCGAGGAAGAAATAGTAAAAAGTCGCAAAAAGTAGTACATTTATTTCAAAAAAGATGGGTGTTTCCGGCACTATACATTGCTTGTGCAGCGGTAATCTTAATGGTTGCGCTATGGTTCCAGGGAGCTAATCCAAAGAAAGCTCCGAACCAAGATCAAGCAACACCGTATACACAAACGGAAGATCCGGCAGTACCAGTAACAAAATCTTCAGAAGTAGTGAAAATGCCAGCTGCAGTAAATGCAGAAGTAGTAGTACAGAAGAAATTCTATGAAGATGCAGCATCAGAGGCGGAACAAGAAAAAGCACTTGTCTTTTATAACAACACATATTCCCCGAATAAAGGAATTGACATTGCTGCGAAAAACGGAAAAGAATTTGATGTTACAGCTGCTTTAAGTGGTACAGTAACGAAAGCTGAAAAAGATTCACTTCTTGGTTATGTTGTAACAGTAGATAGTGGAAATGGTGTAGCAGCATCTTATCAAAGCTTAGGCAGTTTGAAAGTAGAAAAAGGTGCAAGAGTCGCGCAAGGTGAAGTGTTAGGAAAATCAGGTCTAAATGCAATGAATAAAGATGCAGGTTCTTACGTTCACTTTGAAGTACGTAAAGACAATGTGGCTGTGAACCCTGAGCGTTATTTAAATAAATCAGTAGCAGAAATTAAAGCTGATGCAGGTGCTGCAAAGGCGACAAATGCTTCTGGTAAAAAAGCTGATGACAAATCTCAAAAAGAAGAAAAGTCAACAAGCACGAAACCAGAAGATAAGTCTCAAAAAGAAGAGAAATCAACAAGCGGCTCGACTAGTGATAAAGAGACGAACGGCAAACAAGATGAGAAATCTCAAAAAGAAGAGAAATCAACAAGCGGTTCGACTAGTGATAAAGAGACGAACGGCAAACAAGATGAAAAATCTCAAAAAGAAGAAAAATCAACGAATGGTTCTACAGAATCATCTAACGGTTCTTCTTCACAAGAATAATAAAGTAAAAAAATCAGTTCTCATTAGGAGAGCTGATTTTTTTATCCCGCTATTTGGGGCAGTAAGACTCCCACCTCAAAATTCAGCTGGAGCAAAGAAGTTAGGTGGGAGTCTTACTGCCCGTAAACGCCCGATTGGTTCAACTAATAATCAGTGGGGGATGAACAAAACCCCCTCTGATTAAAGCTTCACTTTATTTTTATATAAAAATAATCAATTTCGAGAAAAAAGTTGCAATAACAAGGAAAAATGACGAGATTCTCGAATATATATTACAAAAGGGAGGGGATACTGTGTCATTTTTATCTGTTCTGTCGATTGCTATCATTTTATTGTTTGTTTTATTCGCTTTATATTATTATATTGCCGGTAAGAAAGAAGTCCCCCACCATCAGTTGTTAGAAGAAGAATATGAAAGAGAAGAGTGACACCTTTTATAAAGAGGTGTCACTTTTTTTCGCCATAATTGTCATCGTTAACGTATTTCTCACAAAAAAACGTAATTTTTCTTAACTTAGTCCGCAAAAATAGTGAACATGTAGCATATATCAGTAGTGCGGGCAATACAATGGTATAAACCAATGCAAAGAGAGTGTTTGAGGTGAGAAATCGTGAATCATTTCATTATAAATCCAAGAATGTTTAACGCTTACAAACAGCACTCACATTTACTTCATAGTCGTATGCAGCGAGTCTCATTTCACACTTCTCACATCCAATTTAGGGAGGCGAGTGGTGTGCACGATTACATCAAAGAGAGAACTATCAAGATTGGCAAGTATATCGTGGAGACAAGAAAGACAGTGCGTGTAATCGCAAAGGAGTTTGGGGTATCAAAGAGTACAGTCCATAAAGATTTAACAGAACGTTTGCCAGAAATTAATCCAGAGCTGGCAAATGAAGTGAAAGAAATTCTTGATTATCATAAGTCTATTCGTCATTTAAGAGGTGGAGAAGCAACAAAGCAAAAGTACCGAAAAGAAGATACAGAAAACCCTGTGCGCCAATAAATCTAAAATAGCAAACATTCCTTGTGAATTCGGTAATATTTTTCAGAAGAATTCTTTTTGCGAATATTACGTTTCTGTTAAATTTATGATAAAATCAGAAATTAGGTGTAAAAGAATTCGGGTGTAACCTGATTTTGAATATCGAGGAGGAAATGACGGGAATGTTTGCGCGAGATATCGGAATTGACCTAGGTACGGCTAACGTATTAATTCATGTTAAAGGTAAGGGTATTGTATTAAATGAGCCATCTGTTGTGGCAATTGATCGTAATAGTGGAAAAGTATTAGCAGTAGGTGAAGAAGCAAGAAGTATGGTGGGACGTACACCTGGTAATATTGTAGCAATTCGTCCGCTTAAAGATGGTGTAATCGCAGATTTCGAAATTACAGAAGCAATGTTAAAGTATTTCATTAACAAATTGGACGTGAAGAGCTTCTTTTCAAAACCTCGCATTTTAATTTGCTGTCCAACAAATATCACATCTGTAGAGCAAAAAGCAATTCGTGAGGCTGCTGAACGTTCAGGTGGTAAAACAGTATTTTTAGAAGAAGAACCAAAAGTAGCCGCAGTTGGTGCTGGTATGGAAATCTTCCAGCCAAGCGGAAACATGGTTGTTGATATTGGTGGAGGTACAACAGATATTGCCGTACTTTCTATGGGTGATATTGTTACCTCTTCCTCTATCAAAATGGCTGGCGATAAGTTTGATATGGAAATCTTAAACTACGTTAAACGTAAGTATAAGCTATTAATTGGAGAACGTACTTCAGAAAATATTAAAATTAAAGTTGGTACAGTATTCCCAGGTGCACGTAGTGAAGAGCTTGAAATTCGCGGACGTGACATGGTAACAGGTTTACCACGTACAATTACAGTATGCTCTGAAGAGATTACAGAAGCACTAAAAGAAGACGCAGCTATCATTGTACAAGCTGCAAAAGGCGTACTAGAGCGCACACCACCAGAACTATCTGCGGACATTATCGACCGCGGTGTTATTCTAACAGGCGGTGGAGCTTTATTACACGGTATCGACATGCTTCTAGCAGAAGAATTAAAGGTACCAGTATTAATCGCTGAAAACCCAATGCAATGTGTTGCTATTGGTACAGGTATTATGTTAGAGAATATCGATAAATTACCACGTCGTGCATTGAAATAAAGTGAAACTTTAATCAGTGGGAGGTTCATCCCCCGCTGATTATTAGCCTTCACCAATCGGGATAAAGTGAGAAGGACTAAGGTATCAAACCTTGGTCCTTTTTATTTTTTTATATCTTTATATTTTTATATTTTTTTAATTTATTGAGAAAATGGAAGGAAAATAAAGAAAAATAGAGAAAACAGGTAAAATATTCATATATATGGTTAAATTTAATATTTTCATATTTGAAAACGTTTGTAATATAATGAGTCGAATACGACATTAAGGCAAAAAATGTTCAAATACATATTGCCTTTCCCTAATTTGGGCATACACTCTTTTCTACCTCCGTGTCAGTTGCTGAGAAGTGCAACTATTTTAATGGAATAGAGTGTATGCATTTTTTTATAATTGGAAGTAAAGTAGTACTTTACCCCGCATTAACGGGCAGTAAGACTCCCGCCTCAAAATTCGGCGAATGCAAGGGAGTTAGGTGGGAGATCAACTGCCCGTAAAAGCCTGATTGGTTCAACTAATAATCAGTGGGGGATGGACCCCCCACTGATTAAAGTTTCACTTTATAATGACAAATAATAAACAAAATGGGATAATAACAATATGTCCAAGTGGTAAGACCAATATTACAAAAGGGGCGATTGTTACATGCTAAATATAGAACAAATTAAAGAAATCATTCCACACCGCTATCCGTTTTTACTTGTTGATAAAATATTAGAAGTGGATGAGGGAAAAAGAGCGGTTGGAATTAAAAATGTATCTGCAAACGAGGAGTTCTTTAATGGGCACTTCCCAGATTATGCAGTTATGCCTGGTGTACTTATTGTAGAAGCATTAGCGCAAGTTGGTGCAGTTGCTGTATTAAAGAAAGAAGAAAACCGCGGGAGACTTGCTTTCTTCGCAGGCATCGACAACTGCCGCTTCAAAAAACAAGTGCGCCCAGGTGATCAACTTCGTTTAGAAGTAGAAATGACGCGCGTACGTGGCCCAATCGGAAAAGGAAAAGCAATCGCAACAGTAGATGGCGAAGTTGCATGCGAAGCTGAAATTACATTTGCAATTGGTGATAAGAAAGAATAGATAGTAATTAAAAAAATCCTTCTGTAATATGCAGAAGGATTTTTTTAATTACTATATTTTTTGTTTGAAATATTAAAATGCAGAGTAATCAGAATTTTAATTGTAAATGAATGGAAGTTTGTATATAATAGCGATGTGAATATCTTGAAATTAAGATAAATGATAGTGCGACAAAAATAGAGATGTCGTTGTCACATTATAGAGGTTATGAGATAGGACAAAGGTTATTATGATTCGTTATGATGAACTGTAGAGGAAAGTAATGGGGAAATTTAACGGTAGAAGTAAATGAAAAATAGGCGTAGCATATCGAGCATAAAAGAGAAAAAGGGAAAAGGTCGCATTTTGAAAAAGGAGACTAGAACATGTTCGGAAGAAAGAAAAGAAAACCATTACGACAATTAATTACACATAAAGAGCCTAAATCACGTATTACAGAACAATACCGTAACATTCGTACGAACATTGAATTTACATCTGTAGATAACCATATTCGTTCTATTATTGTCACTTCAGCAGATCCAGGAGACGGGAAAACAACGACTATTTCTAATCTAGCAGTTGTTTTCGGTCAACAAGGGAAAAAAGTATTGTTAATTGGGGCGGACTTACGTAAGCCGACATTACAAAACTTATTTGCGGTTCACAATCCAAATGGTTTAACAAATTTATTATCAGGACAGGCTTCGTTTATGCAATGTATTCAAAAAACAGATATAGATAATGTATATGTCATGCCAGCAGGCCCAATTCCGCCAAACCCTGCAGAACTACTAGGATACCGTAAAATGGACGAAATGCTTTTAGAGGCATATAAGATGTTCGACGTCATTCTAATCGATACGCCTCCTGTGCTGGCGGTTACAGACGCGCAAATACTTGCAAACAAATGCGATGGAGTTGTATTAGTAGCTCGTAGTGAAAAAACAGAAAAAGATAAACTGATAAAGGCGAAACAAATATTAGATAAAGCATCTGGAAAACTACTTGGCGTCGTTTTAAATGATAAAAAGGAAGAACAAAAACAATATGGATATTATTAGAAAATAATGTGTAAAATAGTAATTTTTAAAGCTGGTAAGTGTTGTTACCAGTTTTTTTGAATTATTTTAAAATTATATATTTAATTATATAAAAAAAATGATATAATAGGAATTTTGTAAAATTGATGGAATGTGTTGTCATATTTAAGATTATTTTGTAAGATTATATATGTTTTCAAATAACAAAAGAACATAGATATGACTAAAATAAAAAAATGTAAGATTATATGTTATAATTTTTCTTATGTGCAAATTTTAGAAAGTTGGAGGGACTTATGGAAGAAACAATTAGTTTAAAAGAGTTATTTTATATTTTAAAAAAACGTTTAGCAATGATCCTCGTAATCGCCTTTGGTGCAGCTATTGTAAGTGCTATCATTAGCTTCTTCTTCATGACACCAATCTACCAATCTTCAACGCAAATTCTTGTTAACCAGAAAAAGCAAGAAGGTGCAATGATTCAAGCTGGTGAAATTCAAACAAATATTCAATTAACGAATACATATAAGGTCATTATTAAAAGTCCAGTAGTCTTAGACCAAGTGAATGAAAAATTACATTTAAATATGACTGCACAAGCTTTAACAGGAAAGATTAATGTTGCAAACGAAAAAGACTCACAGGTCATTTCTGTTACAGCGGAGGATAAAAATCCGAAGTTAGCTCGTGATATTGCAAATGCAACAGCAGATGTATTTAAAGGTGAAGTTGCAAAAATTATGAATGTTGATAACGTAACTGTATTGTCAAAAGCAGAAGTTGCGGAAAATCAATCTCCAATTAAACCACGCCCGATGTTAAACGTAGTAATTGCTTTCGTTGTTGGATTAATGGCTTCAGTTGGTCTTGCATTCTTACTAGAATACTTAGATAACACAGTGAAAAAAGAAGAAGATGTAGAAAGCTTACTGGGCTTACCGGTGTTAGGTATTGTAGCACGTATGGATGAAGAAACAGCAAGCGTGAAATCACATGCTCCATCATCAAGAAAAGTGAGGGGACAAACAATTGGCTCTTAATAGTTTATTTAAAAAGAAACAAAATCATCGTCAACGTCGTCAATTAATTGCTCATCAACAACCGAAATCACCAATTTCAGAACAATATCGTAATATTCGAACGAATATCGAATTTGCATCTGTTGATACGAATTTACATTCGTTAATGGTAACGTCTGCTAACCCAAGTGAAGGGAAAACGACGACAACAGCGAATATGGCAGTTGTTTTTGCTCAACAAGGAAAGAAAGTATTATTAATTGATGCAGATATGCGTAAACCAGCGATGCATCAAATGTTCCAAGTTGATAATATTTTCGGATTAACGAATGTATTATCACATAGTGAACGGTTAGAGAAGTGTGTACAAACGACATTAGTTGATAATTTACACTTTTTAGCGTGTGGTCCAATCCCACCAAATCCGGCGGAATTGTTAGGTTCGAAATCGATGAAAGAACTTCTTGGGCAAGCGTATAGTATGTACGATTTAGTTATTTTTGATTTACCGCCAATTTTAGCTGTAACAGACGCACAAATTATGGCGAATGTATGTGATGCATCTATTCTTGTCGTTCGTAGTGAATCGACAGAAAAAGAAACAGCGGTAAAAGCAAAAGGATTATTAGAATCTGCAAAAGGTAAATTGTTAGGCGTTGTTCTAAACGATCGTGAACGTGAGCAAGGCTTATATTATTACTACGGTGCGAACTAATTAAAAAGTGAGATATGGCAAGAACATATCTCCTTTTTTCCTTTGAATATGAGATAACTCATATTCAAAGGAAAAAAGATTTTTATATGAGAGAGGGAGGATGAAACAAATGATTGATTTACATTGTCACATTTTACCTGGCATCGATGATGGTGCACAAACAGTAACAGATAGTCTGGCCATGGCACAAAAGGCTGTCCAAGAAGGAATACATACAATCGTCGCAACACCACACCATCAAAACGGGAAATATACAAATGAAAGTACTTCAATTATTCATCAAGTAAAACAACTAAATGATGAACTACAACAAAATGAAATTCCACTGAAAATTTTACCAGGGCAAGAGGTCAGGTTATATGGTGATTTATTAGAAGACTATGAAGCTAGTAAAATCGTTACTTTAAACGAAACGAATAAATACATATTAATTGAGTTTCCATCCAATCACGTACCTCGCTATGCAGAGCAACTATTATATGAACTACGTGTTAAAGGAATGATCCCAATTATCGTTCATCCAGAACGCAATGCCGAGTTAATCGAGCGGCCAGATAAGTTATACAGCCTTGTAAGTAAGGGTGCATTAACACAAGTGACGGCAGGAAGTTTGCTGGGGAAGTTCGGCAAAAAGATAAAAAAATTCTCACTACAACTTGTTGAACATAATTTAACGCATATGATCGCGTCAGATGCACATAACACAACATCAAGAGGATTTCATCTAGCGGAAAGTTACGAATTAATCGGAAAAGAATTCGGAATGAACGTTATGAGTGATTTAAAAGAGAATCCGTATTTATTAATTAGCGGAAAAGCAATTTATAAAGAAGATCCAGAACAAATTCGTCGTAAAAAATTGTTTGGTATTTTTTAATTGAAGAGTTTGGGTGATGTCTCCTAACCATTATCAATGGGGGCACTCGGTCGTGCTGTGGGTAGAAATTTTTATTTCGAACCTACCTTAGACGCTTGTCGTCGGGAGTATGGCGTGAGGATGGGTTGGATGCCCATAAATTTAGTTCTATTAGAAACTCTACCTATGGAGTTATAAAAATGACTTTATAGGTAGGGTTTTTGTTATTGCTACATATAGATGAAACAATGTTCTTTTGGGGGGACTAGATTTGAAAAAAGTCAGAAAAGCAATTATACCCGCTGCTGGTCTTGGGACAAGGTTTTTACCAGCAACGAAAGCAATGCCGAAAGAAATGTTACCTATCGTCGATAAACCAACAATTCAATACATAGTAGAAGAAGCGATAGAATCAGGGATTGAAGATATTATTATTGTTACTGGAAAAGGAAAACGTGCAATTGAAGATCATTTTGATCATTCTTTTGAGTTAGAACAAAACCTTTTAGAAAAAGGGAAGCACGAAATGCTTGAGAAAGTACAAGCTTCTTCAAAAATTAACATTCATTACATAAGACAAAAAGAACCAAAAGGGTTAGGACATGCAGTATGGTGCGCACGTAAATTTATTGGAAACGAGCCATTCGCGGTATTACTGGGTGATGATATTGTACAGGCTGAAACACCTTGTTTACGTCAGTTGATGGATCAATATGAAGGTACACAATCATCTGTAATCGGTGTACAAACAGTACCAGAAAATGAGACACATCGTTACGGCATCATTGATCCAGTTGAACAAAATAATCGTCGTTATCAAGTACGTCAATTTGTAGAGAAACCAGAAGAAGGCACGGCACCATCGAATTTAGCAATTATGGGCCGTTACGTATTAACACCAGAAATTTTTATGTTTCTTGAGAATCAACAAACAGGTGCAGGTGGAGAAATTCAATTAACAGATGCGATTCAGCGTTTAAATGAAATTCAACGAGTGTTTGCGTATGACTTTGAAGGAACTCGTTATGATGTTGGAGAGAAGTTTGGGTTTATTAAGACGACGATTGAGATGGCACTTCAAAATGAAGAATTGAAAGAACAACTCATGGAATATATGGATGAACTAGTACATAAAGAAGTAATCAAATAATTGTAGGGGAGAGGGAATATGAAGACTGGTGAAAATATAGCGAGGGAGTATCGAATTACATCTGATGCTCAAACTATTCAAGTAGAAAGTAATCAATCTAAAATCTTTTTAGGAATTAAGTATTTATTAGATTTTATGTTTTCTTTAGTAGGATTAATTGTATTGATGCCTGTTATATTGATATTTAGTATACTTATTGTTTTAGAATCTCCAGGGTCTCCTTTTTACCTACAAGAAAGATTAGGATTGAACGGGAAGAGATTTAGAGTTATTAAATTACGCTCCATGCGGAATGATGCAGAAAAAAATGGGGCAAAGTGGGCAGAAAAGAATGATCCACGTGTTACAAAAATAGGATTATTTATTCGTAAAACGAGGATTGATGAGTTACCACAATTATTTAATATTTTAAAGGGTGAGATGTCTCTTGTAGGACCGAGACCAGAAAGACCGATATTTACGGAGAAATTTGAAAGAGATATACCTGGATTTAAGAAAAGATTAGAAGTCAAACCAGGATTGACTGGATGGGCACAAGTAAATGGTGGTTATGAAGTTACGCCGAAAGAAAAATTAAACTTAGATGTTTATTATATCAATCATGCAAGTATAATCTTGGATTTTAAAATTATTATTAAAACAGTTAGAGTTGTTATTACAGGTGACGGCGCCAGATAATAAGTATTATATTGGTTTAAAAAGAACAAAGATTGTGGTGAAGATGCTTGAATAGTTCAATTATAAAAAATATATTTTACTTATTTTTTAGTACAGCATTTACTAGAGCAGTTAATGCTTTTTCAATAATTATCTTAGCAAGCTATTTGGGAGCAAAAGAATACGGTGCATTTAGTGTAGCGGTTGCCTTTTCTATGGTCGCGGGGTACTTTACTGATGTAGGATTAAGTAATGTTGTTTTAAGAGAAGGTTCAAAAGGAAAAAAAGATGATTCTATAGTGATGTCAACTTATATTAAAATGAGGGTGATGTTACTGATTATCACTTTATTAGCATCAACTGTTATCATATATTTTCTTTATAGTAAAGGTAATCTTTCAAAAGTAATGTTTCTACTAGTACTGCCAACTGTTATTGGTTTATCTATGCAAAGTATATCGGTAGTATATTTTCAACTTAAAGAAGAAATGAAGCAAATTGCCAAAATTAGGACGTTATCAGCAGTATTATCAGTTTTCTTTGTTGTGTTAGGAATGCTATGCAAGTTTGACCTTAATAGTATTGCATTTTTATATGGATGTTCTTATGTTATAGCTGGAATATATGGGTTATATATGTTGTTTACTAAAAATTCTTTGCGTTTTTCAAGTGAATTTGATAAGAATTTATTAACTGGAGTACCTGCATTTATTATTAGTGGATTATTAATTATGATATTACCTCAACTGGGACCATTAGTATTAGAGAAAACAGTATCATTAAATGAACTAGGTAATTTTTCAGTTGCTTATAGGATTCCAGCAGCATTATATCAGATTCCAGGGGTAGTTGCAGGGGCCTTTTATCCAGTTTTATTTAGGTATTATAATTCAAAAGATTTAATAAAACATAAAGAATTAAACTTTTTACAAGTAAAGATAATGGGTTTAATGGGCATATGCCTTTGTATTCCATTATTTCATTTATCTAACATCATAGTAGAAATTGTATTTGGTGAAGAGTGGGGGGCAGCAGCAATTGGATTGAAAATTTTATCTCTTATGTTATTTTTACAAAGTTTTAATTTTCCTTTAGCAGATGGTTTAACGACAAGAAATCTTCAATCAAAACGTACTATTACACAATTTTTAGCTGTATTATTAGGAATAGTTTTATATTATGTTTTTAGTCTTAAATTTGGAGTGGTAGGTGGTGCCACTGCTGCAGTTTCTATAGAAATAATTATGTTATTAGGATTTATTGTGTTTAATCCTAATAAAAAAGAATTGATAATAAAAATTATGGTACCTTATTTTTCGGTATTTATAGCTTTTACATTAACATCAGCTTTTTATTTAAATACGTTTCCTATAACCGCAGCTCTAATCAATCTATTATCAGTAGTATCATTAATTGTGTTACTAGATAAGGAACTAAGAGCCAGATTAATGAAGTATATTCAAAAGAAAAGAAATGTAGAGGTTTGATTATGAAAGTAGTTGATAAAAAAAGAAGTACGGTTCTCCTTTTTTTACTGGTCTTTTCAGTTATGCTAGGAAGATATAGTTTAGATATTGGATTTTCGCTAAAACCGTATATGATTCTTATAGCTTTTGTACTGATTTTTAGTTTACATCGATTTTATATGCATAAATTATATACATATGAAGTAATAATGATTTTGTTTTATTTTTATTATAGTAGTACTGCGATAATTGCTAAATTTCCAAATGCCAGCTTCAGAATGATACTGGGAGTTATAATTATATTCGGAAGTTATTTCATGTTTAAGTTTATTTTGGATGGTTACTCCATAAACGAGATTCAATTAAGTATAGCTAGTGCAGGGATTTTATTTAATCTTATAAGTATAATTTTATACTTAATTGGAATTGTGAGTTTAAATTTTCATCTTGTTGGTAATCAAATTGAAGTATATGGCTTATTAATGGATCGTAATACGCCCCGATTAGTTGGACTTTTAAGTGATCCGAATCTTTTTGTCTTTTATAATATGCTTTTTGTATGTTTTTATATCCATAATTTAGATGGTTTGAAGAACAAGATAGGATTAATGCTATCTGTTACCACGTGCCTTTTGACTTTTTCAAGAGGAGCATTTTTAGCACTATTTTTTGTAGGGGTTATTTATGTGCTAACAAGTAAACCCAAAGTATTATTTAAGTTATCCTTTATTGCGTTATTAATAACGCCTATTATTTTTTATATAGTAGAAAATTGGTTCTCCATCGATTTATTGTCAATTATACTTGAGCGTGCAAACTCTACAACAAGTGATGGAGGAAGTGGACGCTTAGATTTATGGTCAAGGGGATTAGGTTATATGTTAGATTCTCCAGTTTTTGGGATCGGGGCTTTTAACTTCCCACAATATAATTTGTATTTTTATGGTAAAGAAATGTATATGCATAATACTTTTCTAGAAGTTCTTACGGAATCAGGATTAATTGGTATCACGTTGTATACAATCTTTTGCCTTTTTATAATGTTTACAGTATTAAAAAATAGTTTGTATAAAAAATATCCATATTTACTTACGACATTAGTGGGATACTTTATTCTTATGATGACTTTATCAGTAATAATTAATGAAGCATTCTTTTTATATTTAGCTATACTATGGAAGTGTTTGAATGTGGAAAAAATCAATAATAAAAATAATGGTAAACCTATTATTAAGTAGAGGTGTACAGTAGCTGGTGAACAATAAAATTAGCTTAATACTTCCAACATTAGGGGAGAGAGAAGAAGAGTTCAAAAGACTAATTGTTAGTTTGAATAAACAAATATACAAAGAGTTTGAGGTAGTTTTTGTTACACAAGGTAATCATGATGAATTAGAAAAAATTCTTACACTAAGTAACTTTAAGTACAAGCAAATTAAATTAAATAGAAAAGGTTTATCCTTTGCTAGAAATGAAGGGATAAAGCATATTACAGGGGGGATTGTAACTTTTTCAGATGATGACTGTTGGTATCCTGAAAATGCGCTTGGATTGGTCGTGAAAGAATTTGAAAATAGAGATGTTGAGGCACTAAGTTTTCAAATTTTTGATCCAGAGAGTGAGCAATATTATAAGGCCTACCGACAGAATTCAGTAGATGTTTTAGACTTTCGTGGGGTTTTAAAAATCTCATCTATAGAATTCTTTATCAATCTGAATAAGGTTAAAAAAGAAAATTTGAATTTTGATGAACGATTTGGATTAGGTGCGCAATATCCATCAGGGGAAGAGAATATATTATTGGCTGATCTGCTACAAAAGAAATACAAGGTATCTTATATTAATCAAATTATTGTTTTCCATAAAAAGAAAACATCAGAAACTAAGTTAATTAGTTCTAGGACGTTTATAGGGAAAGGACCGTTATTTAAGAGGATGAGAGGGACTATACCTGCTATATGTATGTTAACTGTCTTTCTCTTAAGAAAATTTTCTATAACTGAAAAACCCATTTCTTCATTTAGAAAAAGTTTAAAAGAATTGTTAGATTTTAAACAGTAATATCAAAATAGATTTAAAGGAGCAGTATTAAAATGGAAGTAAATTCAAGGGAGATTAAAAAAGAGTTTCAACCACTTGTTTCAATTGTTACCCCATCTTATAACGCAAGTTCCTTTATTAAAGAAACAATTCAATCAGTTCAATCTCAAACTTACAAAAAATGGGAAATGATTATTGTAGATGATGTTTCAAAAGATAATACTTGTGAATTAATAAAAGAAGAAATAAAAAAAGACGATCGCATCCGGTTAATTGAATTGGAAGAAAATGGTGGAGCGGCGATAGCGAGGAATACTGGTATTAATTGTGCAAAAGGAAAGTACATAGCATTCTTGGACAGTGATGATTTATGGCTACCAGAAAAACTAGAAAAGCAATTAGCTTTTATGCAGAATAATAATATAGCTTTTTCATTTACTAGTTATCAAATTATGAATCAAGATGGTACTCTCACTGATAAGGTTGTGCATGTGCCAGAGAAAATTAATTATAATGGATTATTAAAAAATACAATAATTGGATGTTTAACGGTTATGTTGGATATTGAGAAGTTGGGGAAAGTACAAATGCCTAACATTAGAACCCGTCAGGATACTGCAACATGGCTGAAAATATTAAGACAAGGCCATTATGCCTATGGTTTAGATGAAGTTTTATCTAAGTATAGAAAAGTTGAAAACTCTATTTCTAGTAAAAAATTCAAAATGGCTAAAATGAATTGGAAGTTATATAGAGAAATCGAAGGATTGAGTATTTTGAAATCTGCTTGGTGTTTTGGAAATTATGCGTTAAACGGAGTTGTAAAGCACTTTGTTAAATAAGTTTTAAAAAGTCTTTTTTTCAAAAAGGCTTTTTTTTGTTAATAACTAAGGAGGATATAAAATGAATATTGCTATTTTTGGTACAGGTTATGTAGGACTAGTAACAGGAGTGTGTTTATCGGATATTGGGCATCGCGTAACATGTATTGATATTGATGAAAGTAAAGTTGCGAAAATGAAAGAAGGAATTTCACCGATATATGAACCTGGTTTAGATGAATTAATGAGTAAAAATATTAAAGAAAATAGACTTTTATTTACAACAGACTGTCGCCAGGGAGTTGAAAAGGCCGATATTATTTATATAGCGGTAGGTACACCACAGCGAGCAGATGGCTCAGCTAATTTAAAATATATAGAACAAGTTGCATTAGATATTGCGCACAACCTTACAAAGGATACGATTGTAGTAATTAAAAGTACAGTTCCGGTTGGAACGAATGATCATGTGAAAAATTTAATACATCAAAATTTAAAAGCAGATGTAAAAATCAGCATGGTATCGAATCCAGAATTTTTAAGAGAAGGTTCGGCAATTCAAGATAGTTTCTATGGAGATCGAATAGTTATTGGCACGGATGATGCAGAAACTGCAAATATTATGGAAGAAGTAAACAGACCATTTAACGTACCAGTTTTTAAAACATCAATTAAGAGTTCTGAAATGATTAAATATGCAGCAAATGCATTTTTAGCGACAAAGATTAGCTTTATTAATGAAATTGCTAATATTTGCGAAAAATTAGGTGCAGATGTAGAGCATGTGGCAAATGGTATGGGATTAGATAAAAGAATCGGTACACAATTTTTAAAAGCAGGTATTGGATATGGTGGTTCTTGTTTTCCGAAAGATACACATGCTTTAATACAAATTGCTGGTAATGTAGAGCATGATTTTGACTTGTTAAAATCAGTTATTACAGTGAATAACAACCAACAAGCATCTCTAGTTGAAAAGGTGAAGGATATATTAGGTGATATAAAAGGCAAGCAAATCGCTATGCTTGGATTAGCTTTTAAACCAAATACTGATGATATGAGAGAAGCCGCGTCTATTGTTATTGCAAGTGATTTAGTAGAATTGGGAGCGAAAGTTGTAGCCTATGACCCAATTGCAATTGAAAACGCAAGAAAAATATTACCTAACGAAGTACAGTATGTATCTTCTGTTGAAGAGGCGGTAACAAATGCGGATGTAACGCTTATTGTAACCGAATGGGATGATATAAAAGCATTCCCTATTGAAAAATATATTGAATTAATGAAAAAACCTATCATCTTTGATGGACGTAATTGTCATGGTTTAGAATATGTAAAGAAATTTGATGTAGACTACTATTCAGTAGGAAGACCAGCGATAGTTCGAGAAAAGGTTGTTTTATAATATATATTCTAATTTGAAGAAATAAGTAGCTTTAAGAATAGCTTGTTTTTAAATAAAAGAATTATTTTTATTAACCTAGTTATTATTAACCAAGTTATTTATTAATAATAACTTGGTTAATTTTAATTATAAGAGGCTACAATTTACATTTGTGGATATATAGTTTGCTTTTTATAAAATAAAATTCCTATGTGTTTAGTGTAATGATACTTCTTAGTAAAGGGGAGGTTTGTAATTATGGCAATACTTGTAACAGGTGGAGCAGGATATATTGGTAGTCATACATGCGTAGAATTACTAAAAAACGGTTACGAAATTATAGTAGTAGATAATCTTTCGAATAGCTCAGCAGAGTCTATAAATCGAGTGACAGAGATAACAGGAAAACAGTTTAAATTTTATAAAGAAGATATTTTAAATCGAGAAGCACTTGATACGATTTTTGAAGAAAATACAATTGAAGCTGTTATTCACTTTGCAGGCTTTAAGGCTGTAGGGGAATCAGTAGAAATTCCGTTAACGTATTATCATAACAACATTACAAGCACACTAATGCTATGTGAAGTGATGCAGAAGCATGATGTGAAGAAGATGATCTTCAGTTCGTCTGCAACAGTGTATGGTATTCCAGAAACATCACCAATTACGGAGGAGTTTCCATTAAGTGCAACGAATCCATATGGTCAAACGAAATTAATGATTGAACAAATTATGCGTGACGTAGCATTTGCGGATGTAGGATGGAGTATTGCATTACTTCGTTATTTCAACCCATTTGGTGCACATGAAAGTGGACGTATTGGAGAAGATCCAAACGGAATTCCAAATAACTTAATGCCATATGTAACGCAAGTAGCAGTAGGGAAGTTAGAGGAATTAAGTGTATTTGGAAATGACTATCCAACAAAAGATGGCACAGGTGTCCGTGATTATATTCATGTTGTAGACTTAGCAAATGGCCATGTAAAGGCGCTTGAAAAGGTACTTGGCACTACTGGGATAGATGCATACAATCTCGGTACAGGTACTGGTTATAGTGTGTTGGAAATGGTTGAAGCATTTGAAAAGGTTTCGGGCAAAGAAGTTCCTTATAAAATTACGGAGCGTCGCTCTGGTGATGTTGCAGTATGTTTTGCAGATGCATCGAAAGCGAAGCGTGAATTAGGATGGGAAGCACTACGCGGATTAGAAGAAATGTGTGCAGACTCTTGGAGATGGCAATCTGGGAATAAGAATGGGTATCAAGAAGTTATTAACTAGAAGATTCGTTAAATGGTGCGAAATTTTTATCAAGTTATCAATATGCTTTGGCTTCAAAAGTCAATTGCATGTATAATGTATTTTGACATCATAATAATTTGATAGTAGCGCCTGAAGAAGGAAGGTTAAAACTATGAAAAAGAAAATCCTATTTTGGATATTAGGGATTATAGGAGTACTAATTATAGGTGGAGGAGTCTACGCTTATAATATATACTCTTCTGTTTCAAAAACATTAGATGAAGTTCATAAACCATTAAAGCGTGATCAAGGTAATAAACAAGAAGAAAAAATTAGTAATTCTGAGCCTGTATCTATCCTATTACTAGGAGCGGATGAACGCGGTGAAGATAAAGGCCGTTCAGATTCTTTAATGGTCATCACGTTAAACCCTAAAAATAATTCAATGAAAACAGTAAGTATCCCTCGTGATACATATACAGAAATCGTTGGAAAAGGGAAAAGTGATAAGATTAACCATGCGTATGCATTTGGTGGCGTAGATATGTCTGTAGCGACTGTAGAAAAATTCTTAAATGTTCCTATCAATTACTATATTGAAGTGAATATGGAAGGATTTAAAGATATCGTAGATGCAGTTGGCGGTGTCGATGTTAATAATGATTTAGAGTTCTCTCTTGAAGGGAAGCACTTCCAAAAAGGAAATATTCACCTAACAGGTGACCAAGCACTAGCATTCACACGTATGCGTAAAGAAGACCCTCGCGGCGATTTCGGTCGTCAAATGCGTCAACGTCAAGTGATGCAGGCTGTTATTAAGAAAGGCGCAAGCTTCTCTTCTTTATCCAGTTATGGTGATGTACTTACAGCGATTCAAAAGAATGTGAAAACAAACTTAACGCAAGATCAAATGTTTGATATGCAAAAGAATTATAAGAATTGTCTGCAGAACAGTGAGGATATCCAAATCCCAGGTGACGGTCACAAAGCCGCTGACGGTATTTGGTACTACTATGTTCCAGATGCAGCAAAACAAGATTTAACGAATAAGTTAAAAGCACATCTTGAATTGGCTAAGTAATATGTAATAAACCCAACTCCTTTGGAAGGAGTTGGGTTTATTTTTGCGTAGATTTATATTAGTATTATATATTGTGAGATTAATAGATGAGGTGAATCGATGAATAAGAAAGCAGTAGTTGTCCTATTTATTTTTGTATTGTTTATTGCTTCGGTTGTGAGCGGTAAACTATATTGGAATAAGAAGGTTGCGAATGCAACAGGGCAAACGAGTGAAGTAACGAAAACAAAGGCTGAAGTGAAAGATAGCGGAGCGAAGAAGGAAGAGAAAAAAGAAGAGAAAAAACAAGATGCAAAGTCATCTTTTAATGAAGCATACGCAAAGAACTTGCCAGATGCAGTGAAAGAGAAGTTAAAGAAAGCTGCTCAGGATAAGAAGGCAGTAAATCTTGTTATTGTTGGTGATGAAGCTTCTTCATCTGAAAAAGATGCTTGGGTAGCTAAGTTCACTGCTAATTTAGAGGCTTCTTACGGTAAAGGGTTATGGAATGTGACGTTAAAGGAATATAAGGGTGAAAGTACAGAGGAATTAATCACGAATAAACGCGATAAAGAGATTGCGAAAGACAATCCGGATGTAATTTTATTTGAACCACCATTTATTACCGACAACGGAAAAACTGGTAATGGAAATTCTGTAGCGAGTACACAGAAGTTTGTGCAAGCACTTTCTACTAGTGCAAAAGGCGCTACAATTATGATTCAACCATCAAACCCAGTGTATGGTGCGAAGAATTATCCGAAAGCGATTGAAGCTTTAAAACAATTTGCAACGCAAAATGGTTATACATATGTTGATCATTGGGGAGCTTGGCCTGATGCAACAACGAAAGCGATTTTACCGTACTTACAAACAGAGTTCGGTTTCCCAAGTGCTAAGGGACATGAAGTTTGGGCACAATATGTAACGGATTATTTTGTGGCTAAATAATAAATGAGAGAGGGTATCGTCGACAAAATATGTTCGACAATACCCTCTCTTTTTTTGTTTTATTTTTGCTATACTAAACTGTACTATAATACAGGGTGGAAGGAGGAGAATGATGAAAATACTTGTAGTAGATGATGAATCGAGTATTCGTAATTTGATTCGGATGCAGTTAGAGATGGAAGGGTATGAAGTATTGACGGCGGCTGATGGGAGAGAAGCTTTAGAGAGATGGAATGAGCAGCCGGATGTACTTATTTTAGATGTGATGCTTCCTGATACGGATGGGTATGAGTTGTTACGTTTATTCAGAGAGAAGGAGCGTGATATTCCGGTGCTTATGTTGACAGCGAAGAGTCAGATGAATGATAAGTTACTTGGTCTTCAGCTTGGAGCTGATGATTATGTGACGAAGCCTTTTAATTATGCGGAGCTTATTCTTCGGGTGAAGAATATGGCGCGGCGCGTGAAGAAGAAGGAGGTTCCTTTAAATCATGAGGTGATTGGGGCTGGTGATTTACTTATTTGTCCAAAGGAACGAAAGCTTCATGTGAGTGGGCAGGAGATTCAGTTAACGTACCGAGAGTTTAATTTATGTCAGTTGTTTGTTTCGAATCCGCAGCGTGTATTCATGAGAGATGAGCTATTAGAGAAGGTATGGGGGTTTGAGTATATCGGAAATACGAGAGCGGTTGATATTATGGTGCAAAGGCTTCGGAAGAAACTCGGCGCGAGCGGGGAGTATATTAAGACAATTTATGGTGTTGGGTATAAGCTTGATTGCTAAAAGGTGATGATATGTCTTTAAAACGAAATATGGTGTTTGGAATAGTTGGGTTGTTGATTCCAATTCTTGTTCTTTTGTATGCGGTTGTTTATATTGCACTGGAGAAGAATGTGTATCATAATGCGGCAGATTCCTTAGAAAAGTTAAGTGTGGAAGCGCAAATTTATACGATGAATTATTTAGAGAAAGAAGCAGAAGTTGAGACGTTAGGTCCTAATTCGCTTTTAATTGCTTCGTATTTAGCGAAGCGAATGGATGTCCGGGTGCAGATGATTGGGAAGAATGGAGATGTTGTTGCAGATACACAAAAAGGAGCGTTACTTCATCGGAATATTGACATTGAGAGTTCTTTGAAGGGAAAGAAATCTTATGTTTTCGAGGAGGGAGACCCAGCTCCGATTCTTTTGTTTTCAAGTCCGGTTTATTATGGAAACGATGTCATTGGGAGTATTCGTTTTATAAATGAGTTAACGGATGAGAAGGAAGTTTTAACAAATGTGAGTTGGACGTTTTTAATGACGTCGCTTTGTTTAGTAGCTGCTGGTATTTTCTTTGCGATTCGTTTGGCGAAGTCTCTTCATAAACCAATTGATCAGTTAAGGCAAATGGCATATCGGCTTGCGAATGGAGATTATGAAAGTAAGATTGAGCTGAATGAGTATGTGGAAATTGCGCAGCTTTCAGCGTCCTTTAATGCGATGGCTGATGGGATTGAGCTGCATATTAAGCAGCTGAAGGAAGAGAAAGAGAAACAGAAAGATTTCTTGGACCGCATTACGCATGAGCTGAAAACACCGCTAACAGCGATTATCGGTTATGTGGATTTAATTCCGAAGTTGCAGTCGAAGGAGGATGTGCAGGAGAGCCTCCGTTATGTGTCTGTAGAAAGTGAGCGTCTATTATCACTTGTAGAGGAATTACTTAAGTCTTCAAAGTACGGGAAGAGTACGTTTGAAGTGTCACCTACAGTCGTGAATATTAAAGAATTGGCAGAAGAAGCGGTTTCGATTGTGAAACTTAGGTTGCAGCAGTTTGAAATTGAAGTTATGAATGAGTTAACAGAAGTACACGTCGTTGCGGATTTTGATAAGACGAAGCAAATTTTCTTGAATGTGCTTGATAATGCGATTAAATATAGTGATGCTACGCAAGTTCGTATGAATGTAATTATAAATGAGCAGGAAGCGAAAGTTTTTGTTCATGATGATGGTATTGGTATGGATGAAGGTGTGCTTGCAGAATGGAATGAGTCTCCGGAAGGTAAGGTGCTTCCTTCAAGTTACGGGAATGGCTATGGCTTATACATTTGTCAGGAGATTATGAAGAAGCAAGGCGGAAGTATGCGAATTGAGAGTAGTGAAGAAATGGGAACTACAATATGCATTACATTTTTACTTCCGAGACGGATGGAAGACATAAAAAACTTGAAAGCGGTTAAATGATACATTTATGAAACAATTATGCGGTATTTTCGAAACAACGTTTTTTTATCTTGGAGGTAGGCAGAAATGAAAAGGCTATCATTTCAAATTCTTATGTTTGTCTTTTGTATGATCGTTTCTCTTATTTTGTTTTATGTTATTGAGAAGCAAATATATAATCGAATCACAATTGTGGATGACAAACAAGCCGTTTTACAAAGAGTGAATGAATCCCTTCCTACTGAAGTGAAAGTAAGGCATGAGAAGTGGGGAGAAATTGTTGTAACGGATGAAGTTCGTTTGCATACGATTGTTTCATTCTTTGACCGAATTCGAATAGAACCGAGAGAAGCGAGGAATCAAGAACAAGTATTTACTGGAGAAGTAACGTACTTGAATGGACATAAACGTACTTTTGCAGTAGGTGACTTGTTCCAGTACGAGGCTAATGTATACGGAAAGAATGGCACGGATCCGATGATCTCAGCATTTCAAACGTATTTGTTAAGTCTGTATTATACACCAGAGCGCATTAGTAATTTCTTTGCGGAGGCAAAGGAAGTTGTAGTGAGGCAAGGGGATGTAATACGTACTATAGATCTTACGCAAATATTTGATTCTATTCGATACGCAAAGCAAATTACAGATTACGGAGAAATTCAGAAATTATTACAATCACAGAATGAGCCGATTGCTTATATTACTGCCTATAAAACAGGCAAACGTGTAAAGAATGAGCGGGAGGATATTCTAACTATTTCTGTGTATCCATCGTACTTTGTTGTGCAATATCTCGGTGATAATAACGGGAATGTCATGTATATGAAGGGCTCCCTAGCAGAATCCCTTGTAAAGGAGAGTGTGTCATGAGAAAGATAGCCTTTTTCTTCTTTTTGCTAGTAATCGGAGGAGCGATGTCTAGTTGCTCTCGAGATACAACCTCTATTAAATATAATAAAAGTGGTCTCCCTATTTTGGATGATCGTCATCTCGTTGCGTATGTAGCGGCCCGCGAGGAAGTTGGTGAAGCTTTGCTTTCGTCATTTTGTAAACAACGCGGGTGTACATATGAATTTATTCGTCTATCGACAGAAGAACTTCTTCGGAGAGTAGAAGAGGAAGCTGGAAATCCGAAGGCGGATATTATTATTGGCGGTACAGTAGATGCGCATCAGATGATGAAGCAAAAGAACCTTTCTATTCCTGTTACGACCCAGCATGCGAATCGTATTTCAAAGACTGTTAAAGATAAAGATGGCTATTGGTACGGTTATGAAGTGGAGAAACTGGCAATCGCGATTAATAAAGAGCGGTGGAATGAAGAAATAGCGCCGCTCGGTCTTCCCTATCCATCAAGGTGGCAAGATTTATTAGATCCGGTATATACGGGTAAGATTGCAATGCCTGATCCAAATGTTTCCGGCACAGCATATACTTTGTTTCAATCACTTATTGATACTTTAGGTGAAGAAGAAGCGAAAGAGTATGTTAAGAATCTTGCAAGGCAAGTTGGTGAAGTAACGGTGAATGGTTATATGCCCGCAGAACTGGTTGCGAGCGGTGAATATATGATAGGCATCAATTTTGCGGGAGATCAGAGAATGCTTCAGAAACAAGGCTTTCCTATTGTAAGTAATGAACCTGAGCAAACAGGCTTATCTGTTAATGCGATTTCGAAATTGAAGCGTGCACCGAGTGGTTTTATAGCGGACTTATTTATTGATTATTGTTTATCAGAAGAAGCGGGGCACATTTTAGAAAAAGTTTCGTTTGGCGTACCAACGATGTTTGCGAAGAATCAGAAAGAGATAGAAGGTCAGCCAGTTAGAAGGACGAACAAAAATATATCAAATAGTGGAATAATCGAGATATGGAATAGACAGCGTCTCTCTCAGCGGTGAGAAAAGGAGACGAAAGAATATGTTTAAATGGCTTAAGCCAGCACCTGCAATTGAGAGATTGCCGGCAGATATGATTGACAGGGTATACAAATTATTACGTATTCGTGTGCTAATGGGAATTTCAGTTGGGTATGCTGCTTATTATTTAGTTCGCAGTAACTTTACGTTATCAAGTACGTATTTAGTACAAGAATATGGTTTTAGTACAGCTGAAATTGGATTGCTAGGTTCAGTAATGGCAATTGTTTATGGATTTAGTAAGTTCTTTATGGGGAATTTATCCGATAAAGCTTTCGCCCAGCGCTTTATCGCAGTCGGATTATTCTTATCAGGGCTTGTAAATATTTGCTTCGGCTTTGCATCTTCATTTGGGATGATTGTTACATTACTTGTCTTAAATGGTATTGTACAAGGTATGGGAGCACCACCTTGTAGTATCGTTATGACGAAATGGTTCTCGAAGAAAGAACGTGGTACGAAAACAGGTATTTGGAATATTTCACATAACGTTGGTGGAATGCTAGTACCGCCCCTTGTCGGAATTGGTGTAGGTATTTTCGGTGAAAATCATTGGCAGGGCGGGGTATTTATTTTCCCAGCGATTATCGCAATGGTAATTGCAGTTCTTGTTTGGATTAATGCGAAGGATACACCAGAATCTGAAGGTCTTCCTCCAATTGATGAGTATCGTAATGATTATGAAAATCTTGAAAAAGCAGATAATGCTAATAAGATGTCACCAAAAGAAATTTTAATGAAATATGTAGTGACAAATAAGTTCGTTTGGTATTTATGTATTGCAAATGCATTTGTTTACTTAATTCGTTTCGGTGTTATTAACTGGGTTCCGCTTTATTTAACGACAGTTAAAGGTTTTTCAAAAGCAGAAGCGCATGCTGCATACGCGATTTTTGAAGGTATGGCAATTCCAAGTTCATTAATCGTTGGTCTTTTAAGTGATAAGTTATTTAAAGGAAAACGTATGCCATTATGTATTATGAGTATGGCCGGAGTTGTTGTTGGTACGGTTGTATATTGGCAAGCATCTAGCGTACTTGTTGTAAGTATTGCAGTTTCTATTATCGGTTGTTTAATTTACGTACCACAGTTTTTAATCGGTTTAAGTGCGATGGAATTAGTACCGAAATTTGCAGTAGGTACAACAGTTGGTATGTGTGGTCTGTTCGGTTATGTAGGCGGAAGTCTTGTAGCAAACGCAGCAATTGGTGTTATTGTTGATCGTTCTGGCTGGGATGGCTGCTTCATCTTACTATTAGCAGGCGGTATTTTATCAACAGTATTCTTATTTATCGTTCAACGTGGACATGAGAGAAAAACTCCTAAAGTAGCGTAATAGTTTATTTAGAAAAGCGATCCAATCATTATTTTGGATCGCTTTTTTTTATATAAGGAAACCTTTCCTTAAAACTATCTTAAAAGATAGAATGTCATATTTCTAATCATTGGTATTTTTGTTACAATATAAATGATTGTGTAAAACTTTGTAAAATGAGTGTAACAATGTAAGTGGGGATGCAATTTTCCGAAAGTTTTATACAATTAAATATCTATTAAACTATTAAGATATAAAAGGAGAGAGAATATGTTACCAAATACGGTTCGTACTCCAAACAAGAAGAAGAAATGGATTATCATCGGAGTTATTGCACTAATTGTTATTGTAGCAGCAGTTAATATTTTTGTTATGCAAGGTAAGAAGAAAGGTACAGCGACGAATGAGGCTGTGAGCTTTGAGAAAGTGACAGAGCGTAAGCTTAATAATACGAAGTTAATTTCGGGTCAGGTGAAGCCAGGGAATATTGAAAGTTTCTATGCAGATCCGACTAAAGGAAAAGTGAAAGATATTGCAGTGAAAGAAGGACAAGAGGTAGAAAAAGGAACGAAATTATTCTCTTATGATAATGAAGAAATTAATCTTCAAATGAAGCAAGCTGAGCTTGATCAGAAGATGGCTGATATGCGTTATGATCAAGGGAAAAAGAAGATTGATTCATTGAAGAAAGAAATTAAGAAGGTAAAAGATAGTGGGGCTGGGAAAGAAGTAACAGACCCAATGGAAGAGCAAGTGAGTGAGTTAGAAATGGCTCAGAAAACAACTGATCTTGAGAAAGAAAAAGGGAAGTTACAAAAAGAAGAGTTAAGTAAAAAACAGAAAGAACTTACGATTTATAGTAATTTCACTGGTGTTGTACAAAAGTTAGACAAAGATGCGGCACAAAGTTCATCTCAGGCATTAGGTGGTCAAGGAAAGGCGTTTTTACAAGTTGCTTCTAAAGACCCGTTCCAGGTTCAAGGGACTTTAACAGAGCTTCAAAAGTCACAAATTCAAAAAGATCAAACGTTCACTGTAACTGCGAAAGCAAATAATAAGAAGAAGTGGACAGGTAAGATTACGGAAGTAAGTGAATTCCCAACGAGTGCAGAGATGGCTCAAGCCGCTGGTGAGGGAACTCAAAATATGTCTCAATATACATATAAAGCAAGTCTTGATAGCCAAGATGGTTTATCTCCAGGTTATCACGTTTCTCTGCAAGTAAATTTAGAGAATAAGACGATGATTGCTGTTCCAAGTAAGAGCATTGTAGAAAAAGGCGAAGATGCATTTGTTTATATCGAAGACAAAGGAAAGCTTCGTAAACAAAATGTGAAAAAAGGTTCTACTGATGGAGATTGGACAGAGATTACTGAAGGCGCAACAGTGGGGCAAAAGGTGGTTAAAAATCCTTCCGACGACGTGTATGACGGAATGGAAGTGAAAGAGAAATGATTACGTTAAATAATATTGCTAAAACATATTATCAAGGAAAATTGGCAGTGCCGATTTTACATGGTATTAGTTTAACAATTCAAAGCGGTGAGTTCGTTTCTATTATGGGACCGTCTGGTTCTGGTAAATCAACGCTTATGAATATTATCGGTTGTTTAGATCGTCCAACAGAAGGTGAATATATGTTGAATGATGTGAATATCTTAACAGCAGACGAGTCAAAACTAGCTTTAATTCGTAATGAATATATCGGCTTTGTGTTCCAGCACTTTAATTTGCTGCCGCGTCTTTCCGCAGTGGAAAACGTTGAACTTCCGCTCATCTACGGTGGGGTGAAGAAAGCAGAGCGTCGTCAGAGAGCCCTTGAAGCGCTTGGGAAAGTTGGATTATCAGATAGAGTCCATCATTTACCTAGTGAGTTATCAGGTGGACAGAAGCAACGTGTAGCGATTGCGAGATCGATTGCAAATAATCCAACGTTTATTATGGCCGATGAGCCGACAGGTGCACTTGATACGAAGTCTGGTGCACAAGTTATGGATATTTTCACGAAGCTCAATGCAGAAGGTACGACGATTGTTATGGTTACGCATGAAGAGGAAGTAGCTGCTTATTCTTCCCGCCGTATTGTGTTGCGAGATGGGAAAATTACAGAAGATAGAAGGTGTGCGGTATGAGCTTACTAGATAGTATGAAAATTGCCTTATCTTCTATTTTAGCTCATAAACTACGCTCAGCTCTGACGATGCTTGGAATTATTATCGGTGTTGGTTCTATTATTACCGTCGTTGCGATTGGGCAAGGCGGGGAAGCTGCACTGAAATCTCAATTTGTTGGGTCAGGTAATCAAACGGTTCCGATTCATTATAGTGCCGATATGAATGATCCTTTTGGTATGGGGATGATAGAAGCACCGAAGATAACTGAAGAAGATATTTTTGAAATTAAAAAAATTCCAGATATCGCACATGTTGTAACAACAAATTCAAGTATGGAACCACTTGATATTGAAGATAAAATAGAAATGGTGAATATTACTGGATTAGACAGTGAGTACTTTGCAGTAAATAAAGTAAAGTTGTTAAAGGGACGTTCTTTACAAGAATCAGATGTGGATCAAGGTAATAATGTTGTCATGATTAGTAAACAAATGGAAGAAAAGGTGTTTAAGGATGCCAATCCAGTCGGTAAAATTATTGAAATGAAAGGTCAACCGATGCAAATTATTGGTGTCTATAAATCAGATAACGAGTTTATGGGAATGGGACCATCAGAAGCACTAGTTCCAATTTCATTATGGCCGACACTGTATGGAAAAGATGAAATTCAAAATATTTCTGTTCAAGCAAAAAATGTAGATAATCTAGAAAAAGCAGGTAAAAAAGCTGCAGATGTCTTAAATAGTCGTAAACCGAGTGATGCAACTGGTAAATACGAGGTTATGAATTTAAAAGAACTTCAAGAAGGTATTTCAAAAATGACTAATATTATGACGATGATCATCGGCGGTATCGCTGGTATTTCATTAGTCGTTGGTGGTATCGGTGTAATGAACATCATGCTCGTATCTGTAACAGAGCGTACACGTGAAATTGGGGTGCGTAAGGCACTTGGAGCAACACGTAGTAAAATTTTATTACAGTTTTTAATTGAAGCAGTTATGCTAACGCTTCTAGGTGGTTTAATCGGAATTGGTCTTGGGTATGGCGGGGCATATATCGTTTCCACATTTGCGAAGTGGCCACCGCTCGTTTCATGGGAAGTTGTCGTTGGGGGAGTATTGTTCTCTATGACACTAGGTATTATCTTCGGATTAATTCCAGCGAACAAAGCTGCGAAATTAGATCCAATTGAAGCACTTCGTTATGAGTAAATTATTAGTGTAGTAGAGAAGGGAGTCTCTACTACACATTACCGTTCTAGTGGGCGGTTCGTAGCCTCTAAATGAGGATGTGAACCGCCCGTTAGAACGGGTTATATAAATAGAAGGAGGCGTTATAATGGAAGCGAATTTGAATACGCAAAAGGTTGAAGGAGAGAAGCCATCATTATTTGGAATGATTACTTCTCCTGGTTTACAGTTTGAGAGAATGAAGACGAGTAATGCGGTATGGGGTGCATTTTGGATACTTGTTTTATTAGGTGGACTTGTTGCAGGCCTTGCTGCTTATGTGTACTCCCTAACCCCTGAGGCGATTAAGATGAATAAGGATTTGGGTGTTAGCGTTACACCTATAATGTCGTTTGGTACGGGTGCAGTATTTGGTGCTATTGGTATGGCGATTAGTTTCTTTATTAGTGCAGCAGTGTATAAAATATTTATGATGTTAATGAGCAATGATACTTCTTATAAGAAATTATTAACAATCAGTGTGTACTCAAGCATTATTTCATTACTTGGTTTATTAATAAACACAGTTTTAGCACTTGTTTTAGGCGGATCAGGACAAGAAATGTATACTGGTTTAGGACCGATTTTCGCTTCAAGCGGTGGTGTTGCAAAAGGTATTGCAAATAATATTGAAGTGTTCACAATTTGGGGATTTGTTATTACATGGTTAGGTCTTCAAATTACGGCTGGTTTAAGTAAAAAGAAAGCAACAATTCTTATGGTTGTCTTCTTTATCTTAACTATTGGATTTGGTGCGGTAAAAGGTATGTTCCAATAATAAAATAAAAAAGGTGACTCTTCCTAGAGTCACCTTTTTTATTTTTACTCCTATTTCAAATACCTCAAACAGAATTTAAAATACTGCCTAGTGTAATTTCAAATTCCAGCAGCAGTATTTGAAATTATCCACAATGAAATTTCCTTTCTCATTTTATATTGTAGAGGTACCGCGGAATACTTAAGAGGTATACCTTTTAGAAACGGGCACTGTGTGAAGCCAGCGACTTTTGCAGATACGGTTGTTTTGTATGAAGGTATGATTGTAAATCAAATAAAGAGGTTAAATATTTACCAAGATTATGAAGAGTATTATCAATGTGGTTTAATTGGTCTTTGGCATGCTTATGAAAGGTATGAGGAGGAGAAAGGGAGTTTTCCTGCTTATGCTGTCGTAACAGTACGTGGTTATATATTGGGAAGATTGGAGAAAGAATGTGTAGTGCAAGAGAGGTATGTATGCACCGATGAGTATGAGGAACGATTTGAGTGTGAAGATGTGGGAACGAGAGCGAAGGACTTTATGAGTGTGTTAGATGAGAAGGAGAAGCACATCATTTCAGAGCGATTTTTTACAGGGAAAAATATGGGGGAGATAGCTTCTGAAATGGGGATGACGTACTATCAAGTGAGATGGGTATATCGACAAGCGCTTGAGAAAATGAGGGATAGTGTAAGGGGATAAGAATAATAAGTAGAATGGAAGGCAAGAGAAATATTGCCTTCCATTCTATTTATTTTAAGGCAGTAAATGTGGCAAGAGGGTTTTTGAGTGTAGTGAATCTTTTATGTTCATTCGGGATAATACATGTCCAGCTTTCAAAAATTGTTGCTGTAACTTATGAGAACCTATTTGTATTGTTATGGTAGTTCCGTTAAAAAAATGAATGTTAGCTTTGTTAGTTTTTTTGGAAAACTCTATCTCATCTATATGGTTATAGAACAACCAAATGCAGCTTGGAGAAGAAGGAGATTCTGTTGGGAAAACGCAAATATATTCTTTGTGATTAATTGGAATTGGAACATTTTGTTTGAGCTTAAAGTTTATTTGGACTGCATGACGTCTACCTTGATAAGTAGAATGAACATGTGTTAGACAAGATTTCTTTATGAGTTGGATAGCTGTTTGGCAAGAGTGCAGAGGGTTTCCGCTACTGTCGATAATTTTTGTCCGGTAATAAGGGTGTTTGCAAGGTTCGAGCATCATTGTAGAACTAGAAATAAAAATATCATTCTCATTATCCATGATTCTAAAATCCTCCCTTATAAAAATTGTTATTCCGAATATAATTATATACGAATTATGTAAAATTATTATTAATCTTTTGTTTCGTATTGTAAATTTTTACGGTTCGTTTACAATCAATAGATGATAGTCTTTCTAATTTGCATCGCTTGTACATATATATGAAAATAGAAAAGAGTAGGCGGTGATATAGCATGAAGAAAAAGTATATTATTATGGCTCTAGCTGTTGTTCTCTTAGTTTATTTAGCAAACAGTAATCCGGGTAAGGGAGAATATACGGATTGGGCAGCAAAACAATTTATGAAGCGTAATGATGTGAGTAAGAAGCTAGAAGAGGTTGAGAAAGAAAACAAAGAGGGTATACTTGGCGATCTAGCATCAGCGGGAAAGAAATTAGCAAATAAGTATGTTGAACCACAAGTTGGATTATTAATTGAGCATTATACAAAGCGAAATGATTATATTTTCTTCTCAACATATACGACAGAGTTTGATTTAGGCGGAGAGAATTATAAGTATGTTTGTGTTGGTTTTTCAAACATCTTTATTCCAATTGAAATGCCGAAGAAAAAAGACGAATCTGCAAAATAATGCAGATTCGTCTTTTTGATTTACGGAGTAATCTGAACTTCAGATACGTTTTTTTCTATGAGGCGAGCCCCTTTTTTACGAGTATTTTCACTAATTGATGAAAATACAGATGAAGAAAGAATGGTATCCATTACTTGATTTACGACTAGTTCATTTACTGGTGTGATGGGATTTTCGATAGAAAAGGCAACTGTTTTTCCATCTTCTTTCACGAAAATTAACTCTAGTACTTGCATGCTTTATTCCCTCCTTTTTAATTATAGATTAGAAAGATCTGACGTGCTTACAAGTTGTACAGCGTGAAGTGATGATTGTTGTAGTGAAGCAAGAGCACGTGCTACTTCATGTACTTTTCCTAAATCTGCATTTGTTTTCACACGTTTGAATTGTTTGTTCTTAAAAACTGTTTTACCGTTTTTGTCTAATCCTCCGTTTAATACAAGGCGTAAAGTTAAATCCATTACGATTGTTTCAACTGCCATGTTTATCACCCCCTTTCACTTTATAAATAGGGTGTAAATGTCATGTTTTGGCGTGAAATTTTTTCTTTTTTTTGGTACTCTTAAAAGACTAAGAGAGGGGTTTTCGGGAGAATGAATCGTAAATGGTTATTTTGGATTCCTGTATTACTATGGATGGGGATTATTTTCTATTCTTCAGCACAGCCATATAAAAAACAGGATATGCGCTCGGATATTGAGCAATATGTAAATGCTGAGTTTGTGAAAGAGCATTTTTCATGGGTATCTATCGATTATGGGGGAGGTACACCTGTTAGTATCGCAAATAAAGGTGTAGGTGGATTTGTTGAGTTTTTCCTTCGTAAAGGTGCTCATTTTATGGTGTTCTTTATGCTCGGTTCATTGACGTATTATGCTTTTCATCGATCGGGTCATTCGAGAAAAAGGTGCTTTGCATACGCCCTCCTTTTCGTTGCGGGGTATGCAACATTTGATGAAATTCATCAATGGTTTACGGGGGACCGTACACCGATGTGGCAAGATTCATTGCTTGATACGTGCGGCGGGTTAACAGGAATTATAATAAGCAATTGGTTTTGGAATAGAAAAAGGAGCTAATCTCAGTTAGAGATTTGCTCCTTTTTCATTTATCCCGCATTAACTGCCCGTAAAAGCCTTCACTTTATACGCCAAGTAATTCTTTTAGTTCGTCGGTTGATAGTTCGGTCATCCAACTATCGCTTGTAATGACGGCGTTGTTTAATGATTGTTTTCGTTCTAACATTTCATCAATCTTCTCTTCAAGTGTTCCCGTTGTAATAAGCTTATGAACGTGAACGAAGCGTTTTTGACCGATGCGATAAGCACGGTCTGTTGCTTGGTTTTCTACAGCTGGATTCCACCAACGGTCATAGTGAATAACATGGTTGGCGGCAGTTAAGTTTAATCCTGTTCCGCCGGCCTTTAACGATAAGATGAAGATGTCATACGTTCCGTTTTGGAACTGCTCAATCATCTTGTCACGCTCTTTCTTCGGTACGCTCCCGTTTAAGAAGAGGACGCGCTGACCGAATGTTTCTTCTAACATACTTTTTAGCATGTTCCCCATGCCAATGTACTGAGTGAAGATTAAGCAACTTTCATTTTGGTCTTTTATATTTTCGATGAGCTCCATTACCGTTTTTGTTTTCATAGAGCGCTCGACGATATTTTGTGGTTCTTCTTCTTTCAAATAAAGGGCTGGGTGATTACAAATTTGTTTTAGCTTGTTCAGCATAAGTAATATAAATCCGCGTCTTTCAATTCCGCTTAATCCTTCTACATTTTGTAATGTATCTTGAACAAGTTGTTCATATAAGGAAGCTTGTTCGCCAGTTAGTGGACAATAAGCTTTCTGTTCTTGTTTATCTGGCAAGTTTAATGCGACCGTTTGATCTTTCTTCGTACGACGCAGTAAAAACGGCGAGATAAACCGCTGAACTTGCTGGATTTTTCCTTCATCGCGGTCCTTTTCAATCGGTGTGACGAAGCGGCGCTGGAATTGTCCTAAGCTTCCGAGATACCCATGATTGATAAAGTCGAAAATAGACCAAAGCTCAGCAAGTCGGTTTTCCATCGGTGTACCGGTTAAAGCAATTTTGTGATTTGCTTGTAGGTTTCTTACTGCTTTCGACTGTTTCGTATGTGGGTTTTTTATATTTTGTGCTTCGTCTAAAATAACAGCGTCCCAGCATAACGTACTAAGTTCTTCTTCATCAAGCTGAGCTAATGCATAAGAAGTTAATATAACATCTGCTGATTGAAGAAAATCTTTAAATGACTCATCCTTAGATCGGTTACTTCCATAGTGTAACTGAACACGTAAGCTTGGTGCGAAACGCTCAAATTCTTTTTGCCAATTTCCAAGGACTGATGTTGGTGCCACAATTAATGCAGGACCTGTTTGGAGATTGTTTTCTTTAGCGTATAGTAAGTAAGTTATCGTTTGAATACTTTTTCCGAGTCCCATATCATCGGCTAATAACGCTCCAAATCCAAGCTTTCGTAAGTATAGTAACCACTCAACACCGTGTTGTTGATACGGACGGAGTGTTGCTTGTAGCGAAGATGGTACATCTACTTTTGGAATATCTCCAATGTGTAGAAGTTTTTGGAAAAGCTCTTCGTAATATCCATCTAGCTCGATTTCAATATCGGTAAACGGACTATCGTCTTCTACAATTTCTGTTTCTGCCGTATTAGATAAATGTTGCTGCAACACATCTTTCATTTCAAGTCCATATTTATCGGCACGGTGCATTAGTTTTTTTACTTCTTCAATAAAGGCAGGATCAAGTCTCATCCATTGACCATTTAAATTGAAAAGACGTTTGTTTTGTTCAACGAGTTCGAAAAATTCGCTTTCTGATAAATCAATTCCGTCCGTTGAAATGCGCCAGTCGAAATTAACGAGCGTATTCATGCCGAAGAAAGACTGTGTTTGTGCTGTACTTTGCTTCAGCTGTACACGCAACCTCGGTTTTGTTGCTTTTAAATTTTGCCACCATGATGGTAGTAAAATTGTAATACCTGCTGCCAGTAATTCATTACTTGCTTCGGTTAAGAAGTTCCAAGCTTCCGTTTCAAAGAGTTCTTCTCGGAACTTGTCGTCCTCTTTTAGCCACGGTACGAGCTTACTGAATCCTTCTTGTGTTTCAAGGATCCGTTCTTCGTAATCGTGCCATCGTTTTGGTAAGGAATCGATACTTTCATATACATATATGCGATGTGCACCACGTTTTGGTGTAACGATTGTTTCAAGCTTCCACATTTCAAGTTCTTCTTGCGGTTCTTGTAGTCTTAAGCCGACTGTAAATGGAAGGTCATCTTCAATGTAACCAATTTTTCGAAGCCAATCCTCTTCATGTAGTGCTGCTTCCAATTGCCTTTTCGTAAAGTCGTAATGTTCGTATAGTCTCTTTGCATCTTCCCATCCGTCATTTGAGCGAGCATCTTGCAAAATACTTTCGTTCACAGCGGCAGAGAAAAGAGATGCTAACATGTCATCTTCAATTGAAGTATTCTGAACTTTCCAAGATGGCTGCTGAGACCAATGCTTCATGTCAGGTGCGAAGCTGCCGCTGACGAAAGCGTCCCATAATTCACTTGCGTCCTTTGTAAGTGCCGTAATAGGACCGTTCATTTGCATATTTGCAAATGAATTCATCGGTTTATTTGCGATGTATTCAAATGCCTGTGCATTCGTTAACATAACGCCTTGTTTTCCCTCATACGTTGCTTCTTTTAAAAACGTTCCGTAGAAAGAAGTAGAGTGCCATGCGAATGCATTTTTTTTCCAAGTTGCTACGGATAAGAGCGTACCGCTATCATCTTCTCCCCAAAGGAACCAACCTTGACTAACGTGCTGGAGCCTAATTGTTACTTCAGTTTGTATGATCATCGATTAATTTTCCTCTCCGTAATTCCTCTTGTAGCGCACGCAGACGTGAATGTAAGTTAGCGATATGAATAATGAAAGCATCCCATTCATCAGTTCGCTTCAGTCGTTTATAAAGCATACGTAATTTCTTTAAGTAACGAACGGCACGTTTATATGATTTGCGATTTCGCTCTTCAATTGCTTCCATTGCGGCATGGTGATAAAGAGGAAGTGCTGCTTCGGGCGCTTCTTTTTCAATATCTTTCAATGGTTCTTTCAAAAGTTCGATTACTTCGAATCCATATAAGAGCTGAAGTTCCGTCCATGCATGATATTGTTTCTTCGCAAGTACATATTGTTCATAATTTGTGAAACTATACGGTAATAGTTCTTGTAAAATCATTTCTAATCCCGCTTGTTCATTCGTATGCGTTGCATATGTCTCATACATCATCACAAATAATCGAACGATATCTTGTATGAAGACGGTATTTTCTTGTTCCGTTATCGTTTCTTTTACTTGTTTATAAGTAAAGGAAAGCCAATCTTTCCCGCGGTCCCACTCCATCGCACTTAATAACTCTTCTAACCAATAGAAGTAAAGGCTCACAACAGAAGAAGGCTGTTTTTCCAGTAATTCCATTGCCGATACATCTTCACCGTTTAAAAAGAGCAGGTGAGAAGATGCTAATGCTTTGGAAAGTGGATTGATTTTAGTATCGATTCGTTTTTTTTCTTCTTGTAGCTGCTCCTCTGTTCTTAACAGTTCACCCCATACGTGACGATAAATGAAGAATCGCTCTTGTGTATAGGCATCGGTAGAGAAGAATGATTCATGTATGAGCCGCGCTGTTTCTTCTAAAATCGGTTTGGATTCTTCTGGAATCGTCTCTGTTTTTAGGTCCCTAACGGTAGATTCAACTTTATCAACGAATAGGCGAACGACGTTAACTGGTTGGTGATAAGAATATAGTTTGTTTGCTTCAAATTCTTGAATTTCTTCTAATAATTTTTGAAAGCAATAAAGTGCCGCGTGCAACTTAAATAATTCATGAATAGCAACGATGCGCGGAGCTTTCCGTTCTAATTTTGTATAGAAGTCTGTAAAAAGACTCATAAGAAAATACATTTGTTTATAAGTGAGCCGCGCTTGTTCTTTTTTAAATGATTCATATTCATTTTCAAAGTATGTTTGCCAACTTTTATAATCCATTTCTTCAAAAGCTGATGATTGCAATACTTGTCGTGCAGTTCGAATAGGAGGAAGAGAAGGTTTTGTATTATTTTTGAATAAAGTTAATACATCTCCTACTTGCCCAAAACTAGAAGCTGCAGATAGTAACACAGCAAGCATATGCTGACATTGCGTTGGCGCGAAGCAATCGCAATAGCTTTCAGTGACATTACGAATCGGAATGTGAACACTATATACACTGCCTTCAGCATTTACAGTTCCGGATAGCGTATAGCCATCAAAGTCAACGTTATAGACAACACCACTACGATATAGTTGCCGAGCTGTAGCGACATGCTCTTGATCAGCAACTTGCTGTGGATCAAGCCCTTGAACGAACTCATTCGCAATCATCATAATTTCATCTTTCTTAATTGAGTCTTGCAGCATAATATTCCTCCGTACACAGATTTCTTTCCTTTACCATTATAAACAAAAAATGCTCAAAACAGAAAAAATGAAATTCTAATTACACAATTAGAAAATCATGGTAATATATATAATGTTAATTTTGTATATTACTATGTAATTAAAAGGAGAGAATTTGTTTGTCAGATTTACAATCGAAGTTTGGTAATGGCATGAATAAGTTGCAAGAGGGAATTGAGCAAGGCAAGATGAAGTTGCAAGTAGCACAGGAAATGGCGCAATTAAAGAAGATTACACAAGAGAAGTTACAAGGAAAAACTGAAATTTTACTTGAACTTGGTCAAACGGTATATATGCAACTTCGTGATGATGAAGTTCGAATAGATTTGTTGAAAGCTATTGTAGCACCAGTGCAAGAGCTTGATGTTGCTATTTATAACACGCGCAGACAAATTTCTAATTTACAGAGACAAGAACAAAAAGGACAGTGTAGTTGCGGTGGTCCATTATCATTAAATGATAAATTTTGCGGGCAGTGTGGTAAAGAAAATGAGTTACTCCTTCAATCAAAAAATATTGAAAAAGAAGCATGTTCTTCATGTGGTGAACAAATTGCAACGGAAGCTACATTCTGTCCAGCATGTGGTATGAAGCAAAGTAAGGAGTGAGGAACATGTATTGTAAAATTTGCGGTTTAGAACAGCCTGAGGCAGTAAACTATTGTACACATGACGGCTCAAGTACGGATAGTATAGATAGCCATGTTATGTTAGTCCCGCAATCTTCGAAGTATTGCCGAACATGTGGACAGGAAAGTAAAGAATATGCTACATATTGTGAGAAATGCGGTGATTCTTTATTAGGAGTCGCCCGAAAAGAATCGAACATGAAATTACCAAATGCAGGAGCGCAATTACATGTAAATGCATCAGGAAGTATGCTGAAAAAAGGATTATTCGGTGGTGCTTTTGCAATTGTATGTATGTTCATTGCAGGCTTCATTGGCAGTTTAATAATAGATTCTGCTATAAATGATGTAGTGGAGACAGCGGTTAGAAATACGGATGGTATGTTGAATATGACTACCATTAATCAATCATTTATTGGTATAGCACCATTAATTTTAATGTGTCATTTAATAGGTATTGAAATTAGCGGGAGCGGGGCATACACGATGTCATTCCTTCTTCATATGCCATTATTCATCTTGGTAACTATTCCGGCACTTATATTAGGTGGAAGTGGATTTTTTGTTGAAAGAAACAAACCTTCAATTAGTTGGCGAGAGAAGTTCATGACATCATGTGTAATTGGCATGATATACGGTATTTTCTTATGTATTGTAAGCTTTATAGCAAGTTCTTCTACATCTATTTCTTATTTCTATCAAACGATGACTATTGATGTTGTATATTCTCATGTTGTTAGTTTATTGTTTGGTATTATATTTGGCCTATTATTCAGCTTTATTGGTATGAGTATTGAAGCAGGACCGCATCGTATGCTTTCTTCTACTAGTCAGTTTGTCCCGTATGTAACGTCTATTTATTATAGTATAGTGACTGTTTTGAAAGGACTACTTATTACATTTGGTATTATACTTATTACGATTTTATTTAGTAGTTCAAAATCAATGGGTCCAATTGATTTTCCAGAGAAGGCGTATAAAGTATTACTTTCTTTAGAAGCAACACCTTTCATGTGGAATATGGCCCACCTTTCTCCAACTGAAATTGAGTGGGGAAATATGGAGAGAGAAATGCATAGATATTCAGTCGAAAAAGGGCCACTGCATGTATCGTATATGTCAGGCATATCAATACAGGGTACGTCTTTAAAAGACCTGGAAATCGCTAATGGTGCTAGTGCTGATCGTATAAAAGATATTGATGATTTTAATTCGTATTTACATTGGTGGGGATTATTAATTCTTCTACCATGTATTCTACTAGTTAGGGCTGGAATGAAATTGGCTCAATATCGTATGCGAAATATGTACGTAACTATAGCAGTGTTTAGTGCTGTTTATACAGTGATGATGCTTTGTATAAATGGATTAGCAAAAATTCATATTACAGCTTCAGGAAGTAAGGAAATTATGAAGGAGTTCGCTGGAATTTCTGGACCGATATTATCTATTCAAAGTAACACGCTATATTTAATAGTAGGTAGTTTTCTTATTTCTTACGTATTAACATTCGCGGGTATGAAATTAGTGAAAAAATAAGGGGGAGAAATACTTGAAGTTTTGTGGAACATGCAATAAACAAGTTGCGGATCATTTGAACTTTTGTCCTGATTGCGGAAGTAAAGTAGAAGAAATTGCTGATCAAACAGCTTCTTCTCACTCAGAAATGCGTAGAGAAACAAAGTCAGTGAAAAGTAAGAAGAACATGTTTTTACTTATAGGTTTTGTCATTGTTTTTGCTATTTTGTTTGGCGCATATAAATTCGGTGCGAGCAAGTTTTCGAAGGAAAAGCAAGTAAATGCAATGATTGAAGCATTCCAAAATAAAGATGTGAATGCAATCGATGAGATTTTGAAAGTAGACGATCCAACCTTAAAGGTTAAGACAGAAGATATTAAGGCGTATATCCGTTATTTAAAAGAGAATCCTTCTTATAATAAAGAACTGTTATCATATTTGCAAAGAGAGACAGTAGATCAAAAGTTAGCAAGTGATAAAGCATCTTTTAAAGATGGGAAAATTATAGAAGACGGGAAAGAATGGTTCTTGTATCCGAAGTATAAGTTCAGCATGAAGTCGTATTACATGAATGTTAGCACAACTGCAAAGAATGCTGAAATATATGTGAATGATAAAAAAGAAACAGAGCTTTCTAGTGATAAAACTTCGAAAGAATTAGGTCCATACTTCCCGGGTGCTTATGTTGTAAAGGCAAAGGCGAAGACGGAACTTGCTGAATTAGAGACAGAAAAAGAAGTGGATTTAGCAGATGAAAAGAATGGGACAGTAGAAGTGAATTTATCACTTGAAGGAAATTATGTAACCATTTCATCTGATGAAAATGATGCAACTGTATTTGTTAATGGCAAGAAACGTGGAAAGTTAAATTACGGAAGTTATAAACTTGGTCCTGTACCAACGGATGAAACGGTAGAAGTACATTTAGAGAAAAACGCTGAATTTGGTGTGATGAAATCTGAAAGTATTAAAGTTGGAGATCAAAGTACATATTACTTAAAGTTCCCAAAAGAAGCTTCTAGTTCAGCGGTTGGAGATTTTGTACAAAATCATATTTATAATAACGTGCGTGCAATTGCATTAAACGATTTTAGTTTAATTGAAAATGATTATGATAAGAGCGGGAAATCGTATAAGGAAGACCGTGATTACTTACAATATCTACACAAAAAAGGAATTACAGAAGATTTATTGACAATGAATATTCGCAATGTAGAACGTCAAAGTGCAACGAAATATAAAGTAACGACATATGAAGAATATCATATTCGTTACGGTGACGGCTCTGTAAAATTCAAGAGCTTTAATAATGACCATATCGTTACTGTTAATGGAAATGGAAAGATATTGTACCATTCTCTTGGAGCGAATAATACGCTGAAATCAGAGGAAGTATCTGGTCCGACTCATTAATATAAGAAAGAGGCTGTTCAATTTTGAACAGCCTCTTTCTTTAGGTAGCTTGCCGTTATTGTCAATCTTTGACGGTAAATCGATATTCCATGTTGAACCGTTGATATAATTTTCTCTACTCGTGTTCAAGGGAAAGTAAAAAGGATATCACCTAGTTGGGAAATTCTAATAGGTGATATCCTTTTTTGCAATTAGAAGCGGGCTTCCTTTAATATCGCTTGTACATATGGATCATTTAATATTTGCTTTATGAGCGGTAGCATTTCTTGCTCGAATGGAATATCAATAGGGAATGGTTTTTGAGAGCCTGGTTTTATTCCGTATTGTACGAGTTTGTAATGTGTATTTTCTTCAGACTTGAGCACAATTAATTTATAGCGATTGTCATCGTTTGTTAGTGAGAAGTCAATTGCGATTGCATCATATGTTACATCATCTTTATATATGTACGGCTTTGGTGTACCGACCCAGTCTACCTTAGCTTGTAAATTCATGGACGTCACCTCCTTATATGTATTATATAAAAAATAAAAGCCAGCTCTCAATAAAGAGAACCGGCTGTAATTTAGCAGTCATTGGTTATTTTAAAATTTTCACTTTAACAGTTTTGCGTCCCCATTTTTGAGCAGCGCTATCTGATCCAAGTAGGATGTCGATACGGTTACCTTTAATTGCACCGCCAGTATCTCCAGCGATAGCTTCTCCGTAACCTTCTACCCATACTTTAGATCCTAATGGGATTACTTTCGGGTCAACAGCGATCATTTTCATGTTTGGGTTCGCTGTTAAGTCATGACCCATTGCAGTTAATACACGGCCGCCGTATGTGCCACCGTTTTCACTTGGGTGAGCTGTATATGCAGTAGCTACAACTGTTAACTCACGACCACCAGAAGGTGTGCTAGTCTCAGCAGCTTTCACAGCAGGCTTAGCAGCTGGTTTTGCTTGTGCTGCAGGTGCTTGAGCTTTAGCTGGTGCTACAGTTTTAGCAGGAGCAGGTTGTTCTTGTTTCTCGATAACAGGTGCTGTACCTGTTAAGAAAGGAACGTGAACATAAGCTGTTTTCCCATTATATTCAAATTGTAACCACTCATTTTGTACTTGGTTCGTTGTTTCGATCATATCGTCTTTCTTAAGCGTTCCAAGAATTTCTGAGTTTGTGTTCGCTTCAGCACGTACATTTAATACGTTAGCTGTTACATAGTAAGAGTTCTTTGTAAACTCTGCACTTACGAATGCGTCTTTACCATCTAATTTGATTTGTGACCATCCGTTTTCTGTATTTAGAACATCTAATTTATGACCATTCTGTAATTTACCGACAACTTTTGATTCAGTAGTAGGGTTTTCTCGTACGTTTAGTACGTCTGTTGTTACAACAGTTTCTGCATTAGCAGATGCGGTGAAAATCCCAAGACCAAAAACTGCTGCTGTTGCTATTCCAATTAATTTTTTCATGATAGCCTCCATTGCGTTTGTTTTCGTGTCCTCATTATAGCAACAGATTTTTTCGGATTTTTGGAAAACACACAATTACAAACCATTCGTAATAAGTCGTTAACACTTTGTAATATAGCTAGAATGAGAGGAAAGCGTTTTTCATTCCATATAATTAGTAGGTTTCTAGTTATATTCAAAATATTTAATACAACATATTTTTTTCGGTGCAAATAAAAATATTACAGGGGTGTTACATAATGATTACTATACAGTTACATTCCTTGAGTATTTTACCGTTTTATGGGTAATATAGTTATATAAACATAAACATCTCGTTTGTGAAGTTATAAACACGCGCTATATACTAGCAAAAAACCGCATAATTGTTACAAGAAGAAAGGGTTGTAAAGAATAAATCTGCCCTTTTTTAAAACTGTAACACATCCTTTTTTGGGAAAATCTCTTCCCATCCGTATTTTTCTCACACAATTTGACAGTAGTATTCCAATCTTGTAGCTCTTGCAGAGTGGAAAGGTTGTACGGAAGGTAAGGCTGTCCATAAGAACTCTAATTGGTGAAGGCAAACTTGAGAGAGCCGAAAGAAAATCACCACAAAAAACTATGGTTTTCTATCCGATTTAACATATCGGAATTTATGATTTTTACAAGAAATGAAACATACGAAGGGGGATTTGATGAGGAAACTGACGAAAACATTTATTGTCTCATTAACATTATGTATTGCATTTACACTTTGGGGGATTATTCCCGAATCTATTATTGGAAAAGGTAGCTTAGGAAATGTAACGACTGTAATTCAAGCTGCGTTAGTTAGTAAGTTTGGATGGTTCTATATTATTTCCGTTTCTATTTTCTTAGGAATTGCTATTTTCTTAATTGTTTCTAAGTACGGTTCGATTCGTTTAGGTAAAGATGATGATGAACCTGATTATAGTTATATGACATGGTTTGCTATGTTATTTAGTGCCGGTATGGGAATCGGTTTGGTTTTCTGGGGCGTCGCAGAACCGATGAACCATTTATACACACCTCCGTTTGGAGAGAGTGCGACTGAAGAGAGTGCACGCCTTGCACTTCGTTTCTCATTTTTCCATTGGGGATTACATCCGTGGGGATTATATGCACTTGTAGCATTATGTATTGCGTATTTTACATTTAGAAAAGGAAGAGCAAGTACAATTAGTGCGGCGGTCGGTCCGCTATTTAAAGGCGGTGAACATAGCCGTATTGCCCATATGTTTGATGTTCTAGCTGTGTTTGCAACAGTATTTGGTGTGGCGACATCATTAGGACTTGGGGCAAAGCAAATTGCGGGTGGTGTTAGTTATTTAACATCCATTCCAAACTCATTACCGACACAGCTAGTAATCATCGGAATTGTAACTGTTCTTTATATGCTATCTGCGCAAACGGGACTCGATAAAGGAATTAAATATTTAAGTAATGCGAATATTATTTTAGCGTTTGCACTTATGATAATTGTATTATTTGCAGGTCCAACAAACTTTATTATGAATTATTTCACTTCAACAATCGGTTCATACATTCAAGAATTGCCAAGTATGAGTTTCCGTTTAAGTCCATTAAATGAAGGCGGAAATCAATGGATTCAGTCATGGACAATTTTCTACTGGGCATGGTGGATTGCATGGTCACCATTCGTAGGTACGTTTATTGCTCGTGTGTCACGCGGGCGTACAATTCGTGAATTTGTTGTTGGTGTGTTACTCGTACCAACAGTAATTGGTGCGCTTTGGTTCTCTGTTTTCGGAGGAACAGGTATTCACATGGAGCTATTTGATGGTGCAAATATATATGGACAAATTAAAGAAATGGGCACAGAAGTAGGATTGTTTGCTATGTTAGACCAAATGGGTAGTATAGGACCGGCTTTATGTGTGTTAGCTATTTTACTTATTTCAACATTCTTTATTACATCGGCAGACTCTGCTACGTTTGTTCTAGCGATGTTAACGACACATGGTAGCTTAAACCCACCAAATCGTATTAAAATGGTTTGGGGTATTGTTCTAGCGGCGTTAGCTTCGATCTTATTGTATGTCGGAGGATTAGAGGCGCTGCAAACTGCGTCGATTATTGCGGCCTTCCCGTTCGTATTTGTTATTTTCTTTATGATTGCAGCACTATTTAAAGAGTTGCAAAAAGAAGGACGCATGAAACAACATTAATAATAGAAGAAAAAAATTCTGTATATATAAATAGTATTAGGACTGCCGACATTCGGCAGTCCTTTTTCACTGTTCTATACTATTGTAGGAAAAGCATTACTTTGTTACGGAATACTATAGATATCGGTAATTTAAAAAGAAAAATCGATATAGTTCGACAATATCCGATATTTTACACATTATATTCATATTTTTGACAAAAATATGTCGGAAATGTGTTGTTACTTTTATGTATATGTGCTATATTATTTCCTGTAAGCGATTTCAAATAGTTTTAAAGCGCATTCAAGGGGGACAACTAGAATAATGAAACGTTACGAAAGAAAGTGGAAGCATATTTGTTTGAAACGTGTGGCACATCGAAATGCCCAAGAAAGCACGGAACCAAAGACTGAAACTCGTAAAGAGCATCAAGAGAAGCAATTGGTTCTACAAAAATAGCAATCACTTTTTCGTATATAAATGAAGGTCGATCGTTCGTTGGGGGATGGACGTGAAATAACTTTCAGCTAAGGGGTATTGTCTGATATATATAGTATTACGGTAAAAAATAAGCACAGAGCATACGGCGCTCTGTGCTTATTTTTTAATGAAATCTATTTTTCTTTTTTAAATCGTACTGTTTTATCCCAACCAATTACTTGTTTCTTGCTCTTTGCACGTAAGTAAAGAATGAGACTGCGAATAAACAAATACGTAAAGAGCTGTGCGTACGTAAAGTACATAATGACGCTTATGAAAATATTGGTCGGTGTAAAGGTTCGTTCGACGCTCTGGGCACTAAATAATTGAGAAACATATGTAATATATGCGACATACCACATAAATAGTAATGGAATGCTATATTGAATTTGGAATATGCCGAGCAGTCCAATTACAAACCAAACGTTTGAAATGATTAGGAATAGCCAAAATACGACATACACTAAAACTTGTTGTAAGGAATGGACGAGAAGTTTTCCTTTAAAGAAGCTTAACGAAGAAAACATTTTTTCTAAAATGTATAAGTTTCCTTGAAGCCAACGTGTCCGCTGTTTTATAAGGATTTTTAAATGTTCAGGTTCTTGTTCCCATGTAATCGATTCCGGGACGATTGGTAAGAGATAGCCCTTTTGGGTAATTCTTAATGTTAATTCGGCATCCTCTGCAATTGCATAAGGATCATAGCCGCCAAGTTCTTCTAATGCGGAACGACGAAGAAGCATGTTTGTTCCGGTTAGTGAACCTGTTTGGAATAATAGCCAGCGTCCAGATTGCATAAGGAGCTGGAAAATCTGAAATTCTAATGAAATCATTCGTGTAAGCCAGTTTCTTTTCTCATTTACTGTACGAACGTGTCCAACTGCTCCAACGGCATCCTTTGTTGTTTCAGCATGTTCTACGAGCATTCGCAGTGCATGTGGTTCAGGTTGATTATCTGCATCGTAAACACAGAAATATTCACCATCCGAAATGCTAAGGCCGTAGTTTAATACACGCGATTTTCCTTTCGGTTCGCCAGGTGGTACACGAATGTGATGAATATGAGCATAAGCTTTGTCGAAATCATCTCCAATTTCAGGTGTTTCATCTTGAGAGTTATCGTTTAATAAATAAACGTTTAGTTTGCCTGGGTATTCAATCTTTGCCATTGCTTCTAATGTATCTTTAATAACAACCCCTTCATTATGGGCAGGTATTAAAATATCTACACTTGGATAATGTTCTAGCGTACGATCTTTTCGTTTACTATTTCGATGAATTAAACCCGCAATTGTTAAGAAAGAGTAATAAACGAGTAAACCAGAGAATAGGAAGGCCGTAAAAATCAATACATATTTAATTGAAAATGTGATGCTGATCCAGAAAACAAGTACACAAAACAAAATAAATAAAAGAAGCATAACGAGTGTCATCATAATGTGATATGTCCTTTTGTATTGATTTGTTCTCGTTTTATTTTAATATCTTGAATTGCTTCAGCAGCAAGCCATTGTGCCATTTTTGGATGTAGACGGTTCATTACAATGTCAGCACCGGCTTCATTTGTATTTTGTAATAAAATAACTAATGTGTTGCTGTCATATTCAGCAGCAAGGTCAAAGTCAGCTCTGACTGTATCAACTAATAATGAAGCTACACGATCCATGACACTTTCTTTCGTATATTTACTAAAGGAAGTGAAATCAAAGAAAATGATAATGCCTGTTTCATTACGACGATTCATCGCAGTTGTTAATAAAGCTTGTCGTCTTTCGAATTCTTGTCTTGTTAATAATTTTGATTCTCCAATGTATTGCTCAAGCACTCTTACCCGTTCAGTTAACTCTTTATTTTTAAGGATAACCTTTTTTAATAGATGGGTTGAAATATAAACAATGAAGAAGTTAGCTGCCATCAGGAAGTGGGTAATAATATATTCCCATTGATCTGATGTACTCCATAAGTGAAGCCACGCTTGATAAAATAAATAGAATACTGAAATGATTGTTCCCAGTATGAAGAAAATAAATGCTGTTTTATCAGGTAAAAATAAGAATAGTACATTTATGATGACATATATAATTGTAAAAATGAGCGCGTGCTCATATTTCGTCACATGTACAGTAGTAAAATAAAATAAAATTTGTAAAATCCACATAGAGAGGACTTTATAGGACTTATCTTTCACGAAACTTTCCTCCTTAAAAATAATTCGTGCTGGATATTTGTAGTATGCACAATTATTAAGAAATGACCATGTAGCTGGAAGTTTTTTGGGGCGAGATACATCAAGTAGTATCCCTCTTTTATAAGAAAAAATAAACAGACATACTAATTATTGTAACATAGCGTCTATACATCTATACATAAAGTATTTAATATATACGAAAATTATATTTATGTTATATAAAAAAGCCTCCTCTTTAAAAGAGGAGACTTTACATGAGTTTATAGGAACATCATACCTGCGACTGCTGCGTTTAAGAAGTTCGCTAGTGTACCAGCGATAACTGCTTTAATCCCTAATTGTGCAATTTGTTTACGGCGAGTAGGAGCTAACGTTCCTGTTACACCTAATTGAATTGCGATAGAAGAGAAGTTTGCAAAACCACAGATTGCAAATGTTAAAATCATATTTGTTTTTGCAGAGAACTCTGCCATGTGTGGTCCTAAGTTTGCGTATGCAACGAATTCGTTGATTGCAAGTTTTTGACCGATAAAGCTTGCTGCTTGTATAGCTTCACCTGGAGAAACCCCGATTAAGATTGCAAATGGTGATAATAAGTAACCGAAGATTAAATCAAGGCTAAGTTTAATATCGAACAAAGAACCAACCAATCCTAATAAGCCATTTAATAAAGCGATTAATGCGATGAAAGCCATTAGCATTGCAGCTACGTTAATAACAAGTTGTATACCTTCAGATGCACCGCGTGCAGCTGCATCGATAACGTTTGCGTCTTCACGCTCTGTTGAAAGTTGAACGTTATTATCTACTTTTTCTGTTTCTGGCATAATTAGTTTTGCAATTAATAAACTTGATGGAGCTGCCATAATTGCAGCTGCTAATAAATGTTCTAACGGAATACCCATTGCTGCATAGCCGACAAGAACTGATCCGGCAACAGCGGTCATACCACTTACCATAATAGTGAAGAATTCACTGTTAGTTAAACGTGCTAAGTATGGTTTAATTAAAATTGGTGCTTCTGTTTGTCCTAAAAATACAGTTGTTACTGCATTTAAGCTTTCTGCCTTAGAAGTTCCAAGAAGTTTACTTAATGCACCACCAACGATACTAACAAATTTCTGCATAATACCTAAGTAATATAAGATTGCAACTAATGAACTAATAAATACAATTGGAAGTAGTGCTTGAATAACGAAAACAAATCCCCAAGGGCCTTTTGCGTTGACTAAATCCCCAGCAACGAACCTAATTCCCTCGTAAGAAAAATTAATTAATCCTTGAACGCCGTCAGCAGCAACTTTTAAGCCTGCTTTTCCAGCATCCCATCGCAATACGATAAATGAAAATGTCATTTGTAATGCTAGCGCGATTAAAATTGTGCGCCAATTAATAGCTTTGCGGTTAGAAGATAGTAAGAAAGCAATTGCTAATACTCCAATCACGCCGCCAATTCCCCATAAAACATTCATGCAGTGTATGCTCCTTCCTCATAGTAAAAAAGTGTATAAACCAGTTGTCTATACTTTTGCGAATATAACATCTTAAGTAACTTATCATAATGGACATCGGAGGTCAAACGTCTAACGAAAAGTTTAAATAAAAAGAAAATTCTTTGAAAAAACACATATAAAATGAATAGACATGAAATAGGTTATGTTTTTTGTTGAAATATATTCATTATGATAACGTTTTGGGCAATTTCAATAGAATATAGTGTATGAAATAGGAGAATGAACGCATAATTTTTTCGTAGAGAGAATGAAAGGGGATTACTATGTTGAGTCTTTTAAAAAGAGCCTTCTAGTAAACTAGAAGGCTCTGAAACTATAACTTAAGGTGCTTTCGTATACCCTAAGAAATGGCTTTTCCAATAAGAGTTGTTTAATGAAGCGATTGCTACACCTTTATCTCCGGATTGGATGAATGATCCCCCGCCAAGGTAGATACCCATGTGAGAAGGACCTGCTTTATAAGTATCTTTGAAATAAATTAAGTCTCCAGGTTGTGGACTTGAAGTTTGTGGTAAGCTGCTCCAATATCCAGCAACACTTTGGCGGCTAATGTTATGACCAAATTTCTTAAATACGTGGTAGATGTAACCACTGCAGTCAACACCATTAGCAGAAGTACCGCCCCAAACGTATGGTACGCCTTGCATAGATTTCGCGTATGCAAGTAGAGAAGAACTGTCACCGCTATTATTAGTATTATTATTGTTGTTATTATTTTGATTGTTATTTTGGTTGTCGTTAGGCTTATTATCTACTGCGCCACCAACTGGTGTTTTAGATAGGAAACGTGTTCCGATGTAACCAGTTTGACCGTTGTAGTTAATTTTGCTCCATCCAGAGTTTTCAGAGATTACTTGAACCTTCTGTCCTTGTGGGAGTGCGCCTATGATTCTATAATTTGTACCTTCGCCGCTACGTACATTTAGCGCAGAAGCATTAATGTAGTAGTCGCCAATTGCACCTTGATCAGGTTGTTTTGGCTGTTCAGGCTGTTTCGGTTGTTCAGGAGTAGCTGTGCCACCTTTAACGAATTTTACAAATTCGCTACTAACATAGCCTGTTTTTCCTTGGTAGTTTACTTTAAACCAGCCGTTTTCAGATCCAACTACGTTTAATGTTGTACCATTTAACACGCCGCCAATTACACTATGGTAAGCTGCAGGGCCTGTACGAACACGTAGAGATGTTGCGTTAACAACGTAAGTACCACCAGTTTGAACAGTTCCATTATTATTTTGCTCTTGGTTGTTACCTTGAGTGACGTTTTCGTTAGAACCGCCTTTTGTTACGTAGTCCTTGCTTAAGTAAGCAGTTTGTCCCGCGTAATTGATTTTGAACCAATCTTGAACTTCGCCTACAACTTGTACTACTTGTCCTTGTTTAACAGAACCTACAGTTGGATGAGAAGTGCTAGGACCTGTACGAACGCGAAGGGAAGATACATTTACTGTATAGTTTCCACTTGCTGGTTGAACAGTTGCTTCATTGTTACTATTGTTGTTATTGCTTGTAGAGCCAGTATTTGAAGAAGCGCCTGATACAAATTGGCTACTAACATAACCAGTTTGTCCGTTATGGTTGATTTTCACCCAACCATTTTCTTCTCCAATTACGTTTAAAGTTTGTCCTTCATATACACGTCCTGAAACAGAACTAGAAGTGTTAGGAGCTGTACGTACACGTAATACATCAGCAGTAACTTTATTGTTTCCACCTGTGCTTACATTGTTATTCGTTGCTCCGTTTTTTGATACAAACTCGCCACTAACAAAACCAGTTTGTCCATTAACGTTAATTTTGAACCAACCATTTTCTTCTCCAATTACGTTTAATGATTGACCATTATAAACGCGAGAGATGACGTCGTGAGAAGTACTTGATCCTGCACGAACGTGTAGTACGCTAGCATTCACCGTATATGATGAATTGTTTGATGCGGAAGCTTGGACAGTTTGTGTAGCAGCTTTTTGTGTATTTTGTTCAGGGGCAGCTTGAACGCTATCAAGTGTAGGGGCTGCTCCTCCTGCTACAGACACTGCCGCAAGACCGGCAAGGTATTTTTTCATAATTTGTCGATTCCTTTCTGTCTGTAATGTAGTGAAGAAATATTTACCAACTGTTAAAAATTCTAAAGAGCATGTCGATTACTGTCAAGACTTATGTGGTAATCTGAATATGACAAAAAGGTTACAAAAAAAAAATCAAGGTATAAATCTGCACCTTGATTTCCATTTAAATACATATATTTGATGTGGAAAATGAGAAGATTATTCGTATTTAGGAAGATGTGCTGTTGGATTTTAAAAGGCTTTGAGAAAATGACCTTTGTAGTAATTTGGTGATAGGGCCAACTTGACCATCTTGAATCGCAGTTCCATCGAGATGGGTCATCGGTAAAATTTCAATAGTCGTTCCCGTAAAGAAGCATTCATCTGCTTGATAAACATCGCGAACGCTGAAAAGCTCTTCCTTTACAGGAAGTTGAAGAGTGTTAGCTAAAGAAAGGACGTACTGACGAATAATGCCGTTTAAAATAAGGTGATTGGCTGGATGCGTATACAGTGTTCCGTTTTTTATAAGAAAGAAGTTAGAGTGGCTACCTTCAGTTACAATACCATTTCGTACGAGAAGTGCTTCTTTACAACCTTTGCGTTCAGCTTTCGTATAAGCTAATACATTTGGTAATAAATTTAACGATTTAATATCACAGCGGAGCCAGCGTGTATCAGGTTCTGATATAGCACGTACACCGTATTCAATCCATAAAGATGGTCTTTCTTTTTTTGAAATATAAGCATAGATTGTCGGAGATATGTCATATGAAAATGCATGTGCTCGAGCTTGTACACCACGAGATACTTGTAAGTAAATTGTTCCGTCTTCGTGGAAATTATTGTTTTCAATTAATTTGTAGAGTAAGATGATGAGTTCGGCTTTTGAGAAAGGAAGTGATAATTCTATTTCTTCAAGGGATCGATATAATCTTGTTAAATGTGGGTCTAATAAGTGAAAGTTTCCGTTATAAAGGCGAATAACTTCATAGACGCCATCACCAAATTGTAAACCTCTTTCTTCAAGTTCTATGTACGCGCGATGTTTTGTTGTATCAATAACTGCATCATTCCATAGTACAAATCTTTCGTATGCCAATTTTCGTCCCATCCTTTCGTTAGTACATGAATAAAAATCACTATAGTAATTTTTATGTAAGCAATTCTATACATATGACGTATATGTATTTTGTAAATCACAGAGAAGTAGTGGTGATTTATCCTGCATTAACTGCCCGTAAACGCCCGATTGGTGAGGGCTAATAATCAGTGGGGGATGAACAAAACACCCACTGATTAAAGTTTCACTTTATAGCATTTTGTATATACAAATTCGGAAATGAGAAATAAGAATCCTGCTTTTTGAAAAAAAAAAGCAACATTCGTATGGAATGCTGCACAAGGAGGGTAGCTATCATTCATAGGGACATCGTCTTTAAAGGTTTCATTTATGCAAACAAAACACTTGGAAAGACAATTATAAGAAAGTTGAAAACAAATGATGCACACATTTCTCTAAGGGATCTTATTGAAGATGAGAGATAAGAAATATGTGGAACCTTGTTTACATATTTTATTATAAAGATGTTTCGTTAATGTGGTGTAAATATTAGGTGAAGGTTATGTAATTTTAAAGTTAATGAATAGGAGAGGAAGGATAGCAGAAAATAAAAAAAGAGGCTGAGATTACTCAGCGCTCTTCTTTTCTTCTTTAATAGCTGTCTTTACTTCACCAGTTTTGATCTTGTTACTTTCAGAGAAGCGAAGTAAGTCACCTTCAATGATTTTGTCAGACATGTTCAATTCATTTTGGGCACGATCAATTAGTGGTTGAGATTCTTCTTTCGGTAATTGCACAACTTCGCCAGTAGTACGGTCGTAGAATGTACTGTTCGTGTACATGTACTTATCTGTAACGAAGCTACCGTCACGAAGAACAACGAATCCTTTATTTTCTGGTGAGAATACATCATGACCGAATTGAATTTGATTCGTAGAATCTACACCAAGTAGGTTTAGAATTGTTGGCTTAATGTCAATTTCACCAGTTGGTTTTGAAATTGTTTTACCTTCTTTTTGACCTGGAACGTGAATAAACATCGGTGTTTTTTGTAAGTTCATATGGTCAAATGTAGTGATTTCTTCTTTTCCTAAGAACTGTGCCATTGCACGGTTATGGTTTTCAGAAATACCATAGTGATCACCGTAGAATACGATAACTGAGTTGTCGTAAATACCTTCTGCTTTTAGACGCTCAATAAAGTGTTTCATTGCTTCGTCTAAATAGCGAGCAGTTACCATGTAACGGTCAAATACGCCATCACCAGAATTGTATTCATCGATTAATTTCGTACTGTCATCATAAGTGAATGGGTAATGGTTTGTTAAAGTAAGGAAGCGAGTATAGAACGGTTGCTTCACTTCTTTTAACATATCGATAGATTGATCGAAGTATTCGATATCTTTTAATCCCCAATTTAATTTTGTTTCTGGCGTAATTTTGTAGTCAAGCTCGTTGTAGTAACGATCATAACCAAGTGCCGGATACATAATGTTACGGTTCCAGAACGTTGCGTTATTCGCGTGGAATACTGATGTGTGATATCCTTGCTGACGCAAAATTTCTGGAGTTGCTGTATATTCGTTATTACCGTGTGTGAAGAATACAGCACCACGGTCTAGTGGATACATTGAAGTATCTACTAAGAATTCAGCATCAGACGTTTTACCTTGCCCAGTTTGATGGAAGAAGTTATCGAAGTAATAACTTTCTTTCGCAAATTGGTTTAGGAATGGTGTAACTTCTTGTCCGTTAACTTGCGCACCAATTAAGAATGTTTGTAATGATTCAAGAGAGACAACAATTACGTTTTTCCCTTTTGCAGTACCAAACATATTTGGATCTGGTTTACTTTGTGTTGTTTTCACATAGTTTTCTGCTTCTTGCAATTTACTACTATCAGCAAACGCTTTTTGTGAACTTGATTTTGCTTGTAAGCCAAGATCGTATGCTTGGTGTACATATAATCCTAGGTTTTTAACAAGCATAACGCGGTCGAATGAACGTGTTAATAGTTCTGGACGCTCAGCTTCTGCAAATCCTAGGTTTACGCAGAAAATAGCAACCGTTGACACGAAGTATAGAGAACGCATCGGACGTGCTACACGTTCTGTCGGTGCAAAATCTTTCTTCTTCTTCAATAGAACGAAGAATACGATAATATCCGCAAATGCAAGGATGATTTTGTAGTTAAATAATTCTTTCACACTAGAACCTAAACTTCCGAAATTAGACGTTTGTCCTAATACTGGTAAAGTAACGAAGTCATTGTAGAATCCGTAGAACATTACGTTACCAACAAGAATGAACGTTAAGATAAAGTTAATTCCTAGTGCTATATAGTTACGTTTTTTCCCTTTTGCAAATAATGCAAGACCCACAAACAGTAATGATGCTGCTAATGGACTAATGAATAAAATGAATTCTTGCATGAAAGATTCAAGTTTTAAATCGAAGCTAGTGCGTGTAATGATGTAGGTTTTTAGCCATACGGCCAAAGCTACGAATAAAGTGAAACGCACATTTTGAAATTGTGATTTCATGGTTTCTTTCATTCATTTCCACCCTTTCTCTATCAGGCTTGGTCGATTTTGGAGCGAAAAATGTTAAAATAAAAAATACATAGTTTTCTTGGTCATAATTAGAGTTTCTATATTCACCCATATACGACTTTAACTATGCATACCCTTTTTGGTTTCTTGTGCTGCTCATAAGCATAACGTCATTTCTGTATTATACAACAAAATTCATTTCTGAGAAACACTATAACATTTTACATTTTTTGTATGTGATTTGTCACTACCAGAGAAAACTTTAACATTCGTTTATAGGCTCGTCAACTAGAAAATATAACAAAAATAGAAAAGAATGTTAAGCGGAATTGAAAGTTTTTTGGTTGAGAAATATGGAATAGAAATCTTTAAGTGGTTGTCTAGAAAACTATTATATGAAGGAAAATACGAAAAAATTAACGAACACTTGTTCTTTTTGGTTTTGTTTGTTACAATGAAATTTCATTGATAGATTATGTGTAATTTTGATGAACTTTTACTGATAACATAACATATTGTAGCTTATTTCTTTTGAAAATAGGGAGGCTTTTGAATGAAACAAAAATTTTCAGTTGAAGCGTTTTGGAAGAAAATAAAACATGTTGCGAAGCAGGCAGGGCAGTCGGTAATCTATGCGAGTTTATTGTTGTTTTACGTGTTGCAAAGACCGGATGTTCCAAAACGAGTGAAAATTATTGTAATCGGAGCACTTGCTTATTTCATTGCACCGATTGATGCCATTCCAGATTTCATTGCTGGAGTCGGTTATACGGATGATTTAGGTGCGTTAATGGCCGCACTATTACAAGCATCGATATACGTAAATGAAGATGTGAAAGATAAGGCACGAGTGAAGTTGGCAGAATGGTTTGGTTCGGATATAGACACATCATTTATCGATCAAAAATTAGATCAATAGGTGAGAACTGTCATAGGATGACAGGGCGAACGTAAGCGAGGAAGTGCATTATGCCATCAGGAAGAACGCATACGAAAATAAACTTAATATCCCTTCCGGTTGTTTTGTTTGTGCTCTTTTCGTATGGATTAACAAGTTTTGATTTTTTATTAACTTTTGCAATTGGCTTTTTAGTAGGTACTTCATTTCTAACACCGGATTTAGATACGTACAGTAATGCGTATAATAAATGGGGATTCCTCCGCATTTTTTGGTATCCATATAGGAGCGTAATGCCCCATCGTTCCTTCTTCACACATACGATTATAATTGGTGATATTATTCGTATTGCATACATGTTAATCGTGTTTTCTCCGTTTTTATTCCTATTAAATATAATCGCATTCGGTGGAAATTTAATAGAAATTGCGAAGGAACACGAGGTTGAAATTGTAACGTTTGTAATGGGGATTGTTGTGGCGAGTACGCTCCACATTATAGCGGATAAAGCGAATACGCGCCGAAAGAAAATGATGAGAAAAAAGAAGAAACGCAAAAGATAAAAAAACCGTCCCAAAAGGTATTTTGGGACGGTTTTTTTGTTATTAATAGGTAGGTTATTCTTGTTGAATCGCCGATAAAATTTCATTTATGATCATGCGACATCAATTTTTGGACAGTTTCTTTTTAATCAAACGCTTGTTTAAAACTAAGCTTTCAGTACTTTAATACCTTTCACGATATTCCAAATGAAGTAGTATAAGCTAATGATTCCGCAAATGCATAAGACGATGATTGCTCCAATTCCAAGTGTTACGTCTGGTTGACCAGATCCGATGCCCATAATTCCTAAAATAACTAATCCAATAAATGAAGCGATGCTTGGAACGATATGTGTCCATAGAGCACGTTTCGCATGTGGTTTCGTTTCAGAATCGCCCACAATCCACACGATAATAGGGAATAAGATAGGTGCAAATAATACACTAAAGTATGATAAAGCTGCTAATATTTTGTTTCCGTTCATATATATCACCTCATAAGTAATGTCCGTTGTTATACTTTTAGTATGCGATAAATTTGGCAACCTTCCTATCGATTAACATTACAAAAACGTGACGCTTTTGTAAGATTTCCTTTTTAAATAATGAAATTTTCAAAAAAATCTTTTTAAATGAAAATTGTTGTGATAAAATTATTGAAAACGTTTTCTTAAACGTTTTGTATTTTTTAGACTTAAAGGTATGATGACCTGGTAGTCTATTGATAAGGTTATATCTTATTTAAAAGGGGATTCTTTAGGGGGAGAGAACAATGAACACATGGACACAAGTTTACGATCCGTTCGGTAACATTTGGATTTCAGCAGCAGTCGCACTTATTCCAATCATCTTTTTTTTCTTAGCTTTAGCGGTTTTCCGCATGAAGGGGTATGTGGCAGGATTTATTACAGTTGTATTAACGATTTTGGTGGCGTTATTTGCGTATAAAATGCCATTCACAATGGCAATGGCAGCGACCGGATACGGTTTCTTATACGGATTATGGCCAATTGCGTGGATTATCATTATGTCAGTATTTTTATATAAAATTTCTGTGAAAACAGGTCAATTTGATGTCATTCGTGCATCTGTATTATCCATTACGAATGACCATCGTTTACTCGTTATTTTAATCGGATTTTCATTTGGAGCATTTTTGGAAGGGGCAGCAGGATTTGGTGCACCAGTAGCGATTACGGCAGCGCTTCTGGCAGGCCTTGGGCTAAATCCTTTATATGCAGCAGGTCTTTGTTTAATCGCAAATACTGCACCAGTAGCGTTCGGAGCGATGGGGATTCCGATTACAGTTGCTGGACAAGTGACAGGCATTGATCCGCATAAAATTGGACAAATGGCTGGGCATCAATTACCGTTCTTATCTTTATTTGTTCCGTTCTTTATCGTATTTTTAATGGATGGCTTTAAAGGAGTAAAACAAACGTGGCCTGCTTTATTTGTAGCGGGTAGTTCATTTGCAATTACACAGTTTATTACAGCGACGTTTTTAGGACCAGAACTTCCGGATATTACGTCAGCGCTTGTAAGTTTAGTAAGTTTATCGCTATTTTTAAAAGTTTGGCAGCCGAAAGAAATTTATCAAACTAAGCAAGCGAATAGTGAAGTAGCAGCAACGACGACGGCGACATCTATGCCGAAACTAACGGTAGGAAAAGTAGTAAAAGCGTGGTCTCCGTTCATTATTTTGACTGTGATGGTAGTCATCTGGAGCCAGAGTTTCTTTAAAGCGTTATTCGCTCCGGGCGGCGCTTTAGAAAGTCTCGTATTTAAATTTGAAGTTCCAAGCTTGCACAATTTAGTAATGAAAGCAGAGCCAATTGTAAATAAACCAACACCTTATGAAGCAATCTTGAAATTAGATATTTTATCAGCGACTGGAACAGCAATTTTAATTGCTTGTATCATTTCTATCTTTATTTTGAAAATGAGTGCAAAAGATGCAGTAGCAACATTTAAAGAAACGTTAAACGAACTAAAAATGCCAATTTTATCTATTGGATTCGTATTAGGATTCGCATTTATCGCAAATTATTCTGGTCTATCTTCTACATTAGCGTTAGCACTTGCAGGAACTGGCGGATTATTCCCGTTCTTCTCACCATTCTTAGGATGGATTGGCGTATTCTTAACAGGATCAGATACGTCAGCGAACGCACTGTTCTCGAATTTACAAGCAATTACAGCGCAGCAAGTCGGTGTATCTGAAGTGCTTCTTGTTGCAGCAAATACAACGGGCGGTGTAACAGGTAAAATGATTTCTCCGCAATCAATTGCGATTGCTTGTGCGGCAGTTGGACTTGCTGGGAAAGAGTCAGATTTGTTCCGCTTTACATTGAAGCATAGTTTATTCTTCGTTACTATTGTTGGGATTATGACGTATGTGCAGGCTTATTATTTAACTTGGATGATTCCGTAAACAACAAAAGAAATAAACTTTGCATTTTTCAGATTATAGTGTATGATGGGAAAGTATTGAAAATTAAATCAGTGATAAACTAGGGGTGCCTAACGTATGCGTAGGCTGAGAGAGAAGCGTGTGAACTTCTTAACCCTTTGGACCTGATCTGGCTCGTACCAGCGTAGGGAAGTTAACGGCTTTACATAATTATGCCTTTATGAGCCAGGTCCTTATTCTTTTATGGACCTGGCTCTTTTTATTTTGGCATGCGCTGGCCATATCTCGTCCTTGTCACGAACAGGGGGGCAACAAAGGTTATGAAACAGTCTGTTTCAGCTGAGCAAATTGAATTGAAATCGAGTTTACCAGGAAGTAAGAAAGTGTATGTGGATGGAACACGTGAAGGTATGAAAGTACCAATGCGCGAGATTGAACAAAGCGATACGAACGGTGTTCAAAATCCGCCAATCCGTGTGTATGATACGAGTGGACCTTATACAGATCCAGAGTATAAAGTGGAGCTGGAAAAAGGGTTGCAGGCGCCGCGCCACTCTTGGACCTTGGGGCGTGGTGATGTGGAAGCTTATGAAGGACGCGAAATTAAACCTGAGGATGACGGTGTGAAAGTGGCTTCAAAACATACACCTGTTTTCCCGCAAATGGATCGTAAGCCGCTTAGAGCGAAGCAAGGTGCAAATGTTTCGCAAATGCATTATGCGCGTAATGGCATTATTACGTCTGAGATGGAATATGTTGCGATTCGTGAAGGGGTAGAGCCTGAATTTGTTCGTAAGGAGATTGCAGAAGGTCGTGCGATTTTGCCGGCGAACATTAACCATCCTGAAGCGGAACCGATGATAATTGGACGTAATTTTCACGTGAAGGTAAATGCAAATATCGGAAACTCTGCTGTATCGTCTTCTATTGCAGAAGAAGTAGAGAAGATGACGTGGGCGACTCGCTGGGGTGCAGATACGATTATGGATTTATCTACAGGTAAAAACATTCATACAACACGTGAGTGGATTATTCGTAATGCTCCGGTACCAGTTGGAACTGTGCCAATTTATCAAGCGCTTGAAAAAGTAAACGGAATTGCAGAGGATTTAACGTGGGAAGTGTATCGTGATACGTTAATTGAGCAGGCGGAGCAAGGCGTTGATTACTTCACGATTCACGCTGGTGTATTACTTCGTTACATTCCAATTACTGCAAAGCGTATGACAGGTATTGTTTCGCGCGGTGGTTCGATTATGGCGCAGTGGTGTTTATTCCATCATAAAGAAAACTTCCTATATACTCACTTTGAAGAGATTTGTGAAATTATGAAGCAGTACGATGTTTCGTTTTCTCTTGGAGATGGATTACGTCCAGGTTCTATTGCAGATGCAAATGACGAAGCGCAGTTTTCTGAGCTTGAGACACTTGGTGAATTAACAAAAATCGCTTGGAAACATGATGTGCAAGTTATGATTGAAGGACCTGGGCATGTACCGATGCATTTAATTAAAGAAAATATGGAGAAAGAACTTGATATTTGTCAGGGTGCGCCGTTCTATACACTTGGGCCGTTAACGACAGATATTGCACCAGGTTATGATCATATTACTTCAGCGATTGGTGCTGCGATGATCGGCTGGTTTGGAACGGCGATGCTTTGTTATGTAACCCCGAAAGAACATTTAGGTTTACCGAACAAAGATGATGTTCGCGAAGGGGTTATTACGTACAAAATCGCTGCGCATGCAGCCGATCTTGCGAAAGGGCATAAAACGGCTCATCAGCGTGATGATGCACTTTCAAAAGCACGATTTGAATTCCGTTGGCGCGACCAATTTAATTTATCTTTAGATCCTGAACGCGCGATGGAGTACCATGATGAAACGTTGCCAGCAGAAGGGGCGAAAACAGCGCATTTCTGTTCAATGTGTGGCCCAAAGTTTTGTAGTATGAGAATTTCACATGATATTCGTGAATATGCGAAAGAAAATGACTTAGAAACGACAGAAGCAATTGAAAAAGGAATGAAAGAGAAAGCGGTAGAATTCAAAGAAACTGGTAGTCACTTATATCAATAATACGTTACACCTCTTTACTTGATTGATCACACTGTACCTAACTTAAATATAGAAGAAGCCCCCTTTGCTAAGACGGTAGCAAAGGGGGCTTCTGTCGTCTATCCCGCTATTTGTGGGCAGTAAAACTCCCACCTCAAAATTCGGCTGGAGCAAAGAAGTTAGGTGGGAGATAAACTGCCCGTAAACGCCCGATTGGTGCGGGCTAATAATCAGTGGGGGATGAACACCCACCCACCTTATAAAGTTTCACTTTATAAGGTGAAGAATAATTGTACCCAGTAGTATAAGAGGAATAATGTGACGACTGTTGTGAGTGGGATTACGATGAGAGATACGCTTAAATAATCTTTCCATTTCACTTTAATTTTGTTTTGTCTTAAGATATACATCCAAATGAGGGAAGCTAGTGTACCGATTGGTAATAATAGTGAACCGATGTCACTACCGATGATATTTGCGAGATAGATAGTTTTTAATGTGACTGGATCTAGTCCCATTTCTGTTAATGTGATTGTACCAATCATAAGTGCAGGGTGGTTATTGAAGACGTTAGAGAGGAGGGAAACGAGTCCGCCCATTGCAAAGCTGGCATAGAGTAGATGCTGACTTACAACTGGTTCGAGCCAACTTACAAGTGCCGCTGTTAACCCTGCGTTATGAAGCCCGTAAATAATTACATACATAGAGAAAGCGAAAATTAAAATGTGCCACGGTGTCTTTTTCAAAATATCGACTGGGTTTGTTCGTAAGTAGTACCATCTCCAGATGAGAAGAACGAGTGAACCGAGTACGGCAACAATTTCGATTGGAATCGATAAGAAGGATGCAACGAATAGAAGACAGCGCATAAGGAAGACGAAGCCTAATACTTTTAACATGAATTTCGTACGTTTTTGTTTCGTATTAACAGAATTTTGTCCTTTTAACGGATGGAAGTTTTTCGTGAAGAAAATTTCTTCAATATCATATGAAGAAACAGGTAATCTTTCTGGAAGTTTTTTCTTTAAAACTGTATACATGAGCCATGACATAAACAGTAGTCCTAGTGTTGCAGGTACAAACATCATAGCTGTATGCATATAAAGAGTCATATTAACAATATTTAATGCGATTAAGTTTACGATATTACTTACACCGATTGGTGCACTAGATGCAGTGGCAATTAAAGCACCGCTTAATAAATAAGGGATTTGTTGATGAGGTTTTAATTGAAGGTTTTTCAGAAGTAAAATCAAAATCGGTGTTGTAATTAAAATACTACCGTCATTATTAAATAAAAGAGTCATAAGAAAACATAGTAATTGAATGTACCAGTATAGGCGTCGTCCGGAACCTTTCGCTAAATTTGCGAGTTTCGCTGCGGACCAGTGGAAGAAGCCGAAGCTTTCTAATATAACCGCCATAACGATGGTCGCTAATATCGTTATAGAGGCACCGCCGATTTTACTTATAATGTCTATGACGTCTGGTTTTGATACAAGTCCAGTAATGAGGATAATGCTAGCGCCGACTGCTGCCGGCCACGCCTCATTTAAACCACGAGGGCGCCAAAAGATAATAATCATCGTTAAGAAGAATACAATAATAGTAATCCATATTTCAATGCTCATATTTAACCTACCTTTCTATTTTCCCTTGAACAAATGTAGCTTGTCTCAAGTTTATATAGCATTATATTCAAAATAAAATAAGAAGAACTAGGCATCTACCTTAATCTAGTGAATATGTGTATTTTGAGCAATAAGGCAAGTATAAGTAGTAGTGTAATAACTATTAGGAGAGGAGTCTAATAAATTAGGGGCATTCTATGTGTGAATGCCCCTAATTTACTATTTTTCCTTTAAAAATGTTCGATCTTTTAAGAATAAATTCCAGAAGAAAATAAATCCTGGTAGTAAAATTGCAATCCCGATTGCGTAAAGAATAAGAAGTGCATAGAATGTTTCGACCGTCGTAAAGCTTGTAAATACAGTTACGTCCGGGTAAATGATATAAGGTAAATGGGCGACGCCGTAAGCGTAGCTTGCAAATGCATATTGAGCGACGACAGCTAAAACTGCAATGCGAGGAAAGCCTAGTGTGCCATATTTCTTATTTGTCCACCAAAGGGAAGAGTATCCGATAACAAATAAAATGATAGAGACTGTAAACCATGGGAATTGCTTTATTAGTCCTTGCATAAGCCAGTGTGTTTCAGGGTCCATTACAACGAGAGCGATAATAGCAGTCACGAGCGTTGCAGGACCAAGTATGATGGCATTTCTTCTATAAATTCGGTACGTATCTTCAGAACCTTGTTCCCTAGCAAAATCAGCAAGAAAGAGAGATGATAGAAATAGTTCCGAAGTTAGTCCGAAGAGCATATAACAATAAATAACGGGACTAGAAAGAAGTTTTCCGTAAAGGAGCACTTCTTTTCCTTCAGACATCGTAATATAGGCACCTTCTGTAACTGGCAGAACGGTAATTAATAGAGCTGGGATTAAGAGCCCGGTAATACCTGAAATAATCCGAAGAAGGTGTTGGTATTTTGGCAGGGAGTAAGCAAATACCATAAATGTACTACGAATCGCAACGAGTACTAAAATTAACATAACTGGTACAAACATAACGGTTGCAAGGGTAAAGGCCGCTTTTGGGAAGAAACCGAGAAAAGCAACGACGACAAAGACAAGAAACGTATTCGTTACTTCCCAAGTTGGTGATAAGTACCGATTAGCAAGCTTGGCAGCAAGCGTCGGGTGTTTAGCGTATACCATGCCCCAAAAACCAGCTCCAAAATCAATAGATCCTAATATGCTATATACGAAAATAAGAGCCCATAAGATGATGATTGCAATGCTTTCCTCATGCACGAGAATCGCCTCCTTCGTGATGTAAATCATTCTTTAACGGATGTTTCTTAAAGAATGTCCGTAGTACAAAGACGGTTAAAATACCAAGTCCGATATATAAAATGATGAATAAAACAAATAAAGGACCGACGAAATCAGCGCGCGTAGAAGCATCTACCGTGCGTTGCATGCCATAAATTGTCCATGGCTGACGACCACTACAACTAAAAATCCATCCGAATTCAATACCGAGCAACATAACGGGTCCACAGGCGGCAGCTCCCCAAAGAAGCCACTTCGGTAACTCTACTCCTTTTTTTCGGTAAACAAAGTACCAATATAAGAGGGCAATAGCTGCAACTGCAAAGGTAAAGGCAGCAGTGCCGACCATTAAGTTGAATAGTGTATGTGTGTAAAATGGTGGCCACGTTTCTTGCGGGAATTCATTTAGCCCTTTTACAACGGTGTTAGGGTCTAGTCCCACTAATAAGCTAAGCATGTTCGGAATTTCAAGGGCATAGTTTAGTTCAAGTGTGTTAGGGTCCACAATCCCGCCAATCGATAAAGGCGCGTGTGATGTTGTTTCAAACAAAGCTTCAGCAGATGCTAGTTTTTCAGGTGAATGTTTATGTAAGGCAATAGCAGATTCGTGTCCTGAAAGCCACATCGTAGCACCTGTGATAAATGTAACGACAAGCCCTAACAGTAATCCTTTTTTATGGTAAGCAATTTCACGAGCGCTTAAATTTTTCTTTAATAATTTAAATCCAGCGATAGAAGCGATAACAGCTGCTCCAGTTGTATAGGCCGTAATAACGACGTGGAATGCACTTGTGCCAAAGCTCGGATTAAAGAAAGCTTTCCACGGATCAACGTTAAAAACTGAGCCATCTGGATTCATTGAAAAGCCCGCAGGTGTATTCATCCATGTGTTTGCCGATGTAATAAGCACGGCGGATGCAGTGGCGCCAATCATAACGAAAAATAGCGAGATTAATCTCATAACTGGAGGTAGTTTATCAGCCGCATATACGTAAATAGACATGAATAAAGCCTCTAAAAAGAAGGCGAAAATCTCAATTTGAAATGGAACGGAAATAACTTGCCCAACAATTTTGGCGAAACCAGGCCAAAGAAGTGAAATTTGTACACCAACAATTGTTCCAGTTGGAATTGCTACACCGAGAAGGATAGCAAAAGCCTTTGTCCATCTTTTTGCCATAATGGCATAGTCGGAATCTTTCTTCCAGTGATAGAGTATTTCACTTATAAAAATCATTAAAGAAAGCCCGACTCCAAGCGTTGCAAAGATAATGTGGAATGCTAATGAAGAACCAAAAAATGCCCTTGCTAATGTTACGGTATCCATATGTATACTCCCCTTCTTTTTGCCATTATTTTCTGATTGAATTGGAAAATTTATTCAAAAAACTACTAAAAATATATATGTATTTAAAAAATGAGTACGGTAATATAGTGTTTAAATATTCTAAAAAGAAAGAAATTGATGTTTAGTAATATTTTATTTGTTTTTTAGGGCTGAATCTTTTATAATCTTTTATGCGAACGTAAGTTCTATTTCCGGGATGAAGAAGTTTATGTGAAATGGAGAGGGTGTTTTATGTATCCTGAAGTCATTAAAAAAATGGCATTTTCAAGAGAGCATAGAGATTTGTTATTAAAGTTGTATAATAAAGAAATTACGCGTCGTGAATATGATCGACTTGTGGAATCGCTATATAGACCTTCTAAAGAGGCTTGCGAAGGATAAGGTGGGAGAGACAATCTAAAGGATTGTCTTTTTTATATTTGCGTATGTTCTGGTAAAATTAAGGTTAGCCTTAAAAGGAGGTGAAAAGCTTGCGAAAACGTTTATATATAGGGATTGGGGTTATTCTCTTAATCGCTTTAGGTGGAGTTGTATTTTGGTCAGCTTTACAAGGAAATCGTACCGAGCATTTTATTTTACGACATATGGTGAATGAAAATGGAACACTTGCAACGTATCGCTTAGAGGATACAAAGGCAGGTAAGGGTGAAGCGAAGGGCCGTGAAGCTTTATCAGAATCTGCAGGGTTATGGCTACAATATACACTTGATAAAGATGAGCAAGCTTTATTTGATGAACAAGTGAAGGTTATTCAAAATAACTTTGTACACAAGGATCGCATCGTTATATGGAAAATCTCTGAAAAGGGAGAAATGCAGTCAGCTACTAATGCACTTATCGATGATCTTCGTATTATAGAACAATTATATCGTGCTTATGAAATATACAAGGAAGATCGCTATAAAAACCTTGCAGATCAATTGAGTGATTCTGTACTTCGTTATAATAAAAAAGGTAATTATTACGTTGATTATTACGATGCAGATACAGGAAAACAAAATAACTTTGCAACAACATCTTACATAAATCCGCATGCATTCTCTTATATGAAAAAGTATGGAAAAATTTCTGCACAGCAGTATCAGGAAGTTGTTCAGTTTTTAGCGGATTACCCAAGGCAGGGCTGGGCATTCCCGAAAGAGTATAAAGATGATGGGACATTTACGTACGATAAAGAAGTGAATCTTATTGATCAATCATACGTTGCTTATCATCGCAGTTTAGGCAGTCTTTCATCAGATGCTTATTTGGAATTTATAAAGAAGAAATTTCGCGAAGATGGAAAGTTATACGGTCGTTATAACTTAGAAACGGGAAAACAAGCTGTGAACTATGAATCACCAGCATCTTACGGATTAACAATTTTGTACGTACTACAAACAGGTGATACAAAGTTTGCGAAGGAATTATATGAGCGGATGACTACATTCCGAAATGATAATGTATTTAGTAGATATTATGGTGGATATGTAACAGGTGAGAATAATAATACGCATATTTTCGATAACGTATTGCCGCTTTTAGCGGAAATGGAATTGGATAAGAGTAAAAAATAGAAGGTGCCATCCTATGGGGATGGTACCTTCTATTTGTGTCGTTATTTGTTTGTAAAGCGATATAATTTTACGCCCTAATATTGGAGAAGTAATCAATCACGAATTCACGAAATTGCTGGGCGGTGTTTGATAAATAGCGCTTCTTCGACCAACTTAAGCCGATAGTTCGTTCGCAATTAGGTTCAATAATACGTAACTTATTTGATGCTAAAGTAGAGTTTTTTAATAAAGTTAAACTTGGGACAAAGGCGATGCCAAGACCTTGCTTAATGAGATCGCTAATCACGGTTGGTTCATCTACTTCAAAAGCGATATGTGGAGTGAAACCAGCTTTTTTACAAAATTCATCTGTTAAGTGCCGAAATCCGTAACCAGTGTTCATACTAATAAACGATTCGTCTTTTACTTCATGCAAATAGATACTTTCGCGGTTTGATAACCGATGTCCTGAAGGAACAGCTAAGAAAATTTCTTCTGTGATAAGTGGTTCCCAAACCATTTCCTCGCCTTCAATTGGTACAGAGGAGATACAAAAATCAATTTCCATATTATCTAGTTGCCGTTTCATAGAAGGAGTAGATGCGAGAAATTGTTGGAATCGAACGTTAGGATGTTCTAGTAAAAAAGAACCGAGTAGCTCGGGTAATATTCTTGGAATAGAAACTGCAAGTGTAATAGAGCCTTGTTGTAATTCAGCTAAATCTTTAATTTCTCTTTCCCCTTCACTTAATTCATGAAAAATGCGCTCTACTCGTTTTAAAAATACTTTGCCGAAAGAGTTTAATGTAATCTGTCGACCTTGGCGATCAAATAAGGGGACGCCTAAGTCCTTTTCTAGTCTAGCGATTGTTTTACTGAGTGAAGGCTGCGCGATATGCAATTCTTCAGCTGCTTTTGTCATATGTTCTAGTCGTGCGACTGTCTGAAAGTATTTTAATTGAAGAAGTTCCACTTCGAATCTCCTTTCTATAGACCAAAAGGAATGAATTGATAATTAAAGATGTATTATACAGTATGGAAAGTGACGTGTATAGTAAATCTGTTAAACCATTCGAAGGGTGTTAAATTAGGAGAAGGAGTATGTTTCATGAAGGGAATTCAACTTATATTTAAAGATTGGAAGGCGATGTGGAACCATAAACATGGACGTATCGCTTTAATTTTTTTATTAATCGTTCCTTTAATTTATTCAGGATTCTTCTTAGCTGGATATTGGGATCCGTACGGAAAATTAGATAAATTACCTGTTGCAGTTGTTAATTTAGATAAGGGTGCTGTGATGGATGAAAAAACAATCCAGGCTGGAGACGATTTTGTTAAAAATTTAAAAGAGAATAAGGAATTGGAGTTTCATTTCGTATCAGAAAAAGATGCTGATGAAGGGCTAAAAGAAGATAAGTATTATATGGTGGTTACGATTCCGGAGGAGTTCTCTAAAAAGGTAAGTACACTAATGGATGAGAAACCAGAGCCGGCGAGGCTGCAGTACAAAGTAAATCCAGGGAAAAACTTTGTAGCAGCTCAAATTGGAACGACAGCTGTTGAAAATATGAAAACAAAAATCTCAAATAGTATTACGAAATCTTATACAGAAGGTGTCTTTTCAAAGTTTCAAGATTTGGCACAAGGGTTGAGTGATGCAAGAAATGGCGCTGAGAAGTTACATGAAGGAACGACGGATGCAAAAAATGGGGCGAATCAGCTTGCAGATGGTATTCATCGTTTAAGTGACGGGACATCAAAAGTGAAAGAGGGAAGTGAAAAACTTGCTTCTAGCCAATCGGCCTTAACTGGGGGAGCAAATGAGCTTAGTCAGGGAGCGACATCACTTCATAATGGTATGGAGCTGCTAGCACAGGGTGAGAAGTCTTTACAATCAGGAGTTAGTGAATTAAGTGCTGGTACAAATGAATGGGTGAACGGAAGTGAGAAACTTGCTGAAGGGCAAGTGAAAGCGGACAATGCAGCAAATAGTGTAAAACAACAATTAGAAGAGTACGTGAAAAGTCATCCAGAAGTGCAGCAAGATCCTGCTTTTCAAAAGATCATTGCTACTTCTAACGGATTAGCTAAAGCAACAAACACTTTAAATAATAGCCAACAACAATTGACACAAGGTGCGCGGAAGCTTACTGATGGTCAGCATAAGATTGAGGAAGGCATGAATACATTCGGAGTTAAGTTAAACGAAGCTACCGCTGGAACGAAAAAGATAGCAGATGGTACTTCGAATTTAGCTGATGGATTTATGAAGTGGGGAAATGGATTTACATCATTACAAGAAGGTGTAAATCACCTTGCGAGTGGCGGAACAGAGCTGAATCATGGTGCTGATAAGTTAACGAACGGACTTGTTAAACTTGACGATGGTGCGAAAGAACTTTCTACGAAATTGGGAGAGGGCGCAGAGAAGATAGCGGATGTTCGCAATGATGATGCACGCAATACGATGTTCTCAGAGCCGGTTCAATTAGTGAAGTCGACAGTTTCTGATGTGCCTAACTACGGTTCAGGTATTGCACCATACTTTTTATCACTGGCATTTTATGTTGGCGGAATTATGGCATCGAATATTTTACCTCTTGGCCGTAGACAAAATATGAAGGTAAGCGGAACAGTACATTTTATTAATAAACTAGGATTGGTATATTTAATTGGACTTATTCAAGCATTACTTGTGGATGTGGCTGTGCTAGGAGTTATGAAATTAGAAGTTGCAAGTGTGCCACTCTTTGTTTTATCAAGTATTATTATTTCCTTTACGTTCATGACATTTATTCTTATGTTAGTAACGGTATTTGGTCTTGTTGGAAAGTTCTTAGCAGTAACGCTTCTCGTCCTGCAATTAGCGACGAGCGGGGGTACTTTCCCAGGAGAATTAAATATAGCTGTTCTTAGCAAAATTGGACAATTTCTCCCAATGTCTCATTCTCTTAGAGGGTTACAAGATGTGATTTCTTTAGGCGATTGGTCGCAATTACAAATGCAAATTTTAATATTGTTATGCTATCTCGTTGTTGCTGGCGGAATTGCTTGGATCACGAGTCATATACGGCATAAGGAAACGAATGCAGAGCAAGTTTCATAATATAAAGAAGCTATCCGGATAAAAGGTTTTATTACGACCTTTTCGGATAGCTTTTTCTTATTTCTTTTCCATTACCGCAAAGTAATTATTTTCATTATCAGCAAAGTTGAATGCTCTACCTGTAGGTAAATCTACAACTTGTCCAACTGTAACATTTTTCTCAGAAAGATCTTTATACAGTTGATCTAAGTTATTAGAGAAGAACATAAGTGAAGGGGTATTTAAGTTTAATTCAGGTTGCATCTTCGCGATTAACGCTTTATCGTGAAGGACGATGCTTGTTCCGGCTTCTTTTGCCGGCGCAATTTCAATCCAGCGAAACCCTTGTCCGTTATTCTCTTCCGCAATAATTTGGAATCCTACTGTTTCTGTCCAAAATTGTACTGATTTATCTTGGTTATTTACATATAACATAATTTGTCCAATTTGATTGATCATAGGTGTCTCCTGCTTTCTTTTCTTATATGAAATACTATCCCGCATTAACGGGCAGTAAGACCCCTACCTCAAAATTCAGCAAAAGAAAAGAAGTTAAGTGGGGATCGGGCTGCCCGTAAATGCCCGATTGGTGAGGGCTGATAATCAGTGGGGGATGAAGAACCCCTCCACTGATTAAAGTTTCACTTTATTATATCAAAGATATGGTTTGAATACCTTTTCGTGATTTTTCCGAAGTACAATCTTCGCCCATTTCATATTTGTTGTAGGGGAAGGCCCTGTAATCCACGTATGAAATGGTAGTATGCTGCAAATGACCATTGCTGAAATAGAGAATGTGGCCGTTAGTATAAATAATAATAGGCTATATAATATTGTGTTTTCTTGCAATGTAAATAAAGAAAGAAATTTTGTACATAGTTGTAAGAAGAAAAAATGAGCTAGATAAGCGCCATACGTGTAATTCCCGATAAAACGTAAAGCTTTATATAAGAAACCACGTCGCTGTACAATTGTAATAGATAACACGTACAGTATCATAATTTCACAAACAATATATAAAAACATGGACGGTTTTAAATAAGTAGAAACCGTTAAATGAATAGAATTGGCGCCGTAAAAACTAAATAACTCATAATTGATGAATAAAAATAAGATGAAAAATAGTATTGTGATAAGCGGAATATGTTTCATGACAAATATACGCCAAGTTTTTAATGATACAGCAGCTATTCCTCCCATGACGAAATAGAATGAGTAGAAGAAGAAGGAACGATCTGTATAATGTAAAATGGTTGAACTAGTCAGTTTCTCTCCATTAAAAATGTAGTGAGAAGAATACCACATTAAGAAGAAATATAGACAAGCGAAAATGGTCATATATTTATATATGTCTTTTTTATTTTCTGTTCGTTTTTGAAACCAATAAAATAGTGTGCATAGTAACGGGAACAATAAGTGAATTTGGAACATCATAATAACGTACCAAAGATGAGGTGCAGCTGTTCCGAGTAATAAACTTTTTATTCCGCCTTGTAGTGTAATGACATCGTTTGTTGTTAATAGATAAAGAATAGACCAAAAGAAATAAGGGATGAGTAAATGTGTGGATTTTTCATAAATATACTCTTTGTAAACGAGTTGCTTCGTATATTGCCGAATTAAATGGAAGCCGACGATAAATATGAATGCAGGTGCTGAAAATTTTGCAAGATTAAATAGCATGCCCATAATGAGGGATTGCTCGAGTAAGACATTTCCTTGATTCATTGTATATAATAAGGAACTTTGCAAAACGACAGCAAGAAATGCAATGCTTTGCAAAACTTTGAATTCTGGTGCACTTTGAGTCATTGTATCCATCTGCTACTAAAAATATAGACAAATATATTCTCAGAGTATTCCTGCTTCTCCGTGCCCTGCCTCGCCACTAACTCGCTACTACAGTTCGTTGTGACACTCCACAGGCGTAAATTCCGATGTAGCCCACCGTACATATATACAATCTATTTACGTTAGTATTGTATATTCTTTTGCTTGTAAAAGATTGATCGCTGCGTTCAAATCTCTATCCATTACATTGCCACATTCACATGTATATACCCGGTCAGACAGTTTTAAATCTGCTTTCTTTTGACCGCAACATGAGCATAACTTTGACGAGGGATAAAACCGGTTTACTTGACGTAATTCAATTCCGTATTCCTCACATTTCGTCAAAAGCCACGTTTTAAAAGTATAAAAAGACTGCTTGGCAATTGTTTTAGATAGATGTTTATTCTTCAGCATACCTTTCACATTCAAATCTTCGACTGTAATAAACGTTGGCTTGGTTTTCACCACATTCGTTACAATAGACTTTACATACTCTATTCGAATAGTCGCTAATCGAGCACATAGCTTTTGTACTCTAAGAACATTTTTATCTATATTCACTCTTTTATTAGTAACAGATTTTTCACCTCTCTTTTTTAGATGTTCAAATTTACGTGCTAAAGAGCGTTGTTCACGCTTTAATCGTTTTTCTATCTTTTTTACTTTTATTGTTTTGTTGATGTTTTTGTGAACGATACCATCGCTACGTGTAGCAAAATCCTTCACTCCTAAATCAATCCCTAAACCTGTTGAATTAAGTGTTGGCTTTGCTTTTATTTCTTCCAATTCGCAAAGAACAGATACAAAGTACCTTCCTGCTCTTTGATATACTGTGCCACTTTTTACATTTGCACTTTTAGGGATATATCCATATTCTTTTAACCTTACCCAACCCATTGTCGGGATTTTTACTCTATGCCTTTCTACTGTCCAATCAGTTTTGTTGTTTTTAGGAAAATAGCACTTCACATCTTGTTTTTTCTTTTTCTTATATCGTGGGAATTTAGATAAACCTTTAAAAAATCGCTTAAAAGCTTTATCCCCGTTCATAATCGCTTGTTTTACAGCTTTACTGGATACTTCTTTTATCCATTGATCACATTCTTTTGTATAGACATTGTTCAACCATTTTGAAAAGTCATACCCACTTAGAAACTTTCCTTCTGCTTCATACAACTCTTTGTTTTTAGAGATATACAGGTTGTAAACATACCTACACACACCAATCGTCTGATTTATTTGGGTTATTTGTTCTTTTGTCGGATGGATTTCTATTAGATATGCTCTTTTCATAAATCTTCATCCTCCGGTATTTTCTTTTTGTATTTCCTTAACCCGTAAATTATACAACTGCATACATGAAAGATAGGTAGTAAATCTTGAATAGGCTCTTCCTGTGAAGATAATTTTTCATTCGTTACAACAATAGTCTCTACCAAAAACGTATGAACCTATCTCAGGTAGTCTTTATACTGTTTATCTGTATAATGTTTTTTCTTTAGGGTTTCAGTAAGTGGTCAATACACCCTTATTCCCCCGCATCTGTAAAGTTCTTACAGAGACATTGATTATTTCAGCAAACTCTTTTGTTTTATATTACTGCATAGGTAAATTATAATATATTTTTGTATATTTCATATAACTGTATTTAACTCCTTTTCCATACATGATTATAGTACGGAGAATGGATGATAGGTGTGGAGTATTTGTGAAGATTATAACAAATTTGTGGCGGAATGGATTATTTCGAAATATATGTATCACAACTTTAAATATATCAACGATTATTCCAATATATCTATCACAACAAAAAAGAGGATGCTTGTTAGGAGCATCCTCTTTCTATATATTAAGCAAATTTATTTTTGATCCAGTTTTTACCTTCTACAAGGCGAGCTGTCATTACGGCACAAGCGTTATCTCCTGTTACGTTTAACACTGTTGCAGGAGGATCGATGATTGTACTAATTGCTGCGATAATTGGCAATGCTTCTGGTGGGAATCCGTATAGAGAAACGATTAACATTTCCCCAATCATACCGCCGCCTGGAATAGCACCCATTACTGTTCCTACTAATAGAGAAACGACAAGTGCGATTGCTAATGTTTTCGGTCCTTCGAATTCCATGTTGAAAATACCGAATAAGAAAGCAATTTTTAATACCCCGCCTAAAACAGATCCGTCTTTATGAAGTGTAGATCCAAGAAGGACAACTGTTTCACGAACGTCAGAAGAAATACCCATTTTCTTCGTTGCTTCTAAGTTCGATGGAATACTTGCGGCACTACTACAAGTTGCAAGTGATGTAACTGTAGGAGAGACCATGTTCTTCCAAAATACTTGTACACCTTGTTTGCGACCTGCAAGGTACGCATAGAATGTAAAGAATACAAAGAAGTAAATAAGAGAAGCTGGATAGTATACCATTGCTGCTCGGAAGTAAGTTCCAAGAAGTTGTGGTCCGAATTCACCAACTAATGCTGCGAAGTAGGCAGCTAGTCCGATTGGAGCGTAGTACATAATGAAAGATACAACTTTCATTGAAATTTCTGCACCAGCTTGTAGGAATGTAGCGAATGGTTTCCCTTTTTCACCAACTGCTGAAGTTGCAACCCCCATTAAGATAGAGAAGAAAATAAGAGCTAACATGTTCTCGCGAGATAGTAACTTTGAAAAGTCTGATACTGTTATGATACCAACAATTTGATCAGCAACGCTAACTGCTTTTTCAGCTTTATCAGGCTGCGTTAGTTCTAATACAACACCTTGTGCTGGCGGGAATACTTTCACGATAATAATCATAAAAATAGCAGCTAAAATACTTGTAAATAAGAAAGTTCCAGCCATACTAGACATAATTTTACCGAAACGTTTTAATCCATCCATATTAGCAATAGATGACGCGATGCTAAAGAATACTAAAGGTACAACAATCGTAAACATTAAGTTTAAGAAAATGTCACCAAGCGGCTTTAAAGCAACTGCATCGGCACCCATGAAATAACCAATGAAACCACCAATTAGGATAGAAGATAATAAAATAAGCGGAAAGCGATATGCCTTCATAAATATACCCTCCTATCGATTATAAAAAATCATACTGAATCATTATAGCGAGTTAGAGACTTCTTTACTAGGAAAATACGGATAGATGGAATAGCGTGAAAACCGAGAAATTTTTGTTTTTAAGCTCGGCATACAGTTAGAAATCTAGACATATATATTTGTAACCTAGTGGTGGCAAGGGCTACACCATAACTTAGGTTTGGAAAAAGGGGGAGGGGAGCGAGATGAATATTTTACTTTGCTGTGCAGCGGGAATGTCTTCCAGTTTGATTGTTACAAAAATGGAGAAAGCAGCAGAGGCAAGAGGGATAGAGGTAAAGATTTGGGCTGTATCAGGTTCAGAAGTGCGAAATCATATTGATACTGCAGATGTACTTTTACTTGGACCGCAAGTACGTTATTTATTACCGAAAATGAAAGAATTATGTAAGGAGAAGGGAATACCTGTTGATGTCATTCAATCCGTCCATTACGGACTTTGTAATGGAGAGGCTATCTTACAAGCAGCTTTGTCCATGAAACCATGAGGAGAGTGGGATAGATGATAGGGTTTTTAGAGAAATATGTGATGCCAGTGGCAGGAAAGGTTGCAGAGCAGAGGCATTTGCAGGCTATTCGTGATGGAATTATTTTAACGATGCCTTTCTTAATTATTGGATCATTTTTCCTTATTGTTAGTGCATTACCAATACCAGGATATAATGATTTTATGGCAGGTTTATTTGGTGAGAATTGGCAGAGAGCTTTAGGGTATCCAGTTAGTGCAACTTTTAATATAATGGCTTTAATAGCTGTTTTTGGAATCGCTTACAGACTTGGTGAGTATTATAAAGTAGATGCTTTAGCATCTGGTGCATTATCGCTTGTAACCTTCTTGCTTGCAACTCCATTTCAAGTTGCATATATTATACCAAGCACGAAGGAAAGTGTGATTGTAGATGGAGCAATCCCAGCGGCGCTAATGGGAAGCCAAGGTTTATTTGTAGCGATGATTATTGCAATTATATCTACTGAACTTTATCGGTTTATTGTACAAAAAAAGATGATTATAAAGATGCCGGAGACAGTTCCACCAGCTGTGACACGTTCATTTGCGGCACTTGTTCCAGGTTTTATTGTTGTAACGGTTATTTGGATTTTGCGCTTAATTATAGAAAATACTTCTTTTGGCAGTATCCATAATATTGTGGGGCAAATTTTACAGGAACCACTCAGTGTACTTGGTGCTAGTCTTTGGGGCGCAATAATAGCAGTTATTCTCGTTCATGTTCTTTGGTCTTGTGGAATTCATGGCGCTACTATTGTTGGTGGTGTAATGAGCCCCGTTTGGTTGTCGTTAATGGATCAAAACCGAGTTGCTTTCCAAGCAGGGCAAGATGTACCGAATACGATTACCGCACAGTTTTTTGATTTATGGATTTATATGGGTGGTTCTGGTGCAACACTCGCTTTAGTTGTAGGAATGTTACTATTTGCGCGAAGTCAGCAATTAAAAAGTTTAGGGCGATTGTCAATTGCGCCTGGTATATTTAATATTAATGAAATGGTAACTTTTGGTATGCCGATTGTAATGAATCCAATTTTACTTATTCCATTTATATTGGTTCCAGTTGTGTTAACGATTGTTTCTTACTTTGCAATGGAATGGGGATGGGTCGCACGTCCGAGCGGAGCGGCGGTACCTTGGACGACACCTATTCTTTTTAGTGGATATTTAGGATCAGGCGGGAAAATTTCAGGTGTTGTTTTACAACTTGTTAACTTTGCACTTGCATTCTTTATTTACTTACCGTTCTTAAAAATATGGGATAAACAAAAAGTAGCGGAAGAAAAGGGGGAGTAAAGAACTAAAATGGATACGATAGAGACGAAAGCTTTTCACTTAATTTTACATGGTGGTAATGCGAGAAGCTGCTCAATGGAAGCAATTGATTGTGCAAAGCGCGGTGAATTTCAGGAAGCAGAAGCGAAACTACAAGAAGCTTTAAATGAATTGCAAGAGGCGCATCGCTTACAAACAGAGCTCATACAGAAAGAGGCTGCCGGGGAAAAAACCGAAGTTACCCTTTTGATGGTGCATGCACAAGATCATTTAATGAACGCAATTACGGTGAAGGAATTGGCGAGTGAGTTTGTAGAATTATATAGGAAGATGTCGGTGGATGAATGAACCTTGCTTAGGCAAGGTTTTTTTATGTGTTAAAAAATAATTTAGTGTTTTTTTTGTTTAAACACAACTAGACAACTAAACACTAATCTATTTTCATACAGTTATGTGTTAAAAGTGAGGTGTTTTATAACACACTGTGTGTTTTCTGGGGGACACACTGATTGAAAGCGGTAACACACAAAGAAATCACTCGAAAAAACGCTGATTTTAGGCGTTTTGAAAAGTTGGCACGCTAATTGCAATAATAAATAGCGTAAAGAAAAATAAATAAAACATAAAATTTTTATACTACACAAGGGGGATTTATAAATGAATATTTTATTATGTTGTTCAGCAGGGATGTCTACAAGTTTACTAGTTACAAAAATGGAAGCGGCTGCAAAAGCTCGTGGTCTAGAAGGTAAAATTTGGGCTGTATCTGGGGATGCAGTAAAAAACAATATCGATCAAGCAGATGTATTATTACTAGGACCACAAGTTCGTTACATGCTTTCTACAATGAAAACGCTTGCCGATGAGAAAAATGTTGGAGTCGATGTTATTAACTCAATGCACTACGGCATGATGAATGGAGAAGCAGTTTTAGATCACGCATTAACACTTAAAAAATAATTAGGGGGGAAGCGAAATGCAAAAATTTATTGCATTTATGGAGAAGTATATTGTTCCTGTCGCTGGTAAAATCGGATCGCAACGTCACTTAGCTGCGATCCGTGATGGATTTATTGCAGTTATGCCACTTATTTTAGTTGGTGCATTGGCATCACTAATTAATGGTTTTCCGTCTGAAGCTTTCCAAGAGTTCATGAAAGGTTTGTTTGGTGAAACGTGGAAACAAGTTGGCGGTGGAATGTGGACTGGTTCTTTCGCAATTCTAGCACTAATCATAGCATTTACAACAAGTTATAACTTAGCAAAATCTTACGGCGTTGATGGTTTGTCAGCAGGTATTATTTCATTTGGTGCGTTAATTATTCTTACGCCAACAACACCGAAAGAAGGCGGATTGAACTTAGCTTGGACAGGGGCACAAGGGCTATTTGTAGCAATTATCGTGGCACTCCTTGTTACTGAGGTATTCCGTTTCTTTGTACAAAGAAACATTACTTTTAAAATGCCTGATGGAGTACCACCAGCAGTTTTAAGATCTTTCGCAGCTATAGTTCCAGCATTTGTTATCTTAACAGCAGTTGCAGGTATTCAATTAGCAGTGAAATTAGCTGGTACAAGTGTTCATGAATTTATCTTTAATACGATTCAATCACCACTGCAAAGTTTAGCAGGGACATTACCAAGTGCAATTGTCATTGTACTCCTTGTTCATCTTCTTTGGTTCTTCGGTTTACATGGGCCAAATATCGTTGGTGGTATTATTGAGCCATTATACTTACCGGCATTAGAGAAAAATATGAAGTTATTCCAAGGTGGTACATCTGCATTTGATGTTCCAAACATTATTACAAAACCATTCTTTGATACTTTTGTATATCTTGGTGGTTCTGGTGCAACATTAGCGTTCTTAGTGGTCGTATTACTTGTAGCAAAAAGTGCACAATTACGCGGTGTATCTCGCTTATCAATTGGACCAGGTGCATTCAATATTAACGAACCAGTAATCTTTGGTACACCAATTATTTTAAATCCAATTTTATTCTTACCGTTTATCCTAACACCAATTGTATTAGTAATTACTTCTTATACAGCTCTATCTATTGGTTGGGTACCAAAAACAGTTGTGATGATTCCATGGGCAACACCACCAATTATTAGTGGTTATCTTGTAACAGGTGGACATCTTTCAGGTGCAATTCTACAGTTATTCAACTTTGTAATTGCGATGGTAATCTACTATCCATTCGTTGTATTATCTGACCGTTCTGTTGTTCGTACTGAAAAAGCAGCAGCACAAGGAAATAACAACTCTGTACCTATGTAACATAGTAATTGTTCTCACAGGTAACATTATCTGTGAGAACAATCACCTTTATATCATGTTCAAAAAGATGAGACCCATCTACAAGAACACCAAACTATCATTCATAAAATAATAATTTAATAGCAATGTTCAAACTGAAGGGGTATTTAAATCGGTTGAACCATAATAGAGAGGGCGGTAATTATGATGACTACAGCAGAACAAATTCCATTCCAATTGATTTTAAATAGCGGTAATGCACGAAGCTTTGCAATGGAGGCACTGCAATTCGCCAAACAGGGGAAAATGGCAGAAGCTGATGAAGCGATGGTAAAGGCGAAAGAAGCGATTAATGAAGCGCATCATTTCCAAACAGAGCTCATACAATCAGAAGCAAGAGGGGAAAAAACAGAGATTAGTGTTCTTTTAATTCATGCGCAAGATCATTTAATGAATTCTATTACGGTAAAAGAATTAGCGGCAGAATTTATTGATCTTTATAAAAAGTTAGAAGCGAAAGGGGAATAAAGCATGACTGGAATTAAAATTGCTACAATCGGCGGTGGATCTAGTTATACACCAGAATTAATTGAAGGATTTATTAAACGTTATGATGAGCTTCCTGTTCGTGAAATTTGGTTAGTAGATATTGAGGCAGGAAAAGAAAAGTTGGAAATCGTTGGTAACTTAGCGAAACGTATGGTGAAAAAATCTGGTTTACCAATCGAGGTACATTTAACACTTGATCGTCGTGAAGCATTAAAAGATGCTGACTTCGTAACAACGCAGCTTCGCGTAGGTTTATTAGAAGCTCGTGCAAAAGATGAAGCAATCCCATTAAAATATGATGTAATTGGTCAGGAAACGAATGGTCCTGGTGGTTTATTCAAAGCGCTGAGAACGATTCCTGTTATTTTAGATATTTGTAAGGATATGGAGGAGCTTTGTCCGAATGCATGGTTAATTAACTTTGCGAACCCAGCTGGTATGGTAACAGAAGCTGTCCTTCGCTACACGAACATTCAACGAGTAGTTGGTCTGTGTAACGTTCCAATTGGAATTCGTATGGGTCTTGCGAGATTACTTGAAGTAGATGCAAGCCGGGTACACGTTGATTTCGCAGGTTTAAATCACATGGTATACGGATTAGATGTATATTTAGATGGCGTAAGTGTAATGGATCGTGTGTTAGAGCTTGTAACAGATCCAGAAAAGCAAATTACGATGGAAAATATTGCAGCACTTAACTGGGAGCCAGACTTTATTCGCGGTCTTCGTGCAATTCCATGTCCATACCATCGTTATTACTACAAAACACGTGAAATGTTAGAAGAAGAGAAAGAAGCTTCGGTTGAAAAAGGTACACGTGCAGAAGTAGTAAAACAATTAGAAGACGATTTATTCGAGCTATATAAAGATCCGAACTTAGATATTAAACCACCACAATTAGAAAAACGTGGCGGCGCTTATTATAGTGACGCAGCATGTAGCTTAATTACGTCTATTTACAATAATAAAGGTGATATCCAGCCTGTTAATACACGAAACAATGGAACAATTGCAAGCTTACCACATGATTCTGCTGTTGAAGTGAACTGTATTATTACGAAAGAGGGTCCAAAACCAATTGCGGTCGGAGATCTTCCCGTACCAGTTCGCGGTTTAGTACAACAAATTAAATCATTTGAGCGCACAACAATTGAAGCTGCTGTTACAGGAGATTATCATAAAGCGCTGCTTGCTATGACAATTAATCCACTTGTACCATCAGATAAAGTTGCAAAACAAATTTTAGATGAAATGTTGGAAGCACATAAAGAATATCTTCCGCAGTTCTTCAAAAAGGTAGAGAAATAAAGCGGCGCTATTTAGCCCGCTTTTTTTATTCTATTAGGAGGTATTACGATGATTAAGTTAATTGTAAACGCAGATGATTTTGGTCTTACAGAAGGTACAAATTACGGCATTATTGATGGACATATAAATGGACTTGTAAATTCAACGACGATGATGATGAATATGCCAGGGACAGAGCATGCCGTACGCTTAGCGAAAGAGTATAAAACGTTAGGGATAGGAGTTCATCTCGTATTAACGGCAGGAGAACCACTTCTTAAAGACGTTCCATCACTTGTAAGTAGCGATGGATTGTTTCATAAACAAAGTGTTGTATGGGAAGGAAATATAAATCCAGAAGAGGTAGAAAAAGAATGGACTGCTCAAATTGAGAAGTTTTTATCTTACGGATTAACACCAACTCATTTAGATAGTCATCATCACGTGCATGGATTACCGCTTTTACACGACGTTCTTGAGAGATTAGCAAGTAAATATAATGTTCCAATTCGTCGTTGTGAAGAAGAGCGAGCGGTGCGCCCATTTTCAGATGTGTTTTACAGTGACTTTTACGCTGACGGTGTGACGGAAGATTACTTTGTGAAGTTAAAGGAAAGAGTGCAGGACGAGCAAACGGTAGAAATTATGGTGCATCCAGCTTATATTGACCCAGAGCTTGTGAAACGTTCTTCTTACGTAATGGATCGCGTGAAAGAGTTGCGTATTTTAACGGAGAGTGAGCTTCCTGAGGGAATGGAGCTTGTGAAATTTTAATAGGAAAACGACGGCTAAATGGGGCCGTCGTTTTTTTTGCTTACAAAATGGATAGAACATATCCACCGAAGGCCCCGATTATAACGATAACCCAAGGTGGTGTTTTCAAAAAAGCGAGTAAGCAAAATAGAAGAGAAGCAAAAACGAAATCTACAGAATTCATAATTGTACTCGTCCAAATTGGATCATAAAAAGCTGCAAGTAAAATGCCGACAACGGCTGCGTTTACTCCAAGTAGTGCACCTTGTATGTAAGATACTCTCCTTACACTGTCCCAAAATGGTAAAACGCCAACAACGAGCAGGAAGGCAGGAAGAAAGATAGCGATCGTTGCAACAACTGCTCCGGCGGTTCCATTTAGCACTGCTCCTATATAAGAAGCGAATGTAAATAGTGGCCCTGGCACTGCTTGTGTTAATCCGTATCCAGCAAGAAATTGTTCTTTTGTCATCATCCCGTTTTGTACAAACTCACTTTCAAGAAGAGGAAGTACGACATGCCCTCCGCCAAATACAAGTGCACCAGAGCGATAGAAGCTGTCAAATAAAGAGATGAAATAAGAGTATGGTCGTAACATTGGTAACAGTATTAATAGTCCGAAGAATAAGACGAGACAAGATATGGCTACCATTTTTGAAATAGGTACGTTTATTTTATGAGCTTGGCTAACTGGCTGGCCACGATATAAAAACCAACCGATGAAACCAGATACTATAATGAGAATTACTTGTGTCCAGCTACTTGGCCATAATAGGGCGATTGCGGCAGTTGCAATTGCGATTGTTGCACGGTTTCGGTCTGGTGTTAACTTTTGAGCCATTCCCCATATTGCATGAGCGACAATTGCGACCGCTACAAGTTTCAGTCCGTGAATCCAGCCAGTACTTCCAAGCTCGAATTGGTTAAGAAATGAAGCGAAGAAAACTAAAACGAGCACAGATGGGAGAGTGAATCCGATCCATGAAATAATAGCTCCTAATAATCCGCCGCGTAATAAGCCAACTCCCATACCGACTTGGCTGCTAGCAGGGCCAGGAAGGAATTGACATAGCGCTACTAAGTCTCCGTAACTTCGTTCATCCATCCATTTTCTTTTTTGCACGTATTCATGATGAAAATAACCAAGATGGGCGACGGGACCACCAAATGAAGTAAGTCCTAATTTAAATGATACGAGAAAAATCTCTATTAATGATTGGAAAGAGTAGTTATTATTTTTCAAAATTTCCTGCTACTAAAGATATAGACAAATGTATATTCTTAGAGTATTCCTGCTTCTATGTGTCCTGTCTCGCCAATCATTCGCTACTACAGTTTGCTATAACACTCCACAGGCGTAAATTCCGATGTAGCCCACCGTACATATATACAATTTATTTACGTTAGTATTGTATATTTTTTTGCTTGTAAAAGGTTGATTGATGCGTTCAAATCTCTATCCATTACATTTCCACATTCACATGTATATACCCGGTCAGATAGCTTTAAGTATAATTTCTTTTGACCACAGCACGAACATAACTTTGACGATGGATAGAACCTGTCTACTTGACGTAGTTTGATTCCATATTCTTCACATTTCGTCAATAGCAATGTTTTAAATGTATAAAAACATTGCCCAGCAACTGCTTTAGATAGATGTTTATTCTTCATCATACCTTTCACATTCAAATCTTCCACTGTAATAAACGTTGGCTTGGTTTTCACCACATCATTTACAATAGACTTTACATACTCTAGTCGGATATTGGTTAGCCGAACATGTAGTTTTTGCACCCTAAGAATGTTTTTATCTATATTCGCTCTTTTGTTCGTAGCAGATGTTTCACCTCTCTTTTTTACATTTTCAAATTTACGCGATAAAGAGCGTTGCTCACGTTTTAACCGCTTTTCTATCCTTTTTACGCTTATTGTTTTGTTGATGTTTTCATGAACGATACCATCGCTACGTGTAGCGAAATCCTTCAACCCTAAATCAATACCTAAACCTGTTTCATTAAGTGTTGGTTTCGTTGCTCTTTCTTCCAATTCGCAAAGCACAGATACAAAATATCTCCCTGCCCTTTTACATATCGTTCCACTTTTTACAATCCCATTTTTCGGGATATAACCATACTCCTTTAATCTCACCCAACCAATCGTTGGGACTTTTACTCTATGTCTTTCTACTGCCAAGTCCGTTTTGTTGTTTTTAGGAAAATAGCACTTCACATCTTGATTCTTCTTTTTCTTATGACGGGGAAATCCAGATAAGCCCTTAAAAAATCTTTTAAAAGCCGTATCTCCATTCATAATTGCCTGTTTTATCGCTTTACTAGATACTTCTTTAATCCATTGATCACATTCTTTTGTATAGACATTGTTTAACCATTTAGAAAAGTCATATCCACTCAGAAACTTTCCCTCGGATTCATACCTCTCTTTGGTTTTAGAGATATACAGATTGTAAACATACCTACATACCCCAATCGTTTGATTGATCTTGGTTATTTGTTCATTTGTCGGTTTAATCTCTATCAAATAGGCTCTTCTCATAACTTTTTATCACCCACCATGTTCTTTTTGTATTTTCTCAATCCATATACCCTACAACTACATACATGAATGATAGATATCAAATCTTGAACAAGTTCTTCTTGTGGAGATAATTTTTTATTTACCTTTTGGGTTTTGGTAAGCAGTTAAAACAACTTGGTTATCCCAACTTTGCAATGGTCTAATAGGTACGTTGAAAACTTCTGGAAATTCTTTTGGTTCATATTGTTACATAATTACATTTTAATACATATGTCTATAATCGTTCGCTTTTTCGATTACTGTATAATTCTCCTAGAATGTTTTTCTAAGTGCATTATACAAGAGGCAGTAAAGTGAATGAAATGATTTCTATGTAAAGATTTTGTGAATCTTTTAGTTGTAATTAAAATTTGAAAAAGTCATAAATGATTATGTCTAAACCATAAAGTAGTAGAAGTGGTGCTGGGAAATTTATATGAGGAGAATGCCCGTATGACAACACATTTCTTTGCTAGGTTAACAGGGAAGAGGGAAGTACCTCCTGTAAATACAGAAGCTTACGGTGTAACAGAGCTCATTTTTAGTGAAGATTTAAAGAAGTTGCAATATCGGGTCATATTAAAAAACATAAAAAAAATCACGTCATGCCAAATTCATTTAGGAAAAGCGAATCAAATTGGTCCAGTTATTTTAAGTTTGTTTGGTCCGTTAGAGCAAGGAATTAGTGTGAATGAAGGAGTCGTTACTGGTGTAGCTAAAGTGGAGGATTTTGAAGGGCCTTTACAGGGGAGAGCACTTGACAGCTTGTTTCAAGAGATAATGCAAGCAAATGTATATGTAAATGTTAATACGAAATCTAATAAAAAGGGAGAAATAAGAGGGAGAATAAGGGAAGTAAAGAAGTAAGAGAAAAGGCTGTCCAAAAAAACATTTTGGAACAGCCTTTTCTAATTATAATGGGTGCCATGTTTATCAATTATTGTCGGTAAGTCGATATCCTATGTCGAATCGCCGATATAATTTCACTTACTACGTATTAGGTACTACTCTAAAATATTGCCTAGTTTAACTTTTTACAGGTTGATTTTTGATGAAGAAGTCCATTACATAAAATACTTCGTCATCTGGGATTTGTATTTCAAATGTATTTTCAATAGGTTGCAATGCTTTTTTCACTTTCATATACATCCAGTACTCATCTTGTCTTCGTTTCTCTTTATCAGGATGAGGGAGGAGACTTTCACCTTTTTGAAGACGGTCAACCATGCAGCTCATATGCAAAATCACACCCATTAAACTGTCGGGAGTTAGCTGTAAAGAAATCAATTCTTGAATTGTATTTAATGCATAACGAATTGTTTTAATAAGTAATGCTCCATCGTTACGCTGCATTTGTTGTTCAAGAATATCAGCCATTTTTGCATATGTTTCTTCATACGTAATCAATTCTTGAATTGGTTGAATAGCTGTGTAGTTCACAATGTCTTGGAAATGATATGTTAAGCAAGGTATTTGCATATCGAAATTCGTGACGATACAAATGATATTACGCTCTTTTTTTATGTTCTCGATCATTTTCGTTAAATCTTTTTCATGAACGATGCTAATCGGAATAATTTCAATTAAGTCTTTATCAAAGCGTAAATAGTTCTCTAACATTTTTTGAATTGCTAAAGCACTTCCTTCGCCGGTTAAACAAGCTGTTAAAATCACGGATTTCATTGGCGATAGTGGCTTTTTCTTTTCTTCCTGTACGTTTAAATAGAACGGCGTTAAGTTCTTAACTGTTTCGTATAGTGCATCTAATGAATAGCCAAGCTGAGCTTTTCGAGCTGCTTCTAGTGCGTGTGGTGTGCTCGTCATGGAAAGAACACGTACAGGAATTTTGAATTCAGTTTCTAATATATCACCAATATAAGCGAGAGATCCCATATCAACAAGTAAGAGAAGCCCGTTTACATTTTGAAGTGTTTTCATATACACTTTAACACGCTCTAAGAAGTCTTTTGGTGATTCATGCAAGGGCATATCGATACCAGTTACTTCATCAATACCGAGAAGTTCGTTTGCAACGTTTGCCATTTCTGTTGCGATACCATTACCGTGTGCTAATATTAATACTTTTACTTCTGTTTGTGAGGCAGGAATTGGATCAACAACGAAGAACATTGTTAAAAAGCCAGCTTCATCAATAGGTATTGTTATTTGTAATTCTTCTTCTAATAGCTGAATACATTGCATAGCTACGGAAAAAGCTTCTTTATATTTCGTACGAATTTGATTTAATTGTGGGTGGTGAATTTGTTTCCCGCCCTGTAAACGTTGTAGAGTTGTCTGTACATGTAAACTTAAAGCGAGAAATACTTTTTCATCGAAAGTTTTAGATAAATATTTTTCAGCTAGTTCCGCAATTTTTTCACATACGGAAACGATATTACGATCCACAATTTTAAAAACATTTTCATGACTTGTTTTTTTAGATATTTGGTTAAAGTATTGGACGAAAAAGCTTTGAATATCATTTTCTATTAGTAATTCTAATTCTTCCTCTTCAATGCCGCGTGCTTGAAGTTCTTCATATTTATAATCAATATAATCGTAAATAGAAGAGCGACTTCCTTCGGGTTTTATTGTATGTTTACTCCAACCTTCATCACCTGTAAATACAAATGTTTCATTTGGTATTTGATATAGATGACGGCTCTTTCTTTCAATAAATAATCCTTCTTTCATATACCAAGGTAAATCTGTACTTGAAACACAGACAGAATCACGTTTTTTTGTTACGAAATCAGAATAAGCTTTCGCACAGGCAATTTGTACGTCCGTTTTCAATTGACCGATGTTATTTGGACAATTGTAAAAGACGAAAGCACGCATTGTATTTGGACTAACATGAATCTCTTTCCTTAGACGAATTGCTTCATTTGTAAAAAATAGTTGTAGTAAAGCAAACCGTTCTTTATGTGTTCGCTCACGAAGTGGTGGAAGCGTAACGGTCATCGGAATACGTCTTGTAAATGTTTTTAATAAAAATGAATTTGGTTCTTCGGTTGTTGCAGTAATAATCAACACTCGTGCTTTACGTTCATTTTCCGTTTCTCCAAGGCGGCGGTATACTCCGCGATCAATAAATGTGAAGAGCATCTCTTGTCCTTCTGGAGGAAGGCGATGTACTTCATCTAAGAAGAGGATTCCTTCATGTGCTTTTTCAATTAACCCTTTTTGATCACTGGCACCTGTGTAAGCTCCTTTTTTTATCCCAAATAACTGTCCAAGTAGTAGTTGTGGATTGTTTGCATAATCAGCACAGTTAAAGACGATAAAAGGTGCATCTTTTGGAAGTTGTTCCACTTCAATTGCGTATTCGTGCATTAAAGAAGCGAACATCGATTTTCCGACACCTGTTTCTCCAAGTAGTAAAGTATGCATACCGTTTGGAGGATAGAGAATAGAAGCTTTTGCTTTTTCAATTGCAATTTTTAGGCTTGTATTTTCAATAGCAAATGTATCTAATGAAGTGCCCTTTGTTGAATGCGTTTCCAATGAAGTGTTCGTTTCTATATAAAAACGGACAGGGCGTGTAATCGTTTTTAATAAACGATTATCTTTCACAAGCTTGTTTAAATCGCTACTAACATTTGCACGGTCTAGCTGTAGAAGTGTAGCGAGTTCTGATGCTGTTATACCTTCTGTATAATTCCCTTTTTGTATTGCGTTAAAAATGAGATCTATTCGTTTCATTTCTATTCACCTCGAAACTTCATCACTATTTAAAATTCTACACAAAAATGAGAAGTGTGGGAAGAGAAAAATAAAGTGAAACTTTAATCAGTGGGGTTTTTGTTCATTCCCACTGATTATTAGCCTTCACCAATCGGGCGTTTACGGGCAGCCCGACTCCCACCTAACTTCTTTGTTCCAGCTGAATTTTGAGGTGGGAGTCTTACTGGCCGGCAAATAGCGGGGTAAAACAGCTTTAGTACATAGGCACTAAAGCTGTTACAATCTTGTGTCTTTCCAAAAATTCACTTCAAGATGGGAAGATGGATTGTAGGGAAGTAGTTTATATCCTTGTGAGTGTAAATAATCAATTACTTTTGGGAGTATTTGCACTGTGACACTAGAATCATGCATTAAAATAACCTCTACTTGTTCATCGCTTTGATTTCGTACTCTTTCTAGTATTGCGGAAGGATTATCATAGCTTTTCCAGTCATATGTATCAATTGTCCAATCCCACATTTTATACTGGGCAGATACGAGTGCGTCACGGTAATTCTTTTTTAAGTAAGGCATGCTACCGTATGGGACCCGAACGAGATGTGTATTTAAATGTGTAACTTGCTGGACAATGTTTTGGGTTTGCTCCATTTCTGCAATTAAAACAGATGGATCGCCAGTATAAAGACGTTTTACATCATGTGACATACTATGGAGACCGATATAATGTCCATCTTTAATCAATCGCTCCATCGTTTTTTTATAATGTGGCACCTTTCCGCCAATAACGAAGAAAGTTGCTTTTCCGTTCTTCTCTTTTAAAATATTTAAAATTTGTGGTGTGTATTTATTTGGTCCGTCATCAAATGTTAAGTACGCAATTTTTGTTGTAGGAGAGGTAGTTTGAGTACTTTGGTAATCTTTTACTTGAATGTCTGTAGTTGCTTTTGTATTCGATGATGCGTACATAGTAATAGTTAAAAATAAAATTATACATTGAAGTAATCGCTTGATCATAACATTCACCCTCAGTTTGACAATCAAGATGTAAAAATGAAAATTTGATACTTTTTTCGTTATACGTATATCTTTCTCCAATAGAGGCACTCTCAAACAATCTATATTTTGGAAATGGGGAATAAGGATTAAAAAATAAAAAATAGCATCCTCTTATGAAAAGAGGATGCTATTTGAATATTTCATAATAGTAAAGGCTATACTACAATTAGTCTTCGCGTTTTTTCACTTTTTTATAGAAGGAAATAATTGGTTTGTAACGTTCGTGTACAAGACCGATTACTTCAGCAATGATTTCTGTAAAGAAGATTAAAATGAAAAGAAGAATAATGGATAACCATAATGTTGCACTACTGAAAATAATTGCATTTACACTAAAGAAAATACCCAATGCGTAAATAATTAGTACCGTTTTACGATGAGAGAATCCCATTGCAAGCAAACGGTGATGTAAATGCGATTTATCAGGTGCTGAAATAGGCTTTTTATTTACGATACGGCGGATAATTGCAAATGTCGTATCAAATATAGGTACACCTAAAATAATGATTGGAACGATAAAACTGAATAACGTTACGCTTTTGTATAATCCAAGTAACGATATAACAGAAATACAGTATCCTAAAAATAGTGCTCCTGTATCTCCCATGAAAATTTTTGCTGGATGGAAGTTGTAGAATAAAAATCCAATTGTACTTGCTAATGTAATCAGTGCTAGAGGTAATATAATAGCTGCTCCAGTACCCCATGGGCTAGTGAAGGCCATATATGCTAGCGTTGCAAGTACGATAGATGAAATCCCTGCGGATAATCCATCTAATCCATCAATTAAGTTGATGGCATTTGTAATACCTACAATCCAAAATACAGTAATTGGATAAGCAAGCCATCCGAGTTCAGTATCTCCGAAAATTGGAATATATAATACTTGCACTAATAATCCACTTTTGACAATCATGATGGCAACTAATAGTTGTCCACCGAATTTTACCCTCGCAGATAGTTCGTACATATCATCTAAAATCCCGATGATAACAATGATGATAGCACCTAAAGTTATCGATAACATTCTTTGTTCGTACAATCCACCGACAACAAATCCTACGGCTACACCGATGAAAATTGCTAACCCGCCAAGACGAGGCATAATTTTTTGGTGTACTTTACGCGCATTTGGCTTGTCTGTTGCTCCTATTTTGAAAGCTAATTTAATAACTAAAGGAGTAACGACGAGTACAGTGATGAAAGATGCCAAAATGGCATAAATCACTTGTGAGTCCATTAATACCCCACCCTTTATAGTTTAACGTAATTTTTTCAATCTTATTTATCTGAAAATTATGATGTTTATTTACAGGCTCATAACATATGGTATCACAAAAAGATTAGAATTCAATCTTTTTTTCTTTTGGCTGTAAAGGGCAGTGAATAGAATATATGACAATTGGATATGGAATGTTGTGTCCTTAGAGAAGGTTGATCTCATATTGTGTCTTGTAATATGACATTGTACTCCCCTCTCATATAGCGATGACTTTTGTTTCAGTATTATAAGTGTTGCACGTAAAATGAGTAAGTTCCGTGTTAAATTGTGGGAATTTACATTTTGTATATATTGCATCATTTAACTTTACAAAATCTTAAAAAATAATAAAAAAACGATTCATATAATAAAGAAGTGAAAGAGTTTTCTCATTCTTAGTGTGAGAGGGGGAAGCGCAGGGGGAGTTCTGTGTATTCGTATATTTTCTTATGTATATTCCTGTGCGAAAAGAAAATGAAAATTACGATAATAGGTACCGGATATGTTGGATTGATTACAGGAGTAGGATTGGCGAGATTGGGACATTCAGTCACATGTTTCGATATAAATAGTGGGAAAATTGAACGGATTAAACAAGGCGAGTTACCTATTTATGAATGTGGATTAAATGAATTAATAAATGAAGCATACGAGAATAATCATTTAACTTTTACAGCAAGTAAATCAACGGCATTTAATGATGTAGAGTTTATATTTATTGCAGTTGGAACGCCATCTTTATTAGATGGAACAGCAGATTTAACGTATATTCGTAGTGCTTGTGATGATATTGGAACATATGTGAATAACGATATTATTGTTGTTACGAAAAGTACGGTTCCTGTAGGGACAAATGATGTAATGAGAGAATGGATTGAGGGGAAACTACAAGGTAGACATGAATTATATATTGTATCGAATCCAGAGTTTTTAAGAGAAGGTTCTGGTATTTATGATTTTTTTCATGGTGATCGTATCGTAATTGGATCATGTAGTGAAGAAGCGGCAAGGAAAGTAGAGAATTTGTACAGCAAATTAAGCTTACAAACGTATATTACAGATATTCGAAGTGCTGAGATGATTAAATATGCATCTAATGCTTTTTTAGCTACGAAGATTAGTTTTATTAATGAAATTTCTAATATATGTGAGCAAGTGGGTGCAGATATAGTAGATGTAGCTACAGGGATGGGGATGGATAAGAGAATTGGTGCATCTTTTTTAAATGCAGGCATCGGATATGGAGGATCTTGTTTTCCAAAAGATACGAAAGCACTTGTGCAAATTGCAGGGAATGTTTCTCATGATTTTCGCTTGTTGAAAGCAGTCATTGAAGTGAATAATAAACAACAGTTGTTGTTAGTTGAAAAAGCGAAGAAAATTATAGGTATGAAGAAGAAGCGAATTGCGGTTCTTGGTGCAGCATTCAAACCGAATACTGACGATATTAGGGAAGCACCATCTCTTATTATGATAGAAGAATTAATTAATATGGGTGCGGATGTGGTTTTATATGACCCACAAGCTATTCAAAATGTAAGAAGTTTATTTGGAAATACGATACGATACGCTGAGTGTATAGATGAATCGATTAGAGAGGCGCATGCAGTTTTTATCGTAACAGAATGGGAATCAATTCGAAATTATCCGCTAGAAAAGTATGCACAGCTTATGAGGGAACCTATTCTATTTGATGGGAGAAATTGTTATACTAATGAGGATGCCGAGAAGCATGGATTAGATTATTACTCAGTTGGGCGAAAAGACGTCTGTAATAGTAATGTTTCTCAGGCTCGTTAAAAAATGTATTTTCACATGCATATTTTTATATGCGATAATAGAAGTTTTAACTAGTGAAAGAAAAGAGGCAATGAAATGACTGAACGTTTAAAAGTAATGACAATTTTCGGGACACGACCAGAAGCAATTAAAATGGCCCCTCTTGTATTAGAGTTGCAAAAGCACCCAGAAAAGATTGAATCAATTGTGACTGTAACAGCACAACACCGTCAAATGTTAGATCAAGTATTAAATATCTTTGGAATTACGCCAGATTTCGATTTGAATATCATGAAAGATCGTCAAACGTTAATCGATATTACAACACGTGGTTTAGAAGGTTTAGATAAAGTAATGAAAGAAGCGAAGCCTGATATCGTACTTGTGCATGGTGATACAACGACGACATTTATTGCAAGCTTAGCTGCTTTCTATAATCAAATTCCAGTAGGACATGTTGAAGCAGGACTTCGTACATGGGATAAGTATTCTCCATATCCAGAAGAGATGAATCGCCAACTAACAGGTGTAATGGCGGATCTTCATTTCTCACCTACAACAAAATCAGCAACGAACTTACAAAAAGAAAATAAAGATGAGTCACGCATTTTCGTAACAGGAAATACAGCGATCGATGCACTGAAGACAACTGTAAAAGAAACTTATAGCCATTCGGTGTTAGAGAAACTTGGAAATGATCGTCTTGTACTTATGACAGCACACCGTCGTGAAAATTTAGGAGAACCAATGCGCAATATGTTCCGTGCAATTAAGCGTCTTGTTGATAAGCACGAAGATGTACAAGTTGTATACCCTGTTCATATGAATCCTGTTGTTCGCGAAATAGCGAATGATATTTTAGGCGAGCATAGCCGTATTCATTTAATTGAGCCGTTAGATGTAATTGATTTCCATAACGTTGCAGCTCGTTCATACTTAATGTTAACTGATTCTGGTGGTGTACAAGAGGAAGCACCATCACTAGGTGTGCCAGTCCTTGTCCTTCGTGATACGACGGAACGCCCAGAAGGTATCGAAGCAGGTACGCTGAAATTAGCAGGAACAGATGAAGAGACAATCTTTGGTCTTGCTGATGAGTTGTTATCTGATAAAGAAGCTCATGATAAGATGACGAAAGCATCTAACCCTTACGGCGATGGTCGTGCATCTGAGCGTATTGTAGAAGCGATTTTACAACACTTTAAGAAGTAACAACAATTGCGTGAAATAAAAAGAGCCAAATCGTATACGATTTGGCTCTTTTTTTATTCATGATTCCTCATAATCCACTCTGCATGAGCATTTGTAGAAGGGGGAGGAGGAGGTGGTGTTTTGTTCTCACTCGGCTCCTTCTTTGCTTTTGCGCTGGAGTTAGAATTTGAATCGGAATTTGTATTCTCATTTTTCGTAGTCTCTGTTGGAACTTTTGCTTTTTCTCCTATTTCCTTTTCAATTTCGTTACGTACAGTCTCTACACTGATTGGATCTGGAAGGAAGTAATAAATACCGCCAATTTTTCTGTCTTCTCCTTCAAGTTTTAACGTTTGTATTGTAGAAGGGTCGAATCCAGAGATTTTATTGTAAAGAGCAAGTCCGTCTGAAATAGGAATATCGGTTTTTATATATTTTCCAACTACCTTTGTTAAATCTTTAATTTTAAATACGGTAGAAGCAGAGTTTAGCTTTTGGGCAACAGCAGCCAGTACTTGTCTTTGTCTAGCAGCTCGACCATAATCACCGTTAGGATCTTGCTTTCGCATACGGACGTATGCGAGTGCTTCTTCACCATTTAAGTTCTGTTGACCTTGTTTAAATTGGATTTTTTTATAGTAATCCACGTCAGAGCGTTCCCAGAAATCGAAGGGGACATCAACGGTAATACCGTCAACAGCATCAACGATACCTTTAAATCCTTGGAAATCAATTTTAATATAATGATCAACAGGAACTTTTAAAAACTCTTCGACGGTGTCGATTGCCATTTTTTCTCCACCGTAAGCATGGGCAGCGTTAATTTTGTCTTCTTTATTTTTGCCAACAATCTTAACACGAGAATCGCGTGGGATACTCATAAGTGAAACCTTTTTTGAGTTGGGATTAACTGTCGCGAACATGAGTGAATCTGTTCGGCCGTTTTGACCATCTGTTGCGTAATCCTCAATACCCATAATTAGTATTGTGAAAGGTTTTTTTGTGATTTCCACATCTTCTGCTCGTAATTTAGATTTTTCACGGCTAAATCCACTGTACATCCCCATGAGAGAAGTGTAGGAATTTAACATATAAAGTCCTACGCTACCAAATAAAAATGCGAAAATAAGAAAGAAGAAAAACTTTCTTCTACGTTTCTTTTTTATTCTGCTATTTTGGAGATGATAATAACGTTCTTCCATATATAATCTCCTTAGTTCATTTGTAGGGAATTAATTCACTACATTAATCTTTAAAGGCGATAAGTTAGCTATTCTTAGATAACACCTTGTTCTAAGTACAACATATCTCCTTCTTTAATTGTACACTTCCCGTTTGTTAATTCAATCATCCAATCTGTAAATGTTTGTTTTCGATTTTCTTCTACATACGTATCGAATGTGACGTTTTCTAGATAATGTATATCTTTAATGTTATATTCTGAATTACGTAATTCATTTTCAACTTTGCCAAGCAATGTGTAATCAATTTCTGTTTCCATAACGCGCATTAGTTTTCGCTCAACAACGCCTACGTGATTAAGTCCTTCACTTGTACATTTTCCATATGCACGAATTAATCCACCAGCACCAAGTTTAATGCCACCAAAATAGCGCGTGACGACAACGACAGTATCCTTTAGACCTCGCTTTTTTAATACTTCTAACATAGGTACACCAGCTGTGCCGCTCGGTTCGCCGTCATCGTTTGCCTTTTGAATTTGATCTTGTTCACCGATTAAATATGCGGAACAATTATGTGTTGCATTCCAATGCTGTTTTTTTATTTTTTGTATAAATGTTTGAGCTTCCTCTTCCGTTGTGGCGCGATTCACATAGCAAATGAATCTTGATTTTTGAATCACAATTTCGTGCTCTCCATAGCCTTTTATTGTTAAATATTGTAATAACAATGGTATACGCCCCTATCTTTCAAAATAACTAGTACTTTACATTTTAAAAGCGAGCGTTTTTATATTCAAACATTTTTTACAAATATGTTGAAATTTTTGGTGAGTATTTTATCTTTTTGTTGTAATTTGTCGAACGAGTGATTGTAGTTTCTAACCGGCATTTTTATGTATGGATGCACCTTTTCTAGTTTTCGTGTAAAATTAGGGGATAAAAATTTTTTATAAGGCAGGTACGAAAATGAAAACAGCTATTGTTACCGATAGTACAGCATATATACCGAAGCATATTCGTGACGAACTCAATATATATATGATTCCATTAAACGTTGTGTTTGGAACGGAATCTTATCAAGAAGAGGCTGAAGTTTCAGCAAATGATTTTTATATAAAGGTACGTGAACAAGAGGAACTTCCGAAAACTTCGCAACCAGCAATTGGAAAGTTTTTAGAGTTATATGAAGAGTTATCTAAAGAATATGATGCAGTTATTAGCATTCACCTTTCCAGTGGAATTAGTGGTACATATCAAACAGCAACGGCAGCTGGACAGATGGTAGATGGTATTGATGTATATACGTACGACTCTGAAATTAGTTGTGAAGTACAAGGGTTTTACGTGCGTGAAGGGGCAAAATTAGTAAGTGAAGGGAAAGCCCCAGAAGAGATTATCGCTCGCTTTGATGAAATGAAGAAAACGATGGATGCTTATTTTGTAGTGGATGATTTACATCATTTACAACGTGGTGGAAGATTAAATAGTGCACAAGCTTTCATCGGTAGTTTGTTACAAGTAAAACCAGTATTATACTTTAGAGATAAAGTAATTATTCCATTCGAAAAAATTCGTACGCGTAAAAAAGCGTTAAAGCGTATCGTTGAAATCTTTGATGAGCAGGCGAATAAAGGTGTGCCTATGGAAGCTGTTATTATTCATGCGAATCGTGAAGAGGAAGCTAATGAATGGAAACAAGAATTAGAAGAGATATACCCTCATGTTACAATTCGTACGAGTTATTTCGGAGCTGTAATTGGGACGCATTTAGGTGAAGGTGCGCTTGGTTTAGGTTGGTATACGAAGTGATAAAGATATAAAAGCTCTCTTACTTGAAGAGGGTTTTTTTACGGGGATTTGACAAGTTAATATTTGGAAATGGTAAAATGTATGTAAAATTAAATAATGAGGAAAGTTTTATTACTTACTTTTTACAAGAAACTATATTATAATAGAAGAGAGGTGAAACATATGGAGCATAATTCTTGTTTATGTCCAAAGTTTGAGTCAGCTTTTACAATGCTTAGTAAGAAATGGACTGGCTTAATTATTAAATCTTTGCTCGAAGAGCCGAAACGTTTCAGAGAAATCGCAGATATTATACCGAATATGAGCGATCGTATGTTGTCAGAACGTTTAAAGGAATTAGAAGGCGAAGGTATTGTAGTTCGTAATGTTTACCCAGAAGTACCAGTTAGAATAGAGTACGGTGTAACTGATAAAGGGAAAGCGTTGGAAAGTGTTATGGATGAGGTCCAAAATTGGGCTGAGAAATGGATGAAGTAATGTTTCTATTTCATTCATATTGGAGTATTTTCAAAACGTAAGGGGTTCCCTTACGTTTTTTTTCAATCCTATAAAAAACGGTGTAAGGCTCTTGAAATTCTACATATATATACAAATTTAGATATACTTTGCTATAGAGATAAATTTAATATTACATTTATTTTACAAAACCGTAACATTAGCAAAAAAACTCCCGAATTATGGTATAAATTTTAATAGGTTATATACGGAAAATGAAAAAAAGAAAGCGGTGTAAAAAATAAAATGAAAAAGCTAAAAATGGCATCTTGCGCATTAGTTGCAGGGTTAATGTTTTCTGGGCTAACACCAAATGTATTTGCAGAAGATAAAATTTCTGACGTGAAATCACAAATTAACACACAAAATGATACTTTACATAAACAACAACAAGAACGTGATGAATTACAAAAACAAATGAATGACTTAAACAAAACAATCCAAGGTTTGGATAAGTCTGTTCAAGAGAACGCTTCAAAACTTGATGAAACAACAAAAAAAGTTTCTGATACTGAGCAATTAATCGAAAATAAAAATAAAGATATTGCAGAACTACAAACAAAGATTGCAAAACGTGAAGAGTTATTAAGAAAACGTTTAGTTGCACTACAAGAACAGCCAAATACGAACATTGTAACAGAAGTTCTTGTAAACTCTAAAAACGTTGCAGATTTAGTTGATCGTTTAGCTTCTGTGTCTAAAATTATGGAATCTGACGAAGATATCATGAAAACACAACAAGAAGATCAAACGAGCGTGAAAAAAGATGTTGAGACAGTAAAAGAAAAACAAAAAGAATTAAAAGAAGCACAAGCTCAAATTGAAACTGCTAAGAAAGAACTTGACGTTGAAAAAGAGAAAAAAGCAACAGCAGTAAACGATTTAAGCGGTAAAATGGATACAGTTGTAACTACAATGACAAGTACGGAAGGTCAATTGAAAGAGCTTGAACAACAGGCATTAAAATTACAACAAATCGCTGAAAAAGAAGCGCAAGAAAAAGCTGCACAAGAAGCTGCTGCTCAAAAACAAGCAGAGCAAGCTGCTAAAGAAGCACAAGTTCAACAAGCACCTGCTGCAGTGCCAGCAGAGCAAGCCGCTCCAGCAAACAATGGTGGACAAGCTCAAAAAGAAGAGCCTAAAAAAGAAGAGCCTAAAAAAGAGACACCTAAACAAGAAAATAAAAAACCAGAGCCAGTACCAGGTCCAACTCCGGCTCCTGGCGTAATTGGTAAAGCGCAACAATACTTAGGTAAGCCATATGTTTGGGGAAGTGCATCTCCATCAAACGGTGGTTTTGACTGTAGTGGATTTATTTCTTACATTTATGGTGTAGGTCGTCAAGACGTTGCAGGTTACTGGAACTCAGTTTCGAAAGTAAGTAGCCCACAACCTGGAGATTTAGTATTCTTCCAAGGTACTTATAAAGCAGGTCCATCTCACATCGGTATTTACGTTGGTAACGACCAAATGATTCATGCTGGTGATAAAGGGATTGCTTACGCTAGCTTAAGCAGTAGCTACAACCAAAAACATTTCTTAGGTTACGGTAGATTATAGGATTTATAATTGAATAAAAAACGTGTATAAAGTCGATAGCTTACTATTTTATAAGTAGGTTATCGGCTTTTTTGAGTTTTTACGAGATAAAGAGCAGGATTTATAGTAGTGCTGGAGGTGGCTATTGATGATGTTAGCTGGTAGACAGTTACTGTTAGAAGAACTCTCTTCAGATTTGCAGGATAAATTGGATCATTTGAAAAGGAATCGAGACGTCGTTTGTGTACAAGGGGTAATTAAGAAGTCTTCAAAATATATGTGTCAGCGCTGCGGAAATATAGAGCAGCGACTATTTGCATCATTGCTATGTAAAAGGTGCAATGAAGTATGTACGTATTGCCGGAAATGTATAACGATGGGCAGGGTAAGTGAATGTACTGTACTTGTTCGCGGGATTGCTGAAATAAGCGGAGAAAGTTATTTGAATCCGTTACAGTGGGAAGGCATTTTGTCTGACGGTCAGGAGTTAGCTGCGCAAAGTGTCGTTGACGCTGTTAAGCAGAAAGAATCATTTTTTATTTGGGCGGTGTGCGGGGCTGGAAAAACAGAAATGTTGTTTCGCGGAATTGCAGAGGCACTACAAAAGGGAGAAAGAGTTTGTATTGCAACGCCGAGAACGGACGTTGTACTTGAATTAGCACCAAGATTACAAGAAGTGTTTCCAAATATAAATGTAGCTGCTTTATACGGAGGGAGTTTAGACCGAGAAAAAGATGCGGCGTTAATCGTTGCAACTACACATCAATTGTTACGTTATTATAGGGCGTTCCATGTCATGATTGTAGATGAGATAGATGCTTTTCCGTATCATGCAGATAAGATGTTGCAGTATGCAGTAAACGAAGCGATGAAAGAGAAGGCAGCACGTATTTATTTAACTGCAACTCCAGATGAAAAGTGGAAGCGTAAGTTGCGAAGTGGTAAGCAAAAAGGGGTTATTATTTCAGGACGATACCATCGTCATCCATTGCCAGTTCCGATATTTCGGTGGTGCGGAAATTGGAAAAAGGGTCTTATACGTAAAAAAATTCCTCGTGCTTTATTACAATGGTTAAATCTGTACTTATCGAAACGATACCCCATTTTTCTATTTGTTCCTCATGTGCGATATGTAGAAGAAATTAGCCAGTTATTAAAATCATTAAACAATCAAATTGACGGTGTGCATGCAGAAGATTCGGCGAGAAAAGAGAAGGTAGCAGCTTTCAGAAAAGGAGAAATCCCTTTATTAGTTACAACGACGATTTTGGAACGAGGAGTAACTGTGAAAAATTTACAAGTTGCAGTTTTAGGAGCTGAGGAAGAAATATTTTCAGAAAGTGCTCTCGTTCAAATTGCAGGGCGTGCTGGCAGAAGCTCTGATGAACCGCATGGAGATGTTATCTATTTTCATTATGGAAAGACAGAGGCGATGGTGCGTGCGAAAAAACATATTCAAAGTATGAATAAGAATGCTAAAGAACAAGGATTGATAGATTGATGCATTGTCTACTTTGTGATGAGTATATTTCATATGCGATTAGTTGGTACACTTTTTTTGTTAAGCCTCATAAAAAGTATATATGTGATAGATGTGAGCAAAAACTTTCCTATATTATAGGAGATATTTGCAAGGAGTGTGGTCGGCCTTTAGAACTTGTACCAGCTGAATATAAAAACGGGGATATTTGTATGGACTGCATAAGGTGGACGAACGAGCAGGGGTTTCCGTCTCTCATAAATCGTTCGTTGCATGTGTATGATGAAGGGATGAAAGAAATATTAGCACAGTTTAAATTTCGAGGAGATGCTGAATTAGTGCATATTTTTCATCAGCCTTTTCGAAGTCTTTTTCAAAAATATTTTGCGAATGTTTCAGTTGCAATTCCGGTTCCTCTTAGTGAAGAGCGAGAATACGAGCGTGGTTTTAATCAAGCGGAGTTACTAGCTTCTTGTTTGCCTATCAAAATGTTTTGTACATCATTAAGAAGAATAGAAACAGAAAAACAAAGTAAGAAGAAGCGTAAAGAAAGGATATCGGGAGTTAATCCTTTTTATTTTCAGGGAGAAGAGATGTTTCATGAGCAACATGTTTTAATCGTGGATGATGTGTATACGACAGGAATTACTGTTAGGCAAATTGGAAGCCTTTTGTATGATCGAGGAGCGAGAGAGGTTTCTTGTTTGACGCTTTGCAGAGGTTAATATGTGAATGTCGAAAGGAGTAATAAAAAGACGACAGGTCTTCTTTGACTTACAGTCTTGTCATTCGCTATAGTCAGAATATGGGGCGAATGCCCTGATTTTAAGAGTGAAGGGAATGGAATGAACATGCAAGGACGAGTAAAATGGTTCAATGCAGAAAAGGGATTTGGGTTTATTGAGCGTGAGGATGGTGACGATGTGTTTGTTCATTTTTCTGCTATTCAACAAGATGGGTATAAGTCGTTAGAAGAAGGTCAACAAGTGGAGTTTGATATTGTTGATGGAGCACGTGGGCCACAAGCGGATAATGTTGTGAAACTGTAAAAATTAAGTTTTTGGAAAAGATAGAGCTGTATTTTTAGCAGCATTATATAGATGGCGAAAGCTCTTGCTCGTAACAAGGGCTTTTTTGTTGTGGGTAAGTTGTCAAAAAGTTGTTTCTTTTCTGTAACTAATTGTCCACAGTTACATTCGTTATTCATGATGTTAATAGGATAAAATAAAGATAGAAACGATGCATCTTTTCATTTCAACAAAAAACGATAAAAAAATCGCAATTTCACTAATTTTTCAAAAAAATTAGAAGGAGTTTTTAAGCCAATGTCGAAATTATAGTACATAGGCTTGAAAGGAGGAATTCATCTATGAAATTCAACATTCGTGGTGAAAATATTGAAGTAACTCCAGCATTAAAGGAATATGTAGAGAAAAAACTAAGTAAATTAGAACGTTATTTTGATACATTCCCAGAGATTAAGGTTAATTTAAAAGTATACTCTGACAAGCAACGTATCGAGGTAACAATTCCATTTACAGATTTATTACTTCGTGCAGAAGAAACAAATAGCGATATGTACGCTGCGATTGATTTAGTAGTTGATAAAATTGAGCGACAAATTCGTAAACATAAAACAAAAGTAAACCGTAAATTACGTGAGAAAGGTTCTGTGAAAACTAACTTTATCCTTCCAGAAGCAGTAGCTGTTCTGGATGCGGTAGAAGAGGATGAATTAGAACTTGTACGTACAAAACGATTCGATTTAAAACCGATGGACGTTGAAGAAGCGATCTTGCAAATGGATATGCTAGGACATAGTTTCTTCGTCTTCACAAATGCTGATACAAATGAAACTAATGTTGTATATGGCCGTAAAGATGGGAAATATGGTTTAATCGAAACTAAATAATCATTCAAAAGCGCAGCCGAAATGGCTGCGCTTTTTTTATATGTTTTTGCCTTCCTATCTTGTAATATTGATATGAATTTAAATGGCTTATTCGTAATGAAATTTAGAAGTCATGTTTTGTAACGGTCAATTGTATTACTATTCCAAAAGGATCTCGCACAATGGCGTAACCAGGGCTGAAGGAGTTTTTTTCAAAAGGTGTTAAAATATAAACCTCATCATGTTGAATTAGATTGTGATAGAGTGCTTCAATGGTTTGGAAATCTTTAGATTGAATGCATAATGATGAGCTATTACTTAATTGCCAAGGGCGTGTGGAATCCACTGCCTGTTCTGCAATCATAATTTTATTAGTGCCAATTTGTAAAACGGAATGGGTAATATAATGTTCTTGGCTTTCTTTATACGTGAAATTCGGATCTATTTCTTTCATTTCATATCTAGCTAGTTTTGGTAAAACTATAAAAATAATTGAGCCATCTTCTTTAAAAGAGAACTTGAAAGAATACTACTTAGATTTAATACAAAATTTGTAACGAAGAGATAGTAGTTTGTTGGAAGAAATAAAATAAAATAAAAACTTTTTCTGAATCTACGGCTCGACATTTGGACGATTGTTGTCATAGTTATAAGACAAGTGTTACAATTATCATTAGGTTTATACATTTTAGCTTTTTAAATTAGGAGAAAAATTGGCATAACATAAATTTGATTTTTATAACGACTGATTGTAAAGAGAAAAAGAAAGCAATCGGAAGTTTTATTTTAATAAAAGAGGAGCGTATTTCCTATGATCGGTATTTTAAAAAAGGTATTTGATGTCAACCAACGCCAAATTAAACGTATGCAGAAGACAGTGGAGCAAATTGATGCATTAGAATCATCTATTAAGCCGCTAACTGATGAACAATTAAAAGGAAAGACGATTGAATTTAAAGAACGTCTAACAAAAGGTGAGACAGTAGATGATCTACTTCCTGAAGCTTTTGCGGTTGTTCGTGAAGCAGCGAATCGTGTTCTTGGAATGCGTCCATATGGCGTACAGCTAATGGGTGGTATCGCCTTACATGAAGGAAATATCTCTGAGATGAAAACAGGTGAAGGTAAAACGTTAACATCTACTTTACCTGTATATTTAAACGCATTAACAGGAAAAGGTGTTCACGTTGTTACAGTCAATGAATATTTAGCGCAACGTGATGCGAGCGAAATGGGACAACTTCATGAGTTCCTTGGCCTAACTGTAGGGATTAACTTAAATAGTATGTCACGTGAAGAGAAACAAGCTGCTTATGCTGCTGATATTACGTATAGCACAAATAACGAGCTTGGGTTCGATTACTTACGTGACAACATGGTGTTATATAGAGAGCAGTGCGTTCAGCGTCCACTTAATTTTGCTATCATCGATGAAGTCGATTCTATTTTAGTCGATGAAGCACGTACGCCGCTTATTATTTCGGGACAAGCTCAAAAATCAGCAGAGCTATACATGTTTGCAAATGCATTCGTTCGTACATTAGAAAATGAAAAAGAATATTCATTTGATGTGAAAACGAAAAATGTAATGTTAACAGAAGATGGTATTACGAAAGCTGAGAAAGCTTTCCATATCGATAACTTATTCGATTTAAAACATGTAGCACTTCTTCACCATATTAATCAGGCGCTTCGTGCACACGTTGTTATGCACCTTGATACAGATTATGTTGTACAAGAAGGCGAAATCGTAATCGTAGACCAATTCACTGGTCGTCTTATGAAAGGTCGTCGTTATAGCGAAGGTTTACATCAAGCTATTGAAGCAAAAGAAGGCGTAGAAATTCAAAATGAAAGTATGACGCTTGCAACAATTACGTTCCAAAACTACTTCCGTATGTACGAAAAATTATCTGGTATGACTGGTACAGCGAAAACGGAAGAAGAAGAATTCCGTAGTATTTACAATATGAATGTTATCGTAATTCCAACGAATAAAGATATTATTCGTGATGATCGTGCTGATTTAATCTTCAAATCAATGGAAGGTAAATTCAATGCAGTTGTTGAGGATATTGTAAATCGTCATAAGCAAGGGCAACCTATTCTTGTTGGTACAGTTGCAATTGAAACGTCAGAGCTTATTTCAAAAATGTTAACACGTAAAGGTGTACGTCATAATATCTTAAATGCAAAAAACCATGCGCGTGAAGCAGATATCATTGCAGAAGCTGGTATGAAAGGCGCTGTAACAATCGCGACGAATATGGCTGGTCGTGGTACGGATATTAAGTTAGGCGACGATATTAGAAACGTTGGCCTAGCAGTTATCGGTACAGAGCGTCACGAAAGTCGTCGTATTGATAATCAGTTACGTGGTCGTTCTGGTCGTCAAGGGGACCCTGGTGTAACACAGTTCTACTTATCAATGGAAGATGAACTAATGCGCCGCTTCGGTTCTGACAATATGAAAGCGATGATGGATCGCCTTGGTATGGATGATTCACAGCCAATCGAAAGTAAAATGGTTTCTCGTGCTGTAGAATCTGCACAAAAACGTGTGGAAGGAAATAACTATGATGCACGTAAGCAGCTATTGCAATACGACGATGTACTTCGTCAACAACGTGAAGTAATTTATAAACAGCGTCAAGAAGTAATGGATTCAGAGAACTTACGCAGTATTATTGAAGGTATGATGAAATCTACGATAGAACGTGCTGTTGCACTTCATACGCAAGAAGAAATCGAAGAAGATTGGAGCATTAAAGGTCTTGTCGATTACTTAAATACGAACCTTCTTGAAGAAGGAGATGTAAAAGAAGAAGAGTTACGTCGCCTTGCTCCAGAAGAAATGAGCGAATCAATTATCGCGAAATTGTTAGAGCGTTATAACGAAAGAGAGAAGCTTCTACCTGAAGAGCAGACGCGTGAATTCGAAAAGGTTGTTGTATTCCGTGTTGTAGATACGAAGTGGACAGATCATATCGATGCAATGGATCATCTTCGTGAAGGTATTCATTTACGTGCTTACGGACAAATCGATCCACTTCGTGAATACCAAATGGAAGGATTCGCAATGTTCGAGTCGATGATCGCTTCTATTGAAGAGGAAATCTCTCGTTACATTATGAAAGCTGAAATTGAGCAAAACTTAGAGCGTCAAGAAGTTGTTCAAGGTGAAGCTGTTCATCCATCAAGCGATGGCGAAGACGCGAAGAAAAAACCGGTTGTAAAAGGTGACCAAATGGGACGCAACGATTTATGTAAATGTGGTAGTGGCAAGAAATATAAAAACTGTTGTGGCATTGGGCAGTAATAAGAAACTGTAATTTAGACTGCTTTGCAAATTTTTACATCAAAAATGTATAATGAAAAGGATTAAACTCTCTCCGTAATAAGCGGAGAGAGTTTCCCTTGTTTTCATATGAAAGTAACAGCAATTACATAGAGGTGAAGGAAATGGAATTAGTAGAAATTAGGCAAGAATTAGAAAAAATGGCTAAGAGATTAGCGGCTTTTAGGGGGTCTCTTTGACCTTCCTACTAAGGAAAAACAAATTGCAGAATTAGAAGAAACGATGATGGGCGCAGGATTTTGGGATGACCAACAAGGCGCACAAGCTGTAATTAATGAAGCGAATGCGCTGAAAGATATGGTTGGAAGGTTCCGTCAGTTAGATGAGACGTTCGAAAACTTAGAAATGACGCATGACTTACTTAAAGAAGAGTATGATGAAGATTTACATGAGGAACTAGAATCTGAAGTGAAAACTTTAATTCAAGAAATGAATGAGTACGAGCTGCAGTTACTATTAAGCGATCCTTATGATAAAAATAACGCTATTTTAGAATTACACCCAGGTGCGGGTGGAACAGAGTCACAAGACTGGGGTTCTATGTTATTACGTATGTACACGCGCTGGGCTGAAAAACGTAGGTTTAAAGTAGAAACGGTTGATTACTTACCGGGCGATGAAGCTGGTATTAAGAGTGTTACATTATTGATTAAAGGTCATAACGCTTACGGTTACTTGAAAGCGGAGAAAGGTGTACATCGTCTTGTACGTATTTCACCGTTCGATTCTTCAGGTCGTCGTCATACATCGTTCGTATCTTGTGAAGTTGTACCTGAATTCAATGATGAAGTTGAAATTGAAGTGCGTACAGAAGATTTGAAAATAGATACGTATCGTGCAAGTGGTGCAGGTGGACAGCACGTTAATACGACAGATTCAGCAGTTCGTATAACTCATCTACCAACAAATACGGTTGTAACATGTCAGTCAGAGCGTTCTCAAATTAAAAACCGTGAGCATGCGATGAAAATGCTAAAAGCGAAATTATATCAAAAGAAATTAGAAGAACAACAAGCACAATTAGATGAGATTCGCGGGGAGCAAAAAGAAATTGGATGGGGAAGCCAAATCCGTTCTTACGTATTCCACCCGTATTCTCTTGTGAAAGACCATCGTACAAATACAGAAGTTGGTAACGTACAAGCAGTTATGGATGGGGAAATTAATCCGTTTATTGATGCGTATTTACGTTCTCGTATTTAATAAGAGAAAAAGCCAACAGAATTGTTGGCACATGCTGAGGTCCAAGAGGATATAAAGAGGCTTATCTTATTTATATTGATGAAATAAAGAGGAAGAGAAGTTGGAAACGACAACTTCTCTTTTTGATGAGATTATATGTAGAATACAATGCCGTATATTGTTTTGTAAAAGGTAGAGAATAGTAAAACAAAGAGGTAATAGAGTAGGACTTTATATAGAATTTCTCAGTTTTGATTGGAGAAAAAGGCTCTTTATAGAACTTTCTAAGGTGTTCACAGAATTGAAACAATTTATGAAAGCTTATTTTATTAGGCTTCTCACTATATTTGTGAAAAATATGAAATACACCTTAGTTTTTCTATATAAAGATAATGCTTATAATGAATATTGAATGTGTTATGAAAACTATTGCCTAGTTATGAATGAAAAGAATATCAACAATGGGGAGCGATAGAAGTGAAAAAGAAATTGTTGGCTATTACGCTGGGGACGTCAGTCGTTTTTGCTTTAGGAGCATGTGGAAATAAAGAAGAGAGTAAACCATCAAAACAATCTGCAAGCACAGATAGCGCAGAGCAAATTTACCAAAAAAGTTGTATAGGTTGTCACGCTAAAGATTTATCAGGAGCAACTGGACCAGATTTACGAAAAGTAGGACAGAAATATGACGCAGCAGAGATTGAAAAGATTATTGAAAAAGGCCGCGGTTCAATGTCACCAGGAATTATTCAAGGTGAAGATGCGAAAAAAGTAGCTGAATGGTTAGCGGAGCATAAATAAGAAACGTAATTAATAAACGAGCTGATTGTATAACTTGACCGAAAAGTGTTTCGAGTTAAGTAATTACATGAGCTCGTTTACCTTTTATTAGGATGTAACATAACTGTAACAAAATTGTATCCGAATTGGAAACCGATTGATGTTACAATGGGGTTTGTAGAATTTTGATGAAATATATTACATAGAGTAGCGTTGCTAATAAAAAGCATGTATGGAAGCTACCTTCAACAAGAATGGTCGAATGAAAATAAAGGTTTTTCTTTTATTTTCAAATGTACAGAAAAGTATTTCTAAAAAAATCATTAAGTATTGGGTGATAAATAATGATAAAAATGACGAATGTTTATAAGGAGTACCCAAATGGTATGAAAGCCATTGCTGGTCTCACAGTTAACATTAAACAAGGTGAATTCGTATACGTAGTTGGACCGAGTGGAGCCGGAAAATCTACATTTATTAAAATGATGTATCGTGAAGAGAAGCCATCTACAGGATCAATTAATGTAAATGGACTTGTAATTGAAACATTAGCAGAAAGAGATGTTCCGTATTTCCGTCGTCAATTAGGCGTAATTTTCCAAGATTTTAAATTGCTACCTAAATTAACGGTATATGAGAATGTTGCGTTTGCTTTAGAAGTAATTGAAGAAGAGAAGGAAGCGATTCGTGAGCGCGTTACAGAAGTGTTAGGTCTTGTTGGTCTTGAAGAGCGTGCCGATGCACTTCCAAATGAGCTTTCGGGCGGAGAGCAACAACGTGTGGCGATTGCAAGAGCGATTGTAAATAAGCCAAAGGTTGTAATTGCCGATGAGCCAACAGGTAACTTAGATATTGAAACAGCTCTTGATATTATGAAGATTTTCAAACGTATTAATGAGCGTGGTACAACGATTGTTATGGCGACACATAACGCAGATATCGTAAATACAATTCGTCATCGTGTAATTGCAATTGAAGGCGGAAGAATTGTTCGAGACGAGATTGAGGGAGGATACGGATATGAAGGCTAAAACCCTTAGTCGACATTTGCGAGAAGGTGTGAAAAATCTATCCCGTAACGGATGGATGACATTTGCTTCTGTAAGTGCAGTAACAGTTACATTATTACTTGTAGGTGTCTTTTTGACAGCGATTATGAATATGAACCATTTTGCGACGAAAGTAGAGCAAGATGTAGAAATTCGTGTGCATGTTGATCCAGCAGCAAAAGAAGCTGATCAAAAGAAATTAGAAGAAGATATGAGTAAAATTGCGAAAGTAGATTCTATTAAATATTCTTCTAAAGAAGAAGAGTTGAAACGTTTAATTAAAAGCTTAGGCGATAGTGGAAAAACGTTCGAGTTATTTGAGCAAGATAACCCACTGAAAAACGTATTTGTTGTAAAGGCGAAAGAACCAACAGATACGGCAACAATTGCGAAAAAGATTGAGAAAATGCAGTTTGTAAGTAATGTTCAATACGGTAAAGGTCAAGTTGAAAAATTATTTGATACTGTAAAAACTGGTCGTAACATCGGGATTGCGTTAATTGCGGGTCTTCTATTCACAGCGATGTTCTTAATCTCTAACACAATTAAAATTACAATTTATGCTCGTAGTACTGAGATTGAAATTATGAAACTTGTTGGTGCAACAAACTGGTTTATTCGTTGGCCGTTCTTGTTAGAGGGATTATTCCTAGGAGTATTAGGATCAATTATTCCAATTGGCCTAATTTTAGTTATGTATAATTCGTTGCAAGGTGTGTTTAATGAAAAACTTGGCGGAACAATTTTCGAGCTTCTACCATACAACCCATTCGTATTCCAATTAGCTGGTTTATTAATGTTAATCGGTGCATTAATCGGTATGTGGGGAAGTGTAATGTCAATTCGTCGCTTCTTAAAAGTATAAAAAGTTGCAAACATAATTCGTACAAGCTTATCATATAGTAGAAATAGGTAAAGGCATCACACATCGTGTGATGCCTTTTGCTACACCACCTGTGTGTTCTGGAAAGGGGAATTCCGCATTGAAACGTAGAGTTGCAATTATTGGAATGGTTGTTGCATTTTTAATTGGTGCTGGCGGGATGTTTGGTGGTATGTACTGGTTTGGGATAAACCCAGCGTATGTAACGCAAACAGTATCGAATGGTAATGCTGGCACAGCGCAAGGGAATTTGGTAAAGATTAATGAGGCGTATGCACTAATTGATTCACGTTATGTGGAAGACGTGAAAGACGACAAATTAGTCGAAGGTGCGATACAGGGAATGTTGTCTACGCTGAAGGACCCTTATTCCACGTATATGGATAAAGAAACGGCAAAACAGTTTAGTCAGTCACTGGATCCTGAACTTGAAGGGATTGGAGCTGAAGTGAACAAGACGGACGGTAAGCTTATTATCGTATCGCCAATTAAAGGTTCACCAGCAGAAAAGATAGGAATTAAACCGAATGACCAAATTTTATCTGTAGATGGAAATAGTGTGAAAGATTTATCACGTGAAGAAGCAGTATTAAAAATTCGTGGTAAAAAAGGAACGACTGTTGCAATTGAAATTAAGCGCGCAGGAGTGGCTGATCCGATAGAATTTAAAATTAAGCGTGAAAAGATTCCGATTTTCACTGTATTTAGTTCCGTAAAGCAAGATAGCGGAAAAGATATCGGTTATATGCAAATTACTTCTTTCGCTGAAAATACTGCGAAAGAATTTAAGGATCAGTTAAAAGAGCTAGAGAAGAAAAACATAAAAGGCTTAGTTATTGACGTGCGTGGTAATCCTGGCGGTTATTTAAATAGTGTAGAAGATATACTAGGAGACATCATGACAGATAAAAAGCCAATGCTACAAGTAGAACAGCGAAATGGTGAGAAGAAGAAATTCTCTACGGAACTGAAAGAGAGAAAGTCATATCCAATTTCAGTATTAATTGATAACGGAAGTGCTTCTGCTTCAGAGATTTTAGCTGGTGCGCTAAAAGAAGGAGAAGGATACGATTTAATTGGTGAAAAAACGTTTGGTAAAGGTACTGTTCAGCAGGCTGTTCCATTTAAAGATGGCAGCAACATTAAATTAACAATGTTTAAATGGTTAACACCAGATGGCAATTGGATTCATAAAAAAGGAATCGCGCCAACTGTAGAAGTGAAGCAACCAGATTATTATCATGCAACACCAATTCAAATTGAAAAGACACTTTCATACAATTCAAATGATGTACAAGTAAAACACGCGCAAGAAATGCTTAAGAGCTTAGGATATGTACCAGGACGTGAAGATGGATACTTTAGCAAAGAGACAGAATCAGCACTAAAAGCATTCCAGAATGCGAATGAGATGGAAGCAACAGGACAACTCGATAAAAAGACAGCTGAAGCGATTCAAACTAAAATCATTGAAAAAATCCGTTCTGGAGAAAATGATTTACAATTACAGACGGCATTGAAATTAATAGCGAAATAAGAAAGAATACAGGCACTTTGATGCCTGTATTTTTTTATGTGTTAAATATGATAAGATAAAAAGAAAAAATGATATAAATGGTGGTGAATGAATTCGTGGAGGCATGGCTTTTTGAAATACTACGAGCAGTTGGACGTTTTTTCTTACACCCTGCTGTCTATGTATTTTTAATTAGTAGTATCTTCGTTGGATACTTACGTATATTACGAGAACGAAAAGATTTTTCTTTTAAAGTATATGATATTTGGTTTGAACTACGAACAACTCTATTTGCAGGTATTGGGTACGGATTAATCGTATCTATTATTACGATTGGACTCGGGCTTGTTGTTTCAAAAGCGAGTTTATGGGCAGTTTTACTTTGGACGTTATTATTTGGATTAACTGCTATGTATCGATATTTATCTGTAGCTTATACTTTCGGAATCGCGATTGCACTCGTGTTGTTATCGTCTAAGATGCCAGTTTCCTTCTTACAGCTTGGAGAAGGTGAAGAGGGTACGATTGTATCCCTTGCTATTTTACTAGGCGTTATGCTCGTTGTAGAGGGTTTATTAATCTCTAAAAATGCAGTTCGTTATTCTACGCCAAAAATTAACAAAGGTAAGCGTGGGCTACGAATTGGACTACATGAATCCAATCGTTTATGGCTTGTACCAGTATTTATTCTTATACCAGGAGACGCGGTGACAGGATTTATTTCTTGGTGGCCTGTCGTTTCAATAGGTTCGACTACATACTCTTTATTCCTCGTTCCATTTTTAATTGGATTTATGAGAAAGGTTAGAAGTTATGAGCCGACGGAAGCTTTATTATTTACAGGAAGACGTGTCTATGGTTTAGCGGGGCTCGTACTCGTTTTAGGTATCGCAAGTTACTGGTGGCACGTATTCGCAATTATCGCGATGGGAGTCGCAATGCTTGGACGCTTTACAATCTCGATGCAAGAGAAAATTGCAGACGAGAAAAGACCAGCATACTTTGCCGCACGTAATGATGGACTTGTTGTGTTAGATACAATTCCTAATACAATTGGGGCAGAGATGAATTTAAAGCCTGGAGAAGTTATTACGAAAGTAAATGGAATCATTCCAAGAAGTACCGAAGAGTTTTATGACGCGCTTCAAACGAAGACGACCGGAGCGTTTTGTAAATTAGAAGTAGTAGATACAAATGGTGAGCTTCGTCTTGCTCAAACAGCATTATACGCCGGGGGACATCATGAATTAGGTGTTGTATTTGTTCAGCAAGAGCACGAGTGGGATTCGGAAGCTATATAAAATAAAATGGAAACCTTCATCAAATATAGATGAAGGTTTTTTTAGTTTCATAGACGGATAACTTGAATAATTATTTGATAATGGTTATCATTTAGAGAGTCTTTTAATTTGGAAAAGGGAGGAAAGATATGCTACGTAAATTTTTTTCTTACTATAAACCGTACAAAGGTTTATTCGTACTCGATTTTTCCTGTGCAGTTATTGCAGGTTTACTCGAACTTGGTTTCCCGCTTATCGTAAATCAATTTATTGATAAGTTATTACCAGGACAAAATTGGACGCTTATTTTATGGGCTTGTTTCGGCTTGTTCGTAGTTTATGTGTTAAATGCAGGTTTGCAATATGTCGTTACATATTGGGGACATATGCTTGGGGTTAACATTGAAACAGATATGAGGCAGAAATTATTTGATCACATTCAAAAGCTATCATTCAGATTTTTTGATAATAATAAAACAGGTCATTTAATTTCACGTCTTACAAACGATTTAATGGAAATTGGGGAAATTGCTCACCATGGACCAGAAGATTTATTCATTGCCATTATGACTTTAGTTGGAGCATTTTCATTTATGATGATGATTAACTGGAAGTTAGCACTTCTAACATTCTTCGTAATCCCGTTCTTATTATGGTTGGCACTTTACTTCAATAAAAAAATGACAGGTACGTTTAGACGTTTATTCTCAGACGTTGCTGATTTCAATGCATGTATCGAGAACAATGTAGGTGGTATCCGCGTTGTACAAGCATTCGGAAATGAAAAGTTTGAGAAAGAGCAATTTGCTGTAAATAATGCTCGTTTCCGTACAACAAAATTAATGGCGTATAAAATTATGGCGTTAAATTCATCGATTAGTTATATGCTGATGCGTCTTGTAACACTCTTTGTATTAATATGTGGTACATGGTTTGTTCTGCAAGGTGAATTAACGTACGGTGGATTTATTGGATTCGTTTTATTAACGAATATTTTCTTCCGCCCAATTGAAAAAATTAATGCGGTTATTGAAAGTTATCCGAAAGGAATCGCTGGTTTTAAAAGATATGTAGAACTTCTGGAAACAGAGCCGGATATTGTAGATTCTAAAGATGCAATAGAAGTTAAACATGTACACGGCGATATTCAATACAATAACATCACGTTCGGATATGAAAATAAAGAGCCGATTTTAAACGATATTAGTTTGAAAATACATGCAGGTGAAACAGTTGCTTTCGTTGGACCATCAGGGGCAGGGAAAACAACACTATGTAGTTTATTACCTCGTTTTTATGAACACTCATCTGGATCAATTCAAATTGATGGCATTGACACCAAAGAGATGACGTTATCGTCACTTCGTAAGCAAATCGGAATTGTACAGCAAGATGTTTTCTTATTCTCAGGAACAATTCGTGAAAATATCGCTTACGGAAACTTAAAAGCTTCAGAGTCTGAAATTTGGCAGGCGGTAAAACGTGCTCAGCTAGAGGACTTAATATACTCGCAACCAGACGGTTTAGATACAGTTATCGGTGAGCGTGGTGTGAAACTTTCAGGAGGACAAAAGCAGCGCTTAGCAATTGCCCGTATGTTCTTGAAGAACCCGCCAATTTTAATTTTAGATGAAGCAACTTCTGCGCTAGATACAGAGACAGAACTTGCTATCCAAAAATCACTTGCAGAACTATCTGTTGGCCGTACAACATTAGTTATCGCTCACAGGCTTGCAACGATTAAAAATGCAGATCGCATCGTCGTTGTAAATAAAGACGGTATTGCAGAACAAGGTTCACATGAGGAACTAATCAAACGAGGCGAGGGTTACAGCCGATTGTATGAGGCGCAGTTTAGTTCGTAAATATAATTTCTGCTGAATTAGTGCACCATAAGTAAGTGGAAATCTTATATGGGAGGCTATAAAGCATGATTGTAACAACAACTTCTACAATTCAAGGGAAAGAAATTATTGAGTATATCGATATCGTTAATGGCGAAGCAATCATGGGTGCGAATATCGTGCGTGACCTTTTCGCTTCTGTCCGTGACGTTGTCGGTGGTCGCGCAGGCGCCTACGAAAGTAAATTAAAAGAAGCGCGCGACATTGCAATGGAAGAGATGAAAACTCTCGCAAGACAAAAAAATGCGAACGCCATTGTTGGTATCGATGTGGACTACGAAGTAGTTCGCGAAGGAATGCTAATGGTTGCGGTGAGCGGGACTGCTATCCGTATATAAAGTGAAACTTTAATCAGTGGGGGGTTCATCCCCCACTGATTATTAGCCCTCACCAATCGGGCGTTTACGGGCAGCAGGGCTCCCACCTAATTTCTTTGCTCAAGCCGAATTTTGAGGTGGGAGTCTTACTGCCCACAAATAGCGGGATAAAGTGAAAAGCCGTGCTGGTGCACGGCTTTTTGTTGTTATTGTGTCTAACATGATAGGTAGGGTGATATTCTATGTCGAAGCCTCGATATTTCTTGGGAAATGTGGAAGGTCCCGTCGATATATGGGGAAGACATTAGAGCGCTTCTTTACACTGCCGAATTCGAACTAATAATTTTTCGTATTCTTGTTCGAGAAATGTGATGTCATCATGCTGATTTGGGATAGAAATCCGGCTGATGATTTCTGTTAATTTTGTTTGTAATCGCAATAATTCTTGTTCAGTAACGTTTACAGAAGCTTGGGTGGTTCTTTTTGTGTATTGCTCGTAATTGCCGTGGAATATTCTTGGTTCGCTCTCATCTACTTGTAGAATATGGTTTGCAACAGAACGAATAAAGGCACGGTCATGGCTAATGAAAAGTATTGTACCAGGATACTCCTGTAACATGCTTTCTAATTCTTCTTGCGTTGCCAAGTCTAAATAGTTTGTCGGTTCGTCGAGCAGAAGCATATTATAGTTTCCTAAAAATACTTTTGCGAGTGCAACCTTCATGCGTTCTCCACCACTTAAGATGTGCACAGGTTTATGAACATCTTCACGGCGGAATAGGAGCCTTGCAAGTATTGTTCGAACGAACGATTCTGTATAGTTTGTTTCTTCTAGAACGTTTTCTAAAATTGTTTTATCTGTTTTTAAAATAGATAATGTTTGTTCAAAGTATCCAATTTTACAACTTTTCGAAAGCTGAATGCCACGCTCGTTCGCGAGAAGCATTTTGAACAAAGTTGTTTTTCCGCTTCCGTTTTCCCCTAAAATAGCAAGTTTTGCCCCAGGGACAATTGTTCCATTCATATTTTTAAATAGTGTGCGATCGCCTATTTTCTTCGTTGTTTTATTAAATTGAACAACTGCTTTACTATGAATTGGTGTGTGGTATTGTACGTCAAACTGAGCTTGAGAAAAGTCCTTCGGTTTTTCTTTCTGTTCCAACTTTTCAAGGCGTTTTTCTAGTGCTTTCGCTACTTTGCTAACATTTTCTTGCCCATGAGCCCCGCTGCACTTATAAAGTTTAGATTCAGATGAACTGAACCGTGTTGGGATTTTTGTCATGCTAGAAGCACGTTGCTTTCTTTGTGAAATTGACTGTTCTAACCGATTTTTTTCTTGTATATATTGATCATATTCTGCTTCCTTTTGTATTCGCTCACGTTCTTTTTGCTTTCGATAGTTTGAATAATTACCTTTATATTCTTGAATAGTACCGTCTTCAACTTCGATGATTTTTGTACATATGGCATCTAAAAGATCACGATCATGCGATATTAAAACAAGTGCACCTTTATAAGATAAAAGTGCCTTTTCTAATTGCTCTGTACCGAACATATCTAAGTGACTTGTTGGCTCGTCAGCAAATAGAATGCCTGCATCTTGTTCGAGGGCATGGGCGATCTTTAGGCGCATTCGTTCACCGCCGCTCATTGAATTTGCGACGTTTGAAATATTCCATTTGCCCTTAGCGAGGGAAGAAGCGGTTTCCGGTATCCCCTCGCTAAGCTGTGGGATAATGGCGATAGAACTATGATGAGTTACTGTGCCTTTGTCAGCTTCTATTTCTTTACTTAATATTTGTAATAACGTAGATTTTCCAGCTCCGTTGACTCCGACAATTCCTATACGATCGTTTGCTTGAATTTCTAGTGATGGTAACGTAAATATGGTGCGATCACCAAAGCTCTTTTCGATATTACGTGCGATTAAAATAGTCATAAAAAAACCTCCCTAGTTTCACTAGAGAGGATAAATGTCGCCCTTCAATGTAAAAATCGTACATAAATAAACGATTTTTTACATGATCGTATCGAAAGAAAGTATCGACAAATGGACAGACTAATCCTCTGCTAGTTTTCATCATTTTTGTTCACTATTTGTGATGGATGAAATAAATAAGAGAATTAGAACTTCATTGGTCAAAGTACCTTCCTTTCATAATATTATTTTTATTGTATGCGCATACAAATGGATTTGTCAAACTTATTTCTGTGTGCTATTTTTGAATTTATTATTATACAATTGTGCTTTTGCCAGCGCTTCAGCATCGTTCTTGATTTCATCTAGTCCATTCGCATCCCCAATAATATACCCTTCAAATGATGAACCAACAAAATCAAAGATATATTGAAACTGGGCGATAAGCGGCAATGCTTTCAGTTTTGGACTGTCTCCGCCAACGATGACAACGTACATTTTTTTGCCTTTCATTTTTTCTTTGAAATGAAGAGATTTATTACGCAAGCTTTGTGACCAGCGATCAACGAAGTTCTTCATGTGGCCGCTCATTCCGTACCAGTATAGCGGTGTAGCGAAGATAATCGTGTCGTGCTCTAGCATGCGTTTGGTTAACTGCTCGTAGTCATCATTTACAGGTTGAAATCCTTCTACATCATGGCGCTGATCTATGATTGGGTGGACGATATGATCACGCAAGTAAATTTGTTCTGTTTCAATCCCATCAATCACCATATGTGTTAAAGCTTCCGTATTTCCGTTTTGTCTTGAACTGCCATGTATAACAAACATGTAATCATCCCTTTTCTTTTGCTTGTTTTAGGAGTGAAACGTGTTTTTGTAAATTCGTTTGAATGTTGGAAAGTAATGTGATTTGCTTCGTTACCTCATCAAGTTTGTCTTCGTAAAGTGCAAGGATACTACTACACGGATTTTCGTAAAGATGGGGCTCGATTTCAAGGCAACGTAGCATGCGTTCTGTTTCTTCTAAATTTAAGCCGATTTGCAAGTACATTTGAATCAGCTCTACTTTTTCGATTGCACTTTCATCAAAATCACGGTAGCCATTTGCTAGGCGTTTCGAAGGGAGTAATCCCTTTTCTTCATAATGTCTTAGTGCCCTTTCGCTAACCCCAGTTTCTTTTGATAACTCTCCAATTCGCAATGCGTTTCACTCCTTTTACATGTATTGTAAACCTTCACACTAATGTGAAGGTCAACTCTGTTTTTTCGCAAAAGAATCTACGTGTTTTAAAAAGACTTGAATAGCTTTAGACGGGATAAAATATTTGCCGCGCACGATGGAGAATGGACGGATTAGCTCTTCGTTCGGAACAGGGATGTGGAATAGTTCTTTTGCTAATAGTTCTTTTCGAACAGTCCAATCTGAAAGGATGGCGATGCCAAGACCGGCTGCAACGGCTTCCTTCACGCTTTGAATACTGCTAAATGTAAAGAAGCGTTTCATTTTTAAATGATGTTGGTGTATAAATCGATCGCTATAGGCACGTGTGCCAGAGCCGCTCTCCCTTAATACCCAGACTTGGTCTTGCAATGCATTTTCGTTAATCCCCTTGATATGGAGCAATGGGTGGTTTGGCGGGACGACGAGTTTCATTTCATCTTGCATAAAAGTTTCAACATCTACGTCAGCGTACACGACTTGGCCTTCCACTAAGCCGATATCAATTTGATTAGAGCGGAGGCTTTGCAAAACTTCTTCCGTATTGGAGATAAATGTATGAACTTCGACGTGTGCATTTTCATTGGCAAAGCGCGCAAGTATTTTTGGAAGTAAGTATTCGCCAATTGTAAAGCTAGCGCCGATGCGAAGTGTTCCTGTTACGACGTTATGCAGCGCATTAATTTCCTGTTTTGCATCTTCATAAAGTGAGAGCATCTGCTTTGCGTGTATGTATAATATGTTTCCAGCTTCCGTAACTTGGACGTGCTTTGGGGAGCGCTGAATAAGTGTAGTCCCAAATTCATTTTCCAAGTTGCGAATGTGCATACTAACGCCAGGTTGTGAAAGGTTTAATAGTTCCGCAGCACGCGAAAAATGTTTTTGTTCAACGACAGTAACAAAAATCTTTAAAATGTCGACGTTCATTTGTTAGGCCCCTTTATTTTTGCTTTTATTTTATCATAAGTATTTCTGATGATAGGGATTCAATATTGATATTAAACTTATTATTAAAACTCTCTTATAATGTAACTAGAAAGAACATGCATGTTCCAATACGATTATTGGGGTGGTACAAAGTGGAACAAACACTTGTTATACAAAAGAAGAAGGGCTTTGGATTTTCGCAAGGTATTGGGATTACGTTATTAATCGCAATCGCCGCGAAATATTTAGCAGAGCTTCCATTTTTAAATATTATGGGACAATTAGTAATCGCTATTCTAATCGGGATGGTTTGGCGCGCGGCAATCGGGATTCCTCAAGAAGCGATAGTGGGAACGAACTTTGCGAGTAAGAAGTTGCTACGCTTTGGGATCATTTTACTTGGAATGCGGTTAAATCTTGTAGATATTGCGAAGGCGGGGCCGAAAGTATTGGTCATCGCAGCGGTTGTTATTACATTTACAATTTTCGTTGTATATGGACTAACGAAAGTATTTAAAGTAGAACAGAAACTTGGAATTTTAACAGCATGTGGGACGGCAATTTGCGGAGCTGCAGCGGTCGTGGCAATTGCACCGCAAGTGAAAGCGAAAGATGAGGAAACGGCAGTTGGGGCAGCAATTATTGCAATTTTAGGTACAATATTTACACTTATTTATACGCTATTATACCCAGTGCTTGGCTTCTCACCCTACGGTTACGGGGTGTTCTCAGGTGCGACGCTGCACGAAATTGCTCACGTTATCGCGGCTGCAGCGCCAGGAGGTAGCACGGCTGTAGACATCGCGGTTATTGTGAAGTTAACGCGCGTAGCGATGCTTGTGCCAGTAGCGATTTTAATTGGATTATGGTTTGGTAAGAGCGAGGAAAGCAAGGAAAAAAGATCGTGGCGCGACCTTCCGATTCCTTGGTTCATCTTCGGATTTTTAGCAATGAGTGCGGTGCATTCGATTGGGATTATCCCAGAAGTTGTTGCCGGGTATATTGTAGTAATTGCGTACATGCTTATTGCAATGGCAATGGCAGGGCTAGGTTTAAATGTAGAGTTTAAAACGTTCCGCAAATTAGGAAGTAGGGCATTTGTGGCAGGGTTGATTGGCTCGGTTTGCTTATCTGTTCTTGGGTATGTTCTTGTGTATGCGTTAGGATTTATGTAGCAAAAAAAGAGGCATCTTATAGATGTCTCTTTTTTTTACCTTTTTTTGTAAAGATATCTTTACTTAGATTTGGAAAATATTTATAATTAAAGTAAAGATATCTTTACTTTCGAAGGTGGAGCCTATGGGTGTGAAAAATAAAATTAAAGAATTGCGAAAACAACATCATATAACGCAAATTGAAATGGCAAAGGCGATGCAAGTGACGCGGCAGACAATCGTGGCGATTGAGAACCACCACTATAACCCAAGTCTAGAGTTATCCCTAAAAATCGCCAAATATTTTGGAATGAAGGTGGAGGAAATATTTACGCTGGAGTAAGGGGAGAGAAAATGAACGATACTAAAAAGTTGTATATCGCTACGGTCTTAGGATTATGTGGAGGGGACGTTTTAGTTCGTATTATGGACCCATCCATACCGATGTTATCGCTTATAGTTAGTAACATTTTAGCAATTGTATTTCTGATATTGTATACGAATTACAAAAAGCGGAAGTACAAAAAAGAAGAACTTCCAGATATAGATGAGCGGGTAAATGAAAATATAAAAAAGTATGTAAATGTCTCATTTATATTCGCATTTCTTTTGCTTATTGTTTATATTGTTGCAAGCAAAGCGATAGGGCGAATTACTATACCGATTCCAGAAATATTCATTGTATGTAGTTTCTTATTTGCTGGTAGTCTCATCATAGGAGTAATGGCGGGAAAACGAGCATAACGATAGGAGGAATGAAAATGCAAGATGAATTTGAGAGATTTCAATCGGATAAAGCGTTTAAATATTTAGGGTTGTTTTTAACAATGAGTTTAGCGGTATGGAGTTTGTATAATTTAATTATTTATGGAAATGCGGGCATGCCGTTTGTTTTATTTGTATTAGGACAGTTTGTTTATTTCTTTGTGAACTATTGGCCGAAATGGAAATATAGAAATCAAAAAGAGGCTGATCATGTATGAGTAAGTAAGATATTATACGGTTCATAGGAAGTTTGTTTTTAGCGGGTCTTGTTTTAAATGTGAGTTTAATGATTTTAAGTATTACGTGGGGAACGATCTTCATATCGAATGTAGCACTAGTCATTTTATATGGCATTTCGGAATATAGAGAACAGAAGCGTTTGAAAGAAGAGAGAGTACCGTCAATTGATGAGCGAGTTGTGAACAATATGAAGTCATATTTTACGATTTGTATTACAAGCTGCGTTTTTTTGTTCATTATGTATCTTTGTGTAAATAAGTATTTAGATAGGCAAGTAGTACATGTAAATGAGTTATTATATATTGCTATTTTGGGTTTATTAATAAGTATGGCATCGACGAGTGTGTTAGCAACAAGGAATAGATAGAAAAAGGGGAACTGGGATGGGATTACCGGTATTATGTGTCGCTACGGCTATTTTTGCTTTGTTTTGGGGAATACAAAACTTCTCTCGTAATCCAGTGCCAAGTGTATGTATTATGATTGGTGCTGTAGGTTTATCATACTATTTATTAATTTTAGCGCATTATCATAAAACAGCAACAAGTGTTGTTGTAGGGGCAATTATTTTATTTTGTGGGCGTGCTATACAAAAGGGGTTATTTCCATAAAAGCTGTTTATACAAAAGGTATAAATAGCTTTTTGTATTTTTTTTACAAACTACTTGAAAGTTACGTTACGTCACCTTTTATAATGAAGGAGAAGAGGTGATGGAGTTGATTTCAATTCAAGAACTAACGAGGGAAACAGGGGTTACAGTAAGGACGTTACGTTATTATGATCAAATTGATTTATTAAAGCCGAGTGGGAAAACTGATGGAGGACATCGGTTATATAGCGAGAGAGATGTTGTTCGTTTGCAGCAAATTTTATTTTTAAAAGAAATGGGTTTTTCATTAAAAGAGATTACGAATATGTTAATAACGGATGAGCTCAATTTAAAAGTATTGCTTGAAAAGCAACTTAGATTTGTACAGGAAGAACAGAAAAAATTTAATCGAATGGAACGTATTTTACAGGCAGTTGTTTATTCAGTAGATGTGGAGGGAGAACTGGATTGGAAAGTTATGTTTGAACTCATTCAGCTTTCGAAACAGTCTCCGCGAATACGTGAGATGTTTCAAAATGAAGTTTTTTCTAAGGGAGAACAAAAGTTGCTTCATAATTTGCCGAACATGAGTGAAGAAGACCCGAATGTTTTAGAATGGGTAAATTTATTAAAGCAACTACGTAACTTTATGAAAGACGGTAAGGAAGCATCATGTGATGAGGTACAAGGCGCAACAAAGAAATTAATGCAGAAGTGTTTAGAGATGGCAAATGGTGATGAAGCATTTTTAGATAAATTGTGGGAAGTAAGAAAGTCAAAAGAAGATTCACAGAAAATGAGTATGTATCCAATTGAAGAAGAGCTTCTATTATATATGGATGAGGCTTTTCGTATATATGACGAAAGGGAGAGGGATAAATGAGTATACTTGCAGAATATCGTTGGTATTTTTTAATTGGGGCAGAGATTGTATTTTGGTTATCAGCTATCGGATTCTTTTTACTAAGGTATGGATTTCGCTTGAAAAAGGCAAGTTTTATTATGGGGATTGTGCTACTTGTAAATGAAGTGTTTATTTTAACTTTAGGAGTAGTGGACTACTATCAAACAGGGAAGTTCTCTAATTTTCAAATCATTACGGTAATCATTTTATTATATGCAGTTTTTTATGGGAAAAAGGATTTGAAGAAATTAGATATATATGTACAAAAATTAGTTGCGAAGTGGCGGAATGAACCGGCGCCTATTATCGAAGAACCACTTGAAGTAACAGGGATGGCGCATGCGAAGCAGGAAATAAAAAATTGGATTTTACATCTTATTTTGTTTATTGCTGTTCATATATTCTTTTTCTTCATGTATGGGCTTATTCCAGTAGAACAGTGGGGGAATTGGTTAGAGTCAGGAATCGTTTTAAATAAAGCAGCAAGCCGTGTAAGCCAAGTGTGGGCTATTATTCTTTTAGCGGATACTGCGATTTCATTTTCATATGTTATTTTTCCGAAGAAGGAGAAAGGAAATAAGAAGCTACTTTCATAGAGGAAAGTAGCTTTTTTCTAGTATACCAATAGTTTGTATAGGAGAGGATAACGATAGGAAAAAGAACAGGTTTTATATGCTTATTTCTCTTTAGTTTAGTAGCATGTTCACAACCTAACAGTGCAATTGATAAGAAGAATGATGTCGTTGCAAAGGGGGCGGAAATTTCTAATCTAGATAAATTCGAGAAGTTCGTTTGGAATGTGGAACAAGGGGAAGTTGATAAAATAAGAATTGTACAGTATACACATGAAGGTGACCCGATTTTTCAAACGTTAGAGCATAGTGAGAAAGATATACTTTATGTGTTAGATAATAGACAAGATCAATTTGCTGGTGACCATAAAGGGTTACATAAAGATAGTTGTAAAAGGATTGTTAAAGAGCAACGTGAATCAGAAACTTCATATAGGTTAATAGATTGTACGAATGAAAATGGGCGCAATGGATATGACTTATTATATGTACTTAAAAAATAGAGTTAGTAGAGGAAGGAAGTATTTATTCCTTCCTTTTTCTATATATAACTTGTCGAAAACTTTACCGAATATCTGTTCGTTTTTTTAGGTTTTTTATGGGCATTCGTGGTAAAATAATAATACAGATTTTTATGAGGAGGTCGGTTTTTAGTTGGAACATCCATTTGAAATTATCTCAGAGTATTCCCCGCAAGGTGATCAGCCGGGAGCGATAGAGAAGCTTGTAGAGGGAATTAATAGTGGAAAGAAAAAGCAAGTGTTGCTTGGAGCGACAGGAACGGGTAAGACATTTACGATTTCAAATGTCATTAAAGAAGTGCAGAAGCCAACACTTGTAATGGCTCATAATAAAACGTTAGCAGGACAGTTATATAGTGAGCTGAAAGATTTCTTTCCTAACAATTCTGTGGAGTATTTTGTTAGTTATTACGATTATTATCAGCCAGAAGCGTACGTACCACATACGGATACGTTTATTGAAAAAGATGCGCAAATTAACGATGAAATTGATAAATTACGCCACTCGGCAACGTCTTCTTTATTTGAAAGAGATGATGTTATTATCGTTGCGAGTGTTTCGTGCATATACGGTTTAGGTTCTCCGGAAGAATACCGCGAGTTAGTTGTTTCGCTTCGAGTTGGTATGGAAAAGGACCGCAATCAATTGCTTCGTGAACTTGTTGATGTACAGTATGGACGTAATGATATTGATTTTAAGCGTGGTACATTCCGTGTGCGCGGAGATGTAGTTGAAATCTTCCCCGCATCACTTGATGAGCATTGTATTCGAATTGAATTTTTTGGGGATGAAATAGATCGTATTCGAGAAGTAAATGCATTAACGGGTGAAGTATTAGCAGAACGTGATCATGTAGCAATCTTCCCGGCATCTCACTTCGTTACACGTGAAGAAAAGCTGAAGGTCGCTATTGAAAATATTGAAAAAGAATTAGAAGAGCGTTTAAAAGAATTAAATGATAACGGTAAGTTGTTAGAGGCGCAGCGCATAGAACAGCGAACGCGTTATGATTTAGAAATGATGCGCGAGATGGGCTTTTGTTCAGGGATTGAAAACTATTCCCGTCATTTAACACTTCGTCCAGCAGGTTCAACGCCGTATACGCTTTTAGATTATTTTCCAGAGGATTTCTTAATCGTTATGGATGAGTCGCACGTATCGGTTCCGCAAGTAAGAGCGATGTATAACGGGGACCAAGCACGTAAGCAAGTGCTTGTTGATCATGGATTCCGTCTGCCATCAGCTTTAGATAATAGACCGCTCACGTTTGATGAGTTTGAAGAGAAAACGAATCAAGTTATTTACGTTTCGGCAACGCCAGGACCGTACGAGTTAGAGCAGTCACCGAAAGCAATAGAACAAATTATTCGTCCAACAGGGCTTTTAGATCCACCAATTGATATACGACCAATTGAAGGACAAATAGATGATTTATTAGGAGAAATCCATGACCGGATTGCGAAAAATGAACGTGTATTAATTACGACTTTAACGAAGAAAATGTCAGAGGATTTAACGGACTATTTAAAAGATGTAGGAATTAAAGTGAATTATCTTCACTCTGAAATTAAAACATTAGAGCGTATTGAAATTATCCGTGATCTTCGCCTTGGTAAGTTTGATGTACTTGTCGGTATTAACTTATTACGAGAAGGATTAGATATTCCAGAAGTATCACTTGTAGCTATTTTAGATGCAGATAAGGAAGGGTTCCTACGTTCAGAGCGTTCATTAATTCAAACAATTGGTCGTGCGGCGCGTAATGCAAACGGCCGCGTTATTATGTACGCAGATCGCATAACGAGATCAATGGGAATTGCAATTGAAGAAACACAGCGTCGTCGTAGTATACAAGAAGCTTACAATGAAAAGCATGGTATTACGCCGAAAACGATTCAAAAAGGAGTACGTGACGTTATTCGTGCGACAACAGCAGCTGAGGATACGGAAATATATGAAGCAACACCAGCTAAGAAGATGACGAAAAAAGAACGTGAAAATACAATTGCGAAGATGGAAGCAGAGATGAAAGAAGCAGCAAAGGCATTAGATTTCGAGCGTGCAGCTGAATTAAGAGATTTACTATTAGAATTAAAAGCGGAAGGGTGAAAAGAGTGAGTAAAGATTTTATTGTTGTAAAAGGTGCTAGAGCGCATAATTTAAAAAATATTGACGTAACCATTCCGAGAAATCAGCTTGTTGTTGTGACGGGATTGTCTGGTTCGGGGAAATCATCGTTAGCATTCGATACGATTTATGCAGAAGGGCAGCGTAGATACGTGGAATCTTTATCTGCGTATGCGCGCCAGTTTTTAGGGCAAATGGATAAGCCGGATGTTGATATGATTGAAGGTTTATCTCCAGCGATTTCAATTGATCAAAAAACGACGAGTCGTAATCCTCGTTCAACGGTTGGAACGGTAACGGAGATTTATGATTATTTACGTTTATTATTTGCACGAATTGGTACGCCGATTTGTCCGAATCATGGAATTGAAATTACATCACAAACAGTGGAACAGATGGTAGACCGTGTTCTTGAATATCCTGAACGTACGAAGTTACAAGTGCTAGCGCCTATCGTGTCAGGGCGTAAAGGTGCGCATGCGAAAGTATTAGAAGATATTAAGAAGCAAGGTTATGTTCGTGTGCGCGTTGATGGAGAGATGCTGGATGTATCGGAAGAGATTACTTTAGAAAAAAATAAGAAGCATTCAATTGAAGTTGTTATTGACCGTATTGTTGTGAAAGAAGGAATTGCAAGCCGACTTGCAGATTCACTAGAAAGTGCTTTAAAGCTTGGCGGGGGCCGAGTTTTAATCGATGTAATGGGAGAGGAAGAACTTCTATTTAGTGAACATCATGCTTGTCCACATTGTGGTTTTTCAATCGGAGAATTAGAGCCGCGCATGTTCTCGTTTAATAGTCCGTTCGGCGCGTGTCCTTCTTGTGATGGACTTGGATCGAAGTTAGAGGTAGATTTAGAACTTGTTATTCCGAACTGGGATGTATCATTAAATGAACATGCGATTGCTCCTTGGGAACCGACAAGTTCACAATATTACCCGCAATTATTAAAATCTGTGTGTAATCATTACGGCATCGATATGGATATGCCGGTGAAAGATATACCGAAGGATTTATTTGATAAAGTGCTGTACGGAAGCGGGGAAGAGAAGCTTTATTTCCGCTATGTGAATGAATTTGGTCAAGTAAAGGAAAATGAAATTTTATTTGAAGGTGTTATTCCGAATATTGAGCGTCGTTATCGTGAGACGAGTTCTGATTATATTCGTGAGCAGATGGAGAAATATATGGCAGAGCAAGCTTGTCCGAAGTGTAAAGGTGGACGCTTAAAGCCTGAGAGTCTAGCTGTTTTCGTTGGTGATAAAACGATTGCCGATGTAACGAAATATTCTGTTCAAGAAGTACAGGAGTTCTTCTCAACTGTTGAGTTAACGGAGAAACAACAAAAAATTGCTCATTTAATTTTAAGAGAAATTCAGGAACGTGTTGGGTTCTTAGTGAACGTCGGTTTAGATTATTTAACGTTAAGTCGTGCCGCAGGAACTTTATCAGGTGGTGAGGCGCAGCGTATTCGCTTAGCGACACAAATTGGTTCTCGCCTTACTGGCGTACTTTACATTCTTGATGAGCCTTCTATTGGTTTGCATCAGCGTGATAATGATCGTCTTATTCGTACATTGCAGGAAATGCGTGATTTAGGAAATACGTTAATTGTTGTTGAGCATGATGAAGATACGATGATGGCTGCTGATTATTTACTTGATATCGGACCTGGTGCAGGTATTCATGGTGGTCAAGTTGTATCAGCAGGTACACCAGCTGAAGTTATGCAAGACGAGAATTCATTAACTGGGAAATATTTAAGCGGTAAAGAGTTTATTCCGGTACCACTTGAAAGACGTAAAGGTGACGGACGTAAAGTGGAGATTGTCGGTGCGAAAGAAAATAACTTAAAGAATGCGAAAATGTCATTCCCTCTAGGAACATTTGTAGCAGTAACAGGCGTATCTGGCTCTGGAAAAAGTACGATAATTAATGAAGTACTATACAAATCATTAGCTCAAAAGCTATATAAAGCGAAAGCGAAGCCAGGGGCTCATAAAGAAATTAAAGGTCTTGAGCAGTTAGATAAAGTGATTGATATTGATCAATCACCAATCGGGCGTACACCACGTTCAAATCCGGCGACATACACTGGCGTATTTGATGATATTCGTGATGTATTTGCGCACACGAATGAAGCGAAAGTACGTGGGTATCAAAAAGGACGTTTCAGCTTTAACGTAAAAGGCGGCCGTTGTGAAGCGTGCCGTGGTGATGGAATTATTAAAATCGAAATGCATTTCTTACCAGACGTGTATGTTCCGTGTGAAGTTTGTCACGGTAAACGTTACAATCGTGAAACGTTAGAAGTGAAATATAAAGATAAGAATATTTCTGAAGTGTTAGGGATGACAATTGAAGATGGGGTAGAGTTCTTTGCTAATATCCCGAAAATTAAGCGTAAACTTCAAACGCTTGTAGATGTAGGGCTTGGTTATATGAAATTAGGACAACCAGCTACGACGTTATCAGGTGGTGAGGCGCAGCGTGTGAAATTAGCTTCTGAATTACATCGTCGTTCTACAGGGCGTACGTTATACATTTTAGATGAGCCAACGACTGGCTTACATGCACATGATATTGCACGCCTTCTAGAAGTGTTGCAACGTCTTGTTGAGAGTGGTGAGACGGTACTTGTAATTGAGCATAATTTAGATGTTATTAAAACAGCTGATTATATTATTGACCTTGGACCAGAAGGCGGAGACAAAGGCGGACAAATCGTTGCTTCTGGAACGCCAGAGCAAGTAGTGAAAGAAGAGCGCTCTTATACAGGTAAGTATTTAAAAGAGATTTTAGATCGTGATAAAGCAAGAATGAAAGAGAAAATAAAAGAAGTAGAGTTATCACAATAAGTTGTTAATAAAAACCGAGTGGGAATTGCACTTGGTTTTTATTTCACTAAGGAAAACTGGTAAGGTTGTTAGTAGGTATACAAGCATGAAGGATAGAATAAGTTGATATAAGTGTATGTATGTTACTTGCGTTTATTATCTATTAGCGTATGATGAAATATATATGTTAAAAGGATGTGTAAGGAAATGAGATGGATTGTATCACTTCTTGTAAATAGCGTTGTGTTAATCGCTGTATCCGGACTTTTAAAAGGGGTTGCACCAGACGCATTTTACATAGCAAATATACAAACTGCAATTATTGCGAGTATTATATTGGCGATTTTAAACGTATTTGTAAAGCCGCTTTTAATTTTAATTACGCTACCGATTACTCTTGTAACTTTCGGTTTCTTCTTAATTGTTATTAATGCGATTACGTTAAAGATGACGGATTCGTTATTAGGGGACGCCTTTAATATATCTGGATTTGGTGTAGCGATTGTTGCGGCAATTTGTATTTCTATTTTTAATATGATAATTGAAAAAGTAATTGTTGAACCATTACATGAAAAAAAGAGAAAATGACAAAAAGAAAAACATTTCATGATTCATATGAAATGTTTTTTTCTATTTATTAGAAACCGAGTTTCTTGTTTCAAGAAAAAAATGGTACAATATCCGATAGAATGGAATTTTACATCAAATGAGACTGAACCCGCAGCGGAGTGGAGGTTTATACATATGCCGAAAGTAAGGACAAAAGATTTAATTGAACAATTTCAATTGGAGTTAGTAAGTGGTGAAGAAGGGATTCATCGTCCGATTGATACGAGTGATTTATCGCGACCTGGAATTGAAATGGCAGGATTTTTTACATATTATCCAGCTGATCGCGTGCAGCTTCTTGGAAAAACGGAGCTTACGTTCTTTGATACGTTAACGACAGAGCAAAAGCAAGAGAGAATGAAAGCGCTTTGTACTGAGGAGACGCCTTGTATTATTGTAACTCGTAATCAAGATGTACCGGATGAGTTATTACAAGCATCACGTGAATCAGGCGTGCCTTTATTACGTTCTGCTCAAACGACGACGAGATTATCAAGTCGTTTAACAAACTATTTAGAAGGTAAGTTAGCGCCAACAACAGCTGTTCATGGTGTGTTAGTAGATATTTATGGTGTTGGTGTTTTAATTACAGGTCAAAGTGGTGTCGGGAAAAGTGAGACAGCGCTTGAACTTGTAAAGCGTGGTCACCGCCTTGTTGCGGATGATAGCGTAGAAATTCGTCAAGAAGATGAAGATACATTAGTAGGGAGCTCACCTGATTTAATTGAGCACTTATTAGAAATTCGTGGTCTAGGTATCATTAACGTAATGACGTTATTCGGTGCAGGGGCAGTACGAAATTATAAACGTATTACACTTGTTATTAATCTTGAAATTTGGGATCAAAAGAAAAATTATGATCGCTTAGGTCTTGATGAAGAGAAGATGAAGATTATTGATACAGAACTTACGAAGATTACACTTCCAGTTCGTCCTGGTCGAAACTTGGCTGTTATTATTGAAGTAGCAGCGATGAACTTCAGATTAAAACGTATGGGAGTCAATGCGGCACAACAGTTCTCTGAACGATTAATGAGTGCGATTGAGTTAGGAAATCAAGAGTAGACTCTGGAGAGGGAGGTCATATATATGCTGTTAGGTTCTGTACCACAGCTTGACCGTATAGCAGTCCAACTTGGGCCGTTCCCTGTTTATTGGTATGGGGTTATTATCGGTACAGGTGTGCTATTAGGTCTTTGGCTAGCAACTCGCGAGGGAGAAAGGCTTGGTATTCACAAAGATACATTTATCGACCTTGTATTAATCGCAGTACCAATTGCCATTCTTTTTGCGAGAATGTATTATGTCATTTTTGAATGGGAATATTATTCGCAAAATCCGAGTCAAATTATTAATATTCGTCAAGGTGGTTTGGCGATTCATGGTGGTTTAATCGGGGCTGTTATTACAGGAATCCTTTTTGCGAAACGACGCGGGCTTTCATTCTGGAAGTTAGCGGATATTGCTGCGCCGAGTATTTTACTAGGACAAGCAATTGGCCGATGGGGAAACTTTATGAACCAAGAGGCGCATGGTGATGAAGTAACGAGACAGTTTTTGGAAGGTCTTCATTTACCAGATTTCATTATTAATCAAATGTACATTGATGGTGTGTATTATCACCCAACGTTTTTATATGAATCATTATGGAACTTTGCAGGTGTTATTTTACTACTCGCGTTACGAAAAGTGAATTTACGCCGTGGTGAATTATTCTTCACATATTTAATTTGGTATTCAGTGGGACGCTTCTTCGTAGAAGGTTTGCGTACAGATAGTTTAATGTTAGGACCACTTCGTATTGCGCAAGTAATGTCTATTGGAATTGTTGTTATTTCTATCATTTTCATTATTGTGAGACGAAAAATGGGGCAAGCTGATAAAAGATATTTAGAAAATTAGAGAAAAGTAGCATCTTATATAAGATGCTGCTTCTTTCATATTCAGGTAATGAAAGGATTAAGGACGATGAAAATAAATACAGTGTTATTTGATTTAGATGGAACGTTAATTAATACAAATGAACTTATTATCTCTTCTTTTTTACATACGTTAAATCACTATTATTCTAATCAGTATAAGCGTGAAGATGTATTGCCATTTATCGGTCCATCTTTGCATGATACTTTTAGTAAGATTGATGCAAGTAAGGTTGAAGAGATGATTACATGTTATCGTCAATTTAATCATGAGCATCATGATGAATTAGTGGAAGAGTATGAAACTGTATATGAAACAGTTCAAGAATTGAAGAAGCAAGGTTATAAGATCGGCATCGTTACAACGAAAGCGAGACAGACGGTTGAAATGGGATTAAAGCTTTCGAAACTTGATCAGTTTTTTGATGTTGTCGTGACGATTGATGATGTGGAACATGTGAAACCACATCCAGAACCACTTCAAAAAGCATTGAAATTATTAGATGCAAAGCCAGAAGAAACATTGATGGTTGGTGATAATCATCATGATATCGTCGGTGGACAAAATGCAGGTACGAAAACAGTAGCGGTTTCATGGACATTGAAAGGTAGAGCGTATTTAGAAGCGTATAAACCAGATTATGTGCTAGATAAAATGAGTGATTTACTACCGATTTTGTCCCGCATTAACGGGTAGTAAGATTCCTGCCGGTTAAAGTGTCACTTTATATAAGTAGAGGAGAGAGTTCAGTGCGACGGACAACGCGCTATCCTGTTTCAGGAGAAAATTCATTGTGGAATGTGTATAAAACAGTTTCTTTTTGGAAGGTAATGAAAAATTTTATTATCATCCAAATCGCACGTTACACGCCATTTTTATCCGTAAAGAATTGGTTATATCGCACGTTTTTACGGATGGAAGTAGGAAAGAAAACGTCGTTTGCACTTATGGTAATGCCAGATATTATGTTTCCAGAAAAGATTACTGTGGGAGACAATTCAATTATCGGCTATAATACAACGCTTTTAGCGCATGAATATTTAATTCGTGAGTATCGGCTCGGAGAAATCGTCATAGGGAATGAAGTTATGATTGGAGCGAATACGACAATTTTACCAGGTGTGACAATTGGAGATGGAGCTATCGTTTCTGCAGGCACACTTGTCCATAAAGATGTACCAGGCGGCGCTTTCGTAGGCGGGAATCCGATGCGTATTATTTATACGAAAGAGGAAATGGCCACTAGAGAAGGTTGATGTTAAAAATGTAACATTTCCCTTCTCTTTTTATGAATAAAAAGGAAATAATTGATTATAATATACTGTTTTGTTTTTTACGGAATCGTTTATACTTATAGATAGAAGAATGTGTGAACGAAGAAAACAAAAAACTGGAGGATATATGGGGAAAAATCAAAGAATATATAAGGAGAACGGACAAGTTATCTCTTTTAATCAGTTAGCGGACTTCTTTTATAAAAAAGGGATGAGGGCTTATAAAGGGCAAAAATTGCAAGATGCAATTAAATATTTTCGAAGAGCAGCACAAAGCGAGAAGGAGCCGTTTATTTTATGCCAACTAGCAATAGCATTATCTGAATCTGGTGAATATCAAGAGTCGAATCAGATATTTCTAAAGCTTGTTAGATCCAATCCTGAACTTGAGCAATGCTATTATTTTATTTCAAATAATTATGCATATATGGGCTTGTTTCAACAGGCGAAGAAGTATGCAGAGCGATATTTAGAAGTTGCGGAAGAGAAGGAATTTGTAGAAGATACATTAGAATTGCTTGAGATTATGGAAGAAGATGCAATGGGTGCGGAAGAGATTGAGGATGAAGATGAGCTAATTGTTATGCAAGAAGAAGCGAACCGCTACATTCGTAACGGACAATTAGAAGAGGCGATTGCTACACTAGAAGTTGTTACGAAAGAATATCCAGAATTTTGGTCAGGACATAATAATTTAGCGATTGCACATTTTCAATCAGGTAATGTAGATCAAGCGCTTAAGTTAACAGAAATGATTTTAGAGAAAAATCCTGGTAATATGCATGCGCTTTGTAATACGCTTATTTTTCTATATTCAATTGGAGAGCATAAGCAAGTAGAGTCATTAGCGGGGCAGTTAGTTTCGGTATATCCAATTTCATTTGAGCATCGTTTGAAACTTGGAACAACGCTTGCAACAATTGGTCATTTTGAACCTGCATATAAATGGTTCAAAGTATTAAAGCGTCAAGGGTACGAAGGAGACGTCAGTTTTTATTACTGGTTTGCATACTCTGCGTATATGGTGAAGGAACAGCAAGTAGCTGAAAAAATGTGGCAACATGTTGTAGAATTGCATCCTGATAAAAAAGGAAAAGAACCGTGGAATGCACTGAATTTAGCAGATGAAGGACAAAATCTTTTATTTGAAGAGTTACGAAAATCATTTCAGCAAAGTACGACGCTAGAAGAGAAAATGCTAGCTTTATATTTAATGAATGAATTGTCAACACCAGAGAAGGTTGGATTCTTCTTTGATGTAACGCAAGCGAAAAATGGTGTTCCAATCGTATCGCAACTTGCAAAATATTTCTTTTTACTTAATAGTCATAAAAGCATCCCAGCTGATTTACAGCAATTTGAAAAGTGCGTACGAATCGCGGATGCATTATACAATTATACGAAAAAAGACGATGAATTAATCGAAGAGTGTTTGAATTTTTGGTTTTGCACGTTCATACGTTTATATACATCTGGAGCGACTTTTACAAATGTGTACGGTTGGTCAGCGGCAATTGAATACATTGTGCGCGGCGAACAAAGAAATAAGATGACACAGGCAGAGCTTGGTGATGTATATAATGTATCTGTAGCGACTGTACGAAAGTATGTGCAGGCTGTTAAGCGCACGCACACGTAGGGTAGGCAAATCATTGGGAAAAAAATGATGCTAACAGTATAATGAGGGTAACTTAATGTGTATGAATGAATGGGAGTGAATAGTGTGTCAGAAGAAAAAATTTATGATGTCATTATTATTGGTGCAGGACCAGCTGGTATGACAGCTGCGGTATATACATCTCGTGCGAATTTAAGCACACTGATGCTTGAGCGTGGTATTCCAGGTGGACAAATGGCAAATACAGAAGATGTAGAGAACTATCCAGGTTATGAGTCTATTTTAGGACCAGACTTATCAAATAAAATGTTTGAGCATGCGAAGAAATTTGGTGCTGAATATGCATACGGTGATGTGAAAGCAATCATCGATGGTAAAGAGTACAAAACAATTATTGCTGGTAAAAAAGAATATAAAGCACGTGCAATTATCGTTTCAAGCGGTGCAGAGTATAAAAAAATTGGTGTGCCAGGTGAAACAGAACTTGGCGGCCGCGGTGTATCATATTGTGCAGTATGTGATGGTGCATTCTTTAAAGGGAAAGAACTTGTTGTTATTGGCGGCGGAGATTCTGCTGTTGAAGAGGGTGTGTTCTTAACACGCTTCGCATCAAAAGTAACGATCGTTCACCGTCGTGACACTCTTCGTGCACAGAAAATTTTACAAGATCGTGCTTTCCAAAATGAGAAAGTAGATTTCATTTGGAATCACACTATAAAAGAAATTAACGATGCAAATGGTAAAGTAGGAAGCGTAACACTTGTAGATGTAAACAGCGGAGAAGAACAAGAAGTTAAAACTGACGGCGTTTTCATATACATCGGTATGTTACCATTATCAAAACCGTTTGTTGAGCTAGGTATTACAAATGAAAATGGTTATGTTGAAACGAACGAGCGTATGGAAACGAAAGTTCCTGGTATTTTCGCAGCTGGTGATGTTCGTGAAAAAATGCTTCGTCAAATTGTAACGGCAACAGGCGATGGTAGTATTGCAGCACAGAGTGCACAGCATTATATAGAAGAGTTAGTAGAGGAACTAAAGACTGTAACAGAAAAATAAGGTTATTTTTCCTTTTGAGAAGAAAGCTACCGATAGGTGGCTTTCTTTTTTTGTCCAAATGTCAAACTATTGTCAAAAACAATTAAGAATATAATGATTCTTATTGTTATACTAGAATTTACGGGAAAAATTACTATAAGAAATGAGGAATTTATTCAGTATGGAATGGCGTAATATATATCGTGGATTTTGTATGGGCGTTAGTGATTTAATTCCTGGTGTGAGCGGCGGAACAATCGCTGTTGTGTTGGGAATTTATGAACAATTGCTCGCAGCAATTAGCGGATTCTTTAGTCGTGAATGGAAAAAACATTTAGCGTTTTTAATCCCACTTGCAGCTGGTGTAGCGGCAGCTTTTCTAACGTTAAGTCACGTTATTAAATATTTATTAGCAAATCATTATGAACCGACTCAATTTTTCTTTCTCGGTTTAATTATTAGTATATTACCGATGTTAATGAGAGAAGCTGATGCAAAGGCAACGTTTAAAGGTAGTCATATTGTCTTATTAATAATTGCAGCAATTCTTGTTGCAATAACAGCATTCTTTAAACCAGATCAGGCAGCTGACCCGATTACGACGTTAACAATTTTAAATGCAATTGGTTTATTTTTCGCAGGATGGATGGCTAGTATGGCTATGCTTCTTCCTGGAATTAGTGGATCATTTATTTTATTAATTATTGGTGTGTATCCAACAGCAATTAACGCTTTAACTACACTCAATTTACCGTTAATCGTGGTTATCGGTGCCGGCGTGATGGCCGGATTTGTTGTAAGTAGTAAAGGAATTAGTTATTTGTTAGATCGTTATAAAAGTATGACATTTGCGGCAATTATTGGGCTCGTTATCGGGTCGATTGTCATTGTGTTCCCTGGCATTCCGACTGGTGGAATTTCAATTGTAAGTTCAATTATTACTTTTATTTTAGGATTTGCGGTTGTTACTTATTTCGGTAAGAAATAAGTGTTTTAATCCCCTTAACGATAAAAATCGTTAAGGGGATTTTTATGTGCTATTCATGGGAAGTAAGGTATTTTGATTGCTTGTTACAGAAAGAATTTTTACAATTGCTTAGCGAAAGGGGACTGGCACCTTCGTTGTAGCAAACTGTTTTTGATAGTATAATGAAATGAGTATGCAGTGAGAAATTTTGCTGCAAGTAGCTGAGGTGAAGAAACATGCAAAGAGTGACAAACTGTGTGTTAATTAGAGATAATGAAGTACTCTTACTCCAAAAACCTCGCCGGAATTGGTGGGTTGCACCGGGCGGGAAAATGGAGCGTGGTGAGACAGTAAGAGATACCGTTGTTCGCGAGTATCGTGAAGAAACAGGTATTTATTTAAAGAATCCAGCATTAAAAGGGGTCTTCACTTTTGTCATCCAAGAAGGTGATAAAGTTGTTTCTGAATGGATGATGTTCTCCTTTTTAGCAACAGATTTTGCAGGAGAAAACAAATTAGAGAGCGAAGAAGGCATCATTGGTTGGCATACATTTGATAAAATTGATGATTTAGCAATGGCACCAGGAGATTATCACATTATTGATTATTTAATTAAAGGGAATGGTATAATCTACGGTACATTTGTATATACCCCAGATTTTGAGTTGCTTTCATATCGATTAGATCCGAGTTAAACCTGCAAGGAGAGGATACGATGACAGAGAATAATGATATAAAAATGGTAATTATTACAGGGATGTCTGGAGCTGGAAAGACGGTAGCGTTACAAAGTTTCGAAGATTTAGGATATTTTTGTGTAGATAATTTACCACCGATGTTATTGCCGAAGTTTATTGAACTTATGGCAGATTCAAAAGGTAAAATGAATAAAGTGGCACTCGGTATTGATTTACGTGGCCGAGAGTTTTTTGAATATTTATGGGGAGCGCTTGATGATTTATCAGAACGTACATGGATTATTCCTCATATTTTATTTTTAGATGCGAAAGATAGCACACTTGTAACTCGTTATAAAGAAACGAGACGTTCGCATCCACTTGCGCCAACTGGCTTGCCGTTAAAGGGAATTGAAGCTGAGCGTGGTCTCTTAACTGATATGAAGGCACGAGCGAATATTGTGCTTGATACATCTGATTTGAAACCGAAAGAATTACGAGAAAAAATTGTTCACTTATTCTCAACAGAAACTGAGCAAGCATTTCGTGTAAATGTTATGTCATTTGGATTTAAGTACGGAATTCCAATTGATGCTGATTTAGTATTTGATGTTCGTTTTTTACCAAATCCATATTATATTCCACATATGAAGCCATTAACAGGACTGGATGAAGAAGTTTCGTCGTATGTGTTGAAATTTAATGAAACACATAAGTTTTTAGAGAAATTGACGGATCTTATCACTTTCATGCTGCCTCATTATAAAAGAGAAGGTAAGAGTCAACTTGTAATTGCGATTGGATGTACAGGTGGGCAACATCGTTCTGTTACGCTTACAGAGTACCTTGGGAAACATTTGAAACCAGAGTATAGCGTTCATGTATCTCATCGTGATGTGGAGAAGAGAAAGGGCCATTAAGGGATGAAAAAAGAGAGAAAACCTAAAATTGTTATCATGGGAGGTGGAACTGGACTTTCTGTTTTATTAAGGGGATTAAAACAATATCCTGTTGATATTACAGCAGTTGTAACAGTAGCCGACGATGGAGGCAGTTCAGGTAGACTACGTGATGAGCTAGAAATTCCACCTCCAGGTGATATTCGTAACGTACTTGTTGCGTTATCGGATGTAGAACCATTAGTGGAGGCTTTATTTCAGCACCGTTTTACAACTGGAGACGGACTGAAAGGGCATGCGTTAGGAAATTTACTATTGGCAGGTATGACTTCGATTACAGGAGACTTTTACCACGCGATTACGGAAACGAGTAAAGTATTAAATGTCAGAGGACGTGTATTACCAGCAGCGAATCAAAGTGCGGTACTTCATGCAGAATTAGAAGATGGAGAAATTGTAACAGGTGAATCAAAGATTCCTCATTTCGGGAAGAAGATTAATCGTGTCTTTTTAACTCCAGAAGATGTAGAACCGTTATGTGAAACGTTGACGGAAATTAAACGAGCTGATTTGCTTGTTTTCGGTCCAGGAAGTCTGTACACAAGTATATTACCGAATTTAGTTGTTAACAAAATTGGAGACGCTGTTCTTGCTGCAAAAGCGAAGAAGGTATATGTATGTAATGTTATGACGCAAGCGGGCGAAACGAAGGGTTATACTGCATTTGATCATGTGCAGGCGTTACATGATCATTTAGGTAAACCATTTATCGACACTGCGATTGTAAATAATCGTGATATTCCTCGTGAATTACGTAAGTTATATGAGGAAGAGATGTCGGAACCAGTTGCACTGGATACAAATCGTTTTGCTGAACATAATATCGAAATCATTCAAGATCGATTAGCGAAATATGATGATCGTGTTGTAAGACATGATACATTAAAGTTAGCTTCTATTTTATATTCATTGTTATAAATGTGCGTTGCCTCATTTGAGGTAACGCTCCTCATTCATATAGGACAAGATTTTTGTTCCAAAGTAATAGTATAAGGAGGTGTTGACTGTGTCATTTGCATCAGAAACAAAGAAAGAGTTGACCAACCTTGAAATGAAGGAATGCTGCGAGAAATCAGAATTATCGGCGTTGCTTCGAATGAACGGATCGCTTTCTTTTTCAAACCGTCGCCTATCTATCGATATTCAAACGGAAAATGCAGCAATTGCAAGAAGGATTTATACGCTTTTGAAAAAAGGATATGATGTGACGGTAGAATTACTTGTTCGTAAAAAAATGCGATTGAAGAAAAATAATGTATATATCGTGCGGCTTGTTGAGAAGTCTCGCGAAATATTAGCAGATCTTCACATTGTTCGAGATGACTTTTCGTTTATTCGAAATATATCGCAGGAATTAATCGAGAAGAAATGTTGTAAACGATCGTATTTACGCGGTGCATTTTTAGCAGGTGGTTCAGTAAATAACCCAGAAACATCATCTTATCATTTAGAGATCTTTTCGTTATATAAGGAACATAATGATTCTATATGTGAACTGATGAACGGATTTGATTTAAATAGTAAGACGTTGGAAAGAAGAAAAGGGTACATTACGTATTTGAAAGAAGCTGAAAAAATTACAGAGTTTTTAAATATTATAGGTGCTCATAATGCACTTTTAAGATTTGAAGATATTCGAATTGTTCGCGATATGCGTAATTCAGTAAATCGTTTAGTTAACTGCGAAACAGCTAATTTAAATAAAACAATTGGTGCAGCGCTAAGGCAAATTGAGAACATCCGCTATATTGATGAGACGGTGGGGCTTGATATTTTGCCAGATAAATTAAGAGAAATTGCACAGTTACGAAGAGATTATCAAGATGTAACATTGAAAGAGTTAGGTGAGATGGTATCCGGGGGGAAAATTAGTAAATCGGGTATTAATCATCGTTTGCGTAAAATCGATGAAATTGCAGAGAAATTACGCGCGGGGGAAACAGTAGCAAAAAAATAAAAGGTTAAAGGGGAAATGGAGCTGTGGTTCAAAAACTGGTTAAAGTGGCATTAAAAAACGGCTTACAAGCACGTCCGGCTGCGTTGTTTGTACAAGAGGCAAATCGCTTTCATGCGGATATCTTCATCGAGAAAGATGGAAAGACAGTGAATGCAAAGAGCATAATGGGGATTATGAGCTTAGCAATCGGAACTGGTAGCATGATTACAATCACAACAGAAGGTTCAGATGCAGAAGAGGCTTTGGAAGCATTAACTGCATATGTACAATAAAGGGTTATCGCGAATGTGCGATAGCTTTTTTTATTTTTCTGTTTGTGGGGTGCGTGGTTGGTGTGATAACGAATGATCGGTGGGTATATAGCTGGTTCGCGCTTGTCGGGAATGGTCGGTAAGTCGATAAGTTGTGTCGAAACGCCGATATAATTTGAGTTGTGGTCGATAAAATTGAAAAATCACCGATATATTGGATTAGATACTAGGTGGGGTATGTGATACCCTTGTACATAATAAAAAAAGCGCCCTGTAATAGGGCGCTTCCGCTTATAGATGTATCCAGCTCCAGCGGCTAGAATGGTCGGTGGCTTCGCTTCTTCCGTCGAGGTAAAAAGCACCTCTTTGTCAGAAGCTCCATCCCCCTCTCATTCTGAACGAGCCGCTTCCGCTTTTAAGTATATCCAGCTCCAGTGGCTAGAATCTCCGGTCGTTTCGCTTTTACATTCGAGGCAAAAAGCGCCTCGGATGTAAAAGCTCCAACGCCCTGCGATTCTGAACGAGCCACTTCCGCTTTTAAGTATTAACGATTTGTAAAGATCTTATCGATTAAGCCGTATTCTAGAGCTCTTTCTGCTGTCATGAAGTTGTCGCGGTCTGTGTCGCGTTGTAGAACTTCAAGTGGTTGACCTGTGCGGTCAGCAAGAATTTGGTTTAATTTTTCACGTAAGAATAGGATACGTTTTGCAGCGATTTCGATTTCAGTCGCTTGACCTTGTGCTCCGCCAAGTGGTTGGTGAATCATAACTTCACTGTTTGGAAGTGCGTAACGTTTTCCTTTTTCACCTGCTGCAAGTAAGAATGCACCCATAGATGCAGCCATACCGATACAGATTGTTGATACTTGTGGTTTAATAAACTGCATTGTATCGTAAATTGCCATACCAGCTGTGATAGAACCACCAGGGCTGTTGATGTAAATGTGAATATCTTTTTCTGGATCTTGAGATTCCAAGAATAAAAGCTGGGAAACGATTGAGTTTGCTACGTTGTCATCAATTGCGCTACCAAGCATAATGATGCGATCTTTTAATAGTCGAGAGTAAATATCGTAAGCGCGTTCTCCACGATTTGTTTGTTCAATTACTGTAGGAATTAAATTCATCTGTTATTTCCTCCTTTAAAAGCTTTCTTAGTCTTATAATACAATTATGGTCAATGAAGGTCAAACGAAACCACTTTAAATCAAAAAATATGTAGTTGTATCATGATTTATTCGCTATGTTTTTAAAATTCCCTGCTTATGTATCTTCAACATCATAACCGAATTACATAAATTTAAACGTGATTAATGGTGTGGGAAAGGCAAAAGAACGCCTTTTGTATAGAAGCGTTCTTTCATTTTTTATTCTTTTAACAGATAGGTTACTTTATTTAAGATTTTCTCGATTTGTTTTGCGTTTTTACTATACATATCACTCGCTGATTTTGATTTCGTTTCTAAAGAGAATAATTCAAGATCTGCATTGCATTTCTTTAAGGATGCCAATAGTAAAGGCTTGTTTTGAGGAGAAGGCATTTGGAGTTTATCATTATAGATGTCGATAGTAAGTTGTCCGTATGAATCAACTTGACCAAGAAAGACATTTTCAATGACAACACCGAGTTTTTCTAGCTCAGAATGTAACCAAGCGCGATTATGCCCGCTAGCAGAAAGAGGTTCATCTAATACATTTCCATCCATAATAACAGTTTGCGGTTCTTTTTCGTTTGGCACTTTTAAGCTGATATCTTTTGCTGTAAGTGGTTGGCGATCTTTCTTTAATAATACATTTAATTCACCGCTCGGTTCTAGTACAGCAAATTCAACATCAGCTACGCTGAACGCATTTTTTCCTCTGAGAAGCTCAAGTAATTCATCACTTGTATACTTTTCTTTCTTTAAATTATCTTCAAGTATTTTGCCATCTTTTATTAATACGGTAGATTTTCCTTCAAAAAAATCTCGAGCTGTTTTGTTCTTTAAAGAGAGGATTCCAGTGAAAAAAGGTACCACAGCGAAAATGAGTATCGCAAAGACGCCGTGGAAAAATTTTGAATCAAGCCCTGTAGATACTTGGGCAGCGATGTCACCGATTGTCATTCCGGCTATGTATTCAAAAAAGGAGAGCTGAGAGATTTGTCTTTTTCCTAACCATTTCGTAATAGCGAATAAAATAATTAATATGAATACAGAGCGAAGAATGACAAGTGTCCATTCCGGCAGGTGAGACATAGTCATTTCCTCCAGTCTACTTAAAACCCTTTATATTGAGGTTCTTCACGTTCTAATACTGAAACTCTATTCTGTAAATCGGTGATGATGCTGTCCATTTCTAACATACATTCATGAAATACACGTTTTGATTCCGCGTCCTGTGAATTTAGTGAAAGGGAGCTTAAACTTGCTTGAGCGCCCCTTACACTGGCAAGGCAGGTTTTAACGCTAGCGATAACTGTCATACGAACACCTTATCCTTTCGGTTTGAATAGCAATGCTCCAATGAAGCCGAAAATAATGGCAGCTGATACACCAGCACTCGTTACTTTAAACATGCCGGTAATAACGCCGACGATGCCATGTTTGGCTGCTTCCTCCATCGCGCCATGAACGAGGGCATTACCGAAACTTGTAATAGGTACAGTTGCCCCAGCGCCTGCAAAGTCGATTAATGGTTCATACAGATTGAATCCATCTAATATAGCTCCAGCAACAACGAGTGTTGCCATCGTATGAGCGGGGGTTAGTTTGCCGACATCAAACATAAGCTGTCCGATTACGCATATGAGTCCACCAATGACGAAAGCCCAGAAAAAAATCATTGCGTTGCACCTCCAAATTCAATCGAAACAGCGTGAGCGATGCACGGAATCGTTTCTTCTTGTTGGAATGTAAGTGGAGATAGTAAAGCGCCTGTCGCAACGACAAGTATTTTCTTGAATTCTCCTCTTTTCATTCGGTTTAATAAATGTCCGTATACGACTGTTGCTGAACAGCCGGGACCACTTCCACCAGCTATGACAGGTTGACCTTCTCTATAAATGATGATTCCGCAATCTTGAAATTGCTCGCTCTTTACCTTTGTTCCATGTTTATGTAGTAGGTCGTAAGCGATTTCGCGACCGACATGTCCAAGGTCACCTGTTACGATTAAGTCGTAATAAGAGGCGTCAATTTGTCGTTCGCGTAAATGAGCTTCAATCGTATCGACAGCAGCTGGCGCCATCGCACCACCCATATTAAAAGGATCTGTTAGTCCCATATCAATAACTCGTCCAATGGTGGCCGATGTTACTTGTGGACCATATCCAGTGTCGCTTAAAATAGCCGCGCCTGCACCGGTCACTGTCCACTGAGCCGTAGGAGGTTTTTGACCACCATATTCAGTTGGATAGCGGAATTGTTTTTCTACCGCAGCGTTATGACTTGATGCCCCAGTTAATAAATACTTTGCACCTTTTGCATTTACGATACTTGCGCCGAGTGCTAAGCCTTCCATAGAGGTAGAACAGGCGCCGAATAAACCGAGATAAGGTGTTCCGAGTGTGCGGCATGCAAAGCTCGTTGGAGTTATTTGGTTAATTAAATCCCCTGCGAGTACGAATTGAATATCGTCTTTACGGAGCTTTGCCTTTTCGGTAGCGCGGCTACAAGCTTCTTCAAATAAAATTTTATGCGCCTTTTCGTAAGAATCTTGTCCGAGCCATAAATCTTCATGCAGGGTATCGAAGTCTTCAGGAATTTTTCCATTTGCCTCAAATGGGCCACCGACTACACCTGTTGAGATGATAACTGGTTTGTTTTCGAATACCCATGTTCGGTGTCCTTGTAACATTTACAGCCCTCCCCATTGAAAGAGAATCGTTTTAATAAGAGCGATGACAAAAGCTGAAAATACGCCAAATAAGATGACCGATCCTGCTAGTTTAAACATGTTACCACCAACGCCGAGAACGAACCCTTCTGTACGGTGTTCAATACACGCGGCAATAACAGAGTTACCAAATCCAGTAACGGGAACTGCGGTACCAGCACCAGCAAATTGTCCGAGGCGATCGTAGACGCCAAATCCCGTTAGTAGCATGGAGATAAAAATAAGAGTTGCAACGGTAGGGTTCCCGGCAGATCTTTCAGTGAAATCAAAGTACGTAATATAAAAGGTGGAAATCAGTTGGCCTATTAGACAAATTAATCCCCCGACGAAAAAAGCTTTTATACAATTTTTTAAAACGGGGCGCTTCGGTTCGCGCTGTTGTTCGAATTTTTTATATTCTTGTTGTACAGGTGTTAAATTTTTATCTTTACTAGACATTTGAATCCTTCCTTCTCTTTTAGAAAGCTTAAATATTAGATCCCATTTCTGATTGAATGAGTTTTAACTGTTCTTTAATGCCATCCTTACTCACTTTCTTTTTCTTAATTTTGTTTTCAAGTTCTTCTATGAGCATAAAGATCTTTTTGTCTGTACTTACACGAATATCGAAAGTAGGGTTTTCATCACTTAGCTTCTTTTTTAATTTACTTCTTAAAGGCTTTAAACCAAATCTTTCGTGATGTTCAGGTTTAACGGCTATGTAAAGATCTAAATTTGTATTAACTGCGGTGGCTTCTGTAATTCCCTCTATAGTGAGAGCTTTTTTCTTAGCTTCTTGCGATATAGATTGATTAAAGGATTCTGTACTCATTTTTGTTAATTTAGGGCCCTTTTTCTCATCTGTTCGCTTAGCTTCTTCTTTCTTTACTTTTTTATCTAACGGGCTATTATCACATCCGGTAAGTGAACCGAATAGGAGCATAAATAACGCGGTTATGATTCCGAGTTTTCGCATTATAATCATTCCATTTCTATTGCATTATGTAATTTGAGAAAAAAGGATGATTGCATATCACCCTTTTTCTCAAATTGTGTACCATTAGATACAATGGCACCTTTGGTTATTGCTGTGTGTATTGTGGTTCTTCTTGCTGGACTTCTTCAACACGTGGGTTTAAAGAATCAATAATTGTTTGTGTTTGCTGCGCAGCTGTTTGGAAAAGTTGCTTTGCTTGTTGGTTATCCGTATCAAGAGCGAATCCCTCTAAGCTAGCTTGTGCACTTTTTAATCCAGAAACAGTTTGCTTTAGTTTTGTAATTACAGTCATTGAATGAAGCCCCCTTTGGAATATCAATTCAAAGATTATAATTTGTGGGTTTGGGTGAATTTATGATTGGAAAATTTAGGTTTTTGAAGTTGAAGCTTTGATTCAAGCGTCAATGAATTCTTTGTTATAGTGGCGCTTTATAAGATGGAAGAGGATGATATGTAATTCATGATGTAGGTATGTTACCTGTTGAAGATTAAAAAGTAACTGAAAATTACATGAGGCTAAATTTCTAATTATTCACAAAAAACACATCGATAAAATATATATATTTCTATTCTTGTAGTTATTTTCAATTTAAAATAAAATTTTCTTGTATAGTAAAAAAAAGATGTATCCAGTTTTAAAAAAATAATATCTTCATTATCTTATTCATTCAATCGAAGTCATTCACGAAAGAAGAACGTTATTAAATCAACGTTTCTTTTAATGCATAAAACATTTACGAATTGTTTTGTTCATCGAAAGTCTTGCGAATTCTTTTAAATCAACGTTTAGAAGAGAAAGTCGAAAGTAACAAAAGTCATTTATGTTGTATTCGTCATTCATCAAAATGAATACGCTATTCACCACAAGCCAACCCAAACGAAAATTTTCCGAACCCTCCAAGCCACCCCGCTGAGCCGTCGCAGGAGTCCCTTAGAGATAGTATTTGTGATTTTTAAATCAGGGGGTTGATCTCTCGCGAAGTCCTGACGTAGCCCAGCGAATTGTCTTTTACCCAATCCTCGCCGAGTTTCTACTATCAAAGAAAATAACGTTTCTAATGCGATTGGGCAGCCGTTATCGGAACTTACCCCCGACAGTGTGTTAAAATTAATCGAAGCGGAAAACGAGGATCTCCAATTGACTGGACGTGTGATCGGTTGGACAGTTTAAGAGGGTTGTATAAAAAGGGAGATGGCGCAAAGATGGTGAGATCAAAAGAGAATGATTTAACGGAGAAATTGGCAGAAGGTCACCGAGAATATGGTGACGGCAACTTTACAGTACAGAACATAGGTGATGAAACTAACCCGAATTGGACTGTCGTAAAAAATGTGAGGAAGGGATCGGCAGGCATTCGTGAAGGGGAAGATATATTTAGCCTGCGATCAAAATATATAAAATAGTGCGGAGATGGGCGGGCATCACTTCGCCTGTCTTTTTTTTATAGACTATATGCGAAAAGTGCGATGCCGAGAGATGTAATTCTAGACGATTAGATTTAATATGATGAAGTTATGAGCCTATATGCGTTCTATTTCGATTTAAGTAGATTAAGGGGGAACGAAAGAAGGAAAACTGCGCGCTAAAGCTAGTGTAGAAGAGGTTTTTATGCTTGCGTATTAGGTTAGCGTCAGGATATAATATCCATATGTAAAGAAGCGAACGTCTACGTGTTGGTGTTCGTATCCTACGTTTAACTTTCGGTAAGAACAAATCGGAAGAAGACGGAAGCAAACCGTTGATATTATCATAATCTCATGCGCCCATAGCTCAGTCGGATAGAGCGGTGGTTTCCGGTACCACGTCTGCCGGGGGTTCGAATCCCTCTGGGCGCGTTATGTATTGTTGTTGTGATGTGTTCTATTTAAAAGTATTGAGTAAATAGCACATAATAGCGTGAAGAACGTGTTGAAAATTAATAGCAAATCTAAAAAAACCCCTTGTATGTGATTAGAAATAATCGTGTATAGGGGGTTTTTCGTTATGAAAAGAATTAAAGAGTGAAATGCAATTCAAATCAGAACAGATTTTAGCACTAAAAGAAATTGTAACGAGATATATTGCACAAGCGTATTGTTAAGTTGCTGAACGAAGATATGACACGTAAGATAGTAGTGATTCACAAAGCAATAGGGGCAGGCTAGCCGTCTTTGCCAGTAAGCTGAAGTTTAATAAAAGTGATCATCTTTCGTTGGCATTATCGGACTTTCTTGACCGTTATGAAGGAGAAGAAGAATGAAAAAAGGTTCTCGCAAGCTATTTGAAATAAAATCGTTTCTTACATGTATTGAAGAAGAGGAGTGCGGAGAAAAGGTCTATTATGTAACGATGGAACATCACAACAGTAGTGTGACTCGTCACAAGATAACGAAAGATGATGCATTCGAAATGTTAGTTGCGTATGCAAAAGGAATACCTGAAATCATGGAGGTCTTCATGGAAGATGAAAATTTCAATGAAGTTTATAAGATAACGGCATCGCTAGGTATTTATTGCAGTTAAGTAAAAAGTACATGTCATAAATGTTGTTCACTTGTACGAATAGACCCTGGAAAAAGAACTCAGAGGTAATCCAAGTCACAATTCGAAAATTACACAAAGCAGATAAACAAGAAAGTATCTTTATAGCAAATCGCAACGCTGTGAATTTGGTGCGTGTGGTACTCGTAGAGGATACGAACGGAATTAATCTATCAAATGAAAATGCGACAATGGTGAAGAAACGTGTAATATTCGATATGTACTCGCCATTGTAAAAAAGGTCTGAACTTACAAGTATAAGTTCAGACCTTTTTTTATTATCACTTGTTATATCTGATAATAAGATTTACTATTAGTATGTGGTAATAATTTTTATGCGTTATTATTTTCTTTCAATATTATTCAAATTTCGGTTGTAAGATCTAAATCTCATTAATACATATAAATTAATAATATTTTGGAATGGGTGTCTGCGTGAGGATTCTCCTTTTACCAAACTTATTGTACAATAGAAACAAGGGGGAGATTAGTTTGAAGGCAAGTCTTTTACAAGAACAAAGCTTACGTTTGGCAATGACACAAGAGTTAAGGCAAGCGATTACAATGCTCCAGTATAATGTACAAGAATTATCGGAGTTTTTGTATGAGCAATCGTTAGAGAATCCCCTTATTGAGTTAGGTGGTTTTGAGAGGGAGAAGAAAAAGAGCTCTAACACAAGTAAAAGTACCCGCAAACAAGTCGAGAATCAAATGGAAATCTACAGTGTGGATTCTACAACGATTCAGCAACATTTATTAAATCAACTACAGTATTATAAAATAGATGAAGAAGAGCGAAAAGCAGCTTCTTTCATTATTATGAACATGGATGGAAATGGCTATTTACAAGAAACAAATGAAGAGTTATCAGAGCTTCTTTCTGCGCCAATTGATGTAGTGGACTGTTCCGTGGAGCTTGTTCAATCGTTAGAGCCAGCAGGGGTAGGTGCGCGTAATATTCAGGAATGTCTATCAATCCAATTGAAGCGCTTACAAAGAAGGAATGGGTTAGCGGAAGAAATTATAGATGATCATTTTAATTATTTCGTTAAGAAAGATTGGCGAAAGCTCGTTCAAGTGTTGAAGTGTACCAACGAGGAATTACAGGATGCGGTGAACTGTATTACATCATTGCAGCCGAAACCAGGTCTTGCATTTTCTTCTGATAAACCACTTTATATTGTGCCTGATATGGCGGTAAAAAAAGATGGCGATCATCTCGTTTTACAGATGAATGAGAGAAATATGCCAAGAATTGAAATTCACTCTGAGTATAGTGCGTTACTAAATAATAGTGAAAGTGAAGTGGCTTCTTACGTATCGGAGAAGTATCAGCATGTGCAATGGATTATGCGCAGTTTGAAACAGAGAAAACAAACACTCTTACAAGTGATGAATATTATTATGGAAAAACAGCATGATTTCTTCTGGGGAGGTCCAGAGTATTTAAAACCACTTGCATTAAAAGAGGTGGCGGAAGAGTTAGGTGTGCATGAGTCTACAATTAGTCGTGCAACGCGTAATAAATATGTGCAAACGCCGTACGGTTTATTTGAGATGAAATCATTCTTTAGTAATTCTATTTCTACGACGGAAGATGAGGCGGTTTCTACAAAGCGTGTGAAACAATTCATTCAAACGCTTGTTGGAGCAGAAAATAAGAAAAAGCCACTTTCGGATCAAAAGATTTCAAAATTATTAGAAGAAGAGCATGAAATCGTTATTTCTCGAAGAACGGTTGCGAAGTATAGAGAACAAATGCATATTCCTGCTTCGTCTCTAAGAAAAACAATTGGATAGGTGAAGAAGATGAAGGTTGTACTATATACAAAAAAAGATTGTGGTCTTTGCGTGAAGGCGAAACAAGTTTTAAAAGAAGTACAATATGAATATTCTTTTCAAATTGAGGAAATAGATATATATGAAGATAATGACCTTTTAGAGAAATACCATCTAATGATTCCTGTTGTAGAAATAGGCGGAAGACAAGTGGAATATGGTAACATTCACAAAGGTGTCATAATAAACTATATAAAGAATGCAGTTAAGAGTTGAATAAGTTTCTGTCTCCTGTTACAATAATACACGTAGCAGGGATTATTTTTTTAACCTAAGTGGGACACAAAATGTCACTACGGGACATAAAGTGACCACGAAGGGAAATGAACCGATGCAGTGAGGAGAAAAGATATGCGCTCATGGATTCAGAACACAAAAAAATTATTACCTGATCTGCTACCTGTTATGCAAACGAGAATGCAAGTGCTTCAGTACATTAGGCTTATGCAGCCGATTGGAAGAAGAAACTTATCTGCAAGTCTCGGTATGACAGAACGAGTATTGCGAAGTGAAGTTCAAGTTTTGAAAGAACAAAACTTAGTTCACGTCGCTTCTTCTGGAATGACTTTGACAGAAGAAGGAACAGCTTTAGTTCTTGCTTTGGAAGACTTTATGAAAGAAATTTCCGGGTTAAAGGTTTTAGAAAAACAACTTAAGGAAACATTAGACTTGGATGAAGTTTTCGTTGTCCCTGGTGATAGTGATGAATCACCTTGGGTCAAACTGGAGATGGGCCGTGCTTGTGTGACTTGTATAAAAGACCGTCTGACAGTGAATAATATCGTTGCTGTGGCTGGAGGAACTACGCTAGCTGCTGCTGCGGACATGATGCAACTTGATTGCAAAGATTTACATATGCTATTTGTCCCAGCACGTGGTGGAATTGGAGAAGGTGTCGAGTTAGAAGCCAATACCATTTGCGCCAAAATGGCACAAAATACGATGAGTAATTATCGCTTATTGTATGTTCCGGATCACGTTAGTAGCGAAGCATATGCGTCTATTGTAACAGAGCCCTCCGTGAAAGAAGTTCTTGAGTTGATTCGATCTTCCAATATCGTCATTCATGGAATTGGTGATGCGTTAACAATGGCACGTCGCAGAAATACTTCAGAAGCAGATTGGTTAAAGATTCAGGCAAGCGAAGCAGTTGGCGAAGCTTTCGGTTACTACTTTAATGAACAAGGAAATGTTGTTCATAAAGTAAGAACAGTTGGTATGCAACTTGAAGATTTACAACATGTATCTCACGTTGTCGCAGTCGCTGGAGGTTCTTCAAAAGCAAAAGCAATACAGGCTGTAATAAAGCAAGGGCACACTTCAATTCTAATTACAGATGAAGGTGCAGCAAAACAATTAACAAAGGGTATTACCCTTTAATATAATCCCCCAAGGAGGAAATTTAAATGACTAAAATTGGTATTAATGGATTTGGACGTATCGGACGTAACGTATTCCGCGCAGCTCTTAACAACTCTGAGGTAGAAGTAGTAGCAATCAACGACTTAACAGATGCTAAAACATTAGCTCACCTTTTAAAATATGATACAGTTCACGGAACTTTAAATGCAGAAGTATCTGCTAACGAAAACAGCATCGTTGTTAACGGTAAAGAAATTAAAGTTATCGCTGAGCGTGACCCAGCTCAATTACCATGGAGCGACTACGGAGTAGAAGTAGTAGTAGAATCTACTGGCCGTTTCACTAAAAAATCAGACGCTGAGAAACACTTAGGTGGATCAGTTAAGAAAGTTATCATCTCAGCTCCAGCTTCTGACGAAGATATCACTGTAGTTATGGGTGTTAACCACGAACAATACGATGCAGCTAACCACAACGTAGTATCTAATGCTTCTTGTACTACAAACTGTCTAGCTCCATTCGCTAAAGTATTAAACGAAAAATTCGGCGTAAAACGCGGAATGATGACAACAATTCACTCTTACACTAACGACCAACAAATCTTAGACTTACCACACAAAGATTTACGTCGTGCTCGTGCAGCAGCTGAAAACATGATCCCAACATCTACTGGTGCTGCTAAAGCTGTAGCATTAGTATTACCAGAACTTAAAGGTAAATTAAACGGCGGCGCTGTACGTGTTCCAACTGCTAACGTTTCTCTTGTTGACTTAGTTGTTGAACTTGACAAAGAAGTAACAGTTGAAGATGTAAACGCAGCATTCAAAGCAGCTTCTGAAGGCGAATTAAAAGGTATCCTTGGATACAGCGAAGAGCCATTAGTATCTATCGACTATAACGGATGTACAGCTTCTTCTACAATCGATGCATTATCTACAATGGTAATGGAAGGTAACATGGTTAAAGTACTTTCTTGGTACGATAACGAAACTGGTTACTCTAACCGCGTAGTAGACCTAGCTGCATACATGACTTCTAAAGGTCTTTAATTCTTAAGTATATAAGCAATCAATGACAAAACGAGGGAGAGGGTTTGTTCCCTCTCTCTCTTCTTTCGTTTTAGAAGCAAATGTGTTAAGCTTTTGAATGGGTTTTGTCAATCCTAACTAGTAGTCGGAGGGAAATCCAATGAACAAAAAATCAATTCGTGACGTAGATTTAAAAGGTAAGCGTGTATTTTGCCGCGTTGATTTCAACGTACCTATGAAAGAAGGCAAAATTACAGATGAAACTCGTATCCGTGCAGCTCTTCCTACAATTCAATATTTAATAGAGCAAGGTGCGAAAGTAATTTTAGCAAGTCATTTAGGCCGTCCAAAAGGTCAAGCAGTAGAAGAATTACGTCTTACTCCAGTAGCAGCACGTTTAGGCGAGCTTCTTGGTAAAGATGTTAAAAAAGCGGACGAAGCATTCGGACCAGTTGCACAAGAAATGGTTGCAGCAATGAACGAAGGCGACGTATTAGTTCTTGAAAACGTACGTTTCTATGCGGGCGAAGAAAAGAACGATGCAGAACTTGCGAAAGAATTTGCAGCTCTTGCTGATATCTTCGTAAACGATGCATTCGGTGCAGCTCACCGTGCTCATGCTTCTACAGCAGGAATCGCAGACTACCTACCAGCAGTATCTGGTTTATTAATGGAAAAAGAGTTAGATGTATTAGGTAAAGCACTTTCTAACCCAGAACGTCCATTCACAGCTATCATCGGTGGTGCGAAAGTAAAAGATAAAATCGGTGTAATTCGTCATCTATTAGACAAAGTAGATAACTTAATCATCGGTGGCGGACTTGCTTACACATTCGTTAAAGCATTAGGTCATGAAATTGGTCTATCTCTATGTGAAAACGACAAAATTGAACTAGCTAAAGAATTTATGCAACTTGCAAAAGAAAAAGGCGTAAACTTCTATATGCCAGTTGATGTTGTAATCACAGAGGAATTCTCTGAAACTGCAACAACTCAAATCGTTGGTATCGACTCTATCCCTTCTACATGGGAAGGCGTGGACATCGGTCCTAAAACACGTGAAATTTATGCAGATGTAATTAAAAACTCTAAGCTTGTTGTATGGAATGGACCAATGGGTGTATTCGAAATGACTCCATTCGCAGAAGGTACAAAAGCAGTAGGGCAAGCATTAGCAGATGCAGAAGATACATACTCTGTTATCGGCGGTGGTGACTCTGCAGCAGCTGTTGAAAAATTCGGTATGGCTGATAAAATGAGCCACATTTCTACTGGCGGCGGTGCGTCATTAGAATTCATGGAAGGTAAAGAGCTTCCAGGTGTAGTTTGTCTTAACGACAAATAAGTAGCAGCCAAAGAAAAAGGACGGTGCAAAGCATGCGTAAACCAATTATCGCAGGTAACTGGAAAATGAATAAAACTCTAGCTGAAGCAGTTAGCTTCGTAGAGGAAGTTAAAGGTCAAATCCCAGCAGCTTCAGCTGTTGATGCAGTAGTTTGCTCTCCAGCTCTATTCTTAGAGCGCTTAGTAGCTAAGGCTGAAGGAACTGACTTACAAGTAGGTGCACAAAACATGCACTTCGAAAAAAATGGTGCATTCACTGGCGAAATTAGCCCAGTAGCACTTAGCGACTTAAAAGTAGGCTACGTAGTACTTGGCCACTCTGAGCGTCGTGAAATGTTTGCTGAAACAGACGAATCAGTAAACAAAAAGACTCTTGCAGCATTTGAACATGGTTTAACACCAATCGTTTGTTGTGGTGAGACTTTAGAAGAGCGCGAAAGCGGAAAAACATTTGATCTAGTAGCAGGTCAAGTAACAAAAGCACTTGCAGGTTTAACAGAAGAGCAAGTTAAAGTAACTGTTATCGCTTATGAGCCAATCTGGGCTATCGGTACAGGTAAATCTTCTTCTTCTGCAGATGCAAATGAAGTATGTGCGCACATCCGTAAAGTTGTTGCAGAAGCTGTTTCTCCAGAAGCTGCAGAAGCTGTTCGTATTCAATACGGCGGTAGCGTAAAACCAGAAAACATTAAAGAGTATATGGCACAATCTGACATCGACGGCGCTTTAGTTGGCGGTGCTAGCTTAGAGCCTGCTTCGTTCTTAGGTCTTCTGGGGGCGGTAAAATGAGAAAGCCAACAGCTTTAATCATTCTTGATGGTTTCGGACTACGTGAAGAAACTTACGGGAATGCTGTAGCACAAGCTAAGAAACCTAATTTTGATGGTTACTGGAACAAATTCCCTCACACAACGCTTACAGCTTCTGGTGAGGAAGTAGGTCTTCCAGCAGGTCAAATGGGTAACTCAGAGGTTGGTCACTTAAATATCGGTGCTGGCCGCATCGTATATCAAAGCTTAACACGCGTAAACGTTGCAATTCGTGAAGGTGAGTTCGATCAGAACGAAACTTTCCAAAATGCAATTAAAAGCGTGAAAGAAAAAGGTACTGCTCTTCATTTATTCGGTTTACTTTCTGATGGTGGTGTGCACAGTCACATGAACCATATGTTTGCTCTTCTTCGCTTAGCAGCAAAAGAAGGCGTGGAGAAAGTATATATCCATGCCTTCTTAGATGGCCGCGATGTTGGACCACAAACAGCAAAAGGTTATATCGATGCAACAAATGAAGTAATTAAAGAAACAGGAGTAGGACAATTCGCGACTATCTCTGGTCGTTATTACTCCATGGACCGTGACAAGCGCTGGGATCGCGTAGAAAAATGTTACCGTGCTATGGTGAATGGTGAAGGCCCTACTTATAAATCAGCAGAAGAGTGTGTAGAAGACTCTTATGCAAATGGTATTCATGATGAATTCGTATTGCCATCTGTAATTGTTAACGAAGATGACACGCCAGTTGCAACAATCAATAATGATGATGCAGTTATCTTCTATAACTTCCGTCCAGACCGTGCAATCCAAATTGCTCGTGTATTTACAAACGAAGACTTCCGTGAGTTCGATCGTGGTGAAAAAGTACCTCACATTCCTGAGTTCGTTTGTATGACACATTTCAGTGAAACTGTAGATGGTTACGTGGCATTCAAGCCAATGAACCTTGATAACACATTAGGTGAAGTTGTTGCGCAAGCGGGATTAAAGCAACTTCGCATCGCGGAAACTGAAAAGTATCCGCACGTTACATTCTTCTTTAGCGGTGGTCGTGAGGCTGAATTCCCAGGAGAAGAGCGTATTTTAATTAACTCACCGAAGGTTGCAACATATGACTTGAAACCTGAAATGAGCATTTATGAAGTAACGGACGCTTTAGTAAATGACATCGAAAATGATAAACATGATGTTATCATTCTTAACTTTGCAAACTGTGATATGGTTGGCCATTCTGGGATGATGGAACCAACAATTAAAGCAGTAGAAGCAACTGACGAATGTTTAGGAAAAGTTGTAGAAGCGATTCTTGCAAAAGATGGTGTAGCACTTATTACTGCTGACCATGGTAATGCCGATCAGGAGTTAACTGCTGAAGGTGGACCAATGACAGCTCATACAACTAACCCGGTTCCTTTCATCGTTACAAAAAATGATGTAGAGCTTCGTGAAGGTGGTATTTTAGGAGATATCGCCCCAACAATGCTTACACTTTTAAATGTGGAACAACCGAAAGAAATGACAGGTAAAACAATTATTAAATAATTTGCTTATATAAAAAGGAGAGAATTTATTATGTCAACAATTATTGATGTTTATGCTCGCGAAGTCCTTGACTCTCGTGGTAACCCAACTGTAGAAGTAGAAGTTTACACAGAAAGCGGCGCATTCGGACGCGCTATCGTACCAAGTGGTGCATCTACTGGTGAGCACGAAGCAGTAGAATTACGTGACGGTGACAAATCTCGTTACCTTGGTAAAGGTGTTCTTAACGCAGTAAACAACGTTAACGAAGCAATTGCTCCAGAAATCGTTGGTTTCGACGTAACTGACCAAGCTGGTATCGACCGTGCTATGATCGAATTAGATGGCACTCCAAACAAAGGTAAACTAGGCGCTAACGCTATCCTTGGTGTATCTATGGCAGTAGCTCACGCAGCAGCTGACTTCGTAGGTCTTCCATTATACCGTTACCTTGGTGGATTCAATGCAAAACAATTACCAACTCCAATGATGAACATCATCAACGGTGGTTCTCACGCTGATAACAACGTTGACTTCCAAGAGTTCATGATCTTACCAGTTGGTGCTCCAACATTCAAAGAATCAATCCGTATGGGTGCTGAAGTATTCCATGCACTTAAAGCTGTATTACATGACAAAGGTCTTAACACTGCAGTAGGTGACGAAGGTGGATTCGCTCCAAACCTTGGTTCTAACCGTGAAGCATTAGAAGTCATCATCGAAGCTATCGAAAAAGCTGGTTACAAAGCTGGCGAGAACGTATTCTTAGGAATGGACGTTGCTTCTTCTGAGTTCTACAACAAAGAAACTGGTAAATATGACCTTGCAGGCGAAGGCCGTACTGGCTTAACTTCTGCAGAAATGGTTGATTTCTACGAAGAGCTTTGCAAAGACTTCCCAATCATCTCTATTGAAGATGGTTTAGACGAAAACGACTGGGATGGTCACAAATTATTAACTGAGCGTATCGGTGATAAAGTACAATTAGTTGGTGACGACTTATTCGTAACTAACACGCAAAAACTTGCTGAAGGTATCGAAAAAGGTATCTCTAACTCAATCTTAATTAAAGTTAACCAAATCGGTACTTTAACTGAGACTTTCGAAGCTATCGAAATGGCTAAACGTGCTGGTTACACAGCAGTTGTATCTCACCGTTCTGGTGAAACTGAAGATGCTACAATCGCTGACATCGCAGTTGCAACTAACGCTGGCCAAATCAAAACTGGTTCTATGAGCCGTACTGACCGTATTGCTAAGTACAACCAATTACTACGCATCGAAGACGAACTAGGCGAAATCGCTGTTTACGATGGTATCAAATCTTTCTACAACATCAAACGATAATTGTAGAAAATAACGACAGACCGTGAGAAATCACGGTCTGTTTTTTTTTGCTAAAATTGTTCGTCTGTCATAAGTGACATGAAGTATTTAAAGAAGAGATTATAATCAAAATCGATAGCAATTTGCTGCGAGGGCCGATTGGTGAATGGGCTTGATCCTACTAAAGAGCGGAAATCACCGATGCTTGCTCCTTGAGCGTAAGATTCGGTCATGACGGTAATTGGTGATTTGTAGTAGGTAAACATAGAATTATCAAGTAAAGCTAATATCGGTATCGTGTCATGAAAAGGGCAGCCTTTTAATTGTGGTAAAATTTTTTCGTAATATCCATAGTAGTAATGATCGAATAGAGGTTTGACGAGAGAAGCCTTTCCTTTCGCCTCAATATATTCAGCCATATCAGGTGTAACGATGGAATACTGAGTTACATTTAACGGGTATATGTACATGTTGGATGCAGATTGTAATGCAATGTTAGCCGCGATTGGATCGCCATAAAAATTCGCTTCTGATACGGGAGTTACATTACCTGGGTGCAGAAAGGAACCACCCATTACATAATAAGATTTAATTTGCTGCATTAAGTTTTTACATAAAATAAATAAAGCAGCTAGGGAAGTGAGTCGCCCTAAACTTACAATGATTAGTTCGTCTTTATACTGCTCGATAAGAGGGATAACTTCAAAAAAATTCTCCATTTCCCCGTTTTGTAACTTTTCATTTGGGATGATTGGGCCTAACCCTTCTTTACCGTGAATATTAGTAAAAAAAGCGGGTGGACCTCCATTGAGAGGACGGTCTGAACCACCAAATATTTTCATATCTCTATTTCTTGATTTTTGTTTAAGAAAATGAGCATTTTGTACGGCCATTTCTTTTGGAACATTGCCGTAATCAGCGACAATCCCAATAATTTCAATTTCATCGATAAAGAATGCGAGGAGGAGGGCTATCGCATCGTCGATTCCAGGATCACAAAAAATGAGAATTTTTTTAGACATGCGTTCACCACCTATCTTTATATATATATGTGTGCTAGAGAGAAGGCAGAATAAAAATGGAGTGAAGGATTTTGTTTTATTAAAATAATAACCATCAAAATTCAGAAAATATAAACTTTATATATTAGGTCAAGGTTTTTGACATAAATCACATTAGGAAACGCAGTCATATCAAGGGTGTAAGCGTATAATATAGTGGGTTTTCGTTGTCGATTTGATAAATTGCAGGTTTTTACAATTTATACTATGATAAGGATATTAACAGAAGATCGTATAAACATGAGGGATGATGAACATGAAACTTACAAAGATTCTTGTCCAAATTGCTGCTCTTTATGTATTTTATATGGTTGGAAATTGGGTGCAAGAAATGTTGAATCTTCCGATTCCAGGAAGTTTGATTGGGATGTTCCTCCTACTTGTTTTGCTTAGCCTAAAAGTACTTCCAGTGAAATGGTTTGATTTAGGAGCAGAAACACTCGTTGCTATTATGCCGTTTTTATTAATTCCGCCAACGCTTGGCTTAATGAATTACGGTGCTTTTTTTATGAGTAAAGGAATTTCCCTTTTCATTACAGTTGTAGCGAGTACGTTTTTAATTATTATTGTCGCAGGACATACAGGACAATATCTTGCGAATAGAAAGGAAAAAGAGACACAATGAGCCAAATATTAATCGGAATCGGTTGGGTTCTTTTTACGGTGCTATTATATCAATTATCTAAAAAAATCTACAAATTATTTCCAACACCATTTACCATTCCAATGCTTGTTGCAACAGGATTAATGGCTTTCTTATTTATAATGCTTGATATACCATATCAAAATTATATGGAAAGTGGTGGTGGCTGGATTGCGAAGCTACTAGGACCAGGTGTTGTAGCATTTGCAATCCCGCTTTATAAACAACGTCATGTTCTGCAAAAATATGTTGTACCAATTGCTGGTGGTGTATTAGTAGGTACAACAGTTGCTATTGCAAGTGATTTTGCTATCGCCACACTTATGGGAACAGATAAAAGCTTAATTTTATCTTCTTTACCAAAATCAGTGACAATGCCAGTTGCGATGAGTGTATCTGAACAAGTTGGTGGTGTCCCGTCCTTAACAGCAGCATTCGTCGTTATCGCAGGGATTACTGGAACGATTTCAGGACCAATTTTATTAAAATGGAGCCGTGTTACAAACTCAGTTGGTAAAGGGATTGGCTTTGGATGTGCGTCTCATATTATGGGTGTTATGAGAGCGATGAAAAATAATGAGCATGAAGGTGTTATTGGATCGGTAACAATGACATTAACAGCAATTTTGACATGTTTGCTTGGACCGTTATTCGCAATGATGTTCATGTAATAGAAGAAAAGCGAGAGCGATTCTATAGCTCTCGCTTTTCTATAGGATTTATGCTACATTTAAAATAACTGAATCTTTGTAGGAGGTACGCCAAGTGCATACGTTATTATCAGTTTTACTTATTATTGTATCGATTTTAATGATTGTTATGGTACTTATGCAGTCTAGTAATAGCTCAGGCCTTTCAGGCGCTATTTCAGGTGGTGCAGAGCAATTGTTTGGTAAGCAAAAAGCACGTGGAATTGAAGCGGTATTAAACCGTGTTACAGTTGTCTTAGCTGTACTATTCTTCGTACTAACAATTGGTGTTACGTACTTAAATTTATAAAATTAAAAGAAGAAGCGTTAGCGGATTATGCTAATGGTTCTTCTTTTTTTGATTTGTTATTCAAAAAAAGTTTCTAATTAGATTATAGAATTATAAATATGGTACACTAAGAATAGAAAGAATACGACTAGATTACAGAAGAGAAAGAGGAGAAGTACATGATGAAATTAGCATCTCCAAAACCATTTACATTTGAAGGTGGAGACCGCGCTGTTTTATTATTACATGGATTCACAGGGAACTCAGCTGACGTACGCATGCTAGGGCGTTTCTTAGAGAAGAAAGGCTATACTTGTCATGCGCCAATTTATAAAGGACACGGTGTACCACCAGAAGAGCTTGTTCATACAGGTCCTGAAGACTGGTGGAAAGATGTAATGAATGCCTACCAGCATTTAAAAGATCAAGGTTACGAGAAAATAGCTGCGGTTGGATTATCATTAGGCGGAGTATTCTCATTAAAACTTGCTTATACATTACCGATTTTAGGTGTTGTACCAATGTGTGCACCGATGTACATTAAAAGTGAAGAAATTATGTACCAAGGTATATTGGCATATGCCCGCGAATATAAAAAGCGTGAGCAAAAATCACCAGAACGAATTGAGCAGGAAATGTTTGAATTTAAACAGACACCAATGAATACATTAAAAGCATTACAGGAGTTGATTCGTGACGTACGCAATAATGTTGATATGATTTATGCTCCAACATTCGTTGTACAAGCACGTCATGATGAGATGATTAATACAGATAGTGCTAACATTATTTATAACGGTGTAGAATCTACGTTAAAAGACATTAAATGGTATGAAGACTCTACGCATGTCATTACACTTGATAAAGAACGTGATGTGCTACATGAGGATGTATATAACTTCTTGGAGCAACTAGATTGGTAAGGTCTAGTTGCCTCTTTTTTTCATAAGGGAATTTTTATCCCGCTATTTGTGGGCTAATAATCAGTGGGGACGGACAAAAAACCACTGGTTAAAGTTACACTTTATGAAAGCTGTAAAAAATCATTGGGAGATGATTAAAGTTTCACTTTATACATCCCCCATCTTTCGGATACACTAAATAATATAAGGGTTTAAAGGAGGTATTTCTGCTTGGAAGAAATCATGCAAGAACATATTGATAAGTTGTTATTATTTATGAGGGAAGAAGCGTATAAACCGTTAACGATACAAGAATTAGAATCGGCATTTGGAATCGAAGGCTCTGAGGGCTTTAAAGATTTCGTAAAGGCACTTGTAATGATGGAGGAGAAGGGGCTTGTTATCCGCACACGTAGTAACCGCTACGGTCTTCCAGAAAAAATGAATTTAGTACGCGGTAAATTAATTGGGCACGCACGTGGTTTTGCGTTCGTCGTTCCAGAAGAGAAGAAAACAGGAGATGATGATCTTTTCATCCCGCCGACAGAATTAAATGGTGCACTTCATGGTGATACAGTATTAGCACGTGTTAGCGCACAATCAAGTGGATCACGCCAAGAAGGCGCGATTGTTCGTATTTTAGAGCGTGGAACGAAGGAACTAGTTGGTACATATACAGAGTCAAAGAACTTTGGATTTGTTATACCTGATAATAAACGCTGGACAAGTGACATTTTTATCTTGAAAAGTGCATCTATGGGCGCTGTAGAAGGCCATAAAGTAGTTGTGAAAATTACGGGCTACCCAGAGAACCGTTTAAGCGCAGAAGGTGAAGTTATTCAAATTCTAGGTCATAAAAATGACCCAGGAGTAGATATTTTATCTGTCATTCATAAACATCATTTACCTTTAGCATTCCCTGAAGAAGTGATGGAGCATGCAAACAGTGTACCAGAAACGATTTCAGAAGAAGATATAAAAGATCGTCGTGATTTACGTGATCAAATGATTGTTACAATTGATGGTGCGGATGCGAAAGACTTAGATGACGCTGTTACAGTAACGAAGCTTGAGAACGGTAACTATAAGCTTGGTGTTCATATTGCGGATGTAAGTCATTACGTTCAAGAAGGTTCTCCAATTGATGTTGAAGCAGCAGAGAGAGCAACGAGTGTATATCTTGTAGACCGTGTAATTCCGATGATTCCGCATCGTTTATCAAACGGTATTTGTTCATTAAATCCGAAAGTAGACCGTCTGACACTATCTTGTGAAATGGAAATCAACAATCTAGGTGATGTTGTAAAACACGAGATTTTCCAAAGTGTAATTAAAACGACAGAGCGTATGACGTATGCTGACGTAAGAAGCATTTTAGAAGATGAAGACGAAGCGCTAATTGAACGTTACGAGCCGCTAGTGCCAATGTTTAAAGAAATGGGGCAGTTAGCACAAATTTTACGTGAAAAACGTATGCGCCGTGGTGCGATTGACTTTGACTTTAAAGAAGCGAAAGTACTAGTAGATGAAGAAGGAAAACCGACTGATGTTGTAATGCGTGATCGTTCTGTATCAGAGAAGTTAATTGAAGAGTTTATGCTTGTTGCGAACGAAACAGTAGCGGAGCATTTCCACTGGATGAACGTACCGTTTATGTACCGTGTCCATGAAGATCCGAAAGAAGATAAGCTTGAGCGTTTCTTCGAGTTTGTAACAAACTTCGGATATGCAGTAAAGGGACGTGCGAATGAAATACACCCTCGTGCATTGCAGCAAATTCTTGAAATGGTTCAAGGTCAGCCGGAAGAAATAGTCATTTCAACAGTTATGCTTCGTTCTATGAAGCAAGCACGTTACGACTCGAACAGCTTAGGACATTTTGGTTTATCAACTGAGTTCTACACGCATTTCACATCGCCAATTCGTCGTTACCCAGATACGATTGTTCATAGATTGATTCGTGAATACATCATTAATGGTAAAGTAGACAACGAAACGCAAGCGAAATGGCGTGAAAACTTACCTGAGATTGCAGAGCACTCTTCTAATATGGAACGCCGCGCTGTTGAAGCAGAGCGTGAAACAGACGAAATGAAAAAAGCAGAGTATATGGTCGATAAGATCGGTGAAGAGTATGACGGTATGATTAGCTCTGTAACAAACTTCGGTTTATTCGTAGAGCTTCCAAATACAATTGAAGGTCTTGTACACGTTAGCTATTTAACAGATGATTACTACCGTTATGACGAAAAACATTTTGCGATGATCGGAGAACGTACAGGTAACGTATTCCGCATCGGTGACGAAATTACAATTCGTGTTATTAACGTAAATAAAGACGAGCGCGCAATCGACTTTGAAATCGTTGGCATGAAAGGCACACCTCGTCGTAAGTTCAAAGATCGTCCAGTTGTGATTGAACAGCCAAGAACAGGCAGAAAGAAACGCGGTGGACGTAGCGAACGTAGTAATGAGCGCGGTGGTGAACGCGGCACAGGAAGAAAGTTTGATCGTGGTGGACAAGGAAAAGGAAAAGCATCTGCATCTGCATCTGCATCCACATCCGCTAGTCAGCCAGGGAAAAAAGATGGTAATAGTAATGGTAATGGTAAGAAGAAAAAAGGATTCTTTGAAAATGTACCAGGATTCAAGAAGAAAAAGAAAAAGCGCAAGTAAGAAAAGAGTGGCTTCGCCTTACATTCTGAGCGAGCCACTTTCGCTTTTTGTTTACATTTGTTACAATGGTAAAAATAGAGGAGGGACGTTATATGCCAAAGGGTACAGGTAAGGTTATTGCGCAAAATAAAAAAGCATTTCATGATTATTTCATCGAAGAAACATACGAAGTAGGGCTTGTCCTTCAAGGAACGGAAATTAAGTCGATTCGCGCTGGACGCGTGAACTTGAAAGATGCGTTTGCACGTATACATAACGGTGAAGTATGGGTTCATAATATGCATATTAATACATATGAACAAGGGAATCGTTTCAATCACGATCCGCTACGTACAAGGAAGTTACTTCTTCATAAAAAAGAAATTGATAAGCTAGCAGGTTACGCAAAAGAAACAGGATATGCATTAGTTCCAGTTAGAATCTATTTGAAAAATGGATTTGCGAAAATGGCACTTGGTTTAGCAAAAGGTAAGAAGCAATATGATAAGCGTCACGATTTAAAAGAGAAAGAAGCTAAACGTGAAATTGCACGCGTGTTCCGTGATCGTCAAAAGATGTAATACAGATATTTACATTTGTAAAACGGCGCGCGTATGATATAATAACTTATGTAAGATTGTTGCACATTGAAAAACAGCTCTTAGTAGCTATCACGATATTTCTTCGTATGCTCCATTTTTATCATGGGGACGTTACGGATTCGACAGGGATAGTTCGAGCTTAGGTTGCGAGTCGAGGGGATCGGCCTCGTTAAAACGTCAAAGCCTATAATTGGCAAACAAAACAATCTTTCTTTAGCTGCTTAATTGCACTAAAGGTTCCTCCCTCCATCGTCCATGTGGTAGGGTAAGGGACTCAAACTAAGTGGACTACGCCGGAGTTCGCCGTCTGAGGGCGAAGGAAGAGAACAATCAGACTAGCAACTTGGAAGCCTGTCGATAGGCCGAAGAGTTCGCGAAATGCTAATATATCGACTACACTCGTAGAAGCTTAAGTGCCGATATTTTTGGACGTGGGTTCGACTCCCACCGTCTCCACCAATACATAACTGTTTGGTGGTTTTTTATTTTGTATGATATGAACCATAACTTTGCCAGAGTGGCGGGGGGATGGTTCTTTTTGTTTTGTGGTTTTATAAAATGCTTAAGTTGAGGACGGTACCCTTGAAACAGAAACTGAATGAATAGTTATTGATAATAAGCAACTAGATAATATAGTTGCTCTTAATGATTAAATAATATGTATTTAAATCTTCATATATTTTGTGTTTTCATCCATATCTATTGTAAGATTATATAGAGTTCTCCTAATAAACCGTTATAACGGCTTTTTTTAGGGATTTAATATTTATAAGTCTTAAATTATTTTTTGGGGATAACTTTTTATCCAACTAAGTTATATTGAAGTAGAGGTGAACCATCGGTGAAGCAGGTGTTAGTAATTAAGAATGAACGGTCTTTTGCAAAGAAAATCGTAAGCGGTCTAACGCAAGAGGGCTATTTCATTTTAAAACTTCACAATGAAAACCAAGGTTTAAATATAGTATATGAACAAGATTGGGATATTATCATATTGGATTGGGATTCGTTAAGTATATCGGGGCCAGAAATTTGTAGACAAATACGACTTGTTAAAACGACACCGATAATTATTGTGACCGACAATATTTCTAGCAAGGATTGCATAGCAGGGCTACAAGCAGGAGCAGATGATTATATTAGAAAACCATTTGTGAAAGAAGAATTAGTAGCAAGGGTTCAAGCTATTTTAAGGAGAAGTGACTGTATCCAGCAAAATGAGACAAACTTTTTTCAGTTTAAAGATCTCTTTGTTGATGCATCTAGCCATATTGTAAAAAAAGGTGGTAAAAATCTCACGCTTACTAAGCGCGAGTACGATTTACTTGTATTTTTAATCAAGAATAAAAATACAATATTGAGCCGTGAAATGCTTTTGAACCAGGTTTGGGGATATAACGTAGTAGTCAATCCCAATGTAGTGGATTTATATATTGGGTATGTAAGAAAAAAGTTAAAGTGCGAGAAGAGAGATAGATATATTCAAACGATACATGGCAGGGGCTATTCAATGATTGAATGATAAAATAAGATAATAGGTAAAGTACAGTTTTTTCTATTAAACCTGATAATCAAATAGTTTCTGTGAAATATTAAAAGACGGAAACTATAAAAAGAAGATTGCTACCAGGCAATGGATTATGAAAAATTAGCTATTCATGGGCATTTTTTTTGCAGTAGAAATCATGGTTTATAAGGTGCCCAATCTATTGATTAGTACGTGTGGGGGATGACTTTGGTGCGCATTAGATGAGACTGTATCTAATGTATGTTTAATTTTATTAACTCACACCATTCACAAGATTTTCACATAATTAATGACTATACTTATTAACAGGATGTTCAAATGAAAATGATTATCAATAGCAATTTAGATACATAAAAGTTACTATCTAATTTAATCTATGGACGTTATCATTTTCGAACTAAATTACATTATAAGGAGTATACGTATGAAAAAAACTATGCTTTTAAAATTAGTAAGTATTTTAGCAATTTTCACTTTAATGTTAGTGGCTTGCTCAGATTCAAGTAAGGAAACTTCGAAAGCTAATAAAGGTGATAGTAGTGATAAGCCAAAAACAGTTGAAATCACTGATGCACATGGAACTGTTAAAGTCCCTGTAAATCCAAAGAATGTAGTTGCTTTAGATAATAGAACTTTTGAAACTTTAGCTGATTGGGGAATTAAATTAGCGGCTGCTCCAAAGGATGTAATGCCTGCAGATTCAGCATATGTAAAAGATGATTCAGTTAAAAATATTGGGAATCACCGCGAACCAAATCTTGAAATTATTGCAGCGGCAAACCCTGAACTTGTAATCGTTGGTCAAAGATTTGCTGGTCATTACGAAGAAATCAAAAAATTAGTGCCAAATGCAGCTGTTATTGATCTTAATGTTGATGTTTCTGAAAAAGCTACTAAGCCTGGCGAAAACTTAGTAAAAGGACTTAAAGATTCTACAATTACTTTAGGGAAAATCTTTGATAAAGATAAAGAAGCTAAACAAGTAGTAGCTGATTTTGATAAATCTATTGAAAAAGTAAAATCTGCTTATAATGGAAAAGATAAAGTTATGAGTGTTATTGTTACTGGTGGAAATATTGGTTTTGCTGCGCCGCACTCTGGTCGCGTTTGGGGACCGATGTATGAAATTTTCGGTTGGACTCCAGCACTAGAAGTTGCTAATTCTACTGCAGGTCATAAAGGTGATGACGTTTCTGTTGAAGCTATTGCACAAACAAATCCTGATTGGCTTTTCGTATTAGATCGTGATGCTGCAACATCTGATGCTGCTACTTCAGCTCCTGCTCAAGATGTTATTTCTAAATCACCAGCTCTTCAAAACACAACTGCTGTTTCTAAAAAACAAGTTGTTTATGCACCAGCAGATACTTACACAAATGAATCAATTCAGACTTATATAGAGTTATTTGGAAATATCGCAAAAACTTTAGCTAAGTAGTGTAAAGGAGTACGAAACAGTGTCAAAAAATATGATTTCTAGGGTTGAGAATATTTCTCAACCCCAGTTTTATAATCACAATAAAATATGGACAAAACCTTTTATAATAGCGATTATAGTTGTTACAATTTTAGGGATTATATCACTGTTTACTGGAGTTTATGATATACGTGGACAAGAGGACGGAATGGAGATGTTTTTCATAACTCGTGTTCCGAGAACAGTTGCATTAATGCTTACTGGAGCTGCAATGGCGATGGCAGGGCTTGTAATGCAATTAATTACACAGAATCGTTTTGTTGAACCTACTACAACGGGGACTATTGAATGGTCAGGCTTAGGCCTGCTTTTTGTATATTTATTATTTCCTGCCCCGACGTTAGTTCAAAGAATGACTGGTGCAATCATTTTTTCTTTTATAGGAACTATGATTTTCTTTCTATTTTTAAGAAGAGTTAAACTTCGTTCGTCTTTAATTGTTCCGATTATTGGATTGATGCTTGGAGCAGTTATTTCTGCAGTGTCTACTTTTTTGGGACTCCTTTTTCAAATGACGCAAAGTATTGAAACTTGGTTCGTAGGTTCATTTGCTACCGTTCAGGTGGGAAGATATGAATATTTATGGCTGATTGTTATCGTTACTGTGCTTATTTTTATGTATGCTAATAGATTGACTCTAGCTGGACTAGGAGAAGATGTCGCAACAAGCCTTGGAGTTAATTACAATAGAATTGTTCTTTTTGGGACTGGCCTTATCTCTGTTGCAGTTGGAATTGTTGCAGCTGTTATTGGAAACTTACCTTTCTTGGGATTAATTGTTCCAAACATTGTTTCAATGTTTAGGGGAGATGATCTTAGGAGTAATTTACCTTGGGTATGTGTGATCGGAATGGGGACAATAACTGCCTGTGACATCATTTCTCGAACAATTATAAAGCCTTTTGAAGTACCTGTTTCTTTAATACTTGCAACAGTGGGAGCAGTCGTATTTATTACTATTTTATTGAGAAAAAGAAAACCAAGGAGGCTACGATGATCACATTAGACTATAGAAATAAAGAAAATGTCGAAATCGATTCTAGCCTTCATAATGAAAGTAGATCAGCTAGCGCTTTTCGTTCTAAGAAGGAAGCAAGACGTTATTGGATTGTACTGATAACATTGATCGCTTTAGGTCTCCTTTCTTCATATGGACTTTTAGTTTATAACAATCCAGTTCCGATAGATTCACCTTCTTTTATCCCAGTTGTTAAGAGAAGGATAATAGCCATTGTTGCGATGATTATTGCTGCAGTTTGCCATAGCTTGTCGACAGTTGCTTTCCAATCTATTACGAACAATAAGATTATTACTCCTTCGCTTTTAGGTTTCGAATCACTTTATTCAGCAATTCATACGAGTACAATATTCTTCTTTGGTGCTAGTGCATTAATAAACTTTAATGGAATTGGATCGTTTGTATTCCAAGTTGTTGTTATGGTCTTCATGAGTTTGATACTTTATGGATGGTTACTTTCCGGTAAATACGGGAATTTACAACTTATGCTTTTAGTTGGAATTATTATTGGTACCGGACTAAATTCTGTGTCAACTTTTATGAGAAAGCTACTTGCGCCTTCAGAGTTTGATATTTTACAAGCGAAATTATTTGGTTCTGTTAATCATGCAGATCCTGCATATTTTCCTATTGTAATTCCTATGATCATAATTGTAGCAGTATTAATTTTTGCTCATTCTAAGAATTTGAATGTTTTGTCACTAGGAAAGGATGTTGCTACTTCTTTTGGAGTTAAATATCAACCTAGTGTAATTTATACGCTTGTATTAGTTGCTATTTTGATGTCCATTTCAACAGCTCTAATTGGACCACTTACTTTCTACGGATTTTTAGTGGCAACTTTGAGTTATCAAGCGGCGTCAACTTATGATCATAGATATATTTTCCCAATGGCTTTTGCTATAGGATTTTTGATAATGACGAGTGCATACTTTTTAATGTATCATGTATTCCATGCTCAAGGTGTAGTTTCAGTTATTATTGAATTATTTGGTGGAATAGTATTCTTAACTATAGTTTTAAGGAAGAGGGCTTTATGATAAAAATTGATAATGTTAAAAAGTTCTATACTGATAAGGTAAAAATAGGACCTTTGGATATTGAAATACCAAAAGCGGGCTTTACTTCTTTAATTGGACCAAATGGCGCTGGAAAGTCTACGACACTTTTGATGATTGGAAGACTTTTAGATATGGATGAAGGTCAAATTCAGGTAGCGAATATGGATGTTTCTGAATCCAAATCAAAAGACTTAGCGAAAATTTTGACTATATTGCGACAAGAAAATCATTTTGTAACGAGGCTTACGATTAGACAACTAGTTGGATTTGGGCGCTTTCCTTATTCAAAGGGAAGATTAACTAAAGAAGATGAAGTTATCATTTCTAAATATATTGATTTCCTAGATTTAACTAGTTTAGAGAATAGATATTTAGATGAGCTTTCTGGTGGTCAAAGACAAAGGGCATATGTAGCGATGGTATTGTGCCAAGAGACTGAGTATGTACTTTTGGATGAGCCTCTGAACAACCTTGATGTTGCTCGTTCTGTTCAAATGATGGAGCATTTAAGACGCGCGGCTAATGAATTTGGAAGAACAATTTTGACTGTTATGCATGACATAAATTTTGCAGCTAAATACTCTGATAAAATTTGTGCTATGAAAGATGGACAAATTGCTGCTTTTGGAACAGTAGAAGAGGTTATGGACCCAACAATTTTGACAGATATTTTTGAAACAAAAATAGAAATTATCAATGGTCCTTATGGGCCAATCGCTGTTTATTAGTTACAAAGTGTAAAAATGAGTATGTCAAAAAAATACTGTAGCTTGCGTAAATCATGCCAGCTACTCTAGTTGAAGTTGCTGTCTGTATTTTATAGGCAGCAGCTTTTTTTATGCGGTTGCCCATGATAACTCTTAATATTTCTGGCTGCTCGTAACAGTCCTGCATGTATTTCATTACTTCCGGTCCTGCGATGCTTCCAACAATAAACTTGTAAATTACTCATGAAATGCAAAGGAACGCTTTGTGTTTTCAAGTATTTACCAAACGAAAAATTTATCTCTGTATAACTTTTTATAAGAATTCAGCTTGTTTTTTTTGTATGTAATATTGCATATAAGAGTGTATTGATAAAAGTGTAAGGGGTCACTATAATGAGGGCATAAAGATAAATCACATTTTCGTAGCAATAAAAAAGGAGGAAATAATATGGAAATCGCAATGGCAGTTTTGAAATTTGTAGGTGGCGTAATCCCGTTAATTCAAGAACTTTTGAAAGCATTTATGTAGGTTTATTAGTTAGCTATCATTTATCAATCATTATCATATCTTACTAAAAAAAGAACGGGGTGATTTTTCTGAATATTAAGAAAAACACTAAAAGAAGAAAGTTCCTTGCGTGTTTATTAGTTAGTCTATGCACTATTAATTATTCATCTATTTCCTTCGCAGAAACACAAGTAGGTAATGCAACTGATGTAACCAAAAATGCTAGTGGCATTGATACTGGTATAGCAAGCCTTAAATATAATAATCAAGAGGTTTTAGCTGTAAATGGTGATAAGGTAGAGAGTTTTGTTCCGAAAGAAAGTATCAATTCAAATGGTAAATTTGTAGTAGTGGAACGCGAGAAAAAATCACTTACAACTTCACCAGTCGATATTTCGATTATTGATTCTGTGGTGAATCGTACGTATCCAGGAGCGGTACAACTTGCAAATAAAGCTTTTGCAGACAATCAACCGAGTTTATTAGTGGCTAAGAGAAAGCCTTTAAATATTAGTATAGACTTACCTGGCATGAGAAAAGAAAATACAATTACTGTCCAAAATCCGACATATGGTAATGTGGCTGGAGCAGTAGATGATTTAGTATCTACTTGGAATGAAAAGTATTCTAAAACACATACGTTACCTGCAAGAATGCAGTATACAGAATCTATGGTTTATAGTAAATCACAAATCGCAAGTGCCCTTAACGTTAACGCTAAATATCTCGATAACAGTCTAAACATCGATTTTAATGCGGTTGCAAATGGAGAGAAGAAAGTGATGGTAGCGGCATATAAGCAAATATTTTATACCGTAAGTGCTGAACTACCTAACAATCCATCCGATCTTTTTGATAATAGTGTTACTTTTGGTGAGTTAACTCGTAAAGGTGTAAGTAATTCGGCTCCACCTGTTATGGTCTCAAATGTAGCTTATGGTAGAACTGTTTATGTAAAATTAGAAACAACATCTAAGAGCAAAGATGTACAAGCTGCTTTTAAAGCCTTACTTAAGAATAACAGCGTCGAAACGAGTGGACAGTACAAAGATATTTTTGAAGAAAGTACTTTTACTGCTGTAGTATTAGGCGGAGATGCGAAAGAGCATAACAAGGTTGTTACTAAAGATTTCAATGAAATCCGAAATATCATTAAAGATAATGCTGAATTAAGTCTTAAAAATCCAGCATATCCAATTTCATATACAAGTACTTTTTTAAAAGATAATGCAACTGCTGCTGTTCATAACAATACAGATTATATCGAGACGACAACTACAGAATATTCAAGTGCTAAAATGATACTGGATCATTACGGTGCTTACGTTGCGCAATTTGATGTATCTTGGGATGAATTCACATTTGATCAAAATGGTAAAGAAGTACTAACACATAAAACATGGGATGGTAGCGGCAAAGACAAAACGGCTCATTACTCTACAGTTATCCCTCTTCCACCAAATTCAAAAAATATAAAAATCGTAGCAAGAGAATGTACTGGTCTTGCATGGGAATGGTGGAGAACAATTATTAATGAACAAAATGTTCCATTAACAAATGAAATAAAAGTTTCAATTGGAGGAACAACATTATACCCAACTGCTAGTATTAGTCATTAGGTATAAAAAGGCGCCCTGTAAGCAGGGCGCTTTTTTACTTAGTCACAAATTTTACTCTTTCCAAAACTGTTCCAATAGAATGACAAGCATGGTACCCACAAGTAATCCATTACTTAAAACATATTGTAAGGAAGAAGGAATTCCGCTAAATGCACTTTCTGGAAGAAACATTATACCCAAACTGATTAATAATGAAATTCCTAATATAGTTAATCGGCGTTGATTTAATTCTTCACGTAAAATGGATTGGAATGAAATGCCTATTACTTGGACAAATGTTGCTAAAAGTGCGGCATTAGCAATAGGACCTGGTAGCAAGGATATAAAGTTTACAATTGAAGGAATAAAAGAAATTCCTGCTAATATAAGACTTGCTATAAGGAACGACTTCCCTTTTCTTTGTCCTGTTAGTTGAATAAATCCTGCTGATGCAGGTAATGGTACAATTCCAATTGTAGAAAACACCGACGAGATAATATGCGATATACCTCCGGCCCACACGCCGCGGTTCAGTATTTGCTTTTCATTTTCTTTAGATAACGGAGCCACTTGTTTTACAGCCGAAATAGCAGCGATTGTATTTGCAACTAAAAGAAATGTAAATAAAGTTGCAGTTAGAGCCATTCCAATATCTAATCTAGGTGTGCCCCAAGAAAATAGCTCTGGTAACTTAACTAACCGTGTGTGTGAAGGTATATGAGATGATTTTCCTAATACAGCATACAAAAGCCAACCACATGAAATTCCAAGTAACACAGCGTAACTTTTCATCCATCCGTTCCCTTTAATTGATAAGAAAGTAATAAGGGCAAAAACAAAGAGCGCAATAGCAGCCGTTGTATAATCAGGATGAGTTACAGCTCCTTGTAATCCCATCATTCCTTTTAGTAACACACCACTAAGCTGAAGAGATAATATTAAAAGAAAAGTTCCTGTAACCAAGGGTGTAAATAAACGTAGAATTCGATGAACAAGCCCTGTTATACCAAGGACGAAGAGTAATATACCTGCAATAATTAATCCACCTTCTAAAAGTTGTAATACATCCTTTGCACTTTGTCCCTGATGCATAGCGACTTGTCCCAATATGACAAATATACTTACCCATGAGCCGGCTGGCCCATCCGCTATGGGATAGCGATGCCCAAACCATGCTTGTATAAATGAACTTACTCCTACAACTAAAAAAGTTCGTTGCATTAATGTTGAGATATCTTCTATTGATAAATGGAATATGCCACCAATAATGATAGGCAATGCAATTGCATTTGCTAATAAAAACACAAACCACTGTAGAATACTAAAGCTCGTATCGACGTATTTTTTATTCATATTATTCTCCCTCGTATAAAAAGAATCTCATAGTAAAAATCCATCCTTTCTACACAGCTAGATTAAAAAGGATGGATTTTGTAAATCTATAAAATTACTTTAATTATATAAATAGATTTTTAATTAATTACCATGTACGGAACGGTAAGAATTTCCCGTTAAGTGTAATCACGATACGAGGGTCGCCACCTTTTGGATCTTCTTGTGTGTCCACACCTAGATTGAAGTTAATTGCACTCATTACACCTTCGCCAGCTTTTTCTAGGATTAATTCTCTAAGAGTTGGTGCGTATTGTAACATCATTTCATATAATCGATATAAGATTGGGTCAGTAGGAGGCATTTGCATTACTTGACCTCTAAGTGGAACTACTGTTAATGCTTGAACTACTTCTTCATCTAATTCTAATAGTTTACCGATTTTTTCTGCTTCTGGACGTGTCATTGTAGCTTGTCCTAATAACGCTGTTACAACCCAAGTCTCAGAGTTTTCACTTACTTTTGAAATTTCTTCCCATGTTAAACCTTTTGCAATTTTTGCTTCCATAATTTTTTGCGTAGCTTCTTGTCTATTCATATCTAATAACTTCCCTTCATTTAAGTAATAATTAATTTTTCATACCATTTAATGCTTTATATCCATCAACTATTAAATCTAATTTACCTGTGTGAGGATCAATAACTAAACCATGTACAGGAACATCTTTTGGAATAAGTGGATGATTTCTTACTAAATCAACATTAGCTTGAGTTGAACCGTTGACATCATCGAATCCAAATAACCATTTTTCAAGGTCAACACCAGCATATTCAATCGCTGATAAAATTTCTGGTGAAGCTACTCCACGATCTAATATTTTTTGAAGTGTTCCTTTTGGATTAGTTTGGCTCGCACCACATCTTTGGTGTCCGATAAGGAAGATTTCATCTGCATTTAGATCATATACTGATGCGACAACACTTTGCATAACACTATCGAAAGCAGAAGCAATTTTACCACCTGCATTTCTGATAACTTTTGCATCACCATCGTGTATATCTAAAGCTTTTGGAAGTAGCTCAATTAAACGAGCGTCCATGCAAGAAACAACAACCATACGTTTTTTAGGCATTTTTGTCGCTTCATGAGGAGCGTATTCTTTATTTTCTACAAATTGTTCATTGAACGATAAAATCTCTTGTAATAACATATTTGTAACCTCCTTTAAATCTAGATGTATTCTTTTGTTGCGTCCTCTGTGTTATAAGTAAATATAACTGATAAACAATGTGATGTAAGAGGATAAACTAAGTATAGTGAATTGTATCGACAAGCAGAATAAGTTGGCGAAACACTTTCTGGCTTTCTACTTTCACGATGAAAGGATTGGTTTATATCATTGATCAAACAGATTTTGAGATACTGAAATTATTAGGAGAAAACTCAAGAATACAATGGAAAGAACTTGGTCAAAAAATACATATGACGGGGCAGGCTGTAGGAAATCGAATTCGAAGATTAGAGGATTTAGGGATTATTGAACAATATACAATCGCAATAAACCGAATCAAATTAGGACAAGTAGTGACTGCATTTGTTACTTTATTCGTAACAACAGCTAATCATCAAGAGTTTATGAATTTCTTTCAAAAAGAAGAAGGGATTTCTGAAGTAGACCGTATAAGCGGTGAGGGATGTTATTTATTAAAAACACATTTTGCTTCTAATGAAGAATTGGATAACTTTCTGGGGCGACTATTAAAGTATGGGAATTATCGTGTTAACTTATCAATAGGAAAGTTAAAATAAGATTTCTTTTTTTGAGGTTATAGTAACATTATTTGCTAATCCCTATTTGTATAGAGATAATAAAGTCGTTTGATTTTTATCCCGCATTAACGGGCGAGTTAAAACGATTGGTAACTGGTATTACGCAAAAAATGCTTACTGAGCAATTGAAAGAGCTTGAAAAAGATGGGCTTGTGTCTAGAAAAGTATACAATCAAGTACCACCGAAAGTTGAGTGAAACAGGGACAATCATTAAAAGAAGTTTTAAAAGTACTTTGCGATTGGGGAGGCAACTATATTAAGCAAAGATATCCTAATGGTGATAGTGAAAGAGGACGATCATATATGATTTAACACTCCTATAATTGTAAGTTTGCTATAATGAACAAGTACTTATACGAAGGGGAGTTTAAAGAGAAAATGAAATCATTTAACATCGATCATTTTATTGCTAGTGTCTTGCAATGGATATTAAATATAGCTCTAATCATATTATCCATTGTCTTATCTATCTTTTTAATTAATGAAACGATTACTTTTATTCAATACATATTTTCGACGAAGAAGTATACATCTTATAAATTAGTTGAAAGTATTATCGTCTATTTCTTATACTTCGAGTTTATCGCATTAATTATTAAGTATTTCAAATCGAATTATCATTTTCCGTTACGTTATTTTATTTATATCGGAATTACGGCTTTAATTAGATTAATTATTGTATCTCATGAGGAACCGATGGAGACGTTATTATATGCGGGATCCATTCTTGTTTTAGTTATTGCTTTATACATATCGAATATGAGAGATTTGAGAAAAGAGTAGTGCAGACATAAGTTTGCACTACTTTTTGTACCTTGACCTTCAAGTTACTTAAAGGTTTACAATGTAATTAGGGCGTTTGAAATCGAAAAAAATTGAGAAATTAAGTGAAGAGGTTATTTTACTTGGAGGTTATAGAAATGAGTCAGGAATTAAAGTTACGTCCTTTAGAACGGGAAGATTTAAAGTTCGTGCACGAACTTAATAATAACGCACATATTATGTCTTATTGGTTTGAAGAGCCGTATGAGGCTTTTGTAGAACTACAGGATTTATATGATAAACATATCCACGATCAAAGTGAACGCCGTTTTATCCTGGAGAAAGATAATGAGATGGTTGGATTAGTTGAGTTAGTGGAAATTGATTATATTCATCGAAGAACTGAATTCCAGATTATTATTGATCCGAATTATCAAGGACATGGTTATGCAGCGGAAGCGACGCGTTTAGCGATGGATTACGCTTTTTCTGTATTAAATATGCATAAACTCTATTTAGTTGTTGATAAAGAGAATGAAAAGGCTGTACATGTTTATAAAAAGGTTGGATTTATGGTAGAAGGAGAACTTCTCGACGAGTTTTTCGTTGATGGAAACTACCATAATGCGATAAGAATGTGCATGTTCCAGAAGGAATATTTTAGAACGAAATAATGGAATGAAAAGGCTATAGACGATCATTGTCTATAGCCTTTTTTAATATGTTTAACAACAACTATTTATTGCAAAACAATAAATAGTTGTTGACTTAAAATGTTAGTGGGCTTATTATGATGGTATTGAGAATAGTAAAAAGGAATGCAGATAAATTAATTGTGAAATCAAAGGAGAATATATTATGAAAAAATATTTATTAGCTTCTAGTCCAATATTTTTAGGAGTGTTATGCATCATTATGTTTAATGTAATTGGTTCGGAAGTAAAACCAGACGGAACTTTAGTGGAGCCATTTTACTTAATTCCGTTAGCATATTTATTTACCTTCACTGGAATTGTTGCAATTTTATGTGTGGCTCTTTTCTCGGTGCTTCGAAACAAGACAGCGTAATAAAACACTTGCCATGAAATAGAAACATACGATAGGGAAGAAAAATAAAAAGTGAGCTGAATAATGGTGAATCATTATTGTTATCCTGAAAGACAAGTAGGATTGGCTATTACTTTGGCAGGAGCACAGGGGACAATTTATGCTGTGAATCAAGTGATTCAAATGCAGCAGCAAGCATATTTTGCACAAATGATGCAAGGACAGTATATGTCGTACTCACAGCCTCCGATGCAAATTGTACATTACGATGTGCATCCAGCGGGTTTATCCCGCATTAACGGGCAGTAAAACTCCCACCTCAAAATTCGGCAGGAGCAAAGAAGTTAGGTGGGAGATCAACTGCCCGTAAACGCCCGATTGGTGAAGGCTAATAATCAGTGGGTAAGAACAAAACCCCCACTGATTATTAGCCTTCACTTTATTTTCCATTCCATATGGCGGGACATACTTCTTATGAAAGAAAGCGACTCAATAGAGTCGCTTTTTTATATTCCACCGAGCTTCATTCCAAGGAATGCGAATAGGATACCAATTATGTAAGTAGTACTTAAATATAAAAGGAATGTGTAAATTTTTTTGCGATTGAGAAGCTGAATGGACTCTAATTTAAGTGTCGAAAATGTGGTGAATGCGCCCATAAATCCAGTTCCTAATAATAATTGCCATTCTGTAGAGACTCCATTGCCAATTATATACCCGAGTAAAAATGCTCCTGTTATATTAATAAGGAATGTAGCAATTGGAAAGGGTGTTTTATTTCTTTTTTTAAACCAATTGCTAATTGCAAATCGTGTAATCGCACCGAAAAACCCTCCTGTTGCGACTAATAAAGCTCCCATCATGAGTAACCACCTTCCGTAAGATGTTTCTTAATTAAGAAATCCCCAAGTGTATAGCCAAGTCCAGACATAATGAGGCCGCCAAGTATGCTACATGATACATATAAGAAAGCCGTGCTCCATTCAGAATGATTGATTAATTGCACAGTTTCTACACTAAATGTTGAAAACGTCGTAAAGGAACCGATGAATCCAGTCCCGATGCCTGTGATAACCTCTGAAGGTAAGATGTTTAGCCGGGCGATATACGTAGTTAGCCATGCTAATAAGAAGCAGCCGGCTAAGTTAATGAGTAATGTAGCTAATGGAAAAGAATGATGCCAAAATGTATGAATAGTAAGACCTAAATAATAGCGGGAAAGGGCTCCTAATATGCCAGCGATGCCAACGATAATATAAATCAATTTTCTCACCTCTTTAAATAGCTTGCTCAAAAAAATAGACTCCTACCAGTAGTTATACTGGTAGGAGTCATTAGCTAAGCAGCGGTTATGGCGAACTCCATCACCTATGATTATTACATATAGTGTACTAAACATTGCGTTTAATTTCCAGTGGAGAAGTTGGTGCATTTTGTATTTATATAATAGTTTAAGATAAGGAATCCTTACTCATAAACTAAATATAGTGATATAAGGTTTTCAGTGTGATAAAATATTTCGTATGTCTGTCATTTTTTTATTTAACTGAAAATAAAGAAAAGTAAAATCGTATGTTTTAGAAAAGGAGTCGTTTGTTTGAAAAAGTTATTAAAAATAGTACTTATATGTATTTTAGTAGGTGTGGGAGTTGTAGGTGGGTTTTTAGCTTATATGACACTTACAAAAGAACAGCCGGCTGATGTTATAAGCTTGAAGGTGGAAAACAATAAGGAGCGCGTAATTGCGCATGGAAATGAATTTAAAGTTACAACATTTAATATTGGATATGCTGGACTAGATAAGGATCAAGACTTCTTTATGGATGGGGGAAAAGGATCTGGTTCAAGTAGTAAAGAACAAACGGAAACTAACTTAAAGAATATGCTTTCGTTTTTACAAAATGAGAATAGTGATTTTGCGCTATTACAAGAAATAGATATAAAATCAATGCGATCATTTGATGTAAATGGGCATGAATTTTTGAAAAAAGGACTACCTGATTATGCTTCTTCGTTCGGAAAGAACTATGATACAAAATGGGTTCCTGTACCAATCACAAGTCCAATGGGATATGCTGAAGCTGGATTAAGTACATTTTCTAAATATACGGTTCAAACAGCGAAGAGATTTCAGCTTCCTGGAATGGAGCCGTGGCCAAAGCGTTTATTTGATTTAGACCGAGCGATTGTTGAACATAAAATTCCTGTTAATAATGGGAAATTTGTTAGACTCGTAAATTTACATTTGTCTGCTTATGATGAAGGCGGAAAAATTAGAAAGCAGCAAGTGGAGTATTTAAAAGAATATATGAACAAGCATTATAAAAATGGTGATTATGTAATAATGGGCGGAGACTGGAATCAATTAATTTCTAACGCTCAGTTAAGTGATCCGAAGTTCGTGAAAGAGCGTCCTGAGTGGTTAGTAGAGTTACCAAAGGACTTTACTGATGGTGGCTTTAAGTGGGCTGTAGATCCGTCTGTTATGACTGTGAGAGATGATGTGAAGAAATATGTGGAAGGTGAAAATTTCGTCACGATTATTGATGGCTTTATCGTTTCACCGAATGTTGAAATTGTAAATGTACAAGGGAAAGATTTGAAGTTTGAAAATAGCGATCATAACCCAGTGAGTGCGGTATTCAAGCTGAAGTAATCGATACGTATGAGTAGAAGGTGGGGCTTCATATATGGAGTGGTTAAAGAGAACTTGTTTTTCTAACCTTGAGAAAGAATCACAGAAAAATCATTTATTGCTATTTATCACGATGTGTAGTTTCTTCCTTGGGATAATAGCGATTGGGTATTACGGATATATTTTTACAGAGAGAGCAATAGCATTTTGGATGTGTGGTATTTCTATCGTAGTATTTGGAACGCTGCTTACTTTTATAGAAAGTATGGAAGCAATGTATAAATACATCATGACATGTATGCTACTTATTATGTCTTTCATTATGGTACAAGCATTTAATGAAAGCCCAGCTGTATTTCAAATGGTCTATTTTACATTAGCGGTTTCACTTATTTATTTGAGTGAACGTCTTATTTTAATTCTTGGCGGGGTAGCAGTTGTTGTTACATTTATACTTTGTAGTTATTGGCCAAATCAATTTTTTGCGTATACAGCGTCATCTGAAGCTGCAAATTTCGCAAGCTTGTTAGCGATTGTAACGATCGCTATGTGGGGTGTCACAAAGATTGGTTCTAATCTTTTGGCTCGTTTAAGGGATGAGAAGCAAGCGGTGATGAAGAAAGCTCAGGAGTTAGAAGAAACGCAAAGGCTTATTGAGGAAACTGTTGTGAAGTTAGATAGTAATTTCAATCATTTAAGACAAAATATGAATACATCGATGGAGTCAATGAGTGAAATTAACTTTGCTTTTGAAGAAGTAGCAGTGGGAACTCAATCGCAATCAGAGATGATGTCACGTTCAGTAGAAGTATTGAATGATATGGAGGGAAATATTGACCAAATCATCTCTCAAGTAAGAAATGCGTCGATGCGTGTTGATAAAAGTTTGGAAATCTCAAAGGGTAGTGTAAATACTTTAAGAAATTTTGAAGCTAACATGAGAAGTTTAAATGATGTTGTTTCACAATCAGGAACGATATTTAGAGAATTAATGACACAATCGAAACAAATTAATGAAATTGTAGATGTAATCACGAATATTTCAAGTCAGACGAGTTTGCTAGCTTTAAATGCAAATATTGAAGCTGCAAGGGCAGGCGAGCATGGAAAAGGTTTTGCTATTGTAGCGAATGAAGTATTAAAGCTTGCTGAAGAATCGAATCGTTCTGCGGGGAGAATTCAAGGGATTTTGAAGGAGTTTAGTAATCAAGCAAGTAAAGTAGAAGTGCAGGTAGAGAAGTCAGAAAGAGTACAAGAAGAATGTAACGAAATGTTAGCAAGTGTTTTGACGAATGTAACGGATTTAGGGAAGTTTATTGATGCGATTAATGATGTAATGAGGGAGATTGTTGGTCATCAAGAAAGTTTCCAAGCTAAAACGACGAATATCGTAAAGGACGTTACACATGCTTCTAACGTAATTCAACAAACTTCTGCAGCTACGGAAAAAGTGTTAGCGAGTGTTGAAGAAGAAAAGCATCGAAATGATACATCGGTGAAGACGTTACATACTGTTAGCGAGCAAGTGAAGTTGCTAGAAGATATTTTAGAAAAGTAATATCGATGAAAAAGACCACTTGGTAGGAATTTAATTGCTTTTCTCCGCATTTTCTGCCAAGCTTAAGGAGAAAAATACTTCGAAGAAAGAAATATATAGGTGACGCATATGATTGAAGTTAAGACTTCTGAACTTAGTGATGGAGAATTTAATAGAGGTGTATTTGCAACTCGTGATATTAAAAAGGGTGAGTTGATACACTCAGCACCAGTTATCTCTTATCCGAATGAACAGCATGAACACATTGAGAAAACGTTACTTGCTGACTACGCATTTGAGTATGGGGTAAATCATACGGCATTCCTGTTAGGATACGGCATGTTATTTAATCATGCATATAATCCGAATGCAACGTATGATATTGTCTTCGAGAATCATACGTTTAACTTCTTTGCTTACAAAGATATAAAAGCGGGAGAAGAGATTCTAATCAATTATAATGGTGAAGTTGATGACGATGAGCTATTATGGTTTGATAAGGAAAAAGAAGAGAACGAAAAATAAGTTAAAAAGTATAGAAAGGGCACATTCTGTGGGATGTGCTCTTTTTTATTGATGAAAATAAAGTAAAGATTACAAAAAAATACCACTTTTCTTTCGTATGGTATAGTAAGATATTGAAGGGTATTACTTTGAAAAGCCTATATATTTTACAAATTGTTGTCTATATGGTTACATGTCAAGTTTAGTAGCCCATTTGGGTTGCTTTATTATGCGATATATATTTTAATATGAGTGGAACCTCTTATAATTTAAGAGGTTTATAGGTGTGCTTTATGTACACTGTATTCACCACGTTAGCTGTTGTTCTGTAATGCATTTTTACGTGGGGATATTATGGACCCGTATATAGCGGGATAAAAAGATTATAGAAATAGAGGAATCGTAAAATGAATATGCACGAGGTTTATAAATATTTAAGTACAGTATTGCCTGAAGGTCATGTGAAGCAAGATGAAATGTTAAAGAATCATACGCATATTAAAGTGGGCGGGAAAGCGGATGTGTTCGTTTCTCCTACGAATTATGATGAAATTCAAGAAGTTATAAAGTATGCGAATCAATACAATATTCCAGTTACGTTTTTAGGAAACGGATCGAATGTTATTATTAAAGACGGTGGTCTTCGTGGAATCACAGTAAGTTTAATTCATATTACAGGTGTTACTGTAACAGGAACGACGATTGTAGCACAGTGTGGTGCAGCAATTATTGATGTATCACGTATTGCATTAGATCATAATTTAACGGGTCTTGAGTTTGCTTGTGGTATCCCAGGTTCAGTTGGCGGAGCGTTATATATGAATGCTGGTGCTTACGGCGGTGAAGTATCGTTTGTATTAACAGAAGCTGTCGTAATGACAGGTGATGGAGAGCTACGTACTTTAACGAAAGAAGCATTTGAATTTGGATATCGTAAGAGTGTATTTGCGAACAACCATTACATTATTCTTGAAGCGAGATTTGAGCTTCAAGAAGGTGTGCGTGAAGAAATTAAAGAAAAAATGGATGATTTAACGTTTAAACGTGAGTCAAAACAACCTTTAGAGTATCCTTCATGTGGCAGTGTATTTAAGCGTCCACCAAATAATTTCGCGGGTAAGCTTATTCAAGAATCAGGACTGCAAGGTAAGCGAATTGGCGGAGTTGAAGTTTCTTTAAAACACGCTGGATTTATGGTGAATGTTGATAACGGAACTGCACAAGATTATATCGATTTAATTCATTTTGTACAAAAGACAGTTGAAGAAAAATTCGGTGTGAAATTAGAGAGAGAAGTAAGGATTATTGGAGAAAATCTACAGTAATCTTTGAATAAAAAACGTATAAAAGTATGAATTATTTCGAAATAACATTTGGGTATTGTTGACAATTTGATTTTGATTCAATATAATGGCTAATAATTTAACAAATAAATTATACGTTGAAAGAGCCCAGTAGCAGTTTGTCACTGTTATCAAAGAGAGCTAGGGATTGCTGGAACCTAGCACAAACAAACTTGTGAATTACACTCTGGAGTATCTTAGGTAACGCTAAGCGGACTAGCAATCGATATTATTGCTAAGAGTGGTATGAATAGCTATGCTATTTATGCAAACTGGGTGGTAACACGGTGAATAATCGTCCCTATGTCTATCGTAGACATAGGGGCTTTTTTGTTTTCAAAAAAATAAAGGGGATGACAAAAGATGAATATTATTGATGAATTAGAATGGCGCGGTGCTGTGAATCAACAGACAGATGAAGAAGGTTTACGTAAGTTAGTAGAAGAGAAAAAGATTTCACTATACTGCGGAGTGGATCCGACTGGTGATAGTATGCATATTGGACATTTAATTCCGTTCATGATGATGAAAAGATTTCAATTAGCTGGCCATCATCCGGTTATTTTAATCGGAGGGGCAACAGGGACAATTGGTGATCCGAGTGGTCGCCAATCCGAGCGTCAACTACAAACGTTAGAAGTGGTGCAGCATAATGTAGATGCGTTAACAGCACAAATGAAAAATCTATTTGACTTTGGCGGGAATAGCGAAGTGAAGATGGTAAATAACTATGACTGGACACATAAAATAAACATTATCGAGTTTTTACGTGATTACGGAAAAAACTTTAGCATAAATAGCATGTTAGCGAAAGATATTGTCGCAAGTCGTTTAGATACAGGGATTTCTTTCACAGAATTCACGTACCAAATCTTGCAAGCGATGGATTTTCATCATTTATACACAAAAGAAGATGTTCAATTGCAAATTGGTGGTAGTGATCAATGGGGAAATATTACGAGTGGTTTAGATTTAATTCGTAAGTTAGAAGGTCATGAAGCGAAAGTATTCGGATTAACGATTCCATTATTATTAAAATCAGATGGTACGAAGTTTGGTAAATCAGCAGGTGGTGCTATTTGGCTTGATCCGGAAAAGACAACACCGTTTGAATTTTACCAGTTCTGGGTGAATACAGATGACCGTGATGTAATTAAATACTTGAAATACTTTACGTTCTTAACGAAAGAGCGAATTGATGAATTAGCAGCGAAGGTAGAAACAGAGCCTCATAAACGTGAAGCACAAAAAGTATTAGCGGAAGAAATGACGAAATTCGTTCATGGAGAAGAAGCATTTTTACAGGCAGTTAAAATTACAGCAGCGTTATTTAGCGGAGATATTAAGTCGTTAACAGCTGATGAAATTGAACAAGGCTTTAAAGAGATGCCGACATTCCAATCTTCAAAAGAGACGAAAAATATCGTAGAGTGGCTAGTTGATTTAGGAATTGAACCTTCTAGACGTCAAGCGCGTGAAGATATTAATAATGGGGCTATATCTATGAATGGTGAAAAAGTAACGGATGTCAGTAGGGATGTTACTGTAGAAAATTCATTTGATGGACGATTCATCATTATTCGTAAAGGGAAGAAGAACTACAGCTTAGTGGAATTAGGAGAATAGTTCTTGTGAAAGAGCGGAAGTAGGGAAGATATCTACTTCCGCTCTTTTCATATACACAATTTTGACATAAAAAAAGTCAGTATATTTTGATAATTAAAGAGGTTATATTATTCTTTTGCCGAATAAATAAGTTAGAGAAAATTACGGATAAAGTGAAACTTTAATCAGTGGGGGATTTTGTTCATCCAAACTGATTATCAGCCCGCAAATAGCGGGATAAAAATAGCCCGAACCATGCAGGGCATGATTCGGGCTTATATTCAGATTAGTATGCTAAGCTGAATAGACCTTTAATGTGTGATAAGTAACGAACGTTACTTGCTTCTTTCATTAATGATGCTGGTAAACCTTTAAGCGGAGTATTGCTTGCTCCGATTGTAGCAACAGCATCTTTACGTCCTAGACTAGCAAGTGTTCCAGAGTTGATAGGTGCGAACTCTTCGAATGCTTTGCCTTCTAGTGCTGCGTATAAGTTGTATCCAATTAACTCACCCATTTGCCAAGCGATTTGTGCAGTTGGTGGGTATGGACGACCGTCTGGAGAGAAGACAACAGCGCTGTCTCCAGCAACGAATACGTCTTTGTGAGAAGTAGATTGTAGATGTGCATCAACAGTTGCACGACCGCGGTTTACTTCAAGACCTGATTCACCAATTAATGGGTTACCTTGTACGCCGCCTGTCCAAACGAATGTGTTAGCAACGATTTTTTGACCGTCTTTTAAGTCGATTTCATTACCAGCAACGTTTGTTACAGGAAGACCTGTTAAGAATGTAACACCGCGTGCTTCTAAGCTAGCAGTTGCACGTTCGATTAAGTGGTCTGGTAATACTGGAAGGATTTTTGGACCTGCTTCAACAAGAAGAAGTTTAACTTCTTTTGGATTTACGCCGTGGCTTTTTGCAAGTTTAGGCATAATGTCAGCAAGCTCACCAACTAGCTCAACGCCAGTTAATCCGCCACCACCGATTACGATTGTAGCATCAGCTTCGTTTTTCGTTTTAGCGTATTCACGAATACGGTCTTCAACGTGTTTGTAGATTTTGTTTGCATCAGCAGCAGATTTTAATACCATGCTGTTTTCTTCTAGTCCTGGAATACCGAAGTAAGCAGTTTTACTTCCTAAAGCAACTACAAGTGCATCGTAAGATAAAGTAGTGCCACCAGCTAGTTTGATTTCTTTGCTATCAACTGAGAATGACTCAACTGTTGCAATTTTAAGATCGATGTCTTTACCTTTGAAAAGCTTTGTAAGTGGCATTGCAATTGCTTGCTCAGCAACGTTACCAGCTGCAAGGCGGTGTAGTTCAGTGATGATTTGGTGCGTTGGGTATTGGTTAATCACTGTAACTTGTGCTTCTGATTTGCTGTAATATTTACGTACGTTTAAAGCGGCAAGAAGACCGCCATAACCAGCGCCTAAGATGACAATTTGTTTTGACATAGTATGATATCCCCCGTCTTTACTAATTGTTGTTATAAGTTAAATTATTTATTGTTACGTTCTGCACTAATTTGAAGGTATGCGTTCACAAAGCGGAACATTTTTTGTGCTTGTGGGTCTTTTAGTAATTTTAATAGACCGAACAGGCCGATAACTTCGTTGCTTTCATCAGCACGATCTTTCGCTTCGATAGCAGTTGCAGCCATGCTTTTCACTGTATCTTTTACAGGTTCTACAAGCTCTGTGATTGCACTAACAGTGTCGCTTTTTAATACTTCATCAGTAGCAACAGTTTGAGCGAAGTCATAAGACTTAGTTAAAATGTTAACAAGCTCAGTTAATTTTGGAAGCTGTTCTACTAGTGTTGTTAATGATTCTTGTACCTCAGGTTTTAACAACTGATCAAGTACATCAAGTTGTCCTTGGCTAGCAGAAATTTGTACAGTTTCTTGTTCTGGCTTTGTTTGAGTCATAGTTTCTGGCATCTCCAATTCTCCTTTACGATAGCAATACTCTTATTTTTTATAGGTAAGATAGTAAACGCTTATGAAACTTTATACAAAGTTTCACAAAGCACAATAAAATGCCTTTAAATTTATGACAGCAAGTAAGCTGAAATCATAAATCCAAAACCATAATGTCCTACCTATTATTTATGAACTGTCCGATACATGGCTTGTCCGCATAATGGAAAGTTCCCTTATCGGAAAGTGTATATAATATATATCCTATATTATATACTATATACACGTATGTTAACATAAAAATGATTCCTAATTATTTGATATTGATTCTGTAACCTAGTACTGACAAGGCATGAAAGCGCATAAATTATTTTATCTATCTTAAAAATGTACATATATATAAAGAAAAAAAGGAGGAAATGGACAAATTTATGTTCATTTTTTCCTTTTTTTATTGTTCACCTTCTGTAATTAGCATTGATGTGTTACCGCTTTTTTCAAGGTGGCATTCGCCCCAAGTACAAAGAGAATCAAGAATGGATTCTAAAGACCAACCGTAGTCTGTAAGAGAATATTCTACTTTCGGTGGTACTTGATTGTATACCTTTCTTTGAATAACTCCGTCTTCTTCTAATTCGCGTAATTGCTGTGTTAACATCTTTTGTGTAATACCAGGCATGAGACGTTTTAATTCACTCGTTCTCTTTGTACCTTTCGTTAAGTGGCAAAGAATAACGACTTTCCATTTTCCGCCGATAACCTCTAAAGTCGCTTCAACGGGAATATTATATTTCTTCATATAAAAATCTCCTTTGATGAATGTAGATTTCAGTTCTCCACAAAAGAAGCCAAATAATTTAAATGTTACTAAAAAGTACCTATAGCACTTTAAAGTACGTACTTTTTATCATGTTGAATATGTTCCATAATAGCATACGTAAGAGGGAAATGAGTAGTACGGTACTAAAAAGTGCCTATGTTACTTTTTGGTACCTATCGTACTTTAAAGTGCGTTCTTCAAAAAAAGAGTGAAGCCATTCATAATAGCATATATCAGCAGTAACATTATTTTTGTAGAAGATAAAAAGGCCTTTTTATCACACTATTATGATTGGATTTCTCGCATTAAGGAGGAGTTCAATTGAATTCATATACAGTATCTTCTTCAGCGGTACAGACGAATCGAAGAAGTATGTTTGCTTTATTAGCACTAGCAATTAGTGCGTTTGGAATTGGTACAACCGAATTTATTAGTGTCGGTTTATTACCATCTATTTCGGAAGATTTACATGTTTCTGTTACAACAGCGGGTTTAACCGTTTCTTTATATGCATTAGGGGTAGCATTCGGTGCTCCTGTTTTAACTTCGCTAACTGCTAGTATGTCGCGAAAAACATTATTAATGTGGATTATGATTGTCTTTATTATCGGTAATGGGATTGCAGCGGTAGCAACAAGTTTTACTGTGTTACTTATCGCGAGGGTTGTCTCTGCGTTTGCACATGGCGTTTTTATGTCGATCGGATCCACAATTGCGGCTGCACTTGTACCAGAGAATAAACGTGCTAGTGCAATAGCATTTATGTTTACTGGTTTAACCGTTGCGACGATTACAGGTGTACCAATTGGAACGTTTATTGGTCAACAATTTGGCTGGAGAGCATCTTTTATGGTGATTGTGGTCATTGGAATTATTGCCTTAGTCGCAAACAGCATGTTAATTCCGTCTAACTTAAAAAAGGGTACACGAGTATCATTTCGTGATCAATTCAAACTTATCACGAACGGAAGACTCTTACTTGTTTTCGTCATTACTGCATTAGGATACGGAGGAACATTCGTAACATTTACGTATTTATCTCCGCTATTACAAGAAGTAACAGGATTTAAATCGAGTACCGTTACAATCATTTTGTTAGTGTACGGGATTGCAATTGCGATTGGGAATATGGTCGGCGGAAAATTATCGAATCATAATCCAATTCGTGCACTATTTTACATGTTCTTTATTCAAGCAATTGTATTATTCGTATTAACATTTACAGCGCCGTTTCAAGTAGCGGGGCTTATCACAATTATTTTTATGGGGCTATTCGCGTTTATGAATGTTCCAGGACTACAAGTGTATGTCGTTATATTGGCTGAGCGTTTCGTGCCGAGTGCCGTTGATATCGCATCAGCAATGAATATTGCAGCATTTAACGCAGGAATTGCTCTTGGGGCTTATTTGGGCGGTATTGTAACGAACTCGTTAGGATTAATTCATACAGCTTGGGTAGGCGGCATTATGGTAGTAGGCGCTGTTATTTTAACAGCTTGGAGTATGAACTTAGAAAAAAGAGATCAAGCAAAATAAAGGAGAGAAAAATATAATGAAAAATTTACAAAGTAAAACAACATTGCATAACGGTGTGGAAATGCCTTGGTTCGGTTTAGGTGTATTTAAAGTAGAAGATGGACCGGAACTTGTAGAGGCTGTGAAAGTAGCCATTAAAGAAGGATACCGTAGCATTGATACAGCTGCGATTTATGGAAATGAAAAAGCAGTTGGAGAAGGCATTCGCGCTGGTATAAAAGAAGCAGGAATTTCTCGAGAAGATTTATTCATTACTTCAAAAGTGTGGAACGCAGATCAAGGATATGAAACGACACTTGCTGCATACGAAGAGAGCTTAAAAAAATTAGAACTAGATTATTTAGATTTATATCTTGTCCATTGGCCTGTTGAAGGGAAATATAAAGATTCGTGGAGAGCGTTAGAAACACTTTATAAAGAAGAACGCGTGCGTGCAATTGGCGTAAGTAACTTCCAAATCCATCATCTGAAAGACGTACTGGAAGGTGCGGAAATTAAGCCGATGATTAACCAAGTAGAGTATCACCCGCGTTTAACGCAGAAAGAACTACAAGCTTTCTGTAAAGAACAAGGAATCCAAATGGAAGCATGGTCACCACTTATGCAAGGGCAATTATTAGATAATGAAACTTTACAAGAAGTTGCTGATAAGTACGGTAAAACAACAGCGCAAATCATTTTACGTTGGGATCTTCAAAATGAAGTTGTAACGATTCCGAAATCAACGAAAGAACAGCGTATTATTGCGAATGCTAATATATTCGACTTCGAATTAACAAAAGAAGATATGGAAAAGATTGATGCTTTAAATCAGAACCACCGCGTTGGTCCAGATCCTGATAACTTTGATTTCTAATAGAGGTAAGTTCAAAGGGTGCAAAAAAGTTTGCACTCTTTTTTGTTTTGTCTATGCATAAAAAACTTTTCTAACTAAATAATACATAGTAGTAAATTTGTTATTTTATAAGGGGTTGTAGACATGAATATAAAACGATCGTTCAAGCTAATGGCCGCTTTTTTGAGTGTTTTATTTGTATTTGCGAACTTATTATTCCCACTTCAAAAGGCATCCGCAGAGGTTATGGATCACACGAAGTATCAAATGGATTGGAGTTATAGTAAGTCAAAGAAAAAACCAATTCGAACAGAGCTTATTAAAACAGCAGATGGAAAAATTGCTTTTTGCTTAAATGTAGATTTGAAATCTCCGAGCGGCCAAGATTTACCTGAAATGGGTAAAGTAGATATTAACGTATACCGTGTACTATTAAACGGGTATCCACAGAAGAGCCCACAAGAATTAGGTGTTTCCGATTGGAGAGAGGCACATTACGCAACGCAGCTTGCGGTGTGGAATGCGTTAAAACAAATTGATATTAACGATTTAGATTTCCGTAATAAAAATGTAGAAAAAGTAACGAAAGATATCGTTGCGAAAGCAAACGCTAGTGAAGAACTACAAGAAATTACGATGAGTGTAGTACCATCAGAAGAACAACAAGCAGTATTGAAAAATGATTTCTTTGAAACAGGGTTATATACAGTAGAAACAAATGCGAAAAGTGGAACGTATAAGGTGCAAGCAACAGGTGCTCCAGAAGGCGCGAAATTTGCAAATGAAAAAGGCGAAGCGAAAACTGAATTTAATGTAGGAGAGAAATTCCGCATTTTAATTCCGAAACAAACACCAGCGGGTGGATTTAGCTTTAAAGTATCAGGAAATTTAACGAAATTACAAGGGATTGCTCATAAAGGAACACCGACAATTCAAAATGCAGTTGTATTACTTGAGCGTAGTGAAGAAAAAACAAGTCCAGAGTTGGCGGTAAGTTGGAAAAAAGCAAATGGTCATGATAATAAACCAAATAAACCGTATACTCCAAACGAACCACATAAACCAAATCAAGATAAAAGATAAAAGATTAAAGAAAAGCACTGGTATGTTCCAGTGCTTTTTTTGTATGCTTACATTTTTGTAAGGTTGCTGTAATGTATCTAGATTATAGTTTTTGCAACATGCTGTTAAAATTAAGAAATAATTTACGATATATAAGGGGAGATACACCGTGAATGAACGTTCAAAGGCGCGAATTAGTTTTTTTATTTACCTGTCTATTTTAATTATTTTTGATATAAAATACTCGTTTATGATTTTGAATATGTTCCTTGCCTTTGCAGCACTAGAACTTTCTTTTTTATTGCCATTATTTAAAGTGAAACAGAAAAGTGAAATACCGGTGAGTAGCCTATTTTATATTATTTTCATACTACTATCACCGAATGTGTTTTATGTAGTAACAGATTTAATTCATTTAAATATATATGAGTTTAATTATAAAAAAGGGCTAGTACTGGAAGAGTGGAAAAACTTTTTTGTATTAACAAGTGGAGTCATAATCGCAATTTATTATTACATTCTTATGCTGAAACAAGTGAACAATCTTTTACAGACGAAATGGAGAAAAGGTATGCTCTTTGTTTTTATATTACTTTCTAGTATCGGGATATTTATTGGAAGGTTTTTGCGTTTCCATTCGATTCATTTATTTACAGAGCCATTATCTTTAGTAAGACAGTTTGTATATGCAATGAATGGATCTTCGGTACTTTTCATTATATGGCTGACGCTTTTACAATGTACGGTTTGGTGGTTATTTGTAGATGTAAAAAGGAGGGGATTATAATCGATAAAGATATTGTAATGTTAACGATAGTACTTATAGCGATTGCTCTATTTCTTTTTATCTCACAAGTCTATATAGCGATCCTTCTGTATAAGTATGAAAAGTCTTGGTGGTGGGGAGGGCTTAGTTTCCTTTTACCGTTTGGACTTAATGTGTACATATATCAAATTATTATATTAGAAAAACGAGTGGGGATATTTTTTGAAAGGTTAAATTCAAGTGAAAGAAAATTATGGAGGAAAATATATTTTCTTGTATTGCTACAATATATGTTCTTGTTTGCATGCTTCGGATTTCTTACATCGCCAGCATTAATGTTTTGATCAGTACGGTATAATGAAACAAGAAATTAGAGAGAGAGATGAAAAATGAAACTTCGTATTTGTGAAATAACGACAGAAAATCGGCATGAAATTGCTAACTTAAAAGTAACAGAACAGCAGCATAAATTTATTGAAAGTACAGTTAAAAATTGTTTAGTTGATGCTGAAACAAAATATAAAGAAGATGCGGTTTCCGTAGGTCTGTATGATGGTGATATACCTATTGGGTATGCAATGTATGGCTGGTTTGAGGAAGAAGAAAAGGCTGTATATTTAAATCAATTTGTCATCGATAGTGCATGCCAAGGAAAAGGGTATGCAAAACCATTATTGCGTTTGTTAATGGAGCATTTTACAACAGAATATAATTGCAAAGTTATGTATTTAAGCATACATCCAGAAAACAAACTTGCGCAAAAATTATATGAATCAATTGGGTTCCATTTAACAGGTGAAATTGAGGATGAGTGGTTACACGGAAAAGGATTTATAATGAAACGTATGTTGGATTAATAAAAACCTGTCCGGAAGATTAGTATCTTTCAGGCGGGTTTTTTATTCTAAAATAGCATTAAAGTTAGAAATCTAAACATTAAGATTTTTGGATTAAATTCATGAAATTGTAATATTAATCTAATTGAAATGTCTATCTAACAAGAAAGAAATCGTGTACAATTCACTTTGGAAAAACTGTCCATAGATGGATGCCTATGAATGAATTGTAAAAAAACGATATTTTTATACACATTTTTCATGTATAGACAACAATACCTATTAAAATGTATTTCTTATCATTATCCCGCGATGAAAAAAGGAGAACTCATCATAAAACATAGAGAAAGATGAGGAGGAATTTTAGACTTTAAAATTTTTGTTATATAAGAAAGCGAATACATATAGGGAATAAAGGTAAGTGGTATTGGTAAGCGAAGTTTTGTTGTGTATTTTAAATGGTTGTATAAAGATAGATTGATTTTGCAGTAAATGAATATATCTATGGTGGTTTGCATTACAAAAAGAATAGGGGACACAGATTATGTCGAAGAAAAAGACGAGTAGGGTATTAGTAGCTGGCATATGTATATCTACATTATTATCACCAGTAGCTTTCGAAGCATCAAAAGGATATGCGGCGCCTTTGGAAGAGAACAAGGGTGGGAATTTAGAAGAGGTTAAAGAGAATAAGTTTGAGCAGAGAACGTTTCAGTTGCCGGGGAACGGTAGCGTGGAAGAAGAAAATAACCGTTTAAGAGTTACTTGGAAACTTTCTGCTAATGAGCCGACTGGAATTTATGCAGCGCCAAATGAAGAGATTACAATTGACATAAAAGGAACGCAGTCTATTCAAGCTTTCATAGGAACGAGATCTTATGATGAAAAGGATCCAGAAGAGTTTGATTTAAAACCAGGGAAAAACGTTATTTCATCCCCAAGAGGCGGTATTTTATATTTTTATAATATGAATAACGAAGGAGAGGTAACAGCTTCAGTTACGAATGGTGGTAGCCATTTCCCTTTGTTTATTTTAGGTAAACATACGAAAAAAGATTGGGATGAAATGTTAAAAAAATATAAGGATCCTTATGCAGTTGAATTAAAAGGTGAGCGAAGCTTAATTACTACTACTTACGATTCTGTGCAGAAATATATGAAGAATACGGATCCAACAGAGCTAATGAAATTACACGATAAGATTATTCGTTTGGAAAACGCAGTGGCAGGATTATCTGAGGACGGTGTTGGGGTTGCAAAATCTCCAACTCATTATGTTCAGTTTGTTGAAAAACGGAAGCCTGCTGAAGGGAACTTTATGTTTGCGACAAATTATCATACAGGATATATCCCGACGGCAATGAATAGAGTTTTAGATTCAGAAGTACTTGAAAAGGATGGCTGGGGACCATGGCATGAAGTTGGACATTTACATCAGCAAGAACCTTGGAAGTGGTCTAAAGTAAGGGAAGTCACAGTAAATATTTACTCATTAGCTGTTCAAAAGGCATTAGGGAATCAATTAGAAATGGATGAGCACTATAAAGAGTCATTTGAGTATTTAGAGAGACCTAAAGCAGAAAGGGTCATTGATGGAATCAATCCTCTTACAATGTTTTGGCAATTAAATGTAGTGTATGGAGAACATTTTTATCCTAGGTTACATCAAGCTTATCGTTTGTTGCCTCAGAGTGAAATGCCTAATTCTGATGAAGAGAAAAAGCAACTATTTATTTATATGACATCAAAAGTGGCTGGGCAAAATTTAATTCCTTTCTTTGAGGAATGGGGATTAACGCCAAATGATGATACTAGAGAGAAGATAGAAAAATTAAATTTACCTAAATTAGAAAAAGAAATATGGAAAGCTACTGATAGTAATGATATTCGCGAGAGGCAAGTTGAACCGTATAAGGTTCCGTATGGTGAACCTGCTAATGAGGTACAAAACCTTTTAGTTGGTACGGATTCTGATGAAAACGAGGCGAGTAAACTCGTTCAAAATTTAGGTGAGAATGTAAAAGTAACAGGTAAGATCATATGGCCTAAATTAGAGAATGGAAAACAGGAAGTGTTAGTAGAAATTGAAGATGAGAAAGGAAATAAAAATTCAATTCCTGTCCAAGTTAATGGAGTTTATGGTGACAGTATAATTTTTCAAGGACTTTCAAATGAAGTAATGTCGACAGTGATGCTTCGTCACAATGAAAAAAAATTAAATGTAAACTTTACTAATAATAAAATACATTACCGTTTTGAAAAAGAAGAATATATGGGCTTAACGGTATATGATCGAAATGGGATTGAAAAGAAAAGTGTATCGGCAGAAGGGCAAGAAAATGGAAAACGATTTGCGCTTGAACTAAATGGATTGGATTTTGAATATGGTGATGTAGTAAAAGTATTCCATGCAGAACCAGACCGTTTGAAGTGGTATCAAAATAACGCACTTGTAGATCAAGGAAATGCTAAAAATAAAAAAGGAAAATTATTCCAAATCACTCCGCAAGGGTTCGAATTTAAAGATGGTTTACAAGAAGTAACAGCAGTACCGCAAAAAGTAGTAATCGGAGCAGATGCTGAAAAGTTAGAAGCGAAAAACTTCGTACAAGTAAAAGATGGAGAAGTGAGTGGTTTTGCAGAAAAACCAAATACATCAAAAATCGGTGAACAAAAAGTAAAAGTAGAAACAAAAGATCGATTTGGAAATAAGCAAGTGACGGAAGTGTCATTAGAAGTCATTTACGGTGATAGCATTATGTTCTTTGGTACAAGTTATGGCGGAACAAACATTAAATCGGTTGTAACGTTAAATCATGAAGAGAAGAAATTCGGTACAACAGATTCAGAAGGTAAAATGCATACTTCATTTGCGGATGAGAAATATATGGGAATGACTGTATATGATAAAGATGGGAAAGAGAAGAAAGCAGTATCTGTAAAAGCGTCTGAAAATACGAAAGCATTCGCAGAGCAATTTAAGGGAATGTCGTTCGAATATGGCGATATAGTAAAAGTGTATCAAAGAGAGTTTGATAGATTTAAAGTGTATAAAAAGAATGAATTCGTGGATGCACAGTATGGCGTTCATGAAGTGTTCTTTAAAGTTACGGAGCAAGGTTTCGAAAGAATGGAAGCTCAGCAAGAAATAAAGGCAGTACCACAAAAAATAGTAATCGGAACAGATGATGCAAAATTAAATGCAAAAGATTTTGTTCAAGTGAAAGATGGAGAAGTGATTGGTTTTGTAGAGAAACCAAATACAACGAAAATCGGAGAACAAAAAGTAAAGGTAGAAACGAAAGATCGTTTCGGGAATAAGAAAGTAACGGAAGTATCACTAGAAGTAACGTATGGGGATAGCTTGGTATTTAAAGGGTTAAATTATAGTACTGATATTAAATCGATTGTAACATTGCAACATGATCAGAAAAAATTCAGTACGACAGCTGATTCGAATCCGGTGCACCATTATTTTAAAGAAGAAACGTACTTTGAATTTACATTATTAGATCAAAAAGGAATAGAGAAGAAGAAAGCGACTGTAAAAGGTGTTGAAAACACGAAAGAGTTTGCAAAAGCGATTAACGGCTTAGAATTTGAATACGGTGACGTTGTAAAAGTGTATCATGCAGAATCGGATCGATTTAATTGGTATCAAAATAATAACTTTACTGGTCAAGGTAAGGCGAAAGTAGAAAAAGAATTATTCTTTAAAGTAACAGAAAAAGGTTTTGAAAGAATAGAAGCTCTACAAGAAGTAAAGGCAGTACAGCAAAAAGTAGTAATCGGAACAGATGCTGAAAAGTTAGAAGTGAAAAACTTTGTTGAAGTAAAAGACGGAGAAGTAATTGGATTTGTAGAGAAACCAGACACAATGAAACTCGGAGAGCAAAAAGTAAAAGTAGAGACGAAAGATCGTTTTGGGAATAAGACAATAACAGAAGTACCGATTGAAGTGACGTATGGAGATAGCCTGGTGTATCAAGGTGTGTCCAATGTTACACGTTCTATTGTTACGTTAAATCATGACGAAAAGAAATTACATGCAACATTTACGAATGATGTGATTCATTATCGTTTTGTGAACGAACAGTATTTAGGTTTTGCGATTTATGATCAAAATGGAAATGAGAAAAAGCATATATCAGCAGACGGTCAAGAAACCTCAAAGAATTTTGCAGAACAAGTAAATGGTACTCCATTTGAGTATGGGGATGTTGTAAAAGTGTATCATGCAGAACCAAGTCGTCTGAAATGGTATAAAAAGAATGAGTTAGCAGAACAAGTAGCTTCAACAGAAGTTGTATTTAAAATCACTCAAAGTGGATTAGAACTAGTAAAGGGAACATTGTAATAAAAAATGCGCGTAGATATTGGATCTACGCGCATTTTTTTATATTACTCAGCTTCAGAAACAACTGTGAAGCGTTCGTTTACGTGTTTTGGATTTTCGATTTCATCAAGTGCTGCAACTGCGAAGTCTTCGTAACTTACGTAGCTATCACCTTTTGAGTTAACAAGAAGGTTGTCTTTTCCAGCTGTATAAGAGCCTGTGCGTTTTCCTAATGCAAATAGTGCAGAAGGGCTGATGAATGTCCAAGTAATATCTTTAGTTTGTTGCAAGATTTCTAAGTTTTTACCTTGGTTTTGAGCTGTTGCAAGATATTCATTTGGGAATCCTGGTGTATCAAATACACGTGTTGTTTTCTCTTCGTCTACAAATAAGCTACCAGCGCCGCCAACAACAAGTAATTTTGTATTTGGTGCACCTTTCATAGCTTCAATTAGTACATTTCCTGCATCTACGTGAAGGTGTTCTTCGCCTCCTGGAGCGCCGAATGCATTTACAACTACGTCAAATGCTTGTAGGTCATTAGATGTCAGAGCGAATACATCTTTCTCTAAAACTTTTATATTTTCTTCTGTAATTTTTGCAGCGTTTCTTACGATTGCAGTTACTTCATGTCCGCGATCTAATGCTTCTTTTAAAATACGACTTCCTGCTTTACCAGTTGCTCCGATGATTCCGATTTTCATAATAAATCCCTCCAAAGTGTTTTGTTAAAATGTATATCTGAAAGTAAATGAATGTATTGTAATTAGGTTTGTTACAACCTGATGTAACTATTATAGTTACAGGTTGGTATTTTTGTCAATGGTGTTGTTTGTAGATTTATTTTTTGTTTTAGTATGTACATTTAAAGGGAGGAGAGTCATAAAAAGATTGTTACGTTATAAATCACTAACATTTGGAAAAGTGTAAATTGTCGAAAAATGTTGATTTTTAAATGTTTTTTAAATATAATTCGTTTTATGGAGAAAAGGAGGGGTTAATTGTATGGATATTTTAGAGCAATTTGTTTCGTCAACGAATACAATTCTTTGGTCATATATTCTTATTGCAATGTTAATTGGTTTAGGTCTTTATTTTTCTATTAAATTGAAATTCGTACAAATTACTCATTTAGGGGAAATGGTTCGATTAATGAGTGATGGATTAACTGGAAAGACACGTAAAAAGGGAAGTGTATCGTCATTCCAAGCATTTTGTATGAGTTCAGCAGCTCGTATTGGTATCGGGAACTTAGCTGGTGTAGCGCTAGCTATTTCTATGGGAGGACCTGGAGCTGTATTTTGGATGTGGGTTATTGCGATTATTGGGGCGTCTTCAAGTTTCGTAGAAAGTACGCTTGCGCAAATTTATAAAATAAAAGATGGCAGTGGCTTCCGTGGTGGTCCTGCTTATTATATGGAAAAAGGTTTAAATAAACGTTGGATGGGAATTTGGTTCTCTATTCTAATTACAATTACTTACGGATTAATTTTCAACTCCGTACAAGCAAATACAGTTACATTAGCATTTAAAAATGCTTTTGGTATTGAGCGTTACGTTGTTGGGATTGTGTTAGCGGTATTAGTTGCGGTTATTATTTTTGGTGGTGTAAAAAGTATTGCGCGTATGTCTGAAATGATCGTTCCGCCAATGGCGCTTATTTATATTGCAGTAGCAATTTTCGTCGTTATTAAAAATTATTATTTAATACCGGATATGTTTACAGAAATCTTTAAAGGGGCATTTGGTTTAGATTCAGCTGTAGGTGGCGGTATCGGTGCTGCAATGAAGTTTGGTATTCAACGCGGATTATTTGCGAATGAAGCAGGTATGGGTAGTGCGCCAAACGCGGCTGCAACAGCTGATGTAACGCATCCAGCGAAACAAGGATTTATTCAAACAATCGGTGTTTTAGTAGATACGTTCTTAGTATGTACATCAACAGCGTTTATCGTACTATGTTCTGGTGCATATAAAGCAACAAATTTAGAAGGTATTGAATTAACGCAAAATGCATTAAGTTCACAAATTGGCCCATGGGCAAGTAGCTTCTTAGCGATTATCATTTTCTTATTTGCTTTCAGTTCACTTCTAGGAAACTACTATTATGGTGAAACGAATATTGAGTTTATTAAGCAAAGTAAAACTTGGTTAACGATTTACCGTATTGCGGTAGTGGGAATGGTATTATTCGGTTCTATTGCGACGCTTCAAGTTGTATGGAATATGGCAGACTTATTTATGGGTCTAATGGTAATCACAAACTTAATTGCGATTACACTTCTTGGCCGATTTGCGTATGCTGCGTTGGCGGACTATGTGAAACAAAAGAAACAAGGAAAAGATCCGGTATTCAGTGCAGATTCTATTCCTGGTTTAACGAACACAGAGTGTTGGGATAAGCCGGCGGTAACAGATAAAGAAAAAGCAGTATAATAAAAAGGCGAGCATCGAGATGAATTCGATGCTCGTTTTTTTATTATAATTAATGATATTAAGGCTAAAAGATGATTAATATAATTTTTATAAAAAATACGGATGTTATAATTGTTAACATTTTCATGTTATAAAACCTTACATTTCTTGTCGAAAATTCTTGATTGTTAAAAGTTTTTAGAATATAATCTTCTTAGTGTTATGAAGAGGGGGAACGCAATGATGGATTTTTTAACTAGTGTTATTGGGGATATAAATAATGTTCTATGGTCATATATTATTATTGCAATGCTAATTGGACTTGGGCTTTATTTTTCTTTCCGAGTAAAGTTTGTTCAAATACGTTACTTTGGAGAAATGATTCGTTTACTTGGGGATGGAGCGAGTTCAAAAACAAGAAAAGCGCAAAAAGAAAAAAGTGGTGTATCGTCATTCCAAGCATTTTGTATGAGTACAGCATCTCGTGTAGGAACTGGTAACTTAGCTGGTGTGGCAATTGCGATTTCAGCAGGAGGACCAGGAGCTGTATTTTGGATGTGGTTAATCGCGGTAATTGGAGGAGCTTCTGCATTTGTAGAGAGCACATTAGCGCAAATTTATAAAGTGAAAGATGGGAACGCATTCCGCGGTGGTCCAGCGTATTATATGGAAAAGGGTTTAAAGAAACGCTGGCTAGGAGTTGTCTTCTCTGTTCTAATAACAGTTAGTTTCGGATTAATTTTCAACGCCGTGCAGTCAAACACAGTAGCCGCGGCTTTTGATGGAGCATTTAACACAGATGGTAAGTTTGTAGGTCTGTTTATGGCTGGTTTACTTGCAATCATTATCTTCGGCGGAGTAAAACGTATTGCACGTGCGGTTGAAATGATTGTTCCAGTAATGGCAATTATATATGTAGCAGTGGCATTATTCGTTGTTGTAACAAACATTACGGCAATTCCATATGTATTTAAAGAAATTTTCTTACATGCTTTCGGAATTAAAGAAGTAGTGGGCGGGGGATTAGGAGCTGCGATTTTACTAGGGGTAAAACGTGGATTATTCTCAAATGAAGCAGGTATGGGTAGTGCGCCAAACGCAGCTGCGACTGCAAACGTAACGCACCCAGTTAAACAAGGTTTCATTCAAACTTTAGGGGTATTTACAGATACATTATTAATTTGTAGTTGTACAGCATTTATCATTTTATTATCAGATGTGCCTGGAGCGGCTGATTTAAACGGAATTCAATTAACGCAACAAGCATTAAGTCAACATATCGGACCGTGGGCTTCTATATTTGTAGCAGTTGCAATCTTCTTGTTTGCATTTAGTTCATTAGTAGGTAACTACTACTATGGTGAAACAAATATTGAGTTTTTAAATGGAAGTAAAGTTTTACTAAATGTTTATCGAATCGCGGTACTTGGTATGGTTATGTTAGGTTCTGTAGCAACAATTCAAATTGTTTGGGACTTAGCAGATTTATTCATGGGTATCATGGCTATTATTAACTTAGTGGCGATTGTATTCCTTTCTAAGTATGCTTTTGCGGCATTATCAGATTACGTAAAACAAAAGAAACAAGGAAAAGATCCTGTCTTTTATGCGGAGTCTATTCCGGGTTTAAACAATACAGAGTGCTGGGACAAGCCAGCAGTAGCAGATAAAGAAAAAGCTGTATAATAAAAAGGAACGAGCATTAGAGAAATTTGATGCTCGTTTTTTTTATGGTGATAAACTAAAGGAAGAGGGAAAATACGAACATTAATGAGTATTTTATAATAAAATGTATTTTTTTAAGAAAAATGCGGATGTGAGTTATAATTTGTGTTAGAATGGAAAATGGCTTTGAGACAAGAGATTTTATGGTTTTTCATATCCAATTGAAGGTTTTGGAGGAGAAATGGAAAGTTCGGATTATTCCTTGTTTTGAGTAGTCAGACGTTCAACGTTAATGAAGAGTTAAATGGAGGATTTTATTAATGAAGTTTGTTATGTTTCTTGTAGGACTACTAGTTGTATTCGTACTCGGCTTTCTTATAAGTTCTGATCGTAAGAAGATCAAGTATAAACCAATCGCAATTATGCTTGTTATTCAGCTAGCGTTAACGTATTTCTTATTAAATACGCCAATTGGTTATATTTTAGTAAAAGGAATTTCAGATGGATTTGGAGCGCTTCTTGGATACGCGGAATCTGGAATCGTTTTCGTATTTGGTGGTCTTGTTAATAAAGGAGAGGTTTCATTCTTCTTAACAGCTTTATTACCAATCGTATTCTTTGCAGTGTTAATCGGAATTCTGCAACACTTTAAAATTTTACCGATATTTATTCGTGCTATTGGTACTATGCTAAGTAAAGTAAATGGTTTAGGAAAATTAGAATCATATAATGCAGTAGCGGCCGCAATTGTTGGGCAAGCAGAAGTATTTATTACAGTAAAAGATCAATTAAGTAAAATCCCAAAACATCGTTTATATACACTATGTGCATCTTCCATGTCGACAGTATCGATGTCGATCGTTGGTTCTTATATGAAAATGATTGAACCAAAATATGTAGTAACAGCACTTGTATTAAATTTATTTAGTGGTTTCATTATCATTCATATTATTAACCCGTACGATATTACAGAAGAAGAAGATACACTGAAGTTAGAAAATAAGAAAAAACAGTCATTCTTTGAAATGTTAAGCGAATATATTATGCTTGGTTTCACGATCGCGATTACGGTAGCAGCAATGTTACTTGGTTTCGTAGCATTAATTACAGCAATCAATAGCTTGTTTGATTCAGTGTTCGGTATTACATTCCAAGCTATTTTAGGATATATTTTCTCTCCATTAGCATTCGTAATGGGTATCCCGCAAGCAGAAATGGTAACAGCGGGACAAATTATGGCAACAAAATTAGTATCAAACGAGTTTGTTGCGATGCTTGATCTAGGAAAAGTAGCTGGTGATTTATCAGCTCGTACAGTTGGTATTCTTTCTGTATTCCTTGTATCATTCGCGAACTTCTCATCTATCGGAATTATTGCAGGTGCAACGAAAGGGATCGATGAAAACCAATCAAACGTTGTTTCATCATTCGGATTACGACTTGTATACGGTGCGACATTAGTAAGTCTTTTATCCGCGATTATCGTTGGTGTTATGTTATAAACAAAGATGGCCCTAGCTTATAGCTAGGGCTATTTTTTATGGTAAATTTGCATGAAAAAACCAATTAGTTAGGAATATATTAACATATAAAAATCTTTTAAAATTTATATTGCATTTCGATTAGATAACGCTTACAATTTGATTTGTAGGTGGTATCAATTTCAGACTTTCAAGTATGGTAGGAGAGAAGAAGCTACCTTTTATAAATTGCAATTTATGTAAACGCTTACTGATTTTAGAAAACAGTTGAATAATATTTAGGGGTTTAAAATTTTTTTAACATCAATGGTCAGACGTCATTCGTTATACGTTATACGACCGATAACTCGTGGGAGAAGTGGAGGATTCACATATGAAAATCGTAATGTTTCTAGTCGGTTTACTTGTAGTATTTGTACTAGGGTTCCTTATCAGTTCAGATCGTAAGAAAATTAAATATAAACCAATTGCACTTATGCTTGTCATTCAATTGGTACTTGCGTATTTCTTACTAAATACAAAGGTCGGATTTGTATTAGTAAAAGGGATTGCAGATGGATTTGGCGCTATTTTAAAATTTGCGGAAGCAGGGGTTAATTTCGTATTTGGTGGTCTAGCAAATGATGGACAAGCACCATTCTTCTTAACAGTATTATTACCAATTATTTTCTTAGCAGTACTAATTGGAATCTTACAACATATTAAAGTTTTACCGATTATCATTCGTGCAGTCGGTTTCGTATTAAGTAAAATTAACGGTTTAGGAAAACTTGAATCATATAACGCAGTAGCAGCGGCAATTGTCGGCCAAGGTGAAGTATTTATTACAGTAAAAGATCAATTAAGCAAATTACCGAAAAATCGTTTATACACACTTTGTGCATCATCAATGTCAACAGTTTCGATGTCAATCGTTGGTTCTTATATGAAGATGATTGATCCAAAATATGTAGTAACAGCACTTGTACTAAACTTATTTAGTGGATTTATTATCATTCATATTATTAATCCGTATGATGTGAACGAAGAAGATGACATTTTAGAATTACAAGAAGATAAGAAACAAACATTCTTTGAAATGTTAGGCGAATATATTATGCTTGGTTTCTCTATCGCTGTAACAGTAGCGGCGATGTTAATCGGTTTCGTAGCATTAATTACAGCAATTAACGGTGTATTCGATTCAATTTTCGGAATCACATTCCAAAGCATTTTAGGATACGTTTTCTCACCGTTAGCATTTGTAATGGGTATTCCAACATCAGAGATGCTAACAGCAGGACAAATTATGGCAACGAAATTAGTAACGAACGAATTCGTTGCAATGCTTGACCTTGGAAAAGTAGCTGGTGATTTATCAGCTCGTACAGTAGGTATTTTATCTATCTTCCTTGTATCATTTGCGAACTTCTCATCAATCGGAATTATCGCAGGTGCAACGAAGAGTATCGATGGCAAACAAGCAAACGTTGTATCTTCATTCGGATTAAAACTTGTATACGGTGCAACGTTAGTAAGTATATTATCAGCGATTATCGTTGGGGTTATGCTTTAATAAATTAAGAAAAGCAATGAGCGTAGGCTCATTGCTTTTTTATTTAACTTGCTCTATCTAAGTCTCTTTTAAATTGTGGTTTCTCCAAATAAGTTCCAAGCCTCCATATATACTCAACAGGACCCATTCGATATTTTCGCAGCCAATATGTGCTAACAAATAATTGAATTGTATAGATTACAATCGTTAAAAGAATACCGAAGAAATATCCTATTTTACCGAATAAGCCAAAGCCGTATGCGTAAAAAATTGTTGTTGTGATAATAGACTGGGCTAAGTAATTACTAACCGACATTTTTCCCATATTGGCCATATATGTTAGTAGACGGGTTGCTTTTTTGTAATGGAATAATAAAATAATTGTGCTTCCGTAAAAGAAGGTCATGGTTACTGGTGTAAGGCCGTCTTGTAACATAAGTAAAATAGGATGTTTAACGAACATAGCTGAAGTTTTGATTGTAAAAGAGAAAATACCAGTAAGAATCCAGACCTTTTTGACAGCAGAGATATGCTTATCAATCTCAAATAACCATCCTTTTTTTCCTACGTACATACCGATTAAGAAGAGTGGAGATAGGAAAATGAGTGTGAAAAGTGTTATAAAGGTTAATCCGAAGAAACCGTCAATGCCTATATATTCGAAAGGATTTTCAGTTAACCTAAAGTTGACATGATCCATATAGCTTCCAGTCTCATGAACTTTATGTTCTTTTTCAATATAAGGAGCAAAATCAGTAACATTTGTATTTGGGTCAGTTGAATAAGTCATAAGTGTAAGGAGTGCGAGTAGAATAGTTGCCCAAATTAATAATGTTTTTGGCTTTCTGTTTATAAACATCAGTAAGAAAATCCCGATGAGGCCATATGAGAATAAAATATCCCCTGACCAAATGAGCACGCCGTGAATAAAACCTAGTAGTAAAAGAATAAGAATACGACGTAAATATGTAGGGGAAAACTTTTTTCCTTTTGCGACAATGCTTTTTTGTAACAAAATAATGCTAAGACCAAATAAAAAAGAGAATAAAGAAATGAAATTTTGTGTGCCAAAAAATTGAATAAACCAATTAGCACCTTTATCGAGTCCGCCAAATATATAGGATGGTTTTTCATTAGCGAAGAACCCGAATTGAATTAATGTTATATTAACAAATAAAATACCAAATAAAGCAAAACCACGCATTGCATCAACAACTTCTACACGTTGATTCATTTTTTCTCTCCTTTTATATCATTTTATATTGAAAATAATACCATTTTATAGTTGGCACTATGTCAAATATGAGGAAATTTAAGGTGATTTTAAGCTAAAGAGAAAATAAAAAATCACCTTAATACATTCATTAAGGTGATTGAAATATTATTCAGCTGGAGGCGTAAATGTACGTTTCTCTAATTCAGCATCTAGCATAAATAGTGCGTTTGAATCGCTTGTAATACGTTTTAATTTTTGGATGATGCTATCAAATGAAGCTTCTTCTTCTACTTGCTCATCAACGAACCATTTTAAGAAGGTAATTGTTGCGTGTTCACGCTCATCCCAAGCGATATCAGATAAGTGATAAATGCGCTTCGTTACTTCACGTTCATGCTCAAGTGCTACTTCAAAAGCATTCAATACAGACTCATATTCGTTATTAGGATGATCAAATCCAGTAATAATAGCGCGCTCGCCGCGGTCATTAATGTAGTTGTAAAGCTTCATTGCGTGGAAACGCTCTTCTTCAGCTTGTACAAGGAAAAAGTTAGCGAATCCATCGTAGCTTTCCGCTGTACAGTAAGCAGCCATTGCCATATAGGCGTGGGCAGAATAAAATTCAAAATTCATTTGTTCATTTAGTGCGTCGTGCAATTTTTTAGATAACATAAAATCCCCCTTATTATTTTGACAAGAACATTATATCACAATTGATAATGTTCTCATTTAGATGTTTCAAATCTTTTTGAAAGCTTTGTGACGTGTGTTTCCATAATGTCTTGTAAATCCAAATCATATTTTTGTGAAAGAACAATAAGATTAGATAGTACATCACCAAGTTCTTCTTTTAGTTCTTGTTTTAGCTCTTCTTGTGTTTTTATTTGTTCATCGGGGCGATCACGACCGATTTCAATTGCGCGAACAACGCGTGAAACTTCCCCAACTTCCTCAGTTAAGAAATTTAAGCGAATAAAGGAGTTGTACTGTGACCAGCTTCGTTTTTCGTAAAATTCCTCCACCCATCTTTGAAATGCGACGATATCCATTTCTTCCTCATCCCTTCAATATGTTGTACAATACTCATTGTATCATAACAATATATAGTTTCGGGGTGTAGGAATGAGAAAGATTTGTGTGTTTGCAGGTTCAAATTTAGGGGGAAGACCAGAATTTAAAGAGCAGGCAATAGAGTTAGGGAAAATGTTTGTTGAGAACGATTATGAGCTTGTATACGGCGGTTCATGCGTTGGATTAATGGGAGAAGTAGCAAACGAAGTTCTTCGTTTAGGTGGACGTGTAACAGGTGTTATGCCGCGTGATTTATTCCGTGGTGAAATCGTTCATACAGGATTAACAGAATTAATTGAAGTAGAAACGATGCACGAACGTAAAGCAAAAATGGCAGAGCTTGCGGATGCTTTCATTGCATTACCAGGCGGATACGGAACATTTGAAGAATTATTTGAAGTTGTATGTTGGTCACAAATTGGTATACATGATAAGCCAGTTGGTTTATTAAACATTAAAGACTTTTACGGGCCAATTCTGCAAATGGTTGATCGCGCAGCGGAAGAAGGCTTTATGAATCCATCGAATAAAGAGTTAATCGTTTCCGCTGAGACGGCAGATAAACTAATTCATGAAATCCAAAATTACGAGCGTCCTGTCTTGGGGACGAAGTGGAAGCAATTATCATAGTACATTTTTATAGCGATTTATAGAAACACATGTCTTTTTATCGCAAAAAGGCATGTGTTTTTAATATAGTTAAATATGTTAATGTTAAAATATAAAGTTTTCAAAAAGGAGAAATAGATGGAGGAGTTTGTGTATTTACGTCCTGTTTTTAAAAGTATTTTAGCAGCGTCTATTCTTGTTATGCTAATTGTTTTAAGACAGAAGAAAGAGCTAATTAATGAGTTTTCGCTTTGGTTTATTTCGGTTATATGTATTGGTGTTTCTGCGATAACACTTGTTATGCTAGGATTTATTGCTGATGAATATAGTTTAGGTGGCGATGTGCAGTCTTCTAATATGTTTATTGGGATTGTTTTGATCAGTGGTCTGAATTTCGTTATCTACTATAGACGGAAATAAAAAGGAAGGCATTCCATATTACTTTGGAATGCCTTTATCATTTTGATTGCTTTGTTTTTTATACAGGTGCCAGCCACCCCAGCCGCCACCAATTGCTACAACAACGAGGAAAGCATAGTCTTTAACCTCGACACGTATATTGAAAATATTAGCTATAAGTAAGAGAATCCCAACTGTTATTAACGCAAAAAATGCTCTAATTAAGTAGTCTTTCAACTGAACCACTCCCGCCATTTAAGTAGTAAATGATGAATATGGAAAAGCTTTTTTGGATCTATTTTACTAAAGGGTGTTACCTATATTTTAACATAAAAGGGATTGTAATATATTGATAAAAGTAGAGGAGAGGGGGGCTAATATTGTCGTGATTTGTTGGTAAAGCGATATTCTTTGTCGAAACGTTGATATATCGTGAGTTGCGATCGATATAATTTTATGTATTATCAAGTGCGACCAATTAATAAAAAAAAGCGACTCTGAACGAGCCGCTTCCGCTTTTAGTGGTATCTAGCTCCAGCGGCTAGAACAGTCGGTTGTTTCACTCCTTCATTCGAGGCAAAAAGCGCCTCGGAATCAGGAGTTCCAACACCCTCCTGTTCTGAACGAGCCGCTTCCGCTTTTAGTGGTATCTAGCTCCAGCGGCTAGAATCTCCGGTCATTTCGCTCTCTCGCTCGAAGCAAAAAGCGCTTCAAGGTCGAGAGCTCCAATGTCCTGCGATTCTGAGCGAGCCGCTTCTGCTTTTAATCTATTATTGATTCAAGAATGCACGTAGCATCCAAGCGTGTTTTTCTAGTTCTGTGTAGATGCCTAGTAGTAGGTCAGATGTCATTTCGTCGTCAGATTCTTGAGCGATTACCATGCCTTTTTTCAGTTCAGTTAGCATCATTTCGTAGTCTTTCATGATTGCTTCGACCATCCCTTCTGCAGTTTCTCCGTAAGCTGCTTCTTGAATAGAAGATAGTTCTAAGTATTCTTTCATTGTTGCTACTGGTTTGCCGCCAATTGCTAAAATGCGTTCTGCGATTTCATCGATGTGAGTAGCTGATTCTGTGTAAAGCTCTTCAAATTTTTCATGTAGTGTGAAGAATTGAGGTCCTTTTACGTACCAATGGAAGTTGTGTAGCTTTGTAAATAAAACACTCCAGTTTGCTACTTGTTTGTTTAATGCTTCGATTACTTGTGTATTCATTATGATCAATCTCCTCTTGAGTTATTATTTTATATGAATTACTAATTTATAATTATTATAATCTAGTAATTTGTATAAATCAACCCTTTTGCTGGAATTAATTTGAACAAATTATGAACTGTTGTAAATAAAAAATCCCTATTACTGTGAAGTAATAGGGATTTTTATTTGATATATAGCTCCAGCGGCTAGAATGTTCGGTGGCTTCGCTTCTTCCTGCGAGGCAAAGAGCGCCTCTACGTCAAAAGCTCCATCCTCCTCACATTCTGAACGAGCCGCATCCGCTTTTAATTATTATATAGCTTGTTTCTTCTCTTCTAAATCTTGCCCATCCCAACACTCAGTATTTTTTAAGCCAGGGATAGAACTTGCAAGGAAAACAGGATCTTTTCCTTGTTTCTTTTGTTTTATATAGTCTACTAATGCTGAGTAGGCAAATTTGCTAAGGAATGAGATGGCAATTAAGTTTGTGAGTACCATTAGTCCCATGAATAAATCAGCTAAGCTCCAAACTGTTTGAAGGGCAGCGGTTGATCCGAAGAAAACCATTCCTACAACTGCAACACGATAAATCATTAACCATGTTTTGCTTTCTTTAATGAATGCGATATTTGTTTCACCATAATAGTAGTTTCCAAGTAAAGAACTGAAAGCGAATAGGAAAATAATAATCGCTAAGAAAGTGCTAGCCCAAGGTCCGATTTGTGAACTTAATGCTTGTTGTGTTAATTCAATTCCTTGTAAATTTGATCCTTTGTAAAGTCCAGAACATAATACGATAAATGCTGTTGATGTACATACTAAGAATGTATCTACGAAAACACCTAATGCTTGAACAAGTCCTTGTTTTACAGGATGAGATACATCTGATGTTGCAGCTGCGTTAGGAGAGCTACCCATACCTGCTTCTGTCGCGAATAAACCGCGCTGAATTCCGAACTTGATTGCTGCTCCAATACCACCAGCGATGGCTTGGTCTAAACCAAATGCGCCGTTAAATATTTCCATGAAAATGCTTGGTAACATATTGAAGTTGTTAATAACGACAAAAACAGCTACGCCGATATAAATGATTGCCATTGGAGGAACAATCAATTCTGTAATACGTGAAATGCTTTTAATACCACCAAAAATAATAACAGCAACTAATAAAGCTAATACAGCTCCTACGATAGTTCGCTCTAGTCCAAAAGCATTTTCAAACGCTATTGTTACTGTATTTGCTTGTACTGAGTTGAAGATTAATCCGTATGCAACTGTAATGAGAAGTGAAAACCAAATACCCATCCAGCGCTTGTTTAAGCCTTTTTCCATATAGTAAGCAGGACCACCACGGAATCCACGTCCGTCTTTTACTTTATAAATTTGTGCGAGAGTACATTCTACAAAACTAGTAGCTGCACCGATAATGGCGATAAACCACATCCAAAATATTGCGCCAGGTCCACCCATTGAAATTGCTAGTGCTACACCAGCTAAGTTCCCGATACCAATACGTGCAGCTGCACTTAAGCAAAATGCTTGGAATGGAGAGACGCTATCTTTTTTCTTTTCTTTTCGATTGAACCCTTTACTAATTAAACTGACCATTTCACCGAAATGAGTAATTTGGACAAATTTTAATTTAAAAGAGAAATAAAGACCGAAGCCGATTAGCATTGCAATAAGAATATATGACCACAAAATATTATTCGTTACTTCAAGGAATCTGCTAAAGATATCAACCATATAATACACTTCCTTTTTTTCATAATAAGAAAAGTATATGCAAAAAGTATACCAGAATCAAATCCTGTAAAAAAATATGTTACTTAAATGTGTTTTATGTTATGATTAAGTTACATCGTAAAGTTTTTAGAATTATTTACATTTTAAAAAACTAAATTTAAAGCGAGAAAGAGGGGATAATTTGAAAGAAGAATCTTTATTGAAAGTAAGCCTTAAGATTTTGAAAACGAGAAGTAATTTATTTTTTATCGTTACATCTTCAAGTATGTTTCTAGGAGCTGCTTATTATTACAATAAAAGATTTCCAAATCACAAATATCCTGAATGGTTAGAATTTCTAAAATTGATTGGATGAATAAAAGACAGAAAAACAGAAAATTTAAATATAAATCCGTTGAGGAGGAGTTAAAGATGAATATTAGAGAAAGTGAACTTCCAGGTATCGGTTACAAGTTTCAAATCGTTACGAAAGGTAACGAAAAAATGGTGATTGTTATTCATGATGATGGGCGTAGAGAAATGTATCATTTTGATTCAGATCATGAAGAAAGCATCTCAAGTATTTCATTGCGCGACTCAGAGGCAAGACAAATTGCAGCAATATTAGGTGGAATGGTATACAAACCTAGAGCATTAGAAAATGTTGAGATGGTCTTTGAAGGTTTAGCAATTGAGTGGTTTAAAGTGGAGAATGCAGCTCCGGCAATCGGAAAAACAATTGGCGACCTTGAAATAAGAAAAACATATAGCGTAACGATAATTGCAGTTATGAAAAAGAATATGAAAAAGCTATTTAATCCAGGTCCAGACACGGTGATTGAAGAAGGAGATATGCTTGTAGTTTCTGGTGAGAGAGAAGAAATTAAAAAGATTATTAATGAATTACTTTCGAATAGGGGGACTGACTAGATGGATACTTTAATTTTTGAAGTTGGTACAGCTTTAGTTTTAGTAGCAATTGCGGCGGTAATTGCTGGAAAGTTTAAATTCTCAGTAATTCCTTTTCTAATTGTTCTTGGGATGTTAGTAGGGCCGCACGCGCCGACAATAGGTGTTATCGATCTCAAATTTATTGAAAGTGCAAGTGTGATATCCTTCCTTGGAAGGATTGGCGTTCTGTTCCTTCTTTTCTATCTCGGATTAGAGTTTTCGATGAAAAAACTAATTAAATCTGGACGTTCTATCGCGATTGGCGGAACAATCTATATTTTGATTAACTTTTCACTAGGATTATTATACGGATTTATAATGGGGTTCCCGTTACTCGAAATCTTAATTATTGCGGGTATTATTACGATTTCTTCTAGTGCTATCGTTGCAAAGGTATTAGTTGATTTAAGAAGAACTGGTAATAATGAAACCGAATTAATTTTAGGAATTATTATGTTTGAAGATATATTCCTTGCTGTATATTTATCAGTAGTTTCTGGCTTAGTTCTTGGGGATCATGCTTCCTTCTTAGGTGCCCTTACTTCAATTGGAATTGCTTTAGGATATATGCTTCTATTCTTTATTGTGGCTAGAAAAGCAACGCCGTTATTAAACAGATTGCTCAATATTAGTTCAGATGAAATTTTTATTATTGTAGTATTTGCTTCGTTGTTCTTTATTGCAGGTTTTTCAGAAACAATTCACGTTGCAGAAGCAATCGGGGCACTTCTTTTAGGGTTAGTTTTCTCTGAGACAGAGCATAGTGATCGAATTGAACATCTTGTTGTTCCATTTAGAGACTTCTTCGGAGCTATCTTCTTCTTCAGTTTCGGATTAAGTATCGATCCGTTTTCATTGGGCGGAGCAATATGGTTAACGTTAGGTGCTGTACTTCTGACGATAATCGGAAACTTTGTAGCAGGGATGATTGCGGGACGACAAGCTGGATTATCTCATAAAGCATCAACAAATATTGGATTAACAATCGTTTCAAGGGGAGAATTCTCAATCATTATGGCTAATATCGGTATCGCGGGTGGGTTAATGTCGGTATTGAAACCATTCTCAGCACTATATGTGCTTATACTATCCATTTTAGGTCCCCTTCTAACGAAAGAGTCAAAGAATGTATATAAACTTTTAAATAAAATCTTTAAGTGGGATACAAAGAATAGCTAAATTTCAAACAATTGACGTGTAAGGTCAGATTTTATATAAGGTATTATCGTGAAGGAATCTATAGCTAAATAGATTCCTTTTTTTATGGGAAATTAATAACTGGCTGTTATTTGTTAGAGAAGGATATGTTTAATATTTTACATATTGTGGCATACATATAGGAAAAGGGAGTTTAGGAAGGGGATTATTGAGAAATGGAACTCCAGTTTCAAAATGTATATCAACAAGTTGAGAATTGGTATGTGTTGGATTCGGAGCTTCCTTGGGATGTCAAAAAGTTAAGAAATGATTTGTTTTCTCTTATTGAAGTAAGTGCAACGCCAGTTATTTTTTGTGATACGTGTGATGCGAATCATGTACTTTTATCATTAGGAGAAGAAGAAGAGGAGTTTTTATTCCCAGTAGGTGGTTTTTATCATAAAGAAAAACAATTAATTTTCGTTTGTATGTGGGAAGAATATGAGCAAGTGCTCAAAACGCTATTGCATGAATTCAGGCATGCGATGCAGCATAAGGACGATGTACTATATGTTGGAAATGAACTATACGAAGAAAGATGGATTGAGAAAGATGCGAGGCATTTCGCGGAGAGGAAGCTAGATGAATATAAAAATAGAAATTTAATCTGAAGCATAGTGGAGGAAAAACACTGTGCTTTTATTTGTTGCTAATTAAAAATAAGTAGTTGACCTTTAATAAGTTTAGTTCTAAACTAATAGTATCAAATGAGCGAGGTGATGGAATGAAAGCAGAGGAAAGACTTGGATTAATATTATGGTTTCGTTTATCACGCTTTTATAATAGAAGTATTCGTGAGACGAATCAGCATTTGAAAAAGTGGAATGTATCTGCCGCTCAGTTTGATGTATTAGTTCAAATTGGAGGAAACGATCGTTTAACGCAGCAAGAACTTGGAAATAAGTTGTTTGTTACGAAAGGAAATGTTACTCAACTTTTAAATAAGATGGAGCAACTAGATTGGATTCAGCGTGAACAAGAAGGTACTACGAAATATATTTCATTAACAGAAAAGGGAAAGGTTCTATATGAAGAAATAGTCCCGCCGCAAGAAACATTTCAAGCAGAGCAATTTGATAAGTTAAATAGAGAAGAACAAAAACAATTATTAGAATTACTGAAGAAGTTGCAGTGATAAAATTAAAAATAAACATCTCGATTTCGAGATAATATGAGGTGAAGGATATGTTTAGAAAAGTTGATCATAAAAATATGGGAAGAGCAAATCACGGTTGGTTAAATACACATTTTCATTTTTCCTTTGCAAATTATTATAATCCAAACAACATGAATTTTGGATCAGTACGTGTTATGAATGATGATTTAATAGCGCCACAAACTGGTTTTGATATGCATCCGCACCGTGATATGGAGATTATCTCTTACGTTATAGATGGTGAATTAACACATGAAGATAGTATGGGGAACCGCGGGACAATTGAGCGTGGGCATGTTCAATATATGAGTGCAGGTACTGGTGTATTTCACAGTGAGCATAACTTAGGAAGTGAAACATTACGTTTATTGCAAATTTGGATTTTACCAGACCGCGACGGTCATAAACCAAACTATGGTGAGTTTAAATTTGATTGGAGTAAACGTGAAAATGAGTGGTTCCATATGGTATCTCCTTCTGATGGAGATGCACCAATTCATATTCACCAAGATGCAAATTTATATTCTTTATCATTAGAAGCTGGTAAAGAAATTCATTTTCCTGTTAAAGAAGGACGTCAATTGTACCTTGTACAAATTGAAGGTAGCAGCGTTGTAAACGGTGAAACACTTGTAATGCGTGATGCAGCGGAGGCTGTAGAAGAATATATTCGCATTCAAGCGAAAGAGAAGTCTCACTATTTAGCGATTGAAATGAAAATGGAATAAAGTGGAACTTTAACCCATGGCGGTTTTAAGTATGTGAATAGCGAGATGAAAAGTTATAGGGAAGAGGATATCGAAAACGATATCCTTTTTTGTGTGAGTTAAATTAACAGAAAAAACTTTCTCAATTTTTGAGAGCAGGTATTAGAAAGATTATTCAGAATATTTATAAAGGTGTTAAAAACTTTTAGGGAAATGGGGAGTGTTAGATTGAAAAAGCAAGTAATTTCATCAGCATTAGCATTAACTGTTATCGCAAGTGGGTTTGGGGCATTTGGAGCAACTACGACGAAAGCAGAAGAGCAAAAAATCCAGTATCACCAAGAGTTTAAAACACCAGCTTACATAGGTGAAGAATGGAAAGCGCCGGAAGGACTAGATAAAAAAGAGACGGTCTTTCAATATTTAGAGAGTAAAAAGGATATGTTTAAACTAGCGGGAAATATTGACAAACATTTCAATATCGTTGGTGAAGAAAAAGATGCTGAGTCTGGTACAACACATGTGAAGTTAGTTGAGAAGCATAATAACATTCCTGTGTATGGTTCAGATCAAACGGTTACGCTTGATAAAGAGAATAATGTAAAAGCATTTTTCGGACAAGTTATTCCGAGTTTAGATGATAAAAATATTCCTACATCTGCAAGTATTAGTGCGGAACAAGCAGAAACGATTGCAAAAGCTAATATTGAGAAAGAAATTGGTAAAGTAAAGAATTATGATGGTGTGAAAAAAGATTTATATGTGTATGAAAAAGATGGTCAATACTATCTTGCATATCTTGTAAAAGCGTCGGTTTCGAAACCAGCTCCAGGATATTGGCATTACTTTGTTGATGCAACAAATGGAAATGTTATTGAGAAATATAATGCTGTAGATAACATTACTGGATTTGGTTACGGAGTATTAGGTGCTAGACAATCATTTGAAATTGCTCAAGATACGAAAACAGGAGCGTTCAACTTATTTGATGGTACACGAGGACAAGGTGTCCATACGTTTGATGCAGAGAATATGAACGAAGACTGGTTTAATTTATTCTCACAAATTCTTGGATATACAGGAGAAGAAATTGGAAGTAAATCTAAGTTCTTCGAAGATAAAGCGGCAGTTGATGCGCATGTGAATGCAGGAAAAGTATATGATTATTATAAAAAGACATTTAACCGTAACTCTTTCGATGATAAAGGTGCAAAACTTATTTCTGCTGTTCACGTAGGTGAATCTTGGAATAACGCAGCGTGGAACGGTGTGCAAATGATGTATGGTGATGGAGATGGTAAGACATTTATTCCATTATCAGCAGGGCTAGATGTTATTGGCCACGAATTAACGCATGCTGTAACTGAACATACAGCAAACCTTGTTTATAAAGATGAGTCGGGTGCGTTAAATGAATCGTTATCTGACATTATGGGTGTAATGGTAGAGAAGAAGAGCTGGGATTTAGGAGCTGATATTTATACACCTGGTAAACCTGGTGATGCACTTCGTTCTCTGAAGGATCCAGCATCTATTCCAAACCCATTAAAACCAGGTGAAGGTTACCCAGATCACTATAATAAACGTTATACTGGAACAGCTGATAATGGCGGCGTTCATATTAACAGTAGTATTAACAATAAGGCGGCGTATTTAGTGTCTGAGGGCGGCACGCATTACAATGTGAAAGTAACTGGAGTGGGCCGTGAAGCAACAGAAAAAATTTACTATCGTGCTCTTACAAAATATTTAACTGCAAACTCTGATTTCAAAATGATGCGCCAAGCTGCACTTCAATCAGCAGAAGATTTATTCGGTAAAAACTCTAAAGAGGTACAAGCTGTAACGAAAGCTTATGATGCAGTAGGAGTAAAATAATAAGAGAAAAAAGACCTGACTGGATTGTCAGGTCTTTTTCTTATTTAATCACGAATACCTAATGCAATTTTTGCCATACGTGACATACGTTCTTTTGTCCATGGCGGATTCCATACAACGTTTACTTCTATTTCATTTACTTCAGGTACGTTCGTTGATAATACTTTTTTAACGTCTGATACGATTTGGCCAGCCATTGGACAACCGATAGAAGTCATTGTCATTGTAACGACAGCATTATTATTTTCATCCGCTGTAACGTCATAAACTAATCCGAGATTGATAATATCAACACCTAATTCAGGGTCAATAACAGCTTCTAAGTTGGCATATAACTTTTCTTCAAATGCTTGTTGTGACATGTGTAGCACCCCCTAAATATTAATGATATCGGTTCTCATTATAACGGATATGCGGGATAAGTGCAGGAAATGAGCTCAAAAAAATATTCCTCTCTGAGAGAGGAATATTTTTTTGAAAAGCTATTCAGTTTTAAAATGAGATACAAGCTGATCTAATTCTTCAACTGTTTGTTTCATTTGTTTTGCAGTGAGAGTCATTTCATTCATCACGATGACTTTCTGTTCAGCAGATTGTGCCGTTGCGGCTGTTTCACTAGATACTTCATTTGAAATAGAAGCGATGTTATTAAGTGAAGCGTTCATTTCTTCAGCGCTTGCAGCCATTTCTTCAGCAGTTGCTGATATGTCTTGCATTTGAGTTGATACTTTATTTACTTGTTCAACAATTGTTGTGAAAGAAGTACCAGCCTCACGAACGACAGTAATGCCTTCAAATGCTTCAGAACGACCTTTAGACATCATAGAGTTAGCAGTTTCCGTATCATTTTGAATTTGATGAAGCAATTGGTTAATATCTTTTGCCGCTGTTTTTGATTGTTCCGCAAGTTTACGAACTTCATCAGCTACGACAGCAAATCCTTTTCCTTGTTCACCAGCACGAGCCGCTTCAATAGAAGCATTTAAAGCAAGTAGATTTGTTTGTTCAGCGATATTAGAAATAGATTGTACAGCTGTATCAATATATTTTGTATGAGTGATTAGACGTTCGACTACTTCTGATGTAGCATTTACAGCTTCATGTATCGTTGTCATTTGTGAAACAGATTTTTGGATAACAGTACTTCCGTCGTTAGCGTGTTCAGATGTAGCTACAGCAAGTTCGGCTACAGATGAAGCAGATTCAGCGATACGCTGAACACTTATTGCCATATCATCCATCGCAGTCGAGCTTTCTTCCATACTAGAAGTTTGCGATTGAATACTTGAATTTAAGTTGGACATCGAGTTTTGAACTCTTATTGTTGCCTCGCGTGATGTATTAGTCTTTTCTAGCATATTTTCAGAAGCTGTTTGTACTTCTACAGATGTTTTTTGAACACGATTAATGATATGTTGCAGGTTTTCTAACATTTTATTAAACGATGATGCAATTGCACCGATTTCATCATTGCTATTTACTTGTAGACGGGCTGTTAAGTCGCCTTCTTGAGAGGCTAATTCTTTTAGTTTAGTATCAATTTGTTGAATTGGTTTTACAAGCTTACCAGAGAACCACCATGCAAGAATAATTGCAGTTACAATACAAATAACAAGTGATAAGAAGACAACATATTCAATTCGTAGTGAAGATTGATCGATTTTTTCAATAGATTGTTCACGTAATTTAGCTTGTTCATTACTGTAATTTGTGAAATCACCGATTACTTTATAAACAGTGCCATTCTCTGTAGAAGCTACTTGTAAAGCTTCTTCCCATTTTTGTTCTTTTGCAAGAGTGAATACTTTCTCTTCAATGAACTTTCTCCAAGTGGATCCTAATTCCATTGTGCTTTTCACGGACTGAGAAGTGTTAGGGTTAGAAAGAAGTTGCCCTTTTGTATCTTCAAGACGTTTACTCATCTCATTAAACTTGTCTAATTCGACTTGATCATGTTGTAGTAAATAACCTCTTAAAGCAGAAAGTTGTACTTGATAAGCGTCTCCGCGCTCTTTCAATTCTGTTGCAAGAGGAGAAATTTCTTTTTGTAATGTTTCAGCTTTATGAGACTGATCCATGGTAAAGAATAAAATAAAAGCTAAGGCGATGCCGAATAAAGCGCAAATCATTCCCATCATGAACATTAGTTTTTTTCGAATGCTAATAAAATTCATATGATAAAAATCCTCCTTGTAAAATCTTAGTATTAGAATTAATTAATTAATGTAAAAAATTGAAAGAAAGCTTTACTCCATCTGGAATAAAGCTTTCTTCTTTCCTTTAGGAATTATAGCAGACAGAATGGGAGATAGAAAGAGATATTTTAGCGTGAAAAAAGAGAGACTCTAAATCGCTCTTTCTAACAATTTAGAGTTCGTAGAAGTATAAATGAAATTTTCATTTTAACTATTTGTTTTGAAATGAGAAACGAGCACTTCAAGTTCTTGCACAATTGTTTTCATTTCTGATGATTTTTTAGCAACGACACTCATTTTGTTTACTTGGTCACCAGCTGAAGTTGCTGTTTTCGATGTTTCGGCAGCAACTTCATTTGAAATAGAAGCGATATTATTTAAAGCTGCATTCATTTCTTCAGAACTTGCGGCCATTTCTTCAGCAGTTGCAGACATTTCTTGTATTTGTGTAGAGAAATTGTTAATGTGATTAACAATTTCTGAGAATGAAGATCCAGCGGTACGAATGACTGTAATTCCTTCAGAAGCTTCTGACTGACCTTGTGTCATCATGTCATTTGCTATTTTTGTGTCCGCTTGAATTTGATGAAGTAAATGGTTAATGTCATTTGCTGCTAGCTGAGATTGTTCAGCAAGTTTTCGTACTTCATCGGCAACAACAGCGAATCCTTTTCCGTGTTCACCAGCACGGGCCGCTTCAATAGAAGCATTTAAAGCGAGCAAATTCGTCTGCTCGGCAATATTAGAAATAGATTGAAGTGCAGTATCAATATGATTCGTATGTGTAATGAGTCGCTCTACCACTTGTGATGTAGCGTTAACAGCTTCGTTAATTGTATGCATTTGTGTAATAGATTTTTCAATGACTTTATTTCCATCATCTGCTTTTTCAGAAGTTGTAACAGCTAGGCTAGCGGCAGAAGAGGCAGCTTGTGCAATGCGCTGAACACTCGTTGCCATATCATCCATTGCGGTTGAACTTTCTTCAATGCTAGAAACTTGTGAACGAATATTGTGCTCAAGAGCATTCATAGTCTCTTTAGTTTTTGCGGTATTTTCCATAGAAGCAGTTGTTTCGATAAACACATTTTCAGAAGCTTCTTTTACACTTGTTGATGTTTGTTGAACTTGCTTTATTATACGCTGTAAGTTAGCAAGCATTTGATTAAAGGAATTTGCGATGTCACCAATTTCATCTTTACTCGTTACGTGTAATCTAGCGGTTAAATCGCCATCTTGAGAAGCTAATTCTTTTAACTTCGCATCAATTTGTCGAATCGGTTTAACGAGTTTACCAGAGAACCACCATGCCAATAGAATAGACGTTAATGTACATGTAATGAGTGAGAAGAAAATAATATATTGAATAAGGGATGAAGAAGACTCTACGTCAGCAATTAATACGTCCCGTTTGTCATTTTCTTCATTTGCATATTTAGTAAAACGACTTAAAAGATCATTTACATAATCTGTTTGAGCAAGAGCAATTTTGGATGCTTCATCCCATTTTCCTTCCCGTGCAAGAGGGAGGACTTCATTATCTACGACGCTGCGCCATTTTGCTCCCATTAAAATGGCCTCTTTCATTCCTTCTGGGAGTTTTTTATCACTTGTTACTTTCTCCCTAGTATCAGCTAGTTTTTTTCCTTCCCGGTTGAATTTATCCAATCCTTTTTGGTCATGTGATAGTAAATATTCTTGTAAACCAGCGACCTGCGCTTGGAACCAATCGCCACGTTCTTTTAAAATCGTTGCTCTTTTCGATACATCATTCTTTAATGTTTCGATTTCACTTGCTTGATTCATCGCGAATGAAAGAATAACAATAAGAGCAATGCTAAATAAGGAAGAAATGCTTAAGAGTGTGAACAGTAGTTTTTTTCGAATGCTAACATATTCCATTGTTACCCCTACCTTTTTCAAAAAACTATTTATTGTAATTTATAAATATTGAGAACGAAACTAATAAAAACATAATTAAGAAGTTATTAATCTGTTCAATGAAAATTATAGCAGATAATGGAATATGGCAGATTAATGTGAGTAAATGTTCTTAAAATGTATACATTTGTATATCAAAAAATTCATAAATAAAAATCAGAAATGGTATTGTAATTTGAAATAACATCCTGTATACTTCTAATTAGTTGATAACGATTATCACTATCAACTGAACATTACTCTTCGTTATGTTGGTCATACCCCTTTTTGACGACGTAAGTCAGAGACGAATGTTGAAATATCTTGTGTCCTATTCTACAGAATTATGGTAATCTCCAACCTCAACTTATATGCGTAAGCATGCAAAAAAAGGATCCTATCCGTGAAGGGATCCTTTTTTGCATGTTGTCGCAATTAATGTATATAGACCGGGTATACGCTTTTCAATTCCCTCTGGTGCAGTAGAAGGGAAAACCCACTTTTGATGAGATCCGTGTTCTTCAATCAATTTTTCAACCTTGAAATTTGTTTCTGCCATTGATGTAATTATTTCTCCTAGTGTCCAGCGCCTAATTTTTGTTCTCGGTAAAGCGTATTTCTGTGATCCCGTAAGGAGAGTACTATAAGCTACGTCATCTTCAATTAGTTCCTCGTCGAAATAATTTCCATTTGCTCGAAATGATGGATGATCTACTCCTAATAATTTTGTATAAACGGGATGATAGTCACGTAGTATAAAGGTCCCATCTTGTTTTAGTAAGTGAGAGATTATATGAAAGAGTGGCTTTAAGTCTAAAAAGTAATGGAGCACGCCAAGTTCCAGTAACACGATATCAAATGATTGGGATAGATTTAAATCTAGTACATCGGAAATGATATATTGAATAGAGACACCAGCAGCTTCGGCTAGTTCGGTTGCGTATTTTTCATTACTTGCTGAAATGTCTACAACTGTTACATCGGCTCCTAAAAGAGCAAGAGCAACTGCTTTATTTCCTTTTGATCCGAGTAAATTAATAATACGCTTTCCTTTTGGAGATTGTATGTAAGGTAAATAATGATTTACCTCGCGCACGGGATCTTCCATGAGCTTTTTCGCATAATCCTCTGGCGCCCCGTGGCGATTTGTCCAAGCTTCATAAGCAGCTGCGTTCCAGCTTTTTTCATTAATAGTACTTAGTTGTTTTTGATTCAATTTTATCACTCCTTTTGTGAACGTATAGTTATTCGGTGAATGAGTAGGATTTCCTGTTTTTTTGAATAAAAGTTTGATTTTTCTGTTGTTAAGTCGTAAAATACGTTTTATACATAAAAGCGTTGAAAAGGAAAAGTAGAATGAAATCATTCTGTCCAGAGAGCTTCGGTAGCTGAGAAGAAGCAAGAATATTCATTTGAACAATGGCCTTTGAGCTTCGTCCTGAACTTATCAAATGATAATAGTAGGCGGCGACGAGAGTTGGTACTCGTTATCAAAACCACAGTATAAGAGCATATAGCTCCGTACTTGTTAAGGTTAGTTATGCGAATGACTGACGAAATAAGGTGGTACCGCGACTGTTTATACAGCCCCGCCCTTATCTTTTTTAAGATAAGGGCGGGGCTTTTTATATTTTAAAGGAGGAATATAAGATGAGTATTTTTATTGGAGGCGCTTGGCCGTATGCAAATGGTTCGTTACACCTTGGACACATTGCTAGTTTGTTACCAGGAGATATTTTAGCACGTTATTACAGGGCAAAAGGTGAGCATGTGTTGTATGTTTCAGGAAGTGATTGTAATGGAACACCGATTACAATTAGAGCAAAGCAAGAAGGTGTGACGGTGAAAGAAATTGCTGATAAGTATCACGAAGAGTTTGAGCGATGTTTTCGTAGCCTTGGTTTTACTTATGATTGCTATACACGTACAGATAGCGAGCATCATCATGAAACTGTTCAAAAAGTCTTTTTGCGACTATTAGAAGAAGGTTATATTTATAAAAAAGTAGTTGAACAAGCTTATTGCGAAACGTGTACGCAATTTTTACCGGATCGATATGTAGAAGGTATTTGTCCGCATTGTCATGAAGCAGCAAGGGGCGATCAATGCGATGCTTGTTCCGCGATTTTAGATCCACTCGATTTGTTAGAAAAGAAATGTAAATTATGTGGTAGTACGCCATCAGTACAGGAAACAGAGCATTTCTATTTTGCATTGCATAAATTTCAGCAGCAAATTAAAGAGGCCGTAGAAATTGCAAAGCAGAAAGGAACATGGCGCGACAATGCAATTCAATTAACAGAGAGATATTTAAAGGAAGGATTACAAGATAGGGCAGTGTCACGTGATTTACCAATTGGGGTACCAATTCCAGTGGCAGGATATGAAGATAAGAAAATTTACGTATGGATTGAAGCAGTGACAGGATATTATTCGGCGAGTAAACACTGGGTTGAAGAAACAGGGAAAGATGATCAAGAGTTTTGGGATAAAGAAGCGAAAACATATTATGTACATGGTAAGGATAATATTCCGTTTCATTCAATCATTTGGCCAGCGGTATTACTTGGAATAGGAGAAGAAGCAATCCCGCGTCATATCGTTTCGAATGAATATTTAACAGTTGAAAAAAGAAAATTATCTACAAGTAAAAACTGGGCAGTATGGGTGCCTGACATATTAGAACGCTATAATCCAGATTCTATTCGTTACTTTTTAACAGTTAACGCACCAGAAAATCGTGATACTGATTTTTCATGGCGTGAATTCATTTACAGTCATAATAGTGAATTGTTAGGTGCATACGGGAACTTTGTGAACCGGACATTAAAGTTTATTGAAAAATATTATGGTGGTACTGTACCGAAGGGAAGTATTGATGTAGAGCTGAAAGATAAAGTAGAAGGATTATATAAAAGTGTAGGAGAGGCGATTGAACAAACTAAATTTAAGGTGGCACTAGAAACAATATTTGATGCAGTACGCTTTGCAAATAAATACTTTGATGAAAAGCAGCCTTGGAAACAAAGAGAAGACGACCCAGTTTCATGTGAGGAAACAATTTATAATTGTGTTTACCTAATAGCAAACTTTGCACAACTGCTTGAACCATTTTTACCGTTTTCAAGTGAAAGAGTTAGAAATACATTATCGAGTGTTAAAGTAAATTGGGAACCTCAAAATACGTTGCCAAACCGAATTGATAATGTGCAGCCATTATTTGAGCGAATCGATGTAAAACAAATTGAACATGAGGTAGAGAAGTTATATGGAGCGGTAAAGTGAAATATAAGGAAAAGACCTTTCAAATAAATGAAAGGTCTTTTGTTATGCTGTATAACCCTCTTTCTTATCTTTCAAAAAGAAAAGCACAGCAAGGATTACGAGAATAATAGCCGCAATATCATATGTTATTTTGAAGGTAGTAATAAAGTTTAACATATCGTAACTTTATTCACATTTATATACAAGTTGATGTTGTCACGCACTATGAACACGATTATGTTTTTTTTCTTTCCTAGCAGTAAGTAGTTGTGGTGTGAAAATACCGAGCAATATAACCACAATCCCAATCCACTGCATTGGCGATACAACTTCATGAACAAGTGTAATAGAAGCGATAATTGCTGTTGGTAATTCAGCTGCACCTAATATTGTACCAAGTCCTGTTCCGACTTTTGGTACCCCAATTGAAAAACAAATGACAGGTATAATAACCCCGAACAGTCCAAGGAAGAAAGCATATTTCCATAGGCCTGCTTGTAAAGCGCCGTCCGTTAAAAAGGTAGGCGGGAAAAATAAGCATACAATAAGAGTAGCACTCGTTGTCATAAGAAAGCTTTTCGTATAAGGCGGAACATCTGTAGCAACGCGCCCGCTTACAAATACATAGAATGAGAAGGAGACGGCAGCTAATAGTCCGAAAATAATACCTTTCGTAGAAAAGTTTTGTCCAAGACCTTCAAATACTCCACCAGCAAACAATGTACCAGTAAATAAAATAATTATAGATATAACTTTCTCACGGCTTGGGAATGTCCGGTTGGCAATCGCTTCGATGACTACACCAATCCAAGTGAACTGAAAGAGTAAAACGACAGCGATAGAGGCTGGCAATTCTTCTACGGAAATAGCATAGAAAATACCTGTCATACTCATTGTTGTGCCGACTGTTAGTAACGAAAAGAATTGTTTTTTTGATACTTTATGACGTGAAAAGAACAGAACGAGTAAAAGGAGTCCAATCCATCCGAAGACATATTGCCCTCCTAGTAGTTGGTGTGCGGAAAATCCGTCGATGAATCCGAGTTTAAAAATAGTTGAAAGTACGCCGTAGCTACAAGCGCCGAATAAAACTAGTAATGAATACTTAAATCTCTCCATAAAAATCCTCCTTTTAAATAATAAAAAACGCCCGCTATCCAAATAAGGATAACGGGCGAACGAAACAGAGTAAGATACTCTACAAAATTCCGCCATTCATACGAAGTATGAATTTGGGGTATGAAATTAGAGTAGGTTTTACATTGCTTTTGGGAATACAATGGAGCATTTTACACCTTGAGGTGTGTTTTGTATTCCATAAGGAAACTGATGTTTATCTAATATTTGTTTTACAATATATAACCCAAGACCACTACCTTGTACTAAGCCATGTTTGTCAGGATTTGCGCGATAGAATGGTTCAAATAAATGGGCAAGTTTATCTTCATCAATTTGAGAACCTGTATTTAATACTTCTAATGCGTAACCGTTTGGCTTTTCATAAAGTTTTATATATACATGCTGATGGTCAATTGTATAATGAATTGCATTTGAAATAATGTTAAAAATAGCAGTTTGCATAAATTTAGGATCAGCTAAAATTTGTGCATCTTGTTTAATGTTAGATTGAACATTTAATTGTTTTACAGATACAAAATAATCTACTTTCTTTATAACGTCCTCAATAATATTAGTTAATGAGATAACTTTTAAATTTGGTTTAAATTGAGGGTTTTGTATTTTGGATAATTCTGACACTTTTTCCGTTAATATGTTAATATCTTGCATCATCTCATATGAACGTTTTAAATATTTATCTCTATCTTTATAAGCGCCAATTCCGTGAATCATGCCATCGAGTTGTCCCATAACGGCTGCGATTGGTGTTTTTAATTCATGGGATATCATAGACATAAATTCTTTACGAGATTGTTCTAACTGTTGTTCCTTCTTGAGTTCATTTCTTAAATCTTGATTGCTTTCATGTAAATTTTTCACAATAGTAGGTACTTGTGAGGCAGCTACTTGCAAATTAAAATCTGTTTGATCTGTATTTTTGTTAAGTAGCTTTTTATCTGAGAAATCAAGATTCATAATATCTTTTAAAGCATCGCTCATATATCGGAAAGGTTTGGCGATTATTTTTGCGTAGATTAAAGATCCAAGCAGAGATAATGCAAGCATTGTCGCCCCAATATGTGGAGCTAACTGCTGCAACACATCTGTTAACTTTGGATTATCATGTGTATCATTTGCTTTACTTGCTGCACTTTGTGTATGTAAGGCATCATTGTTAGTAACTTGCTTTTCCGCTTCTGTAAGTGAAGACGTTGTGTTACTTTTCCCCGGAATATTTTGTGCATGTTCTTTTGCTTTTGCAGTTTGGCTAGGCTGCAAAAGATGATTGATGGCTGTAGAGAGTGCTTTCATGTCTATTTGAGAAGATTGAAAATTAGAGATGCTACTCTCTGACACAGCTTTATTTTGCTTTGTTTTACTTTGGTCGTTTTGTTTGTCTGATTCCGCTTGTTCCGCAGTTTGCGTTCCAGAAGCTTTCAAACGATCTTTATCGTAATTTGAGGCTAGAAAATAAATAATCTGATAAAGACAAAGTGATAACAGAATACAAAATAATAAGGTTTTGATGAATATATTTTTGGTGATGTTGTCTTTGCTACGATTCGATTTTGTAGCCAATGCCTTTCACCGTTTTAATATAAGGAATTTCTAATTTTTTTCGTAAGTTTTTAATATGTGTATCTATAACCCTCACATCACCATAATGTTCATAGCCCCATACCTTATTCAACAAATCACTTCTTGATAGTACTTTTCCCCGATTTTGCAGTAAAGTATATATAATTTCAAATTCTTTTGTAGTCAATTCAATTTGATTACCATGAACATAAGCGGCATATGCTGTAGAATTTAACATCAATTCATGGAATTGTAGTATAGTTGCAGCTTCTGCTTCCTTTGTTGCTGCCCTTCTTAATACAGCTTCTACACGTTTTATAAATACGGTGTAATGGAACGGTTTTGTAATATAGTCATCAATACCTAACTCAAATCCTTTAATTTCACTTTCTTCATTATGTAAGCCTGTTAACATAATGATTGGTACATCAGATTGTCCTCGCATAATTTTGCAAATACTATAGCCATCTATATCTGGTAACATTACATCGAGGAGGACAAGATCGTATGAATTTTTTTGGAAAAGAAGAATGCCTTCTGTTCCAGCACCAACTACATCAACAGTAAAGTTTTGTGCCATTAGAAATTCACGAATAAGTTCTTGTATATCTGGGTTGTCTTCAATCACCAGTATATGCGTCATAGTAACACCTCCTAAATAACGCTTTTTACTGCAATATTCGAATTCATCATTTTTTGGATGACTCAGATTGTTTATACATATAATAAGCCCCCGCTATAAAATAGTAATGAAAGTAGCAAGGGGGATTGTTTAGTGTCACTGAATAGTTCAGTATTACAGTAGTTCTATTATAGTATGTATTGTAAAATTTATAAAATATTATAACTGTATAATTTTAATATCCATGTTTATCAATGTTAAGATGATGTTGAATGCAATCTATTTTTATTATATATGTAAATACAGTTGTTTTGCTACTGTAAATGAATAAATAAAATAAGCCAAGACATAAAATTCTTGGCTACACATAAATCTTGTTCTTAGGCTAATTTACAGTGACAGTAGCTTGCTGCTGAACGCGCTCAAATAACCAGTGAATATCATTGTTAAACATACGAATACAACCAAGTGTTGTTGCTTTCCCGATTGCTTGATTATTGTTAGTTCCATGAATCGCATACGTTGTTCCGTAAGTTCCTGCCATATTTAATCCGAGCCAGCGGTCCCCAAGTGGATTACGTGGATCGCCGCCTTTAATTTTTCCTGTATAGTAAGGACGGTTTTTAATTTTATTTACGATTTGAAAAGTACCCTTAGGTGTTGGTGTTGCTGCTTTTCCAGTAGCGACAGTGAAACTTTTTATGAATTTTCCATCTTGATAATAATCCATTTTATTTATTTTTGTGTTTACGATAAGCTGATCTTTCGTCGTAGCTGCTTCTGCAGTAGTGAATGGAAGAGTTAAAAATCCTAATGATAATAGCGCACTTAATAATAGTTTTTTCATTATATTCTCCTTTTACTTATTGTAGTAGTCTTACATACAATGAATTTGTAATCCTCGTAATGCTTGATTGACATTTTCATCTAATGTTTCAAAGAAGGTAGTAATCTTTGTATTACATTTGTTGTTTTTATCGATAAGTAATCTTTCATTTAATAAAAGCTCACCATGTAGTCCAAAACTTTGAACTCGAATATTTAGTTCATCTTCAGTTTCAGAAATAATCGGTAAGAAATAGTGAAAAGCTTTCGTTGGAATGATGTAGCTTTTGCCAATCATGCTTTCTTGATTTGAATTAACCCATTTTCTCGTGACGATCTTAATGTTCTTTTTTGAAACGATAAAAGACAGCGTTGTAGATTTTGTTAAACTTACGTCAAATTCATTTGTTTCACATATTTGTAAATTAAAAACGGTTTCATTTTGATGAGATTCAACATTCGTATTAATAAAATCGTGCATTTTATAAGCTTCCATTTCTTATTCACCCTTTTTTCAATTTCGAAAAGCGATTTATATTTATTCAGTTTAATGTTTAGTCATATATTAGCTAAATTTTTCAACAAATTCCGATATAATCTTACAATACGTATATGAAGCTAATATGAAGTTCATATGAGTTTGTGGTGGTTTTTTATAGAGAACAAAATAAGGTGGTTTTCGAGAGTTAAAAACTGGATGAAAAATGTATATTAATGGATTTTCTTCGCGTGATATATAGTTGTTAGCTTGTTTTTTAATGCTAATAGATATAAGTAAATAGAGAACAAAAAACTTTAGAATGAGCCTTACAAAAATGTAATAAAAATGTAAGCTATTGTGATAGTTATTTCGACAATTTTTTTATACAATAATAGTAAGAAGTTGTACGTGAATGAAAGGGGAGATGACATGGAATGGGTTCATGAATTATTTCAGCAATATGGGTATTATGTAGTACTTGTAGGCCTGCTGTTAGAATATATTGCACTTCCGTTTCCGGGAGAGCCAACATTAGCATATGCGGGGTTTTTAGCACAGAAGGGTGATCTAAGTTTACCTATTTTAATTATCCTATCCTTTATTGGGACAAGTGTAGGAATGACGATTCAATACTTTTTAGGGAATAAGCTTGGTATGCCTTTTGTTCAAAAATACGGGAAGTACGTATTTTTAACACAAAGAAAAATTGATTTAACGAGAATGTGGTTCGATAAATACGGATATTTCCTTATCTTTATTGGCTTCTTCATTCCTGGTGTACGTCATTTTACAGGATACTTTGCAGGTATCATTAACTTACCGTTTCGCCGCTTTGCAATTACAATTTATTCAGGTGCTTTATTCTGGGTATCGTTCTTCTTAATTGGCGGCTACTGGTTAGGTGGTAACTTACATGATATTTTCGGATTACTGGGAGATCATATCGGCAAAATCATTTTCGGAGCGATTGTCATTGTAGCAATTACGTTAAGCATTCGTTTCCGCAAGCAACTAAAACGAGTATTTTTACAAAACGCAAGTTAATATGGAATCCATTCTATGTCAGATTTTAGGGAGGCAGTGCAAAAGCACTGCCTTTTTTATTGTATTTTCCAGTTTGCTTTTATTTTTCCATCGATACCGTCACCGGTGGCTGGTATATAATACGTTCCTATTTTTTTCCGTATGTGATTATTAAAATCTATTATCTAAGTTATATATTTAGGAGAATATAGATTTATTTTTGACATGTATATAAGTCAAAATGACAATTATAATTGACAAAGATAAGGATATTATTTACAATTTTAATTAAATAAATGAAAAAGAGGGAAGACATGAAGCTTCAAAATCGAGTGAGGGAATTTCGAGCAAAGCATCGTTTATCACAAGGGGATTTAGGGAAAGCGATTGGCTCATCACGGCAAACCATTAGTTTAATTGAGCGTGGAGATTATGCACCATCTATTGTGTTATCGCTAAAAATCGCACAAATTTTTGGAGCGCCGGTGGAGGAGATATTTATGTTGGTGGAGGGGGAAGAGGACGATGAAGATGAAGAGTAAACGAAAAAAACAATTTGATTTTGTGGGGAAAATAGCATTAAGTATGATGGGTGGCTTTTTAACATCTTATATAGCTTTAAATTTACTCTCGAATGAACCGAGAGAATTATCATCTAATACATTTATAGGTGTATGTACTATTTTTGGAATCTTAATGATGTACTACACTTGGAAGAATACACGTATGTTAGCGGAGGCACGCGATGAAGAAGAGAGCGTACAAGGCAGAAAATTAGGCATTATAAGTATATATTTACGTGTAGGTGATATAGTTACGCAGGCATGGTTTGTATATGCAGTTATTACATGTAGACGTGCACTGTTACAGGATACAAATGTGTCATTTGCAGTGTGGAATTTAGTAGCTTCTATTGTCTGTTTAACTATTGTAGTGGTTATCGGGCTCATAACAAAAAATCGTTATAATAAGCTATATCCTGAACAAGGTGTAACATATATGGAATCTATGAAAATGTGGACGAAAAACGCAGATGAAGGATTAAAGCACATTGTGCATGAGGCTGGATATAAAGCATATGAATTTACGAATACAATATTGGCATATGTATGGTGGGCTGCCGTTATATATACAGCGGCTAGTGATATCGATTTTGTATTAATTGGCTTAATCTCATTTATTTGGATATTGCATCTCGGAAAATTCATGTACGAAATGCAGAGAAAAATGATTTATTAAGGGGAGAAAAAGGTGGATATTTTAAGAAGGCCAGCTGGTTCCATGACGGCGGCGCTAGTTCTGTCCATTTTATACGGAGTAATTCGAACTGGGAAATTAGAAGTAATGTTGAATATATCGGCAGTATTTGGAATTGTATTATTAGTGTTAGCCATTCATGAGCTAGGGCACGTAGTATTTGGTTTGATAGGTGGTTTGAATTTTAAATTTATGACAGTAGGACCTATCACTGTTCAAAAAGAAAAGGGGAAATTACGCATTCGAGAAAATAAATTATGGGCGTACTTTGGTGGTGTGGTGATGTTAGCACCGTCTTCTATAGAGACACCGAACCTTTCAAAGAAATGGGCGTGGATGACTTTAGGCGGACCAATTATGAGTTTATTATTCGGTATTACTTCAGGTTACATATACATGGTGAGCTATTATCAATATCTTTTATATTTTTCCGTTTTCCACTTTGTGATTTTTGCAGTTACAATCGTGCCGATAAAAGGAACGCTTCTGAGTGATGGCATGCAATTTCTCATTTTAATTAAAGATGATGAAAAAGCTAAGCAGCATTTATATACGATTCAAATATCGAGTGAGTTATTTAGTTATAAAAGACCGAAAGATTGGGATGAGAGATTAGTAGAACTTAGTGAGGAAAAATTAAAAGAGGATAAAAGTATAAGAGAGATAATGAGCGGACTTATGCTCGTCTTTTATGCCCGAGCTGATCAAAAGGGAATGGAAAGAGCGATACCGTATATAGAACAAATTGTTCAGCTATCTGTAACGAAGGAAAATAAATTTTTCGTTGGTAGTTTTCATAGTTGGTATCTTTTATATAAAGCTCTTTATCAGATGGATAGCCTTTCTCTGCAAGAAGCAAAGGAACATGCAAAGGCCATTACCAAAATGGATTTAAACGGATATTACCGTACACAAGGAATTATTAAATATTTAGAGGACGATATGGAAGCTTCCCGCTGTTATATGAAGAAAGCTGATAAGGAATTAGAGAGTGCTGAGAAGAGTGGAATGGGATATTTACAAGTAGAGAGAGAATGGTTTGAGCAGCTACAGGCGAGGGTATCTTACGATGGGTGAGGTATCCTCTTTTTTATATGTCATCTTATTCGATTTCATAAAAAACGAAGTACAGGTAGAATAAAAGAGATAGGAGGAGATACATATGGAAATTTTATCGATTATTTTGATAGTCTTGCTCATTTATGCTGTTTTTAAAGTGGCGTATGTAGCATTAAAGATACTCGCGATCCTATTAATTATCTTTTTAATCGTTGAGTTCGGCAGTGAGTTACTTGGGGGATAAGCATGTTGTGCGTTTTGAGTGTCGAACCGCCGATATAATGAAAAAATCGCTGATATAAGTGGAGAAACGATCGATATATTTTAAAAATCGTTGATATATTTAATTGAATACTAAGTGGGGTATATGGGAAAGAAGTTGCCGTGGAGGTAACTTCTTTTTATTTTGGTGATGGGGTATGAACAGGAAAGAACAGTAAACAAAAAAGCTGGAAGAATTTCTTCCAGCTTACGAGTTACTTTCAATTTGACGACCATTTTCTTCTTCAGTGTCCTGTAATAGATTGAATACGTCTGCTAGGCAGAATGCGATAAACCAAGTCCATAGACCGTGGAAGAAAGCTGAGCTTAATTGAAGTGGTAATGTATAGTTTGTCATTGAGTAGGAAATACATCCACCAACGATTCCGATCATTGTTAATAACATTGTTTTTTGAGCATTTTCTTCTGGATTGAAGAGGAAGAAAATGTATCCGCCTAAAATTGAAGCGCTTACAAGGGTTTCGATTCCATTAAAAATGATATTCTCTCCAAGCTCTGTGTTTGTCCAGAAACAGATCACGCCGCCGCCGATGGCAAATAGGACAGCTAGTGTGTATCGTATATATTGATTCATATGTTCATCTCCTTATGTAATAAGATGATTTGGAAGTCAAAAAGGTAGGTATAGTATATTGAAGTGAATTTTAGTTGTACGTATCTTTTATAAAAAGATCAGTGAAGAATAACTAAGATGATCGGTTTTTTTTAAACCGTTACGTGTATGGTGTCTGAAATATACCCGACTGCTCGTTTCTTTTTGCTTATAAAAATAAGAGAAACTTCCAAGTCTATATACTCTTTTTTGTAAGTCTAGTTTTATTATAACATATTTAGTGATACAATAATAGAATTATCTGATTTTGTAATAAGTGTAAAAAATAAAAAACGCAAGGAATTGTAGTTCCTTGCGCTTTTTTATATACGTTTGAAACGGCCGACAATTTCAACTGTTTCAGTAATGTTCATAAATGCTTTATTATCCACTTGGCGGATAATACGTTTCATTTCGCCCAACTCGTAGCGAGTTACGACAGTGTAAATCATTTTTTTCTTATGGTTTGTATAGCCGCCGACAGCATCTACCATTGTTACGCCACGTATGCCGTGATGTAATAGTGAGCTTTTTATTTCCTCACCTTTTTCTGTAATTGTCATTATCGTTAATTTAATATGTTTTGTATGCACGGCATCAATTACTTTGCTGACTACAAACCGACTAATTAACGTATAAAGCGTAATATCCCATCCGAAAATAAATCCTGCTGCAACAAGTAAGATTAAGTTGAATCCAAAGATGATAGCTCCAATTGAAACATCGCGATGTTTCGCTACAATCAATCCAACAACATCAAAACCACCTGTTGAAGAAGCAAATCGGAATATGATTCCTGAGGCAGCACCGCAGATGACACCACCGAATACAGAAGACAGCAAAATATCATCTGAAACTTGGTGTACTGGGATAATGTTCATCGCTAAAGATGATACAGCTACAAAGTATGCCGTTAAAAAGGTTGTCTTCTTTCCTAAGTAAAAGTGACTTAAAATAAGAAGCGGAATGTTTAGTAAAAAGATAAGTGCTCCGATATTGTAGTGCATTAAATAACCGATAATCATCCCTACACCAGCGAACCCACCGCTAATCATATTATGCGGGATAAAAAACATATTCATAGAAATTGCATACAAAATAGAAGCTATAAAAATAACAACTAACTGTATGATGAATTCTAAATGAAATGTTTTAGCTGCTGGGAAGGATAAAAAGGCGGTGTCGGGAACGTAATCGGCGTCTCCTAGTTGACCCATAGTATGTTTCATCTCCATATTCATTTTTGATTACAAGAAGAGAATAAAGCTTTTTTCAAAAACTGGCAATAGTTTTATTATAATGCAAAAATTTTATAAATTTCTAACAAATTAAACCTATTCAAAGATACGTGTGAATATACTAAAGAAAGCGAATACATTGGTTTTCTAGCATAATTTTTTGAGAAAATATGCAAAAAAACTTTTGAGAACAAAAGGAAATAGAGAATGTTTGCTGAATATGCTAAAATGACTTTATTAAGGATGTGAAGCGATGGAATTTTTATTGCAGGATGCAATTCTATATATATCGTTTGTAACGACAGCGCTTTGTGTATTAGAAGTCTTTTTTCTTGCTAACGTTTCTCGCTTTGTGCGTCAGCAAGCATCGAGCGGTAGACAGAGAGCTTTTAAACTAGTAGATACGTGTGAAGAGGGTACAAGAAATGTACCGCTATTTTCTATTTTTTATAAATATGGAATGATTCGTTCTGTCCGCAGACAAGAATCGAGTGGAGAGAGTGACGAGGTAGGTCCGTATACACCAATGTTTCGCTAATTAATTACGAAACATTGGAGGAATGAACATGTTAAAATCATACCGAGCTAGGCTCATTAGTTTATCATTATTACTTGTTTTTGTTTTATCTGGCTGCAGTAATGCAGGTACAATTGATTCACATAGTACGGGAATTTGGAACCATTATTTCGTATATCCAATCTCATTTATGATTCAATTTGTTGCTCATCATATACCTGGAGCTAGCTTCGGGATTGCCATCATTATCATGACGCTCGTTATTCGTTCAGCAATGATTCCATTAGCTGTTTCGCAATATCGTAGCCAAGCGAAAATGAAAAAAATGCAACCTGAATTACAGAAGCTGAAACAGAAATACGGTGATGTGGGTAAAGATCTTGAAAAACAAAAGCAGTATCAAAAAGAAATGTCAGAACTAATGAAATCAGGCGGTTGGAATCCGTTAGCTGGGTGCTGGCCAATCTTTATACAAATGCCGATTTTCTCTGCTTTGTATTATGCGATTAGCCGAACTGAAGAGATTCGTACATCTTCATTTTTATGGGTGAACCTAGGACATGCAGATCCATATCATATATTACCGATTATCGCAGCGTTAACAACATTTATTCAAATGAAGGTGTTCCAATCAAATGTAACGCCTGGAGAACAAGTTCAAATGCTGAAAATACAGCAAATTATGATGCCTGCAATGATTCTATTTATGGGATTTGCGGCGCCATCAGGACTGGTGCTGTATTGGATTACAGGTAACTTATTTACAATGACACAAACAATTGTATTAAGAAAAGTAATGGAACGTGAAGAATTACAATTACAAAAAGCTTAGAAAAACGCCGCTCGTGATGAGCGGTGTTTTTTATTTAAATCGTTAAGGAAATTTTAAGAAACCAACATTATTATTGGCATTGTATACGAAAGTGTACATGCTTTAGAAATATGAAGGAGGAAATTTCCTATGAAGAAGAAAACAGTTGGGTATGTAGCAATTGCAGGTGCTTTATCATTTGGAATTATAGGAGGAGCTTGCATACCAGCGTTTGCGGCAACTAATACTCCAGCAGCTGAGCAAGTTACAAAAGGAACTGCAAAGAAGAATTTAGATGAGGCTACAAAACAAAAAGTAAAAACGATTATGGACGATACAAAGAAACAGTTAGAGGAACTAGGTGTGAAACTTCCAGAGAAGGAGAAACGCAAAGACATGCTTGCGGACTTAGATGAGGCGACAAAAGAAAAAGCGAAGTCGATTCTAGAGCAAGAAAAATCCGGGAAATTAACTCGCGAACAAGCAAATGAGGAATTAACAAAGTTAGGCGTGAAATTCCCAGAGAAAGGGAAGCACAAAGATATATTCGCGAATTTAGATGAGGCGACAAAAGAAAAAGCGAAGTCCATTTTTGAGCAAGAAAAGTCCGGAGCATTAACGTATGAGCAAGTGAAAGAGAAATTGAAAGAATTAGGCGTAACGCTTCCAGAGAAAGGGAAGCACGGTGACATGTTCGCGGATTTAGATGAGGCGACAAAAGAAAAAGCGGAAGCAATTTTGAAGCAAGAAAAGTCTGGAACACTAACTCGTGAGCAAGCGAAAGCGAAGTTGAAAGAACTAGGTGTGAAATTCCCAGAGAAAGGGAAGCACGGTGATATGTTCGCGAATCTAGATGAGGCGACAAAAGAAAAAGCGAAGTCTATTTTTGAGCAAGAAAAGTCCGGGAAATTAACTCGTGAGCAAGCGAAAGAAGAATTGACAAAACTAGGTGTGAATCTTCCAGAGAAAGGGAAGCATGAAGACATCTTTGCAAACTTAGATGAGGTGACAAAAGAAAAAGCGAAAGCGATTCTAGAAAAGGAAAAGAAACAATTAGCAGATTTAAATGTGGATCTTCCAAATCATAAATTTTTTATGAAAAAAGATGATAAATAATTGAACTATGTAGTATCTTTCGTGTGGGCAACCGAAAGGTACATACGACAAATGCGAGGACCGATTTCTGTAAGCAGAAATCGGTCCCTTTTAATGATTCATTGAAATTCTTTTCATTGTTAGTATGTATCCAAAGATGCAGTAGAAGATTGCAAAACCGATAAACACTTCAGTATATTGGTATTTACCTAATACGTAGAAGGAAGCAGCTGGTATAATAGCTACCGCTAAAATGCTATAACCAGGATACTTATATCGATACATGATAGCGAATATAAAAGAAAGAACCGTAGCGATGATACAAAAAATAGCAATCATTATTAGTACACCTCCTACATGAATTGTACCATTTTTAGGGAATTAGAGAAGTGTCGGAACTTCTGTTATAATATAAGAAGAGAAATGTTTCTTATGTTATATAAAAAATATATTGATTTTTTCTAACAATTCAATATAATGGGAAACAACTACAAAATTCGACATCAAGAAGTGATGATGAGGATATGATCAGTTTTTTACGATTATCAGAGAGGGAGGCCTTTGGCTGTGAGCTTCCTAATACGGGAAAATCGATTACCACCTCTGAACTGCAGCAGTGAACGTATATCTAGTAATTGCATGCCGGCAAAAACCGTTATTTAGACTTGAGAAATTGGTGAAGTGTGTCACTTTACTAATTGAAACAAGGGTGGAACCACGAATACAACACTCGTCCCTTTTTTAGGGAGGAGTGTTTTTTTATTTCATTTTTGCATCACACTAGAATTGGAAGGAGGATACGCAGCATGCATCATGATGAGAAAAACAAAATTGGTTTAACAGTAGCACTTTCTATCGTAGTAGGAACTATTATTGGGTCTGGTGTGTTTATGAAACCAGGGAGCGTATTAGATTACTCAGGGAGTTCTAATATGGCTATTCTTGCTTGGGTAATTGGTGGTCTGTTGACGTTAGCAAGTGGTTTAACAGTAGCCGAAATTGGAGCGCAAATTCCGAAAAATGGTGGGTTGTATACGTATTTAGAGGAGATTTACGGAAGTTTTTGGGGGTATTTATCTGGCTGGATGCAAACAATTGTTTATGGACCAGCTATTATTGGAACGTTAGGTTTGTATTTTAGTTCTTTAATGATCAATTTTTTCTATTTAGATAAAGTCTGGAATTTACCAATCGCAATTGGAACAGTTGTGTTCCTAGGCGTTATAAATAGTTTGGGGACAAAATATGGGGGCATCGTCCAAACGGTTACGACAGTTGGGAAGATGATTCCAATTATATTAATTGTTGTGCTAGGGTTTTGGAAAGGGAATAGTGATATCTTCAACGTAGTTGTACCGATATCAGAAAATCAAAGTATCGGGATGGCAATTTTAGCAACTTTATTTGCCTATGATGGCTGGATTTTACTCGCTTCTATTGGCGGAGAAATGAAGAACCCAACAAAGTTATTACCGAAGGCAATGACAGTTGGGATTTTAATTGTAACAGCTGCTTACGTGTTAATTAACTTAGCGTTATTAAATGTATTACCAGCAGCGAAAATTGTAGACCTTGGAGAAAATGCAACAGCGACAGCTGCGGGTATGTTACTTGGAGAATATGGCGGGAAAATTATTAGTATCGGTATTATCATTTCTATTTTCGGTTGTTTAAATGGAAAGATTTTAACGTTCCCACGTATTCCGATGTCGATGGCAGAGCGTGGACACCTTCCGTTTTCTAAGTTTATTGCAAAAGAAAATTCGAGATTTAAAACACCAGCAAATGCGATTACTGTTGAAATCATTTTAGGAATTATTTTAATGCTTATTAGTGATCCGAATAAGCTATCTGAGATTTCCGTATTCATTATTTATATTTTCTACGTAATGACGTTTATTGGTGTCTTCATTTTACGAAGACGTAACAAGGATAAAGAGCGTGCATATAGTGTACCGTTATTCCCGATTGTACCAATCGTTGCGATTTTAGGGTCATTGTTTGTACTTGGAAGTGCGATTATTAACGATCCGGTAAGTTGTTTCTTATCAATTGGAATGGTATTTACTGGACTTCCGGTGTATTGGTACTTAAATAAGAAGAAAGAAACTGGAGTTTAATGATTGAAGGGCAGGCGTATAATACGCCTGCTTTTTTCGCTGTAAAAAAATTGTACTTGCGTCCACTTTCTCTTTTGGTTACTATAATGGTAGTAACCAAAAGAGAAAGTGTGGGGGAAGACTTGAATTTTCGTGTATATATTTTAGCTATTGCGGCTTTCGTAGTCGGAACGGTTGAGCTAATTATAGGAGGAACGCTTGATTTAGTTGCCAATGATTTAGGTGTGTCGATTAGTGCAGCTGGTCAGCTTATTACAATATTTTCAGTAGTATTCGCTCTATCAGGGCCAGTTTTATTAGCATTAACAGGCAAGTTTGAAAGAAAGAAATTGTATGTTGTGGCATTATCAATTTTCTTAATTGGAAATATCATTTCGGCATTTAGTGTGAATTACGGGATGTTAATGTTCTCGAGAGTAATTTGTGCAGCGAGTGGATCGCTTATTATTGCACTATCGGTAACACTTGCTTCTAGTGTAGTAGAGCCGCATTTCCGTGCGCGTGCAATTGGAATCATTTTTATGGGTATTAGTGGATCACTCGTACTTGGAGTACCGCTAGGTCTTGTGCTCGGAAATGCATATGGATGGCGTGCACCATTTGTATTAATTTCAATATTAACGGTTATGGCGATTGCTTGTATTTCATTATTCTTAACGAAAGTACCAGCGACATCGGTATTATCAATAAGAGAACAAATTGCTACGTTAAAGGATAAAAAAATTGTAAGCGCACAGTTAACATCATTTTTATTTTTAACAGGTCATTTAACGCTATACGCATATTTAACACCGTTTTTAAAAGATGTGATGCATGTTGAAGCAAATTGGATTAGTGTGTTTTACTTCATTTTCGGAATTGCAGCGGTACTTGGAGGTGGCCTTGGCGGCTGGCTTGCTGATAAATGGGGATCGAAGAAAAGTATTATTTCCATCATTATCGTATTTGCATGTGCAATCTTTATGTTGCCGATGATGACATTCTCATTCCCGCTTTTCATTATTATGATGGGGCTTTGGAGTATGCTGAGCTGGGCAATTTCGCCAGCACAGCAAAACTATTTAATTGAAATTGCGCCAGAATCAGCTGGTATTCAGCAAGGTTTAAATAACTCTGCACTTCATTTAGGAATTGCACTTGGCTCAACAGTGGGCGGAGTTGTTATTGAGAAATCATCTGTTATATATAACGCTTGGGTAGGCGGCGTTTTCATTATATTGGCACTGCTTTGTGCGGTTTTCTCTATTACGAGAGGACGCTCGAATCAGCTTACGAAAGAAGAATCTATCATTTGATAGGTTCTTTTTTGTGTAAAACATTGCAGGGGTTAGTAGAGAAATGGAGAAGGGAGTATATAGCGAGGTGATAGTATATGGAGTCTAATTTTTCAATTATTGGTTTTCTAATTTCTTTAGTCCCATTATTTCTTATTATTTTTGTATTTAGATGGATTCGTTTCATCTATCAAAATTCTGAGAAACAAGTAGAGCAAAATGAGAAGATTATTGAGCTTTTGATGGAGATAAAGGAGCAAAAGAAGTCGTGAAATGAACGTTCTGTATTTACAAATCAAAACCATCCGAAAAACCAACTACATAAAATTAAATTAGCGAAAGCGTAAAAAAGAGCTGTACCAAATGAGTATGTAAAACTCCGTTTGATACAGCTTTTTTTGTATGAAAAATTATATTATCTATTCAAATGGTAGAATCGATTTTGGGAATTGTTAATATCTCAACTTCATCAACAATTCCTTAATTTCCTCATCCTGCATAAAGAGATCATGGTGCTTCTCTGTAATTTTCGCAAGTGCAACGTCATGATAGAAGAACTCCGTAAAGAACTTCACGAAAGGTTGTGACATTGTTTTCATCGCTTGCCATGATTCTTGCTCTACACCAGCAAATAAAATTTCACTATCGTCAACGATGAGTAGTAAATAACGCTCTAATGCGTTAGGTTCTTGAGCTGGGATTAAAAAATGCATGTTTTCTAAGTCAGTTTCCACTTTTCCAACTATGAGGGACTCGACTTGGACGCCTTGTTTTTCTTTTTGTTCTAGTAAAGGAAGATATTCTAAAAGGGTATCGTTCCATGCGGAGATGCGTATGGATTCTTTCGCATCTTCTATAAGTTGCCTACTTTGTACTTTAATAGAAGACTGCATTTTTAAACTCCAAACGCGGTCATCTGTAAATGATTTTTTAGAAATATTATTTTCAAGTTCTTTAATATTAGATTGGAATTCTGTCGTTAACTTTTCAATTGCTAGCTTGAGTGGTAATGCTGTATACAATTTTTTCTTTTCAGAAACAGAATCCATTACCATCCCTTTATCAATGAGTCGTGCTAACACTTCGTATATTTTTGCTTTTGGAACACCTGAATGTTTAACGATAGTTGTTGCATCTAATGGGTCATTGCTTGATACGACAACTTCATAAGCTTGGCTTTCATATTGTGAGAAACCGAATTTTTGTAGCATAGTTCCCTCCGAACGAATGAGATTATATGTTAAGGATAATGAACTATTTGTTTTTACACAAGTGTTGAGATAACAAGTAGGTTGATTGAAATGAGAATAAATTTCAATTTTTTAAACTATATAGATTGAGCTTTCTGATTTATCCATTATACTTAATATAGTGATTAGTATGATTAAATTTCATCGAGAAGGGGATGCTTGAGGGAAGATGTTGAGAAGTTTACGTTTAAAAATTACAGTAGTATTTTCAGTACTTATTTCTATGATGTTCGTAATATTAGGTACAGCTATGTATCAATTACAGAAAGAAAAGGAAGTGCGTTCCTTAGACCAGTATTCTCAAAATACGATGGACCTTGTGACAGAGCAACTTACGACATTTGTTCAAAGAACTGATGAAGATATGGGGTATTATGCGAACAGTGAGATGATTCGTAATATGATTCAAGATGGGGTTACTCCAGAAGAGGAAGCGTTTTTAACGAAAGAGTTTGCAGAGTATAAAAAGAATCATCCCGGTATTTTAGATTTATATATTGGTACGAAAGATAAAAAAACATTAAGTGCCAATCTTGCTGAAGGTGGGCAAGTGCCAGAAGGATATGATCCAACGACAAGAACGTGGTATAAAGATTCAGAGGCTGATGTGAAAAGGGTTCATTGGGGACAACCTTCTTATGAAATTGCGACAGGAAAGTTAAGTGTAGGGGTTTCTAAAGCAATTACAGCTCAAGATGGATCTGTATTAGGCGTTGTTGCGATGGATGTATCGCTCGGAACAATTCAGAAATTGCTTCACAATATTCAATACAATAATGACGGAGAAATGTTTATTATAAATGATAAAAATATGGCTCTTGTTTATCCAGAAAAAGTAGGGAAAGATGTTTCTAAAGAGCCACTTATGAAGAGTTTAAATAAAGAGGTAACAAAATATGCTGTCACTACATTAAAAGGTGAAGATGTAGTTGTTTATAGTCAGTCATTTGATGCGATGAAATGGAAGATAGGAATCTTTTATCCGAAACAAACGATTGATGGATTGTTAAGTAGTACGAGAAATACAGTTATTATAATGGCGTGTATTAGTTTATTAGTTGGAATAGTAGCATCATATTTATTCTCAAGAAGATTAGCAAGACCATTACAACTATTAACAAATCACGTTCAAAAAGTAGCGGAAGGTGATTTAACACTACAAATGAAGGTGACAAGTAAAGATGAGGTTGGTATGCTTACGACTCACTTTAATGATATGGTTGAGCAAATGAATGAAATGGTAAGTAAAATTAAAAATAGTGTATCGACAGTACAGAAATCGACTCACAATCTGCATTATTTAACGAATGAAACTGTAGCAGCTAGTAGAGAAGTTTCAGGTGCAATGGATGATGTGAGCGGAGGCGCGTCTACTCTTGCTAATAGTGTAGATGAAGTTTCAGAACAGCTCGAGAATATGGCGCAGTCAGTGGAACAAATGAATAACTCCGTTGGTGAAATAAAAGGAGTGGCTGGCAAAGCTGAAGAGGCATCTAAGCAGGGACTCAATACGATGCGTAATTTAGTTCGTACAAGAGAACAATCATCTTCTATCGTTGTTCATACGGAAGAAGCGTCCGGTAAGTTAGAGCAAAGGGTTGGATCGATTCAAAATGTGGTAGAACTTATAAAAGGTCTTTCGGATCAAACGAATTTACTGGCTTTAAACGCTTCAATTGAAGCAGCACGTGCAGGTGAGCAAGGTAAGGGCTTTGCTGTTGTTGCTGAAGAGGTTCGGAAATTAGCTGAACAATCAAAAGAGGCAACGGGTGAGATTACAATAATGATTAGCGATGTGCAGTTAGAAGTAAAGCGAGTTGTAGAAGTTGTAAGTAAATTGAAAGACATTGCGGATATACAAAATAAAGTTACGACAGAGGCGGAGACAGAATTCCGCACAATTATGTCAGTTGTAAATACTATTAGTGCCTCAGTTGAAAAAATTGTAGAAGAGGTAAATAACATAGGTCACGAGCAAGAAGAAATTACAGAAGTTATGCAAACAATTGCTAGCACGAGTCAAGAGAGTGCGGCTGTTTCTGAAGAGGTAAATGCAGCAACTGAGTCACAAGTGAATCATTTAGAAAAAGTAGCTCATACGATGGAAAGTTTGACAGAGAATATGCAGGACTTAGAAAGATTGGTTGAGCAGTTTAAAGTAGAAGAGTAACGTATTAGTAAAATGATGAGAATTTCGGTAAAATAGACAATGGATATATAAGAAGCAGTAATAGGAGGAAGATTATTATGGCAATTGTTGATGTATCGATTATTCCAGTAGGAACAGGTAATCCAAGTGTTAGTGAATATGTAGCAGAAGTACAAAAGGTACTAGAGAAAAATGCTGATCGCGTGAAGTATCAATTAACACCGATGAATACAGTAATTGAAGGAGATCTTCCTGTCATTTTAGAAGTCATTCAACAAATGCATGAAGTTCCATACACGAAAGGTGCACAGCGCGTTGCGACAACAATTCGTATCGATGATCGCCGTGATAAAGTAAGTACGATGGAGAAGAAATTAAACTCTGTTCGATCAAAATTATAAGAAAAAGCAGCGATCTTCGCTGCTTTTTTCATATAGGAGGAAAATAAGATGAGTGAAAAGTTTAATGAGCAGTTTGATGGCTTGCTAGAGAAATACACGGAACTATTACTTGGAGAGAGCAACGAAGAGCGAAAAGAGCAGGTACAGAAATGGGCACTTTATTCTTATATGGCTAAGACGATGCCAGCTTTAGTGAAACATTGGAATGAGACGTATCCAGATGCAAAAGAAGAGATGGTACAGTTAATTACGAATATTAAAAAGCTGAATGATGAGAAGCGAAATGAGAAGTAAGAAGGCTTGAGATAATGTTACCTCAAGTTTTTGTTATTAATATCCTTATATAATTTACATGAAATATAAATGGTTTTGTGAGCATGTCGAATATTTTCGGCATGCTCATTTTTTCCCTAGTAAACCCGTTTTTTCTGAATGTCGAAAAATAGTTTATTCATATTTATAAACGAGAATATAGGGTTTTAAATGTTTTGATAGTATTTTATAAATTATCTAAATAATTATTTGTATCAAATAATTTTAAACAATGATATAATTTTGAAGAGGGGTAAAAAACAGATAAATTATAGTCGTAGGGGTGAATTACATGGAACAATTAATGCGAAATTCGTTTCTTTTCTTATCTAAAAATAAAGCGCTAACAAAACTGGCTAAAAAGTACGGTTTACGCTTTGGTGCAGGTCGCTTCGTCGCAGGGGAAACGATTGAATTAGCGACAGCTGCAATTAAAGCATTAAATAAGCAAGGTCTTTGTGTAACAATCGATTATTTAGGTGAATTCGTTGATAACGAAGCGGAAGCAAATGAAATGGCTAGCGAATCGATTGAAGCGATTCGTGCAATTGGAAGAGAAGGTCTTAATTCGCAGCTTTCTTTAAAGATGACTTCTATGGGATTAGATATTTCTGACGAAATCGTAATGAACAATATGCGCCGTATTTTAGAAGCTGCAAAAGAAAATGGTGTGTTTATTACAATTGATATGGAAGACTATACGCGCTGCGGAAAAACAATTGATATCTTTAAACAATTAAAATCTGAATACGATAATATTGGTACAGTTATTCAAGCTTACTTATATCGTACAGAAAAAGATATGGAAGAATTAAATGCTTATAGTCCTAATTTACGTCTTGTAAAAGGAGCTTATAAAGAACCTGAAGAGGTAGCGTTCCCGGATAAGAAAGATGTAGATGACAATTATAAAAAAATTATTAAAATGCACTTATTAAATGGAAATTACACTGCAATTGCTTCACATGACGAAGCGATTATTGAATATACGAAAAAACTTGCGGAAGAACACAACATTCCAAGGGATCAATTTGAATTCCAAATGTTATTTGGTATTCGTACAGAGCGTCAACTTGAGTTAGTAAAAGAAGGTTACAAAATGCGCGTTTACGTGCCTTATGGAAACGACTGGTATGGCTATTTCATGCGCCGTCTAGCAGAACGTCCAGCAAACGTTGCGTTCGTATTAAAAGGTATGATCAAAAAATAACCAAGGAGAAAATACTCCTTGGTTATTTTAATTGCTGAAATGCGTAGTGCGCCATTTTCTTCGTATCAGGATATAGCTGCGTACGAGTAGAAGATAACACGACGTTAATGACGCGTTTACCGTCTTTTTCATCAACTGTTACGACTGTGTATTTTCCGAGTGCTGATAAACCGCTTTTACTTCCAATCGCATATGGATCATCATATAGTTCTTCCCGTCCATAGTTTGCGATTTTCGGAGAACGCTCTGAAGTATGTAGTGTTGTATGTATTGAATTCATATATTCTAAAACGATCGGATACTTCAAGGCTTCTTTCGTAATAATAGCAATGTCATATGGTGATACTTTATTTCCAAGTGCATCAGCACCGCTTGCGTTTTTGAAAGTCGCATGTTTTGTCCCAAGTTCCTTCGCCCTAGCGTTCATCATTTTCACAAACTCATTTTTTGATCCTGCGATATGTTCTGCAATTGACTCAGCGATTGGGTCTGCACTAATAATAAGCATAAGTTTTAATGCCTCATCACGTTTTAATTTTTCACCCGCGCGAAGCTTAATCTTCTTACTTTGACTTTCCGTTTTAATCGCATTCTCTGTAACCGTAATTTCTTCATCTTCTTTCACATTTTCTAGTAAGAGTAAGGTAGTCATCATTTTCCCTATACTAGCCGGATAAGAGCGTTCATCTTCCCGTTTTCCATACAAAATTTCACCTGTGTCTGCATCGATTGTAATCCCGTATTGCCCAGTAATGTTAGGCTGATCTGCTCTTACAACTTGTTGCCTTTGTGCATAAGAGAAGAAAATCATCCCTGTAAATAGTGTGGCAATCATTACAATCATAATTATTGTTCGTTTCATCGTCGTTCCCTCTTTTGTTTTCCATATGTACAAATAAATTGGGCAGAAAAAGCAGCCATTAATCATTATGCCACGTTCTCTGCCCAAAAATATACCGTTATTTTTCGCCCATATTATGCTTCTTATATTGTTGGTTATTACTTTGACGCCCTTTTTCAACACCGTGATTATGCGGACCTGCATTTCCAGTTACACTTGCTGCGCTAATTCCAGCTTTTGAAGGGTTCTTCTTAAGTTTTGCCATATATATTCCTCCAGTTTCGTCAGATTATAAAAAGGAAAAGTGCATTTTGATGAAGAAAATACACATGTATAGCATAGCCAAATGAAAGAAATATATTTATTTCAGAAAATTTTATCAATAAATATATTGCGAAAATTCAAACTGTATCATATATTTATTAGTAGAGGCTCACTCATTGATTGCGACTTATGTCGAAAAATTGAATGAGCATTCATTCAAGAATAGGGGGAGAAATGGATGTTCCAAATTAAAAAGGCTGCTGTTCTAGGTTCAGGCGTAATGGGTTCAGGGATTGCGGCACACTTAGCTAATATTGGTATTCCGACATTATTGCTTGATATTGTACCACCTGCGCTTACGAAAGAAGAAGAGGCGAAGGGACTTACATTAGAACATAAAAGTGTGAGAAATCGTTTTAGTAATACGGCTGTGCAAAAACTATTAAAGCAAAAACCAGCTCCTCTGACAGTGAAAGGAAATTTAGCACTGATTGAAGCAGGTAACTTAGAAGATGATCTTGAGCGTCTAGCTGATGTAGATTGGATTATTGAAGTAGTAGTTGAAAACTTAGATATAAAGAAGAAACTATTTGAAAAAGTAGATGCTGTTCGTAAACCAGGCTCAATTGTGAGCTCAAATACATCAGGCATTTCCGTTGAAAAAATGGCAGAGGGTCGTTCAGACGACTTCCAGAAACACTTCTTAGGAACACACTTTTTTAACCCACCACGATATTTAAAACTTCTAGAGGTAATACCGACGAAAGAAACTGATCCACAAGTATTAAGCTTCATGAAACTATTTGGCGAAGACGTTCTTGGAAAAGGCGTTGTTATCGCAAAAGACACACCAAACTTTATTGGAAACCGCATCGGTACGTATGGCTTGCTTGTAACGCTTCAAGAAATGATTAAGCGTGGCTATAGCATTGGAGAAGTTGACTCTGTAACAGGTCCATTAATTGGTCGTCCGAAGAGCGCAACGTTCCGTACATTAGATGTTGTTGGTTTAGATACATTTGTACACGTTGCAAATAACGTATATGAAAATGTACAAGAAGAAGAGCGCGATGTATTTAAAGTACCTGCTTTCATGCATGACATGCTTGATAAAAAATGGCTTGGAAGCAAAACAGGTCAAGGCTTCTTCTTAAAACAAGGAAAAGAAATTTTAGAACTAAATCCTGAAACGATGGAATACGAAGCTCGCAAGAAATTAAAAGCTGCATCTATCGAGTTAAGTAAACAAGAAAAAGGTTTATCGAATAAATTGAAAGCGCTTGTATACGCGAAAGACCGCGCAGGAGAGTTGTTATGGAACATCATCACACCAACTCTTTTATACTCTGCAAAACTTCATAAAGAAATTGCTGACGATATCGTTGCAATTGACCAAGCGATGAAGTGGGGCTTCGGCTGGGAGCAAGGGCCATTTGAAGTTTGGGATGCAATCGGCGTTGAAAAGTCTGTTCAAAAGATGGAAGAAAACGGCGTAGTTGTTCCGACTTGGGTGAAAGAAATGTTAGAGAAAGGTTTCACTACTTTCTACAAACACGATAACGGAGATAGCTACTATTACGATAATGGCGAATATAAGCTAATCGAACGTAATAAAAAGGCAATTTCTCTTAAACAATTAAAAGCGAAAAATGGCGTATTAAAGAAAAATAGCGGAGCGAGCTTAATCGATTTAGGCGATGGTATCCTTTGCTTAGAATTCCATTCGAAGAGCAATGCAATCGGTATGGATATTACGCAAATGATTAACTACGCTGTTGATGAAGTAGAGAAAAATTATAAAGGTCTTGTTATCGGAAACCAATCGAAGAACTTCTGCGTTGGTGCGAACCTTGCAATGATCTTAATGGAAGCACAAGACGACAACTACTTTGAAATTGAGTGGGTTGTGAAAAACTTCCAAGATGCAATGACGAAAATTAAGTACTCTTCTAAGCCAGTTGTAGCGGCGCCATATGGTATGACGCTTGGCGGCGGTACAGAAGTTTGTTTACCAGCAGCGAGCATTCAAGCTTCTAGCGAAACATATATGGGCTTAGTAGAAGTAGGTGTTGGCTTAATCCCTGGCGGAGGCGGTAACAAAGAGTTATACATTAAACACTTAAACAAAATGGCAAACGGTGTAGAATTTGACTTACAAAAAGTTGCGAATAAAGTATTCGAATCTGTAGCGATGGCGAAAGTTTCTACATCAGCACAAGAAGCTGTATCGAACAACTTCTTAGGCGATAAAGACGGTATTAGTGTGAATGGTGATCACTTACTATATGATGCGAAACAAAAAGCACTTTCTTTATATGAAGCAGGTTATAAAGCACCTATCCGCAAAAAGATACCAGTTGTTGGTGAGACAGGATATGCAGCGCTTGTACTTGGTGCAGAGGCAATGCATTTATCAGGTTACATTTCTGAACATGATCTGCACATTGCGAAGAAACTGGCATATGTCATTGCGGGCGGAAAAGTGCCGTACGGAACAGAAGTTGATGAGCAGTATTTATTAGATGTAGAACGTGAAGCATTTATTAGCTTAGTAAGTGAGATGAAATCACAAGCAAGAATGCAGCACATGCTTGTAAAAGGAAAACCATTACGTAACTAATAACGAGGGGAGATATCGTTCATGAGAGAAGCTGTCATTGTTGCGGGAGCAAGAACACCAATTGGAAAAGCAAAGAGGGGTTCATTAAAAACAGTTCGTCCTGACGATCTAGGGGCGTTAGTAGTAAAAGAAACGTTAAAGCGTGCGAATTATGAAGGACCAATCGATGATTTAATTTTCGGTTGTGCGATGCCAGAAGCAGAGCAAGGTTTAAATATGGCTCGTAATATCGGCGGATTAGCAGGACTTTCTTACGATGTTCCAGCTATTACAATTAACCGTTACTGTTCTTCAGGTTTACAAAGTATCGCTTACGGAGCAGAGCGCATTATGCTTGGTCACTCTGAAGCTGTATTATCAGGCGGAGCGGAATCAATGAGTTTAGTTCCAATGATGGGGCACGTTGTTCGTCCGAACAGTCGCCTTGTAGAAGCTGCTCCAGAATATTATATGGGTATGGGACATACAGCAGAGCAAGTTGCTGTGAAATATGGAATTTCTCGTGAAGAACAAGATGCATTTGCAGTAAGAAGTCATCAACGTGCTGCGAAAGCATTAGCTGCAGGGAACTTTGCGGATGAAACAGTATCTGTAGATGTGACGTTACGCTCGGTTGGATCAAACAACAAACTGCAAGAAGAAACAATCATTTTCGCACAAGACGAAGGTGTAAGAGCAGAGACGACGCTAGACATTTTAGGTAAATTACGTCCAGCATTTAACGTTCGCGGTTCTGTAACGGCTGGTAACTCTTCACAAATGAGTGACGGTGCAGCATCTGTACTATTAATGGATCGTGAAAAAGCAGTGAGCGATGGCATGAAGCCACTTGCAAAATTCCGTTCATTCGCAGTAGCTGGAGTACCACCAGAAGTAATGGGAATCGGCCCAATTGCTGCAATTCCAAAAGCGTTAAAATTAGCTGGTTTAGAGCTATCTGATATCGGTCTATTTGAACTAAATGAAGCATTCGCTTCTCAATCTATCCAAGTTATTCGTGAACTTGGTCTAGATGAAGAAAAAGTAAACGTAAACGGCGGTGCAATCGCACTTGGACATCCACTTGGCTGTACAGGAGCAAAACTAACACTATCTCTTATTCACGAAATGAAACGTCGCAACCAACAATTCGGTATCGTAACAATGTGTATCGGCGGCGGAATGGGAGCAGCGGGAGTGTTTGAATTACTATAAAAAAAGTGGAAGCGGCTCGCTCAGAATGTGAGGGGGATGGAGCTTCAGACGAAGAGGCGCTGTTTGCCTCGTAGGAAGAAGCGAAGCCATCGAACATTCTAGCCGCTGGAACTGGATTATAAAAAAAGTGCAGGTGGCTTGCTCAGAACAGGAGGGCGTTGGAAGCCCTGACGAAGAGGCGCTTTTTGCCTCACAGGAAGGGGGGAAACGACCGACTGTTCTAGCCGCTGGAACTGGATTATAAAAAAAGCGTAGGCGGCTCGCTCAGAATGTGAGGACGCTAAAGCAAAGAATGGAAGCAACAAAGGTTTATAAAAAAAATGAGAGCCAGCTTCTTTCAAAATGAGAAAAGCGGCTTATGAAAATATGAAGGAGGAAATTTTCATGGAAAAAACAGTAGGAAATGCGGTTAAAGGCGGTAGCTTTTTAGTAGAGGAGATTACGATTGATCAAGTGTTTACGCCAGAGGATTTTTCATCTGAGCATAAAATGATTGCAAAAACGACAGAGGACTTTATCGTAAATGAAGTTCTTCCAGAGCTTGAATATTTAGAGCAACATGAGTTTGATCGTTCTGTTCGTCTTTTAAAAGAAGCTGGGGAACTTGGTTTATTAGGCGCTGACGTACCAGAAGAGTATGGCGGAATTGGTCTTGATAAAGTAAGCTCAGCGTTAATCGCAGAGAAATTCTCTCGCGCTGGTGGTTTTGCAATTACTCACGGTGCTCACGTAGGTATCGGATCATTACCAATCGTATTATTCGGTAACGAAGAGCAAAAGAAAAAGTATTTACCATTACTTGCAACTGGTGAAAAATTAGCTGCATACGCATTAACAGAGCCAGGTTCAGGATCTGACGCATTAGGTGCAAAAACAACGGCACGTTTAAATGCAGAAGGTACACATTACGTATTAAATGGTGAAAAGCAATGGATTACAAACTCTGCATTCGCTGACGTATTTATCGTATACGCAAAAATTGATGGAGAGCACTTCTCAGCATTTATCGTAGAGAAAGAATATGCTGGCGTATCTACAAGCCCAGAAGAAAAGAAAATGGGTATTAAATGTTCTTCAACTCGTACGTTAATTTTAGAAGATGCATTAGTACCGAAAGAAAACTTACTTGGTGAAATCGGTAAAGGTCATATTATCGCGTTCAACATTTTAAATATCGGTCGTTATAAATTAGGTGTTGGTACAGTTGGATCTGCGAAACGTGCAGTAGAAATTTCAGCACAATATGCAAATCAACGTCAACAGTTCAAACAACCAATCGCTCGCTTCCCATTAATTCAAGAGAAACTTGCGAATATGGCAGCGAAAACATATGCAGCTGAAAGCTCTGTATACCGTACAGTAGGTTTATTCGAAAGCCGCATGAGCACATTATCTGAAGAGGAAGTAAAGGACGGTAAAGCAGTAGCAGCTTCTATCGCTGAATATGCAATCGAGTGCTCTTTAAATAAAGTATTCGGTTCTGAAGTACTAGATTATACAGTAGATGAAGGTGTTCAAATTCACGGTGGTTACGGATTTATGGCAGAGTACGAGATTGAAAGAATGTACCGCGATTCTCGTATTAACCGTATTTTCGAAGGAACGAACGAAATTAACCGCCTAATCGTACCAGGTACGTTCTTACGTAAAGCGATGAAAGGTGAATTACCATTACTACAAAAAGCACAAAAATTACAAGAAGAGTTAATGATGATGATGCCAGAAGAAGTAGGCGATGAGCCATTAGCACTTCAAAAATATTTAGTAACTAACGCGAAGAAAATCGGCTTAATGGTAGCTGGATTAGCTGCTCAAAAATACGGTAAAGCATTAGATAAAGAGCAAGAAATTCTTGTGAATATCGCTGACATCGTAAGCAACCTATACGCAATGGAGTCAGCTGTTCTTCGTACAGAAAAAGCAATTAAAACAACTGGTCTTGAAAAGAATAAACAAAAAGTGTTATACACTGAAGTATTCTGCCAAGAAGCATTCAACGAAATCGAAGCAGATGCGAAAGAAACACTTATCGCAGTTGAAAACGGCGACATGCTGCGCATGATGTTATCATCATTACGTAAATTAACTCGCCACACACCACTTAATGTAATTCCGAAGAAACGTGAAATTGCTGCGAAAATTTTAGAAGATGAGCGTTACACAGTTTAATAGCTGTAAAGAAAAGTAGTCGTATAAACGGCTACTTTTCTTTTTTTTTGTAAAAATGAAATTTTTAGTGACACAAAACTAATACCATTAGTATAATAAAACTAATGGTATTAGTTTTCGTGAAAAGGGAGATGGAAATATGAGAATGATGCATGAAAAAACGGTATATCAATTGTCATTTTTGCCAAGAGTGTTTCCTGTGAATTGTTACTTTGTGGAGGAAGAAGATGGTTTAACTTTAATTGATGCGGCTTTGCCATATAGCACAAAAGGTATTTTACAGGCGGCTGAGAAAATAGGGAAGCCAATTACTAAGATTGTATTAACACATGCGCATGATGATCACATCGGTGCATTAGACGCGTTAAAGGAAGTACTTCCTAATGTTCCAGTCTATATTTCTAAGCGGGACGCAAAGCTGTTAGAAGGAGATACGACGTTACAAAAGGATGAACCGAATATACCGATAAAAGGCGGTGTACCTAAAAAGGTAAAAACGGTACCTGATGTTTTATTGGAAGATGGCGACCGAGTTGGATCGCTTCTTGCGATTATGACACCGGGACATACGCCAGGATCCATGTCGCTTCTTGATGTACGAAATAAAGCTCTTATTGTCGGGGATGCCTTCCAAACAAGAGGGGGTATGGCTGTTTCGGGGCAAATGAAATTTTGGTTTCCGTTTCCTGCAATGGCAACGTGGAGCAAAGAAATATCATTACAAAGTGCAGAGAAGCTAAGCGAATATGAGCCTTCCTTACTTGCGGCAGGACATGGGAAAATGATAAAGGATCCAGGCACTGTCATAAAACTTGCTATTAAGGAAGCTAAGCGGAATATAGAAAGTAGGAAAGAAGGTTAATTTATGTCACCGAGAATCGGACTTACATTACAGAAAATTGTAGAAACAGCGGCAGAGATTGCAGATATAAATGGAATACAAGAAGTAACGTTAGCTTCATTAGCGCAAACATTAGGGGTACGTTCACCCTCGCTATACAATCATGTGAAAGGTTTACAAGATGTACGGAAAAATCTTGGTATGTACGGAATAAAACAGCTGCATAACAGACTGGAAGAAGCTGCTGAGGGTAAATGTATGGACGAAGCAATTCATGCTTTAGGAGAAGCGTATGTCGCATTCGTACGCAAACATCCTGGATTATATGAAGCAACTTTTTTACGAGAGGAAGAAGTAAGAAAAGCAGGTGACGGAATTGTAAAGCTTTGTCTTCATGTTTTACAACAATACGGCTTAGAAGGAGAGAATGCACTTCATGCGACACGTGGATTCAGAAGTATTTGTCATGGATTTGCGTCGATTGAACAGCAAGGTGGATTTGGTTTGCCGCTAGATTTAGATACAAGTTTACATGTATTATTGGAAACGTTTATTAAAGGATTACATGTAATGAGAGATTGAATAGGAAGCAAAAAAACGTGAATTTGTTACTGATCATGCTTTTTGTATAGTAGGCTGCGGTTTGCTGGAGGCAAAATTACAAGTGGTAGTTGTGTTCTTAATTCTTTCGTTAATTATAGGTGTTGCAGCTTGAGTATGAATAAGAGGAAACCTTAGAAGCGATTCTAAGGTTTTTTTAGTGCATATAATCCTAAAAGAAATAAATACTAAATCGTGAATGAACAAAGAAAGGTAGGAGTATTTTATGCAAAACTTAACAGAGCTTGAAGTGGAAAATTTACGTCATTTAATTGGTGGTCATGCGACGATTATTAACAAATTGGACCAGTATGCACAGGCTTGTACAGACCCACAGCTAAAGCAAATGCTTGAGAAGGATGCGCAAGATGCACGAAATACGAAACAGCAGTTAATGACTTTTCTAGGATAGGAGGAAGAGAGAAATGAATGAAAAAGATATGGTAAATGATTATTTAGCAGGGTTAAACTCAAGTTTAACAAGTTATGCAAATTATATTTCTCAGTCTGATAATGAACAGTTACATCAAACGTTAATTCAAATTCGTAATCAAGATGAATCCCGTCAACGTAATATGTATGAATACGCAAAGCAAAAAAGTTATTATAAGCCGGCAGCGCCTGCTAACCCAATGATTGTACAGCAATTGAAAAGTCAATTAAGTGCGGAATAGTGTGATGAAAAAAACGAGCGAATGGATTCGCTCGTTTTTTTGTTTGGTATATGTCAATAAATACATAAAAAATATTTTTCCGGTTGTAACAAATATGACGAAAATGTAATATGACAATTCACAAAAAGGACAAAAACTTTGCTCAACATTTCACAAAGTATCCATGGTTTCTATCGTGAGAACCTCTATAATTAGGGGTGTAAAGAACGAAAGAAATAGACTACATGATCAATTAGGAGAGATTGCTATGAATAGAAACACAAGAAAAATTGCAATTATCGGTACTGGATTAGTTGGATCAAGCTGTGCGTATTCCATTGTAAACCAAGGGATTTGCGAAGAGTTATTGTTAATTGATATAAATCATGAACGTGCAGTTGGAGAAGCGATGGATTTATCCCACTGCATTAACTTTACAAATACAAGAACAAAAGTATATGCAGGAAGTTATGAAAACTGCAAAGATATGGACATTGTCATTATTACAGCAGGACCAGCGCCGAAGCCTGGACAAAGTCGTTTAGACACTTTAGGAGCCAGCGCTAAGATTATGGAGGGTGTTGTTGGAGGCGTAATGGAAAGTGGATTTGATGGCATTTTCTTACTCGCATCGAACCCAGTTGACATTATTACATATCAAGTGTGGAAGCTATCTGGATTACCTAGAAATCGTGTGATTGGTACAGGTACATCACTAGATTCTTCTCGCTTAAGAACAATTTTATCTGAAATGTTACATGTAGACCCTCGTAGTATTCATGGGTATTCATTAGGAGAACATGGTGATTCTCAAATGGTTGCTTGGTCTCACGTAACTGTTGGTGGAAAGCCGATTTTACAAATTTTAGAAGAGAAAAAAGACCAATTTGGTGAAATAGATTTAGATGAAATTGTTGAGAAGACTGCAAAAGCTGGATGGGAAATTTATAAGCGTAAAGGAACTACTTATTACGGAATCGGAAATTCTTTAGCTTATATTGCTCGCTCAATTTTCAATGATGATCACCGTGTTATCGCTGTTTCAGCCATTTTAGATGGTGAATATGGCGAATACGATATTTGTACAGGAGTACCAGCAATTATTACTAGAGATGGTATAAGAGAAGTGGTAGAACTAAACTTATCAGAAGATGAAGAAAGTCGCTTTGCAAAATCAAACGATGTTTTACGCGATTATATGAAAACAATTGGTTACTAAATTATAGGAGAAGGTGAAACAAATGAAGGAATATATAATGTCTCGTGTGTTTAAAGCTTCTGCCGGAATCGCACAGGGTATTTTCGTATCCCTTGGAATTGGTTTACTGATCGAAAATATAGGAAGAATTGTTGATATCCCATTACTTATTACAATCGGAGTTGTTGCAAAATCACTTATGGCACCAGCAATTGGAGCCGGGATTGCCTTTATGCTCGGTGCAAACGGACTCGTAATTTTCTCAGCAATGGTAGCTGGAGCAATTGGAGCAGGTTCCATTTCAATTACTGAAGCTGGTCTCATCATTAAAACAGGTGAACCAATCGGTGCATTATTAACAGCGACTTTAGCAGTTTATATTGGTAAACGATTAAGTGGAAAAACTGCTTTAGATATGATGCTCGTTCCATTTGCAGCAATATTAGGTTCTGGTTTAGTCGGTATTTGGTTAGCTCAAAATATTAGCCCAGTTTTAAATACAGTTGGAGCATTCATTAAAGATAGTTCAGCTGGTAGCCCGTTTATCGCTTCTATCGTGATTGCTGTAGTTTGGGGATTGTTACTTATCTCTCCAGCTTCATCAGCTGCGTTAGCGATAGCGCTTAGCTTAGATGGTGTTGCAGGCGGTGCAGCACTTGCAGGATGTGTTGCTCAGTTTATCGGATTCTCTGTTATTTCAGCGAAAGAGAATAATTTAGGTGGCATATTAGCTCAGGCACTTTGTACTCCAAAAGTACAGTTGCCGAACATTACTAAAAATCCAATGATTCTCATCCCAACTGTCGTCGCCAGTGCAATAGTTGGCCCAGTATCGGCACTAATTTTCCAACTGGAAGCAGGAAAAGAAATTGCAGGTCTTGGATTAAGCTCTCTTATCGCACCAATTAATTTAATTTCCAGTCAAGGGTGGGAAGTTGTCCCAGCGATGGTAATCACTTATATCATCATTCCAGTAGCTGTTTCTTATATACTGTACATTGCTCTTAAAAAAGCAGGTCGTATTCATTCTGGTGACATGACTGTACCACAATCTTAATTTGAAAATCTCTTTAATAATAGAGAAAAGCAGACTGAAGCCACAGTCTGCTTTTTACATTTTTTGATTTTGTTTTACTGGAACACGTACGGTTTCTTTTGCTAATAACAACTGAACGCCGAAGTAAAGTACGCTTGCAAGCGTCATTCCAGAAATGGCGTCTACAAATGCATGCTGCTTCGTAAATAATGTTGATAAAATAATAAGCGTACCGAAGAAAGTAAGGATGTAATATTCCAAAGTATGCTGTTCCTTGCGCTTAAAGGCAGCTAACATAATTACAAATGTCGTAAGGACATGAATGCTTGGGAAGCAGTTTACTGGATGATCAATACTATAAATATAGCGGACTAGTTCGGAAAATACATCTGTTCCAACGACGGTTGGGCGTGGTACAGTTGTCTGCCAAAAAAAATAAATCGAAAAACAAGCAAGTTTTCCAAGAATTACACTACTTAAAGTGACATAATATTGCTTTCGATCAGCAAAACAGTAATAAATAAGTGCACCGTATAAGTATGGAAACCAAAGTAAGTAAGGAATAATAAATGCTTTCACAAATGGAATCCAATCATCTACTACAGTTGTGACATCTACTGCGTGAACAGTAGATTTATTTAATACATCGTAAAGGGGACTTACGAGTACGAGTAGAAGTATATAACTTAACGGAAGAAGAGATGAAAGTTTAAATTTCTTCATGATAATCTCCTATGTTTTAGTAATGTAAATAAATTCAATTGATTATAATATAGAAAATCCAATTGGGCTATCGATTTTACTTACATTTTCTTGAATTCACCTTACATTTTTGTCACTTGACTTAAAAGAGGGGGAGGGTGCTATATGAAGCGTTCATTTTATTTCTTAGTTTTTATATTGTTATGCCTAGTGAGTACTGGGTGTGCAAAGGATAAAGAAGGAGAGAAATTAGAATATAACGGGAGAGCACTCGTAATTGGAGTTGTTGGTGAAAAGCCGAAAGATACGTTTAGAAATATAAAGTTTGAAAACGTTAAGTTAGAGGAGATGCAGGAGAAATCAGCAAAGGTTGATGGTTTTCTCGTCATGAAAGAATATTTTCAAGAAGCATCAAAGGAACAGTATACGGACTTATTTTTATCATTAAAGAAACCAGTGTTTTTTATCGGTTTAAAGGATAGACCATATTTGATTTTTACTGAAAAAGATTTAGATTATGACAATGCGCCAAGAGATAGAGCGATGATGTATACGCAAGGGTTTGTAAACATGGGAAGCCCTGAAGGACAGTATTGGGGTATGGGGTTATATAATGATACTGTTTCCGATCAAAGTATTCATAATATGTATATCATAGTATTTCAAACAATTTCGGACTATTTAAGTCGATGATGAAGGAGCCTGTAAAAGGGCTCTTTTTATTTTTAAATAAACGTTTGTTTAAGAGGTATGTTCGGTATGGAAGAATTCATGTATTCCAAAGGTTGGGGTAGAAAAACATGAAATTAATCAAACGTTTGTTTAAGGTATATGTTCGGTATAAAAGAATCTACGTATTCCAAAGGTTGAGGTAGAAAAATATGAAATTAATCAAACGTTTGTTTAAGATATATGTTCGGCGTGGGATGAGAAAAAATTTTAAAAAAATTATATATTTATTTTTTCTTAATAAATGGCGGAAAAATAAGAAAAATTAGCAGGATTATTAAAAATTATCACGAAATAAGTAAAAGTTTAGCGAATAATCGTTTGAAATAATAAAATGTTTTCTATATGATAAAGGTAAAGGTTAGTAAAAAAGTAGGTGAATTTATGACAGTAACATTTTATTCATATCCAAAATGTGGCACATGTCAAAAAGCAAAGAAATGGTTTGAGGCAAACGATGTAGCATATGAGATGATTCATATTGTTGAAAATCCACCGTCAAAAGAAGATTTACGTAATTTACATGAGAAAAGTGAATTACCATTAAAAAAATTCTTTAATACAAGTGGAATGCGTTACCGCGAACTTGGTTTAAAAGATAAGTTAAAGGATGCAAGCGAAGACGAAATGTATGAGCTTTTAGCATCTGATGGCATGTTGATTAAACGTCCAATTGTAACAGATGGAACGAGTGTAACACTTGGTTTTAACGAAGAGCAGTTTGAAAGTGTGTGGAAAAAGTACCAATAAGGTATTTTTACATAATTAATACATTCACTGGAGGTACAGTCATGAGCATTCCAAATAATTTACGTTACTCTGAAGAACACGAATGGGTAAAAACAGAAGGTAATGCGGTTGTTATCGGTATTACTCATTTTGCGCAAGGTGAGTTAGGCGATATCGTATTCGTTGAACTTCCTGAAGTAGGTGCAACAATCCAAGCTGACGAGCCATTCGGAAGCGTAGAATCTGTTAAAACAGTTTCTGAATTATACGCACCTGTAAGTGGTAAAGTTGTAGCAGTAAACGAAGAATTAAGTGACCAACCAGAACTAGTTAACGAATCTCCATACGAGGGTGCATGGATGGTTAAAGTTGAACTTTCTGATGCAAGCCAAGTTGAGAAGTTATTAACTGCAGAAAAATATGCAGAAATGACAAACCAAGACTAATTATAGTCGAAGAAAAAGGACAGCCTTTGTGCTGTCCTTTTTTATGTTGTGTACATAATGAATTTAAAAACATATATATTAATTATTATGTAGGAGAACGTTTTTGAAAAACTTTTTTCATGGAGGCTTCATGCTGAGCGAGCCGCTTGCGCTTTTCGTTATGATCCAGCTCCAGCGGCTAGATTGTTCGGGGGCTTCACGTCTTCCTGCGAGGCAAAAAGCGCCTCTAGTTCAGGAGTTCGGGTACCCTCCTGTTCTGAACGAGCCGCTTCCGCTTTTCTTTTGCAAAAATAAACAGGAAACAACATGAAAATAACGAATATACTATATACTAAGTTAAAGGTTGTATAGTATATGGTGATCGGGTGATGACATATGATTTATGTGGAAAAAGTCATTATTGTAGAAGGTAAATCGGATAGAAGAAAGATTGAATCTATTATTCGTGAACCAGTGGAAATTGTTTGTACAAATGGTACAATTGGTTTGTCGAAAATGGATGAGCTCATTGATCAATTTTTTGATAAGGACGTATATGTGCTAGTGGATGCTGATGATGCAGGAGAAAAGTTAAGGAAACAATTCCGAAAAGAATTTCCGCAAGCAGAGCATATTTATATTGATCGCTCGTATCGCGAGGTGGCGACTGCACCTTCTTCACATTTAGCAAATGTATTATGGGGAGCAGACATTGACGTTTATACAGAATATTTACGGTAAGGAATGATAGAAGTGATTGATTGGACAGGTGCCGAAGCTACAGCCCTAATAGGAAATGAAGAAAAAACAGTGTTATATGTGTATACACCAATGTGTGGAACATGCCAATTGGCAAAGAAGATGTTAACGGTCGTTGAGATGACGATTGAAGATTTGAAAATTGGAATGTTAGATTTAAATTATGCCCCGCATTTAGCGAAAGAGTATGGGATAGAAAGTGTACCGTGTTTACTTATTTTTGAAAATGGGACACTGATGAAGAAAATATATGCATTTCATTCGGTTGAATATTTATATACGGAATTAAAGTAGGCGGCAAAGTTTTTGCCGCCTCGACATATTTCTTGGGAAATATGTCGACATGCGTGATAGATACAGTATTTGTCGAGCGAAAATAACAGGATTGCCCTTTAATAAGAGGGAATGGTATGTAATAGAAAGTGATATGAGGGATGTGGTTTAGGATGAAATTATATTCTTTGCTTCAATCATTTGTAAATTACGCTAATGGTCAATATCATTTAGAACCGCTTTTAAGGCAAGGAGAAAGAACTGTTAATTTTCGTTTTGGAGATGAATGCTGTTCGTTACAAATTTCAAGAGATTATATAGAACTTTTGAAAGAGACGAGAGGAACGGAACAAATCGTTTGTTTAGAGGAAGAGGATGTACAAAAATTAGTGACTGGAAATATGAGGTTGCAAAAGTTAATGAGTGATGGACGGGTACAATATTCTGGAACGTATCGAACGATGTTATTAGTTGAATCGATGTTTCATATATGTAAACCGATGTCAGTCGGAGCTTAAAATTCTGAAGTTTCTTTTTTTGTGAAAATTTCTGTTGACAGAGCGTGTGGATATTGATACAATTCAATTCATAAAATATAGACAATTTCATAAATTTTAAATCAGACGAAAATTTAATCTGATTTCTCTTATTAAGAGAGGTGGAGGGACTGTGCCCTGTGAAGCCCGGCAACCGTCAACTTATGTTGAAATGGTGCCAATTCCTGCAAAGCAAATGCTTTGAGAGATGAGAGAGAGGGATAATGTTGTTATATACGCATATAAACCTTTCTGCTTCTCTAGAAGCGGAAAGGTTTTTTGTTGTTTGAATGCGGAGGAAATTCAAATAATAAGAGGAGCTATAACGATGGACTACACGCATGAAAAATAAAAAAATGCGGAGTCTATCCAAAGTTTTATGAAATCTAGCTCCAGCGGCTAGAACAGTCGGTCGTTTCATCCCTTCCTATGAGGCAAAAAGCGCCTCTACGTCTGGGATTCCAACGCCCTCTTGTTCTAAGCGAGCCGCTTGCGCTTTTTATTTAAAAAAGGGGTGAACATCATGATTTTATTAGAAAATGTAAAGAAAATATATAAGGCAAAAAGCGGTGATGTCACTGCTGTAGATAACGCCAACTTACAAATAGAGAAAGGCGAAATATTTGGTGTTATTGGATATAGTGGCGCTGGGAAAAGTTCGTTAATCAGATTGTTTAATCAGTTAGAGAAACCAACTTCTGGCCAAATTACAATTGCGAATCGTGTGATTTCAGCGATTACTGGAAATGAACTTCGTAAGGCAAGACAAGAAATCGGAATGATTTTTCAGCATTTCAACTTACTTTGGTCACGAACTGTGCGTGAAAATATCGCATTCCCACTTGAAATTGCAGGTGTCGATAAGGCGGAGAGAAGAAAACGTGTCGATGAGTTAATTCATCTTGTTGGATTAGAAGGAAGAGGAGACGCGTACCCATCTCAGCTAAGTGGTGGACAAAAGCAGCGCGTCGGGATTGCAAGAGCGTTAGCAAATAATCCACAAGTACTTTTATGTGATGAAGCAACGTCAGCTCTTGATCCGGAAACGACAGATCAAATTTTAGATTTATTGTTAGATATTAATAAGCGTCTCGGCTTAACAATTGTATTGATTACGCATGAGATGCACGTTATTCGCAAAATTTGTAATCGAGTTGCTGTAATGGAGAAAGGGAAAATCGTAGAAACGGGTCCAGTACTTGACGTATTCCGTAATCCACAGCAAGACATTACAAAACGATTTGTACAGCAGTTAACTGATTCTGAAGATACGAATGAAACGATTGAAAGTTTAATAGAAAAGTATCCAGATGGAAAAGTAATTCGTTTGCAGTTTGTCGGTGAAGCGGTAGAAAGACCGGTACTTCAAAGGTTAATGCAGCGCGGTGATATAGAAGTTAGCATTTTGCAAGGAAATATCGCGCAAACGAATAACGGCTCTTACGGAAGTTTAGTCGTTCATTTAAATGGTGAAGAAACAGCGATCCAGCAAGCAATAGAAGGGATTCATCAAGATCAAGTAGAGCTGGAGGTGATTGCACATGGATAAGTTAATCGCAAATATTGATTGGAATCAAATGTTAGAAGCAACTGGTGAAACGTTATATATGACGGCAATCGCAGCGCTTGCCACATTTGTTTTAGGACTTATTTTAGGACTATTACTCTTTATGACAGCGAAAGATAATTTATGGGAAAATAAAGCGATTAATACGGTGATTGGAGCGTTCGTAAACATTTTCCGTTCTATACCGTTCATCATTTTAATTATTTTATTAATCCCGTTCACAAAGATTCTTCTTGGAACAATACTCGGAGCGAGTGCAGCGCTGCCAGCTTTAATTATTGGAGCGGCACCGTTTTACGCGAGAATGGTTGAAATCGCACTTCGTGAAATTGATAAAGGTGTAATTGAAGCTTCAAAAGCGATGGGAGCAAAAACAAGCACAATTATTTTGAAGGTGTTAATTCCAGAATCGTTACCAGCGTTAGTATCTGGTATTACGGTTACGACTATTGCTTTAGTAGGCTATACAGCAATGGCAGGTGTTGTTGGTGCTGGTGGTCTTGGAACACTTGCTTACTTAGAGGGATTCCAGCGTGGAAATAACGATGTAACAATCGTTGCGACAATTTGTGTATTACTCGTTGTATTTTTAATTCAGTGGATTGGTGATAGTTTAACGACTCGAATAGATAAAAGATAATGAAAACAGGGGGATATTTCAAATGAAAAAATTATTACTTACAGCACTTATTTCAACTTCAATTTTTGGGTTAGCTGCTTGTGGCGGGAAAGATAAAGATGAAAAGAAACTTGTTGTTGGTGCTTCTAACGTACCGCACGCTGAAATTTTAGAAAAGGCAAAACCGTTACTTGAGAAAAAAGGAATTGAGTTAGAAATTAAAAAATTCCAAGACTACGTATTACCAAATAAATCGTTAGCAGATAAAGAATTAGATGCAAACTACTTTCAGCACATTCCGTATTTAGAAAAAGAGATCAAAGATAAGAAATATGATTTTGAAATAGCAGGAAAAATCCATTTAGAACCGATTGGTGTGTATTCTCAAAAATATAAGAGCTTAAAAGAACTTCCAAACGGGGCGACAATTATTATGAGTAATTCTGTTACTGATCATGGTCGTGGTTTAGCAATTTTACAAAAAGAAGGCATTTTAAAAATTAAAGACGGAGTAGAGCCAGTTAAAGCAACTCCAAAAGATATTGCGGATAATCCGAAAAACTTAAAGTTCAAAACAGATATCGAGCCTGGTTTATTGCCACAAGTGTATAACAATAAAGAAGGCGATGCGGTTCTAATTAATTCTAACTATGCAATTGATGCGAAATTAAACCCAGAAAAAGACGCGATTGCAATTGAAGGAAATGATTCTCCATACGCAAACGTAGTAGCTGTTCGTAAAGGCGATAAAGATAAAAAAGAGATTAAAGCTCTTATAGAAGTACTGCATTCTAAAGAAATTGAAGACTTTATTACTAAAGAATATAAAGGGGCAGTTGTTCCTGTAAAAGAATAATTGCGGAAAAAGGGCTGGTGTATGCCGGTCCTTTTTTTACTACATAACTATAGGGGAGAAGGGGACATCATATGAAAAAGATTCTATTGTCAGTTGTTACAGCACTGTCTGTATTTACATTAGCTGCTTGCGGGGGGAAAGATGAGAATAAGCTTGTCGTTGGCGCTTCTAATATACCGCACGCTGTTATTTTAGAAAAGGCACAGCCAATATTAGAGAAAAAGGGCATTAAGTTAGAGATAAAAAAATTCCAGGATTATGTTTTACCAAATAAGGCATTAGCTGATAAAGAAATCGATGCAAATTATTTTCAACATATCCCTTATTTAGATAAAGAGATTCAAGAAAAAGGATACAAAATTGTAAATGCAGGAAAAATTCATTTAGAGCCAATGGGCATTTATTCTAAGAAATATAAAAGCTTAAAAGAACTTCCAGATGGCGGAACAGTTATTATGAGTAATAACGTAGCGGAGCGTGGCCGTATGCTCGCATTGTTACAAAAAGGCGGCGTTATTAAATTAAAAGACGGTGTAGATGTTGTTAAAGCAACAGTAAAAGATGTTGTAGAAAATCCGAAAAATTTAAAGTTTAAAACAGATGTAGAACCTGGACTTTCACCGAAGCTGTACGAAAACAATGAAGGTGATGCTTTATTTATTAATTCAAATTACGCAATTGATGCGAAATTAAATCCAACAAAGGATGCAATTGCAATTGAAGGATCAGACTCTCCTTACGCAAATATTATCGCAGTTCGTAAAGGTGACGAGAAGAAAAAAGAAATTAAAGAGCTAGTAGAAGTGCTACATTCAAAAGAAATTCAAGATTTTATTAACAAAGAATATAAAGGTGCTGTACTTCCTGTGAACGAATAGGTGCTGGAAAGGGCTGGGAATAACCCAGTCCTTTTTTCTTTATATATATAAGAAGAAAGGTGTATCATAAGAGGATGTAAAGGAAATACTTATATACATTTGTGAAAAAATTGTTACATTTTCTTAGTGTTTGCGATATCATTTTATTTGCTATAAGATTAGAATGAGAATAAAATGAGAATATGAACGTTTTAGTAATTTTTAAAATGTATATAGAGGATTAATGGAGGTATTGAGATGGCTGGTTCTACATTAACGGTTAAAGACTTACACGTATCAATCGATGGCAAAGAAATTTTAAAAGGTGTAAACCTTGAAGTAAAAGGTGGAGAAATCCACGCAATTATGGGACCTAACGGAACAGGTAAATCAACTTTATCTTCTGCGATTATGGGTCACCCAAAGTATGAAGTAACAGAAGGTAGCATAATCATCGACGGTGAAGATGTATTAGAAATGGAAGTAGATGAGCGTGCGCTAGCAGGTCTATTCTTAGCAATGCAATATCCAAGTGAAATTAGCGGAGTAACAAACGCGGACTTCTTACGTTCTGCAATTAATGCACGTCGTGAAGAAGGCGATGAAATTTCTCTTATGAAATTTATCCGTACTTTAGATAAAAACATGGAATTCCTAGAAATGGATCCAGAAATGGCACAACGTTACTTAAACGAAGGTTTCTCTGGTGGAGAGAAAAAACGTAACGAAATTCTTCAATTAATGATGATTGAGCCAAAAATCGCAATCTTAGATGAAATCGACTCAGGTCTTGATATCGATGCATTAAAAGTTGTATCTAAAGGTATCAACCAAATGCGCGGCGAAGAGTTCGGTTGCCTAATGATTACGCATTACCAACGTTTATTAAACTACATCACTCCAGACTTCGTTCACGTTATGATGAACGGTCGTATCGTTAAATCTGGTGGCCCTGAGCTTGCACAACGTCTAGAAGCTGAAGGTTACGACTGGATTAAAAAAGAATTAGGTATTGAAGACGAAACAGCAGAGCAAGAAGCGTAAGAGAGGAGCATAAACATGACAATCGGTACATTACCTTTCGATCAAGAAACAATCCGTCAGCGCGCAAGCGAAGTAAACGAAGCTGCTTGGTTGACTGAGTTCCGCTTACAAGCTCTTGCACAAGCAACTGAACTTCCAATGCCAACGCCTGATAAAACGAAAATTGAAAAATGGGACTTTATCGGAAAAGGCGACGCTGCTAAGCAAGAGCCTGTAAGTTCTTTAACAGAGCTTCCAGAAGCAGTGAAAAACTTAATCGATGAAAATAACAGCGTATTAGTACAACGTACTGGTACAACTGCTTTCGTTTCTTTAGCAGACGAAGCAAAAGAAAAAGGTGTTATTTTTACAGACATCGTAACAGCTGCAACAGAGCATGCTGAATTAGTACAAAAGTACTTAATGAAAGACGGCGTGAAAGTAGACGAGCATCGTCTAACTGCACTTCATGCTGCATTAATCAACGGCGGTGCATTCGTATATGTTCCGAAAAACGTTGTTCTTGAAACTCCACTTCAAGCTGTATTCTTAGTAGACGGCGAAGAAGCTAACGTATATAACCACGTATTATTCGTAGCTGATGCGAACAGTACTGCAACATATGTAGAAAACTACGTTGCAAATGAAAATGCTAAAGGTATTGCAAATATCGTAGCAGAAGTAATCGTGGAACAAGGCGCACAAGTGAAATTCGGTGCGGTTGATCTATTAGCAAAAGACGTAACAACTTACGTTAACCGCCGCGGAATTGTTGGACGCGACGGCCGCATTGATTGGGCTCTAGGCCTTATGAATGACGGAAACACAATTTCAGAGAACGTTACGAATCTAATGGGCGACGGATCATATGCTGATACAAAAACAGTAACAATTGGTCGTGGTAACCAAACACAAAACTTTACAACTAAAGTTGTTCACTTCGGTAAACACTCTGAAGGTTGGATTTTAAAACACGGTGTACAAAAAGATAGTGCAACATCTATCTTTAACGGAATTGGTAAGATTGAACACGGTGCATCTAAATCAAATGCACAACAATCTTCTCGCGTTCTTATGTTAGATGAAAAAGCTCGCGGTGATGCAAACCCAATTCTTTTAATCGACGAAGATGATGTAATGGCAGGTCACGCAGCTTCAGTAGGTCGCGTAGATCCGTACCAATTATACTACTTGATGAGCCGTGGTATTCCAAAACGCGAAGCAGAACGTTTAGTCATCCATGGATTCTTAGCACCTGTAGTAAATGAGCTTCCAATTGAAGGAGTAAAGGCACAGCTTGTTGAGGTAATTGAAAGGAAAGTTCGCTAATGAATATTCATGAAATACGCAAACAGTTTCCAATTCTTGATCAAAAAGTGAACGGCAAACAACTTGTATATTTCGATAGTGCAGCAACTTCTCAAAAACCAATTCAAGTCATTGAAACGTTAGAACGTTACTATAAAGAATATAATTCTAACGTGCATCGCGGTGTTCATACGCTCGGTACGAAAGCTACCGACGCGTATGAAGGTTCACGTGAGAAAGTTCGCAAGTTTATTAATGCGAAATCAATGGAAGAGATTATTTTCACGCGCGGAACGACAACTGCATTAAATACAGTAGCAGCTAGTTATGGTCTTAATAATGTAAAAGAAGGCGATGAAATCGTCATCTCTTACATGGAGCACCATAGTAACATCATTCCGTGGCAACAAGTTGCGAAGAAAACTGGTGCAACTTTAAAATACCTTCCGCTTCAACTAGACGGTACAATTTCTTTAGAAGATGTTCGTCAAACAGTTACACCGAATACAAAAATCGTTTCTATCATGCACGTTTCTAACGTACTTGGAACGATTAACCCTGTAAAAGAAATCGGAGCAATCGCACATGAAAACGGTGCAATCATGATCGTTGATGGAGCACAAAGTGCACCTCATATGAAAGTGGATGTACAAGATTTAAACTGTGATTTCTACGCATTATCTGCTCATAAGATGTGCGGACCAACAGGTGTCGGCGTATTATATGGTAAGAAAGAATTGCTAAACAATATGGAACCAATTGAATTTGGTGGTGAAATGATTGATTTCGTAGACTTACAAGAGTCTACTTGGAAAGAGCTTCCGTGGAAGTTCGAAGCAGGTACACCGATTATCGGTAATGCAATCGGACTTGGTGCGGCAATTGATTTCCTAGAAGAAATCGGTCTTCATAATATTGAAAAGCATGAACATGAATTAGCGCAATACGCTTTAGAGAGACTATCAGAAGTAGATGGCGTTACAATTTATGGTCCAAAGCATCGCGCTGGTCTAGTTACATTTAATATTGAAGACGTACATCCTCACGATGTAGCAACTGTATTAGATGTAGAAGGCATTGCGGTTCGCGCAGGGCATCACTGTGCACAACCGCTTATGAAGTGGCTAAAAGCTTCTTCTACAGCACGTGCGAGCTTCTATTTATATAATACAAAAGAAGAAATTGATACATTTGTTGAATCACTAATCAAGACAAAGGAGTATTTCACAAATGTCATTTAATAATTTAGATACGTTATATCGTCAAGTTATTATGGATCATTATAAAAATCCTCGTAACCATGGCGTGTTAGAAGATAGTGTTACCGTTAACTTGAACAATCCAACTTGCGGCGATCGTATTCAACTTACGATGAAAGTAGAAGAGGGTATTGTACAAGAAGCGAAGTTTGAAGGCGAAGGATGTTCAATTTCAATGTCTTCAGCTTCAATGATGACACAAGCAGTAAAAGGAAAGAAAATTGAAGAGGCCCTTAAGCTTTCTAAAATTTTCTCTGACATGATGCTAGGAAAAGAGTATGATGACAGCATTGATTTAGGAGATATTGAAGCATTACAAGGCGTATGCAAGTTCCCGGCACGTATTAAATGTGCAACATTAGCGTGGAAAGCGTTAGAAAAGGGCTTAAACGAAGATAAGTAATGTTAAAGGTTCCTAAAAACGAGGTTATATAAGGAGGGACACACCAACATGGCGAAGCAACTGCCAGATATCGGCGATTATAAATATGGTTTCAAGGATAAAGACGTTTCGATTTTCCGTGCTGGACGCGGTTTAACAAAAGAGATCGTTGAAGAGATTTCACGTATGAAAGAAGAACCACAGTGGATGTTAGACTTCCGTTTAAAATCACTGGATAAGTTCTATGAAATGCCAATGCCACAATGGGGCGGCGACTTAAACGACTTAGATTTCGATGAAATTACGTACTACGTAAAACCATCTGAGAAATCTGAGAAGTCTTGGGATGAAGTACCTGAGGAAATTAAAGCGACATTTGATAAATTAGGTATTCCTGAAGCTGAGCAAAAATATTTAGCTGGTGTATCTGCACAGTACGAATCTGAAGTTGTATACCACAACATGAAAGAAGACCTAGAAGATCTAGGAGTCGTCTTCAAAGATACAGATAGCGCATTAAAAGAGAACGAAGATATTTTCCGTGAGCATTTCGGAAAAGTAATCCCACCAACAGACAACAAATTCTCTGCATTAAACTCTGCAGTTTGGTCTGGTGGATCATTCATCTACGTTCCAAAAGGTATTAAAGTTGATACACCACTTCAAGCGTATTTCCGTATTAACTCTGAAAATATGGGACAATTCGAGCGTACGCTTATCATCGTAGACGAAGGCGCACACGTACACTACGTAGAAGGTTGTACAGCACCTGTTTACACGACTAACTCACTTCATAGTGCGGTAGTAGAAATCATCATTAAAAAAGATGCATATTGCCGTTATACAACAATCCAAAACTGGGCGAATAACGTATACAACCTAGTTACAAAACGTGCGGTTTGTGAAGAAAACGCAACGATGGAATGGATTGACGGTAACATCGGATCTAAATTAACGATGAAATACCCAGCAGTTATCTTAAAAGGCGAAGGCGCTCGTGGTTTAACATTATCTATCGCGATTGCTGGTAAAGGCCAACACCAAGATGCTGGTGCGAAAATGATTCACTTAGCACCAAACACGTCTTCAACAATCGTTTCTAAATCGATTGCGAAGCATGGTGGTAAAGTAACTTACCGTGGTATCGTACAATTCGGACCAAAAGCGAAAAACTCTCGCTCTAACATCGAGTGTGACACGTTAATCATGGATAACCAATCTACATCTGATACAATTCCTTACAACGAAATCAAAAACGATTACGTTTCACTTGAGCACGAAGCGAAAGTATCTAAAGTATCAGAAGAACAATTATTCTACCTAATGAGCCGCGGTATTTCTGAGCAAGAAGCTACAGAAATGATCGTAATGGGCTTCATCGAGCCATTCACTCGCGAACTTCCAATGGAATACGCAGTTGAAATGAACCGCCTAATCAAGTTTGAGATGGAAGGTTCTATCGGTTAAATAGAAATGCGGAGCCGACTGTTCAGACCCGTTGGCTAAGGTTCTTAGACATGAGGGTCTAGGAGACGAAGCTGGACATATTTAAAGTGGAAGCGGCTCGTTCAGAATGTGAGGGGGATGGAGCTTCTGACGTAGAGGCGCTTTTTGCCTCATAGGAAGAAGTGAAGCCACCGAACATTCTAGCCGCTGGAACTGGATAATATATGTATGAAGAAAGCGCCCTGCTGTGCAGGGCGCTTTTTTATGTTGTATATTCGGGTTCGGCTGTAAGATACCCGGGTAGGTGTTTAATGAAATATATCGACCACAACTCGGAATATATCGGCGATTATTTCAATATATCAGCGGTTGGACAAGGAATATCGATTTGTCGACAAAGTAAGACAAAGGAAATCCCTCATATCCCCCTCAACATTTAAATACGAGAGGAGCACCTATATGGAAGTAAGACAAAGATACTGACAAATCTCCTCCCCCCACCAACTAGAATCATTTCACAAAAATTCCCCCTCAAACTAATCAACAGACTAGAAAAAGTAATATAAAGTTTTCCATATTAAAAGGGCAATCTTTGGCTTTTTCTTATAATGCGAGTACAATGTAGAATAGCAAGAAAAGACGAAAAGTATTTACAGGATTATTGCGTACGTATAGCGTAAATGGCAGTAAGGAACTGAGAGGAGGTTTTTTCTCTGAATATAAATAAAGAAACAATCATCCACCTTTATCATACAAACGATATACATAGTCATTTTGAAAATTGGCCGCAAATTTCTCGGTTTGTACGAGGGGAGAAAAAGCGAAGACAGGAAGCGGGAGAGACTGTTTTAACTGTGGATATTGGCGATCATGTGGATCGTTTTCATAGTATTTCGGAAGCGACAAATGGAATTGGGAATACAAAATTATTAAATGAGGCGTTATATGATTATGTAACGATCGGAAATAATGAAGGAATTACATTGGCAAAAGAGCATTTGAATCGTCTATATGATGATGCTGGTTTTGAGGTGCTTGTAGCGAATTTATTTGAAAAAGAAGGTTTACGTCCGGCGTGGGCGCAGCCTTATAAATTACATACAACGACAGATGGGATTACGATTGCCTTTATTGGATTAACGGTAGCTTATCCAGAGTTTTATCATATGTTAGACTGGCATATTGAAGATCCGATCATCCATTTAGAGTCTATTTTAGAAGAAGTTAAGGATACAGCTCATATTACTGTTGTGCTTTCTCATCTTGGAAAAAGTATGGATGAGTATATGGCGGAGCATTATGATATAGATGTTATTTTAGGGGCACATACGCATCATTTATTTGAGCGCGGTGTTCTTGTGGATAATACTTTGCTTTGCTGTTGTGAAAAGTGGGGACATTACGTTGGTCACGTTCAGCTTACTGTGGATAAAGAGACGAAGAGACTGTTGAAAAAAGACGGTAGAGCGATTAAGACAGAACGGTTAGGTGCTTATAGCGAGCCGTTATCCACAATTGAAATGCTAAAGGAAGAAAGTAAACAGATAATGGCTGAGCCTGTCGTTCATTTAAAAGAATCATTGCCGGTTGATTGGTTTAAGGAGACGACGTTTTCTCATATGTTGGCAAGTGCACTTAAAGAGTGGTGTAATGCGGATGTTGGGATGGTGAATGCTGGTGTACTTCTTGAGGGATTAAATGAAGGTGTTGTGACGCGCGGAGATATTCATCGGATTTGTCCACATCCCATTAATCCATGTCTGTTAAAAGTACCAGGGAAAACGTTAAGAGAAGTTATTTTGAAAGCGCGCCGCCCGAATATGGAGAATCTTGAGGTGAAAGGATTCGGATTTCGTGGAAAAGTAATGGGGAAAATGATTTACGATGGTTTGGAAGTGATTCCAGATACGATTCCAGGGAATAAAATTTTACTAGAAGATGTATTGATTAACGGCGAATCGCTGGAATTAGACCGGATATATACGGTAGGAACGATTGATATGTTTACATTCGGATACTTATACCCAGAGCTATCCACACTTTCTGACAAACAATATTATATGCCGGAATTGCTTAGAGATGTATTAACAGACATGTTGATAACTTATACATCTTCAGTCAAACTATAGGCTAGTTAACTTGTAACACTCATTTTTCTCTTGTCATAAAGATAAGAAAGAGAGGAGTGTGAACTATGGTTAATGTAGAGCCAATTATAATTGATAACTATACGTTCATTGCTGTTAGCGTAAAACTTCCAAAGACAAATTTGCTAGCTGTAATGAGCGATAAAGGATATATTATGTGCGGTGCTTTAGATGTAGGTCTTCTAAATGAGAAGTTAGGTGATCGAGGAATTATTGCTGGCCGTGCGGTTGGTGTAAGAACGATTGAACAACTTCTTGAAGCACCGCTGGAATCAGTAACGACTGGAGCCGAAGCTTTAGGTATTCCGGTAGGCACAATCGGAAAAGATGCACTATTAAAAATGAGATAAGCATATATCGTCCCTCTTTCTTGCATAGAAATAATATAAGAAGGAGGGTTTTCTTATGGGCATATTTCGTTCGAAAAATTCGCGGTTTCGAAGGGGACCGATTTCCTTTCGGTATATACTGCTTATTTCATTTATTATTTTTATCGTAATGGTAGTTCAAGGTTTATGGATTGTAAATAAAAGTATTCAGCCAACGTTAATTAAGTATGGGGAAACAGAGACTCATAAAATGGCAACAGCAGTTATGACGAAAGCGGTAAAAGACCGAATTAATGAAGGGTTTGATGTAGATTCATTAATGAAAGTGCAAACGGATAGGAACGGGAAAGTATCTACAATTGATTTAAATACAAAACAAGTAAATGAAATATTAACATCGACTACTGCATACATAGAAAAATATTTACAACAAGTAGAAAAAGGGGATACGAAAGCACTTGGTATTTTTGAAGAGAATGAGGTATCTATGTCAGTTCCTTTTGGGCGTATAACTGATAATGCGCTTCTTGGTAATATAGGACCGGATATTCCGATTAATTTTACGCCAATTGGTCATGTGAATACGGATATTAAACAATTAGTTGAGCCGCAAGGAATTAATAATACAGCGATCAAAATTATTATGGAAGTGGAAGTGACGTTACAAGTTATGATTCCGTTACGCACGAAAGAAATTAAAGTGAAGCAAAACATTCCGATTGCGACGCGCATCGTTCAAGGTGAAGTGCCTACTTATTACGGAAGCGGGGGAGTTGTTGTACCAGATAAAAAGAAAACGGATAGTTAGCGAATATAAAAAAATAACCGTAGCAATTTGCTACGGTTATCGTTTTGTATTTGCTCGTTCTTTTCGTTCCCAAAGGCTTAAATGCATGTATGGATCGAAAGCCCATTCTGTATAGCCATTGTCTTTATACATGCCGAAATGTAAGTGGGGCGGGAATTTTCCAGCTGTACCAGGAGGACCGTAGCCGGTACTACCGACAAATCCGATTACTTTTCCTGGTTCGACAATTTGTCCGAGCTGTATTTCTTTAGAGAACCCGCCTAAATGAGCGTAATAGTGGTAATTATTATGAAGGTCACGAATACCAATGCGCCATCCACCAAGACGATTCCATCCTTTTGTTTCAATAACGCCATAGCAAGTTGATCGTACTGGTACGCCATATCCAGCGAAAATATCGGTTCCTTCATGAATCCTCCTGCCGCCAAAGCTTCTACCAGCACCGAAAGTACTACGATAGCTATGGTCACTGCGAATCGGGAGAGGGAAAGCATTGCCTTCTAAATTAATGCGTCCATAATGTTTATAAATTCGGGCGTATTCTGTAATTAATTCAACTGTTTTTGCACGTCTATAATATTCCCAAAGCATAATGTTAATACGGTCTTCCGACGTTCCTTGTTTCTTTAAAATGGTTGCTGCTGTCTGCAGAAGATCACGGTCGTTATTTGCATTTGCAAATCCATCTTTGTCACCATCTAAACCCATTCCGCCAAATAGAGAAATTGTATGGGGGAGAGTATCATTACTATTAACAGGTCCAGCCCATATTTCAGGTTTGAAATAAAGGGAAATGATGGCATCTGGTTTTTTCGGAATATCTTTTCTTACGCTCCGTATGTTTCTTTCGTATTGATCCATTGCGGCTAAGTAATACCACGGAATACCGGAAGATTGCTCAGTTTCTTTATATAGTGCCATGCGCTTTTCATATATGCTTTGCTGATTATCTTCACCGTAAGCGATGTTTTGGTGGAGAAGAAAGCAAATCGAAAGCAAAAGAGAAATTTTTCGAAGCATGAAATAGACTCCTTTCACAACATCACTCTTTTTAGTGTGGGATATACGGAGTATTTCATTATAGGGAACGATTGGAAAAAATCTTAGAATCTTCATTTGAGCAAATCGCTTTCATACGTTAGAATAGATATGTTACATTGAAAGAAGCGAACACGGTAAACTATTTCATATTGTGCGGAGTTGATAACCATGACAAAACAAACAGAGTATAAGCGCAAGCCCGAATGGTTGAAAATTAAGTTAAACACGAATGAAAACTATACAGGCTTAAAGAAAATGATGCGTTCTAAGAATCTTCATACAGTTTGTGAAGAGGCGAAATGTCCGAATATTCATGAATGCTGGGCTGTAAGGAAAACAGCAACATTTATGATCTTAGGTGCGGTTTGTACACGTGCTTGTCGTTTTTGTGCGGTTAAAACAGGCTTACCAACTGAGCTTGATTTACAAGAGCCAGAACGCGTAGCAGATTCTGTAGTACAAATGGGCTTAAAGCACGTTGTTATAACAGCGGTTGCACGTGATGATTTAAAGGACGGCGGAGCAGCTGTTTTTGCTGAAACAGTACGCGCTGTACGTCGTGAAAATCCATTCACGTCTATCGAAGTATTACCATCTGATATGGGTGGGGTAGAAGAAAACTTAAAAATGTTAATGGATGCAAAACCAGATATTTTGAACCATAACATTGAAACAGTACGTCGATTATCTAACCGAGTTCGCGCTAGAGCAAAATATGACCGTTCATTAGAGTTTTTACGTCGAGCAAAAGAAATGCAGCCTGATATTCCAACTAAATCGAGCATTATGCTGGGCTTAGGTGAAACGAGAGAAGATTTAATTGAAGCAATGGATGACTTACGTGCAAACAATGTGGATATTTTAACTCTTGGACAATACCTACAACCATCTAAGAAGCATTTACCAGTTATTAAATATTACCCACCAGCAGAATTTGCAGAGCTAAAAGAAATTGCACTTAGCAAAGGATTTAGCCACTGTGAAGCTGGCCCACTTGTACGTTCTTCTTATCATGCGGACGAGCAAGTACGTTCTGCAAAAGAAAAAGTAGCAGAAGCGAAATAAAGAAAAAAGAGAGCTAATCATTAGCTCTCTTTTTTCTTATACTCTAAAACTTTATTTTGACATGTGGATAAAATCTTTTTTAATTCCTCTGTGGATAATTCAATTGTAAATTCAGGTACACCAGGTGTAATTAAAATTTTATCGTAAGTATAAATTGAACTGTCCACAATAATCGTTACATCTTGTGAATAACCGAAAGGAGCTACACATCCAGGAGTGCAACCAGTCTCTTCTCTTAGCTCATTAGGAGAACAGAGAGATAAGCTCTCTCCTGTTATTTCCTTCATCTCTCCTCGGTTGAGGCGAGTGCCTTCTAACGTAAAGAATACGTAATGCTCCCCGGATTTTGATTTTAAAAATAAGCTTTTACTTGGAGTGCCTTGCAAACCAAGTCTTTCACGAACGATACGATCTGTTTCATAGTCAAGTACTGGTTCGTGTTCAAATTTTTCATAAGAAGCATTTGTTTTATGTAGTAAAGAAAGTACGTCTTCGTACATATTGAATGATACCCCTCTCTATGTTTACTGCAGTTCTACCATATCTCCTCGCGGTGTCAACTGAATGTATTGGAAAGGGATATTACTTGGATGGCGCTTCCCATAATCGTTTTATGATAGATTGTTCATCAAGTGTAATTTCATAAATATCAGGATTCGTTAAAGTTTTCCATTCATTAAAGCCGATCGTACGATCAAAGTGCTTTAAAATGAGCGTAAGTAAGTTTCCATGTGTAACGAGTAGTGTTGTAGTATGGTTTAACTTTAAAACGTCTTGGATAAGCGATATAGCACGGTCCGTTGCTTGTTTTGTTGACTCTCCGCCTAAAAAGGCAATATCTATGTTTGTAAAAGTAGATTCTAGTTTTTGCATCCAATCATCCATCGGAACGTTGCTTAATATACGTTCAGCTAATCGTTCATCCTCTTCGATAGATAGGTTAGCTTGAATCGCATAGGGCCGAATGGAATCGATAGCTCGGACAAATGGGCTCGAAATAATATGATCTATTTGTAGCTGATTTTCTAAGAGGAATGTAGCAAGGGTGTTAGCTTGATCTTTTCCGGCAAACGTTAATTCGGCATCACGTTTTTGTCCAGTTGCGGAACAATGTCGTATTACAATAATTTTCTTCATAATTCATCCCCATCTTTCAAGTTGACGCTATATACTTCGACAAATGTGGAAAAAATTCCTTTTTATTGGAAACGGAATAGTGATCTAAGTATGTGGAAAAGTAATGTGGATAACGAAAATTTGAGGTGCAATTATGAAAAAAATGATATGCATTGTATTCAGTATTTGTTTTCTCGCGCAATTGTCCACAACATATGCACAATCAAATCAAAAATTAGACTATCCAAGCAATCGAAATAAATCGTTTGTGAATGAAAATCTATTTTATGAACAGTTAGATAAGAAGGTCTATAAGGAATACAAAAATGCTTCGTATAGTGTTCGAAAGAAAATTTTATGGAAAGAAGTACAAGATGCAGAATTTACCTTCCGACAAAAAACAGCTGTCGGCTGTCGTAGTAGAGTGGTGATTCAGGATTCGTTTGTTCATCCAGATCGCCAAGTTTATTTTTTTGGTTCCTTTTCTCAAGATGAAGTAGATGAGTTTCATAAGTACATCGTTATAGATGCAGAAACAAAGAGGGAGCTGCGAGGGGGGAAAAGTTATCATCACTACGAAAATCCATATAAAAAATAACCCACCAACTGGTGGGTTATTTTTTACTCTGGCACACTTACTAATTTCTCTTTCATTTTACGAATAAGAATGAAACCACCAATCGCGAAGAGAAGAGTAATTCCTTCTGCTACAAAGATGTTAATCATTTTTGTTTGGTAAAGTGCTGCGAAAAAGTCTACAAGTGCGTGGAATAGTATAGCGTATACGAGGAAGATGTATTTCTTTTGTTTTACCGCGTATACGACAAGCATTGTGAAGGCAATTTGCAATACAAGAGCCATAATTCTTTCCAAGCTGCCAAGGAAGTATAAATAAGCAGGTTGTTCTATTAACATATCCTTTACAAGGTTTAATTGTGGTAGTTTTTCTGCCATTTGAGCGAAGCTACCATTGTTAATAGCATTAGCGAATATAAGTGTCTGCAATGCAGAGAATCCGCCAACTAAAATGGATTCAGTCCCGCCATGACCAATTCCATAAGCGAAGCCATCTTTATATTCTAGATATTTTTTTAGTAGGAAGAAGAAGGCAACGAAGCGTCCTAATTCTTCAAAAATACCAGCAGTTAGTCCGCCATAAATTGCAAAGACATACGGATTTTCTAAAAATGGAGCGATTGCTGGATTACCACGTATAAATAGGTGGAACGGTGTTTCGAGAATTTGGGTAAATCCAATAAAGATAAGAACACCAACGCCGACCACTTTCCAATTAATATTATATTTTTTACGGAAATAAACGAGTACAATAATTGGGACCAGAACCGAAACAACGAGTTGAAATATGATGCTGGCAATTACAGTATTTGAAACCATACTTTCACCGCTTTCTAATATATGTACATATCTATTATGCATGAAATATGGGAGAGATGAAACTTTTAGAGATAAATGAATTTACTTATTGACTCTAACGTTGCGTCATACTTTATCGTATGTATTAAGGGGGAGATACGCATGACAATGAGGGTAAAAGAAGTAGCTAATTTAGTTGGGATTAGTGTGCGCACACTGCATCATTACGATGAAATTGGGTTGTTAACCCCAGATGAGACGACAGAGTCTGGATATCGTCTGTATTCCAATGAAAATTTAGAAACGTTGCAGCAAATTTTATTTTTTAAAGAACTAGGCTTCCCTTTGAAGAAGATTAAAGAAATTATCATGAGTCCATCATTTGATCATGAAGAAGCGCTACAGCTTCATAAGAAAATGCTTCTTGAAAAGCGTGCCAGGTTAGATAAGGTGATAGCGACGATCAATAAAACAATTCAGTATACAAAAGGAGAGATTGATATGACGAATAAAGAGAAATTTGAAGGCTTCGATTTCAGCCATAATCCGTACGAAGAAGAAGCACGTGAACGATGGGGAGATGAGGCTGTAGATAAAGCGAATAAAACAGCGAAGGGGATGTCTAAAGAGAAACAGGAGGAGTTTAATAATATTTATAGAAATCTAGCAACAATTCGAAATGGAGCACCTGATTCTAAAGAGGCGCAATCCGCAATCGGGGTATGGTACGATTACTTGCAAAACTTTGGTGAATATTCATTAGAATCCTTTAAGGGGCTCGGTCAAATGTATGTTGCTGATGAGCGTTTTACGAAAAATATTGATAAGTTTGGTGAAGGTTTAGCGCAGTTTATGTGTGATGCGATGGAGGTTTATGCGGATCGTAAGAAATAGTAAAAAGGTGGAGGTTTTCTCCACCTTTTTATTTTTTAATCATGTCATTTAAAGTTTGATCCCCCGTATTGTTCAAATGAGGATTATCGCTCATTTCACGTTTTAACATATCAAGACTTTGTTCATATTCTTTATCGTTTAAGCTACCAGATTGAAGACCTTGAATTTGAGAAATCAACTTTTGGTTTGTTGATACATATGCTTTATAATAGCGAGGAACGATGGACAAAGCAGTTTTATATACTTGATCTGTTACGAGTTTTGGATCCGTTGTGTTTGCACGGTATACAACGAACACTTCGTCGTCGGTAACGAGTGTAGCGGCATTGGTGACGTCAGGAAGTTTGACTGTCATGCTTGTAATCATTTCAGCGACTTTCTCACGGTTAATGGCGCCTACTTGTTTGTTAGATACTTCATGTTTTTGTTTAGATGAATAGCCCACCCTTGTGAGCCGTGTATTTGTATTTTCCGTATGATACATGTCGTTTTTGTTGGAAACAAGAACACGACTTCCTTCTTCACGCTCCATTTCGGCTTTATTAGTTGATTGGCAGCCTGTAAATAAGGAAAGAGTGAGAAGAGAGAGGATAATTTGCTTTTTCACGATGTATCACCTCCTTCTCCATAGCATGCACTAATTTTCAATTTTTTGTATTTGAAATTGTTGGTTGTTATGCTTTGTGATACGATAAAAAGAAGAATGCTTAGAGAGGAAGTTCATAATGGAGCAAAAGCAAGAGATTCATACTACGGTGAGCGTTAATAATGTTCAGTACGAAGTAATTAAAAACTTTCGTGACGGTTTTAGTGAAGAAGCACTTAAAGAGCGCTATGCAGAAATTTTAAATAAATATGATTATATCGTTGGAGACTGGGGTTATGAGCAACTTAGATTGCGCGGATTCTTTGATGATAGTAATCAACGTTCGACATATGATACGAAAATTAGTACTTTATCAGAGTATTTATACGAGTACTGTAACTTCGGTTGTGCACATTTTGTATTACGAAAAGTGAAGAAATGAAAAAATCCTCTTACGATTGTAAGAGGATTTTTTCATAGCAGTTATACCAATTATGAGGAGGCTGTTTACTTTTGAAATAGACAGCACCTCGGCAAATATAATTATTTTTTTCATATAGGCTTAATGAAACCGGATTACCTGTAAAACAATCTAGGCGTATTCCAGTGTAGTTTTTTTGTTTTGCTTCGTTTTCCCAAAAGGATAATAGTACTTTACTATATCCTTTGCCTTGCGCGAGCGGATGGATGACAAAAGAGTGGACGATAAGAAAGCGTCCGTCTATTTCTGACCAGTCAATTAGTTTGTATTCTGGAGACGGTGCTTCGTTTAAGACGACGGCACCGACAAGTACTTGATCTTGGAATAGACAATACAATTCGGCCTTTTCTAGATGATAGGAAATGTGTTCTCGCGTCGGATAAGAATCATCCCATTGATAAATTTGGTTCTGTAAGAGTGCTTCTTTGCATGCTGTATACATTACATCTAAGTCATTCAATAAATCAATCGTACCTTTTCTCACCTTTAACATGAGAGTCCTCCTTACAAACAAATTGAAATGTAATCACCTTCAGAAAGAGTTTTGTTTGGTTTCATTTGTTGTCCGTTCAATTGGATATGCCCATTTTTAATTTTATCCACAATGATAGTACGGCTCCAATCTGAAATATATGTGGATAACACTTTATCAATTCGGTGGGAACCAAAAACGATGTCTAATACGATTGTTATTTCGGCTATACCACTTTCTTTGTATTGTGTAATGGAAATGGTAGTACTTGTTTTAGTTTGTTCTTGCTGAGTCATATCGACAGTTTCGACGTGATCAGTAAATGATTTATAAATATGAAGTTTTTGATTCCACGTATGATCTTTCGGACATTTATAAATTGCAAATCGGTATATATTCTTTCCGTTTGCATTATGTCTGCGAATGTTCGTGTCAGTAAATAGGGTAGTGCGTCTGCAATTTTTACAATACTTTTCGATTGTGTTTTGCTCATTTTCATATAAACTCCAAGAAAGTTGTGCTTTTTGCATTTTCCTTCACCTCTTATAGTAGTGGTAAAAGGAACGTAATACAGTTATTTGGATGTCTTGCAGTATGAAGACATGATAAAAAGACAAAAATAAAAGGAGCTTCCCTTAGGAAGCTCCGTAAACATCATACTACAGATGCGTTACGCTCCTTTGTAATGGGAATGGGCAGACTACTCCCTTGAAAAAGCGTGGTGCTTTTTTGAGAGTAATGCTATCCAATTGCTGGTCCACTACAAAGTAAATGTTGGCATACGTAGATAACGTCCTTTCCATCCAAATAGATTTGTTCATAAGTATAACACATAAGATTGAAAATTCAAAATATAAATTGTAAAAAAACACCAGCTAACATAGCTGGTGCACCAGATAAATTATATAAGTTCAAATAAAAATGAGCGTAATTCTTCTGCATTTTCTTCAGACATCGAAAATGCATGCTCTAAGTAGCCTTGTTCGTTTAAATCGTCAGGACCAATGATAGCAAATTTGTTGCTTTGCATATCAAGGACTATGGTTTTACCGTAATGACGATCGGAGTATAAAAGCGCTAAATCATGACGCTCATTTTCCCCCAAAAAGCTAACGAAACGAGTTCTTGTAGCGACTGTATCGTCGTACAGAAAGAAACGTTCTTCCATACACATGGCTCCTTTATTAAATATCTAAGTTTAAGTGTGGTTTATGATCTAAATGGTGATGCGTTTTAATGAAACGTACTGTTCTTGTTTTGTAACGCATTACGATAGAATATGTTTCAGCTAAATCTCCGCCAAGGAATTTCACGCCGTCTAATAATTCACCAGCAGATACACCTGTTGCTGAGAAGATTGCATCATCACCAGATACTAAGTCATCTAACATAAGAAGTTGACGAGGATCTTCTAATCCCATTTCACGACAACGAGCTTCTTCTTCTTCGTTCATTGGAACTAAGCGCGCTTGCATTTCACCTTCAAGGCATTTTAATGCTGCTGCAGAAATAACGCCTTCTGGAGCTCCGCCAACACCTACGAATAAGTCGATACCTGTTCCAGGTAAAGCTGTAGCGATTGATGCACCAACATCTCCATCACCAAATAGTTTTACGCGTGCACCTTTTGCACGAACACGGTCAATAATATCTTGATGACGTTCACGTTCTTGGATGATAACCGTTAGGTCACGAATTTTTTTATTGTTTGCTTCTGCTACAATATCAATTGTTTTTTCAATTGGATCATCTAAGCTAATTTTACCAGCTGCTTTTGGACCAACCGCGATTTTTTCCATGTACATATCCGGAGCATGAAGAAGGTTTCCTTTATCCGCGATTGCAATAACTGCCATTGCATTTGCAAGACCTTTTGCAACGATGTTTGTGCCTTCTAATGGGTCAACGGCGATATCTACTTCTGGACCGTTACCTGTTCCTAGTTCTTCACCAATATATAACATCGGTGCTTCATCAAGTTCTCCTTCACCAATTACAACTGTACCTGCCATGTTTACTGAATCGAACATATCACGCATAGCTGTAGTTGCTGCATCATCTGCTTCGTTTTTCTTTCCGCGGCCCATCCACTGTGCGGATGCTAAGGCTGCTGCTTCTGTTACACGGACAATTTCTAGTGCGAGTTCACGTTCCAAGGTTGCATTCCTCCAATTTCAAAAATCATACAAATATAACTATAACAAATAACGAGGAAAAGGTGAATTCGAAAAATTGTCGATTTTTTCAGAAGAAAGCGTTACAATTAAAATGTAAATGCTTTAATTTCCAGGTAGGTGACATTCATGTACTTCGTAGACAGAAAAAAAATAGAACAAATGCTAGTATGTTTAGAACGAGCAACAAATACATTTCAAGAGAAAAAGACATATGAAACCGAGTTTGAATTTTACGCATTAGAGCGCATGGCGCATCTTATTATCGATTGTATATTAGATGTAGGGAATGCGATGATTGATGGATTTATTATGCGCGATCCAGGAAGTTACGAAGATATTATTGATATTTTAATGGACGAGAGAGTTATAAGTGGAGAAGAGGGAGCGCATATTAAAGAAATTATTCTTCTTCGAAAAATGCTTACGCAAGATTATATTCAAATGAATCATGATGAATTATATAAGACGATTCAAAAACATATCGCCGTGGTAGAGAAATACCCAGCGAATATTCACAGTTATTTAGAAAAGGAATTAGGACCTGTATCTGCATTTGTACCAGAATAATTGTGCTTATAAGATCCCCGGGAATTCCTTTGGGGATCTTATATTGTATAGGAGAAAGAAAAGGGAGAAGGGTGAGCTATGGGGGAAGCACGTACTACGAGAGAAGAGATTGTACAATTACTGAAGATAAAAGGAGAGCATACTGTAGCAGAATTAGCCGAAGCTTTAGAAATTACAGAGATGGCGATTCGTCGACATTTAAGTAAACTAGAAAATGATGAGCTAATCTATTCAAAGATGGTAAGACAGCATGTCGGACGACCAACATATTTGTATGGATTAAGTCAAAAGGGAGAAGATACATTCCCGAAAGAATATAAGCAATTTGCTATTGATATGCTAGAAGATTTGGCTCGAATGGGCGATGAAAAAATGCTGCGTCACGTCTTGCAAGCGAGAACGAAACGAATGGAAGAACAGTTGCAAAAGAGGATAAGTAATCAAAGCAATTTAGCGTATAAAGTTCAAGAAGTAGCTGCTATGCAAGAGAGAAACGGTTATATGGTTCAAATAAAGCGAGATGGGGAGCATTCTTTCATATTTGAAAAGCAAAACTGTCCGTTAAAGGAAATTGCAGAGAGATTCCCGCAAGTGTGTGAAGATGAAAAAGATATGTATAAGCGGTTATTTGCAGATGCAAATGTGAAGACGTTAGCAAACATGTGCGTGGGCGATTGTAATTGTTCGTACCAAATAAAAGAGAAAAAATGAACGTTATGGGACGCTTTAAGGTAAAGCGTTTTTTTCTTTTGAAAAAGGGGTTAATATAAGAGTGGTATGATAGATATGAACGTTAGCATAGAAGGAGAGACAAACAGATGTATAAAGGCTATTTAATTGACTTAGACGGTACAATGTATCGCGGTGAAGAGCAAATTGAAGAAGCAAGCGACTTCGTAAAAGCGTTAGGAGAGCGCGGTATTCCATATTTATTCGTTACAAATAACTCAACTCGTAAACCAGAACAAGTTGCAGAAAAGCTTGTTCGTTTCGATATTCCAGCGAAAGCGGAGCAAGTATTCACAACGAGTATGGCTACAGCGAACTTTATTTATGAGCGCAAACAAGATGCAACTGTATATATGATTGGTGAAGAGGGATTACACGCTGCACTTGTGGAAAAAGGCTTTGAACTTGTGGATGAAAATCCTGATTTCGTTGTTGTTGGTTTAGATCGCGATATCACATATGAAAAATTAGCAAAAGCGTGCCTTGCTGTGCGTAACGGTGCAACGTTTATTTCAACAAATGGGGATATCGCAATTCCAACTGAGCGCGGATTATTACCAGGTAACGGTTCATTAACATCAGTTGTTGCAGTATCAACAGGTGTGGACCCAATCTTTATTGGTAAACCAGAATCAATCATTATGGAACAAGCGTTAAAAGTGCTTGGCATAGGAAAAGAAGAAGCTTTAATGGTTGGGGATAACTACGATACAGATATTTTAGCGGGGATAAATGCTAGTATGCATACCCTTCTTGTCCACACTGGAGTAACAACTGTGGACAAGTTAACAGAATATGAAGTACAACCGACGCAAGTTGTGCACAACTTGACGGAGTGGATTGAGAAGATGTAATGAAATGCAGGTAACCGGAGGAGGTTGCCTGTTTTTTTATGCATAATTGCATATGTACTGTAGTTATATAAAATGTAGAATTCATATGTATTGATATAAAAAGGGAGGGAATAAGAGTGTACTGGATGTCATGCATTATGTTTGTTTTTGCATTATGTGTTTTGTTCTTTGTTCTATGGAAGATATATAAAATAAATGCAATGAAAAAAAGCGCGGGAAAACTTATTGCAGCATATCCTCGGGTGAAACGACGTTGGATTGCATCACTTGGACCGGCGTATTTCATCGGACAATGTATGTATACATATGCTCAGTACGTAAGTGGTGATATTGGTACAATTGAACAGTTTCTCGTTCAGTCAGGTAGTTATGCTGTAGTAAGTTGTTTTATGACTTTAATATCTATCCATCTGATTAAAAGTGTACAAATATATGAAAAAGGTGTAATAGACGGATTGAACTATTATTCATACGAAGAATTAAAAGGCTATAAAACATCAACATGGGAAAATCCAAAAGAAAATATATTTTTATATCGCGGGCGAGAAAAAATGAATGATAATGTGAATTTACTTATTAGACAGGAAGATATGAATGAATTAGAAAGCATTCTTCAAAGATATATTCCGAAATTGATGATGAAATAAAAACTCCGGTTGTTATAACCGGAGTTTTTTTATTAAAACGCACGATTCACTACGTCTTTAACTTCTTCAAGATATTGTTTACGCACACTGTCATCCACAGAAGGAACACTTGTATAGAATGTATGCTCAAGTGTTTCAATTCCTGTAAATTCAAAAATACCAACATCTGCGGTTTTCTTCATTGCATCAAACATACCGCCTGCTGTGTATACTTCTTTCGAATTTCCCATCGTAGATAATAACAATCCTTTTTTACTGCTTAATAACTTTTCAATACCATTCTCACCGTAAGCATAAGCGAAGCCGTGGCTAAATACACGGTCAACGTATCCTTTTAAAATAGCAGGAAGACCCGCCCACCAAACTGGGTAAATGAATGTAATACTATCAGCCCAAGAGATATGCTTTTGTTCTTCTTTAATATCTTCTGGTGTGTTTCCTTGGGAAAATGAGATGAAATCGGAAGCACCTAATACTGGATTGAAGTTTAATTCGTATAAATCACGAACGCGTACTTCATGACCTTTTCCTTCTAATTCACTTTTTACAGTTTCTAAAATTGCATGGTTGAAGCTTTCTGTATTCGGGTGTGCATAAACGATCACATGTTTCATTGTTCTTCCTCCTAATTGTGGATATGTGAATAGTTTTTATATATTCGTGTAATTATTATGGTTACTTCCGTTGCGAGAGTCAACTTTTCTGACGTGAGAAATAAAGTCAAATTTTAATAGGTGGGGGGTGTCCATCCCGCACTGATTATTTGCTCACACTAATCGGGCACTTACTGCCGGTTAATATAAATGTTAGTATGTGACAAAAAAATACAAAATAGTAGGTATTTTTCATTTTCGAATAGAATATATAGATTGGTAAATAGAGAGAAAAGGGGATATCGGGATGAATATTATTGAAATTGAAGGGTTAGAAAAATCGTTTGATATTGGGGATAGTAAAGTAAAGATCTTAAAAGATATTAATGTTCAAATTCAAAAAGGTGACTTTGTTTGTATTATGGGGGCAAGTGGATCGGGTAAAACGACTTTACTTCAGTTGTTAGGTGGATTAGATATTCCATCGGTAGGTAGTATTCGAGTTGATGGTACGGAGATTTCAACATTAAAAGAAAAAGAGCTCGCTTTATTTAGAAGGCATAAAATCGGTTTTATTTTTCAGCAGTTTAATTTAATTCCAGTGTTTAATGCGGAGGAAAATGTAGGGTTGCCTTTACTATTAGATAATGTTTCGCAAAAGAAGGCAACGGTGACAGCAAATCGTTTATTAGAGCTCGTTGGATTGAAAGGAAAAGAAAAGCATTTACCAGCACAGTTATCAGGTGGGCAACAGCAAAGGGTTGCGATAGCAAGAGCTTTTGCAAATGAGCCGGCTATTATATTAGCAGATGAGCCAACAGGGGCGTTAGATTCAGAAAACAGCAAAAATATTATCGCGGCACTTCGCAATGCATGTGATGAATTAGGGCAAACAGCTGTCATTGTAACGCACGATCCGTTCGTAGCGGCCCATGCTGATAAAGTCGTTTTCTTATTAGATGGTGAGGTGATTCATGAGCATACTGAAAGTAAAGGGTGGAAATTTCGAAATATCCCGCAACAAGTTACTCACATTCAAGAGATTATGAATCGTCACTTTAAAGTAGGAGGTAAAGGTGATGCGATGGGTAATTAAGTATGCGATAAAATCGATGAAACAAAATTGGTTGCGGAATATGTTGATTGCCCTCGGTGCAGCTTTAGGTGTTATGTTAGCGACGATGTTATTACTAGGTAATCAATCAGTAGAGCAAAGTGTGAAGGAACAAGTAGTAAGTCGGTATGGAGATTATAATTTACAATTTGGCTATATAAAAAATGACATGTATTTAAATAATGAAAGTTTAAAAGGAATAGATGGCTTAGAAAATGCTGAAAAAATATCAAAAGCACTTATACCGTATCCTTTTCCACATTATAAAGAACTATCGGGAAAGCCATCTTATTGGGGTGTTGAGCAAGATTCTCCAGAAATGCATTCTTATAAAATATTAGAAGGACGATATCCGAAAGAAGGTGCTGAAGTAGCACTGACAAAAGGGTATACAGATCGTGAAAATATACGGGTAGGAGATACGATTAAACTGCCATTCCCGCAGCATGGTGAAAAGGCTGTGAAAGTTGTCGGTATTTTAAATCCACCGTTAATGGCGTCAATGGGGCATAGTGCTTATTTTCCAATCCATTGGCTTCAAAAAGAATTAAATTTACCAAATCAATTCAATCTTGTTCAAGTGAAAGTACAAGATGTAAATGTGAAAAAAGCAATTGCTTTTGATGTACATAAAAAGATTGAAAATATAAAGGTGGACCAACGTACTTATGTAGATAAGGCATTTGAACGACTAAATGTAATGAAGCCGTTAATTTTTAGTTTAGGTGGTATTGCCTTATTTGTTGTAGCCCTTTTAATAATGGGAAGTTTCTTCTTATCTGTCAGAAGTCGATTTAAGCAATGGGCATTATTACGTGCACTTGGTAGTAATCCAAATCAAATTATATTAGTCGTTTTATTAGAGGCTTTATGTATTGGGGCAATCGGATCACTAGCAGGAGTTATTCTTGGAGCAGGTACGCAAACAATCGCCGCATCATCTATTAATAAATGGGTGAATATTGAGGGGGCAGTGAAAGAATCATTCTCGATTTCAGGCGAGATTTTACTCATTACGTTTTTACTAGGGATTGTTATGTCTATCATAGGGGCTATTATACCAGCCTTTATGGTTAGAAAGATTCCACCAGTTCAAGCGCTTAGGCCAGGTCTTCCTAGTAATGAGAAAAAAGAAAAAAGGTGGAGTGCTTTTAGTGGTAGCATTTTAATCATTGGTACTGTTATTGGACTAGCGGGTAACGTATTAGAGCGATATATCGGTTTTAATCCAAGTGCGATAGGTGCGCTGTTATTTGCGGTCGGTTTGTTATTTGCGATTCCGTTATTTATTCGGATGATAGCACCAGTGATTGCAAAACCACTTCAAATGATATTACGAATTGAAACGACGATTAGTAGCCGAAATGTAATTCGTTATCGAAATAAGGCAGCTGTATCGGTTGCTATACTAGCATTTGGTTTTATGTTAGCACTTGTTGGAACGATGTATATAAACTCTATTTACGAAGGCATGAAAGATGGGTTACAAAAACATTTACCAGCTGATTTAGTAATAAGAATTCCAATAGAGTCGCAAAGTACTGAAGTATTACCATTTAGTTGGATGGAGAAGGTTAAAAAAATTGATGGTGTAGAAGAGAGCGTAGCAAATGTTACTGACTTTACAGCGAAGCTTATAAATTATGATTTCAAAAAAGCGGATCAAGAGTGGTATGAAAATGTGAGGAAAGATGATTTTGAATATGATGTGATAGAAGTTGTGGGGAATGATATTGTTGCTTATCAAAAAGTAACAAAAGCGAAAGTGATTACAGGACAAGATTTAAATAAGCCATTACAAGATGGTGAGGGAGTCGTTACGAAGAGAACTGCTAAAACATTAGGGATTCAGTTGCATGATACGATTGAAGTACAAGGAAAAGGGAAAGAAAAACAAACGATTAAAGTCGTTTCGATTATTGAGCAAGGATTAAGGTTAAGAGGGTTAGATATTTTTGTAAATGAACAATGGGCTCGCGATAAGTTTCACGTACAAGGATATGAAGCGATTCAAATTATGACAAATTCTAAACAATCATTTGAAGCGATTAAGAAGCAAGTAAAAGAAATTACAAATAATAAAGAGAATGTAGAAGTTATAAACAGTTATGATTTATTGAAAGAACAAGAACAGTTATTATCGCAAATGATGATGTTAATTCGCTTGTTAGTTGTAATTGTTTTCATTATTTCTGGTATAGGGTTAATGAATGCGATTGTCTCAAGTTTACATGAAAGACGTGCTGAAATTAGTATGATTCGTGCGGTAGGAGCTATTCCGAAGCAAATGAGACGGATTGTTTTATTAGAGGGCACTTTACTTGGAGCGATAGCTGGTTGTATTGGGGTTTTAGGTGGGATTGTATTTAGTTATATTGTGTTATCAAGCTTAGAGTTAACGGTTATTATCATTCCGTATAATCAAGTTTTAATATTGGCACTAGCTAGCATTATACTCGGAGCAGGAGCAGCAATGATTGCTTCATTACAATTAAGAAAGTTTAAATTGAGTGATACTTTAAAGGAGTTATCAGCATAAAAGATTACTATATCCCGCTCATACAAAGTACAAAGAAGACGAATAAAATGATAACAATACCAATGCCAAAGTTAAATACAAGAGTACTATCCATATATGTAACCTCCTTGTTTGAAAGTAAAAAGCACTCTGGCTGGAGTGCTTTTTATTATCCGAATATGTCGCAACGAACGCTGCAACGTATAGAAAGGTAATAATGGGTTTAAGAGTTATATTAATTTATGCATTAATTTTGTAAATGAGCAGGTCCTGCTCAGGTATAGAAAAAAGACACTCTTTCGAGTGTCTTTCATGATGACAAAACGTGCCAATTGCTTGGGTTTGATAAGACGTTAATTTTCCGGTTAACAGTCTTTCTTAATCAAGAAGTGTAACAACAGCGATTCAAATAAATTGTAGCATTTTTTAAAGGGGTGTGCGTATGTAACTATGCATATTACGATTAGAGGAGAATCAAGTTTGGAAAATGAATGAGTAAATACATATAGATTAGTAGAGTATTTGATAAGGAGCGAGATGAATGGATATACATAAGTTAACAGAAGAAGAAGCGAAAGAAATAAATACGTGGAAGTATGAAAATCCCTATACGTTATATAGCTTTTCGGGAGATGCTGAAGTAATAGAAGAGTTGCTAGATGGAACGTATTACGGTTGTTGCGGAGAGAATGGAGAATTCATCGGCTATTTTTGTTTTGGAGAAGATGCACAAGTGCCAGGGGGAAGAGATGCTAATTTATATAGGGGAGAAGATGTAGTAGATATTGGGCTTGGAATGAAGCCGGAGTTAACAGGGAAAGGGATGGGGGAAATATTTTTTCAAGCGGGAATAGCATTTGCTACTGAGGAATTGAATTCGAAAATGTTTCGACTGAGTGTAGCGACATTCAATAAGAGAGCGATTAGGCTGTATAAAAACATTGGATTTCAAGTAGGACCTGTTTTTTTGAGTCGTGGAAGAGAGTTCATGCTTATGGAATATGAAAGGCCGTCAGTGTGAAACTGACGGCCTAGACCCCTTATTCCGAATGCTCAGCACGGTGCGCTAAACGACTTGAAGCAGCGGCAGCGATTCCGCCAACGATATCATCAAGGAATGTGTGAACTTTTCCAGTTGATTTATCATTTAAGTATTCTAAAATACCTGGCTTTAATTTATCGATATATCCAAAGTTCGTGAAACCGATAGAGCCGTACACGTTAACGATTGAAAGTGCGATGACTTCATCGATTCCATATAGTCCTTCATCGCGTTTTACGATATCTTGTAACGGTTGACTTAATAGTCCTTTTTCAGCGAGGACATCAAGTTCAATGCCTGTAATAAGTGCGTTTTGTACTTCTCGTTTTGATAGTACACGCTCAACGTTATAGCGACATTCTGACATCTCTAAATTTGCATGGTATTTCTTTTGAAGAAAATGAACAAGATCAGCAATATCGTCAATTGTTACACCGCGTTCTTGTAATAGTTGTAATGCTCTTTCTTGTAGTTGATTTGAGTCTTTCATGTTTATCACCTTTTTTTCTTTTTAGTATTTGTATACGTTTCGTTGCTTTATCATGTGCATAGGAATGAAAGGCGAGCACAAGCTCATATATATAAAGAAAAACCATAGGTGGCGACTGCGATGATTCAGCATATTTATGAGCATTATCACATGCATGTTAAAGAATTAATCCCCCTTGGCCCCTATAAAAGCTTTTGGATTCGCAACAAAATTTATGTACTTGTTCCAATTGGAGAAATGGAGGAAGAAGTACTTGTAGAGATGAAAAAGCTCAGTGATTATATGAACCAGCAAGGGGATATAACTGTTTCGACTTTCGTTCCGACTATACACGGCTACTATGTAAGTGAGATAGAAGAAAAAAATTACTGCTTATTAAAAGGTATGCGTATGTTAGAGCGACATGCTACATCATTAGGAAGTGAGCTTTCTATATTCCATAAACGTGGCGCATTCTTTCCAGAAGAAGTTGAGCAATTAAGCCGCATTGGTGAATGGAAAGCATTATGGGAAAAAAGGCTCGACCAATTAGAAAGGTTTTGGCAATCGCAAGTGATGAACCATCCTTCAGACGTATTCGATCAATTGTTTATTGAATCCTTCCCATATTACTTAGGAGTTGCAGAAAATGCAATTCAATATGTTGTCGATACAGAAATGGACGATACACCACAAATAACTGACGCAGCAACAATTTGCCAAGAACGATTTACACCTCTATTATGGCAGCAAACGAAGCGCTTAAAACTTCCTTTTGATTGGGTATATGATCACCCCAGTAGGGATATAGCAGAATGTATTCGCTATATGATGATAGAAAAAAAGAAAGATTGGGAGCAAACGGTAGTTCAATTCATTACAGATTATGAACGTAATTATTCGCTCTCTTCATTTGGTTGGCGCTTATTATTCGCAAGGCTTCTGTTCCCGCTTCACTACTTTGAAACGATTGAACGATATTATCAAACAGGAAACGAAGAACAAAAAGGCATATATAGAGCCCGTTTAGAAATCATTTTACATGATGTGAAGCGCACTGAGCAATTTATGAATCATTTTTACGAGTCATTTCGTTTACCTGTTGATAAGTTAGGCATTAGGAAATTAGATTGGCTGTCTTAAAATGAAAAAAGAGACCGGGTGAGGTCTCTTTTTTATATATCACAATTGTATGTAATACATTATGCCCCTACCTGTTGATCTGCACATATATTTAAAATGAATTGATGTCTTTCGATTTTTTCATTTACTTTACTCAATAATTCTTGCTGGATTTCTTTAAATAAAAATTGATAACTTGCATTCCATGTTGGTATAACGGATGAAAGGTCTAATAAATACTCTTTTTTCTTTTCTAGTTCTTGAATTGTTAAGAAAGTGTTCCCCATTCTTGGCATGTGTCGTCACCCTATGTTTTTTTCTGTATATGTGTGAACGATTCTATAGTATTAATTATCGCACTTTTTGAGAAGGATTTCCAATTTTGTTTTATGATGTTAAAGGGGAAGTGTTATTTGAATAAAAAAAGAGACCCATTTGGGTCTCTTTCTAGGAAGCGATTCTGAACGAGCCACCGCCGCTTTTAGATAATGTCTAGCTCCAGCGGCTAGAACAGTCGGCCATTTCGCGCCTTCCTGTGAGGCAAAAAGCGCCTCTTCGTCAGGAGCTCCAATGACCTTCTGTTCTGAACGAGCCGCTTCCGCTTTTAGATATTATCTAGCTCCAGCGGCTAAAATGTTCGGTGGCTTCGCTTCTTCCGCCGAGGCAAAAAGCGCCTCTATGTCAGAAGCTCCATCCTCCTCACATTTTGGACGAGCCGCTTCCGCTTTTAATTAAAATACTTGTTCTACTTCAATAACGCCTGGTACTTCTTCAAGTAATGCACGTTCGATACCAGCTTTTAGTGTGATTGTAGAACTTGGGCAGCTTCCGCAAGCACCCATAAGGCGTAATTTTACGATACCTTCTTCAATGTCTACTAATTCAACGTCTCCGCCATCGCGAAGTAAGAATGGACGTAATTTATCTAATACCTCTAGTACTTGTTCTTGCATATGTGGGTTTTCCATTTTTATCGACTCCTTTCATCAGTTTTATTATAATCAAGATAGAGGGGAAAATCTATTTTTTCTCTTCTTGTTTTATTGTCAAAATATTATATCGTGTGTACAACGTGTTTTTTCAGTATAGGGGTATGGAATAAGTTTGTAAAATGATGTGCTTATGTACCAAGACATCTGAATATACTGTTGAAACAAGAAGTGGGGGAGAAGAAATGGTTAATGTGCAAGTGTATGGGACGAAAGTAATTTGTGCGAGTTGCGTCGGAATGCCATCTTCAACAGAAACGTTTGAGTGGTTACAAGCGGCGATTGGTCGTAAATATGAAGGACAAGAAAATAAATTTAATTTCGAGTATATTGATTTTCAACAAGAACAAGAAGATGAAGATAAAAAAGCATTCGCAGAGCGCGTAGTGGAAGAAGATCTATTTTATCCGGTCGTTCTTGTAAATGGAGAAATTGTTGGAGAAGGAAATCCTCGTTTGAAGGATGTTTACGAAGAAATCGAGAAATATTTATAAAGCAGGAAGCCTTTGCGAATTTGCAAAGGCTTTTTTTAATGGAGGGATAGATGTGGAGAATGGAATAAAACAAGTTTTACCAGAAGAAGTAAAGCAATTAATGGAGCAGTACATAGTAAAATTAAAAGGAATTTTTTCGGATGAAAAAATAGTCGGGGTATATATTTACGGATCAATCGCGTTAGGAGCATTTCATATAGAAACGAGCGATGTTGACTTTGTTACGGTAATAAGTGATTCCGTGAATGAAGCTGAAAAACAACAAATTATAGAACTGCATAAAAAAATTAGTAAAAGTACGTTAGGTAAAAGAATGGACGGTATGTATATTCCGCTTGCTGACTTGGGGAAATACAATCATGAAATAAATGAGTACGTGTATTGTGCAGATGGTAAGGCTGATATTGGTCATTGGGATATTAACGCGGTCACATGGTGGACATTGAAAAATCAAGGTATTACAGTTAGCGGGAAAGAAGTAGAAGACCTTTCCTTTCAAATAAAGTGGGACGATGTAGTAAATACAATGAAATACAACGTAGAACATTACTGGTTTGAAAAAGCGAAGCGTCCTTATTTATTTTTCATAGAAGAATGGGTAGAATCAGCTGTCGTTACGATGGGACGCATTTTATATACGTTAGATCATAAAACAATTGTTTCAAAAGATAGAGGATTACAATACATGTTGGAACTTTACTCTCATAAGTGGGAGCCTTTATTAAGGGAAGTAGAGCGAATGCGGCATAATCCAGAAGGAAAGCGAAAGCTCTCTAGGTGGAGACGGGCTGATATGACGAAGCGGTATTTGCTGCATTTAATTGAAACATGTAGAGAGAAATGGTAGGGGGAAAAAACAGACGATACAGTAAATTGTATCGTCTGTTTTTGTGTTTAAATTGGTATATAATGGTTAAAAGGTTTAATTATACTGGAGGAGATAGGATGAACACAGAATTAGCTACATATGAAGAAAAGAATATACAAATGAGTATGCTCGAAGTAATTAGCATTATAATAATTACTTTTGGGGTAATGCATGGAATGGGTTTTTTGAACTTTTTATATGACTCCTCATTATATCCATGGTATGTAGACCATCTTATTCCACCCTTTACGTTTTGTACGATTATTGTAATGTATGCACCAGCAAGAAAGTATTGTTCACAGCTAGTAAAATCACTACAGTTCAATAATTTTAAACATTATGTAACAATAGCAATGACGATGATCATACTGCTTATATATCTTGCGGTATTAAATTTAGTTTTACCACATGGGCTTAGTGTGGATGAGTCAAATATAGTAATAGAGCCTACTATAAGTGAAATCATTTTATACGTAGTTGTACTCACCATTTTTGCACCGATTTGGGAAGAACTTTTATTTCGGGGGATATTTTTCACGAAATTATCTCAGCGCTTCTCTACACTTACTAGTATTGTTATAAGTGCTTTTATATTTACTTTAGGTCATCCCCTTACTTTAGGTAGTATGTTATATATTTTTGGTATAGGTGTATGTTTAGCCTACACATATAAGAAAACAAATAATTTACTCGTTCCATGGGGAATTCATTTATTAAATAATTCATTTTTTATATTAGTAAATTTTCAAATGTAAAAAGACGCCTTTTTGAAAAGGGCGTCTTTCCTATTTTGCAGTAGGTAGAAAAGGCTTTACAAGTATTATGTAGAGGAAAGATAATAGAAAAAATATGTGTATGGGGGAAGACGATGAGTAAATATAAATTACATATAGACAAAGAACAATTATGGAGAGGTTGCATCTTAAAGTCGATTGCAGGTGCAATTTTTGTAGCACATGCTCCTGATTTCTCACATGAAAGTTCATGGGATGGATTTAACTATAGTATGCAAGATAGTCAAGGCGGAAGAGGGACAATTACTTTTGATTCGAAGTACACAATCGTATGTCTTCAAGATGTGAATAGTGAGAGAATTGATGAGTGGATTGATGCGGAAAATTATTTTGAAGGGGCACCTTCGGAAGTGATAGAAATTGCTAAAGAAGAAGCACTTCAATACGTATTAGAAGAAGTAGAAGGCGAAACAGTTCCTTTCATTACAACAGCATTTTGGATTGAGGAGAGCGGTGCGTATTCAATTGATTCATTTGAAGAGATGGAAGAGCATGGCGGATTCTTATTAGAAATCCCACTACTTGATCTGCAATCAGCAATAGAAAGATTAGAAGAAGAATATGAGCTGACAGAAGAGCAAATAGAGCTTTTACAACTCGTGTATGAGAGAAAAATCAAAAATCCAAACGAGGAAATGATGTTGTCTAAAGAAGAAGTGGCGATGATCGGAACGGATGATAGTGAAGGATTGGAAGTTAGTAAGGAGTCGTTTGAAGAGCTGAATGTTACTTGGGAGTTGTAGGAGAGGATAAAATGTTTCCGATTGGTGAGCAGCCGAGGATTATAAAGGACTTGGAAAATGTTATTGCTAATTTAGAAGAATTAGCGATTGAGGGGAAAACAAAAAATATAGAACGACTAGCATCTTTACAAGTTAAGAAATTATGGATTTTCGCAGTAAATCAAAAACAGTTTGAACATATTCTTTCGTATGCTCGTCCCGATATATTATATGTTTACGAAATGCGGGTAGAGGATTTAAGTGGCCTTCAGAAGTTATCAGATTTACAACAGTTGTATATGTGCTGGAATACAAAAGCGAAGACGTTATGGGATATCGCGTATAATAAAAAACTCAAATCCTTATTAATTGATGATTTTTCTAAGCTAGAAGATTTAAGTGCTTTAAGTAAGTGTCCGCAACTCAATACCTTTTACATGGGTGGTGGGATAAATACAGCAATGAAAGTACAAACTTTACAACCACTCGTTGCATTACAGCATTTAAAAGAACTTACTCTTATGAACTTAAAGGTTAAAGATGATTCGTTAGAACCTTTGATCCAATTGAAAAATTTACGAGAGTTAAGTTTATCTAATCAATTTAAGGTGGAAGAGTATGCAAAATTATCTGTAGCATTGCCATATACGAAATGTGAATTTTTCAGACCTTACGTATATATGAACGATGCAATAGAGGGAAAGAATATAATGGTGATTGGGAGAAGAAGACCAATCCTTAATTCGAAAACAGATACGGTAAAGATGCAAAAGTATGAAGATCAATTTAAAAAGTTACAAGAGGAATATAAAGAACTAGTAGAAGGTACAATGTGAAGTTACATTGCACTTTCTACTAGTTTTTTCATATACATATCAACTTCATGAAAGAAGACTGGCTCTTTTTCCTCGGTATTAAGATGTACAGCACAATGCAAATATTGCTGTAAGTAGCGGTTAGCTTGTTCGTACTGTTTTAAGTTGTAGAAAGAGAAACAAGTAAGAAGCAGAAACACTTTTTCTCGTAATATTGGAACGGCAGCTAGTACCGGAGTAATAGAGTGTATATTTGTTTTTGCTAAATTCTCATAAGATGCCCACGCTTGAAACCAGTCGAAAATGGTAGAGAAATAATCAGGGATATTGATAGTTTCATGTGAAACATTATGCAATAACTGGTTCTGTTTCATATGTATAGGATCTATTCTCGTTTGTAGAATGCAATCGAATATTGAAATGTTTTCTTTTATTTGCAACTGGTCTGTAATAAGTTGCGGGAGACCGATAGGATGAACTCCTATATTTATATAGAAGTCATCTCCAAACTTGCTTTTTTGTATGTTAATAAGCTTATAAAATCCGTTTTCAGCTTTGCAAAATGTATGTCTTTTTTTCTTAAATCCAAGCGGTTTTAAAGCAGCGTGTAAATTTATCCCGCATTAACGGGCAGTAAGACTCCCACCTCAAAATTCGGCGAATGCGAGGGAGTTAGATGGGAGATCAACTGCCCGTAAAAGCCCGATTGGTGAAGGCTAATAATCAGTGGGGGATGAACAAAACCCCCACTGATTAAAGTTTCACTTTATAATGAAATCTTGCACTATTGCGCACTCCTTTAGAGATAGGTTTACTCTTCATCTTCATCATAATCGTACGTAGTTAAGTTTTGTAAGAAACTTTCAAAGTTAGGTGCTAATTCAATAATTTCCTCAAACTCATTATCGATAAATATAACTGGAGGATTTTCAGCTATGTTTCGATAGTCTAATGCAATCCACGTATGTCCGTCCCCAGATAAAAGCACGATATTCTCAGGCATGTCCCATTCCTGAATTAAATAATGGCTCTCTAAAATACTAGACTCATTTTCATCAAAAGAAATGCCATATAATCCAGAAACATTAACGTGATCGTCTGCCCAAGAATTTGGCTCTGAAGTAGGATGAGCATCTAATCGAAGAGTTCCTCCGTTTTGTTCTTTTAGAAGATTTATGTACGATTCTGGGAGCTTTACGTTTAGTACTTCTTCTGCTTTTTTTATTAGTTCGTCGTTAATAGGTGCTAATTTTAAATAGTCATCTTCTGCCCAAAGTGTAGTCTTCATATTTGGTCACCTCAAATAATAGTTTTCTAAACTTTATTTTGTATATTATAGTTAATTAAAAAATTGCACAATAGAGGGGGAAGATATTATGATTAACCACAATAAAATTAAACAACTGTTAGCATATGTAGATCGCGCTGAGGATAATGAAATTGAGTTAGAGTGTGAATTTGAACCTATGACAATCGAATTATTTAATAGTGAAGAAATAGAAGAAGGACAACTTGGTTATAGCTTTGATGAGGGAGGGCAAAGCTTAGTCGGAAATGAAGAGGGAGATTGGAAAGAGGGATGGGTTGTAATTGGGATAGATTCCTATCTCGGAGACCCGATCTTTGTAGATAGTAATGATGAGAATTGTCCGGTTTATACAGCTATGCATGGTGAGGGAGATTGGGAGCCAGAATGTATAGCTAAGCGTATAGAAGATGTTATTGAGAAAGTGAAGGATAATGTGGGATAGTTGTGTAAGTGGAAATATGTTTGAAATAGTAGAGAGCTAATTTGTGAAGTCTCTTAAGTCGAGATTTTAGGTTTGGTCATATTACAATAGTAGTTTAATAGGAGAAGGGTGTTTCAAAATGATTTTGATACATCCTTTTTTGCGAATATACAAGATGTTTAACATAGTGTATTAAATGTCTTATATATGAGTATTCTAATATATTTAATAGTAAAATGGAATATAGAATGGATAATTGTCGGAATGTATTCGATTTTTGTTCATTTTTATGAAATATAACTATTTTTTGTTAGATTCCTTCTTTTTATAGATATACAATAAAGTTATATAGAAATAAGAGAAGGATGATGTACGTGAAGGACACTGTTTTACAGGAAGCGATAGCTCCTAAAGAGTTACATAAAGTTGTGAGAAATAATACTGCATATTACGACTTTAAGTGGGGGAAAGCAAAAGATCCCGAGAAGGGAAATGGTTGGAACTGGATAGCCTTTTTCTTCCCATTATTGTGGTTAGCTTATCGCAAAATGTATAAATTATTTATTATTATTGCATTAGTAGGAGTTCCTACTTTAATTACCTCTGTTTTTATAGATATCCCGATGTGGATCGATTTTATTGTTTATTTCGGAACTATGCTATTTACTGGATGGCAAGGGAATCGTTTATATTACAAGCATACAGTTCGCGTTTTACATAAGGCAAAAGAGTTATCTGATGCACAACACAATTATTACTTCCAAACAAAGGGTGGCACTCATGTTGGGATTATGCTTGGATTAAATGCGTTATTATTTGTAGTATTTGGTGCAGCTGGTTACGGGTTATCGTATTTACCGACGGAACCGAATATAAAAGATGTAATTCGTTTAAGTGATGAAGGGATTACATTGGAAGTTTTTACTGATGATCCAAAATGGACGTATGTAAAAAAAGAAGGACGTTTTGATATAGTAGAATTTACTGGTTATGATTATGAGGAAAAAAAGGATGTAAAGGTTAAGTTCGCTGTGTATTTAGATAAACAGAGATTTGAATGGAAAGAAATTTATTTAAACGATAAAAAGTTAAATGAAGAAGAAGCAGAAGAGTATCAATTTTATATTGAAGAAAATGCCTGGTATTAATATAAATAGATAATGATGTATCGCAAAAAGAAGAGTCTAATGAAGATTCTTCTTTTTATTTATGAGAAAGGATATGTAACAAGAAGAGAAAACCATTAGTAAACAAACGCCATACTAATTGAAATTTTGTAAAATACAATAAAAAATGAGAATTTGAGGTAGGCTTGTCAATAACGTGAGACTATGGCAGTATAAAGAAATGCTATACAAATTTTATTTATCGACATGTAAAAATTCGATTTGATTTTTACGTATAAATAATGAACGGAGGAAATGAATTTATGGCTACTTTACCAAATTGTCCAAAATGTAATTCAGAATATACGTATGAGGATGGCGCTCTTTTCGTATGTCCAGAATGTGCCCATGAGTGGGGTCAAGAAGCGGAAGCTGAAAGTAATGATGGTGCAAAAGTTGTAAAAGATGCGAACGGAAACGTTCTTCAAGATGGCGATGCTGTTACTGTAATTAAAGATTTAAAAGTAAAAGGAACTTCTTCAGTTGTAAAGATTGGTACGAAAGTAAAGAGTATCCGTCTAGTTGAGGGAGATCACGATATTGATTGTAAAATCGACGGTTTCGGAGCTATGAAGTTAAAATCACAGTTCGTTAAGAAAGCGTAAGATTAGCAAAGAAAAAAGACGCTCTGTAAGTAACTTGCAGAGCGTTTTTTTTATGATTGTACTTCAACTTCTTTCAACTGGCACCGCTTATTAAAGAACGTTTTATACCCAAGCTGTAAGAAGATAATAACAGAGAAAGCTGTACTTCCAGAAATGCCAAGTATAATCGCAATTTGATATTGAATGGCTGTAAATGGTGATACACCGGATAAAATTTGTCCTGTCATCATGCCGGGAAGACTTATAATCCCCATTCCGACCATAGAATTAATTGTTGGTAAAATAGCAGAATCGAAAGCGTCCCGTATGAGCGGAGCGGCTACTTGTTTTGGAGTTGCGCCAAGCATAAGTGCCCCTTCAATATGGTCTCTTTGTGATTTCATACTGTTTAAAAAGGTGTTTGCCCCGAGGCAAATACCTGTCATAGCATTACCGATTAGCATACCGGCAATAGGAACGATATACTGCGGAGCATACCAAGGATCGTGCCCGATAATGACAAAGATAAATAGTAAAAGAGGGCCGATTGATCCAGCAATCATGGAAATGGCAGCAACTCTTTTTAATTCTTTTGACATAGGAAGGTTTATTCGTTTATAAATGTTGAAAATTGCAAAGGTAGTAATAGAAGTAATGAGAGCTATTGTATAAAACGGATTACTATTTTCAAATATGTATGTAAGAACATATGCGACTAGTACGAGCTGAATTGTCATACGTAATGTAGCAATTGTAATTTGTTTCTCACGCGGTATTCCTTTTAATTTCACAAGCCCGATTAAAATAAGGATGAAAATATATGCAGCTGCAAGTTGCCAAATTTGTAGTTCAATAACGCCCTTCAATTGATAGCACTTCCTTTCTAGTTGCACCGTTTGTTTTACTAATTTCAATAATATCGTCTGCGATTTCTTCTGGAAGTTGTTGCGAGTGCGTGATGAAGATAACTGTTTTTTTCTTTTCTCTTGCTAGCATAGTAAATTGTTTCATAACGCGGCGTTCTGTGTCACCATCTAGTGCCGAAGTTGGTTCATCTAATAAATAGACGGGCGGATCCATTAGTATAATACGAGCGAAAGCAAGTCTTTGTTTTTCACCGCCTGATAAAGAAGAGGCGTTATCTTCTAATTTTTTATCTAGGCTAACAGTTGTTAATGCGCCTTGCAGGGCGTCGTCATTTGGAAATGGCTTTTCAGAAAATCGAAGTCCCATTAATAAATTATCTTTAATTGTTCCATCAAAAATAGGCGGAGTTTGTCCAAGCATGACAACTTCACGTCGTAATTGAATGGGAGGATAATCTAAAATGGATTTTCCGTTATATTCAATTGTGCCAGATGTGGGTGATTGTAAATCGTTTAACATGCGAAGTAATGTGCTTTTACCACTACCACTTTCACCGATAATACAAGTTGTTTTTTCTTTTTGAATCTGTAAATAAGGAATGTGTAGAATATCTTTATATGTGATGTCTTTTAATATAAACATAAATTGCTCCTTTCTGATTCTAGTTATATCGTATCAAAAAGAGAGAAAAATAGAAAAATAAAGTCTCTTTAGAAGGAACATCTTTTTTCTTTGTTTTAAAACTTTGCGCGTGGCAGGAAAAGGCACTGACGGATCCTATACATAGCCAGTCCCTCTCGGCCATTTAAAAAAATGCTTTTCTGTCGGTTTTTCATAGAATGACTGAGTAGTTACAAAAAATGAATAGAAAAAGGCTGTCTACTATGTAGGCAGCCTTTAAAGTATTAACCGTTATGATATTTGTACATCCAAAGAAGACCGGATTTTAATAATCTCGGTACACGTCCCATTAATGGTTGGTTTGCTAGTAAACCAAATCCGTGTTTTTTGCCGAGAGAACCGAGAACACCTTTTAATTTAATAACAGGCAGTTCATCAGGAAGGGGTTCATTATTCCAACGTTTTAATAATATTTGGACAATTTGCTCTCCTTGACCTTCAGCAAGTTGAGCAGATGGTGCGTGTGGAAGTGCTGCGCAATCTCCTACGACATAAACGTGCTCATCATTTGGAATATTGTGATATTTAGTTAAAACAACCCGTCCGCTACCATCTTGTTCAACTGGAAGGTTTCGAACAACTTCATTTGCTTGAATACCAGCTGTCCAGACGATTGCATCACATTCAAGTGGTTCATCATGGTTGTATACAATGTTTGGTTCCACTTTTGTAATGTCAGAGTTTCGTATAATGGTAACTTTATGTTTTACAAACCATTCTTCTACGTATCTACTTAATTTCTCTGGATATGGGAATAAAATTCTATCTTTTCGATCAAATAAATAGATTTTTAAATCTGAACGGCTTTCGCGAAGTTCACTTGCCACTTCAACGCCGCTTAAACCAGCCCCAACGACAGCTACTGTTGCATTTGGTTCTAAGCTATTTAATTGTTCATATGTCTTACGTGTTTGTTCAATTGATTGTAGGCTATGTGTATATTCCTTCGCCCCAGGAACGTTATGATATTTATCTTCACAGCCAAGCCCGATAATTAAATCATCATATTGAATCGTTTCACCGCCATCGAGATGAACGGCTTTCGTTTCGAGGTCAATATTTGTTATTGTTCCGTATTGAATATTGAGACGTGGGTGCTCAGGAAACGGTATGCGAATATGCGTTTCTGAAATTGTACCCGCAACTAATGCATAATATTCAGTTTTAAAGCAATGATATGGTACTTTGTCGATTAATGTCACTTGTACATCATCTGGAAGTTGGTTGCTTGGAAGTAGCCTCTGCAGAATTCTCATTCCACCGTAGCCGCCACCTAGTATTACGAGGTGTTTCATGATGGATTACCCCTTTTCTGTTGAAATATCCCCTAATCATACAATTTTATATTAATAAAATATTTTGACTTTACACAATCAAATTATATCGAATTTGTGAACAAATAACAATGCATGAATGAATACTCTGTTGTACAATAAGAAGAAAAGTAAAGTAAGTGGTTTTCATTTTCTAGTTACTATTTACTATTTCATTATGAGTAGTATGTTATATAAAGAAGACCATCTATTATGAAGTGAAATAGTGAAGTAACTAAATAGTTTAGAATATATAACGAAAACAACAAGAAACAGCTTAGTTTTCTTCTTATAAATAAAGTGGAATGGTAACAAGTAGAGAGGGTTACTTATCCGTTTCGCAAATTAGGTATGCACATACCATATAAAGTAAATGGTAATTTGTTTAGAGATACAGGGGGGGAGAGAGTTTTGATTAAACCATTAATCGAATTTTGTGTAGGTAACCTTGCAAGCGGTTCGCAAGCAGCTTTAGAAAAATTAGAAAAAGATCCTAATTTAGACGTAATGGAATATGGTTGTTTAGGATATTGTGGCATCTGTTTTGAAGGTCCATTTGCACTTGTAAATGGTGAAGTGGTACAAGGTGCAACAGTAGAAGAACTTGTAAATAATGTATATGATTATATGGATGAAAATCCAATGTTTTAAAGCGTTGCAAACAGGCAACGTTTTTCTTTTTTCATTTATCCCGCTATTTGCGGGCAGTAAGACTCTCACCTCAAAATTCAGCTGAAGCAAAGAAGTTAGGTTGAAGCCCTGTTGCCCGTCCCCCCACTGATTAAAGTTTCACTTTATTAGGAGTGTTTATTTCGAAAAAAAAGCCCTTTTAGAAGGGCTTTTTTCTTACACGATTTGTGTAAGAACGGCTTATTGCCAAAACACTGTCAAATATGAGAAACGGGGGACATTCATATTGTGTTCTAAAAGCATGCATTTTATACTTGAAATAATAAATTATTTTTGGAGTGAATAAAAATGAGCCAATTTTCTTTTACAAAAATGCATGGTCTTGGAAATAGTTATATATATGTAAATATGTTTGAGGAACAAATTAGAGAAGAAGATTTAGCAATTGTAGCGGAAAAGGTTTCAAATATTAATACTGGTATTGGTGCAGATGGAATGATTTTAATTTGTCCTTCTGACGTGGCACCAGTAAAAATGCGCATGTTTAATAACGATGGCTCAGAAGGAAAGAGCTGTGGAAATGGTTTACGCTGCGTAGCGAAATATGCGTATGAGCATAAACTAGTAGAAGGTAAAGTTTTCACAATTGAAACGTTAGCTGGTATTGTTACGGCAGAAGTAACGGTAGAAGATGACAAAGTTACATTAGCGAAAATCGACATGGGAGCACCTCGTTTAACACGTGAAGAGATACCGATGCTTGGTGAAGGAGAAACACCATTTATTCGTGAAAACTTCTTATACAATAATCACCGTTATGCATTTACAGCTGTTTCAATGGGGAATCCACATGCGGTTATTTTTGTTGATGATGTAGAAAAAGTGCCTCTTACAACGTTAGGACCGGTTCTTGAGACGCATGAAATGTTCCCAGAGCGAGTGAATGTTGAATTCATCGAGATTTTGAATGATGAAGAGATGAATTTCCGCGTTTGGGAACGAGGGTCTGGTGTAACACAAGCTTGCGGGACAGGAGCATGCGCAGCTGTCGTTGCGGCAATTTTAAATGGGAAAATGGAACACGGTAAAGAAATTACGGTTCACTTAGCAGGCGGCGACTTAATGATCGCATGGACAGAAGAAGGAAATGTATTAATGAAAGGACCTGCGGAAATAATTTGCCGCGGAGTGTATGAGTACAAGATAGAAGCGTAAAGATGTATAATAGAATGAGAACAGAAAGGATGGTGTATTTCATGATTGAAGTAACAGAACAAGCAGCTTTTCAAATTAAAGATATGTTAAAAGATGCTGAAGATGGAGAGAAGTACGTGCGCCTTGCTGTACATGGCGGCGGATGTAGTGGTCTTTCTTACGGCTTAGGATTTGAAGTAGAACCAAAAGAAGACGACACAGTTCTTGAGTTTTTCGGTGTTGAATTTGTTATCGATAAAGAAAGTGCTCCGATTGTAAAGGGAGTGAAAGTTGACTATAAGCAATCTATGCTTGGCGGCGGATTCACAATCGACAATCCGAACGCGATCGCATCATGTGGATGCGGATCATCTTTCCGTACAGCGTCGAATGCTGGTAAGCCAGAAGATTGCTAAGTTTTTTCATCCCTTTATTCTAAGTGGAAATTGAATGGGTAGGTTGCATATAAAGACCTTCTTAGCGATGAAACCAAATCGTTAGGAAGGTCTTTTCTTTTGCGCTAAAAAGAAAAAGAGCATGACAAAGATAACGAATATATGCAAGAAGAAGGCTAAAGAGGATGCATGAAGGTGCAGGCTATATCGAATTGTATAGAACTGACTCGTTCCATATTAATTAAAATACGCTGATTACTAGAAATTAAAAACTACCGGAGGAATTACAATGAAGTCATTTAAGAAAGTACTGGTATTAGGGATGACGTTGGTTACAGCATCAATATTTGGAGCTTGTTCTAACGATACAGACGTGTTAACAAAAGCGGGAGCAAAGCAACAAGTGAAATCGGAAGCGGAAGTACTAAAAGAACAGAAGGAAACCCCTATGACTACGAGCGAACGTGACAGCATTAAATATGAGGACGCTACATCGTCACAGAAGCGTTATATTTCTCGTGACGAAGCCGAAAAGATTGAGGAAGGCATGACATATACGGATATCCTTAACAAGATTAACTACGGTGGTGAGAACATAAAACATTATAATAACAAGGAAAAACGCGTGTTTTATACTGAAAAGGATACGGATGGTACATATGAAATTATGGTTGAATTAAATACATATGGTTACGTTGTTAATATTGAACGCACTGCTATAAAGGATGCGGATAAAGAGAGTCAGGTATCTACGAAAAGCAGTGAAGAGCCTGTAAAGAAATATGAAGAAAAAAACGACCGCGTACCGTGGTATAAAGATGTAAATAACGATTCGGCGGAAGTAGACTATAATCACTATTTGAAAATCAAAAAAGGTATGCCTGCGAATCAAGTAAAAGCTGCGATTGGACAGCCACGTATGATTGAGAAATATAAATCGTATTCAGTATACGGCTATACCGGTTATGGCGGCGAAGGAACATTACGTGTAATCTTCGAACCAAATGGAACTGTTACGCAGGTAGTAGAAGATGGATTACAACGATAATAAATTAATTACGGGAACAATTGCAGTAAAGTTGTCGGTGGCTTTATAAAGTCTTGGAGAGAGAACCGTGAGTAATCGGAGAGGACAATGATGAACGAAGATAAGATAACGATAATTATGCTAGCAGTATTAACGATAGCGTTAGTATTTGTTGGGGTTTCGTCCAAATTCAATAACCTCATTGTGGACGCTATCGCCGTACTATTTTTGTTGATAGCTACTGCAGTAGGCGCAGCGGTTGTAACAGAACGTAGATTGCGCAAAAAGAATGGGAAGTAGCAGTTTTTTGTACGAGCGGGAGGGACGCAAGATTGACGATGTTTTTGAATTCGTAAGGAGATATGTGATTAAACCTATAACTAGATTTGTAAGTTACATTGTAATAGATATCATAATAGAGTGCGTAATAGAAGGTGTAATAAGCGGTATAAGGAAATTACGTGATAAGATTCGTGACAAGTGGAAAAATTGGCGTGGAAGACGTTATTGGCGTTAATAGATTGTCATGACTAGGCTAGATGAGTGTCAATAACGTTTTCAATGAAAAAACACTGATTAAAGTTTTAATTTACTATCTTACAAAAGTGTAATGTTTATGTCATGTTTTTGAATTTCTTCTTTAAAGCTTAGGCCTTAAGATAACAATATAAGAAAAACATATGAGGTGAAGGAATTGAAAAGATATATTGCACTTTTTAGTATTTTAGTCGTATTTGCAAGCCTATTAGTTGGCTGTGATTTAAACCGTATGGGTAAAGATGAGTATTACGTTCAAATTACAGTAGATGGAAAAGAATATCATAGTAAAGCTGATAATGGTGAGAAGTTTAAAGATTACGAATATAAACTAACTGGTTTTGATAAAGACGGTAAAGAGAAAGAATTAGAATTCATAGCGCAAAAAAATCTTCGTAAAGAAGCATTCCTACGTGTATATCATTCAGATAAAAAGGGTGTATCTGCTTGGGAAGAAGTGAAGAAAGACGAGCTTCCTGCGAAAGTGAAAGAAAAATTAGGTGTGAAATAAGACAGATGGAAAAGGAATTGACGAACAGGGTCAATTCCTTTTTTTACTTTCAAAATCCTCTTCTGAAATGACTTTAAATCCGTGTCTTTTAAATAAAGCAGTTGTCACTCCGTAACCAGTTTGTTTATTGCCGTTAAATTCCCCTGTGTAAATAGTAGAACTACCACAAGATGGACTGCGTTCTTTTAAAATTATATATTCTGGGTTTAAATCTTTTATTTGTTCTAATGCTTTATAAGCACCACGCACGAAAGCTTCCGTGACATCTTGTCCTTCTTTCGTCATTACTTTTGCTTTTCCATCTAAAACATCATCGCCATTACCGCCGATAATTTCAGCAGAAGGGCGTGGTGTTGGTAAACCGCCTAATACTTCGGGACAAACAAGGATGGTATCTTCCCTCTGTAATAACTCTTCTATTTGTGAAACGAGATTATCGTTACCGTCATAACGACAAGCAATACCACCTAAACAAGCACTAATTACAATCATATTTTCATCTCCAATAAAGTGAAACTTTAATCAGTGGGGGTTTTGTCCATCCCCCACTGATTATTAGTTGAACCAATCGGGCTCTTACTGCCCGTTAATGCGGGATAAAAAAATATTAAATATCACGCCAATTGCTCTTCCTGACTCTTACCTATAAGTGAGGTGATAAAAATGGGAAGCTTATATAATTTAATGAAACCATATAGTCAATTTCGAAGTAAAGAAGAGTTTAATACATATCAAAAACAAGTTTTGAAGTGCTATCGATTTCAATTGAATAAAACGGATTCTATCATTATTCATTTTTTAGGAAAGTATGCAGTGAATGAGAAACAGAAAACAGTGGGAGTTGCTTGTCCGTTAATGGAGACGATTGCTACAAATGTTGGAAAGAGTATTCGTACGGTACGCCGCTCGATTGCAAAGTTAGAGGAACTAGGGATTATAAAGCGTGTTGCGACAAAAGAAAGATATAAGCGCGGCGGATATAGTGCAAACTTATATGTATTTCTTAAATCTGCAATTGACCGCATGGATGACCGTATGAAAATGTCCGCATGTGAAAGTGGTGATTGTGCAGATGGCTGTAGTGGAAACGAGCAAAAAAATGAGGAGGAAACAATTCTTTCTAAAAACATTCCACAAATAAAAGAGAAAAGAAAAGTAACGTACGAGCTTGATGAAACGTATTGTCGTCACGATATACCGAAGCCTTTTATATATGCACTGGTGCCGATGACGAGTAATCCGAAGAAGATTAATATATTTTGGAGTAAGGTGGAACTTGCTTATAAAAAGAGCGGATTACTAGAGCAAGGTGCTTTATTAGAGGGGATATTAGCTGATGAAGAAGCGTATGGAAATTTAATTTGGCGGGTGAAAAGTGTTGTGAGAGCGTATAAGTACGGAGAAATTCGTAAAGATGTTGGAGCACTATTGTATAGTACGATGCGAGATTTATTTTTAGAAATTGGATTAGAGTGGGGAGCGGCATTAAGGAGAAGTAAGGGAATACCGTTATTCGATCCATTTAAAAAAGAGCCATGCGTATAATACATGACTCCAAGTAGCTAATCGAACTTTCTTACAACTGGAACACGAATTGCTACAAATAGTACAAAGACGATAACAGCGATTGCACCGCTTTTCATAACCGTTACAATTGGAATGCCTATCCCAAGTGCAAGCGATGTAAATGCGTAAGAGAGCGGAATGAATCCCATCGATGAAAGCATGAGTAAACTCATAACGCGTCCCATCATCTCTTCTTTTACTGTTGATTGAATCATTGCCATAAGTGGAACGATAGCCATCGCAATTGTAATACCGTAAAACATTCCAGCTAATAACGCTTGCCAAAGTACGGTGCTAAAGTTGATGGCTAGGAAGAATACACCAGACAGTAGCATCATGATAATACAAAATAGACCACGTCTGCGGTTAATGTTTTTTAATCCGACAATGACAGCTCCTATCGCCATCCCGCCGCCAACAGACGCTTCTAAGTAACTAAACTGAAGTGAATCACCGTGCAGAACGTTTTTGACGAAGAGCGGGAAGCCTACTTGCATTGGACCGATTAAAAATAAATTTAAAAAGGCGCTACATATAAGGAAAGTTGAAAGAAATGGTGATTCTTTTACATATGAAATTCCCTCTTTAATAGAAGTAAACATGCCTTTATCTGTTTCATTTTTTTCGGGTACTGTAAATTGTATTTTTTGAACGAGTATCGCAGCGATAATGAGTAGCAGGATTGTAATTGAAAAGATTGTTTCATAGTTCGTAAATTTAATGAGAATACCGCCAAGTACAGGGCCCAAGATGACCGATCCTTGATTTGTCATTTGAGTAAGTGAATTTGCTTGTGTTAAACGGCTTTTTTCTACAAGTTCAGGCAGAATAGATCCATCTGCTGACCAGAAGAAAGCGTCAGCAAGTCCGAAGAACAAAGCGAACAAAGCAAATGTATATAGTGTTACATCACCGACGATGAACCAGGTGAGAATGGTTGCGACAAGAATAGCGCGAATAATATTAGAGTAAAACATAATATTTTTTTTCGGGAATTTATCAGCTAATGCACCGCCGATAATCATAAAGATGAGTCTTGGAACACTAAGAGCCACGAAAACAATACCGAGTGAAGCCTCAAGGTTTAATGTTTTTGCTATGTACCATGTTTGTGAAAAAGTAAAAAAGGCTAAAGCAAAACTTGAAAAAAGAGTAGCTGCCCAAAGAAAAAGGAAGTTCGTATTTTTTAATAACGGTTTTCCGCTTCCTTCTAAAGCAGATTTATTTTGTTGTAGTTCCTCCATATTGCTTCCTTTCTATGTACCAAATTTAGACTGAAAAACCTATTAACAATCGTTTTATCCCGCTATTTACGAGCAGTAAAACTCCCACCTCAAAATTGGGCTAGGGAAAAGAAGTTAGGCGGGAGTCGGGCTGCCCGTAAACGCCCGATTGGTGAAGGCTAATACTCAGTGGGGGATGAACAAAAACCTCTACTGAGTATAGTTTCACTTTATACAGTTTCTAATATTTCTATACTGCACTTTCTCATTGTAGACAATAATAATGAATTTGCACAGTGGCTATTTAACGACAAAAAAGAAGATACCAAAGGGTATCTTCTTTTTTGTCATTCACGCTAAAGCAATATAAATATCCACTTGTACGTTATTTGGATCTACTGCATTTTCGTCATAAAGCTCAAAGTCTGTTGTAAAAGCACGTTTGTTTTCTTTCGACCATTGCCAAATATATTCCCAAGTTTCACAAATGACTTCAGACACAGGACCTTTTCTCGTTGTAAATACCGCATACGTTGCAGTAGGTATTGTTAAGGCTGTCATATTTTCAGGAACGTCTTCTAATGAAGAAACAGGCATGCCAATAGTAAATTGATATGTACCAGTTTCATCTGATTCGTAGTTTGAGTAGAAAGCGAATGTTTCTTTTGTTTGTTGATTTGGGATGTGATGCATGATTTGTTCTTGGAAGTATTGGTTCCAAAGTTGTGGGATTTTCCCTTCAGTAGATGCCTCTTTTTCATTTGTCGTCGTAATAGAAACGCCGATTGCTTGGAAAGCTTCTTTCTTAATGATAATAGGTTCTTTCATTATAAAATTCCCCTCCATTGAATGAAACGTATGTTCTGTTTTATTGTAACATATTTTAGGAGTATGTGGTATTTTTTTCTAAAGTACATAGCTGTGAAGAAAGAGAGGTAATTTGGATTAGGGATCTTTATAACAAAAGAACTCCTTTCATGTAAAAGGAGTTCTTTTCATTTCTATATTAAAACATGCTTGAGCTATGCATTGGTTGAAGTTTTGCGTTTGGATCGAAGTAAGCTTTTGCATTGTTTACTGCTGTCGGTGCTTCACCAAAGCCGCAAGCAATGAGTTTTACTTTTCCTTCATATGTACAAATGTCACCAGCAGCGTAAATGCCAGGAATATTTGTTTCCATTTTTGAGTTCACGAGGATGCTGTTCTTTTGAATATCTAAGCCCCAATTTTTAATTGGACCAAGTGAAGAAACGAAGCCGTAGTTTACGATTACGTCATCAACATCGATGATAATTTTTTCTTCTGTTTTTACGTGCTGAAGAACAAGTTGTTCAATAGTATCATCACCGATAAGTTCAACTGGAACGTAAGGTGTGCTTACTTCTGCACGGGAATTCATTAAGCTTTCTACGCTATGTTCATGTGCACGGAATTTGTCGCGGCGATGAGCAATTGTAACTTTGTCCGCAATCGGTTCTAACATCATTGTCCAATCTACTGCTGAGTCACCACCGCCGAATACAACGACGCGTTTTCCAGCAAATTTATTCATATCATCAACGAAATAATGTAAGTTTTTCTTTTCATATTTTGCTGTGCCTTCTAATTCTAAGCGGCGTGGTTGGAAAGCACCATTACCAGCAGTAAGAATGACAGATTTAGAGTAGTGAGTTTGTTTATTTGTAACAAGCTTAAATATACCGTCAGCTTGTTTTTCAAGAGTATCAACAGCTTCTTCTAAGCAAACGGTTGGATCGAACTTTTTCATTTGTTCTTTTAAGTTATCAACTAACTCTTGTGCGCGCACTTTTGGGAATCCAGCTACATCATAAATATATTTTTCGGGATATAGTGCGGATAATTGCCCTCCAAGTTGAGGTAAGCTTTCAATAATTTTTACACTTGCTTGTCTCATTCCGCCATAAAATGCGGTGAATAGTCCCGTTGGGCCACCACCAATAATCGTTATGTCGTAAACTTTTTGATTTTCTGTCATTTTCATTCCCCCTATAGATGATGGAATTTTAATATTGATTTCATATATTGTTCATATGTACATGAAAATCCTGCAAATGATGACACTTTCAAATAAATGATAGCATATTTCAGTTAATAATACTTCTGGAAACGACTGAATAATAAGTAAGTTTGCGCATAGATGTTTTAGAATTGTATAAAATATAGCGAAAGGAAAATACATGAAAAAAAGGCTGAAAAACCCTTGAAAACGCTATGTTATTTTAAAATATTGATAATTCTCTAGGTGCTTGAATTATGGAATGAAACCGACTAATATAGGGAAGTATTATGTTAAATTTCTATGACAAATTTCGTACGATTTTTTGACTGCGTTTTGTTATGATATAGAATGTGATAAATTCCACATTCTTGACAAATAGAGTTTTTAGTACTTGGTATTATTTTTTATTACTATTATATAAAGAAAAGGGTTGTGATTTAGTGAAGACTCCAAAAATCGTAGTTTTAGGTGCAGGTTATGGCGGGATGATTACGACTGTTCGTCTGCAAAAAACATTATCTGTAAGTGAAGCTGAAATTACGTTAGTAAACAACAACAGCTATCACTACCAAGCAACTTGGTTACATGAGAGTGCAGCTGGTACATTACAAGATGATAAAATCTGTCTAGATATTCAAGACGTTATCGATACAAATAAAGTGAACTTTGTACAAGATACAGTAGTAGAGATTAAAGCTGCTGAAAAACGTATTATCTTAAAAGATGGTGAATTAGAGTATGATTACTTAGTAATCGGTCTTGGTTTCGAATCAGAAACGTTCGGAATTAAAGGATTAAAAGAGCATGCATTCTCAATCACTAACATTAATGCAACTCGTCAAATTCGTGAGCATATGGAAGAAAAATTCGCTCAATATGCGACTGAAAAACGTGATGAGTTAGTAACAATCGTTGTTGGTGGCGCTGGATTTACTGGTATCGAGTACGTAGGTGAGCTTGCAAACCGTATTCCTGAACTTTGCAAAGAGTATGATGTTCCACGTGAAAAAGCACGTATCATCTGTGTAGAAGCTGCTCCAACAGCACTTCCTGGTTTCGATCCAGCATTAGTAGAGTACGCTGTAAAACAACTTGAGAAAAAAGGTGTAGAATTCCGCATCGGTACAGCAATTAAGGAAGCAACTGAAGAAGGTATTATCGTTGCCAACGGTGATGATGCTGAACTTCTTAAATCTGAAACTGTAGTTTGGGCTGCAGGTGTTCGTGGTAATGGTATTGTGGAAGAGTCTGGATTTGAAGCAATGCGCGGACGTATTAAAGTGGATGAGTACATGCACGCTCCAGGTCATGAAGATGTATTCATGGTTGGTGATGCAGCGTTAATCATCAACGAAGAAATTAACCGTCCATACCCACCAACAGCACAGATTGCAATTCAAGAAGGTTATAATATTGCACACAATTTAACTGTGTTAGTTCGTGGCAAAGGTGAAATGAAAAAGTTCGCATTTGATAATAAAGGATCTGTATGTTCATTAGGTCATGACGATGCAATGGGCGTTGTTATGGGTAAAAAGTTAACAGGTTGGAAAGCTTCATTCATGAAGAAAGTAATCGACAACCGTTACTTATTCTTACTAGGCGGACCTTTATTAGTTCTTAAAAAAGGTAAATTGAAGTTCTTTTAATATATAGTAGAAAAAGCAGAAACGGCTATGAGCTGTTTCTGCTTTTTTCGTATTGAAAATATAGTATAATATATAAAAAAGAAAGAATATTCTGTTCGTTTTGATGGAGGAGGTTATATCATGGGGAAGCGAGGGAAAGTGTGGTTAGCTGTCAGTGGCTTAGTAGCTACAGAAGATGGGAGATGGCTATTCGTTAAGAAAAAATACGGTGGATTGAAAGGGCAATGGTCTTTACCTGCTGGTTTTGTTAATGAAGGGGAGACTGTTGATGAAGCTGTGAAACGTGAAATTTTGGAAGAGACAGGCATTGTTGCTCATGTAAAGGGGATTATTGGTATTCGCTCAGGTGTTATTCATAATGAAATTAGTGATAATATGATTATTTTTCTTCTAGAGCCAGAGGGAGAAGACGTTATCGTACAGGAGAAAGAATTGTCGGAAGTAGCTTTTTTACATCCGGAAAATATTGCAGATGATCAAAATACTTCTGTACTCATCAAATATTTATTAGAAGGAAGAGCAGAGTCGCATTTTGAAATGGACAAAACATTAAATCCAGGAGAGCAATTTGGTTATACGGCTTATCATGTGTTTACGGCGTATGCGAAGGAGAGGGAGAAGAAGTGAGTATACCGGTACTACTTATTTCAATGATGTTGTTCTTTATTTTATTTTTTGGAATTGGATTTTTACTCAACATGATTTTGCGAGCTACGTGGGTAATGGTTATTGTATATCCGATTATTTGTATGCTTATTATTAATAAAGCGAGTGTATGGGACTATTTTTCAAAGCCAAAAGAAACATTTTCTTCATTTGGGACAAGTGTATCGCATTTAGGACACGCAGATGTGTTTATTCTATCTACTGGATTAGTAGGTGCTGCTTTAGCAGGAATCATAATTAAAAAACTTCGGAAAAGTGGATATCAAATGTTTTAATCTCCAATCAATTTGGAGATTATTTTTTTGCATATTCCTTCATCGTATAGGGAATGATTAACGATGAAGGAGTGTGGAATATAAAAATGTTAAAACGATATTGTATTCGCATTATGATGACTTGTTTACTTGCATTCGCATTATGCGTAACATGGCAGGCTTTCACAGGAGTTTCTTTATTAGAGATTATAAAATCATATGAAGGAACAAGTGTAAAAGAAGTACATGCAGCAGAAATTGAGAAAAAAATTGCTCCGAGTAAAGAAGTGATAAATGCTTTAGAGCAGGCAAATGACTGGTCTAAATATCGTGTTATAGAAATGACTGCAACTGGTTATACATCAGGTATAGAGTCAACTGGAAAGAGGCCGGGGCATCCAGAGTATGGCATTACATATTCAGGTGTTAAAGCAAAAAGGGATTTATATTCCACAATCGCTGCCGATTTACGCGTATTCCCGCTTGGGACAATTCTATTCGTGCCAGGTTACGGATATGGTGTTGTAGCTGATAAGGGCGGTGCTATAAAAGGAAATCGTCTCGATTTATATTATGATACGGTGAAAGATGTTTATAGCCAATGGGGTAAGAAAAAAGTAAATGTGTATATAGTGAAAATAGGAAATGGTAAGTTTTCGGAAGAAGAGTTAACGATGTTAAATCAAGACGAAACGATGCAAGTGTTTCGTGGACAATATTTAAAACAAAGATAGTCTAGTGGTAATAACGCTAGACTTTTTTCTTGTCTTATTTCATGGTAGAAGATATTGGAGATAGCATCTTTATCCTGCTATTTGCGGCCGGTAAAACCCCCACCTCAAAATTCAGCTGGAGCAAAGAAGGTAGGTGGGAGCCCTGCTGCCCGTAAACGCCCGATTGGTGCGGGCTGATTATAGTTTTACTTTATATGAAATGACAGAATTTAGAATTGTCGCATTTTATCGAAAATAAAGTTATAATGGACGTAGAGAAATTTAGGGGGTCTGAACATGTTTCGAGTACAAAAAGAATTAGTAAGTCATGAAGTGGTAATTGTTGCCTTATTTGAAGAAGATAAAACGAGTAGCTTTGTACAAGAACTGGATAAAGCGTTTGAAGGACAATTACAAGTTTTATTAGAAGAAAAAGAACTTTCAACTAAGAAGAAAGTCATTTCAAAAGTACATAGCTTAGGAAAAACAAATGTTAAACGTTATTATTTTGTTGGTTTAGGTAAGAAAGAGTCATATACAACGGAAACGTTACGTGCTGCTCTTGGTAAGGCGTTTAAAGCGTTACAAGCAGCAAAAGTACAAGATGCAGCAATCTTGCTTGATTCTTTCGTGACAGAGAAATTAGATGCGATTGATGTAGCTCATATTGCAGCAGAAGTACAAGGTCTTGGTACATATGAGTTACAAACGTATAAATCAGATAAAAAGGATCGTGTGGAACTAGAGAAGTTCACGGCTATTACAGCGGAAGATGCACAAGAAATTGAAGCTGCATTAACAGTTGGCTACGTACATGGACGTGCAACGAATTCAGCTCGTACACTTGTAAATATGCCGCCAAACGTATTAACAGCGACAAAGCTTGCTGAGTATGCAGTTGAATTAGCAGAAAAATACGATATGGATTATAAGGTTCTTGAGAAAGAAGAGATGGAAGAGCTTGGTATGGGTGCATTACTTGCAGTAAACCAAGGATCTACTGAACCGCCAAAAATGATCGCTCTTATTTATAAAGGAAAAGAAGAGTGGAAAGATGTAATTGGATTTGTTGGAAAAGGGATTACATATGATACAGGCGGTTATTCTTTAAAACCACGTGAAGGCATGGTTGGTATGAAAGGTGATATGGGCGGAGCTGCAGCTGTTCTTGGCGCGATGGAGATCATCGGTGAACTTCGCCCCGAGCAAAATGTAATTGCTGTTATTCCATCAACTGACAACGTTGTAAGTGGTACAGCATTTAAGCCAGATGATGTTATTACATCTATGAGCGGAAAAACAATTGAAGTATTAAATACAGATGCAGAAGGTCGCCTAGCGTTAGCTGACGGTATTACGTATGCGAAGAAACTTGGCGCAAATTACTTAGTTGATGTTGCAACATTAACAGGCGGTGTAATTGTTGCACTTGGAAATCATACAACAGGCGCGATGACAAATAATGAAGAATTGTTTGAACAAGTGTTAGAGGCTTCTATGGAAACGGATGAGCCAATTTGGCAATTGCCGATTTTTGAACGTGATAAAGAACGTGTCAAAAACAGTAAATTTGCTGATTTAAATAACTCACCAGGCCGTGAAGGACATGCGGTTATGGCTGGGGCATTCCTTGGTGAATTTGCAGAAGAAACACCATGGGTACACTTAGACATCGCTGGAACATCTGAAACATCAGGAGCACATGATTTAGGACCATCTGGAGCAACAGGTGCAATGGTGCGTACACTTGCAACACTTGTTGAGCGTTTCGGAGAAGAATAATTTTTGAAGAAAGGGCTGTCTCAAATTTTTGGGATAGCCTTTTCTTATTGATATGGTATGACTATTGTAAGTTTTTGTCGGTAAGTCGATACTCCTTGTCGAAACGTCGATATATTTGGAGTTACGGTTGATATAATTTCATTTACTATTTTACCGTTTCAAAAAGTGCTACATAGTGAAAGATTCGTCCTATAAAGAAATCGTATATAACGTCCCGCCTAAAGCGAATGAAGTACGCCCTGTTTCCTCAGAGACAACTAATATAAGTGCATCAATTTTCTCGGATAAGCCAATTGCAGCCCTATGACGTGTTCCTAGCTCAGGATTGATTTCCATGCTTTTTGTTAATGGGAGAATATTAGCTGCTGAGACAATATGATTATTTTTAATGAGAACGGCTCCGTCATGAAGAGGGTTCCCTGGATAAAAAATCGATTCAAGTAGTGGCGCGGTTAAGTGTGCGTTTAATGTCGTTCCAGTTTGAATGAAAGAATCAAGAGCGTCACTTCGTTCCACAATAATAAGAGCACCGTGTTTTCGAGCGCTTAAATGTTGGACAGCTGTAGTGATGAAATGTGAACTTTCCGTATAAGGTGATAAATATGCTTGAATATAATATGTAGCTGCTAACGTCTGTACATTTGTTAACATATGATGAATATCTTCCATTTTACATAAAATACATTCATCTTCTTTATCGATTGCATGCTTCATGTTTGATAATTCTTTTTCAGCAATTTCAATCATCTGCTTTGTTTTTATTTTGAGCTCTTCTGACAAGCCCCATTCTTGCATAATCCTCATTCCCTTTGGTGGAGTATTTAACCATAGTGTATACAAATATTTATAGTAAAATCCTGCTAGATTTTAAAAAATATTGAGATTCAGGTTGTTTTTTTCATATAATGAAGGTACGACAGGCGAGAGGAGATGGAAGTATGAATTGGAAACAAGAATTTAGTCGCTGGCTTTCATATGCAGAATTAGACGCAGAATTAAAAGAACAGCTAGAAAACATGAAGCAAGATGAGAAGAAAATCGAGGATAGCTTTTATAAAAATCTAGAGTTCGGAACAGGTGGTATGCGTGGTGAACTTGGTGCTGGTACGAACCGTTTAAATGTATATACAGTTCGTAAAGCAACAAAAGGATTAGCTATGTTTATTGAAAAATTAGGTGAAGAAGCGAAAAAACGCGGTGTTGTTGTCGCGTATGATTCTCGTCATAAATCACCTGAATTCGCAATGGAAGTAGCAGCTACTCTTGGTGCACACGGTATTACAACATATGTATTTGAAAGCTTACGTCCAACACCAGTGCTTTCTTTCGCAGTTCGTCATTTACATACAGCAAGTGGAATCGTTCTTACGGCAAGCCATAATCCGCCCGAATATAACGGTTATAAAGTATATGGTGAAGATGGTGGCCAGTTGCCTCCAAAGGAAGCTGATGAGTTAATTAGCTACGTAAATGCAGTAGAGAATGAATTAACAGTTGAAGTTGCTGATGTTGAGCAATTAAAAGCTGACGGTTTATTACATATAATTGGACAAGAAGTAGATGATGCATATGCAGCAGAATTGAACAATGTCATTATTAATAAAGAGATGGTGAAAGAAGTAGGAAAAGATTTAAAAATCGTCTTTACACCATTGCATGGAACATCAAATATTTCGGTACGCCGTGGTTTAGAAGAAGTTGGATTTACAGATGTAACAGTTGTAAAAGAGCAAGAGTTACCAGATCCAAATTTCTCTACAGTAAAATCACCAAACCCAGAAGAGCATGCAGCGTTTGAATATGCAATTCGTGACGGTGAAAAAGTAGATGCAGACGTGTTAATCGCAACTGATCCTGATGCAGACCGTCTAGGTATAGCAGTTCGCAATCACGATGGTGAGTTCCAAGTGTTAACTGGTAACCAAACAGGTGCGTTAATGCTTGATTACTTATTATCACAAAAGAAGGAAAACGGGACTCTTCCAGAAAATGGTGTTGTTTTAAAAACAATCGTAACGTCTGAAATTGGCCGTACAATCGCAAAAGCATACGGTTTAGATACAGTTGATACGTTAACTGGATTTAAATTTATCGGTGAAAAAATTAAACAGTATGAAGAAAGTGGACAATATGAATTCCAATTCGGTTATGAGGAAAGCTACGGTTATTTAATCCGTCCATTCTGCCGTGATAAAGATGCGGTGCAATCCGTCCTATTTGCATGTGAAGTAGCTGCATACTACAAATCACAAGGTAAAACGTTATACGATGGTCTGCTAGAAGTATTTAAGAAGTATGGGTTCTTCCGTGAGGACCTTGTATCGTTAACGTTAAAAGGAAAAGATGGTGCCGAACAGATTCAAAAGATGATGGCAACATTCCGTGAGAATCCTCCGAAAGAAGTAGCTGGTTTAACAGTCGTTGCAGTTGAGGATTATAAAGAAAGCATCATTACAACGTTACAAGATGGAAATAAGGAAGAGATTCACTTACCGAAATCAAATGTGTTAAAATATCAATTAGAAGATGGTTCTTGGTTCTGCTTACGTCCATCTGGAACAGAGCCGAAAATTAAATTCTACTTTGGTGTACAAGATGATTCCTTACAAAATAGTGAACAAAAGTTACTTACTATTAAAGAAGATATTATGAATCGTTTATAATAGAATAGAGTGCTACTGATAGGAAAAGAGGAGAACGGAGAACGGCCTCCTCTTTTCTTGTAGTTTTGTTTGATGTAGAGGATTATTACGAGCGAGTGTTATAAATTTACACTTTACTAAGAGAATTAGAATGAAAAGCGAGGGTATTTGTCATGAAAAAAGTGAGAAAAGCAATTATCCCGGCAGCGGGATTAGGAACACGCTTTTTACCAGCAACGAAAGCAATGCCAAAAGAAATGCTTCCAATTGTAGATAAACCAACAATTCAATACATCGTAGAAGAAGCAGTAAAATCAGGCATCGAAGATATTATTATCGTTACTGGTAAAGGAAAGCGCTCTATCGAAGATCATTTTGATAACGCATTTGAATTAGAGCAAAACTTATTAGAGAAGAAAAAGTATGAGTTACTTGAAAAAGTACAAGCTTCTTCTAAAATGGTAGATATCCATTACATTCGACAAAAAGAACCAAAAGGATTAGGACATGCTGTTTGGTGCGCACGTAAATTCATTGGTGATGAGCCGTTTGCAGTATTATTAGGCGATGATATCGTTCAAGCTGAAAAACCATGTTTACGTCAATTAATGGACGAGTATGACAAAACACTTTCTTCTGTTATTGGTGTACAAACTGTTCCTGAAGCAGAAACACATCGCTACGGAATTATTGATCCGTTAGAGCAAGAGGGACGTCGTTATCAAGTTCGTAAATTCGTTGAAAAACCAGCGCAAGGTACTGCGCCTTCAAACTTAGCGATTATGGGACGTTACATTTTAACTCCTGAAATCTTTATGTTCTTGGAACAGCAACAAGTTGGAGCGGGTGGCGAAATTCAGTTAACGGATGCAATTCAAAGCTTAAATGAAATTCAACGTGTATTTGCATATGATTTTGAAGGAAAGCGTTATGATGTTGGTGAAAAATTAGGATTCGTTCAAACGACAATTGAAATGGCATTGCAGCACCCAGAATTACGTGATGATATGCTAGTAATGATGAAGAAAGTTTTAGACGAGCAAATGAAGCAAGAGTCTTAATATAATAAAAAAGGAGCTGTTCCTATAGGAACAGCTCCTTTTTTATTATGAAATCGTCGAATGAGAATGCTGATAAGCGGAACGACGTACAGCATAGTATATGCGAGGTGCAATAATAGCGCCGATAATTGTAAACGCAATATCCTTTACTGCGAACCACATCATAATCATCCAGGCAGCTTTATAACTCATATTACCACCCATGAAAATATTGACTGCTCCGTACATATAAGTAGTACCGATAATATACGTTAAAATGATTCCGACGAAAGAAGAAATTGCAAAGGTGCTGAATGTTGGTCGTTCTTTTTGTTCTACTAGTTTTCCTGATACGTAAGCAACGATAATAAATGCGATAATAAAACCACCAGTAGGATCTAAAAGTGCTCCAAATCCAGCTTTGAAGTTAGCGAAGATTGGCGCACCTGCTACTCCAACAAGCATGTAAACAGTCATTGATAATGCCCCAAGTCTACTCCCAAGAAGAAGACCTGCTAAAATTGCGAAAAATGGTTGCATAGATAATGGAATGCCCGCTATTTGTAAGAATGGTGCCCATGATACAATATTTGCACCAATAGCCATAAGAGCGACGAACATGGCAGCTAATGCTAAATCTAAAACATGAAGCTTCTTCATAATGTTAACCTCCAGTTGTGTTTAGGTTAACATTATCGTAGCGAAAATATTTACTTGTTGTCAATCAAAATATTTTGATAAGAAGGCTTTAAATAGTCTCTAAGCAATGTGTATGGAATACGAAACTGCGGAATTCCGCTTGAATAAGGAGCAATTTCATATAAAGAGAAATAAATTACAAGATTATCCGGTTCTAAAAAGTAGTGAAACTTTTTAGTGCTCGTTACTTTTTCGACTGCATCAGGAAAATAAATGCTTTCATTTTGTTTAATTTGTCTTACAATCTCTGTGCGAATTATTTCTTTATATTTATCCTCTTGTTGAAATAAATCGTCTAAGTGTAATAATTTTTTTTCGTTTAAATCAAATGTATTTGCCTTCCACGTATACAGTCCGTGCGCTCCGCCTGTATATTGATAGTAATTCACATATAGGCTGAGGAAAGGTGGTTTGTTTAAAGCTACTTTATAGTCAACATTTGCAACGTATGGATGAAAAGGTGTGCTAGATCCTTCTGTTTCCTCATAATATTTCTTCGCTTCTTTTTCTAATTTACTTTTAAATTTAGTAGTAGAGTTTTTGTAATAGGAATTCAGCTTATTTTGAAATTTCGAATCAGAAAAGTTGTGAAAGGAAGGCCTATTAATTTGATATTCTATATAAGGTTTCTTACCTTTTTGCGTTACAGTCTTAACATTGATTGTCAGGTTGGATGCTTTGGCTGCTATTGCACAATTTGGTACAATAGTCAGCAAGGAGAACATAAGCAATAGTATACAAAATTTCTGTTTCATTTAGGTGAAACCTCCTTATATAAGTGTTATAGGTAGTTTGAAATTAAACAGGTAAAATTATACATTTGATCTAAAGTGAGAGAGGTTGAAAACGATATGTCAAAAACTTTAATGGATTCGCTTGGAATTGAGTTGTTAGAAATGACAGAGGATAAAGTAGTTGCTACAATGCCTGTTGATGAACGCACGCATCAGCCGTTTGGATTTTTACATGGCGGTGCATCTGTTGCATTAGCAGAAACTGTGGCAAGTGTTGGTTCATACAATTTAATTGATCAAGAAAAATGTATTTGTTTCGGATTAGAAATTAATGCAAATCATATTCGCTCAAAGCAAGATGGAATTGTAACAGCAATTGGAACACCGATACATAGAGGACAATCGACAATGGTTTGGGATATTCGCATCATTGATGAAAATGATGATTTACTATGCATATCAAGATGTACAGTAGCAATTAAAGAAAAACGTGAAAAATAGAAAAGAGGCGGCTCTTATGAGCTGCCTCTTTTTTATAATTAGAACTGGATTTTTTTCTCTAAGAAACCTTTTAGTTCGCTAATTGGCATACGAACTTGTTCCATTGTGTCACGGTCACGTACTGTAACAGCTTTGTCTTCAACAGAGTCGAAGTCGTATGTGATACAGAATGGAGTACCGATTTCGTCTTGACGACGGTAACGTTTACCGATAGAACCAGTTTCATCAAAGTCTACCATGAAGTCTTTAGCTAGTTCTGCGAATACTTCAGTAGCACCTTCAGATAGCTTTTTAGATAATGGTAAGATAGCTGCTTTATATGGTGCTAAAGCAGGGTGGAAACGAAGAACTGTACGAGAATCGTTTTCTAATTGCTCTTCTTCATATGCATCACATAAGAATGCTAATGTTACACGGTCTGCACCTAGAGATGGCTCGATGCAGTAAGGCACGTAACGCTCATTCGTTTGTGGATCGATATAGTTAAAGTCTTCGTTAGAGTGTTCCATATGACGTTTTAAATCGAAGTCTGTACGAGATGCAACGCCCCATAGTTCGCCCCAACCGAATGGGAATCTGAATTCAATATCAGTTGTTGCGTTACTGTAGTGAGATAATTCGTCTTCACCGTGGTCACGAAGACGCATGCTTTCTTCAGTCATACCAAGTGAAAGTAACCAGTTTTTACAAGTTTCACGCCAGAATGCGAACCACTCTAAATCTTCACCAGGCTTACAGAAGAATTCAAGTTCCATTTGTTCGAATTCACGTGTACGGAATGTGAAGTTACCAGGTGTGATTTCGTTACGGAAACTTTTACCGATTTGGCCGATACCAAATGGAAGTTTTTTACGCATAGAGCGTTGTACGTTTTTAAAGTTTACGAAAATACCTTGTGCTGTTTCAGGACGAAGGAAGATTTCGTTTGTGCTAGACTCTGTAACACCTTGGAATGTTTTGAACATTAAGTTGAACTGACGGATTTCCGTGAATTCTTGGCTACCGCAATCTGGGCATTTTACTTCATGTTCTTTCATTAAGTCAGCCATTTGGTCGAAAGTAAGACCGTCAACGACCATTTCGATACCTTTTACGTCTAATGCATCTTCAATTAATTTGTCAGCACGGTGACGAGCTTTACATTTTTTACAGTCGATCATTGGATCATTAAAGTTACCAACGTGACCAGAAGCGATCCAAGTTTTTGGGTTCATTAAAATAGCAGCATCTAAACCAACGTTGTGTGGAGATTCTTGAATGAATTTTTTCCACCAAGCTTTTTTGACGTTATTTTTTAATTCGATTCCAAGTGGACCGTAATCCCATGTGTTTGCAAGACCACCGTAAATTTCAGAACCAGGGAAAACGAAACCGCGATGTTTCGCTAAGTTTACAACTTGTTCCATTGAATACATAATAAAATCCTCCTTTTGAAAGTTAACGTATTTGCGATGACGTGATGGGTACTTTGGAAACGAGCAATATATGCTTTAAAAAACATAAAAAAACGCTCATCCCAAGGCTTAATCGCCTAGGGACGAGCGTTTGCCCGCGGTTCCACCCTAGTTGATACACAAAATGTGCATCCACTTTATCACGTATTGCTCGAGACTGCCGTTTCCTCGCAGCTTCAGGCTTTCACTATCCCTGAATCGCTTTTTATGCAAGTACTTATAAGTCCGTCATCGCTACTTATATTAATAATAATGAACATATTTTAACACGTTCTTTTTTAAATCTCAATAGAGGAACGTGCCCATCTAGGATAGAGTCTCGCCTATTTTTTCGTTATTTATTCCGTAATTTTGCTTAATATGCTTAATTGCTTCGCGTTTACTAAGCGAGGCAAGTTCGTTATTTTGAACGTATTCCCATACTACATCTGGTTTTGTTTTTGCATATTCGCGAAGGACCCAGCCGATTGCTTTTTGAATGAAAAATTCTTTTGAGGAATGTAGTTGTCCGATAATCCAGAAAAGGAGTTCTTCATCCATTTTTTGTTTATATTTTAGCTGGAATAAAATAGCGGCACGTTGTAACCATATGTTTTCTGATGCAATCCATTTTGGAATATATGCAGAAATTAATTCTGGATGTTTTAAAAAGATAGCACCTAAAAATGTAGGGACGATGCTATCAACAGAATCCCACCAAGATTTTGTGACAATAAGCTCTTCTAAAAATGGGATGTGAGTTTCATTTATGTGTTTTTTATATTTTTGCATGATATCGAGTGCGGCAGCTTGAAATTCACGTTCTGGTAGGTCCCAAAGTTCACGCACGATAATTTGGAAGTCCTTTTTATCTGGGAGAGTATGTATTTGAATTACGTCTTTCAATAACTGTCTTCTCTCAGGAGTTTGAATACCGAGAAACGGGAAGTGATTTTTCATATAACGTGCCATCGGTTCTGCTTTTTCGGGATTTTGATGAGCTGTAAAATGCTCTTGTAATGCCTTTACAAATGGATGCATAGGTATGTACTCCTCTCTCATTATCTTTCTCTTCTTATTATACAAAGAGTTTGGTTAAATTTTAAAACATAACTTGCACTGTAATGAAATATGTTGAGAAGAGAGAGGAGAGGATAAGATGGAAGATCAAGGCGTACTAGCAGGTTTCTTTGCTCTTAGTTTTGCGTTTATGCTTGTTATAATAATTTGGGCAATTATTTCGTATTTGTTAACGGCTTTTGCACTTTATACGATGGCAAAAAATAATGGTGCAACTGATGGTGTTCTTGCTTTTATTCCGTTTATAAATAGTAAGATATGGGGTGATTTAGCGAAAGATAAATTACCAGATTTCTTGAAAGAAGAAGCAGGGTGGAAAGTATTTGGCATATATGTTGGATGCTTCATCTTTAATTTCGTACCAATTCTATATATATTAGCAACAGCTGTATCACTTGTACTGTCTATTTATCTTATCTATGCTATTTTGGATAGATACGGAACGAATTCCATACTATTTACGATCATTCATACAATCACATTTTCGGTTTTCTTGCCGATTCATTTGTTCATTATTCGGAATGAGCCGGTGAGGTATAACGAGTAGGCCTATCAAAGTTGCCCTGCGGTCGATATATTTGGTTCTATAATAATTCGGATATGCTGAAAAAAGAACGAAAGCGCCCTGCTGAGCAGGGCGCTTTTTTCTACTACATAAGATAGCGTAAGTAAATGTAAATGTGAGAAATGATTAATGAAACGATCATAATTGGGAAGCCGACTTTAAGGAATTCCATGTAGCTGAATTTATGTCCTTCACGACTTGCGATACCAGCTACGATTACGTTAGCAGAAGCCCCGATTAATGTTCCGTTTCCACCTAAGCAAGCACCTAATGCTAATGCCCACCATAGTACGTCGACTTGTGCGTCAGAAGGTGATAAACCTAGCCCAACTGCCATATCGTTAATAAGTGGAATCATTGTTGCAACGAATGGAATGTTATCGATTGTTGCAGAGGCGATACCAGATACCCATAGAATAAGGATAGATGCCTGAGAAATATCTCCGCCTGTTATTCCAATTACTTTTTGAGCTAACATTTTGATAAGCCCGATATCAATAAGTCCTCCAACGAGTACGAATAGTCCCGCGAAGAAGAAGATTGTTACCCACTCTACACTTGCGAATACCTCTTCAATTTCATGCTCTTTCACACCGATTAGCATAAGTACAGTAGCGCCAGTTAAGGCGATGATAGCTGCATCAATATGGAAAATGGAATGAGTCATGAAACCTAAAATAGTAAGGCCAAGTACTGTTAAAGATTTCTTCATTAATACTGGGTCTTTAATGTATTGTTTTTCATCTAAGCTCATTAACTTTTTAATTTGTACAGGATCAGCAATTAATTGCTTACGGTACATGAAGTAAAGAATTGTTGCTGTAACAGCAATAATGATGATTACGATAGGTGCTAAGTTGAATAAGAAAGCATTGAAATCTAAATGCTTATTTGCAGAACCAATCATAATGTTTGGCGGATCACCAATTAATGTTGCTGTTCCTCCGATATTTGAAAAAATAATTTCAGAAAGTAAATATGGAACAGGATTTACTTGCAAGATGCGCGTAATAGATAAAGTAACTGGAACAACAAGAAGTACTGTTGTAACGTTATCTAAAAATGCAGAACCGAGCGCGGTAAGTAAGGAAAGTGAAATTAAAATTTTAATTGGATTTCCTTGTGCTCCTTTTGCGGCTTTAATGGCAACGTATTGGAAGACACCTGACTTACTTGTAATGTTTACGAGTATCATCATACCGATGAGTAATGTAATTGTTCCCCATTCAATATGTTTCGTAAAGGCATTGTGTAAGTCAACGACCCCTGCAATTACCATGAATGCTGCACCAAGAAGTGCGATGACAGCACGGTTAATTTTTTCAGAAATAATAATGGCATATGTAATTAAAAAGACTGCGATAGCGAAATAATACTGCCAGTTTGCGAGTTCTTGCGTTGTTTCGTGCAAAACTCTCATCTCCTTTCATTCACTTTTCTTAGTGTGTCAAAAAATTAACTAGATGAAACACACATAACGTCATTATAAAGTAGAAAAATGGCGGATGTAAATGAAAGGGTTTATTTTGTCATATTTTCTGCATAGGTCATTTTTTCTTATTTTTAAAAATATTTGTGGGCATCTGACATATATATAAGATACATCCAATCTGAATATTTAAAATCGAATCAGCATTCGAGCTTGTTCGTGTAGGAGTGTCAAATAGAAAGGAATGACAAATATGATAAGGAAGGGATCGTATGGATGAACAACGATTTTTGTTTTTAGACTTTGAGTTTACGATGCCCCAGCATAGAAAAAAGCCAAAAGGTTTTTTCCCAGAAATTATTGAGGTCGGACTCGTTTCAGTTGTTGGTTGTAAGGTGGAAGATACGTATTCATCGCATATTAGACCGAAAACATTTCCGTCTTTAACGGATCGATGTAAAAAATTTTTAGGAATTAAACAGGAAGTAGTGGATAAAGGAATTTCTTTTCATGAACTTGTTGAGAAACTTGCAGAATATGAAAAGAGTGGTAAACCGACAATTGTAACGTGGGGAAATATGGATATGAAAGTCTTAAAGCATAACTGTGAAATGGCGGGAGTAGAATTTCCATTCTTTGGACATTGTCGTGATTTATCGCTTGAGTATAAGAAGTTTTTTGGAGAGAGAAATCAAACAGGGCTGTGGAAAGCAATTGAGGCGTATGGAAAAGCAGGAACAGGAAAGCATCATTGTGCGCTTGATGATGCGATGACGACATATAATATTTTTAAGTTAGTAGAAAAAGATAAAGAGTATTTAGTCAAACCAGCACCTCCGACATTAGGGGAACTTGTTGATTTTTCGAAAGTGTTAAAGAAAGTGAGTACACAGTAACGACCAAATTGCAAAATATGTAATTTGGTCGTTTTGTTTTTTAAAGTTTGTAATCTTGCTTCAATTGCTGAAGTGTTTCTAGACTACGCCCCGCAAAAGGTGAATCATCTTCAGAAAATGAATTCATTTGAGTTTCTAATGCTAATTTTAGTGACTCTGTATAATCCGGAATTTCCCCTTCATATTTCTTCACCATTTGCTCTGGAATGTTCGTCTGTTCACGAAAAGCTAAAGCACGTCTTTCATGGAAAAATGGTACGTCAGCTTGTTTTACATTATGTAAATCACCTTGCACTGGATGTTTTAAAACAGCTAGTACTTTTACGACGTAACTGCCAGGACGGCTATTTGTAATTTCGCCGATGTATTTTCCAGTTTTATAAATACCAGTAACGATTTCACCAATTTCAAATGTTTCTCTCATATTTTTCACCTCAAGTTTATAGTAAGGAAAGTGCGCGAAGGAGTCAAAGAAATCATTCGCTTTCGGAACGCCCCCTTGAGAATATGACAGGCTTCAATTATAATTTAAGATGATAAAACAGAAAATTCTGATGTTTATTCTTACTATAAATTCCCCGATAAGGAGTGTTTCATATGATGCCTTTATATTTCCCTGAAGATAAAACGGAGTATATTATTCCAGGTATTGTTTGCGTTCTATTTATCATCGGTGCGGTCGCTACGTGGCGTATGTTTATTCGTGTATCAAAACGAGAAGCAGAGCGATTACAGAAAGTAGAAGAAAAGCTTTTAGCTGAAAAGAAACGGTAATTCATTTTTGTATGTTTCCCTCTATGCTCGGACAATCTAAGGGCAGAAAGCATTTTGGAGGGAATTGAATGAAAAGACGGCTTTTTTTCAGTTGTTGTTTATTATTTCTAATGGCGGGTTGTGACCAAGGGAAGCCGAAAGAAATTGATGTGAAATTACATAATGCTTCAGGTGATGAAGTTGGGACTGCAAAAGTAGCTCAGCAAACAAGTGGAGTGAAAATTACGATTAAAGCGGAAGGCTTTACACCAGGACCACACGGTATACATGTACACGAAATCGGAGAATGTAAAGCGCCTAGTTTCGAATTATCTGGGAATCATTTTAATCCAGATAATAAAAAACATGGGCTCTTGAATCCGAAAGGTGCGGAAAATGGTGATTTACCGAATGTAGTGGCGGATGGTTCTGGAAAGATTAAAGCAGAAATCGATGCTCCGCATATAACGCTTGAAGAAGGAAAAACGACGATTCATAGAAAAGATGGAGCGTCTATTATTATTACAGAAAACGCTGATGATGGTATGACGCAACCAACTGGTAAATCTGGTGGCCGAATTGCTTGCGGTGTTATCGTAAAAAAAGCGTCGGATCTGAAGAAAAAATAGAAGCTACCGTGAATGATAGCTTTTGTTGTGAAACCGCCTGATAGTAAGTGGAATTATATCGATTTACCGAAAAAAGGAGGTTGTCCCAAAATCATTTTGGGATAGCCTCCTTTTTTTGTTATGAGAATGTATGGTGTAGTCTGTTTAAAATCTCTTCTAAAACAGATCTAGGACAGCCAATGTTAATTCGGATATGGGCTTCCCCGCCCATTCCGTATTTCTCACCGGGCTCAATGATGATTTTACCTTTCTCTTCAAGCAATGCTGTTCGTTCATCTTGAGAAAGATCCAAGTGGGAACAATCAATCCACAGTAAAAAACTACCTTCTGGTTTAATTACAGAAAGAGCCGGTATGTGATTTTGAATATACTTACAAGCAAATTGAGCGTTATCTTCAACATACAATCGAATTTCATTTAGCCAATCATTACATTCTGTATAGGCACTTTGCATTGCTGTATAAGCAAATGTATTTAATCCGTGGAATCCTTGTCTATATTGGATAGACATAAAGGCATTACGGAGATTTTCATTCGGAATAATAATGATCGATGCTTGTAATCCAGCGATATTAAATGTTTTGCTCGGAGCCATACAAGTAATAGTGCGTGCTGCTAATTCTTCAGATAAAGAAGCAAACGGTGTATGAGTATGGCCTCTATAAATAATATCGGCGTGAATTTCATCCGCGACAACGGTTACATTATATTGCGTACATAACGTACCGAGTTTTGTTAGCTCCTCTTTCGTCCAAACGCGCCCGATAGGATTGTGAGGGCTGCAAAGAAGCATTAGTTTTACACCTTGTTTAAATTGAGTTTCTAGATGCTCGAAGTCTATCTTATATATGCCATTTTGTTTAAATAAGGGACTCCCACATAATTGTCTATTATTTGTTTTGACCATTTCAAAAAATGGTGGATAAATAGGAGGTTGTACGAGTACGGCTTCTCCTTCTTTCGTTATAGCTTGTATGCTCGTACTAAGAGCTGGAACGATACCTGCGCTAAATACAATCCATTCTTTTTGTATTTCCCAATTGTATTGGCTTTTCGTCCAATTACAAATGATATCCCCAATATTTTCAGGAGGAAGTGTATAGCCGAAAATAGGATGTTCTGTGCGTTTTTGTAATGCAGTTTGAATTGGTTTTGGTACTTCAAAATCCATATCGGCAATCCAAGCGTGGATGAGCTCTTCATTTTTATATGTATCCCATTTTGTACTATGCGTTCCGCGACGATTTACCGTTTTATGAAATAGTTGCATATGTTTGCTCCTTTCTTCTGTCAAACTGTTAAGTTATGAAAATTCTCACTCTTCTTATAGAATAGCTGATGTGATACGATAAAGAAAAGCATTAAAAAGTGAAAAGGCGGGAAGCAGATGGGTGCATATGACAAAATGATTGAGGTTGTGAAAAATTGGGATCCGTTTCAAATGGGACCGGAGTTTTATGAAACAGAAGCGAGCGATGTTGTAAACGTCGTAAGTGTGTTTGATGATCCGAAATACATCGCAAAGAAGATTCAACATATATACTTTATGTCTTTTGAAGAAGTACCTGCACTTGAAAAATGCGAAAAATTAGCAGTAGAGTTACTCGTACTAAAAGAAGGCGGAAGTTGTTCGTTATAGGCTGTCGGAATTTATGACAGCCTTTTTGTTTGTTTTCATTGGTGCTGATTGATTAAAGCTTCACTTTATCCCGCTATTTGCGGGCAGTAAGACTCCCGCCTCAAAATTCGGTTGAAGCAAAGAGGTTAGGCGAGAAATCAAACTGCCCGTAAAAACCCCCACGGATTAAAGCTTCACTTTATTGCGTCGCAAACGTAATAATTTCTTCATAAACATGATCGGGCTTTTCTTCAGGTAGTAAGTGCCCTGTATTTTCGTAAGAAATGAAAGTTGAATTTGGCAGGTCTTTATGGAGACGGTGTCCTACATGTACAGGGACGACGCGATCTTTTTCACCCCAAATGAGTAATACTGGGGTTTCGATTTTTTGTAATTCAGTTGAAGATAAGTCACCTTCACGGTCTCTTATCATTCGAGTTAAAGCAGGGAATATACGATCATCATAAAAAGGAGCAGCATAGCCTTCCATCATTTCATTGTCAATTAATGAATGGTCATGAACGACATTCATTAAGTTATGGACGATGCCCCTTCGAATAATCCAGTTCTTCACGTATAAGTGGAAGAACGGTAAATAAGAGGAGTACAGTAAAGGTAAGTTTGCGCGTGCTAAATAACTAGAGCTACATAGTAAAATCGTCTTTGAAATTAATTCAGGGCGTAGTCGGTTTACAAAGAGTGAAATTTGTCCGCCCATAGAATGGCCAACTAGTACAATATTCGAGAGAGATAAATGTTCGATTAAATCGATAATAATAGCTGCTAAATTGTGATAAGAATATTTAAAGAGATGAGATTTATCACTTTTTCCGAATGGTGGTAAATCAAGGGCAATTACTGTACCTTCCTTTGTTAGTAAAGGAATGAGTCGTCGATAGCTAAATGAGGAAGAGAGGAAGCCGTGAACGAGTACGAAAGTAGGTCGTTCTTTTTTAGTATTATGTTCATACAATTCGTAATGAATAGTAGTCCCGCGAGTGGAAAAAGTGAAGTAAGGGCATTTGCATTCATGGTTCATTTTTTGTCACTCCATTGATTTTTGTTCATATCATCTCCCGGCAAGAAACAAAATATGTTAACAAAAAAAGGCAAGATGACATCGTCATCTTGCCTTTCGCTTATTTATAATTACCTACGCACAATATTAGGTGGTGTTTTTCCTTGTAATCCTGCTACTAAATTTTCAGCAGCTGTCATTGCCATTTGCTGCCGAGTTTTTAATGTTGCAGATCCGATGTGCGGTAAAGTTACAACGTTTTGTAATGATAAGAGCGGATTCTCTTTTTGAATCGGCTCTTGTGTAAATGTGTCGATGCCGGCTGCAAATATTTTCTTTTCTGTTAACGCATGAATTAATGCAGTTTCATCTACTGTTTTCCCGCGAGAAGCATTAATGAAAATTGCTGTTTCTTTCATTAGTGAAAATTCCTTTTCACCGATAAGATGATACGTTTCATCTGTTAATGGAGTAAGAAGAATAATAAAATCAGATTGTTTGATTAAAGTTTGTAAATCACAATATGTAGCATCAAATTTTTGCTCAGCTTCTTCTTTACGGCGACGATTATAGTAAAGGACATTCATATCAAAGCCGAATTTCGCTCGTTTTGCGACAGCTTCTCCAATTCGTCCCATTCCGATAATACCAATCGTACTATGATGTACATCTAGTCCGAAGTGTTCTTTTCCAATTTCAGCGTTCCATTCACCATTTTTTACATAGGAATTGAGTTCGCAAACACGGCGACCAGCAGATAACATAAGAGCGAAAACGAGATCGGCTACTGTATCATCTAACACATATGGAGTATTCGTTCCGATAACATTTTGTTTTTCCATCGCTTTTAAATCAAAGTTATCATGGCCAACAGAAATGTTACTTACTACTTTTAAATTAGGAGCAACCTGCAATAACTCTTCATTTATAGTAGATCCGAAATTTAATAACCCATCTTTATCTTTTATTTTTTCTAATAGAACATCACGAGGTACTTTCTCGTTTTGATCCCATTTTTCAAAATCACAGTGTTCTGATAAATAGTTTTCTACAAATGTTGGAACTGGTTCGGCAATATATACTTTTGGTTTCACGGTTCCATCCCCTTTCCTCTTTACCTGGATTGGTGTGTGCTAATAATCAGCGGGTATGAAGCTCCCACTGATTCAAGTTTCACTTTACCCCGCTATTTGCGGGCAGTAAGCTTTCCGCCTTGAAGAACAGCTAAGGCAAAGAATATAAGTTGGAAAGCAACTATCCGTAAATGCCCGATTGGTGCGGGTTAATAATCAGCGGGATAGAGCATTCCGCTGATTAAAGTTTCACTTTACCCCGCTTTAACGAGCAGTAAGACTCCCACCTAAAAAGACGGCTGAGACAAAGAAGTGAGATGGGAGATCAACTGCTCGTAAAAGCCCGATTGGTTCAACTAATAATCAGCGGGGTGAGTCTTTCCACTGATTAAAGTTTCACTTTATTTTGACATAATTCACTAAAAAAATCTTCTTTTCAAATTGGAAAGAGTATTTGTATAATTTAGACAGAAACTAAAAGGAAGGATGATTTATATGGTGACAGAGAAAGAATTGGAATTATTAGCTTGTCTTGAAAAGAATAGTCGTTTATCTGTAGATACATTAGCGAAGTTGTTAAATATAGAAGTAGAAGAAGTGAAAAAAATGGTTACGAAATTAGAAAGTGAAAAGATTATCGTGGACTATGTAACACATATCGATTGGACAAAAGTGAAAGAACATACTGGTTTAACGGCGATGATTGATGTGAAAGTTACACCGAAGCGTGGTGTCGGTTTTGATGCAGTAGCTGAACAAATTTATCGCTATTCAGAAGTGAAATCCGTTTATTTAATGTCTGGGACATATGACCTTTCTATTACATTAGAAGGAAAGACGATGGGAGAAGTAGCGATGTTTGTTTCTGAGAAATTAGCAACAATTGAATCTGTCGTTTCAACGACAACTCATTTTATTTTGAAGAAGTATAAACATGAGGGGATTATTTATGAAAAGACAGATGATGATAAGAGAATTGTGGTGACACCGTGAAGCAATTTGACCTATCTAGAGTAGCAGAATCTTTACAACCGTCTGGTATACGAAAGTTTTTTGATTTAGCGGCAAGTATGAAAGGTGTTATTTCACTTGGAGTGGGAGAGCCGGACTTTGTTACACCTTGGAATGTAAGGCAAGCATGTATTCGTTCTTTAGAACAAGGATATACGTCATATACAGCAAATGCAGGATTATTGGAGCTCCGTCAAGAAATAGCAAAGTATCTAAAAAAACAATTTGCAGTATCTTATGATCCGAATGATGAAATCATTGTTACAGTTGGAGCGAGTCAAGCGCTAGATGTAGCGATGCGTGCTATTGTAAACCCTGATGATGAAATACTTATTATTGAACCAAGTTTCGTTTCGTATGCACCGCTTGTTACGTTAGCGGGCGGGGTCCCAGTTCCAGTGGCGACTTCATTAGAAGATGAATTTAAAGTACAGCCAGATCAAATTGAAGCAGCTATTACAACGAAAACAAAGGCAATATTACTTTGTTCTCCCAATAACCCAACAGGCGCAATGTTAAATAAATCCGAATTAGAAAAGCTAGCAGTTATTGTTGAGAAGTATAATTTAATCGTGTTATCGGATGAAATTTATGCAGAGCTCGTATACGACGAAGCATATACGAGTTTCGCGAGTATTAAAAATATGCGTGACCATACGATTTTAATTTCAGGATTTTCAAAAGGGTTTGCCATGACGGGGTGGCGCCTTGGGATGATTGCAGCCCCTGTTCAATTTTCAGAATTAATGCTCAAAATCCACCAGTATTCAATGATGTGTGCACCGACGATGTCTCAATTTGCAGCACTTGAAGCATTACGCGGGGGAAATGATGAAGTAATTCGAATGAGAGATAGCTATAAAAAACGTCGTAACTTTATGACGACATCTTTCAATGAAATGGGCTTAACATGTCATGTGCCAGGCGGGGCATTTTATGTCTTCCCTTCTATAGCTTCAACCGGACTATCTTCAGCAGAATTTGCAGAACAATTATTATTAGAAGAAAAAGTGGCTGTTGTTCCTGGAAATGTGTTTGGCGGGAGTGGTGAAGGATTTATTCGTTGTTCGTATGCAACATCGCTTGAGCAACTTATGGAAGCAATGAAGAGAATGGAACGGTTCATAGAGAATAAAAAAAGGACAAAACACAATACGTTTTGTCCATAAAAGGGGGGGAATACTAGAAAGCCATGTGTTAGTATTCTATCCTAATATTGGAGAATTATACGTATTACAGGAAATTTTTTCGTGAATTTTGAATGAGTTCTATCAAAGTGGTATAATTTACTAATATAAGGTGGGAGTAACCTCGGTGTTTTACTTAGGATACTTACCACTAATCGGATATTTAACAATAAATACATCTGCTTTGCTATTTACAATTGTAGAGAAAATGGTAAACGTATGGGAGTGTTTCACATGTCAGAACAATATACAACGGGAGTGGTTGTAACAGGGAAAGTAACTGGAATTCAAGATTACGGTGCATTTGTAGCTTTGGATGCAGAAACACAAGGACTTGTGCATATATCTGAAATCACAAATGGGTATGTAAAAGACATTCATGACTTTTTAAAGGTCGGAGATACAGTAGAAGTAAAAGTACTTTCAATTGATGAAGAACACAGAAAAATGAGTTTATCGTTAAAAGCGGCGAAAAGAAAGCAAGGACGAATTCTTATACCGAATCCATCAGAGAACGGATTTAATACACTGCGAGAAAAGCTAGCAGAATGGATTGAAGAGTCGGAGGTAATAAAGTAAAAGAGGAACGCATATGAGCGTTCCTCTTTTACTGTGACTTATGATATATATATTTGCAAATATGATTGCATGCAATCATATTCGTATGTCGGAGGCGAAAAAGACATACTGACTATTGAATTTCATGTGTTTCTGGGTGAGTACCAAGATTCTCGGATGGTTTAAATAGTAAGCCGAGATTGATAAGCCCAGAAATACCAACGATGCCGTAAATAATACGTGCAAGAGCTGAGTTCTGTCCCCCGAAAATAGCCGCTACTAAGTCAAACTGGAAGAACCCGATCAGTCCCCAGTTAACAGCGCCGATTACAGTGAAGACTAATGCGATACGTTGCAAGGTACTCATGAAAAGTCCCCCCTTAATGTGAAGCGTGAGCAAGCAAGGAGTTAATAAGAAAATTTAACTCCTTTATAGAATGGTATAGTTTTGTTGTTTTTATACATGAAAAATGTACGAAAAACGATGTATATACATCTATACCGAAAAATTCGAATTTTTATGCAAAAAATGAACTTTTTCTAAAAAATAAATAATGGTTACGTTTACAATTGTTGAATCGCTTGATTTACAACTTTAGTTTCGCTAAAGTGAATACAGAAATACATATACATAATTGGAGGGAAAAAGATGAGTACACATGTAACGTTCGACTATTCTAAAGCGTTATCCTTCATCGGTGAAAATGAACTAACTTATTTACGTGATGCAGTAAAAGTAACACATCATGCAATCCACGAAAAAACTGGAGCTGGGAACGATTTCCTTGGGTGGGTAGAGCTTCCGCTTCAATATGACAAAGAAGAATTCGCTCGCATTCAAAAATGCGCAGAAAAAATTAAAAATGACTCTGACATTTTACTTGTTGTAGGTATTGGTGGTTCTTACCTAGGAGCACGTGCAGCAATTGAAATGTTAAACCATTCTTTCTATAACACGCTTTCTAAAGAACAACGTAAAACTCCACAAGTGCTATTTGTTGGACAAAACATTAGCTCCACTTACATGAAAGATTTAATGGACGTACTAGAAGGTAAAGACTTTTCTATTAACGTTATTTCCAAATCAGGTACAACAACAGAGCCTGCAATCGCATTCCGTATTTTCCGTAAATTATTAGAAGAAAAGTATGGAAAAGAAGAAGCACGCAAACGTATTTATGCGACTACAGATAAAGCGCGCGGTGCTTTAAAAACATTATCTGATAACGAAGGCTACGAAACGTTCGTTATTCCAGATGATGTTGGCGGTCGTTTCTCTGTATTAACACCAGTAGGTTTATTGCCAATCGCTGTAAGTGGCCTAAACATTGAAGAGATGATGAAAGGTGCAGCTGCTGGTCATAATGATTTCGCGAAATCAGAACTTGAAGAAAACCCAGCTTACCAATACGCAGTAGTTCGTAATGCTCTATATAATAAAGGGAAAACAATTGAAATGCTTGTTAACTATGAGCCAGCACTTCACTACTTCTCTGAGTGGTGGAAACAGTTATTTGGTGAAAGTGAAGGAAAAGATCAAAAAGGTATTTTCCCATCTTCAGCAAACTTCTCAACTGACTTACACTCATTAGGTCAATACATTCAAGAAGGTCGTCGTGACCTATTCGAAACAGTTCTTAAAGTAGGTAAATCTACACACGAACTAAAAATCGAATTAGACGACAACGATTTAGATGGATTAAACTACCTTGCTGGTGAAACGATAGACTTCGTAAACACAAAAGCATACGAAGGTACATTACTTGCACATAGCGATGGCGGAGTACCAAACTTAATCGTAAACATCCCTGAATTAAATGAGTACACATTCGGTTACCTTGTATACTTCTTCGAAAAAGCATGTGCGATGAGCGGCTACCTATTAGGCGTAAATCCATTTGACCAACCAGGAGTAGAAGCATACAAGAAAAACATGTTTGCTTTACTTGGTAAACCAGGATTTGAAGAATTAAAAGCAGAATTAGAAGAGCGTTTAAAATAATAAAAAGCGATCGGGTTGATATGATCCCCTTATAGTAGACAGGAAAAAGAAAGCACATTAACCTGTTTACTATGGAGGG